>NZ_WOXS01000002.1:1572500-2772500 GCF_009852415.1 Streptomyces sp. Tu 3180 | reverse complement strand
CGGGCCTCGCCGTCCGCGCGGACGCTGGTGTTCATCAGCGTCTCCGTCATGCCGTACCGCTCGATGACGCGGCGCCCGGTCGCGGCCGCGATCCGCTCGTGGTCGTGCACCGGCAGCGCGGCGGAGCCCGACACCAGCAGCCGCGCCCCGGCCAGCGCCTTGACCAGTTCCGGGTCGTCGGGCAGCGCCTCCGCGACGCGGTGGTACATCGTCGGGACGCCGAACAGCATGGTCGCGCCGTCGTTCAGCTCGCGCGCCACGCCCTCGGTGGTGAACCGGCCGAGGTGGCGCACGGATCCGCCGCGGCGCAGCGGGCCGAGCGTGCCGAGGACCAGGCCGTGCACGTGGAACAGCGGCAGCCCGTGCACCAGGACGTCGTCACCGGTCCACCGCCAGGCGTCGGCGAGCGCGTCCAGGGTCGCGGCGACCGCGCGGCGGGGGAGGACGGCGCCCTTGGGCGGGCCGGTGGTGCCGGAGGTGTAGACGATCAGGGCGGGGTCCCCGTCGTCCGCGCGGTCCTCGGGGAGCCCGCCCGGGGCCGCCCCGCCGTCCGGGCCGACGTCGAGACGCGGCACGTCCCGCAGCGGGAGCGGGAGTTCCCGGTCCGGCTCGGTGAGCACCAGCTCCGGGGCGCTGTCGGACAGGATGTGGCCGAGCTCCTTCTCGCCCGACCGGGGGTTGAGGGGCACGACGGCCACCCCGGCGAGCAGCGCCGCGGTGACCGCGACCGCGGTCTCCGCCGTCGGCGTGGCCCACACGGCGACCCGGCGCGCCCGCCCGAGCCCCCCGGCCACCGCGCCGGCCGCCGCGGCGAGTTCCCCGTACGTCAGTGAGCGCTCGCCGAACCGCAGGGCGGGCCGGTCGGCGGCCCGGCCGTCGGCCAGGGCCGGGAAGAGAGAGGACACGCGTCGTACTCCTTAGCTGTCGTCGGCTGTCGTCGCCGTTCGAGGGCCACCGGTGCCCGGGTCGTCCGGGGCCTCCGGTCGCCCGGTTGCTCCCGTCGCCCGGGACCTACCCCCAACCGGGCACGACCATCACCAGCCACGCCACCGCCGGGACCACCGCGACCACGATCCCTCCGTACGCCATCAACTGCCGGAAGAAACGTTCGCGGTCGACGTCCGGTGCCGCGGCCAGGACCAGCGCGCCGTTCGTCGAGAACGGGCTCACGTCCACGACCGTCGCCGACACCGCGAGCGCGGCCACCATGCCGACGGCCCCGATCTCGCCCTGGGCGAGGAACGGCACGGCCAGCGGGATGAGCGCGCCCATGATCCCGACGGAGGAGGCGAACGCCGAGACGATCGCGCCGATGTAGCAGAGCAGCACCGCGGCGAGCAGCGGGACGCCGATGCCGCCGACGCCCTCGCCGGCCCAGGTGATCGTGCCCATCTCGTCCAGCACCCCGACGTAGGTGAGCACACCGCAGATCAGCAGGACCGTGGGCCAGGCGATCTCGGAGACCGCCCTGCGGCTGTCGTCCGGCCAGGCGGTGCTCAGCACGACGGCCAGGGTGATCGCGGTCAGTCCCGCGTCCAGGTCGAAGCCGAGGACGGCGACGACGAGGGCGGCCAGGCAGACGAGGGTGGCGATGACGGGCGCGCTGAGCGGGACGCTCGCGGGTGCGTCGGGACGGGTCGCCACGGCGGTGGGGGCGGGAGCGGGGGCGGTACGGGTCCCGGCGCCGTCGTCCGGGCCCGTGCCGGAGCCGCCACCGCTCCCCGCGCCCTCCACGCCCTCCGCGCTCCCCGCGCCCTTCGTGCCGGCCCCGGCGTCGGTCACCGCCCCCCGCGTCCACAGCCTCAGCCCGCCGCACAGGACGAACACCACCCCGGCGATGACGAGGTTCACCAGCAGCGAGGCGAGGAACAGGGTGATCTCGCTGCCGGGGAGCTTCTCGCGCTCGACGATGCCGTTGACGATCGAGCCGTAGATGCTGATCGGCGAGAAGCCGCCGGCCTGGGCGCCGTGCACCACCATCGCGCCCATCAGCAGCGGGCTGATCCCGTACCGGGCGGCGAAGCTCAGCGCGATCGGCGCGACGATCGCGACGGCGGCCGGGCTGACCGCGCCGATCGCGGTGAGCGCGCCGGTGAGGGCGAACATCACCCAGGGGATCAGCGCGACCCGCCCCCGCACGAGCCGGACGGCGGCGTGCACCAGCCAGTCGGTGGTGCCGTTGGCGCGGGCGACGGCGAAGAGGTAGGTGACGCCGACCAGGACGACGAACAGGTCGCCGGGGAAGCCGGCGAAGACGCCGTCCGCGTCGAGGCCGGCGACGAGCGTGCCGACCCCGAAGGCGGCGGCGAAGGCCAGCGCGCCCATGTTGACGGAGCGGGTGGTGGCGATGACGAACACCACCGCCAGGACGAGGATCGAGATGAGTTCGGGGGACATGCGGGCTCCCGTCGTTGGGTCCCTGGCAGTGGCTGAGTGGCTGAACCACTTGTCGCGCGGTCGTGGTCCGTCCGGCTGGACAGCGTGGGCCCCGGGAGGGGGGACGTCAAGGGGTCGCGCAGGAATTGGCTCAGCCACTCGACCACTTCCCGGGCCCCGGTGCTAGTCTCCCGACGAGAGGGGGACCCCGTGACCGACGCCCTGCGCCCCATGACGAAACAGCGCCTGTACGAGCAGGTCCTGGACCGGCTGCGCCAGTACGTCACCGAGGGCGGCCTGCGGGCCGGCGACCGCCTCCCGCCCGAACGCGACCTGGCCCAGCGGCTCGGCGTCAGCCGGGCCTCGGTGAAGCAGGCGATCGTGGTCCTGGAGGTCCAGGGCCTGGTGGAGGCGCGCCACGGCGGCGGCACCTACCTCGTACGGGACAGCCTCGACACCGAGCCGGTCGAGCGGATGGTGGAACGCCGGCGGCGCCTCCCCGACGTGCTGGAGGCCCGGGAGGCGCTGGAGACGAAGCTCGCCGAACTGGCCGCCGAGCGCCGCACGGAGGACGACCTGGCCGCGATGCGGTCCGCGCTCGCGCACATGGCCGAGGAGATCGAGGCGGGCGGCCACGGCGTCGAGGGCGACCGTCTGTTCCACGCGGCGGTGACGGCGGCCGCCCACAGCGGCCTGCTCGCGGAGTTCATGCGCTCCATCGCCGGGCAGATCGCCGAGAGCCGCACGGAGTCCCTCCGCCAGCCCGGCCGTCCCCACCGCTCCCTGGCCCAGCACCGGGCCATCCTCGACGCCGTCACCGAGGGCCACCCCCGCCGGGCGGCCGCCGCCATGCGCCGCCACGTCCGCACGGTCGCCGAGGTCCGCCTCCTGGACTGGGACCCGGAAGAGGAGCGGTGACCGGCTCCTGACGGTCAGGCCGCCGCCTCCGGCACGTCCGCCACCACGCAGCTGACGTTGTCCGGGCCGCCGGCCTCGTTGGCCGCGGCGATCAGGCTGTGCACCGCCTCGTCCGGGGCCGGGGCGGTGGCCAGGAGGCGCCGGACCGCGGTGTCGGGGACGACCGCCGGGAGGCCGTCGGAGCACAGCAGATAGCGGTCGCCGGGGCGGGCGTCGTGGAGGCGGAGGTCCGGGGACGCGGTCGTCCCGGCGCCGGTGAGGGCCTTCAGCAGGAGGGTGCGCTGGGGGTGGGAGGCGGCCTCCTCCGGGGTCAGGCGGCCCTCGTCGAGCATCGACTGGACCATCGTGTGGTCGTGGGTGATGCGGAAGAGGTCGCCGTCGCGCAGGAGGTACGCGCGGGAGTCGCCGATGTGGACCAGGGCCAGGCGGGAGCCCGTCCACAGCAGGGCGGTCAGCGTGGTGCCCGCCTCCTCCGCGCCGGCGGCCGCGTCGCGCACCGCCCGCTCCGCGTCCCGGACCGCGTCCTCCAGGAGGTCGAGGACCCCGCCCGCCGGCGTCTCCCGCGTGTCCAGGGACCGCAGCGCCTGCACCGCCGCGCTGCTCGCCGGCGCGCCCGCCGGACCGAAGCCGTCGGCCACGGCCAGCAGCCGGCCGCCCGCGTACGCCGTGTCCTGGTTGGCGGGCCGGACGCGGCCCCGGTCGGAGTGGGCGTGGTAACGCAGCTCCAGGGGAGTGGTGTTCACGGTGGTGTCCCTTCTCGACTCTTCCCCGAGGTGATCGACCAGGAACGCGGCGAGGTCCCGCCGTACGGCCGTCTCCGCCTCGACCCGGGCCCAGTACGCCCGGATCTCCCCGGCGGCGGCCCCCGCGTCCAGCGAGCAGACGTGACGGATCCCGGCCAGCGGCATGCCCAGGCGGCGCAGCCACGCCACCAGCCGGGCCCGCTCCAGCTGGCCGGCCGCGTAGTAGCGGTAGCCGGTGTCCGGGTCCACCCGGGCGGGCCGCAGCAGGTCCAGCTCGTCGTACAGGCGCAGCGCCTTCGGGGACAGCCGGCACGCCTTCGCGAACGCGCCGATCGTCAGCATCTCCATGGGTCCCCCGTACCTCTCGCGGCCGTCTCGCGTTCCGCCGCCGATGCTGGGGCTTCACCGAAGGGGAAGGTCAAGCACCCCGCCCCCGCCCCGGATTGTTAGCCTGCCGGTCCGACCAGCCGTTCCTGTGAGGGGGAACCCGTCGTGCCCCGTATCGCGCTCGTGACCTGCCGGCCCGGACCCGAGGTGGCCGAGGACCGTGACCTGCCGGACCTGGTGCGGGCGCTCGGGGAGGCCGGGGCCGAGGCGTCCGCCGTGGCGTGGGACCACGAGGGGGTCGACTGGAGCGGCTTCGACCTCGCCGTGATCCGGTCGACCTGGGACTACAGCTGGCGGGCGGCCGAGTTCACCGCGTGGGCCGAGCGGTGCGGCAAGGCCACGCGGCTGGCCAACCCGGCGGACGTGGTGCGGTGGAACACCGACAAGCGGTACCTCGGGGAGCTCGCGGAGGCCGGCGTGCCGGTCGTCCCCACCCGCTACCTGGCCCCGGGGGACCCGGCCGACCTCCCGGCCGGCCACGAGTACGTCGTCAAGCCGACCTCCGGCGCCGGCGCCCGGTTCGCCGCCCGCTACACGCCCGGGGAGCACGACACGGCCGTACGGCACCTGCGGCGGATGCACGCCGACGGGTTCACCGCGATGGTGCAGCCGTACGTGCGGGGCATCGACACCACCGGCGAGCGGGCGCTGCAGTTCTTCGGCGGGCGCCTGCTGCACGCCAGCCGCAAGCAGGCGGTGCTCACGCCCGGCACGCCCTACGACCGGCGCAAGGTCGCCCATCCGGGGCTGACCGCCTGGTCCCCGACCCCGGCCGAACTCGCCGTCGCCGAGCAGGCCCTGGCCGCCGTGCCCGGCGCGTCCGGGGAGCCCGGGCCGCTGTACGCGCGCGTGGACCTCGTGGACGGCGAGGACGGCCGGCCGCAGGTGATGGAGCTGGAGCTGGTGGAGCCCAACCTGTTCCTGTCGCTGCATCCGGGGTCCGTGCCGCGCGTGGTGGAGGAGATCCTCAGGGCCGCCGCGGGCCGGGGCCGCTGACCGCCGTCCGCTGCAGCAGGCCCCAGGTGAACTCCGCGACCACCTCGTGGCGTTCGCCGCGGGCGTCCGGTGCGGTGAGGGCGAGGCCCCAGCGGGCGGGCGCCGTGCCCTCCAGGGGGCGGGCCGGGGCGAAGGCGCGGGCGGCCTCGTCCACCGTGCAGGACCAGGGCGTCAGGTCCTCCAGCGAGCGCAGGGCGGGAGGCGCGGCGCCCGGCGCGCGGACCAGCCACGCGTTCCAGACCGCGCCCCCGGGAGCGGTCAGGACCTCGAAGCGCAGGTCGGGCCAGAGCGGGACCGGCCACTGCCACGCCTCGCAGTCGAGGTCGCCGGCCCGGCGCGGGGACCGGGACTCCGGCTCGCCCAGGACGGAGCCGAGAACCCGGGTGAGGGACCGGGCCGGGCCGGAGCGCGGGGAGCGGACCATCGCCTGCCAGCGCCTGTTGGCCTCGCGCATCCGGGCGGGGGAGACGCCCAGCGCGCGCCGGGCGTCCTCCACCGGGCCGGGGTTGAGGTCGGCCATGCGGCGCAGCAGGACCAGCTGGAAGTCGAGCGGGGTGAAGGGCTCAGCGGGGGGCTTCGCGGAAGGCATGGGAACCATCGTCGTCCACCCGGACCCCTCCCGGGCGGCGGCCGTCCGGGAGGAACAGCACCGAGTTGACGTAGCGCGGGCCCCGCAGCGGACCGAGGGGCAGGACCCGGCGGAGCAGGCCGTGCCCGACGACGTACGAGGTGTGGGCCTGGTGGGCCTCCAGGGGGAAGCGGGACAGCGGGACCCAGGTGCCGGCGGGCAGGACCCAGCCGTCGTAGCCGAGGAGGGACAGGTACGTCACCACGGGGGCGACGGGCTGGATGCGGGACTCCAGCTCCACGAACAGGGCCGGACGGTCGCGGGCCAGGATGCCGGTCGCCCCGCGCAGCACGGCCGGCTCGTTGCCGTCCACGTCGATCTTCACGAAGCCGACGTTCCGCAGGCCGAGCTCGTCCAGCGTGACGCAGGTGACGTCCAGGAAACGGCCGTGGATGTCCCGGCGGACCAGGGACGACACGCCCCGGTCGCCGCCGTCGTCCGGCGGCAGCCACAGCCGGGCCGTGCCGGGACGGTCCGAGGCCGCCGCGCGGACCACCCGTACGTTCGCCGGGGCGGTGGCGGTGAGCAGCCGCGCCAGGTGGGGGACCGGTTCGACGGTCACCACGCGCCGGGCGCGCCGGGCCAGCCGGTGCGTCCACGGGCCGTACCAGCCGCCGACGTCCACCGCCGTGTCGCAGTCCGGCGGGCACAGGTCGGCGAGCCGGGCCAGCTCGGGCTCGAAGCGGGGGTAGACCGTCCGGGCCGCGGCGGCCACGGCGCGGGTGGGCAGGAAGGGCGCCAGGCGGGCGGCCGGGGTCCGGGACGTCCGGTGCGCGGGACGCGTCACGGCGCCGCCCCCCGCGAGGAGGCGGGGGACATGCGGGTCAGCAGCTCCTCGTGCTCCTCCTCCGTGACCTGCTCCCCGGACGACGGCAGCAGTTGCGGGATGCCGTCGACGATCGGGTAGCGGCGGCGCAGGCGCGGGTTGTACAGGGCCTCCCCCCGCGCCGCCCGTCCGCCCGTCCCCTCCTCGCCCTTCTCCTCACGGTCCGCGCCGGGGGCGGGGGCCAGCAGGTGCAGCGGGCCCTTGTCGAGCGGGCAGGCCAGGATCCGCAGCAGCGGGTCGTCGGGGTTCACGGGTCCTCAACTCCTCGGTTTCACAGTCCGGTTCGCCGGCCGGTTCGCGGGCGGTGTCGTGCTTCGGCATGGCCAGCAGCACGGCGACCGCGAGCACCGTGCCCGCGACGCGCGACGCCAGCCGCAGCGGCTCGTCGGGGAGTTCCTCGCCGAACGACAGCGTGCCGAGCACCGCCGAGTACAGGCAGGAGACGGTCGTGCACACCGGCACGATCAGCGAGGCCCGGCAGCGCTGGAGCGCCGCCTGCGACATCACCAGACCGAACGCGCCGGTGAACAGCAGCAGGTACGGGTACGGGGAGCGCAGCAGGTCCAGTGCCGCGGCGCCGATCCCGCCGGCCGTCGAACGGCTCGACACCCCCTTGATGGCGAGCGAGCTGACGCCGTAGAGCAGGCCGACGGCCACGCCGTACTCGACGCCCGTGGTCGGCATCCGGTGGCGGCGGCGGGCGCGGCGCTCGGCGGCCGCGTACAGCCACACCCCGGTCGCCAGCGACGGCACGCACACCAGCAGGATCAGCGGGTACGGCGCCGCGCGGCCCACGGTGTCGGCGCCCGGGCCGCCCTCGCGCAGCGACACCACCACCAGCAGCAGCGCCAGCAGGATGGCGCCCAGCGCGTACCGCTCCCGGCCGCTGGTCTCCTCGCCCAGCAGCCGGGACGACAGCAGGACGAGGAGCACCAGGCCGGAGACGAAGATGCCCTGCGCGGCGGCGATCGGCAGCGTGCGGTACACCAGCAGCTGGGCGGCGAACCCGGCCGCGAGGGCCAGTGCGCCGCCGATCCACAGCGGGCTGCCGAGCACCAGCCGCAGCAGCCGCGCGGGCCGGCGCACCGTCACTTCGGGCAGGGCGGCGAGCGCCCTCTTCTCCAGGACGAACCCGCCGCTGTAGAGGACGTTCGCCACCAGGGCGGCGGCCACTCCCCACCACATGCCCCCCGGCCCCCCTCACGTCTTCCGCGCGTGCAGCAGCAGGATCGACGCGAGGGAGGGCCCGGCACAGGCCAGCCGGTCCAGCGGCCGCAGCACGCGCGGGACCCCGTGGAAGGGGGCGCCCTCGAGGCGCACCACGGTGAAACCGGACGCGGCGACGAACTCCCGCAGCGCGCGGGCCGTGTAGAGCCGCAGGTGCCCGACCACCTCCGTGCCCGGCCGGCCGTGGATGCCGCGCAGGCTGACCTCGGAGAACACCGGCTGCACCCCGGCCAGCAGCAGCACGCGGTTGTACCAGGCGGCCAGGTTCGGGGTCGACAGCATCAGATGACCGCCGGGGCGCAGGACGCGGCGGATCTCGTCGAGCGCCGCGTCCGGGTCGACGAGGTGCTCGACGACCTCGCTGAAGAGCACCGCGTCGGCCGACGCGGAGGCGAACGGCAGTCCGCCGCCGGTGAGTTCGCCGCGCACCGCGTGCGGCAGCCGGGCGCGGGCGCGGGCCAGGGCGTCCTGGGACCAGTCGACGCCGACGAGGCGGTGGCCGCGCAGGAAGGGGGCGGCGGTGGCCGCGGCGGAGCCGTCGCCGCAGCCGATGTCGAGGATCGTCCGCGGGCCCCGGGCGCCGGCCGGACCGAGCGCCCGGGCCAGCATGCGGGCCTGGCGGCGGCTGCGGGAGGGGCCGGAGGCCACCGGGACGGCGGGGTTCTCGTAGAAGTCGCGCAGGCCGCGGGGCGGGGGTGCGGTGGTCGTCACTCAGCTCGCCTCCGTGGTGTGCAGGTGGTGCGCGAAGAGATCGCGCAGGTGCGCGCCGTCGCCGGGACCGAGCAGCGAGCGGGACCAGCGCAGGGCGAGGTGGAGCCGGCCCGCGGTGGAGGCGGTGGTGAAGGTGAGCCCGCGGGGCATCCGGGCCGGCGCCGAGAACCACACGGCGTGCGCCCGCCCCGCCTCCTCGCCGAAGTCCAGCGGGTACGGGACCCGGCCGATGTTGCTGAGCAGCGTGGTCGACATCCAGGGCGCCGCCGCCCGGCGCAGGACCCGGGTGAGGGCGGCACGGCAGACGACCGGCGCCCAGGGCGCGGTGAGCAGGGCGGCGCCGTGACCGAGCTGGGGCCGGGGGAGGGACTTCAGCGCGCGGGTGCGCAGGGCCGTGCGGCGCAGCAGCCCGGGCAGGTCGGCCGAGTCCAGCTCGTCCGGGCCGAAGGGCACCTCCACGAGCCGGGTGCCGTTGCCGATCGGCATGGTGGCGTCCCGGGGGCGGTCGTCCACCGGCATGGTGATGCGCAGCGGCCGGGGGGCGGCGCCGCGCTCCCGGTTCCAGTGGGCGAGCGTCAGGGCCGTGGCGACCATGAGCTGGTCGTTCACGGTGTACGGGGAGCCCTCGGGGCGGCGCGGGAGCGGGAGTTCGGCGACGAGCATGCCGTTGCCGGCCGGGGGCCCGGGCGTGCCGCGGGCGATCCGGGCGGACCGCGCCCAGGGGGAGGGCGCGGCCGGCGGGACCTGCGGTGTCTCGGGAGGGCGTACGGGCGGGGCGGCGGGGGTGTTGTCCCGGCCGCCGTACACCTCGGCGGCGGTGGCCAGGACGCGGAGGCAGGCGGGGCCGTCCAGGGCGGTGTGGTTGACGGTGAGGACCAGGACCGTTCCCCGCCCGTCGTCCACCGCCTCCAGGCGGACCGGCGGGGACGCGGTGAGCGGGGGCGCCTGGGCCAGCGCCCGGGTCCGGGCGCCGTGCAGGGCGTCCTCGCCCGGCGGCGGGAAGCGCACCACCTCCACGTCCGGCTCGTCGGTCAGCTCCCACTCGTAGCGGCGCCGGTACCAGGGGCCCGGGGCCTCGCGCACGAGGATGCGCGGGTGCCGGCGCAGCGCCTCCGTGAACGCCTTGCGCATGCGGGCGGGGTCCAGGCGCCCGGGCAGGTGCACCTCGATGTGGACGGTCTCCGGCTCCGCCTCCTGCCGGCAGTGCCGGGACACCTCGTCGACGACGGGGAAGGGGATGCGCGGGGGAGCGGTCATGCGGAGCCGCCCTTCCCCGGATCGCCCGGTGCCCCGGGCAGCCGCCGCGTGGGCGGGTCGGGGGCGAGGGGTGGCCGCGCGGCGGGAGGAGGCGCCGGGGCGGGCGCCGGCGGCCAGGGGTGCGTGTGGGGGGCGGGCGACAGCCCCGGCACACGGGACCCGGCGGCCGCGGGCGCCGGTGGCACCGCCGTCGGCCCCGGCCCGTCCGCAGGCCCGTCCGGCTCCCGGGCCGGCTCCGCCCGCTCGCGCCGCGCACCGAGACCCACCGCCGCGGCGAACAGCCCGGTCAGCGCCAGCAGCTGGGCCACGTGCCCGTACGCCCCCGTCCCGGCGCCCACCGGTTCCCCGGCCCCGAGCGCCGCCGCGCCGCCCGCTCCCGCGAGGGCCGCGAACGCGACCGGCGCGAGCAGCGCGGGCCGGCGCCACGCCACCAGGGCCAGCGCCGGGACCAGCAGCGCCCACCAGCCCGCGATCACCACGCCGGCCAGGGTCAGCGCCACCGCGCCGAGCCACGGGCCGGGCGGCGGCGCGGCCGGCTGCGGCCCGTGGGGGTTCTCGGCGTTCCGCCGCCACAGCGCCAGCCCGATCAGCACCGCGATCCCGGCCCCGCCGCCGATCAGCCCGGCGTCGTACGTCGTGGCCGGCCCGTAGGACAGCTTCACCGTGCCGCCCGCGCCCGCCGGGATCCGCCAGCCCTGCTGCCAGCCGTCCAGCCGCAGCGGCGTGAGCTCCTCGCCGTCCAGGGTGGCCCTCCAGCCGTCGTTGTGGTTCTCGTACGTCGTGAGGTACGAGGCCGCGCCCGGGCCGACGGCGACCTCGCGGTGGTCGCCGAGCCAGTCCCGGATCTCCAGCGGGCGCCCGGAGGGCGCCGCCCGCGGCACGGTCCCGCGGGTCAGGGTCACCTCGGTCAGCGCCAGCGGACCCGCGTCACCGCCCTCGACCCGGTGGTCGCCGGCGGACAGCTCCAGCTCCCGGGCGTCCCGGCCCTCCCGGCAGAGCGTCACCTCGACCGGGCGCCGCTCCACCAGGTCCCGCACCGTCCCCCGCACGCTCGTCTCGTACAGGGTGCCGTCCACCGCCACCACCGGGCCCTTCCCGCACTCCAGCGACACCTCCCGGGTGCCGGACGGCTGCGGGGTGCGGTACCGGTCGAGCGCCGGGACGTACGCCTCCGTCAGGCCCACCGGCAGCTGCAGGTCCTCGTCGACGACCGGGTTGTGCAGGGTGAGCGGGGCGGTCTGGGTGACCGTGACGTCGAGCCGGTCGGTGGTGATCGGCGGGAAGCGCACCCAGCCGTTCTCGTCCACCGCGGCGATCGCCGCGCCGTCCGGGGAGCTGATGTGGACCTCGGCGGCCCGGGCCGACAGGCCCCCGGCGGGAGCCAGCACCAGTTCGCCGACCGGCTGCCTGCCCTCCCAGCTCAGACGGACGGTCGGGCTCCCGCCCGCGATCCACGCCGTGGTCAGGTCGCCGTCGGTGAGGTTGCGCGCGGACAGGCCGGCACCGAGGCGGGCGGTGGAGTCGGCGGTGGCGACGATCCGGTCGCGCTGCTCGGGCGCCACCTCGTACAGCAGCCGGTCCAGCGCCTCGCCCGGCACCGCCACCGCGCTCGCCGTCACCTCGTACGTCCCCGCCGAGCCGGTGGTGAACCGGCGGTGCAGTCCCGCCTCGGTGCCCACGGCGGACAGGCCCGTGGGGTCGGCGGCGCGGTGCAGGGAGACGACCTGGGCGGTGGCGGCGGACCCCTCCGCGTCGGTGGGCAGCCGCAGCAGCCGGGTCACCCGCACGCCGGGCAGGTCGATCTCGGAGAAGCCCGCGCCGGTCAGACCGGCGCGCTCGGCCGTCGAGCCGACGATCGTCAGCCTCATCCAGTCCGTCGGGCCCGCGGGCGCCTTGATCCGCTGCTTGCCGCCGCCGGCCCGGAGGAAACCGGTCTGCGACCCGTTCTCCGTCTCCACCCGCACCCGGGTCGCCGCCGCCCGCACGCCGTCCTGCGGCAGCGGGAGGACGCCGAAGGAGTCCGGCATGTCGTAGCGGCCGGTGAAGGCGATGCGCAGCCACTGCCCGTCCGGCGAGTCGGCCGACCCCTCCGCCCACGCGGTGCCCGGGTCGCCGTCGAAGGCGTTCACCGGGTCGAACTGCGGCAGGTGGAACAGCCAGTTGCCGTAGGAGGACGCCGTCACCGAGCGGGCGCCGCGCAGCTCGGCCACCGTCTGGTGCTCCTGCCCCTCGACCGGCAGGATCTGGTGCGGCGGCTCGCCCGCGTTCTGCGCGGCGTCCGGCGCGTTGCGCTCGTCGCGCGTGTACGTGTACGACGTGTTCGCGTTGACCAGGCCGAACCGGGTGTCCGCGCGCCGCATCCCGTCGCCGGTCACCTGCACCGGCGGGGTGCCGAGCCCGGGGTGGCCGTCGCCGGTCAGCACGGCCGGCCGGCCGCGCAGCTCGTCCGCGAGCGGCAGCAGCGCCTCGGGGCCGCCGGACACCACGGCCGTGTCGGCGATCGGGGCCAGCGCGGCCTGCCCGGGGCGCGGGACGTCCGCGTCGGCCGGGCGGTAGATCTCCACCGCCCGCTGCCGCGGGTACAGGCCCTCGACCTGGAGCGGGGTGCCGTCCGCGATCACGCCGCCGGTCATGACCGGGCCGAGGCCGGTGACCCGCTCGTACCCGGACTGCTCCAGGGTGCGCTTGACCGTCGTGGTGGGCACGTACCCGATCTGATCGGGGTCGAGGTCGTTGCGGACGACGACGTGGAAGACGCCCGCCCGGCTCAGGTAGTCGGCGAGGCCCGGCACTTCGGCGCCGGTCAGCAGGGCCTGCTCGACCGCGTCCAGCGCGCGCCGGTTGCCGGGGGTGCCGAAGGGCACGTAGTCGCGCTGCGCCCAGCGCGACTCGGCGACCACGTCCAGCGGCTGGTCGACGGTCGAGCCCCAGGTGTGGATGCCGTGCGCGGTGGCCGGCACGACCAGGGCGCGCGAGTCGGGGGAGTGCTTCTCCAGCCAGTCGGCCGTGGCCCGCCAGTACGCGGGGATCTCCCGGAACGGACCCGGGCCGAGGACCGAGCCGTCGAGGTACGGCCACAGCAGGCCCGGCAGGACGAGGACCGCGGCGACCAGCGGGGCGGACCGCCGGCCGCGCGCCCGGCGGCTCCCGCGCGCTCCGGCGGCCGTGCCCACCAGGTGCGCCAGGCCCAGCACGAGCGCCAGCGCCAGCCCCGTCTGGAACTTGTAGATGTTGCGGAACGGCGCCGCCCAGCCGTCCAGCCAGTCCTGCACCACCGAGTGGAACGGGGCGCCGAACGCGCCGCCGTACCCGGCGAGCAGCACCAGCGCCGTCACCAGCACGGTCAGCACCAGCCAGCGACGCTCCGGCACGTCCCGCCGGGCGATCCCGGCGAGACCGAGCCCGGCCGCGAGCGCCGAGCAGACGATCACGGCCACCGAGGACGCCACCGCCCACCCGGCCGGCAGCCACGCCTCGCCGAAGTGCAGGTACGCCACCCAGTTCCCGGCGCCGCGCAGCGCCTCCGTCGCCGCCATGGTGTCGGTGGTGGTCCGCGCGGTCTCGACGTAGGGGAGGAAGTTCTCGCCGTAGGCCCCGAGCAGCAGCAGCGGGATCCACCACCAGGCCGTCGCCACGATCACCGCCGGCGTCCACCAGGCGATCAGCCCGCGCCGCCTCGGCCCCGGCGGGCGGGAGAGCAGGTACAGGCCGACGGGCAGCAGGGAGGCCAGCGTGGAGGCCGCGTTGACCCCGCCCATGAACGGCACGACCAGCGCCGAGCGCAGCGCCGCGACCCGGGCCGTGCGGCGCTCGTCCGTCAGCGGCAGCAGCACCCAGGGCAGGAACGCCCCCGGCAGCGCGGCGGCCGACGTGGAACCGACGACCGTGGTGAACACCGGCCACAGCGCGTACGCCGCCGCCGCGAGCAGCCGGGACGCCCCGCTGCCCACGCGCAGCCGCTCCGCCAGGCGCAGCGCGCCCCAGAACGCGACCGACACGATCAGCGACATCCACAGCCGCTCCGCCAGCCACACCGGAAGGCGCACCAGGTCGCACACCCAGTGGAACGGCAGCATCGGCCACAGGTAGCCGGCGTACTGGTCGGAGATCCCGCCGAACGACCCCCGGTCCTGCCACAGCTGGCCCAGGTCGGCGAGGAACCGCCCGGGGTCGACGGTGACGCCGAGCTTGGTGTCGAAGGTCTGCCGGCCGGGCCGCACCGCGAGGAACAGCACGAACACCACGGCCCAGAACCCCAGCAGCCAGCGCCGCGACCGGGGGCCCCCGGGAGGGTCCGCGGAGGTCGCGGCGCGCGGGACGGCTGCCGGGGGAGGGGCCTGGACCATGGTCGTCATACGGGACACCGCCGGAGGATGAGGAGGAGGTTCCAGGTGGCGAACTCGCGCAGGCCGGGCACCTTGACCACGGTCTCGGTGAGGAACGGCCAGTAGCGGGAGCGCGCCGAGACGATCCGCACGTCGTCGCGGGCGCGCACGTGCCGCAGGGTGGCGCCGATGTGCACGGGGAAGAGGTTCTCGCCGAGGGTGTGCTTGGCCGGCCCGCCGGTACGGCGCCGGTGGCGGGCCCGGGCCCGCTCGGCCCCGAGGTAGTGCCACGGGGCCCACTCGTGACCGCCCCAGGGGGACAGCCAGTTGGTGAACGACACGTAGATCAGCCCGCCGGGCCGGGTCACCCGGACCAGTTCGCTGAGGAAGGTCTGCGGATCGGCCACGTGCTCCAGGACGTTGGAGGAGAACGTGACGTCCGCGGACCCGTCGGCCAGCGGCAGCAGGTAGCCGTCCGCGACCACCGTCCCCTCGGGCGGCTTCTCGGCGAGCTCCCGCACGTCGGGCTCGAACAGGTAGGCGTGCGCGCCGCGGGCGCGGAACTCCTCGGTGAAGTGGCCGCTGCCGCCGCCGACGTCCACCACGACCCGGCCGGCCACCGGGCCGTCGTACGCCTCGACCTGGTCGGCGGCGTCACGGGCGAGCAGCGTGTAACAGGCCTCGGGGTCGTCCTGCTCGTGCAGGAAGGCCCGGAAGAGGGCGAGGGACCTGCGCAGGGACGGGTCCTTCGGTCCCCGTCCGGCTCTCGGCCTCGCCCGGCCGGGGAGACCGCCGGCGCTCACGGCCGCCGGCTCCCCACGGCCTCCGCCGCCACCGCCCGGAACTGCCGCACCGTGCGGTCCCAGCGGAAGCGGGCGGCGTGGTCGCGGGCCGCCTCGCCCATCGGCTCCCGGCGGTGCGCGGACAGCGCGAGGGTGCACCAGGCCGCCGCGAACGAGGACTCGCCCCGCGCCAGCACCCCGGTCACGCCGTCCACCACGGAGTCCCGCAGGCCGGGGACGTCGAAGGCGATCGCCGGGGTCCGGCGGGCGGCCGCCTCGGTGACGACCAGGCCCCAGCCCTCCACCGCGGAGGGGTGCAGCAGCAGCCAGGCCGCGCACAGCAGCCGGTGCTTCTCCGCCTCGGACACGTGCCCGGTGACCTCGACGTCCGGGCCGGCCAGGCGCTCCAGCCGGTCCCGCTCGGGACCGTCGCCGACGATCACCAGCCGGCCGCCGGTGACCGGCCGCACCCGCTCCCACAGCCGCAGGAGCAGGTCGATGCGCTTGTACTCGACGAGCCGGCCCACGGCCACGAACAGCGGCCGGGGGGAGCGGGCGGCGGGCGGGCCCGGTTCCTCCACGCCGTTGTGCACGACCCGGATCCGCTCGGGCGGCACGCCGATCCCGTGCAGCGCGTGCGCGGTCGACGGGGAGACGGCGACCAGCAGTCCGCGCCGGCGCGCACCGGTCAGGGCCCAGTGCTCGAGTCTCCGCCCGATCCGCGCGGCCGGGGCCAGCGGACCGCCGAAGCGCATCGGCCACAGGTCGGTGTGCACGTGGTTGACCAGGCACAGGGTGGGCCCGTCGTGCCACAGCGACGCCAGGTACGGCACGCCGTTGCACACCTCGACCAGCAGGTCGCAGTCGCCGACCTGGCGGGCGAAGGCGGAACGGGCACGGAGGTAGTGACCGTACGTGCCGCCCGCCGACACGACCCGGTAGTCGCGGAAGGACGCGGGTCCCCCGCACAGCAGGGTGACCTGGTGGCCGAGGCGGGTCAGGCCGTCGGCGAGCCGGTCGACGAGGAGTTCGGAACCGCCGGCCGACGGGTTGCCCAGGTCGCGGTGGGCGAGGAAGACGATCCGGCGGGGGTGGGCGGGGAGCGCCGGGGGGTGCTGCGGCGCGCCGGGGGGCGCGACACGCAGGGAGGACGGCACGTGCTGGGGCATCGTTGCTCCAACTCGTCTCGGGATGTGGGGAGTCGGGACGCGGTGGGGCGCCGTGGGGTCGTGGGCCGGGGACGGCCGGACTGTGCTCGGGTGGGGTTGCACAGTTTTCGCCCAGCCGTTCGTCACGGCTACTCACGAACGTGACAATTTCCGGCTTTGTTGAAGCCGGCGCCATGTCATTTCGTGAGTACCGAGTGCGGCGTACCGGACGTGCCGGGGCGTTCCTCCTCTTTCCGTCCGCGCGCCGCGAGAACCCCTCCGGCCACCGCGAGGAGGCCTCCGGCCACGGCCGCGCCGACCGGCAGCGTCTCGCCCAGCAGGCGCAGCCGGCCGCTGTCGCTCTCGGCCTGGCGCACGGCCTCCTTCTGGGTCCGGGCCGTGAACGCGATCTCCTCGGCGTCCAGCAGGACGGCCGCGTCCTCGTCCGCGCCCGGAGCCCGCAGGGTCTGCCGCGGGCCGGTCTGCGCGCGGAGCACCCGGCCCGTGCGCTGGTCGACGATCAGCTCGATGCCGTGGTTGGAGTACCACTCCTCGGCCAGCACCTGCGGACTCTCCGGCCGGTCGACGAGGGCGCCCGGCACCAGCCGGGTGCCGGACTTCGTCGGCGGCACCGAACCGGTGAACCGGTACCCCGTGTAGCCCTGGACCTTCGCGGTGCCCCGGTAGCGCATGACGACCGTGTCGCCGAGGGTGTTGTCCCACCACCGGTAGGAGCGTTTCTGCACGTCGAAGGGGAACTTCAGGTACGCCTCGCCCTCGATGCGCGGCGTCTCCTCGCAGCAGTGCACGGGCTTGGTGGTCCTGCGGTCCAGCACCCAGCGGTGCGGGGTGAAGGCCAGCGCGTCGTGCGGGTCGGCGGCCGGCAGGGACGCGTCCGTGTCGACCGTGGTGATCACGTCCCACACGGCGTTCCCGCTGCGCTCGCTGTCCTCGACGTCGCCGCGCACCCGCTGGGTGATGGTGATCCTCCGGTCGGGCACCGTCTCGACCCGGCCGGTGTCGAAGACGCTGCCCCGGCCGGTGTAGACGGCGGTGGTGTCGATGTCGATCGGGTTCACCGCGGCACGGGGGTGCACGTACCACGCCAGCAGCGGTGCCAGCACCAGCAGGAAGGTGCCGACACCCAGCAGGACCAGGGAGAAGGGGGAAGCTGTACGGCGCATCCGGGCGCTCCAGAGGCTCGGGACGGCTCGACGCGGAACGGCCGAGGCCGTGGAGGAATGTGCGCGGGACGTATGGGCCGGGAACCGTAGGCCCCCTCTTGACGGGGTGTCAACGCCATGCCGACACTGGGCACGACGGTGCGGGGGTGGTCGGTCACGGTGCGGGGGTGGGGAACCTCCCGACAGAGAGGCTGACCCTGCGATGTCCAGATTGCTCGCCGCCGCGCTGACGGTCGCGCTCGCCGCGGCCCTCGCCGTCGGCACCGCGCTCGGCGTGGTCGCCCTGCTCGAGGCCCGGCCCGACCAGCCGAACACCCCCATGATCACCTATGAGCGGACCGCCGGGAGCACCGGGCCGTGACCGCCTCCCGGACCGCCGCGGCCCGTTCCGCCTGGCACGACGTACCGCGCCACCAGGTGCGCCGGTTCGCGGAGATCGCCATGGCCGAGGCGCCCGCGCTCGCCGAGCACATCATGAGCGAGATCCGGCGCGAGTACCCCCACCTGCCCGTCGTCCTCGACGACTCCGGCGATCCCATGGCCCTCGTCGGGATCCGCCGCGCCATCGAGGTCTTCGTCCAGCACGTGGCGCACGCGGACTACTCGGCCGGGCGGCCGACCGTGCCGCCCGGCGTCTTCCAGGAGTTCGGCCGCGGCGAGGGCCTGCACGGACGGTCGCTGGACTCCCTCCAGGCGATCTACCGCCTGGGCGTCCGCCTGGCCTGGCGCTGCTTCGCCGACATCGGCCAGCGCGTCGACATCCCCCCGCCCGCCATGTACGAACTGGTCGACGCGGGCTACGAGTACCTCGACGGCCTGGTCGACCAGTCCGTGCGCGGATACGCCGAGGCCGCCGCCCGCCAGGCGGGGGAGCTGCTGCGGCTGCAACGCCGGCTGATGGAACTGCTGTTCACCGAACAGCACCGGGGCGACCCCACCGACGCGCTGGCCGAGCGGGCCGCGCGGATCGGCTGGCCGCTGCCCGGGAGGGTCGCCGTCGGCGTGCTGCTGCGCCCGGCGCGGGAGGCGGTGGCGCCCGCGGTGGGGCAGGGCGTGCTGCTCGACATGGAGTACGAGCAGCCGCGCATGGTGATACCCGAGCCGGACGCGGCCGGCCGCCCCGAACTGCTGCACCGCGCGCTCGCCGGCTGGTCCGGGGCGATCGGGCCGCCGGTGGCGGTCGCCGACGCGGCGAAGTCGCTGCGCTGGGCGGAGGCCGCGCTGCGTCTGATGGAGCGCGGGCTGCTGCCGGCCGGCGAGGTGCTGCACTGCACCGAGCACACCGAGGCGCTGGTGCTGCTCCAGCCGGAGGAGCTGATCGACGACCTCGCGCTGCGCTGCCTCGCCCCGCTGACGCACTGCGGTCCCACGCACGGGCGGCGGCTCGCGGAGACGTTGCTGGCGTGGCTGGAGACCCGGGGCGGGGCGCCGGAGGTGGCGGCGCGGCTCGGCGTCCATCCCCAGACCGTCCGCTACCGGCTGCGGCAGATCCGCGAGCTGTGGGGCGACGAGATCGACGACCCGGACCGCCGCTTCGAACTGGAACTGGTCCTCAGGGCCCAGCGGCTGCGCGGCACGCTGGGGGACCCGCGCCTGGGGTGACCTGCGACGGCGGAGGTACGGCGGAGCCGGCCCGCCGTGTGCCATTGCCCGGTCCGGCCCGGATGGCTAGCCTGTGTGTTCGCCATTCCGATCGCCTGTTGAAATCTCGAACGAACGCAGGCGCCTGAGACACATTAGGGAGGGGGCCGGTCGTGGGACGCCTCGTACCAGCCGTGACCCGGGCTCTCGACATTCTCGAGCTCTTCCTCGACGGGGACGGGACGCTCTCCGCCCCCGACATCGTGCGCAGGCTCCAGCTGCCGCGCACCACCGTCCACGAGCTGGTGACCACGCTCGCCGCCCGGAAGTACATCGTCCCGGTGGCCGGCCAGCCCGGCCGCTACCGGCTCGGCGTACGCCCGTACCAGCTCGGCGCCCGCTACGCCGAGCACCTCGACCTCGCCGCCGAGGGCCAGCAGGTCGCCCGGTCCGTCGCCGAGACCTGCGACGAGACGGTGCACGTGGCGATCCTGGAGGACACCGACGTCATCTACATCGCCAAGGTGGACTCCACGCACGCGGTGCGGATGGTGTCGGCGGCCGGCCGCAGGCTGCCCGCCCACTGCACCTCCGTCGGCAAGATGCTGCTGGCCTCCCTTCCCGAGCAGGAGCTCGCCGCGCGCGTCCCCGACGACGCCGAGCTGGTCGCGATGACCCCCAACAGCATCACCGACCCGGCCGCCCTGCGCGAGACCCTTGCGGAGATCCGCGCCCGGGGCGTGGCCGTGGAGAGCCGCGAGTCCAACCCGGACGTCTCCTGCGTCGCCGCGCCGGTGCGCGACCGCACGGGACAGGTGGTCGCCGCGCTGTCCATCTCCGTGCCGATGATCCGCTGGAGCGACGAGCGCCTGGGCGAGCTGGAGGAACTGGCCGTCAAGGGCGCCGCCGAGCTGTCCGAGCGCCTGGGCCACCGGAGCGCGGCGTGACGCACACCTTCGACGTGGCCGTCCGCGCGCAGGCGGCCCTGGGCGAGGGGCCCACCTGGGACCCGGCCACCGGCCGCCTCCTGTGGATCGACATCCTCGCCTCCCGCGTCCACACCTGGGACCCGGCCACCGGCCGGCGCACGCTGCGCCGCACCGAGCAGCACGTGGGCGCGGTCAAGCCCCGCGCGGGCGGCGGCCTCGTCCTCAACCTGCGCGACGGCGTCGGCCTGCTCGACCCCGACGGCGCCTTCCGCTGGCTGCACCGGGAGGCCGTGCCCGGCCGCCGCGCCAACGACGCCGCCGTCGCCCCGGACGGCGCGCTGTGGGCCGGCACCATGCGCTACGACGAGGCCACCGGCGGCGGCACGCTCTCCCGGATCACCGGGGACGGCACGGCCGAGACCGTCCTCGACGACGTGACGGTGAGCAACGGCACCGGCTGGAGCCCCGACGGCCGCCTCATGTACTACATCGACACCCCCACCCGCCGCATCGACGTCTTCGACCACGACGCGGCGACCGGCCGGATCACGGGCCGCCGCCCCCTGGCCGGGATCGAGGAGGGCGCCGGTTTCCCCGACGGCCTCACCGTCGACGCCGACGGCTGCGTCTGGGTCGCCCTGTGGGACGGCGCCGCGGTGCGCCGCTACACGCCGGCCGGCGACCTGGACCGGGTGATCCCGCTCCCGGTCCCCCGCGTCACGGCCTGTGCCTTCGGCGGCGCCGGCCTGACCGACCTGTACGTCACCACGGCCCGGGTGGGCCTCACGGCGCCCCACCCGCTGGCGGGTTCGCTGCTGGTGCTCCCCGGCGTGGGCAGGGGCCTCGCACCGACGGCGTTCGAGGGCTGAGCCGGGACCGGGCGGGCGGACGGGCCGGCGGGGCCGGACCGTCCGCCCGCCGAGGCTTTTCCGTCCGCTGAGGCCCGTCCGCCCGGTCGGAGGCCCGCCCGCTCAGAGGCCCGTCCGGTCGAGGCCCTGGAGGACCTTCCGTTCGCCCGGGGTCATCGGGGCCTCCGGCAGCGGCGGCAGCGGGGAGCCGGCGAGGGCGGCCAGGAGCGCCGCCGGGTGGAACATGCGGGTCGGGGGCGTGCGCATGCTGGTGACGTCCCAGATCGCGGAGGCCGCCGCGTAGGAACCCGTGGCCGCCTTCATCATGCGCCGCGTGTACGCCGCGACGGCGCGGTCGGCGACGCCCCGCCGGCCGCCGCGCACCCCCGGGTAGAGCACGTCCTGGCCGACGGCCATGGACCACGCCGCGTCCACCGACCGCGCCGCCCCGCGCAGCACCCGCCGGGCGAGGCCGGGCGCGGTGAGGCCGCAGCGGCTCACCTCCCGGCCGAGCACCCGCGCGCCGAACGCGGCCACCGACATGCCCTGCCCGTACACCGGGTTGAACGTGCCCAGCGCGTCCCCGAGGACGGTGAAGCCCTCCGGCCACCGCGCGGACCTCTCCAGGTACCGCCGCACGTTGCTGGTGGACCGGCTCAGGTGCACGTCGGTGAGCGGTTCGGCCCCGGAGATCAGCCGTCCCACGAGGGGGTCCGGCAGCGCGAGCGTGTACCGCAGGAAGCCCTCCGGATCCGCCGGCGGTTCACCGCCCCGGGTGCCGCCGAGGCTCACCATCCACCGGCCGCCCTCGATCGGCAGCACCATCCCGCTGCGCCCCGGCCGGGACCCGTACGGGTCGGGCTGCACGATGGTCAGCGGGAACCGCTCCGCCCCCTCGGGCACCCGGTAGACGCGCGTCGCGTTCACCAGACCGGAGTCCACGGTCCGTTCCTCGATCCCGCGCAGCCCGAGCCCTGCCAGCCAGGTGACGACCCGGGTGCCGCGCCCGCTCGCGTCGACGACGAAGTCCGCCTCCAGGTCCGTGTCCCCTCCGGGGGCGGTGACGCGCACCCCCCGCACCCGTTCCGGGGAACCCGTCAGCCCCACCACGGCGGCCCTGCGGACCTCGACCGGGCAGTGTTCCAGCACCGCGGACCGCACCTCCCAGTCCAGCAGGGCCCGGCTGCACGTGAGCATGACGGGACCCTCGCGCCGCCACCGTCTGAGCCAGCCCTCGGGGGTGAGGGCGAGCATGCCCGAACTGAGGGATATCTCGTGGGCCCCGGCGGCGAGCAGCCGTTTGCGCAGGCCCACGCCCGGCACGAGGTCCTCCATGACGGCCAGCCCGCCGGCCATGAGCAGGTGCGCGTGGCGTCCCTGCGGCAGCCCCTTGCGGTGCTCGGGCCCCTCGGGCAGGTCGTCGCGGTCCAGCACGATCACCTCGTCCACTCCCGCGGCGGACAGGACGGCCGCGGCCAGCGTGCCGGCCAGGCCGGCACCGATGACGACTGCTCTACGCGACATGGGGCTCCTCGGGTTCGGTCATGGGTCAGGCCATGGACGGCGGCGCCGCGCCGTCGGGCGCGGCGGTCGGCGCGGCCCCGGCGGGCGGCCGGTCCAGCGCCTGGGCCAGCTCCACCAGCCCGCCGGTGCCGGACACTTCGGTGGCGTGCAGACGGTACGTGCCCGTGCTCTCGGGCGGCTCCTCGCGGGCGGCGGCCCGGCGCGCCGCGTCGGCGAGCATCGCGGCCTCCGCCGCGAGGCGGGCCTCGTGGGGGGAGCGGCCCGCGCTCAGGGCGGTGTCCCGCACCCGCTCACGGACCCGGTGGTCGAAGTACGGCGCCAGCGCGAGCAGGGCGTCGTGGATGGACACCTCGCGCCACTGGAGCCGGGCCTGGGGGAGCTGCCACCAGGAGGCGGGGGGCCGGGGGGCGGTGGACACCGACTTCACCAGGGACCACAGCGGGTCCAGCCGCCGGTAGTCGCCCAGCCCCCGCCACTGGGCGAGGGCCGGCGGCAGCAGCCTCGGCAGCACGAACCCCGCCGCGCACAGCAGCGCGGCCAGCGAGGCCATCGGCGGGGCGAGCGTGGTGGACAGGAAGTCCAGGTCGTGGCCCGACCAGCGCGCCACGACCGCGGTGTACTTGGCCAGCTGGAACCCCAGCACGTCCAGCAGCGCCCCGCACAGGATCAGCCGCAGCCCGATCCGCAGCAGCCCGGTGACCTCGCGGCCCCACTTGACGCACACCGCGCACATCACCAGCATCGCCGCACTGTGCCCGAGCAGGTACAGCAGGATCATCTCCCGCATGAACGGGGTGTTGGCGTAGTACGTGTCCAGGTCCGTCAGCCGCTCGGTGTCCGCGTCGGCGAGCGCGAACAGCACGACGATGGCCGCCACCAGCGCCCCGTACGCGGCGATGCTGCGCAGCACCATGCGCCGCACCCGCCCGCGGGGGCCGCCCCGCCAGTTGATCAGCAGCACGAGCACCGAGCAGCTGTACGCCGAGAGCATGCCGTAGGTCAGCGGCGCGCCGAAGTTGGGGACGCCGGTCAGCTCGTTGACGGCGGACAGGGTGGCCGGCGCGGCGCAGACGAAGACCAGGGCGCCGAGGGCGATCGCCACGCAGGTGGACAGGGTCAGCGGGCTCCGCACGGCCGTGCGCGGGCGGCGCAGCAGCAGCACCGAGGACATCCCGAAGACCAGGGCCCCCAGGTACACGACGAGACTCACGCCGGACGGCTCCCTTCGGCCGGCCCCCGGGTGCCGCGGCCCCCCCGGTTCACGCCGCCCCCGCCGTGGTCCTGCCGCCGGACACGGCGGCGGCCGGCGGCCCCGGGACGGCCCCGGCCAGCGCGTCGGCGATCCGGGCCAGGCCGGCCGGTCCCGGCACCCGGTCGAGGAGCCGGCCGGAGGCGCCGGGCCGCGGCGCCTCCCGCCCCGGGTCCGCCTCGTGCCGCACCGCCGCGGTGATCACCGCGGCCCAGGCGGCGGCCTCGGCCCGCTCCGGATCCCCCGTCGCCTCCAGCACACCGGCGAAGGTCCGGTCGTACACCTCCCGGTCGAAGTACGCGTCCAGGTGGCTCAGCGCGTTGTGGATGCTGGTCTGGCGCCACACCAGCCGGGTGGTGGGGGAGGTGAAGCGGGGCCGGGGCAGCCGCAGCGTCCGGCGGGTGAGCAGGTCGTCGAGCGTCCGCTCCAGCGGTTCGAGGCGGGCGTACGTCCGCCGGGCCCGCCGCCACTCCGTCACCCGGGGCGCCACCAGCGGGACGAGCACCCCGACGACCGTCAGCAGGGCGCCGAGACCGGCGGCGGCCGGGGAGACGGCGGTGCCGAGCGCCGACCAGTCCCGTCCGGACCAGCGGGCGCCCACCGCGACGAGCTTGGCCACGCTGTACCCGGCGCCGCACAGCGAACCGGTCCCGAGCAGGACCAGGCCCACCCGCAGCCCGCCCCGCACCCGGCGCGCCCAGCGCAGCGACGACACCGTGGTGACGGTCACCGCGGTGAGGTGCGCGACCAGGTACAGCACGATCATCTGGGCGATGAACGGGGTGGTCGCGTAGTAGGTGTCCAGGTCGGTGCGGCGCTCCACCGGCGCGTCGCCGAGGGCGAAGGTCACCGCGATGCCGAGGACGACACCGGCGTAGGCGAGGATCCAGCGCCGGGCGGTGCGGTGCACCCGGGGCCCGCCGCGCCAGTGGACGATGAGGACCTGGGAGGCGGCGCAGTACCCGGTGATCGCCGCGTACGTCAGCGGCGCGGCGAGGTTCGGCACGCCGCCGAGCCGGTTGACCGCGCCGACCGTCGGCGGCGCCCCGAGGAAGAAGCAGAGCCCGGCCAGTCCCAGCACCGCGCAGATGGACCGCAGGTACGGATCGCGGCGGTGCCGCAGCAGGTCGGGGGACTTGGCCACCAGGCCGAGCCACAGCACCCCGCAGCTGGTGTAGTTGATCAGACCGCTCATTTCCTCGTCCCGCGGTAGTTGAGCGCGGCCCCGATGCGTCCGGCGAGGTCCTGGGGGTCCTCGGGGTCGCCGCCCTCCGCGGCGAACACCGAGTCGGTGGAGGCCTCCAGCCAGGTGCGCAGCCGACGCCCCATCAGCATGCCGAAGCGGTCCGCCTCCTGCTCCTCGGCCAGGCTGAAGTCGGTGCGCGCGGCGATCGGCCGGGCCTGCTCGCCGGCGGACGCCGCCTCGGCCCGCCGGCGGTTCATGTGCCACACCTCGTGGCAGAGGATCACGATCTGGTGCCACACGGCGGCCCGCTCGTCCACCACCACGTCGTCGTGGTGCTCGCGTTCCAGCCACAGCCCGCTGGCGGTGTGCGGCGGGAACGCCGCGCGGTGGACGACGACCTCACGCCCCCGCCACGCGCTGACGGAGGCGACCAGTGCCTCGAACAGGACCTCGGGATCCACCGGGACCTCCACCCGGATGGGGTCGATGAGGGCGTCAGCGAGACGACGCATCTCCTTCCTGGTACGCACCGCTGTCTCCCCGTTTCCCCGGTCGTGGCTCGGTCACCTGTGCAATATGCCAAGACGGGTGCCGTCCCGGCCAGTTCCGCGCGCGGCACGGTCACTCGGTGACCGCCACGGTGTCCCCGGGGGCCGCGGCACGGATGCGGACCTCCCGGATGTCCTCGGGGTGGCGCAGGGCGCGCGAGACGGCCCCGATCTCGCGGAGCAGGTCCGTGGTGTCGGGGTCGTGGGCGTCGTCGCCGCGGTCCGCGTCGGGTCCGGCGTCGACGGCGTCGAGGATCGCCACGGCCGCGGCGAGCGCCTTCGCCCGCTCCGGCGCGAACCCGAGGCCGAGGGCGGCGGCGTACGACCGCTCGCGCAGCCGCTCGTCGGTGCGCCGGGCCAGCGGCAGCAGCACGTCGCGGATGAAGGTCTCGCGGCGGGTCAGGCGCAGTTCGGGGCTGGCGCGCAGCACGAACGGCACGCCGGAGCCGTGCACGCTCCTCATCAGCTGGTACAGGGGCCGCAGCCGGTGGTGGGCGAGGCGGAGCCGCCAGCGCTCGTGCAGGTACTGGCCGGCGTGCGGCAGGATGAAGCCGACCGCGATCGACACGGCGGACAGGCAGGCCAGGGCGGGGGCCACGTTCAGACTGAGCCAGTCCAGGTCGTTGCCGGTCCAGCGGGCCGCGACGGCGGTGAGTTTGGCGGCGTCGAACGCCAGGTTCAGCGCGTAGCCGACGCCCAGGAACTTCAGTCCCCAGCGCAGCCAGGCGTCGAGTCCGTCGGTGCGGATCCAGTTCCAGATCAGCTTCGAGGTGATGAGGACGGCGGTGGTGTGCGCGAGGAGGTAGAGCAGGATCTCCTCGCGCATGAACGGCGTCGTCGCGTAGTAGGTGTCCAGGTCCCGGGTCCGTTCCACGGGCACGTCCGCGAGGGCGAACAGCACCCACAGCAGGGCGATCACGCCCCCGTAGGCGCGGACGACCCAGCGGGTGGCCCGGCGGGTGGCGGCGGAGCGCTCGGACAGTCCGTCGCGCCAGGCGATGATCAGCACCAGGCAGGAGCCGCAGAACGCGGTGAGCAGCGAGTACACCCAGGGCGCCGAGATGTTCGGCACGCCGGTGACCCGGTTGACCCAGACGATGGTCGAGGGCGCGACGAACACGAAGACGGCGCAGGCGAGCAGCAGCAGACCGCCGACCGCGCGCAGCAGCGGGTCCGCCCAGAGCCGGATGATCGTCGGCAGTTTGATCGCCAGGGCGGCGGCCAGGACGGCGGCCGGGATCCACCAGAAGGACGTGTAGAACTCGCTCAGGAACGAGGCCGGACCCGTGGCCGCGTCCGCGACGCCCATCGCGTGCCCCCGCTCTCGTCCGCCGCTCGTCCGCCTCCGTACTCGAGGCCGTTCGAGCCTACGCGGCCACGTGTGCCCGCGTCATGCGAACCGGTGACCGTTCTCCGGCCGCGCATGACCGCATGTGCCCGTCGCGCGGCGTCGCCCGCGGGGGCGCGCCCCGGCCGGCGCGGGAGAAGTCCTGCCCCGGGTTCTTGTCCGAAGCATTGACGCGGCCGCGCCCGACACCTACGGTCCCGTTCGAAGTTGCGAGCGCTATTCGGCATACCGAACAACCTCCGAGCGGATGGGGCAAGGTATGGGACGACCTGGCCTGGATCGCAGACAACTCCTCGCCGGACTGGGCGGGCTGACGGTCGCCGGAAGCTTCGGCTTCGCGGCGCTCGGGACCGGGGCCGACGCACTCGCCTCCGGCGCGGACACCCGGGTGCGCTACTGGAACCTCTTCAGCGGCGGCGACGGCTACAACATGATCGCGATGCTGGACTCCTTCCGTGCGGACCACCCGGACATCGCGGTGAAGGACTCCACGCTCCAGTGGGGCAACCCCTACTACACCAAGCTCGCCATGGCCGCCGCGGGCAACCGCGCGCCGGACCTCGCCGTGATGCACCTCGGCCGGGTCCCCGGCTTCTCCCCGGGCCGCCTCCTCGACCCCTGGGACGTGGACCTGCTCGCCCGGTACGGCGTGCACGAGAAGGACTTCAACCCCGACCTGTGGAAGCGGTCCGTCGTCGACGGCGAGCTGTACGCCCTGCCCCTCGACATCCACGTGCAGCTCTGCTTCTACCGCCGGGACGTGCTGAAGAAGGCCGGCCTGCTCGGCGGCGACGGCCGGATGGTGCCGGTGACGTCGACCGAGGAGTGGTTCGACGTGCTGAAGGAGGCGAGGAAGGCCGCCCGCGGGGGACTGCAGACGCTCGGCCTGCACGTCAACGACCTGAACATCCAGTGGTGGATGTTCGTCGCCTTCTACACCCAGCTCGGCGGCACCTGGTTCGGCGCGGGCAACACCGAGGTCGCCTTCGACACCGGCAAGGCCACCGAGGTCCTGGAGTTCCTGCGCCGGCACATCACCGACGGCTACACCGTCCCCGGGGCCGCCGACGCCGAACAGTTCGTCAACGGCGCCCCGTTCACCCTGGAGGGCAACTGGTCGGTGCCGGTCTTCGACACCGCGAAGCTCGACTACGGCGCCGTCCCGCTGCCGCCCGTCTTCGGCAGGCAGGCCACCCACGCCGAGTCCCACGCCTTCGTGCTCCCGCACCGGTCCGGCCGCGGCGGCACCGGGAACGACGCCGCCCACCGGCTCGCCGCCTACGTCGTGCGGCACGCCCGGCAGTGGGCGGGCGGCGGGCACATCCCCGCCTACACCCCGACCCTCACCTCGGCCGCGTACCGGAAGCTGGAGCCGCAGAGCGAGTACGTCTCCGCGATGGACCACCAGGCCACCGAGCCGAAGGTGTGGTTCGCGGGCTCCACCGGGCTGCTCGCCCAGCGCATCGGGCCCGTCGTGATGGCCTCCACCGCCGGTTCCGCCGATCCGGAGACCGCCGCCGCCCGGATGAAGGGCGTCCTCGCCCACCTGCTCGCCATGAAGAACCCGATGGACGGCCGCACCGCCGCCGAGGGAGGTGCGGCCGCATGACGACCGCCAGTGCCGAGACCGTCGTGGCCCCGGCGTCCGCGCGGGCCGCCGCCGGCACCGCCGCCGTCCGCCGCCGCCAGGGCTTCCAGCACGGGGGGTGGTTCGTCGCCCCGTTCCTGGCGCTGTTCGCCCTGTTCGTGATCTGGCCGCTGCTGCGGGGCCTGTGGCTCAGCTTCACCGACGCCAACATCTCCGGCGACGACGCGGACTTCGTCGGCCTCGACAACTACCGCGAGGCCCTCAGGGACGACCTGATGTGGGACTCCCTCGGCCACAGCGCCTATTTCACGCTGCTGGTCGTGCCCTGCATCACCGTCCTGGCGTTCGGGCTGGCGATGCTCGCCCACCACATCGAACGCGGCACGTGGCTGTGGCGGCTGTGCTTCTTCATGCCGTTCCTGCTGCCCTCCACCGTCGCCGGCAACCTCTGGCAGTGGCTGTTCAACCCCGGCACCGGCGTGGTCAACCACGTCCTCGGCATCGAGACCCCCTGGCTGTCCGACAAGTCGTACGCCATGCTCGCCGTCGTCGTCTGCACCCTGTGGTGGACCGTCGGCTTCAGCTTCCTGCTCTACCTCGCCGCCCTCCAGGGCATCCCCGCCCACCTGTACGAGGCCGCCAAGCTGGACGGCGCGAACGCCTGGCACCGCACGGTCCGCATCACCCTGCCGATGCTGCGCAACATCACCGGCCTGGTGATCGCCCTGCAGATCCTCGCCTCGCTCCAGGTCTTCGACCAGGCCGTCGTCATGATGGACTTCGGCCCCGGCCCCGAGGACTCCACCCGCACCTTCGTGCAGTTCACCCTCGAAGAGGGCTTCACCGCCTACCGCGTGGGCTACGCCTCCGCGGTCTCCATCATCTTCTTCGTGCTCATCGCGGCCGTCGCCCTCGCACGGATGTGGCTGCTGCGCAACCGTGAGGAGGGCGGCCGATGACCACCGCCGCAGCACCGGTACGGACCAGGAACCGCCGGGGCTGGACCCCGAGCCAGATCGTCCTCACCCTGCTCGGCGCCGCCGTCGCCGCGGTGATCGTGTCGCCGCTGGCCTGGGCCCTGTTCACCTCCCTGAAGTCGGAGACGGAGGCCGTCGAGGTGCCCCCGCACTGGCTGCCGGAGGACTGGACCGGCCAGGCGTGGTCGGCGATGTTCGAGACCGGCAACATCACCGACTGGTTCGTGAACTCCCTCGTCGTCTCCGTCTGCGTCACCGCCGTCGTCCTGCTGGTGAGCGCCCTGGCCGGATACGGCTTCGCCCGCACGGAGTTCCGCGGCAGGGCCGTCCTGATGGGCGTGGTGATGGCCGGCCTCATGATCTCCCCGGCGGTCCTCGGCGTCCCGCTGTTCACGACCGTCCAGCAGATGGGGATGGTCGACACCTACTGGGGCATGATCCTGCCGCAGTGCGCGCCCGCCGCGATGGTCTACATCCTCTACAAGTTCTTCCAGGGCGTCCCGCGCGAGCTGGAGGAGGCCGCGTTCATCGACGGCGCCGGCCGCTGGCGGGTCCTCTTCACCGTCGTCCTCCCGCTCTCCCGCCCCTCCCTCGCGGCGGTCGGCATCTTCACCTTCATCAGCTCCTGGAACAACTTCCTGTGGCCGTACATGGTGACCAACGACCCCGACCTGATGACCATGCCCAACGGCATCGCGACCGTCATGAACTCCTACGGCATCCAGTGGGCCCAGCTCATGGCCGGCGGCCTGATGGCGGGCCTGCCCCTGATCACCGTGTTCGTCTTCTTCCAGCGGCAGATCGTGGCGGGCGTCGCCCATACGGGACTGGCGGGACAGTGACCGCGCGCAGACCCCCCACGGCCGTCGCGGCGGCGGCCCTCCCGGCCCCGCTGCCCCACCCGGCCCGGGCGGCCGGCCACCCCGGCCCCCGGCCGGTCACCGGCCGGCGGATCGTCCACGGCCCCGCCGTGATGCGCCCGAAGTCCGGCGGACACGCCGCCCGCTCCACCGGCGGCGTCACCGGCGCCCGCCCCCCCGGGGACGGCCGGCACCGGACCGACGCGGGCGACGCCTTCGCCCGGGGGCACGAGCAACCACCACGCACCGGCACCGCACAACGCACCGAAAGGACCCCATGCGCACCGCCCGTTTCACCCTGGACCCCGCCTTCACCGTCGGCGAAGTCGACCCCCGCCTCTTCGGCTCGTTCGTCGAACACCTCGGCCGCTGCGTCTACACCGGCATCTTCGAACCCGGCCACCCCACCGCCGACGCGGAAGGACTGCGCCGGGACGTCCTCGACCTCGTCCGGGAGCTGGGCGTCACCGTCATCCGCTACCCCGGCGGCAACTTCGTCTCCGGCTACCGGTGGGAGGACTCCGTCGGCCCGGTGGAGGACCGCCCCCGCCGCCTGGACCTGGCCTGGCGCTCCACGGAGACCAACCGCTTCGGCCTCTCCGAGTACATCGCCTTCCTCAGGAAGATCGGCCCGCAGGCCGAGCCGATGATGGCGGTCAACCTCGGTACCCGGGGCGTCGCCGAGGCCCTGGAACTCCAGGAGTACGCCAACCACCCCTCCGGCACGGCCCTGTCGGACCTGCGCGTCGAGCACGGCGACAAGGACCCCTTCGGCATCCGCATGTGGTGCCTGGGCAACGAGATGGACGGCCCCTGGCAGACCGGCCACAAGACCGCCGAGGAGTACGGCCGCCTGGCCGCCGAGACCGCGCGCGCCATGCGCCAGATCGACCCGGGCGTCGAACTCGTCGCCTGCGGCTCCTCCGGCCAGTCCATGGAGACCTTCGCCGAGTGGGAGGCGACGGTCCTGAAGGAGACGTACGACCTGGTCGACTACATCTCCCTGCACGCCTACTACGAGCCGGTCGACGGCGACGTCGACTCCTTCCTCGCGTCCGCCGTGGACATGGAGTCGTTCATCGAGAACGTGGTCGCCACCTGCGACCACGTGGGCGCGAGGCTCAAGTCGAAGAAGAGGATCAACCTCTCCTTCGACGAGTGGAACGTCTGGTACCTGTCCCGCACCGAAGCCCAGGTCAGCGCGCTCGACTGGCCGGAGGCGCCGCGCCTGCTGGAGGACAACTACAGCGTCACCGACGCGGTCGTCTTCGGCTCGCTGCTGATCGCGCTGCTCCGGCACGCCGACCGCGTCACCGTCGCCTGCCTCGCGCAGCTCGTCAACGTGATCGCCCCGATCATGACCGAGCCGGGCGGCCCGGCCTGGCGGCAGACGACGTTCTTCCCGTTCGCCCAGGCCTCGAAGTACGGCCGCGGCGAGGTGCTGGACGTCCGCGTGGACTCGCCGACGTACGGGACGAGGAAGTACGGCGAGACGGACCTGCTGCACGCCACCGCCGTGCGCGCGCAGGACGGCTCGGTCACCGTGTTCGCCGTCAACCGCGGCCGCACCGGGCCGCTGCCCCTCGAGGTCGCCCTGGGCGGCCTCGGCCTGACCTCGGTCGTCGAGCACAGCGTGTTGTCGGACGCCGACCCCGACGCCCGCAACACCCTCGCCGAGCCCGAGCGGGTCGTCCCGCACGCGGCCGAGGGCACGACCCTGGCCGACGGCCGGCTCTCCGCCGTGCTGGAGCCGCTGTCCTGGAACGTGATCCGCCTGGCGTGAACCCCGCCCGGGGCGGTGGGCTCACCTTCCCGGTGAGTCCACCGCCTCCACCGGCACCCCGCCCTCCGACGCGCCCAGCAGCGTCAGCCGGACGTCGCGCGGGCCCGCGGGTGTGGTGCCGTCGGACAGCACCGCCAGGGCCAGCGTGTTGGAGCCGCGTGTGCGCAGGATCCCGTTCGGCAGGACGAAGGTGTGCTGCGGACCCACGTCGTTGATGTACTGGCCCATGTTCCAGCCGTTGAGGAAGATCTGGACGCGGTAGGCGCGCTCCGGATCGTCCTCGAGCGTGAGTCCGATCGAGGCGTCCACACCCGGGTCGACGTCCAGCCGGAAGTCCGTCCGGTACCAGGCCACCCCCTGCCGCCGGTCCTCGCGCGGGAACTCCACGGCCTCCCAGTCCCGGTCGTCGTGCCCCGGCAGGTGCCAGCCCTCGCGCTCCCCGTGCAGCCCGCCGTTGTTCAGCGGCCCGCGCACCCGGTCCGGCTCCACGGCGCCCTGGATCCGCCAGTCCACGTCCCGGGAGCCGCCCCCGAAGCCGACGGACAGCAGCCCGCGCGCCGCCCGGTGCGTGTCCTTCGCCCCGCCGGCCACCCGGTCCCCGTCGTGCTGCATCCGCCGTACCAGCACGGACAGCACGTGCCGGCCCCGTCCGCGCAGCTCCTCGGGCACGCCGAAGGCGGCCGTGGCCGTCCACGTGCCCCGGTCCGCCGTGTCCCGGTCCGGCACCGGCATGCGGTGCGTGCCCAGCGGCCGCCCGTCCAGCCAGGCCATCAGCAGCCCCTGGGTGCCGGTGCCGTAGGACAGCGACACCTCCTCGATGCCGCGCGCGTCCTCGAACCGCCCCCGGTACCAGACGTCGCCGTAGTGGAAGCCGTAGTCGTCCGCGAAGAGGACGGGCCCGCCCCCGGGCACGGGCGTGGTGCTGCGGGACGACGTGCGGTCGGCGGCCGTCCACGCCGAGTCGTCGAAGTCCGGCTCGGACTCCGGGTTCCCCTCCCGCCGGCGCCAGCCGTCCAGCGCGGGCAGCCGCACCGCCGGCACCCCCGGCAGCAGCCCCTCCATCAGCAGGCTCCCGGCCCGGCTGAGCTGGGTGCGCACCGGCCGGCCGTTCCAGGTCACGGTGGTGATCCCGCGCGGCGCCCACACCTCCAGGCCGGTCTCGCCGACGACGTCGCCGGTGAGGTGGACCGTGTGGCCGCGCACGGTGGCCGAGCGCAGCAGCGCCGGGCCGTAGACCAGCAGCGAACCGGACGGCGTCTCGTACGGCCACAGCCGCAGGGCGGTCGCGTCGTCGGCGAACAGCAGCAGCATGGGCGTCTCGGAGTCCCCGCCCTCGATCAGCACGCGGCTCAGCCCGCCCACCCCGAGCGGCACCACCACGTTCAGCCTGCCCCGGTCGTAGGCCCACGCGGGCTCGTCGTCCAGCCGGCTGGTGATCGGCTGGGTGTCGCAGTCCAGCGTGACCTGCGCCGTCTCGCGGTGCCGGCCCGTGAACACCGCGATGTCCTGCCGCCCGGCGGTCAGGTTCAGCATGGGCTGCGCGGTGGAGTACGCCAGCCTGCGCCGTCCCAGCTCCAGGCCGGTGACGAGCAGCTTGGCGTCCCGCGCCCCCACGGTGACGGGCATGTCGACGCCGGTCCCCGGCAGCATCGAGGTCACCTGCTCGGCGGAGTCGTTGCGCAGGACGTACACCTGGGCGCCGGTGTCGGGGTTGGCCAGGTGGTACACCGTGATCCGCCCGTCCGCCGCCCGCACCTCCCCGGCCGGCTCCAGCCGCGCGAGGTCGGGCACCGTGCGCACCAGGTGCCCGAGCTGGTGCAGCGGGGCCAGCTTCGGTGTCTGCCGGCGCCCCTCGTCGATCGCCGCCCCGTAGTCGTACGAGGTGTAGACGCCCGGTGAGGGCAGCCAGCCCCACGAGGTCCCGCCGAACGCCACGCGGACGTTGTGCACCGTGATCCCGTTGGCGAGGTGGGTGAGGTACGCGCGCCGCTCGTACGCCGCGTCGTGGGTCCGGCGCACCTCCGCGTACCCCTTGCCGCCGGACGACACCCCGCCCCACGGATCGGCCGTCCCGCCGGCCGCCCCGGCCACGAAGCCGGGCGTGCGCGCACCGGCCCCGCGCCCCCCGAAGTGCCCGAGGTCCGGCGGCACCTCGCCGGGCGCGGTGTCCACGTCGGCCCCGTACAGCCAGTGCCCCTTCTCCCGGCCGGCGCCGAAGGCCCCCGGCCCCCGGTTCCCGTCCGCCCCGCCGCCCGCGTAGAACAGCGGTACGTCGATGCGGTCGGCGCGCACCTTCTCGTACAGGCGGGCCAGGTAGGCGCGCCCGGCCGGACCGTCGGCGGGGGCGTCGTACCCGTCCTCGATCTGGTACAGCAGCACGGTGCCGCCGCCCCTGGTGTACAGGTGCCGGACGGCGATGGCGTCGACCGCGCTCAGCCACTCGTCGACGTGGAGCAGGTACGCCGGGTCGGCGGTCCGGGCGGTGCCCTCGGCGGCCGTCAGCCACCCCGGGAGGCCGCCGGCGTCCACGTCGGCGGAACCGCTGTACGGCCCCGGGCGCAGGATGACGTACAGCCGCTCCTCGGCGGCCGTGCGCAGGAACAGGTCCAGATCCCGCACCCCGGTGAAGTCGTACCGTCCGGGCGCGGGGGAGTGGTGGTTCCACGGGACGGGGACGCTGACCGCGTTGTGCCCGTGGGCGCGCAGCTTCTGCAGCACGTCCCGCCACAGGGAGGGGCTCGGCAGCCGGAAGGGGTGCATCTCGCCGGACCACAGCACCAGGCGCCGGCCGTCGACCAGCAGCGAGTGCCGGTCGAAACCGACCTGGTGCCGCCGGCCGTCCGCGCTCGGCGGAGGAGGAGGCGGTCCCGTCGGCACGGCGCGCGCCACGCGTGGACCGGTCGCCGCCCCGCCGCTGCCGGCCAGCGCGAGACCGAGCGCCGCCGTACCGGCCAGGGCGGTGAAGGTTCGCCTGCTGAGCTCCAAGGGAGCGCCTCCTGTTGTGCCTGTGCTGTGCTGTGCCGTGTGGTGCGTGCGTGAGGGTGTGTGGTGGGCCATTGTCCACGGACCGGACCTCCCGCGTTCACACGGGGCCGCGGTACGTGGTGTTTCGTCCGGTTGTGGCGCGGTGGGTGTGAATGGCCGGAGTTCACCCTGTCCGCCGCTCGCCGCGCTCCGTACGATGCCAGCGCTCCCGGCCTTCACCGCACCTCCATGCCTCCTTCACGGGGCCGGGAGCACGCGCGCCCGCCTTATTGGCATGTACATGACGCTTCAACCGGGGCGAGACATCACCCCCACGGAACAGAGGGAGAACCATGGCTGGTGGCCTGCTCCTGAGCGCGGCGGTGGCCACGCTCCTCACCGCCGCGACACCCGTGCACGACCCGTCCTCCGGGTTCGAGGACCCGCCCCCGGACAGGATCGTCATCAAGGTCGCCACGGTGAACGGTTCGGGGTGTCCCCAGGGCACGGCGGCGGTCGCCGTCTCCGAGGACAACACCGCGTTCACCGTGACCTACAGCGACTACCTCGCCCAGGCGGGCGGCGACTCCGACCCCACGGCATCCCGCAAGAACTGCCAGCTCAGCCTCATCGTCCACGTCCCCCAGGGATTCACCTACGCCGTCGCCAGCGCCGACTACCGCGGCTTCGCCTCGCTCCGGCCCGGCGCGAAGGGGACGCAGCGGGCCTCGTACTACTTCCAGGGCTCCCCGAACACGGAGTACCGCAGCCACCCCTTCTCCGGCCCCCTCGACGACAACTGGCAGGCCACCGACACGACCGACTGGGCCCAGCTGGTCTGGGCACCCTGCGGGGTCCAGCGCAACTTCAACATCAACACGGAGCTGAGGGTCGGTGCGGGCACCACGTCCCCCGAGAAGGTCAGCTTCATGACGATGGACTCCACGGACGGGGACATCAGCACGGTGTACCACCTGGCGTGGAAGGAGTGCCCGGAGAACTGACCGGCCGCCGGCGGGCCGCCACGCCCCGGACCGGGTGCGCCGTCGGCCCGCCGGCTTCCGCCGTGCCGCTCGACGACGTCCGCGAAGGCCCGGGCGTCCGCGGGCGGCACCCCGGCCGGCGGCCCCGACGTCACCTCGCGACGTGCGCCACGAAGTCGGTCCACGCGGTGGGGGAGAGGGCGAGCCGGGGGCCGGCCTTGTCCCTGGAGTCGCGTACGTGGACGGCGCCGGGGTGGTTCGCGACCTCGACGCAGTCGCCGGAACCACTGCTGCTGCGGCTCGACTTGAACCAGACCAGTTCGCCGGTGCCCATGGGTCTCCTCGCCTCCGCTGCAACAGGCTCACGGAGTCCGGAAGGGACAGGGCCTGCGCGCGCATCCCGGCACACCGCCTCCGGGGCACACTGACCACTTTGCGGTCAGTGATCAACTGTCCGCTCTGCTGGCCCTCGATGTAGGCGGAACCACTGGCTCTCCGGGGTTTCGGGCAGTTGCAAAGGGCCGTGCGGCCCGGCGCGCGACTCCCGCGCCAACGGCATGACCTGGCTGTCGACGTTCCGCAGCTCGGCGATCTCGAGAACGTGATCGATGAGTTCCCGCGCGACGCCCGCGCCTCCCGTGTGCCGCAAGAGAACGTGCTCTTCGACGACCGCGGCCGGTTCCGCCCCGGCCGCGCCGGACGGCGCCCCGGGCGGCATGCCCTCCGGCGGGCCCGGAGGCACGGGCCCCGGCGCGACCGAGGTGAAGCACGACGGCTTCGTGGGCGTGACCACGGACGGCGAGGTCGTCGAGGACCTGTACGCGATCCACTCCACCGGCGTCTCCACCGACGCGGTGGTGAAGGCGGCGCAGGCGTTCCTCGACGGCCCGTCGGCCGAGGAGCGGCGGGCCGCCGTCTCCGACGCCGCCGACGACGACGAGTGGCTCGCCCGGAGCGACGTCGACGGCCACCAGCGCGAGGGCGTCCGGTGCGCCCGCCCTTCGGGCGGACGGCGGTCTGTTCACAGGCTCTGAGCTGAACCGCCGAGGGGGTGGTTCCGGAACACGCCGGAGACCTGCCTTCTGCCGGCGGCAGAACACCGGCCCGGCCGGGCTCGACGATCACTACAGTCCAGGCTCATGACGACGGTGACAACGCGCACGATCGAATACGCGGCCGACGGCCTGACGATGATCGGGCACCTCGCGCTCCCGGCCGGTGTCGACCGCCGGCCCGCGGTCCTGGTCGGGCCCGAGGGGGTGGGGCTCAGCGACGTCGAGCGCCGCCGGGCCGATGCGCTCGCCGGGCTGGGATACGTGGCCCTGGCCTTCGACCTTCACGGCGGGCGCTATCTGGGCGACCCCGAGGAGATGCTGGCCCGTTGCATGCCGCTGCTCGCCGACCCCGACCGGATGCGAGGCATCGGCCACGCGGCGCTCGACGTGCTCCGCGCCGAGCCGCGGACCGACCCGGACCGGATCGCCGCCGTCGGCTACGGCACCGGGGGCATAATCGCGCTGGAACTCGGGCGCGACGGCGTCGACCTGCGCGCGATCGCGACAGTCAACGGACTGGCCACGGGCCGACCGGACGAGACGGCGCGCATTCACTGCCCGGTGTGGGCCGGGGTCGGGTCGGAAGACCCGATCATGCCGCCCGCGCAACGGGACGCATTCACTGCCGAGATGCAGGCTGCGGGCGTCGACTGGCGCCTCGTGGTCTACGGCGGCGCCTTGCACGCCTTCCACCACCCGCCGGTCGGCCACATCACGCTTCCTGGGGTCGGTTATCACCCGCAGCACGCGCAGCGAGCCTGGCGGGACGTCGTCGGCCTGCTCGCCGAGTGCCTGCCCGTAACGGAGTGATCTGGGCAGGCCGGGATTTGTTCGCGGGCTCTGACGGCTCGTCGCTTCGGGGCATCGCTCCGGGGAGCGTCATTCGGACTCCTGCGGACGGCGGCGTGCGGGGATGCCGAGGTGGACGGCCGGTCGCTGAGCTCGGCGCCGGGTCTCGTCGCGCTTCGCGCGGAGGAAGGTGGGGGGGAGGCCGATGCCCTCGATCTCACCGATCCAGCTTTCGGTCTCGGCCTGCGTCCTGCGTTGCACGGACGCCGATCAGCTCCGAGGCCCGGACTCCGCTGGAGACGTGGCAGTCGGGCAGGGCTCGGTCCCGCTCGCAGCCCATGGCCGCGAACAGCTCGTCCCGCAGCGGGTCGGAGACGGAGCGCGGAGGCCGACTGGCGACCTTCTGACGCAGCCCGGCCCTGGCCCAGTACCGGCTTGGGCTCCAGCGGGCTCAGGTGGCTCAAGGCCCGGCGTCGCTGTGGCGGGACGGGCACCGGGTTCGCCACCGGACCGCGTCCGCGGTGCGCATGGAACGTGCAGAAGCCGCTGACCACCGACAGTGCGTGGTGGACCGTCGTCGGTGCGTCCCCGGGGCCGAGGCAGGGCTTCCCGGTCCGGGGACGGACCGTTCCAGGAGGTGGCGACTGAGGGTTGCGCCGACGGCGCTGCGGGTTCGGGGCCGTACGCAGCCGGCCGGTCAGGACGGCCGTCTCCGCCGGCGTACGGCGAGGAGTCCCAGGACGGGGACGGCGGGGGCGGCCCCGGAGGCATGGGCGGGACGCCCGCGCGGCGGCACATCCACACCGTCGTCCGCACCCCCGACGGCGGCGACCGCGGCGTGGACCTGCTCCGGCTGCGTCTGCGGAACGAGCACGGAGGCGGGGCGGGCGAGGGGGCGGTTGCCGGCCGTGGGGTGCCGGTGCCGTCCGGGCTGTTGACGCGCAAGGGGTTCGATTCTACGTTCCGTTCGAACTTGCGATCGTTGTTCGAAGTGTCGAACCAGACGTACCCCACCGCAAGGAGAAGCCGCATGAGCCGCACCCTGCGCAGACGCACCGCCCTGCTCGCCGTCCCCGCCGCCGCCCTCCTGGCGCTCGTGCCGACCACCGCCTCGGCGTACCCCGACCCGGGCCGCGTCACCGGGTCCGTCGTCACGCACGACCCGTCGATGATCCGGACGTCCTCCGGGCGGTACCTGCTCTACGCCACCGGCGGCGGGATCAGCAACAAGACCTCCACCGACCGCACCGCCTTCTCCGCCGGCGCGGACGCGTTCTCCTCGCGCCCGAGCTGGTGGCGCACCTACTCCTCCGTGCCGGAGGCCTGGGCGCCGGACATCTCGTACCACGGCGGCAAGTACCTGATGTACTACTCCGTCTCGTCGTTCGGCTCGAACACCTCGGCCATCGGGCTGGCCGGCTCGACGACCGGGCAGCCGGGCAGCTGGAGCGACTACGGCATCGTCTACACGTCGAACTCCTCCAGCGACTACAACGCCATCGACCCCAGCCTCTTCGTCGACGACGACGGCAAGTGGTGGCTGTCCTTCGGCAGCTGGTGGACCGGGATCAAGATGATCCGGATCAACCCGTCCACCGGGAAGCAGCTCTCCTCCGACACCACCCGCTACTCCCTCGCCTCCCGCCCCACCGGGACCAAGGCCGTGGAGGCGCCGTTCGTCGTCAAGCGGGGCGGCTACTACTACCTCTTCGCCTCCTACGACACCTGCTGCGCCGGCACCGGCTCGACCTACAAGGTCAAGGTCGGCCGCGCCACCGGCGTCACCGGGCCGTACCGCGACAAGAACGGCGTCCCGATGACGAACAACGGCGGGACGCCCGTGCTCGAGTCGCACGGCAGCGTCATCGGCCCCGGCGGTCAGTCGATCATGAGCGACGTCGACGGGGACCTGATCGTCTACCACTACTACGACGGCAACGACAACGGCACCCCCAAGCTCGGCATCAACCTCCTGAACTGGAGCAGCGGATGGCCCGTCGCCTACTGACCCTGCTGGCCGCGCTGCTGCTCGCCCTCCCGCTGGGGCAGCCGTCCGCGCAGGCGGCCCCGTTCGGCAACCCCGTCAAGGCGCAGAAGGGCGCCGACCCCTGGATCGTCCACCACGACGGGAACTACCACCTGGTCTCCACGTCCTGGACCGACGTCATCACCCTCCGCAGGTCGTCCACCCTCGCCGGACTCGCCACCGCCCCCAGCGTGCAGGTGTGGCAGGGCGACGCGGCCTCCCGGTGCTGCAACATCTGGGCGCCCGAGCTGCACCACCTCAACGGCCGCTGGTACCTGTACTACGTCGCCGGGCAGGACGTCCCCGACTACAACCCCACCCAGCGCAGCCACGTGCTGGAGAGCGCCGGCTCCGACCCCATGGGCCCGTACACCTACAAGGGGCGGCTCAACTCCTCCTGGATGCTGGACCCGACCGTCGCCGCCGTCAACGGGCAGCTGTACCTCTTCGGCAGCACGCACCACGGGACCCAGAACATCGTCGCCGCCCGGATGTCCAACCCGTACACGGTCGCCTCCTCCTTCTCCACCGTCTCCACGCCCACGTACGACTGGGAGCGCCAGGGCGCGGCCGTCAACGAGGGGCCGGAGATCCTCCAGCGGGGCGGACGGACCTTCCTCGTCTACTCCGCCAGCGGCTGCTGGACCCCCGACTACAAGCTCGGGCAGCTCACCCTGACCGGCTCCGACCCGGCCTCCGCGTCCTCCTGGACCAAGAAGTCCGCACCGGTCTTCCAGCGCAGTGACGGCGACGGCGTCTACGGACCCGGCCACAACGGGTTCTTCACCTCGCCGGACGGCCGGGAGAGCTGGATCGTCTACCACGCCAACGACTCCGCCTCCGACGGCTGCGACAACGGGCGCACCGCACGGGCGCAGAAGTTCACCTGGAACGCGGACGGCTCACCGGGCTTCGGCACACCCGTGCGGCTCGGGGCGAGCCGGGCCGGGCCCTCGGGGGAGCCGTCCACCGCCTCCACCACGTACACCCTCACCAACCGCAACAGCGGGAAGTGCCTGGACGTGGCGGGGAGTTCGTCCGCCGACGGGGCCGACGTGCGGCAGTACTCCTGCAACGGCGGCGCCAACCAGCGGTGGCGGCTGGAGGACCTCGGCGACGACGCGCACCGGCTCGTCAACGTCGCCACCGGCAAGGTGCTGGACACCGAGAACTGCTCCTCCGCCGACGGGGCCGGCCTCAGGCAGTGGTCGTGGCTGGACAACACCTGCCAGCGGTTCCGGTTCGCGGCCACCGACGGCGGTCACGTCCGGATCGTCAACCGGGCCACCGGCAAGGTCGCCGACGTCGCCGACTGCTCCACCGCGGACTCGGCCGACGTGCGGCAGTGGACCTGGCTGAACAACGCCTGCCAGCAGTGGCGGATCAACCCGGTGTGAGGTCCGTACGGGGTCCGCGCGAGACCCGTACGGGGTCCGCGTGAGGCCGGCGTGAGGCCCGTGTGCGGCCTCACGCCGGTCGCGGGGTCACTCCGCGCCGTCGTGGCCCCGCAGGTGGAGCGAGCGCAGCGCCACCTCGAGGGCGAAGCGGTGGTCGGGGTCGGTGAGCCGGTCGCCCAGGAAGGTGTCCAGGGTCCGCAGGCGGTAGCGGACGGTCTGGGCGTGCACGCCCAGCATCTCGCCGACCTGCTCGGCGGGCGCCCGGGTGGAGACGTGGACCCGGAGGGTCTCGACGAGCCGGTCGCGCCGCTTGGCGGGCAGCCCGTCGAGCGGGGCCAGCTCACGGGCCGCGAGATGGCCGACGAGGGCGGGGTCGGACAGCAGCCACAGGGTCGTCAGGTGGTCCTCGCAGCGGACCAGCGGGGCGTCGGGCACGACACCGTCGTCGACGAACTGGAGCACCCGGCGTGCCCAGCGGACGGAGTCGGCGGCCTGCGCGACCGGCACGGTCAGGCCCACCGCGGCACGGGTGCCGGCCAGGGCCGTGGCGAGCATGTCGAGGCGTTGCGGGGTGAGGTCCCCGGGGACGAGCAGGTGCGGCTGGGGGATGTCGAGGTCGGCGAGGACGTCGCCGTCGAGCCCCGCCTGGATGTGCTCCGGCACCGGGGGGCGGAGGGCGACGAGGGAGCACGTGCGGGGCAGCTCCCAGGCGGCGGCCTTGCACAGCTCGGAGACGGTGGTCTGGGGCAGCGGCGACGCGGCCAGGAGGAGGTGCAGTAACTGTCTTCGTAACGCGGACACCTCGGACGCGGCCCGCTCCCGCACCTCCACGTACCCCTCGCGGGTGATCGCCTCCAGTTCCTCGACGTACGCGAAGAGGGCGTCGGCGAAGGCGAGGACGAGCGTGGGGGAGAGGCTGTGCTGCCGTCCCAGCGTCTTGGCCCGGCGCAGCGCGATGCGGGCGCCGAGCCGGTAGGCGCCCTGCAGGACCTCCAGGTCGCGGCCCTCGTAGGCCTCCACCCGGCCGAACCTGCGCAGCAGTTCGTCCCGCAGCTCCGAGTTCCTGCCGGGGTCGGCCACCCGGTCCACGAACGCGGTCAGCGCCTGCTCGACGCCTTGGCGGATCGCGTCCCCGTCCGGACCGTTGAGCAGCCGGCCGTAGACCGGGTAGGCGCGGGTGACCTCGGTCCGTATCTCGTTCAGCAGCCCCGGCAGCTCCGGCCGCATGAAGGCCGCGAACTTCCTGGGGAGGGGTTCGAGCGGTTCACCGAGCACCGAAGGGCGTGCGATTGAGGGCATGAGCGATCCCTTGCTCTCCGACATGTCCGGCGGGGCGGCCGGCCGGGCGCCGCTCCCGCCGGACGGCGGACGGAACCTGGGCCGGCCCACCAGGTGCACACCGGTCTGGAAGCTGAAGGTAAATCAACTTCGTTGTGCTGTACACCACTTGGGAAGAAACCGCTTCACGGGAACGGGAGACGGCCACCGGGGCGCCTGTGCGTCGCCGGCCCCCGTGACCGTCACCGGACGGCGGAGTGCCAGTTCTCCGCCAGGATCCTGCCTGCGTCGGGGACGACGGTGCCGGGCGCGTTGAGGCCGGTGAGGCGGGTCCGGGTGTCGTCGAGGGTGAGGCTGTTGTTCCCGGAGGCGGAGGGCAGGCCGGTCTTCGCGTTGACCGCGGCGTTGATCAGGCCGACGTTCAGGCCGCAGCCGGTGGCTCCGGGAACGGCGAAGGTGCTGTCGTTCTGGGTGGCGCCGGTGAGGTCGATCCGGCTCATCTCGCCGGCCTCGTCGGGGGTGCCGTCGCCCCGGAAGAAGCTCAGCCCGGCCTCGGGGTAGTTCAGGTTCCTCGGGCGCAGCACGATCGGGTCGGCGGCCGACCCGATGTAGCACTTGTCGCCCAGGAGCGGGTTCTCCAGGTGGATGCGGACCGGCAGGGCGACGATGGGCAGGTCCGTGAGGACGCCCGCGGTCTGGTCGAAGGCGTAGGGCGCGCCGACGGACTCCATGGTGGCGGTGATCCTGTTGAGGCCGGAGTTCTCGAGCGTCCTGCAGATGCCCGTGATCACCGGTATGTCACTCGGGCACATCAGGCCGAGCAGACCGCCGGGCACGGTGGCGGGGTCGGCGACGAGCGCGCCGGAGGGCGGGGCGACGACGCTGCTGGTGCCGTCGGCGTTCTGCACCACGCCGATCTGGAGGTTCGTCCTCCCCGTGACCACGGTGGTCCTGCCCAGCTTGACGGAGCCGCGGGCGGAGGTGGAGACCACGCACTGCGGGGTCCTGTCGACGCCGTCGGCGGCCAGCATCGCCGGGGCGTCGACGGGGCAGCGGGTGAAGGGGGCCCACTCGCCGTTCAGGGCGGGTTCGGCGGCGGTCGCGGTGCCCGGGAGGGCGAGGGCGCCGAGCGCGGTCAGCGCGGAGACGACGGCGAGTCCGGTGCGGGTGGAGAGCGGGGGCATGGTGGTGGCCTTCCGTTGGGGTGGGGGCGGCTCAGCGCTCGGGGACGGGGATGTCGCGGGGCTGCAGGTCCTCGGTGCACTCGTTCTCGTTGTAGACCTGCACCGCGCACGTCTGGCCCTGGATCTGCCTGACGTGGTTGCCGGGGCCGGAGACGGAGGCGGTGAGGAGACGGTCGAGGTCCTCGCCGCCGGCACCGCAGCCGGTGAAGGCCGGGATGGCCGCTTCGCCGGTCAGCGGGCCGCCGGAACTCAGCAGGTAGCCGACGGGCTGGTCGGGAGGCTGGTGCGTGCTGCTTCCGGACAGCACCAGGTGGTCGCCGGGGTACTTCCCGGGCTCGGGCTCGGGGGAGCGCAGGGGCCCTTCCGTCCGGCAGTCGGGCCCGACCTCCAGGGGGGTCCCGTTGACCTCGAGCGCGGTCACCCGCAGGACCAGCGGGACCCGCACGCGCGTCTCCAGGCGGGTGAACAGGGTGACGAACGAGGTCTCGCCGGCGGCGTCCATCGTCATGGGGCCCGTCTGCTCCAGCACCATGGTGGCCTTCGTCGGGGTGAAGCCGAAGGTGAGGAAGGTGGCCTCGAAGGGCGGGGTCCGCGGGCGCCCCTGGTGGCGGAGCGTCCCCTCCGAGTGCTGCGAGAGGTGGCCCCCGGTGAAGTCCGGGAAGAACTCGATGTCCGTGGGGCCCTGTTCGATCAGCACGCAGGACAGGGGCAGGAGCGAGGCGCCCTTCAGCTTCTTCACGTTGGTGTAGCCGGTGACGTAGGCGTTCAGCGACGCCGAGGTGGACGGGTGCGCGTCGTCGTAGCGGCACGGCGGCGCGTCGCGGTCCGCGGCGGCGCCGCCGGGCGCGCTCTGCGTCACCTCCGGCGCACGGTCCCCCTGCCGGTCCTCCGGTTCGTCCCGCGGCCCGGAGGGCGGACCGGAGGACGGCCCGGAGGACGGCCCGGGTGAGGCCGGCGCGTCCCCCGGCTCCGTCGCCTCCGGTCCGACCGGCACGGTGGCCAGCAGCCCCTCGTGCGGCGCGTCCTCGGACAGGGAGCAGTCGACGGTCAGCGAACCGGGCTCGGCGGCGGTGCCGTCCGCGGTGCCGAGCTCCAGGTCGAGGGCGAGGGCGCCGGCGGAGAACGTCAGGTCGCCGTGGCCCCGGCCGGTCACCGAGGGGACGTCTCCTGCGGAGGTCAGCGTCAGCGGCCCGGAGCCGGGAAGGGCGACGGGCCCGGCGCTGCCCCGCCACGTCGCCGCGGCCCCGGCCGCGCCCTGGGCGACGTCGACGCCGAGGCGGGTCGCGGCCCGCGCGGTGGCGGCCCCGGTCGCGGTGAGGTCCGCGACCGCCTCGGCGGGCAGTTCCACGGTGGTGGTGACGCCGGAGGGCGAGAACGCCTCGCCCGCCTCCGCCCGGTCCGGGAACGCCGCCGCGATCCGTACCGTCGCCGGCCGTTCCCCCGAGGGGAACGCGCAGACGTAGGGGAGCGCGGTGTCGACCTCCTGGGTGACCGCGGCGGAGGCGGCGGCCGGGACCATGGCGGCGAGCACGACGAACGCGCCGATCGTCGCGCTCCCGGCGCGGACGCGGGGCGCCCGCGGCGCGGCGGCGCGGTGGCCTCTCATGCGGCTCCCTTCACATCGTTCGGAAGCGGGTTCCGAAGTCGGCCGGACGGTCCGCGTCCGCCCGGCCGGGGACGCCGGCCGGGCGGACACGAGCGGGTGGTGCCTTACGGGTTGGAGCCGACGATCTTCGGGATGGCGCCGTTCGACGCCTTGATGGCGTAGTTGCCCCTGAAGAGGGGCTTGGTGGCGGTCGTGACCACCGAGCCGCAGTTGACGGGGGCGGGGCTGGAACTGACGGCCAGGTCACCGGCGACGCTGTTGACCGCCAGGACGCCGGTGGAGTTGGTGTAGGTGGCCGAGGCCTTGCCCGTCACCGTGAACTTGCAGGCGCCGGCGGTCACGTTGGCCTTGACGTTGCCGACGTAGCCCTTGGTGACGCCGGTCGCGGCGTCGTAGTCCTGTGCGACGACGGTCCAGGGGGTGACCGCCACGGTGGTGACGTTGCCCAGGACGCTGGTGCACGGCGAGGCCGCGGTGCCGAAGTTGATGGCGGCGATGGAGGCGACCGTGGCCGGGTTGCCGGTGGCGCTCGCCATGGTGCCCGAGGCGCCCGAGGTCGTGCACGTCATCGGGATGGTGGCGGTCAGCACGATGTTGCCGCTGTTCGTCGCCGTGTAGGTGCCCGTGGGCGTGACGGTCCACACCGTGGAGGGCACCGCCGAGGCGGGCGCGAGGGTGAGGCCGAAGGCGGCCGCGGCCGCACCCGTCACGACGGCTAACCTTCTCGTGTTCTTCTTCATGGCTCGGGGAATCTCCTTGTGGATCGACCGGCAGAGAGTGGGCCGTGGCCGAAGTGATCGAGGGAGCGGCCGTGCGGCCCGCGGCTCGGTGTTCCCTGTCCGCGGACCATGACGTTACGGGCGGGAAACTTGACCGAACAATGCCGCCGTTCATGATTCTTTCAAAAATTGAATCACCTGTTTCCGGGGTGAGCGATCCGCGGTTCTCCTTAGTCACCCGCTGCCAATGTCGGGACGTCCGGCCGGTGATGCGCGGTTTTACCGGCCGCCGTCCGCCGCGAGCCGTGGTGCTCACCCGGTGACAGGTTCCCGAGGTGTTTTTGTCTCTGCCCTGACGGTTTCCGGACGGTCGGCGCGGGTGTCCCGGAAAACTTGGATTCCGGTATTGCCCCCCGAGGTTACTCGACCGTAACGTGCCGGTGTACTGCTCGGTTCCGGGCCGGTGCCCCTCGCCGGCCGGAGTCACGACGGGTGCTTTCCGGCCCCCTCCCTCCCGGCGGACCGGACATCCGTCGGCAGGGTCCCGCGGATCCAGGCCCCCCGGGGTCGCGGGACCCTGCCCTGTCTCCCCGGAGACAAGTGCGGGCCCGGCAGGTTGTCTGCGCGGTGACAAGTTCCGGCGGGGTGCCGGGAATCCGGTGCCGCACCCGTTGTCAGCGTGCTCCGCGCCGACTTAACGTGCGCCCGCAGCGCATATCCGACGTGCGTCCGCTGGAGGTGATATGGGAATCGAAGTGGTGGTCGAGGGCCTGACCAAGTCCTTCGGTAAGCAGAACATCTGGCGGGACGTGACACTCACCCTTCCCGCCGGAGAAGTGAGCGTGATGCTGGGGCCGTCCGGCACCGGGAAGACCGTTTTCCTGAAGTCGCTCATAGGGCTGCTCAAACCCGAGAAGGGCCGTGTCCTCATCGACGGGGTGGACATGGTGAACAGTCCGGAGAGGGATGTCTACGAGACCCGGAAACTGTTCGGGCTCATGTTCCAGGACGGCGCTCTTTTCGGCTCCATGTCGCTCTTCGACAACATCGCCTTCCCGCTGCGCGAGCACACCCGCAAGAAGGAGTCCGAGATCCGCCGCATCGTCATGGAGCGGATCGAGGTCGTCGGGCTGCTGGGCGCGGAGGGCAAGCTCCCGGGGGAGATCAGCGGCGGCATGCGCAAGCGGGCCGGCCTGGCCCGCGCGCTCGTGCTGGACCCGCAGATCATCCTCTGCGACGAACCGGACTCCGGGCTCGACCCGGTCCGCACCGCCTACCTCTCCCAGCTGCTGATCGACCTGAACGCGCAGATCGACGCGACGATGCTGATCGTCACCCACAACCTCGACATCGCCGCCACCGTCCCCGACAACATGGGCATGCTCTTCCGGCGCGAGCTCGTCACCTTCGGGCCGCGCGAGGTGCTGCTCACCAGTGACGAGCCGGTCGTGGCGCAGTTCCTCGGCGGCCGGCGCGAGGGGCCCATCGGGATGTCCGAGGAGAAGGACGCCGCCGCCCTCGCCGCCGAGGCGGGCGCCCCCGCCCCCGCCGTGCCCCGGGTGATCGTCCCGCAGCTGGAGCCCTCGCCCGGCCTCCCGCCGCGCCGGGCCGTCGCCCGGCGGCGTGAGCGCGTCATGGGCATGATCGACCAGTTGCCTCCCGTCGCGCGCTCCGCCATCCGGGAGACCTACGCGAAGAGCGCCGGGGCACCCACCGTGCCGATGCCCGCCGCCGGGAGCGGCGCATGATCACCGGAGCGCTGCGGCAGACCGGCCGGCTCTTCGCGCTCGCCGCCGAGGTGAGCCGCGCCGTCTTCAGAAGACCCTTCCAGTTCCGCGAGTTCGTCGAGCAGTTCTGGTTCGTCGCGGGCGTCACCGTCCTGCCCGCCGCCCTCGTCTCCATCCCCTTCGGCGCCGTCATCGCGCTCCAGGTCGGCTCCCTCACCCAGCAGTTGGGCGCCCAGTCGTTCACCGGCGGCGCCAGCGTCCTCGCCGTCGTCCAGCAGGCCGGCCCGCTCATCGTCGCCCTGCTGATCGCCGGCGCCGGCGGCTCCGCCATCTGCGCCGACCTCGGCTCCCGCGCGATCCGCGAGGAACTCGACGCCATGGAGGTCATGGGCGTCTCGCCGGTGCAGCGCCTGGTCGTGCCCCGGGTGCTGGCCACCATGGGCGTGGCCGTCCTGCTCAACGGCCTGGTCTCCGTCGTCGGCACCCTCGGCGGCTACTTCTTCAACGTCGTCCTCCAGGGCGGCACCCCCGGCGCCTACCTGTCCAGCTTCTCCGCCCTCGCCCAGCCGGCCGACCTGTACGTCAGCGAACTCAAGGCGCTGGTCTTCGGCTTCATCGCGGGCATCGTCGCCGCCTACCGGGGACTCAACCCGCGCGGCGGCCCCAAGGGCGTCGGCGACGCCGTCAACCAGTCCGTCGTCATCACCTTCCTCCTGCTCTTCTTCGTCAACATGGTGATGACGGCCGTCCACCTCCAGATCGTCCCGCCGAAGGGAGGCTGACCCGCGATGGCCTCCCCGCTCGCCTGGCTCGACCGCTCCGGCGACCACCTGCTCTTCTACGCCCGGGCCCTGCTGTGGATCCCCCGGACCCTGCGCCGCTACCTCAAGGAGGTGCAGCGCCTCCTCGCCGAGGTCGCCTTCGGTTCCGGCGGCCTCGGCGTCATCGGCGGCACCATCGGCGTGATGACCGCGATGACCCTCTTCACCGGGACCGTCGTCGGGCTCCAGGGCTACGCGGCCCTCGACCAGATCGGCACGGCCGCCTTCACCGGATTCGTCTCCGCCTACTTCAACACCCGCGAGATCGCCCCGCTCGTCGCCGGACTCGCCCTCTCCGCGACCGTCGGCGCCGGCTTCACCGCCCAGCTCGGCGCCATGCGCATCAACGAGGAGGTCGACGCCCTCGAGGGCATGGGCATCCGCTCCATGCCCTACCTGGTCACCACCCGCATCATCGCCGGGGTCGTCGCCATCGTCCCGCTCTACGCGATCGGGCTGCTCTCCTCCTACCTGGCGTCCCGCTACGTGACCGTCCTGTTCAACGGCCAGTCCCGGGGCACCTACGACCACTACTTCAACCTGTTCCTGTCCCCGACGGACGTCCTGCTGTCCGTGCTGAAGGTGCTGATCTTCAGCGTGATGGTGATCCTCGCCCACTGCTACTACGGCTTCCGCGCCTCGGGCGGCCCGGCCGGCGTCGGCGTCGCCGTCGGCCGGTCCGTGCGCAACGCCATCGTGCTGATCAGCGTCACCGACTTCTTCCTGTCGCTGGCCCTGTGGGGCGCGACCACGACCGTGAAGGTGGCGGGGTGAGATGAGCACACGAGGCGAGACGCTGCGCCGCCGGTCGGCCGGGGTGGTGTTCCTGCTGGTGCCCGCCCTGCTGGTCTGGCTGGCCGTCGCCGTCTACGACAAGCGGTTCACCGACTCCGACCCGGTGGTCGTCGAGACCGGCAGCGTCGGCAACGAGATGCACCCGGGCGCCGAGGTGAAACTGCGCGGCGTCGTCGTCGGCGAGGTCCGCGCCGTCGACGCCACCGACGACGGCGCCCGGCTCACCCTCGCCATGAAACCCGGCGCCCTGGACCACGTGCCGTCCGACGTGCGCGCCCAGATGCTGCCGACCACCCTGTTCGGCGAGCGGTTCGTGGCCCTCGTGCCGCCCGAGCACCCCTCGGCCGAACCGCTGGCCGCCGGAGCCGTCATCCCCCAGGACCGCTCCGCGAACGCCGTGGAGCTCCAGCAGGTCCTCGACGACGTCCTGCCGATGCTCACCGCCGTCCAGCCGCAGAAGCTCTCCGCGACCCTGTCGGCCGTCTCCCGGGCCCTGGAAGGACGCGGCGAGCAGCTCGGCGACACGCTGACGCGACTGGACGAGCACCTGGAGGAGTTCAACCCCCACCTGCCCGCCCTCAACCGCGACCTCAGGGAACTCGTGAAGGTCAGCCACGTCTACGCGGACGCCGCACCCGACATCCTCACGGCGCTCACCGACTTCACCACCACCAGCGGCACCCTCGCCGAGCAGGAGGCCGAACTCGCCGGCACCCTCGGCGCCACCACCCGGACGGCCGAGGACATCACGGCGTTCCTCCAGAAGAACAAGGACAACATCATCCGGCTCAGCGCCACCGGCCGGCCCACCCTGGAACTGCTCGCCGAGTACTCCTCCGCCTTCCCCTGCACCCTGCGCACCCTCGCCGAGTTCGTGCCCGCCATGGACCGGGCGCTCGGCAAGGGCACCGACCGGCCCGGCGTCCACGTCGACCTCACCACCGTCCCCTCGCGCGGCGCCTACCGCCCCGGCCGCGACACCCCGGCGTACGACTCCGGCGGCGGCCCCCGCTGCCCCGCCGTGCCCTACCTCGGCTCCCTCGCCCGGCCCGCCGCGCGGACCGCCGCCGCGGCCGGCCAGGACCTCGGGCCCGCCAACTCCCCGCAGGAGAACGACCTCGTCAACGAACTGCTCGCGCCCGCCGCCGGCAAGCACCCCGGCGAGCTGCCCGACTGGAGCAGCCTGCTCGCCGGCCCGGTCTACCGCGGGACGGAGGTGACCCTTCGATGACCGCCCCGGACCACGCGCACACCCGGCGCCGCCCGCTGACCGGGCCGCTGCTCAAGTCCCTCGCCTTCGTGGTGGTGACCGCCCTCGCCACGACCGTGCTCGGGCTGAGCGTCGCCGACACCGGCGTCCGCTCCGGCACCCTCACGTACAAGGCCCTCTTCACCGACGTCACCGGGCTCATGGACGGCGACAGCGTGCGGATCTCCGGGGTGGAGGTCGGCGAGGTGACCGGCGTCCGCGTCGTGCAGCGGCGCACCGCCGAGGTCACCTTCACCGTCCGCGAGGACCGCAGGCTGCCCCGCTCGGCCACCGCCGCCGTGAAGTACCTCGACATGGTCGGCCGGCGCTACGTCTCGCTCGGCCGCGGCAGCGGCGACCTCGCCGGCGCCCTGGAGGCGGGCGACACCATCCCGCTCGACCGCACCACGCCCGCCCTCGACCTGACCCTGCTCTTCAACGGCTTCAAGCCGCTGTTCGAGGGGCTGTCCCCGAAGGACGTCAACGAACTCGCCGGGTCGATCGTGCAGGTGCTCCAGGGCGAGGGCGCCACCGTCGACAGCCTGATCCGCCACATCGGCTCGCTCAGCACGACCGTCGCGGCCAAGGACGAGGTGATCGGCCAGGTCGTCGACAACCTCACCACCGTCCTGAACACCCTCAACGACCGCGAGGCCGACTTCGACGACCTCGTCGTCACCCTGCGGGACCTCGTCACCGGCTTCAACGACGACCGCGAACCCCTCGGCGAGGCCGTCGAGGCCATGGGCGACCTGACCACCGTCACCGCCGGCCTCCTCGAGGACGGGCGCGCCCCCCTCGAGCGGGACATCCGCGAACTGGGCCGGCTCTCGGCGAACCTCGGCGAACACACCCCGCAGATCGAGGACTTCCTCGACAGGACCCCCGCCAAGATGACCGCCCTGGCCCGACTGTCCTCCTACGGATCGTGGTTCAACCTCTACCTCTGCGAGGCGCGCGTGAGCGGAGTGACCACCTCCGACGGCTCCGAACCGCCGACCGGCATCGCGATCACCGAACCGAGGTGCCGCGGATGAGACCGTTCACCCGGCGCGACCGAACCACCCGCACGCGCGCGTCCCGGCGCCCGCGCATCACCCCGGTCAGGGAGCGCAACCCCGTCGCCGTCGCCGTCGCCGGGCTGCTCGCCCTCGCCCTGCTCACCGCCCTCGCCTACCACGCGGAGCGGCTGCCGTTCGGCGGCGGCACCTCCTACAGCGCCGACTTCTCCGAGGCGGCCGGCCTCGACGAGGGCGACGAGGTGCGCATCGCCGGCGTCAAGGTCGGCCGGGTCACCGGCGTCGCCCTCGACGGCGCCAAGGTGAAGGTCACCTTCGAGGTCGAGGACGCCTGGCTCGGCGACCGCACGACCGCCGCCATCGCCATCAGGACCGTCCTCGGCGACAAGTACCTGGCGCTCGACCCGCTCGGCGCCGGCCGCCAGGACCCCGGCCGCCGCATCCCGCTGTCGCGCACCACCAGCCCCTACGACGTGACGCAGGCGTTCCAGGACCTCAGCGGCACCGTCGACGCCCTCGACACCTCCAAGCTCGCGGAGAGCTTCGAGACCCTCTCCGACACCTTCGAGAACTCCCCGCCGCACGTGCGCAAGGCCGCCGGCGGCCTGTCCGACCTGTCGAAGGCCCTCTCCCGGCGCGACGCGGAACTCTCCGAACTCCTCAAGGGCAGCGCCCGGTTCACCAGGACGCTGCAGAACCAGAAGTCCAGTTTCGAGACCCTCGTCGAGGACGGCGGCTCCCTGCTCGGCGAACTGAAGGACCGCCGCGCCGCCATCCGCGCCCTGCTCAAGGGCAGCCGGGAACTCGGCGCCGAACTCGGCGGCCTCGTCGACGACAACGACAGGCAGCTCGGCCCCACCCTCAAGGCCCTCGGCCGCGTCACCGGCGTCCTGGAGAAGAACAACACCCAGCTCGGCAAGACCCTCGCCCTGGTCGGCCCGTACTACCGCCTGGTGGGCAACACCCTGGGCAACGGCCGCTGGTTCGACAGCTACCTGTGCGGTGTCGTGCCCCGCGACTACCTGCCCGGGACGTCCCTGCCCGAGACCGGATGCATGCCGCCGAAGCAGACGACGGCGGCCCGGCAGAGCGGTGAGTGATGAGATGAACAGACGCGGAAGAATCCTCGCCGGCGTGTCCGCCCTCGCGGTGCTCGTCGCCGGCGGCCTGACCACCGCCCGGGTCCTCGGCTCCGACGGCACCCGCATCACCGCCTACTTCGACCGCGCCACCGGCATCCACGCCGGATCCGACCTGCGCGTCCTCGGCGTACGGGTCGGCGAGGTGGAGTCGGTGCGGCCGCAGGGCACCACGGTCCGCGTCGGCCTCCTCCTGGACGAGGGCGTGCGGGTGCCCGAGGGCGCGCGGGCCGTCGTCGTCGCGCCGAGCGTCGTCGCCGACCGCTACGTGCAGCTCACCCCGGCCTACGGCGCGGGCCCCGCCCTCGCCGAGGGCGCCGTCCTGCCCGCCTCCCGCAACCGCACCCCCGTCGAGATCGACCAGATCTACGACTCGATCACCGAACTGGGCCGGGCCCTCGGCCCGGACGGCGCCAACTCCGCGGGCGCCCTGTCCGAGCTGCTGCGGACCGGCGCCGCCAACCTCGACGGCAACGGCGAGGCCATCGGCGACAGCGTCGAGGAGTTCGGCAAGGCGGCGAAGACCCTCGACGCGAGCAGCGGCGACCTGTTCGGCACGCTCCGCCGGCTCCAGACCTTCACCACCATGCTGAAGGAGAAGGACACCGACGTGCGCACCGCGCAGGAACGCCTGGACGAGGTCGTCGGCTTCTTCGCCGACAACAAGGACGACCTCGCCGGCGCGCTCGAGGAACTCGGCACCGCCCTGGGCCGGGTCAAGACGTTCATCGAGGACAACCGGGGCGAGCTGAAGAAGAACGTCGACCGGCTCGTCCCGCTCACCCGGACCCTCGTCGAGCAGCGGGCCTCGCTCGCCGAGGCGCTGGACGTGGCACCGCTGGCCGCGTCCAACGTCGTCGGCGCCTACAACCCCGACACCCGCACCCTCGACGGGCGGGCCAACCTCAACGAGATCAGCATGGGCGGGCCGCTGCTGCCGCTGCCCGCGACGGGCGGCGACGGGTCCGCGGCCCCCGGGAAGGGGGAGCGATGAAGCGCGGCACACGGCGCACCGGGGCCCGCGGGATCGGGCGCGGCGTGCTCGCCACGGGCGGCGCCGCCGGCCTCACCCTGGGCGGGCTCCTCGCCCTCGGCCTCGGTTTCGCCCTGGCCCTCGGCGCGGTCGTCGTCGGACCACCGCGCTTCGACGGCCTGGAGGACCTGCCGCTGCCCGGCGGCGCCGACCTCGGCGACCGCCCCTACACCGTCACCGCGGAACTGCAGGACGTGCTCAGCCTCGTCCCGCACGCCGCGGTGAAGGTGAACGACGTCGCCGTCGGCCGGGTCACCGGCATCGACCTCGGCCGCGACGACTGGTCGGCCCGCGTCACCATGAGCATCAACGGCGACGTGCGGCTGCCCGCCGACGCCGGCGCGAGGATCGAACAGTCCAGCCTGCTGGGCGAGAAGTACGTCCAGCTCGTCGCGCCCGCCCGCACGGCCGGGACCGGGAGGCTGGCGGACGGGGACGTCATCCCGGTCTCGCGCACCGGCCGCGGCACCGAGGTCGAGGAGGTGTTCGGCGCGCTGTCCCTGCTGCTCAACGGCGGCGGCGTCAACCAGCTCAGGACCATCACCCGGGAACTCAACGCGGCGCTCGGCGGCCGCGAACCCGAGGTCCGTTCCGTCCTGCGGCGGGTCGACACCCTGGTGACCGAACTCGACGACCACCGGGGCGACATCACCGACGCCCTCGACGCCGTCAACCGGCTCTCCGCGACCCTCGCCACCCGCAAGGAGGACGTCGGCGCGGTCCTCACCGACCTCTCGCCCGGACTGAGGACGCTGGAGAAGCAGCGCGGCTCGCTGCTGACGATGCTGCGTTCCCTCGACACGCTCTCCGGCGTCGCCGTCTCCACCGTCGACGCGAGCAAGGACGACATGATCGCCGACCTCGAGGCCCTCGCGCCGACCCTGAAGGCGCTCGCGGACGCGGGAACGGACCTGCCCGACTCGCTCCAGGTGCTGCTGACGTACCCGTTCACCGACGAGGTGCTGCGCGGGGTGAAGGGCGACTACCTCAACGTGTACCTGGACCTGGTCGCCGTGCCCGGCACCCGGGTGATCCCGCCGCTGGTGCCGCGGGGCACGCCCTCCCCGTCCGCCCCGGCGGGCGGCGGGCCGGACGCGGCCGGGAAGGGATCCGCCGGGAAGGGATCCGCCGGGAAGGACGAGGACGCACCGGGAGCCGCGCCGCCGTCCGGGGCGTCGCCCGTCCCGTCGCCGGGGAGCGCGTCGCCGGGCACCTCGCCGCTGCCGCTGCCCTCCGTGCCCGCCACCGGGGCGGGCACGGCACCGGCGGCGTCCCCGGACGGGGGCGAGGACAGGTGATCACCCTCGCCGTACGGCTGAAGAACCTGGCCTTCCTCCTCGTCGCCGTCCTCGCCCTCTCCTTCCTCGGCATCCGCTACGCCGACCTCGGCCGGTACGTCGGCGTCGCCGACTACTACACCGTCGACGTCCGACTCCCGCGCACCGGAGGGCTGTTCACCCACTCCGACGTCACCTACCGGGGCGTCTCCGTGGGGCGCGTCGGCCCGATCGACCTCACCGCCGACGGCGTCGTCGCCGAACTGCGCATCAAGGAGTCCGCCCCGCGCATCCCCGCCGACACCCGCGCCGTGGTCGCCGGGCTCTCCGCCGTGGGCGAGCAGTACATCGACCTGCGGCCCGAGAGCGACGGCGGTCCCTACCTCGCCGACGGCGCCCGCATCGCACAGGCCGACACCCGGGTGCCGGCACCCGTCACCGACGTCCTCACCAGTGTGGACGACCTCGTCGGCTCCGTTCCGCTGGAGGACCTGCGCACGGTCGTCGACGAGTTCGGCAAGGCCTTCGAAGGGCACGGCGACGACCTCCGGGTGCTGCTCGACAGCGGCGGCGCCTTCGTGGAGGCCGCCGACCGCGCCCTGCCGTCCACCAGCCGGCTCATCACCGACGGCGAGACGGTCCTGCGCACCCAGGCCGAGGAGGAGCGGGCCATCCGGGACTTCGCCACCGGCGCGCGGGAACTGGCCCGCACCCTCAGGGGCTCCGACGCCGACCTGCGCCGCCTGCTCGCCGTCACCCCCGAGGCCGCCACCCAGGTCAGCGGCGTCCTGCGGGACCTCGACCCGAGCCTCGGCGTCGTCCTCGCCAACCTGCTCACCACCTCCGAGATCGCCGTCACCCGGCAGCGCGGCATGGAGGAGCTCCTCGTGAAGTACCCGGCGGCCGTCGCCGCCGGCGCCACCGCCGTCGACGGAGGGAAGCTGAACCTCGGCATGGCCGTCACCTTCTTCCAACCCCTTCCCTGCACCGCCGGATACGGCGCCACGCGCTACCGCAACGGACTCGACCTCGGCACCGCGCCCGCCCTCAACACCGGCGCGGCCTGCACCGCCCCGGCGTCCTCCGGATCCAACGTGCGCGGCTCGGCGAACGCCCCGAAGGGCGGCGCGGTGCCCGAACCCGCCAGGCCCGGTTCCCTGCCCCCGGGCAGCGGGAAGGGCGGGGCCGCGGCGCTCCCCGGCGCGCTCGCCCTGCCCGGCCAGGGCGGCGAGGCGCCGGCGGACCTGGCGGGACTCCTCGCCCCGGCCACCGGGAGCGCGCGATGAGGCGGGGCGGGATCCTCGCCGGAGCGGGGCTCGTGCTGGCCCTCGGCTTCTGCGGCACGGGCGCGTGGACCTACGCGCAGGCACGCACCGACGACGCGCTCGCGTACGGCCGGGAGCGGGACGAGGCGCTCGCCGACGGACGGGCGGCCGTCGCCGTGCTCACCACGTTCGACGCCTCCACCCGGCAGCGGGCGGAGCGGGGCGTGAGGGCCTGGCGCGCCGCGTCCACGGGGCCGCTGCGCGAGGAACTGGGCCGCACCGGGACCGAGGCGGGCGCCTCGGCGCGCGGCACGGTCACCGAGGCCGCCGTCACCGCGCTCGACACGCGGACCGGCACGGCGAAACTCATCGCCACCGTCCGCGTCGAGGTCACCCCCGCCGGGCCGGGCGGGCCGGCCGTCGACCGCAAGCGCCTGGAGGCGGTCCTGGCCCGCACGGGCGAGGGGGAGTGGAAGGTCAGGGCCCTGAGCGCGGTACCGCTCACGGCGGCCGAGGAGGGTGGGGACCGATGACACCGACACGGCTGTCGCGCGGGGGCAGGACGCCCGAGCCCGGCGCGCAGGCGGAAGGAGGGACGCAGGGCCCCTCCCGGGAGGCGGACGGCCGGCCGCGGACCCACGACCCGGCCGACGGCCCCGCGGCGGGGAACGGCGCGCGGGACACGACCGCACCGGACGGCACGGACCGCCCGGACGACGAGGGCGGGCCGGACGACGGGGACGGGGAGCCCGGCGCCGGCACCCGCCGCGCCCGGGACGGACGCCTGCGCCGGATCGTCCTCGCCGGAACCGCCGCGGTGCTCGTCCTCGGCGGCTGCGGCTTCCTCCACGGCGCCCACCGGCTGAACTCCGCCCCGTCCGCCGAGAACCGCGCGCTCACCGACACCGGGGCCACCGCCCGCGTCGCCGGCGAGGTCGGCAACGCCCTCGCCCGGATCTTCTCCTCCACACCGGACGGCACCGCGGCCGCCGAGCGCTCCGCCCGCACCGTCCTGGACGGCCGCGCCGCCCGCCAGTACGGCGTCCTCCTCGACCGGGTCCGCGACGACCTCACCGAGCAGCGCGTCACCCTGAGCACCCGGGCCGTCCGCACCGGAGTGATCGAACTCGACGGCGGGAGGGCGCGGTTGCTGGTCTTCCTCGACCAGACCTCCCGCCGCGGCACGGACGAGGCCACCACCGCGCCGGCCCAGCTCACCGTCACGGCCCGGCTCGAGGACGACCGGTGGCGGATCGTCGACATCACCGCCCGCTGAACCCGCTGAACCCCGCCGGACGTGCGCGGGAGACTGGAGCACCCCATGACACGCGCGGTCCGCGTCACCGCCGGAACCCGCCCCCGGCCGCTGCCGGCCCTCGCTCTCGTCCTCGTCCTCGTCGCGGGCGGGTTCGCCGCGTGGACCGGTCAGGACTGGTACCGCGCGGCCCACGACGACCGGGCCGCGTACGCCGCGCAGCGGGACGCGGCGCTCGCCGCCGGGGAGCAGGCCGTGCAGAACCTCAACACGCTCGACCACCGCGACCTGGACCGCGGGCTCGACCTGTGGGAGTCCTCGACGGCCGGCGAACTGCACGACCAACTCACCTCCGGGAGAGCCGAGTTCGCCGAACAGGTGAAGGCGGCGAAGACGGTCACCACCGCCCGGGTGCTGTCGGGCGCCGTCACCGAACTCGACGACCGCGCCGGCCGCGCCCGGGTGCTGATCGCCCTGCGCGTCACCGTCAGGGCGTCCGACGGCGCGCGGACCGACAAGGACAGCCGCATGCTCGGCGAACTCACCCGGACCGGGGGCGGGTGGAAGCTGAGCGCCCTGGGCCAGGCCCCCGTGGGCGGCACACCGGCCGGCTGACCCGGCCCCACGCCGCCCACGCCGCCCACCGAGGAGGACACCGCACGATGCCGACGACCCGCCACCACATCAACCGCCAGCGCCGCCGCCGGGACCGCGAGACCCGGTCCGCCGCCTTCGACGGGAACCCGGAGCGCACCGGAAGCCGGACCCGTGCGGGCGGCACGGCCGTCCTGCCCCCTCCCCGCTCCTCGTCCGCCGCGCGGCCGGCCGAACCGGCCGAACCGGCCGAACCGGCCGAACCGGCCGCGGACGGGGCGACGGGCCGCGAGGCGGACCGGAAGGCGGCCGGGCCCTCGGGACGGCGCGGGAGGACCGTCCGGACCCTCCCGCGCCACCCCGCGGGTCTCGCGGCGCTCTGCGCGCTGACCCTGCTCCTCGGCGGCTTCGCCGGCTGGGCCCGCGCGGAGGCCGAGGCGCTCCGGGACGAGCCCGCCCGGAGCAACACCGCCCTGACCGACGTCGCCCGCACCAGCGAGATCAAGGGGCGGGCGGCCGAGGCCGTCGGCCTGCTCTTCTCCTACGACCACACCGACCCCGGCGCCCTCGGGAAGGCCGCGAAGAGCCTCCTGACGGGAAGGGCGGTCGACCAGCACGCCGCCCTGCTGGCCGACGTCCGCAAGCGGGCCGACCGGCAGAAGGCGGTGATCACCACGACGGTCACCGAGAGCGCGGTCGAACGGATCGACGGCGACCGGGCGCGGGTCCTCGTCTACGCCGACCAGAGCAGCGTCGCCACCGCCGCGGGCGAGGGCGCGGAGGACAGGGGCGAGGGCGAGGAGGCCGCGCGGGACGAGGGCGTGTACGCGGGGGCCATGCTCGCCGTCGACGTCGTGCACCGCGACGGACGCTGGCTCGTCTCCGGCATCGACACCTTCGGCCGCTGAGGGCCGTACGCCCGGCCGCGCCCACCGGCGCCCTCCCGTTCCCGCACCGCCGACGGATCCGACAGGAGTGACAGCCATGTCCTTACGCCGCGCACGACGCCCGCACGCCGGCCGGGCCCGCAAGGGGCTGCGGACGACCGCCATCGCCGTGACGGCCATGGCGGCCCTCACCGCCTCCCGGGCGCCCGGCCTCACCGGGGACGCGAAGGACGCCCACGCGGCCCCGCCCGCCGGCGAGGTGCGCCCCCCGGCGGCCGGCGGCCCGTACGCCGAGCCCGCTCCCCCGGGGGACGGCTCCTACCACACCGAACTCCCGCCCCTGAGGACCCCGGGCGCCGCGCCGGCCTCCCCGGCGCTCGTGCGGGACGTCCGTTCCCAGTCCGGCATTCCGGCCACCGTGCTGCGCGCCTACCGTGCCGCCCAGACCTCCGTCGGCAGGACGGACCCCGGCTGCCGGCTGCCCTGGGAGCTGCTCGCGGCGATCGGCAAGGTGGAGTCCGGCCAGGCGCGCGGCGGCGCGGTCGACCGGAACGGCACCACGCTGGGCCGCATCACCGGGCCGCCGCTCGACGGCCGGGGCTTCGCCCTGATCCGGGACACGGACGGGGGCGCCCACGACGGCGACACGGTCTACGACCGCGCGGTGGGACCGATGCAGTTCCTGCCGTCCACCTGGGCCCGCTGGGGCACGGACGGCAACGGCGACGGCCGCGCCGACCCGAACAACGTCTTCGACGCGGCCCTGGCGGCCGGGCACTACCTGTGCGCGGGCGACCGGGACCTGGGCCGGGCCGCGGACCTGGACCGGGCGGTCCTCTCCTACAACCACTCGCGCTCCTACCTGAGGCTGGTCAGGTACTGGCTGGAGTTCTACGGCCGGGGCGTCCACACCGTCCCCGACGGAAAGGGCGTCGTCCCGAGGAGCCCCGGCGCGGGCGGTGACACCCCGGCGACCGGTCCCGTCGACGGCGGGAGCGGCGGCAAGGGGGACGGGAACGACGGGGGCGGAGTCGTCATCGGCCCGGACCCGGGCACTCCGGGCAGCCCCGGGCCGTCCCCCACCGCCCCCGCACCGTCGCCCACTCCGTCGCCCACCTCCCCGTCCCCGGAGCCCTCCTCCCCGACGGCTCCTCCGACGAGCCAGGACCCCTCGCAGCCGCCCGGCGGATCCCCCGGCGGGAGCCCGTCACCGTCCCCGGACCCCACCGGTCCGGCCCCCTCGCCCACCGCCCCGGACCCCTGCCCGCCGGAAACGGCGAGCCCGTCCCCGAGCCCTTCCCCGACCGCCTCGCCCTGCCCGACGCCCCCGGCCACGCCCTCCGCGTGAGGCGGGCCGCGCACCGCGCGGGCCGCGGTCAGCCCGCCTGGCCCATCCCCGCCGCGTCCGGCCAGCTCCGCGGTCCCGGCCAGCCCGACGCCGGGGCCGCGGAGAGGCCGTCGGTGCCCCTGACCTGGGCGGCCGTCAGACCGCCGCGGGCGGGGACGCCCGGCGGGGTGGGACCGGCGGGCGGCGGCATCCGGTCCGGTGCCGGGAAGGCCGCCGCGGGCATCGGCGCCGGCGCCGGCCCGGGCACCGGCACCGGCGCCCGGGCCGCGGGGGCCAGGGGCTGCGGAACCGGCTGGGGGAACGGCTCCGCGACCGGCTGGGCGACCGGCTGGGGGACCGGCACGGGTTCGGGCACGGGGCCCGGCGGTGCCGCCGCCGGCATCGGCATCCCGCCGCCCGCGCCCGCCCCCGGGGCCGGCGCGGCGGCGGGGAGCGGCATGCCGGTGCCGACGGCCCGATCGGCCAGACCCCGGGTGCCGGCCCCGTTGGTCTGGCTCATCAGGCGGTCCACCGCCGCCGTGCCCGAGCTGTAGCCGGCCCCCGTGGCCGGCCCGGGCACGGCGGCTCCCCTCCTGGACGTCCCGTAGAGCACCTGTTCCAGGCCGGAGACCAGGCGGCGCACGTCCACCTGGGGGCGCACCACGAGACGCAGGAAGCGGCTGGAGGAACCGATCTTGTTGCCGCACTCGCGGACCAGGATCCGGTGCTCGGTGAGCATCCGGTCCCGGACCACGGTGCCCTCGGCGCCCACGGGGAGGCGCACGAAGAGGAAGTTGCCCTGGGAGGGGTAGACCGTGAGCCCGGGCAGCGAGGAGAGCTGGCCGGACATGTCCATGCGGTCGCGGCGCACCTGGTGGAGGCTCTGGGCGTACTCGGCGCCGTGCTCCTTCAGCATGAACACCACGTGCTCGGCGAAGGAGTTGAGGTTCCACTTGGGGAGCATCGACCGCACCCGGCCCGCGAGCGCCGGGTTGGCGACCAGGTAGCCGAAGCGGATGCCGTGCAGGCCGAAGTTCTTGCCGAGGCTGCGCAGCACGATGACGTTGGGCCGCAGCATCGCCTCCTGCACCACGCTCGGCTCCGCCTCCGCGTCGGCGAACTCCAGGAAGGACTCGTCGACCACCACCAGGTCGAGGTCGGCCATCGCGTCCATGAACTGCACGACCGCGTGCTTGTGCAGGAAGCCGCCGTCGGGGTTGTTCGGGTTGCAGATCACCGCCACCCGGGTGCCCCGCGCGCGGATGAACTCCGCGTACTGCGCGAGGTCGAGGGCGAAGCCGCCGGACTCCTGCAGCGGGAACATGTCGACCCGCTTGCCGGTCTCCATGGGCTGGTCGGTCCAGCGGCCGAAGGTGGGGACGGGGACGGCCAGGGACTCGCGGACGAGGAGGTGGTCGATCCAGGTGATCAGCTCGGTCGAGCCGTTGCCCATCGCCACGCACTGCGGCGGCAGCCGGAGCAGGCTGCACAGCTCGGCCGTGATGGTGTCGGCGCTGCTCGGGTAGTACGTGATGATGTCGCGCAGCCTGACCGCCAGCTCCTCGAACATGGCGGGGGTGGGGAAGTACGGGTTGCAGGGGATGCAGAAGTCCACCGGGCCCGCCCCGTCGCTCTCCCGCGTCAGCGCCGCCATCGACGGGCTGTGCGCCGCGGTGCTGCGGAACAGCGAGGTGACGTTGTCGGCCAAGGCAACCTCCGTGTGCGGCGGGCCCGCCGGGGACGTACCGGGCCCGTCATGCGTGGGTGGCCCGCGCGGGGGAGCACGGGCCATCCCTACATACGGAGGGGGGTGTGGCGCTGTTCAACCGGTGTGAAAGAAGTGTGACGTCGGGAACCCGGGGCGCGTGTCGCGCGTCACGCGCCCCCGGAGGCCTCCGCGGATCAGGCGCCGAACGAGTGGATCGTCGTCGTCCGGTACGTCTGCCCCGGCCGCAGCACGGTCGACGGGAACGACGGCTGGTTCGGCGAGTCCGGGAAGTGCTGGGTCTCCAGGCACAGCCCGTCGCCCTGCCGGTAGACGCGGCCGCCGGTGCCGACGAGGGTGCCCTCGAGGAAGTTGCCGGAGTAGAACTGCAGGCCCGGCTCGTTGGTGGCGATCCTCAGGGTGCGGCCGGAGGACGGGTCGCGCAGGGTCGCGGCGTGCTCGGGACGGGCGGTGACCCCCTTGTCGAGCACCCAGTTGTGGTCGAAGCCCTGCCCGTACAGCACCTGCTGGTGGGCGGTGCGGATGTCCCGGCCGATCGGCTTGGCCCGGCGGAAGTCGAAGGGGGTGCCCGCGACCTTCGCCAGCTCGCCCGTGGGGATCAGCCCCGAGTCGACGGGCGTGTAGCGGGAGGCGGCGATGGACAGCTCGTGGTCGTGGACGGAGCCGCTGCCCTCGCCGGCGAGGTTCCAGTAGACGTGGCTGGTGAGGTTGACGACCGTCGCCTTGTCGGTGGTGGCCTCGTAGTCGATGCGCCAGTCGCCGTCCCGGGTGAGGGTGTAGGTGACCTTCACCCGCAGCGTGCCCGGGTAGCCCATCTCGCCGTCGACGCTGGTGTGGTGCAGGTACAGGCCGACGTCGGAGCCCCGGGTGAACGGCTCGACGTCCCAGACCCGCTTGTCGAAGCCCTGCGCGCCGCCGTGCAGGCTGTTCTCGCCGTCGTTGACGGAGAGCTGGTGGGTCCTGCCGTCCAGGGTGAAGCGGCCCTTGTCGATGCGGTTGCCGTAGCGGCCGATCAGGGCGCCGAAGTAGGGGCTGGAGGCGACGTACTCCTCGAGGGTGTCGAAGCCGAGGGAGACGTTGGCGTACCGGCCGCGGCGGTCGGGGACCTCCAGCGACTGGACGATGCCGCCGTAGGACAGGACCTTCATCCGGGTCCCGCCGTTCTCCAGGGACCAGCTGTGGACCTTCGTGCCGTCCGCGAGCCTGCCGAAGAGCGCCCTCACCGGCCTTCCCCCGCCCCCCGGGCTTCCCGCGGCCTGCGCCGTTCCGCCGACCGACGCGGCGGCGGCGACACCCGCCGCGGCGGCTCCTGCGATGACCGTGCGTCTGTTCAGTTCCATGTGCGGCTCCCGTGATGGAGGGGCCCCGCCGTCCGGCGGGGCCCGAGCTGACCTACGAACCGACCTTGCGCTTGTTCCACACGTCGAACCCGACCGCCGCCAGCAGTACCAGGCCCTTGATGACCTGCTGCCAGTCGGTGCCGACGCCGACGAGGTTCATGCCGTTGTTCAGCACGCCCAGGACCAGACCGCCGATGATCGCGCCGAGCACGGTGCCGACACCGCCGCTCATCGACGCGCCGCCGATGAACGAGGCCGCGATCGCCTCCAGCTCGAAGTTGAGGCCGGCCTTGGGAGAGGCCGCGTTGAAGCGGGCGGCGAACACCAGACCCGCCAGGGCCGCGAGCATGCCCATGTTCAGGAAGACCAGGAAGGTGACCTTCTTGTCCCGCACGCCCGACAGCTTGGCCGCGGGCAGGTTGCCGCCGATGGCGTAGATGTGGCGGCCGATGACGGCGTTGCGCATCACGTAGCCGAAGCCGACGAGCAGCGCGCCCAGGATCAGCAGCACGATGGGGGCGCCCTTGTAGCTGGCCAGCAGCAGCGTGACGACGAGGATCGCCGAGGCGAGCGCCACCAGCTTCAGCAGGAACAGCTTGGCGGGCAGCACGTCGAGGGCGAACTCCTGCTGGCGGCGGCGGTCGCGGACCTCCTGGAACACCACCAGCGCGATCAGCGCGAGGCCGAGGAGCAGGGTGAGGTTGTGGTAGTTGGTCTCCGGACCGACCTCGGGCATGAAGCCGTTGGCGACCTTCTGCAGTCCCTTGGGGAACGGGCCGAGGGTCTGGCCCTCGAGGAAGATCTCGGTCAGGCCGCGGAAGGTCAGCATGCCCGCGAGGGTCACGATGAACGACGGTATGCCGCCGTAGGCGATGAACCACCCCTGTATCGCACCCGCGAGGGCGCCCACGGCCAGGCAGAGCAGCACGGCCAGCGGCCACGGTATGTCGTTCCTGACCATGAAGACGGCGGCCATGGACCCGACGAACGCCGTCAGCGAGCCGACCGACAGGTCGATGTGGCCCGCGATGATGACCAGCATCATGCCGATCGCGAGGATCAGGATGTAGCTGTTCTGCAGCACCAGGTTGGAGACGTTGCGCGGCAGCAGCAGGTCGCCGTCCGTCCACACCGCGAACAGCACCACGATCAGGCCCAGGGCGATCAGCATGCCGTACTGGCGCATGTTGCGGCGCATGCCGTCCAGCACCAGCTGGAGCAGGCCGTCACCCGTGCCCGCCCCGTTCCTGCCCGGCGGCGCGGCGGCCGGGGTCTTGTCGGTGACTTCCGTGCTCATCGGGTTACCTCTTTGTCCTTCGTCATCTGACGCATCAGCGCTTCCTGGGAGGCCTCGGCCCGCGAGAACTCACCGGTCAGCCGCCCGGCGGCCATGGTGTAGATGCGGTCGCACATGCCGAGCAGTTCGGGCAGCTCGGAGGAGATGAAGACGACCGCCTTGCCCTGGGCGGCCAGTTGGTCGATGACCGTGTAGATCTCGTACTTGGCCCCGACGTCGATGCCACGCGTCGGCTCGTCGAGGATCAGCACGTCGGGACCCGCGAAGATCCACTTGCTGAGGACGACCTTCTGCTGGTTGCCGCCGGACAGCTTGCCCACCGGCTCGAAGACCGTCGGCGCCTTGATGTTCATGGACTTCCGGAAGTCCTCGGCGACCTGCCGCTCCTCGTGCTCGTCCACCACACCGCGCCTGGCGACCTTCTTCAGGGCGCTGAGCGAGATGTTGCGGTTGATGGTGTCGATGAGGTTCAGCCCGTAGTGCTTGCGGTCCTCGGTGACGTAGGCGATCCCGTGCGCGACCGCCTCGGGGACGGTCCTGGTGCGGATCTCCTCGCCGTCCTTGAGGACCGTGCCGGCCGCGTACCGGCCGTAGGTGCGGCCGAAGAGGCTCATGGCGAGCTCGGTGCGCCCGGCGCCCATCAGGCCCGCGATGCCGACGATCTCGCCGCGCCGCACCTGCAGCGACACGTCGTCGACGACCTTGCGCTGCTGGTCGATCGGGTGGTGCACGGTCCAGCCCCGGATCTCCAGCGCCGGGGCGGCGCCCTCCTCCGGCTGGTGCGGGGTCCGCTCCGGGAAGCGGTGCTCCAGGTCGCGGCCGACCATCCCGCTGATGATCCGGTCCTCGGTGGTCCGGGGGTCCTTCACGTCGAGCGTCTCGATGGTCCGCCCGTCCCGCAGGATCGTCACCGAGTCGGCGACCCGGCGGATCTCGTTCAGCTTGTGGGAGATGATGATCGAGGTGATGCCCTGATCCTTCAACTGAAGGATCAGGTCCAGGAGTTTGCCGCTGTCCTCGTCGTTGAGCGCCGCGGTCGGCTCGTCGAGGATGAGCAGCTTCACCTTCTTCGACAGCGCCTTGGCGATCTCCACCAGCTGCTGCTTGCCCACGCCGATGTCGGCGACCCGGGTCTCCGGGTGCTCGTCGAGCCCCACCCGGCGCAGCAGTTCGGCGGCGTGCCGAAGGGTCTCGTTCCAGTTGATGAGACCGCGGGTGGCGTGCTCGTTGCCGAGGAAGATGTTCTCCGCGATGGAGAGGTAGGGCACCAGGGCCAGCTCCTGGTGGATGATGACGATGCCGTGCTGCTCGCTGGCCCGGATGTCCTTGAACCGGCAGACCTCCTCCTCGAAGAGGATCTCCCCCTCGTAGGTGCCGTGCGGGTGGACGCCGGAGAGGACCTTCATCAGGGTCGACTTGCCGGCGCCGTTCTCGCCGCAGATGGCGTGGACCTCGCCCTGCCGGACGGTCAGCGTGACGTCCGACAGCGCCTTGACGCCGGGAAAGGTCTTGACGATCGAGCGCATTTCCAGGACGGGTCCCGCCATGGTCGTGCCTTCCAGTCGTGGTGAGTCGTCGGTCGGTGGCGGCGGTTACTTCAGGTCGCTCTCCTTGATGTAACCGGAGTCGACGACGGCCTCCTGGTAGTTCTCCTTGTCCACGGCGACCGGCTCGAGCAGGTACGCCGGCACGACCTTCGCCCCGTTGTCGTAGGTCTTGGTGTCGTTGACCTCGGGCTTCTTGTCGTTGAGCAGGGCGTCGACCATGTTGGAGGCCACCTTGGCGAGTTCGCGGGTGTCCTTGTAGACGGTCATCGACTGCTCGTCGGCGATGATCGACTTCACCGAGGCGACCTCGGCGTCCTGACCGGTGACGACCGGCAGCGGCTTGCTCTTGGTGCCGTAGCCGTCCGACTTCAGGGAGGACAGGATGCCGATGGAGATGCCGTCGTACGGCGAGAGCACGGCGTCCACCCGGTCGCTGCGGTAGGCCGAGGTCAGGATGTCGTCCATGCGCTTCTGCGCGGTGCCGCCGTCCCAGCGCAGGGTGGTGACCTGGTTCAGCTCGGTCTGCCGGGACTTGACGACGAGCTGCTTCTTGTCGATGTAGGGCTTGAGGACGTTCATCGCGCCCTGGAAGAAGTAGCGCGTGTTGTTGTCGTCGTTGGAGCCGGCGAACAGCTCGATGTTGAACGGGCCCTTCTCGCCGCCGTCCTTCAGGCCGAGCTTCTCGACGATGTAGGTGCCCTGGAGCTCGCCGACCTTCTCGTTGTCGAAGGAGGCGTAGTAGTCGACGTTCTCCGTGCCGAGGATGAGGCGGTCGTAGGAGATCACCGGGATGTCGGCGTCCTTGGCCTGCTGCAGGACGTTGTTCATCGACTTGTTGTCGATGGCCGCGACGATCAGGGCGTCCACACCCTGCGTGATCAGGTTCTCGATCTGCGAGACCTGCTGGTCCGGGTCGTCCTCGCCGTAGACCAGCTTGGTCTTGTAGCCCTTGGACTCCAGGTCCTTCTTGACGTTGTTCCCGTCGGCGATCCAGCGCTCGGAGGACTTGGTCGGCATCGCGATGCCGATGGTGGCTCCCTCGGAGCTCCCCTTGTCCTCCTCGCTGCCGCCCTCACTGCTCTGGCCGCAGGCGGTCAGGGTGAGGGCGAGGGAGGCGGCTCCGGCGAGGGCGGCGAGTGCGGCTCTGCGGTTACGCATGATCATCATCCTTGATGTGTGTGCAGGGTCGGTCTGGGGGGTGCGAAGTCGCTTCCAGGAGTGGGGGCCAGGAGAGACCGAGAACGGTTGTGTGGGATTGTGCGCGGCTGTGTCTACTTCTGTGAAGTCGAGTTTCCGGAACGTTATGACGAGATTTCGAACCGGTGCAGATCGCCCGGAAGCCGTGAACCGAGCGGCGCCATGTCGCCGTCCGCACCGTGCCGGGCCAGCAGGTCCAGGGCGAGCCGGCCGCGCCGCACCCGCTCCTTGGCGGTCGCGAGCGTGAGATCCCTCAGGTGGTGGCCGTAGGGGTAGATGCCGGGCGCCTTGGACAAGCCGAACTTCAGGTACAGCGGTGCGCCGCGCCGGATGAGCTCGGCCACCTCGTACATCCGCACGTAGCCGCCGAGATCGTCGGGGGCCTCGATGTACATGTCCATCGGAGTGGCCGAAACTCGTCGTATCTCGGTGAGGTGAGCGGGCGTCAGGTCGCTCGGCACGTTGATCGAGTCGGCGCCGAGCCGCTCGTACACCGCGTACGAGGCCGGGTTGACCGGCCCGATGAGCGCCGAGACCTTCAGCGTGGTGTCGGCCGGGAGGATGCCGGCCGCCCGCGCCCGGTGCAGCGTCCACAGCACGCCCTCGTCGGCGACGAGCAGGCACTTGACGCCCAGCTCCGTGGCCCGTACGGCGTCCTCGACGCACCCGGCGACCGCGTCGTGGCCCCGGGCGCGCAGTCCGGCGCCGCGGGAGTCGGTACGGGTCGAGCCGCCGATGTCCCAGGTGCCGCGCGGGCCGGTGAACAGGCAGAGCTCGATGTCCCGTTCGGCGGTGGCCTCGACCATCTCGGTGATCTCGGCGTCGGTCAGCATCCACACGCCGCTGCCCTGGCTGATCCGGTGGATCGGCACGTCGAGGCGCGAGGCCTCCTTGAGCACCACGGCCAGCGCCTCCGGCCCCTCGCAGGAGGGGATCTCGGTGCGCCAGCGGCCGCCGCCGGGGAAGGAGTGCGGCGAGGCGTCGGCGGGGTCGAGGGCGGGCGCGCCCAGGCCGAGGGCGGTGAGCGCCTGCTCGCCGGGTCTGCGGGCTGCCTTGGCGGAAGCGTCGGTCACAAGCTGTCCTTCGTGTTCGATATGTCGGACGAGGTTCGCGGCTCGGGGTACGAGTCGGGCGGGGCGGGGGCGTACGCGGTACGGGGGCCGTCGGGTCGCCCCCGTACCGGCGTACGGTCAGGGGCGCAGCAGAACCTTGCCCACCTTCGGGTCGCCGGAGCCCACCAGCTCGATGGCGTGCGGGAACTCCGCGAGCGGCAGCTCGTGCGTCACCAGCGGCAGCGGGTCGAGGAGCCCGGCGGCGAACACCCGCACCGCGTGCGCCCAGGCGTCCGGCGGCGCCCCGAAGACGGTGTGCACCTCCAGCTGCCGTACGACCAGGTCCGTCGGGTCGAGCCCGTCGGCCCCCGGGGCCGGGATGCCGGTCAGGACCAGCCGCCCGCCGCGCCGCAGCAGCGAGGCCGCGGTACGGGCCGCGTCGGCGGACCCGGCGGTCTCGACCACCACGTCGAAGTCGTCCGGGAGGGCGGTGCCCTTGACGCGGAAGCCGGTCGCGCCGTACCGCCGGGACAGCGCCTCCCGGTCGTCCCGGGTGCCGACGACCAGCAGTTCGCGCGGGGAGTTCGCCCTCAGGAACTGCACGGCGAACATCCCCAGGGTGCCGGTGCCGACCACGGCCACCCGCTCACCGGGCAGGGCGTTCGCCTTGAGCACGGCGGCGGCGATGCAGGCGGCGGGCTCCAGCAGCGCGGCGGCGCCGAGGTCGGCGTCGTCCGGGAGCACGTGCAGGAGGCGGGCCGGGAGGGTCAGCGTGGTGGCCATGGCGCCCGGCTGGGTGAACCCGGTCTCCTCGTAGCCCGCCGAGCACAGCGTCGTCTCGCCGGCGTGGCAGCGGTCGCAGACCTGGCAGTTGCGGAAGCCCTCGCCGACCACCTTGCGGCCGACGAGCGAGGCGGGCACGCCCGCGCCCACCTCCCGCACGGTCCCGGACCACTCGTGGCCCGGCGTGAGCGGGTACCGCACGTACCCCTCGGGCCGGTTGCCCTGGTACACCTCGCGGTCGCTGCCGCAGATGCCGGCGGCGTGGACCCGGATCAGGGCCTCGCCGGGGCCGGGTTCGCGCGGCTCGTGCGGGACGAGGCGGTGCTCACCGGGTCCCTCGACGACGACGGCGGTGCCCATCACGCCTCCCCGGGGCGGCGGGGACGGCGGGGACGGTGCGGGGCGGTCACTTCGTGCCCTTCGGCTTGCGCTGCTCCCAGCCCTCGGCCCACAGGTCGAACCGCGCCTGCTGCTGCGGGAACTCGGCCGCCGCGTCGACGTCCAGCTCCACGCCGAGACCCGGGGCGTCGGACAGGTGGAAGCAGCCGTCCTCCGGGTTCACCTGCGGCGCGCCCTTGACGACCTTCTTGATCTCCGCGTCCGCGAAGTCGTTGAAGTGCTCCAGGATCTTGAAGTTCGGGGAGGTGAAGCCCACCTGGAGGCTCGCGGCGGTCAGGACGGAGCCGCCGACGTTGTGCGGCGCGACCAGCATGTAGTGGGTCTCGGCGGTCGCGGCGAGCTTGCGGGTCTCCCAGATGCCGCCGATGTGGCCGACGTCCGGCTGGAGGATGTCGACCGCCTGGCTCTCGAACAGCTCGCGGAACTCGATGCGGTCGTGGATGCGTTCACCGGTGGCCACCGGCATGTCGACCTTCGCGGCGACCTTCTCCAGCGCCTTGAGGTTCTCCGGCGGCACCGGCTCCTCCAGCCAGGCCGGCTCGAAGGGCGCGAGCTCCCTGGCCAGGCGGACGGCGGTGGCGGGGGAGAAGCGGCCGTGCATCTCCAGCATCAGCTCGGCGTCGGGGCCGATGGCGTCGCGGACCGCCTCGATCAGGGAGACGGCGTACAGGGTCTGCTGGTGGTCGAGTTCGAAGTGGCCGGTGCCGAAGGGGTCGATCTTGAGCGCCCGGTAGCCGCGCTCCATCACCGCCTGCGCGGCCTTGTGGTACGCCTCCGGGGTGCGCTCGGTGGTGTACCAGCCGTTGGCGTACGCCTTGACCTTGTCGGTGACCTTGCCGCCGAGCAGCTGCCAGACGGGGACGCCGAGGGCCTTGCCCTTGATGTCCCAGCAGGCCATCTCGACGACGGCGATGCCGGACATGACGATCTCGCCGGCCCGGCCGTAGTCACCGTACTTCATGCGGCGTACCAGGTCCTCGACAGCGAACGGGTCGGAGCCGAGAATGTGGTTGACCTCGGCTTCCTTCAGATAACCCAGGAGTGCGTCGGTGTGGCCCAGCATCCGGGTCTCGCCGACTCCGGTGATCCCCTCGTCGGTGTGCACCTGGACGTAGGTCAGGTTGCGCCACGGCGTCCCGACCACGTGTGTGCTGATTCCGGTGATGCGCACGGCAGTTGCCCCTCGTGTTATCGGTCCAGTTCGACGTGTTCGATATTTCGTCACACGTTCGAAATGCTGGCGTGACAGTAAGGACGCGGTGGCGGGAGTGTCAATGGGTCGCGCGGACAACGGTTTCGGCAGTTTCGAAACCTATGGGCAAGGGTCCCTACCAAACCTTCACAACCAGCTCTAGGAACCCGACCCGGGCGGAACCTAGTCTTCCCGCGTCATGGACTACTGCCCTCCGTGCCGAAGGCACCTCAACGGCGCTCTCGCCTGCCCCGGGTGCGGCACCCCCGTCGAGACGCTCCGCGCCCACGCGGCCGCACCCGCCGCGCCCGCGGGACCCTCGGAGTACGCGGGGCGGCCGGCGGCGACGGACACCGCCGCCGACGGCGCGTACGGCGGTGACGGCGCGTACGGCGACGGTGATGCGTACGACGGCGGTGACGTGCGCGACGGCGGTGACGTGCGCGACCGCGACGACGCGTACGACGGTGATGACGCGCACCACGGTGACGACGTGCACGACGGTGACGACGCGTACGACGGTGACGACGTGCACGGCGGCGACGGCGGCCGCGGCGAGGAGGCGGAGCCCGGGGCCGAGGGGCCGGCGGCCCGGCGGCCCGGCCGTGAGCCGGACGGGAACCGGGCGGGCGGGCGCAGCCGGCGCGACCGCAAGGCCGCGGCGCACCGGCGGCGCCGGCGCCGGACGCTGCTGGTGGTGGCGGGCTTCATCCTGGCCGCCGGCGCGCTGAGCCTCGCGGAGCTCGGCCTGGACGCGCCGGGATCGACGCCGGAGCCCACCGCGGCGGGCGAGGAGTCGGCCGACGGCGGCGCGGCGGAGCTGGAATCGGCGGAGCCGCCGAGCGGTGACGCGGGACCGGGATCCCCCGCGAGGCCCGCGTCCCCGACGGACTCGGGCTCCCCCTCGGCCTCGGGCTCGCCGTCGGCCTCGCAGTCCCCCCGGGACGAGGAGTCGGAGGAGGCCGAGGACGAGGCGGACGCGTCGTCCTCGCCCGTCAACACGCCGCAGGCCCAGCCGACGGGCGCCCAGTCGCCGGCGCCCCCGGCCGAAGCGGAGACCCCGGGGCCGGAGCCGACCACGAACGAGCCCGAACCGGAACCGGAGCCGGAGCCCACCGAGACCTGCGACCGGTTCCTGTGGTGGTGCGCCTGATCCCCTGACGCGGGAGGCCGGCCCGGTCCGGCCCCGCGCACGTTCAGGGCCGGTCCCGCGCGCGGCCCGCTCAGTCCTCCCGCAGCATCCTCCGCAGGGCGTCCCGCAGGGCCACCCGCTCCTCCTCCGACAGCCCCGCCAGCGGTTCGCGCGCGAAGCGCAGGGACTCCTGCAGGCTCCGGGCCACCCGCCGCCCCTCGTCCGTCGCCGCGGCCAGCTTCACGCGACGGTCCGCCGGGTCCGGGCGGCGTTCCACCAGGCCCCGGGACTCCAGGCGGTCGACGATGCCGGTGACGTTCGACGGCTCGCACTTCAGCCGCTGGGCCAGCTTCCGCATGGGCAGCGGCTCCAGCGACAGCAGACTCAGCAGCCTCGCCTGCGCGCCCGTCAGCGCGTGACCGGCGGCGGCCTCCTCGTACTCCTCGTGATAGCGGGCCACGACCGCGCCGATGAGCTCGACGACCTCCAGGGTCAGGGCGTCGGGGCGGCGGGCGGTGCGGGGTGTGGCCATGCCCACCAGGGTACCCACTTGCTTGACATCCTGAAATATTCAGGCGCATGGTTGTTTCAGGTAGTGAAGTATTTTCAGGAAACCCGAGGAAAGGTGCCAGGTCATGCCCGACGCCCCCACGCTCCCCACCGCCGGCCGCGAGTGGCATCTGCTGAGCCGGCCCGTCGGCTGGCCGAAGCCCGAGGACTTCGCCCTCGTGGAGAGGGAGATCCCCGCGCCCGGTGAGGGCCAGGTGCTCGTGCGCAACGAGTACCTCTCCGTCGACCCGTACATGCGCGGCAGGATGTCGGCCGCCAAGTCCTACGTCGCCCCCTTCGAGCTCGGCAAGGTCATGCAGGGCGGCGCGGTCGGCGAGGTCGTCGCGTCGAACGCCGAGGGGATCGCCGTCGGCGACCACGTCCTGCACTTCTTCGGCTGGCGCGAGTACGCCGTCGTGGGCGCGGAGAACGCCGTCAAGGTGGACCCGGAGGCGGCGCCCCTCTCGACGTACCTGGGCGTGCTCGGCATGACCGGGCTCACCGCCTACGCCGGTCTGCTGCGCACCGCCGCCTTCAAGGAGGGCGACTCCGTCTTCGTGTCCGGCGCCGCCGGTGCCGTCGGCAGCCAGGTCGGGCAGATCGCGAAGCTCAAGGGGGCCTCGCGGGTGATCGGGTCCGCCGGGTCCGACGAGAAGGTCGCACTGCTCCTCGAGGAGTACGGCTTCGACGCCGCCTTCAACTACAAGGACGGCCCCGTGGGCGAGCAGCTGCGCGCCGCCGCCCCGGACGGGATCGACGTCTACTTCGACAACGTGGGCGGCGACCACCTGGAGGCGGCCATCGGGTCGCTCAACCGGGACGGCCGGATCGCCGTCTGCGGCATGATCTCCGTCTACAACAACACCGAGCCCGCCCCCGGCCCGAGGAACCTGGCCCGCCTGATCCAGACCCGCGGACGCATCGAGGGCTTCCTGGTCGGCGACCACTACGACCTCCAGCCGCAGTTCGTCCGGGAGGTCGGCTCCTGGGTGCGCTCCGGCGAGCTCAAGTACCGGGAGACCGTCGTCAAGGGCATCGAGAACAACCTCGAGGCGTTCCTCGGGGTCCTGCGCGGCGACAACACCGGGAAGATGGTCGTCGAGCTCTGACGGGCCGGACGGCTTCACTGGATTTCCGGCATGCGGTAGCTTCTTTCCGAAACCGTTGTGATCGTGGGCGCGAGTCACGGCGGGCCGAGGAGGAACGCACCGCATGCCCATCCAGCAGTCAGACGTCCTGTACACCGCCGTCGCCACCGCCGGGAACGGCCGCGACGGACGCGTGAGCACCGACGACGGCACGCTCGACCTGGTCGTCAGCCCGCCCCGGGAGATGGGCGGCAGCGGCACCGGCACCAACCCGGAGCAGCTGTTCGCCGCCGGTTACAGCGCCTGTTTCCAGGGCGCCCTCGGCGTGGTCGCCCGCCGGGAGGGCGTCGACGTCTCCGGCTCGACCGTCACCGCGAAGGTCGGCCTCGGCAGGAACGAGGACGGGTTCGGCCTCGTCGTCGAGATCGCGGCGGACATCCCGCACGTGGACGCCGGCACCGCGCGCTCGCTCGTGGAGAAGGCCCACCGGGTGTGCCCGTACTCGAAGGCGACCCGCGGCGACATCACCGTGACGCTGGCCTGACGCGGATCGTTGCGTACGGCGAGGGCCGCGCTCCTGGACGTGGGGTGCGGCCCTCACCCCCACCGGTGCGGGACGAGGCCGCCCGCCCCGCCCCGCTACAGTCTTCCCCATGCGCGATCTTGGGGTGGGTTTCCGGTATCTCCTGAGGGGCCAGCGGTGGGTGGCCCGGCACGGCAGGCAGTTCGGGTTCGGGCTGCTGCCGGGGCTGATCACCCTCGTGCTGTACGCGGCGGCGCTCGTCGCCCTGGCCGTGTGGGGGGAGGACTTCGTCGCCTGGGCGACGCCGTTCGCCGACGACTGGTCCGGTCCCTGGCCCGGACTGTTCCGCGGGTTCCTCACCGTCGTCCTGTTCGCGCTCGGACTGCTGCTGTCCGTCCTGACCTTCACCGCGGTGACGCTGCTCGTCGGGCAGCCCTTCTACGAGAGCCTCTCCGAGAAGGTCGACCGGGACGTGTCCCCCGACGGCACCGCGCCCGAGTCGGACCTGCCGCTGTGGCGGGAGCTGTGGATCTCCGGCCGGGACAGCCTGCGGATCGTCGTGCGGGCCCTCGTGTGGGCCGTGCTGCTCTTCGCGCTCGGTTTCGTCCCGGTCCTCGGGCAGACCGTCGTACCGGTGATCGGCTTCTTCGTCACCGGGTTCTTCCTCACCGAGGAGCTCGCCGCCGTCGCGCTCCAGCGCCGCGGGGTGGAACTGCGCGAGCGGCTCGGTCTGCTGCGGTCCCGCAAGACCCTCGTCTGGGGCTTCGGCACGCCCCTGGGACTGGCCTTCCTGGTGCCGTTCGTCGCGGTGTTCCTGATGCCGGGCGCGGTGGCCGGCGCCACCCTCATGGCGCGCGAGCTGCTCGGTGAGGAGACCGCCGGGGACGGCGCCGGGGAGCCGGAGGAGGGCGTCACACCATGACCGAGGTGTTCGCCGTCGCCGTGGTCACCGTGCTGGCCGTGATCGCCCCGGGCGCCGACTTCGCCATGGTGGTCCGCAACAGCTACCTGCACGGCCGCCGCACCGGACTGCTCGGCGCGGCCGGCGTCGCCGCCGGCGTGCTGGTGCACGTCACCTACACGATGCTCGGCGTCGGGCTGCTGATCGCCTCCTCCGCCTTCCTGTTCACCGTCGTCAAACTGGTCGGCGCGGCCTACCTCGTGTACGTCGGGATCCGCACCTTCCGCACCCGCGCCGAGGTCACCGTCGACCTGGAGAACGGGACGGAGCTCACCCCGTTCGCGGCCCTGCGCACCGGGTTCCTGACCAACGTCCTCAACCCGAAGACGACCCTCTTCGTCGTCTCCACCTTCGCCCAGGTCGTCGGCCCCGGCACCCCGGTCGTCCGGCAGGTGGGCTACGGGCTGTTCATGTCGCTGGCCCACCTGCTGTGGTTCGGCGTCGTCGCGGTGTTCTTCTCGCACGAGCGCATGCGCACCCTGATGCTGCGCGGCCAGAAGGTCCTCAACAAGGTCATCGGATCCGTCCTGGCCGGCCTCGGCGTCAGCCTCGCGTTCGCCCCGTCGCGCTGATCGCCACGGTCACGATCGCCCGCACCTGGTCGATGATGTCCAGCCGGTTCCGCACGAACGCCGGGTCCGTGACCGTCCCCGTCGCCGGGTCGGTGTTCCCGGCGCCGAACTGCAGGACCGGGGTGTGGACATGGCCGCCCGGCAGCCTGTCGCGCAGGCCGAGGCGGTCGCGCAGCAGGGTGGCCCGGTAGGCGATCTCGTTGGACAGGTAGTCGCCGCCGCCGCCCGCGCGGGCCGTCGAGCCGGGGGTGGGCCCGTCGGGCCGGACGACGGGTTCGGTGCCGCCCGCCGGGATCTCGGTCACGCTCGTGTTGTCGTACACGGGGAAGCGCCCGGTGGCGGCGGCCGTGATCGCCCCGTACGGCAGGGTGGTCGTCGTCCACTGGGGCTGTGAGGCCGGGTCGGCGACCGGGATCGTCTGGGTGCGGGAGACGTTCTCGTTGTCCGGGAAGCCGCCCCGCCGGGCCCCGTTGGTCCGCTCGACGTCGAAGCGGCCGACCCGGCCCTGGCTCACCGTGGCGAACAGGTCGACCCCGGGCAGGTGCGGCCGCAGCGCCCGCTCCACCGTGCCCTGCGTGAAGTCCCCCCAGCGCACCGGGAACACGGCCGTCTCGACGCGCGCCGGGCCGTCCGCCGTCTCGATCACCGTGCCGTCGAGGGCGAGCGCGGCGGCGCCGGACGGGTTGGAGATGCGCACGTCCCGGTCCAGGGTGAACGGGTCGAACCCGGTCAGCAGGATCCGCTTGACGTCCGCACCGCGCGGGACGGGGGTCCCCCCGTTCGAGCGGGGCCGGGAGTGCAGGAGGATCGTGCTCTGCCCCCGCGAGGTCCGCTCCAGCTCCTCCAGCAGCCGCGTCCGCTGCCCCTCGGTCAGTCCGAACCCCGGTTCCCAGGTGCGCAGTTCGCGGGTCATGCCGAGCCGTGCCCAGTACAGCGGCCGGTCGTCGTCCCGGCTGAGGTCACCGCGCGCGGGGCCGCGCCCCTGCGCCCGGTCGACGGCCCTGCGCCACAGCGCCGTTCCCTCGCGCGCGACGGTGCGGCGGGCCTGCGCGTAGGAACGCGCGCGGTCGAGGGAGCGGGCGAACTCCGGTGCCGCGGTGTCGAATCCGGAGCGGCGCAGTATCTCCTGCGGGGCCGCCCTGTCCAGGCGCCGTTCCTCGACGGTGGGGGAGGGGGCCGCGGGCTCGGCGGCGGTCGCGGTCACGGGGGCGGCGAGGCCGCCGGTCAGCAGGGCGAGGCCGAGGGCGGCGATGCGAACACGGGGAGCGTTCAAGGGAGTCGGGCCTTCCGATCGCAGTGGGGTACGCGGTGTGCCGGAGGCCGCAGTATCGCGTGACCGGGGGGACCGCGCCACGGGGCACGGAGCCCGGCGGGTCGGACGGGGTGCCCTCGGGGCCGGGGCCGCCGGGGATCCAGTCGGCGCCGGCGAACCGGGCGAGCGGTACCGGGTCCGCCGGCCGACCACTTGTGAAAGGTTCGTACGGGATCCCGGCCGAGTGCTCGATCACGGACCGCGGGACCGGCGCGGCGGTTAACGTCTGATCCGGGTGGTACCCACATGAGCAGCCCCGGTCCGGGCCCCTGACCCCGGACCGGGGCTCATGTGCGCACGGGGCCGGGCCTACCGCACGGAGAAGCCGTACACCGTCTCCGAGCGGAACGCCTCGCCCGGCCGCAGGACGGTGTCCGGGAACTCCGGCCGGTTCGGGGAGTCGGGGAAGTGCTGGGTCTCCAGCGCGACGCCGTCACCGGGGGCGAAGGGCTCGCCGATGTGGTCGGCGGTGTACAGCTGCATCCCGGGCTCGGTGGTCGCCACCGTCAGCACCCGGCCCGACCCCGGGTCGTACAGCTCGGCGACCTCCACGGGCGCCGGCGTCACGCCCTTGTCGAGCACGAGGTTGTGGTCGTACCCGGTGCCGGTCGCGCGCGCCTCCCGGAAGTCGAAGCGGGTGCCGGTCACGTCGGCGAGCTCGCCCGTCGGGATCAGGTCCGCGTCGACCGGCGTGAACCGGGAGGCCGCGATCCGCAGTTCGTGCCCGGCCGCGCTGCCGGAGCCGGCCAGGTTCCAGTACGAGTGGTTCGTCAGGTTCACCGGGGTCGGCGCGTCCGTCACCGCCTCGTAGACGATGCCCAGCGCGCCCCGCTCGTCCAGCGTGTACGTCACCGCGACCTCCAGACGGCCCGGGAAGCCCTCCTCGCCGTGCGGGCTGACCCGGGTGAGGCGCAGGCCGTGCTCGACCGCCGTCACGTCCCACACCCGCTTGTCGAAGCCTCCCCGCCCGCCGTGCAGGGAGTTCGGCCCGTTGTTCGGGGTGAGCGCGTGGACGGCCCCGTCCAGCACGAAGCGCGCGTGCGCGATCCGGTTGGCGTACCGGCCGATCAGGGCGCCCAGGAAGGGCTCCGGATGGGTGAGGTAGCCGTCCAGGCCGGGGAATCCCAGCACCACGTTCCCGGTCCGCCCCTCCCGGTCCGGCACCTCGACGCTCTGCACGATCCCGCCGTAGGACAGGACCCGCACCCGTACCCCCGCCCGTTCCAGGGTCCAGCGGTGCACCGGGGTGCCGTCGGGGAGTGTGCCGAAGAGTTCGTTCATGTGCGAAACGATAGGTCACGGCCTCCCCGGCGGATCACGGCCTCCTCAGCGGATCACGGCCGCTTCGCCGTGACCGTCCGGTAGGCGATCTCCGCCAGCCTGGCCTGTCCGTCGACGCTCGGGTGGAACCAGTCCCAGCGGCTCAACTGCCCGGTGCCGAAGCGGTACTCGTACACGGCGCCGTCGTCGTGGCGGCACCGGCGGTCCGCTGCGCAGACCTCCTCGAGCACCCTGTTGTAGTCCTCCACCCGCCGGTGCACCGTCTCGCGCCGCAGCGTCGCCGCCGCGTCCAGCGCGTCCGCGTCACCCAGCATCGACGGGCAGATGCCCAGCTTCCAGATCTGCTTGCCCAGGGCGTCGGTCCGCCCCTGCGACCACAGCCGCTTCAGGTTCGGCACGCTCGCCACGTACACCTGGGTCTTGGGCAGCGCCTCGCGCAGGGTGGTCATCGCCTCCCGGAAGTCGGCGCGGAAGTCGGCCACCGGCGTCATCGCCGCCGTCGTGTCCCGGCAGGCGTCGTTCGCCCCGACCATCACCGCCACCAGCTGCGGGGCGCGCCGCACCGCCCGCGCCATCTGGCCCGGCAGATCCGCCATCCGGGCCCCGGTCACCGCGTAGTTCCAGCTCCGCTCGGCCGCACCGGCCTTCCCCAGCAGCCGCACCGCGAGACTGTCGACCTCGTCGCTGCCGCCCGTCGCCCACGACACCTCGGGGCAGTCCGACAGCACCGCGCAGGCGTCGAAGCCGGTGGTGATGGAGTCGCCGACGGCGGCGACGGAGGAGGGGCTGGTGTCCCACACGGGCGTGGGCCTCGGGGACGGTCCGCCCGTGCGCGCGCCCGCGGACGGGGCGGACGCGTCACCGCCGACGGCGTCGCAGCCGGCCACTCCCAGGGCGGCGGCCGCCACCACGGCGAGAACGGCCCGTGAGCGGCGCCGCCGCCTCCGCGTCGCCTGGTCCAATTCGGTCGCCTCCCCGTGCGTCGTGGTGTCACCGTCCCTCCCCACCCATAACAACGCACGGGGGTTCCCGCCCGGAGGGGGGAACGTCCCCCACCCGTACAGGCGTCCTGCCGGGTGAATGGTGGACCTTTCCCGGCACCGGGACCGACGGTACGTCACACTCCTTGCCCCGGCGCACGGTAGCCTCGCCATCAACGCGGCCCGCCGGGTCGCGGCCGTTCCACCCGTTCCAAGATGTCCCGCTCTGCCCGGAGGTTCCGGTGACGACTCGTGGAGTTCTGTACGTGCACTCCGCGCCGCGCGCGCTGTGCCCGCACGTCGAGTGGGCCGTCGCCGGGGTGCTCGGCACGCGCGTCAGCCTGGACTGGATCCGGCAGCCCGCCGCCCCGGGCACCTGGCGCTCGGAGTTCTCCTGGCAGGGCCAGGCCGGCACCGCCTCCAAACTCGCCTCCGCGCTGCGCGGCTGGCAGATGCTGCGCTTCGAGGTCACCGCGGAGCCCTGCCCCACCGCCGAGGGCGAGCGCTACAGCTGCACCCCCGACCTCGGCATCTTCCACGCCGTCACCGGCATGCACGGCGACATCCTGATCCCCGAGGACCGGCTGCGCGCCGCCCTGGTCCGCTCCCAGGGCGGCGAGACCGACCTGGAGGCGGAGATCGCCAGGCTCCTGGGCAAGCCCTGGGACGACGAACTGGAGCCGTTCCGCTACGCCGGCGAGGGCGCCCCGGTGCGCTGGCTGCACCAGGTGGTCTGACCCGGGCCCCGCCCGTCGCCCGGCACGCGGGAAGGCCCCCACCCTCGAGGGTGGGGGCCTTCCCGCGTGCCGGTACGGCTCACACCGTCCGGAACGCCAGCACCACGTTGTGGCCACCGAACCCGAACGAGTCGTTCAGCGCGGCGATCCTGCCCTCGACGGGCAGCTTGCGCGCCTCGCCGCGGACCACGTCCGCGTTCGCCTCGGCCTCGGGGTCGAGGTTCTCGACGTTGATGGTCGGCGGGGCCACCCGGTGGTACAGCGCGAGCACCGTCGCCACCGACTCCACGCCGCCGGCGCCGCCGAGCAGGTGACCGGTCATCGACTTGGTGGCGGAGACCGCCATGTGGTCGGCGTCGTCGCCGAAGACCTTGCGCAGCGCCTTCAGCTCGGCGATGTCACCGGCCGGCGTCGAGGTGGCGTGCGCGTTGACGTGCACGATCTCGGCCGGGTCCAGGTCGGTGCGGTCCAGCAGGTTCTGCAGGGCGTGCGAGATGCCGCGGCCCTCCGGCTCCGGCTGCACGATGTCGTGGGAGTCGGCCGAGATGCCCTGGCCGACCGCCTCCGCGTAGACGCGGGCACCGCGCGCCGCGGCGTGCTCGGCGGACTCCAGGACGATCACGCCCGCGCCCTCGCCCATGACGAAGCCGTCACGCGCCACGTCGTAGGGGCGCGAGGCGCCCTGGGGGTCGTCGTTGTTCTTGGACATCGCCATCATGTTGCCGAACGCGGCGATCGGCAGCGGGTGGATCGCCGCCTCCGTGCCGCCCGCGACGACGACGTCGGCGCGGCCGGTGCGGATCATCTCGATGGCGTAGCCGATGGCCTCCGCGCCGGAGGCGCAGGCCGAGACCGGGGTGTGCACGCCCGCGCGGGCGCCCACGGCCAGGCCCACGTTCGCCGAGGGGCCGTTCGGCATCAGCATGGGGACGGTGTGCGGGGAGACGCGGCGGACGCCCTTCTCCTTCAGCACGTCGTACTGGTCCAGCAGGGTCGTCACGCCGCCGATGCCGGAGGCGATGACCGCGCCGAGCCGGTCCGGGTCGACGCTCGGGTCCTCGCCGGCCTTGGCCTCGAAACCGGCGTCGGCCCACGCCTCCTTGGCCGCGATCAGCGCGAACTGCGCCGAGCGGTCCAGCCGGCGGGCCTGCGGCCGGGGGATGACCTCGGTGGGCTCCACGGCCACCGGGGCCGCGATGCGGACCGCCTGCTCGGCGGCCCATTCCTGCTCCAGGAGCCTGACGCCGGAACGTCCGGCGATCAGTCCCTCCCAGGTAGAGGCTGCGTCGCCACCCAACGGTGTGGTTGCGCCGATACCGGTGACGACCACGGTGCGATTGGTCGGGCTCACGGGAATTCTTTCTCCAACGGATACGAGGATTCGTACGGCGCCACCGTCGGGTGGCGGGGCCGGGGGCTCCCGGCCATCGGGCCTTCCGTCCGGCTCATGCCGCCGGGCTCGCGGGCCCCGGCACCGTGCCTCGCCGCGTCGTCGGTCCCCGGGGCTTCGCCCCGGCTCCCTCCTGCGCCTCGCGGTGCACGGCACCGGACCCCGCTCCCTGACCCGGCCCGAGCCGGACGGAAGGCCCGGTCAGGACTCAGGCCTGGTGCTTGAGGATGTAGTCGGTCGCGTCGCCGACGGTCTTGAGGTTCTTGACGTCGTCGTCCGGGATCTTGACGTCGAAGCGCTCTTCGGCGGCGACGACGACCTCGACCATGGACAGCGAGTCGACGTCCAGGTCGTCGGTGAAGGACTTGTCCAGCTGGACGTCCTCAACCGGGATGCCGGCGATCTCGTTCACGATCTCCGCGAGACCGGCGACGATCTCTTCCTGAGTGGCGGCCATGGTGGCGCTCCTTCGTTGTGATTCCAGAGGGTGTGGCGCCCGCCGCGTCAGCGGCAGGTGTTGCGGTTCCCGCGTCGGATCCCATGATCCGGCACGGAGTGCCTAGGGGAGGGTAACGACCGTAGCGGCGTAGACCAGACCCGCCCCGAAGCCGATGACGAGCGCGGTGTCGCCGCTCTTCGCCTCGCCGGTCGCCAGGAGCCGCTCCATCGCGAGCGGGATCGAGGCGGCCGAGGTGTTGCCGGTGGTGCGGATGTCACGGGCGACCGTGACGTGCTCCGGCAGTTTGAGGGTCTTCACCATCGAGTCGATGATCCGCACGTTGGCCTGGTGCGGGATGAAGACGTCCAGGTCGTCCGGGCTGATCCCGGCCGCGTCCAGCGCCTGCTGGGCGACCTTCGCCATCTCGAACACGGCCCAGCGGAACACCGCCTGGCCCTCCTGGGTGATCGCGGGGAACTTCTCGACGGTCCCGTCGCGGTAGTCCGTCCACGGCACGGTCTGCTTGATGGTCTCGGACTTGTCGCCCTCGGAGCCCCACACGGTCGGGCCGATCGCGGGCTCCTGGGACGGGCCGACGACCACCGCGCCGGCGCCGTCGCCGAACAGGAAGGCCGTCGCCCGGTCCTCCAGGTCGGTCAGGTCGCTCAGCCGCTCCACGCCGATGACGAGGACGTACTCCGCCGACCCCTCGACGACCATGCCCTTGGCGAGGGTCAGGCCGTAGCCGAAGCCCGCGCAGCCGGCCGAGATGTCGAAGGCGGCGGCCCGGTCCGTGCCCAGCTTGTCGGCGATCTCGGTGGCCACGGCCGGGGTCTGCTTGAAGTGCGACACCGTGGAGACGATCACGCCCCCGATCTGCGCGGCGGAGATCCCCGCGTCGGCGAGGGCCTTCCCGGACGCCTCCAGCGACATCGCGGTGACGGTCTCCTCGTCGGAGGCCCAGTGCCGGGTCTCGATGCCGGAGCGCGAGCGGATCCACTCGTCGGACGAGTCGATCGTCTCGAGGATCACCTCGTTCGGCACGACCCGGGTGGGACGGTAGCCGCCCACGCCGAGGATGCGCGCGTACGGGGCGCCCTTGCTGGGCTTGATCTTCGCCATGCGGGTGGGCTCCTTAGGGCGCTCAGGCGGCGTGCTCGGCGATGAGCTCGCGGGCCGTGTCGAGGTCGGCGGGGGTCTTCAGGGCCAGCGTCTTCACGCCGGGCAGCGCGCGCTTGGCGAGCCCGGTCAGGGTGCCGCCGGGGCAGACCTCCAGCAGGGCGGTCACGCCGAGCTCCTTGAAGGTCTCCATGCACAGGTCCCAGCGGACCGGGTTCGCGACCTGGCCGACCAGGCGCTGGAGCACCTCGGCACCGGTCGCGACGGCCGCGCCGTCCTTGTTCGACACGTAGGTGATCTTCGGGTCGCCCGGTGCCAGGTCCGCGGCGGCCTTCGCCAGCGTGTCGACCGCGGGAGCCATGTGGTGGGTGTGGAAGGCGCCGGCCACCTTGAGCGCGACGACCTTGCGCACGCCCTCGGGCTTGTCCGCCTCGAGCGCGGCGAGCTGCTCCTTGGTGCCGGCCGCCACGATCTGGCCCGCGCCGTTGATGTTCGCCGGGGTCAGGCCCAGCTTCCCCAGGTGCTCCACGGTCACCTCGGGGTCGCCGCCGAGCAGCGCCGCCATGCCGGTCTCGGTGACCGCGGCGGCGTCGGCCATGGCCAGGCCCCGCTTGCGGACCAGGGTCAGCGCGGCGGTGTCGTCGAGGACGCCCGCCAGGGCGGCGGCGGTGATCTCGCCGACGCTGTGGCCGGCGATCGCGCCGGGCGCGACGTCCGCCATGTCACCGAGTGCCGAGGCGGACAGCAGCCCGGCCGCGACCAGCAGCGGCTGGGCGACGGCCGTGTCGCGGATCGCGTCCGCGTCGGCCCGCGTGCCGTAGTGGACGAGGTCGAGTCCGATGGCGTCGGACCATGCGGCGACACGGTCCGCGGCACCGGGGAGTTCGAGCCATGCAGTCAGGAAGCCGGGCGTCTGGGCGCCCTGGCCGGGAGCGACGAGTACGAGCACTCTCACACTCTCTCTTGGGGACGGGCGCGGCCGCCCGTGAGGACAGGGACGAAGAACACGGGGGCCTTTTGTGAGGCCCCGACAAAAGACTAGAGCTGAAGATCGCCGTCGACCAGGCGCCCCAGGATCAGCGCGATCCGCAGCGTGAACGCCGAGCGTACATCGGAGGGTGACCAACCGGTGACGTCAGTCACACGTCGGAGCCGGTAACGAACGGTGTTGGGATGCACGAACAGCATCCGCGCCGCGCCCTCCAGACTGCTCGCCTGTTCGAGATAGACGCTGAGCGTCTCCAGCAGCGCGGCCCCGGCCTCCTCGAGCGGTCTGTAGATCTCCTCCACCAACTGCTCGCGGGCGGACGGGTCTCCGGCGATCGCGCGCTCCGGCAGCAGGTCGTCGGCCAGCACCGGGCGCGGCGCGTCCTGCCAGGCGGAACACGCCTTGAGCCCGGCCGCGGCGGCCTGCGCGGACCGGGTCGCGGCCAGCAGGTCCGGCACCACCGGGCCCGCCACCACCGGTCCCGGCGCGTACGGCCCGATCAGCGACCTGGCGACGGCCAGCGGGTTGTCGCTGCCGCCCGCGATCACCACCAGCCGGTCCCCGAGCACCCCGGTCAGCACCTGGAGCTTGGCGTGCCGGGCGGCGCGCCGGATCGCCTCCACGGTCAGCTCGGAGTCACCGTCGGGCGCGGTGCCCAGCACCACGCACACGTGCTCGGGCGAGTTCCACCCGAGGGCGGCGGCCCGGGACACGGCCCCCTCGTCGGCCTCGCCGCTGAGCACGGCGTTCACGACCAGCGACTCCAGGCGCGCGTCCCAGGCACCCCGTGCCTCGGCGGCCTGCGCGTACACCTGGGCGGTGGCGAAGGCGATCTCCCGGGCGTAGACGAGGAGGGCCTCGCGCAGCACGGACTCGTCGCCCGGCGCCGCCACCTCGTCGATGGCCGTCTCCATGACCTCGATGGTGGTGCGCACCATCTCCACGGTCTGCCGCAGCGTGATGGCCCGGGTCAGCTCGCGCGGCGCGGTGCCGAAGACGTCGGTGGAGATGGCCTGCGGGGCCTCGGGGTGCCGGAACCACTCGGTGAAGGCGGCGATGCCCGCCTGGGCGACCAGACCGATCCAGGAACGGTTCTCCGGGGGCATGGCCCGGTACCAGGGCAGCGTCTCGTCCATCCGCGCGATGGCCTGTGCGGCCAGGCTGCCGGACGACTTCTCCAGCCGCTTCAGCGTGGCGGCGTGCGGGTGGGCGGGGCGGCGCGCCGGGGCGTAGGTGTTGCTGGTCTCGGGTTCGGGCACGGGGACAAGAGTGCCTTATCCGGACGGGAGGGTGGTCCGCCGGGTCCACGGTACGGGTCTACGGTGGGCGTCGTGATGGACGTACGGCGCGCGCACGAGCGCTACCAGGGCGGTGATCCGGCGGCCGGGATCGGCACGCGGCACGCCTTCTCCTTCGGCCCCCACTACGACCCGGACAACCTCCGCTTCGGCGCGGTGATCGCCTGCAACGAGGAGCGCCTGGCGCCCGGCGCCGGCTTCGACGAGCACCCGCACAGCCACACCGAGATCGTGACCTGGGTGGTGGAGGGCGAGCTGACCCACCGGGACTCCACGGGGCGGGAGACGGTGGTCCGCCCCGGCGACGTGCAGCGCCTGAGCGCGGCGTCCGGGGTGCGGCACGTGGAACGCAACGACGGCGACCGGCCCCTGACCTTCCTCCAGATGTGGCTGGCCCCGCACGAGCCGGGGGGCGAGCCGTTCTACGAGGTCGTCCGCGGCACAGCGGACTCCACCCCGTACGCCCTCCCGGAGGCGGGCGCCGTGCTCCACGTGCGCCGGCTCGCGGCGGGCGAGCGGACCGCGGTCCCGGACGCCGCGTACGTGTACGCCCACGTGGTGCGCGGCGAGGTCCTGCTGGACGGGGAACGGCTGGGCCCGGGGGACGCGGCGCGGATCACGGACGCGCGGGACGTCGAGGCGGCCGCCGCGAGCACGACGGCCGAGCTGCTGCTGTGGGAGATGCGGCCGCCGGTCTAGAGCTCGGCGAGCACCGCGTCGGTGAACGGCGGCCACGCCTCGACCGCCCAGGGCCCGAAGGCGCGGTCGGTGAGCGCCACGCACGCGGCCCGCGCGTCCGGGTCGATCCACAGGAAGGTGCCCGACTGGCCGAAGTGGCCGAAGGTGCGGGGTGAGGACGACGCGCCCGTCCAGTGCGGGGACTTGGCGTTGCGGATCTCGAAGCCGAGGCCCCAGTCATTGGGGTTCTGGTGGCCGTAGCCCGGCAGGACGCCCTTGGTGCCGGGGTACTGGACCGTCATCGCCGCGGCGACCGTGCGGGGGTCGAGGAGGCGCGGGGCCTGCACCTCGGCGGCGAACCGCAGCAGGTCGTCCACCGTGGAGACGGCGTCCTTGGCGGGGGAGCCCTCCAGCGACGTCGACGTCATGCCGAGCGGCTCCAGCACCGCCTGCCGCAGGTACTCCGCGAACGGGATCTCCGTCGCCTTCGCGACGTGGTCCCCCAGCTGCTCGAACCCGGCGTTCGAGTACAGCCGCCGCTCACCCGGTGCCGAGGTCACCCGGTGCTCGTCGAAGGCGAGCCCCGAGGTGTGCGCGAGCAGGTGCCGGACCGTCGAGCCCTCCGGGCCCGCCGGTTCGTCCAGCTCGACCGCGCCCTCCTCGTACGCCACGAGCACCGCGTAGGCGGCGAGCGGCTTGGTGACCGAGGCCAGCGGGAAGCGGTGGCCGGCCGGGCCGTGGGTGCCCAGGACGGTGCCGTCCGCCCGTACGACACCCGCCGCGGCGGTGGGAACCGGCCAGTTCTCGATCAACGCGAGGCTCTTCAGCGACATGCCGTCGAGCCTAAGCGCTCAGAGTGTCAGCTCCAGCAAGGGGTCCGGCTCGGGCCTGGAGCCCGGCGTGACGTACGGCGGCTCGGCCTGCGCGGACGTGGTGAGGCGGACCCGCCGGGCGCCGCGCTCGCGGAACCACTCCAGCAGCGCCTCCGCGCAGGCGCGCTCAGCCGCGGCGGCGGGCGTCCCGATCGGTGGTGACACTGAAGACGTGGCCGTCGGTGCCGTGCGGATCGCGCGCGCCGCCGATGCGGTACTCCGGCGAGCCGGCCACCAGCGCCGCCGGCGCGCCCAGCCGGTCCGGGTGGTCCACGACGAACGCCACGAAGGTGCCGTCCGGCTCGGACAACCCGCCGCGCGGTACGGGCAGCGACTCAGCGTGCCAGGCCGTGGACGGGGCGGACAGGGCCATCGAGTCGATCACCATCTGGCGCAGCACTTCCTCCGCGTCCTTCGGCGCCGCACGGCGTACATGAGGTCATGGCCGTACGGCAATCAGCCGCCCGCCGTCACGTCCCGCGCATTTCCCACCGGCGCCGCTTGCTTGGAGCGCACTCCAAGGCCCTAGCGTGGGACCCATGACGGTGACGGAGACGGAGAGCACTGGCACCAGCGCCGACACCTGCGCCGGACCGCCGCAGGGGAACCGGCGGCCGGACGGCGAGGACAGGTACACGATCAGCGAGGTCGCCGCCCTCACCGGGCTGACGGCGCACACCCTGCGCTGGTACGAGCGCATCGGGCTGATGCCGCACGTCGACCGGTCCCACACCGGGCAGCGGCGCTACAGCAACCGCGACCTCGACTGGCTCGCCCTCGTCGGCAAGCTCCGCCTGACCGGGATGCCGGTCGCGCACATGGTGCGGTACGCGGAACTGGTCCGGGCCGGCGACCACACGTACACCGAGCGCTTCGAACTGCTCAAGGAGACCCGCGAGGACGTGCTGGCCCGGATCGCCGAGCTCCAGGGCACCCTCGCCGTACTCGACCGGAAGATCAGTTTCTACGCGGACGCCGGGCGCGCCCTGGCGTCGGAGAGGGCACGATGACCAACGAAGGGATCGCGACGGCGGCACTGGGCGAGGGCGGCCCCCGGGTGGGTGTGCAGGGCCTGGGCTGCATGGGGATGAGCTTCGCCTACGGCCCGGTGGACGTGGACGCCTCCCGGGCGACCCTGGAGCGGGCCCTGGAACTCGGCGTCACGCTCTACGACACGGCGGACGTCTACGGCGCGGGGGAGAACGAGCGGTTCCTCTCCCCGTTCTTCAAGGCGCACCGGGACGAGGTGGTCATCGCGACCAAGTTCGCCCTGGCGATCCCGCCGGACGACCCCACCCGGCGGATCATCCGCAACGACGAGCCGTACATCCGCGAGGCCGTCGAGGCGAGCCTGAAGCGCCTGGACGTCGACGTGATCGACCTCTACTACATGCACCGGCGCGACGTGGAGGTGCCGATCGAGGAGACCGTCGGCGTCATGGCCGACCTGGTCCGCGAGGGGAAGGTCAAGCAGCTCGGCCTGAGCGAGGTCACGGCCGGTGAACTGCGCGCCGCGCACGCCGTCCACCCGATCGCCGCCGTGCAGTCGGAGTGGTCGCTGTTCAGCCGGGACATCGAGGCGAAGGTGGTGCCGGCCGCGCGTGAGCTGGGCGTGACCCTGGTGCCGTACTCGCCGCTCGGCCGCGGGTTCCTCACGGGTTCCTTCGTCGACGCCGAGCGGGACCTGACGGCCGGTGACTTCCGCCGCCGGCAGCCCCGCTTCACCGGCGAGAACGCGGCGGCCAACGCGGCCCTGCTCGAGCCGGTCCGCGCGGTCGCCCGGGCCCACGACGCCTCCCCCGGCCAGATCGCCCTGGCCTGGGTCCAGCAGCGGGCGGCGGTCCACGGCCTCCCGGTCGTCCCGATCCCGGGCACCCGCAAGCCGGCCCGGGTGGAGGAGAACACGGCGGCGACGCGCATCACCCTGACCGAGGAGGAGCTGGCCCTGCTGGAGCCCATCGCGGCCGGGGTGGCGGGCACCCGCTACCCGGACATGTCCTTCACCTCCGCGGGCAGGGAGTGAACCCGGCGGGCGGGGCCTAGAGCTCCGCCAGCAACTCCGCCTTCTTCACGGAGAACTCCTCGTCCGTCACCAGCCCCGCCTGATGGAGTTCCCCCAGGTGACGGATGCGCTCGGCGATGTCCGCGGGGTCGCGGCGCGGTGCCGCGGCCACCGCGGGCACCGGCTCGCAGGTGCGCACCGCCGCCAGCACCGCGGCGGCGAACGGCAGCGACTCGTGCACCGGCCCGTAGCCGAGCCCGAACACCACGGCCGCCGGGTCCTGGTCGGCCTGCGTGGGAGGCGCCCCCGCGTCCCGGCGCAGCAGCCGCAGGTGTCCTTCGAACACCTCGGGCGACCGCCACTCCACGCCGCTCAACTCGCCGACGGGGAAGCGCTGGTCGCCGGCCTTCCACTTGGCCGACGAGGCTCCCGTCCAGAACCAGCGGAAGGACACCGACGTCCCGTCGAAGGAGGCCTTCCCGTCGTACGCCTTGAACTGGCGCGGCGTCCCGGGGGCTTCCACCAGGTGACGCTCGGCCGGCCCCGACTCGGTGAGCAGGCCGCGCAGTTCGTCGGCGTAGTACTCGGCCAGCGTCTCGCGTTCGGCGGGCAGCACCAGCCGGTACGGGTCGCTGCTCTCCTTCAACTGCCCGGCGGCGGCCTCCATGAGCGGATCGGCACCGGGCCGCGGCTCGACGCGCAGGACCACGGTGCCGCGCCTGCCGGGGGTCAGGGTCACCCCCTCGATCGCCTCGAGGGGTATGCGTCGTTCCCCGAGCGCCTGGAACAGCTTGGGTGTCCGGATCCCCCGTTCGTAACGGATGAGCACGGAGTCGGACTCGAACTCCCAGGCGGCATGAAATCCGGCCAGTACGTCACCCATGCGGCTCATCGTATGCGGCACGAGCTTCTTCGTCCTCTCCCCGCGCATACCGCAGTTTCTCCGCCTCTACGCGCGTCCGATGGTCGCCGTGCCGGACAAACCCGCCCGGCAGACGTCGTCCTCGTGGGCACAGGAGACCGCGCGGTATGCGCCAACGCCGATCTCGGCGAAGTTCCGCAGGCTGTCCGTGCCCGGTTCGAAATACCCGCCGTGCCCCTTCGCCTCCCGCGCCGACAGCACCCGCGCCCCGAACCCCGCGGCCACCGGGTCGGCCCCGTGCCCCAGCCCGCCGAGCTCCAGGTACGGCACGTCCTGGATCCAGTCGTCGGCGTCCCGCATCGCCCACACCCGCGCGGAGGTGTCCAGCTGGGAGGCCCTCTCGACCCGCATCCCGGGACTGCCGGCCACCGCTATGTCGGCCACCCGGCCCGGCAGCGAGGGCGCGGCGAGCCCGCACACCACGGAGCCGTAGCTGTGGCAGAACAGCGAGACCGGCGCCTTCCCGGGCAGTCCGCGCAGCATCGCGTTCAGCCGCGCCGCACCGTCCTCGGCGCGCATCGCCGTGGCCGCGTCCATGCCGAGACCGCTGGGGGCGGTGTAGTCGGCCCAGGCGATCACGGCGGTGCGGGTGGTGGGGTCGGCCTCGCGCTCGGCCGCGTACAGGGACCTGGCCATGCCGACGGGCGCGGCGTACCCGCGGTGCGTGCGCTGGAAGGTGAGCAGGTCCGTGTCGACCCCGGGGACGACGACCGAGACCCGGTCGGCCGTGCGCAGGTCGCCGAAGACCTCGGCGACCCGGCCCGAGCCCGACGGGTTGAAGGCGAGGATGCGCCGGCCGGGGCGCATCAGCGCCTCGAGGCGGTCCATCCGGCGGGCCGCCTGCCGCTGCCCCGCGGGCGTGAGGCGGCTGTCGTGCAGGCGTTTCAGCTCGACCTCGCGGGCCTGCCCCAGCGCGATGCGGTTGGCGCGGTAGCGCAGAGCGGCCGGCGCGCCGTTCATGTTGCCGACCGCGAGCGGATAGCGGTGGGCGAGGGCCGCCCGCTGCCCCTCGGTGAGGGAGGCGAAGAACCGGGCCAGCCGCGCGGGCGCCGACTGCGGGTCCGGCAGCCGGTGACCGGCTATGCGGCCCTTCCCCCAGGCGTCGAGCGACGCCTGGAGAGGGGGTGTCTCCCGCTGGTTGCGCAGCGCCGTCCAGCCGGTGGTCGTCAGCATCACGAAGACGACGGCGAGCGCGAGCAGCGCGCGCCAGACGTTCAGTTGCGGGGAGGTGTCGAAGGAAGTCACTGAAAGGACACACTAGGAGAACGAGAGGGTCTCGCGTGAACCAAGTGACCGGGATCACGTTTCAGTGTGTCGATCCAGGGATCAGCTCGTACGCCAGTTCTCCGCGAGCGCCGGGCCCAGCCGGTCCAGGTGGGTCGCCATCAGATCGCGCATGGCGTCGACGCTCAGGTCGTCCCCGGCCGACCACAGCCGTTCCGCCACCCGGACCACCCCGCCGAAGGCGGCCACCAGGATCCGCGGCCGGGGGTCGGTGTCCACGTCCAGCCCCTCGCGCCCGGCGACGATGCGCGCCAGCTCCTCCTCCAGCTCCGTCGCGCGCCGCAGGTGGGCGGCGAGCAGCGCCGGTGTCGACTCGATCACCCGGTAGACCCGCAGGTGCAGGTCGAGGGGCACGACCTGCTCGATGGTCGCGTTGATGCCGTCCCAGCTGTCCAGGACGGCCCGGCGCAGCGTCTCCAGCGGCGCCTCGCCCGGCGGGCGCCCCCGCACGGCCTCGACGACGTGCGACTCGGCCAGCCGCGGGACGAAGAACGCCACCTCCTCCTTGCTGGCGAAGTAGCGGAAGAAGGTGCGCTGCGAGACGTCGACGGCCGCGGCGATGTCGTCGACGGTCGTCCCCTCGTACCCGCGGGTGGCGAACAGCTCCAGTGCGGCCCGGACCAGCGCGTCCCGGGTGCGCTGCTTCTTGCGCTCCCGCAGACCCGGCCGCGGCGCCGCACCCGTGACGGTCCAGGCCGTCTCCATCGGTCCTCCCAGAACTGTTTCTCCTGATCAGGCTATAGGCGAGTGTCGTGTCAGTTACTGACTGGTGAATTGGTTTGTCAAGTGTCAGTGACTGTCACTAGCCTCGAAGGTATGACTAGTCAGACCACCATCGACGCGACGGGGCCGGGGGAAGAGGCACCGGCCGCCCCGTCGGGCGCGACACCGGGCAAGGGGCTGCGCGGGCACCCCTGGTTCACCCTGATCACCGTCGCCGTGGGGGTCATGATGGTGGCCCTCGACGGCACCATCGTGGCCATCGCCAACCCGGCCATCGGCGACGACCTGGACGCCAGCCTGTCGGAACTCCAGTGGATCACCAACGCCTACTTTCTCGCCCTCGCGGTCTCCCTGATCACCGCGGGCAAGCTCGGTGACCGCTTCGGCCACCGGCAGACCTTCCTCATAGGCGTGGCGGGCTTCGCCGCCTCGTCGGCCGCCATCGGGTTGTCCGACACGATCTCGATGGTCGTCGTCTTCCGCGTCTTCCAGGGCCTGTTCGGCGCCCTGCTGATGCCGGCCGCGCTCGGCCTGCTGCGGGCCACCTTCCCGGCCGAGAAGCTCAACATGGCCATCGGCATCTGGGGCATGGTGATCGGCGCCTCCACCGCGGGCGGCCCGATCCTCGGCGGTGTCCTCGTCGAGCACGTCAACTGGCAGTCGGTGTTCTTCATCAACGTGCCGGTCGGCGTCCTCGCCGTCGCCCTCGGCGCGTGGATCCTGCTGGACCACCGCGCGGAGAACGCCCCGCGCTCGTTCGACGTCCTCGGCATCGCCCTGCTGTCCGCCGCGATGTTCTGCCTCGTCTGGGCCCTGATCAAGGCTCCGGAGTGGGGCTGGGGCGACGCCAAGACCTGGGCGTTCATCGTCGCCTCGCTCGCCGGCTTCGGGCTCTTCTCCTTCTGGGAGACGAAGGTGAAGGAGCCGCTGATCCCGCTGGGCCTGTTCCGCTCCGTCCCGCTGTCCGCGGGTGTCGTGCTGATGGTCCTGATGGCCATCGCCTTCATGGGCGGCCTGTTCTTCGTCACCTTCTACCTGCAGAACGTGCACGGGATGAGCCCGATCGACGCCGGTCTGCACCTGCTGCCGCTCACCGGCATGATGATCGTCGGCTCCCCGCTCGCCGGCGCGATGATCACCAAGGTCGGCCCGCGCATCCCGCTGGCCGGCGGCATGGCCCTCACCGCGCTCGCCATGTACGGCATGTCGACGCTCGAGCAGGACACCGGCAGCGCCACGATGTCGCTCTGGTTCGCCCTGCTGGGCCTCGGCCTCGCGCCCGTCATGGTCGGCGCCACCGAAGTCATCGTCGGCAACGCGCCGTTGGAGCTGTCCGGCGTGGCCGGCGGTCTCCAGCAGGCCGCCATGCAGATCGGCGGCAGCCTCGGCACGGCGGTGCTGGGCGCGGTGATGGCCTCGAAGGTCGACAGCGACCTCGAGGGCAACTGGAAGGAGGCCGGGCTTCCGCCGCTCACCCCGGAACAGGCCGACCGGGCCGCCGAGGCCGTCCAGGTCGGTGCGGCGCCGGTGGCCGAGGGCACGCCCGGGGCGATCGCCGCGAAGATCACCGACGTCGCGCACGACACCTTCCTCTCCGGCATGAGCCTGGCGTCCCTGGTCGCCGCCGGAGTCGCCGTCGTCGCGGTGCTGGTCGCCCTCCTCACCAAGCGCGGCGAGAACGCGGAGGCCGGCGCGGGCGTCGGCCACATCTGACGCCTCGTCCGGCGCGCCCGGGGCCGAGTTCGCTCATCAGGGTGAACCCACGCGGTGATCCCTCCCGCCGGGAGGGCACCGCAGGTCACAGTGGGTCATGCCCTCCGCAGGGCACGGAGGACGGCGGCCGCGGCGCGCTGCCGGAGGGGGACAGCGCGTCCACCGCCGTCCACAAGGCGTGAATCCACGGCCGAAGCGGGGGTACCCGCCTTCACGACGAACCCCGGACATCCCCCAACCGACCAAGGGGTTCAGGGAGTTGATGATGGCGAGCTTCGGACACGGAACGCGCAGGCACCCCCGCTCACGTGGCCGGACGTGGTCACGGACCGGGCCGGATCGCGCGACGCTCGGAATCATCGGAGTCATCTGCGCGGTCGCCGGATTCTTCGTGCTGGGGATCATCCTCGGCCCCGCGGCGATCGTCTGCGGATGGCTCGCCATGGGCCGCGGCTGGGCGGGTCCCCGCCCGGCGACGGCCGTGGTCGCCCTCGTGCTGGGCGCCATCGACACGCTCCTGGCCCTCATCTGGCTGGCCGGAGCGACCCCCGGGTACGGCGTGTTCTGACCCGGGCACGGGCGAGGGCCTCCGGTGGGGCGCCGGGGGCCCTCGCTCATGCCGGTCCGCGCGGTGCCCCGGCGACCCGGTCCGCCGCCGACTCCCGCAGCGCCGCGACCTCCCCCCGCAGGGCCCGGACCTCCTCCGTCAGCGCCTCGATGGCCGCCGTCTGCCGGCGCTCCTCCTCGTCGTCCATCTCGAACCGCGCGATGAACCAGGCCGCGATGTTCGCGGTGACGACACCGAGCAGCGCGATCCCGGAGAGCATCAGCCCGATCGCCAGCATCCGCCCCAGCCCGGTGGTCGGCGCCATGTCGCCGTACCCCACGGTGGTCATCGTCGTGAACGCCCACCACACCGCGTCCCCCAGCGTGTGGATGGACGCCCCCGGCCGGCCCCGCTCCACCTCCAGCACGGCCAGCGCGCCGAAGACCAGCAGCCCCAGACAGCAGCCCGCGACGTACGTCGTGACCCGGATCTGCGACGCCAGCCGCGCCCGCTGCCCGGCGAGCAGCAGCAGCGACACCAGCCGGAGCAGCCGCAGCGGCTGGATCAGCGGCAGGACGACCGCGAGCAGCGCCAGCGGGTTGCCGCGCACGAAACGCATCCGGTCCTCGCTCAGCCACAGCCGGACGGCGTAGTCGAGGCTGAACGCGCCCCACACCCCCCAGTTCACGGCGTGGCAGGCGGTCAGCAGGGACCGCGGGGCGTCCGGGTCCACGATCGGGAGGGCGTAGGCGAGCGCGAAGAGGACGGCCAGCGCCATCAGGGGACTCTGGGTGCGCCGCTCCCAGCGGTCCAGTGCAGTCGGTTCGGCCATGGGGGCATCGTAGGAAACGCCGGACGGCGGCCCCGCGGGGCCGCCGTCCGGCGCCGGTCCGTGACCCGGGACGCCTACGCGTCGCCGCCCGCCACGCCCGGGTCGGCCGCGGAGACGTCGAGCAGCTGGTAGCGGTCGATGGCCTGCTTCAGCACGGACCGGTCGACCTTGCCCTCCCGGGCCAGCTCCGTCAGCACCGCCACCACGATCGACTGCGCGTCGATGTGGAAGAACCGCCGGGCCGCCCCGCGCGTGTCCGCGAAGCCGAAGCCGTCGGCGCCGAGCGACTGGTACGTCCCCGGCACCCAGCGCGCGATCTGGTCCGGCACCGACCGCATCCAGTCCGACACCGCCACCACCGGCCCCTGCGCCCCGGCGAGCTTGCGCGTCACGTACGGCACGCGCTGCTCCTCCTCCGGGTGCAGCAGGTTGTGCTCCTCGCAGGCCACCGCCTCGCGCCGCAGCTCGTTCCAGGAGGTCGCCGACCACACGTCGGCCCTGACGTCCCACTCCGCGGCGAGGATCCGCTGCGCCTCGATCGCCCAGGGCAGCGCGACGCCGGAGGCCAGGATCTGCGCCGGGAGGGAGCCCCCCGTGCCCTCGCCGAAGCGGTAGAGGCCCTTGACGATGCCCTCGACGTCCACGTTCGCGGGCTCGGCCGGGTGCTGGATGGGCTCGTTGTAGACGGTGAGGTAGTAGAAGACGTCCTCGCCGTGCGGGTGCTCGGCGTCGCCGCCGTACATCCGGCGCAGACCGTCCTGCACGATGTGCGCGATCTCGTACCCGAAGGCCGGGTCGTACGCGACGCAGGCCGGGTTGGTGGACGCCAGCAGCTGCGAGTGGCCGTCCGCGTGCTGGAGGCCCTCACCGGTCAGCGTGGTCCGTCCGGCGGTCGCGCCCAGCACGAACCCGCGCGCCAGCTGGTCGGCCATCTGCCAGAACTGGTCGCCGGTGCGCTGGAAGCCGAACATCGAGTAGAAGACGTACACCGGGATGAGGGGCTCGCCGTGCGTGGCGTACGCCGAGCCCGCGGCGATCAGCGAGGCCGTGCAGCCGGCCTCGGAGATGCCGTCGTGCAGCATCTGCCCGTTCGGCGCCTCCTTGTAGGCGAGCAGCAGCTCCCGGTCCACGGCCTCGTACTGCTGGCCCAGCGGGTTGTAGATCTTCGCGCTCGGGAAGAAGGAGTCCATGCCGAACGTGCGGTACTCGTCCGGCGCGATCAGCACGAACCGCTTGCCGATCTCCTTGTCCCGCATGAGGTCCTTGAGGAGCCGGACGAACGCCATGGTCGTCGCGATGGACTGCTGGCCCGAGCCCTTCTTCACGGTCGCGTACGCCTTGTCGTCCGGCAGGGCGAGCGGCTCGGAGCGCACCACGCGCGTGGGCACGTAACCGCCGAGCGACCTGCGGCGGTCGTGCATGTACTGCATCTCCTCCGAGTCCCGGCCCGGGTGGTAGTACGGCGGCGGGCCGGACTCGAGGTCCTTGTCGGAGATCGGCAGGTGCAGCCGGTCGCGGAAGCGCTTGAGGTCCTCGACCGTCAGCTTCTTCATCTGGTGCGTGGCGTTGCGGCCCTCGAAGTTCGGGCCCAGCGTCCAGCCCTTGACCGTCTTGGCGAGGATGACCGTCGGCTGGCCCTTGTGCTCCACCGCCGCCTTGTACGCCGCGTAGATCTTGCGGTGGTCGTGGCCGCCGCGGCCCAGCATGAGGATCTGGTGGTCGGTCATGTTCTCGACCATCGCGCGCAGCCGGTGGTCGTCGCCGAAGAAGTGGTTGCGGATGTAGGCGCCGGACTCGGTGGCGTACGTCTGGAACTGGCCGTCCGGCGTGGTGTTCATCTTGTTCACCAGCACGCCGTCCCGGTCCTGGGCGAGCAGCGGGTCCCAGGTGCGGTCCCAGACCAGCTTGATGACGTTCCAGCCGGCGCCCCGGAAGATCGACTCCAGCTCCTGGATGATCTTGCCGTTGCCGCGCACCGGGCCGTCCAGGCGCTGCAGGTTGCAGTTGACGACGAAGGTGAGGTTGTCCAGGCCCTCGCGGGCGGCCAGGGACAGCTGGCCCAGCGACTCCGGCTCGTCCATCTCGCCGTCGCCGAGGAACGCCCACACGTGCGACCTGGAGGTGTCCGCGATGCCGCGCGCGTGCATGTAGCGGTTCATCCGCGCCTGGTAGATCGCGCCGATCGGGCCGAGACCCATCGACACGGTCGGGAACTCCCAGAAGTCCGGCATCGACCGCGGGTGCGGGTACGACGACAGGGCGTAGGGGGCCTTCGACTTCTCCTGCCGGAAGCCGTCCAGGTGCCGCTCGCCCAGCCGGTCCAGCAGGAACGCGCGGGCGTAGATGCCCGGGGAGGCGTGCCCCTGGAAGAAGACCTGGTCGCCGCCGTCCCCCTCGTCCTTGCCGCGGAAGAAGTGGTTGAAGCCCACGTCGTACAGCGACGCGGAGGACGCGAAGGTGGCGATGTGGCCGCCGACCCCGATGCCGGGCCGCTGCGCGCGCGAGACCATCACCGCGGCGTTCCAGCGGGTCGCGTTGAGGATCCTGCGCTCGATCTCCTCGTTGCCCGGGAAGAACGGCTCCGCGCGCGTGGGGATCGTGTTGACGTAGTCCGTGCTGCGCATCTCGGGCACGGCCACGCGCTTGGCGCGGGCCCGCTCGATCAGCCGCAGCATCAGGTAGCGGGCCCGCTCCCGGCCGCGCTCGTCGACGGCGGCGTCGAGGGAGTCGAGCCACTCCTGGGTTTCCTCGGGGTCGAAGTCAGGAACCTGACTCGGAAGGCCGCCAATGATGATCGGGTTGCGATCGGATGCGGAAGCCACGCTGTTCCTTACCTGTCAGAGGGCCGTGAGAGGGCCGCTGCTTCACTGATACGGCCGGGTTTGCGCCGCTCCCATGGTCCACCCCGGGACCGCAAACGTCATCTTTACCGTGGGGTAACCCGGATATGGTCCGGGTGCGGTGCGGTGGCGCAGGGGTGACGCGGAGGCGGATGCCTGGGAGTCCCCTACCCGTGGACGTACATTCGACTCTCGTTCCCGCAGACGGTTCCCAAACGTCCAAAGCGGGCACAAAGGTGTGGTGTGCGTCACTGTGGACCATGATGGTGTGCCTGGAGTTGCGGTGACCCGGTCGGGATCGTCACCGTTTCGGCGGTCTGGACGGCCGGGTACTTGCGCGATCCGTCCCGCCCGTGTGGACTACGGCCAATGCTTCGCGCACGCGCGTGGCTGAGTTATTCCCAAGACATGATCAGGAGGCAACCCGTGAGCGCGACCGCGGACCACGCGGAGGAGCGGACGAACCCTGCCGCCAGGCTGGGGTTCCAGCCCGGGCAGGTGGTCCAGGAGATCGGCTACGACGACGACGTCGACCAGGAGCTCCGCGAGGCCATCGAAGGCGTCATCGAGAGCGACCTGGTCGACGAGGAGTACGACGACGTGGCCGACGCCGTTGTGCTGTGGTTCCGTGACGACGACGGCGACCTGACGGATGCGCTGGTGGATGCCACCACGTACATCGAAGAGGGCGGCGCGATCCTGCTGCTCACGCCGAAGACCGGCCGTTCGGGGTATGTGGAGCCGAGTGACATCTCGGAAGCCGCCACCACGGCAGGTCTGACGGCGTCCAAGAGTGTCAGCGTGGGCAAGGACTGGAGCGGCAGCCGTCTGGCGACGCCGAAGGCCGCGAAGTCCAAGCGGTAGATCACACTCCCGGACGGGCCGGCCCCTCGTGCGTCGGCCCGTCCGTCGGCCTGCCGTGCCCCCTGCGTAGGGTGTTCCGAGCGAACCACCCTCCGAAGGGATGAACACGACGATGGCGATCCAGGTCGGCGACACGGCCCCCGACTTCGAGCTCAGGGACAACCACGGCGCCACCGTGAAGTTGTCCGACTTCCGGGGACGGAAGAACGTGGTGGTGCTCTTCTACCCGTTCGCCTTCACCGGCGTGTGCACCGGTGAGCTGTGCGAGGTCCGCGACAACCTGCCGCAGTTCTCCGACCGCGACACCCAGGTGCTCGCCGTCTCCAACGACTCCATCCACACCCTGCGCGTCTTCGCCGAGCAGGAGGGCCTGGAGTACCCGTTGCTCAGCGACTTCTGGCCGCACGGCGACGTCTCGCGCGCGTACGGCGTCTTCGACGAGGGCAAGGGCTGCGCCGTGCGCGGGACCTTCATCATCGACAAGGAGGGCGTCGTGCGCTGGACCGTCGTCAACGGCCTGCCGGACGCCCGTGACCTGAGCGAGTACGTCAAGGCGCTCGACACCCTGTGATTGTTCCCTTCCAGGGCCTGCGGACGCCGGGAACCCCTCACTAGGATCGACTCGTTGATCCGACATCCAACGCACTACGGGGCACCCCGCCCCTGGACACCAATGGAGGACTCGTGGGAGTCAGCCTCAGCAAGGGCGGCAACGTATCGCTGACCAAGGAGGCGCCGGGCCTGACCGCGGTCATCGTCGGACTGGGGTGGGACGTCCGCACCACGACCGGCACCGACTTCGACCTGGACGCCAGCGCGCTGCTGCTGAACAACTCGGGCAAGGTCGCCAGCGACCAGCACTTCATCTTCTTCAACAACCTCAAGAGCCCGGACGGCTCCGTCGAGCACACCGGTGACAACCTCACCGGTGAGGGCGAGGGCGACGACGAGCAGATCAAGGTCAACCTCGCGACCGTCCCGGCCGACGTCGAGAAGATCGTCTTCCCGGTCTCGATCTACGACGCCGAGAACCGCCAGCAGTCCTTCGGCCAGGTGCGCAACGCGTTCATCCGCGTCGTCAACCAGGCCGGCGGCGCCGAGATCGCGCGCTACGACCTGTCGGAGGACGCGTCCACCGAGACCGCCATGGTCTTCGGTGAGCTGTACCGGCACGGCGCGGAGTGGAAGTTCCGCGCCATCGGCCAGGGCTACGCCTCGGGCCTGCGCGGCATCGCGCAGGACTTCGGCGTGAACGTCTGAGACGGCCGCGTCCCGGGCGGACACCGCCCGAACCCGGCCTCGCACGGCCGTACTGTCCGGCGCCGCACGGTTTACGTGCGGCGCCGGACGCGCAGGACCACCTGAGAAACACCACCTGGGGAGGGACCAGCATCATGGGTGTCACGCTCGCCAAGGGGGGCAACGTCTCCCTGTCCAAGGCCGCACCGAACCTCACGCAGGTGATGGTCGGGCTCGGCTGGGACGCGCGCTCCACCACCGGAGCCCCCTTCGACCTCGACGCCAGCGCGCTGATGTGCAGCGGCGGCCGGGTCATGGGGGACGAGTGGTTCGTCTTCTACAACCAGCTCAAGAGCCCGGACGGTTCGGTGGAGCACACCGGTGACAACCTCACCGGCGAGGGCGACGGCGACGACGAGTCCCTGCTGGTCGACCTGGTCAAGGTGCCGGCCCAGTGCGACAAGATCGTCTTCCCGGTCTCCATCCACATGGCCGACGAGCGCGGCCAGACCTTCGGTCAGGTCAGCAACGCCTTCATCCGCGTGGTCAACCAGGCCGACGGCCAGGAGCTCGCCCGCTACGACCTCAGCGAGGACGCCTCCACCGAAACCGCGATGATCTTCGGCGAGCTCTACCGCTACCAGGGCGAGTGGAAGTTCCGTGCGGTGGGTCAGGGGTACGCGTCGGGACTGCGGGGCATCGCTCTAGACTTCGGAGTCAACGTTTCGTAAAGCCGACTACGGCAGCGGGGGAGACCCGTTAACACACCTGGGGTAGCCAGTGGTTCTGAAAACCTTCGGCTGGTCGTTCGCGGTCACCGCGCTCGGCCTGGTCGCAGCGGTTCTCTTCGGGGGGTGGACCGCCTTCGGCATCGTGGCGATCCTTTCCATCCTCGAGATCTCGCTGTCCTTCGACAACGCGGTGGTCAACGCCGGCATCCTGAAGAAGATGAATGCCTTCTGGCAGAAGATCTTCCTCACCATCGGCATTCTGATCGCCGTCTTCGGCATGCGGCTGGTCTTCCCCGTCGTGATCGTCGCCGTCAGTGCCCAGCTCGGCCCGATCGAGGCGGTCGACCTCGCGCTCAGTGACAAGGACCGCTACCAGGAACTCGTCACCGACGCCCACCCGGCGATCGCCGCGTTCGGTGGCATGTTCCTGCTGATGATCTTCCTCGACTTCATCTTCGAGGACCGGGACATCAAGTGGCTCGGCCGGCTGGAGCGCCCGCTGGCCAAGCTCGGCAAGGTCGACATGCTGTCGGTCTGCATCGCGCTGATCTTCCTGATGATCTCCGCCATGGCCTTCGCCACCCACGCCCACCAGCACGGCGGCGCGCACGTCGACAAGTCCTCCACCGTCCTGCTCGCCGGCGTCGCGGGCCTGATCACCTACATGATCGTGGGCGGCCTCTCCGGCTACTTCGAGGACAAGCTCGAGGAGGAGGAGGAACGCGAGCACGAGCAGGAGGAGCAGGCCGAGCGCTCCGGCAAGCCCCGCTCGGCGGTGGCCCTGGCCGGCAAGGCCGCGTTCTTCATGTTCCTCTACCTGGAGGTCCTGGACGCCTCCTTCTCCTTCGACGGCGTGATCGGCGCCTTCGCCATCACCAACGACATCGTGCTGATGGCGCTCGGCCTGGGCATCGGCGCCATGTACGTGCGGTCGCTGACGGTGTACCTGGTCCGCCAGGGCACCCTGGACGACTACGTCTACCTGGAGCACGGCGCGCACTACGCCATCGGCGCCCTGGCGATGATCCTGCTGGTCACCATCCGGTACGAGATCAACGAGATCATCACCGGCCTCATCGGCGTGGTCCTGATCGGCGCCTCCTTCTGGTCCTCCGTCCGCCGCAACAGGGCACTGGCGGCGGCCGAGGGCAGGACGGGCGGGAAGACCGAGGTCTCCTCCGGGGTGTGACACCCTTCCGGGTGAGGAACGCTCTCGACGGGGCGGCCACCGAGGACCACTCCTCGGGGCCGCCCCGTCGGCCGTCCGGGACCCGCGGGTCCCGGACGGCCGGAACGGGGTGTGCGGGGTCCGACGACTGGATGATGGGGCGGGAATGGGTTTCCTGGACGGACTGTGGCGCGGACGCGAGAGCGCCTTCGACTCGGGCAACGCGGCCACCAACGCCATCGAGCTGACCAAACGGCACGCACAGGTGTCCCTGACCAAGCAGGGCGCGGCCACCGGCCACCTGCGGATCAACCTGAGCTGGCGGATGCGCACCTCCGACCTGGGCGGATCCCAGCGGGAGAGCCTGCTGCGCCACCCCCTCAAGGCGCTCAAGCCGCCGGAGGTCGTCGGCCACAGCCAGAGCATGGTCAACGTCGACCTCGACCTCGGCTGCCTGTACGAGCTCCAGGACGGCACCAAGGGCGTCGTCCAGCCCCTCGGCGGCTTCCTCGGCGACGTCAACGCCCCGCCGTACGTCAAGCTCAGCGGCGACGACCGGTTCGGCTCGGGCTCCGGGGAGACGATCTACGTCAACCTGGACCACCGCGAGAACATCAAACGCCTGCTGGTCTTCGCCTACATCTACGACCAGACGCCCGCCTTCGACCGTACCCAGGCCATGGTCACGCTCTACCCCAGCAACGGCCCGCGGATCGAGATCGGGCTCGACGAGCGCCACCCGCAGGCCCGCTCCTGCGCGGTGGTGATGATCGAGAACGTCAAGAACGAGATCCTGGTCCGCCGCGAGGTGAAGTTCGTGTACGGGTTCCAGGCGGAACTGGACCGGCTGTACGGGTGGGGACTGCAGTGGGGCAGGGGCTACAAGACCAAGGCCGAGCGGTGAGGGGCCCCGGCCGCCCGCCCCGGCCGGATTCCGGACGGGACGGGTCCGCCGCCGTCCGGGGGGACGGGTCCGCTACCGCCCGATGAACTGCGGCCCCTGCGGCGGGAGCCGGAAGTCGGGGTCCGGGGCGGAGGCGGCCGGCGGCGGGAAGCCGTACCCGGACGGCGCGCCCGGCGCGGCGGCCGTGGCCGGCGCCTGCGGATAGCCGTAGGCGGGCCGGCCGGCCGGATGCGGGTAGCCGTAGGCCGGCCGGGCCGCCGCGGGCTGCTGCGGCGGGTAGCCGTACGCGGGCTGCGCGGGCACCCCCGCCGGCTGCTCGGGCGGCAGCGGCCGGGACACCTCGGGGGCCGGTGGCACGACCGGGGCGTGCGGCTGGGTCGGTGCCTCCGGAGGCGTGCGGTCCGGAGCCTGGACCTGCGTCTGCGCCGTCGCGGGCGGCTGCTGGGTGACGTCGGCGGCCTCGGGCTCCTGCGCGGCCTCCGACTCGTCCACCGAGATGCCGAAGTCGGTCGCCAGGCCCCTCAGCCCGTTCGAATAGCCCTCGCCGAGCGCCCGGAACTTCCAGCCGTCCCCGCGGCGGTACAGCTCACCGCAGATCAGCGCGGTCTCCTGGCCCGTCTCCGGCTTGACGTCGAAGTGCGCCAGCGCCTCCCCGTCGGCCGCCTGCGCGTCGTACAGCAGGATGCGCAGCGCCCGTACGCGGTCGAAGGGGACGCCGTCCGCCGAGGCGACCAGGAGAATCCGTCCGACGCCGGGCTCGACACCGGCGAGATCTGTCTGGATCGTGTCGGTCAGGCCCTCGGTGACGCGCTTCTTGCCGAGGCGCCACACCTTCCCGGAGGGGTGCCGGGGCTGGTTGTAGAAGACGAAGTCCTCGTCGGAGCGTACGCGATCGTCGGGGCCGAGGAGCAGCGCGGAGGCGTCGACGTCCGGCACCCCCTGCCCGGGCGACCAGCGCAGTACGGCACGTACCGTGGTGGCTTCCAGAGGGATGTTCGACCCCTTCAGCATCGCGTGCGTCATACGGTCATCCTGCCTTCTCCGTCCTGGTCACGACAATGCGGGGCATGGGAGGCGACACAGCAGGGTTACCTGATGTTCACGGCCGGTGGGAACCTCCGACATTGATATCTACGTACTATTACCGGCCACCTTCTTGCATTCCACGGATCGCCCAGAAGCCACGGGGGAGTTCAATGCGTCATTTCGGGCACATCGCCCCTGCGGTGCGGAAACGTCTCTTCTACCGGGAGCCGAGCGTGTTCACGCCGGACTCCCCGGCCAGGCTGCTCTCCGCGGCCCTCGGCGCCACCCTCTACAGCCCCGCGACCCGGCCCCGGCTCGCCGACGACATCGTCAAGCAGGGCGGACGCGGCGTGGTCTCGATGGTGCTGTGCCTGGAGGACTCCATCGACGACGCGGACGTGAGCGCCGGCGAGGAGAACCTCGTCCGCCAGTTCACGGACCTGGCCGGACGGCCCGGAGCCGACCTGCCGCTGCTGTTCGTCCGGGTCCGCTTCCCCGGCCAGATCCCCGACCTCGTCCGGCGCCTCGGCCCCGCCGTCCGGCTGCTGTCCGGGTTCGTCCTGCCGAAGTTCACCGCGGAACGCGGCCTGCCGTTCCTGGAGGCGCTGACCACCGCCGAGGCCGCCGCCGGCCGCCGCCTCTTCGCCATGCCGGTGCTGGAGTCGCCCGAGCTGCTGTACCGCGAGTCGCGCGTGGCGACCCTGGAGGGCATCTACCGCGTGGTCGACAAGTACCGCGACCGGATCCTCGCGCTGCGCCTCGGCGTGACCGACTTCTGCTCCTCCTACGGGCTGCGCAGGGGCCCCGACATGACGGCGTACGACATCCAGGTCGTCGCCTCCGTGATCGCCGACGTGGTGAACATGCTGGGCCGGGCCGACGGCACCGGGTTCACCGTGACCGGGCCGGTCTGGGAGTACTTCCGGGTCCAGGAGCGCATGTTCAAGCCGCAGCTGCGGCAGAGCCCCTTCCTGGAGGTGCAGGCCGTGGAGCTGCGCGAGACGCTGATCGAGCACGCCATGGACGGCCTGCTGCGCGAGATCTCCCTCGACCAGGCCAACGGCCTGCTGGGCAAGACCTGCATCCACCCCTCGCACGTGCTGCCGGTGCACGCGCTGTCCGTCGTCAGCCACGAGGAGTTCAGCGACGCCCAGGACATCCTGCGGCCGGAACGCGGCGGTGGGGGTGTACTGAGGTCGGCCTACACGAACAAGATGAACGAGGTGAAGCCGCACCGGGCCTGGGCCGAGCGGACGCTGCTGCGCGCCGAGGTCTTCGGCGTGGCGAACGAGGACACCGGCTTCGTGGAGCTGCTCGCGGCGGGTCTGGCGGAGTGAGCGCGACCGTACGAACCGGAACGACCGCAGGGAATCCATGGAGAAGGCAGTGAACGAGGGGGAGCGGCGAACGGTGCGCGACGCGGCGGCACGGACCGGCGGCGACGTCTGGTCGGGGAGCTGGGTCGCGGAGCGGCTCGGGGTCGAGCTGGTCGGGGACGACCGGCTCACCGAGCTGCTCGGGCTGGCGCTGCGCCGCAACCCCAAGCGGGCGCACCTGCTGGTGTCCCACGTCCTCGGCAAGCACGTGCCCCAGTCGCCGTCCGTCGTGTACGGCCACGGCTTCGCGCTCGGCCGCCGGGTGCGCGAGCTGCTGGGCGACGAGGCGGCCCGGGCGGTCGTCCTCGGGTACGCGGAGACCGCGACCGGCCTCGGCCACTCGGTCGCCGACGGGCTGGGCCTCGCGCCCTACCTGCACTCCACCCGCCGCCCGGTCCCCGGGGTCGCCGCCGCCGGGGGCTTCGAGGAGTCCCACTCCCACGCGACCTCCCACCTGCTGCTCCCCGAGGACCCCAAGCTGCTGGCCGGGGACGGCCCGCTGGTCCTGGTCGACGACGAGTTCTCCACCGGCAACACGGTGCTGAACACCATCCGCGACCTGCACGCCCGCCATCCGCGGCGCCGCTACGTCGTGGTCGCCCTGGTCGACATGCGCTCGCCCGCCGACGCCGGCCGGCTGCAGGACTTCGCCCGCGGGATCGGCGCCCGCGTCGACCTGGTGGCGACCGTCTCGGGCACGGTCCGGCTGCCGGAGGACGTCCTGGAGAAGGGGCGGGAACTGGTGGCCCGGCACGAGGCGGAGTCCGGCGCCGGGGCGACCGGGGACGCCGACGCCACCGCCGCCGGGCGGATCACGCGGGTCGAGCCGGGGTGGCCCCGCGGGCTGCCCGACGGCGGACGGCACGGCTTCACGCCCGCCCACCGCGCCCGCCTGGAGAGCGCCCTGCCCGCCATGGCCGCCCGGCTCGCCGAGGCGCTGCCCGACGGCGCCCGCCGGGTGCTCGTCCTCGGCTTCGAGGAGCTGATGTACGCGCCGCTCCGGCTCGCCCGCGAGCTGGAACTGGTGACCGACGCCGAGGTGCGCTTCTCCACCACCACCCGCTCGCCCGTCCTGGCCGTGGACGACCCCGGCTACGCGATACGCACCCGGCTGGTCTTCCCCGCCCACGACGACCCCGCCGACGGCCCCGGCGAGCGCTACGCCTACAACGTCGCCGGTGCCGGCTTCGACACCGTCGTCGCCGTCGTCGACTCGGCCGCCGACACCCCCGCGCTGCACGCCCCCGGCGGCCTGCTCGCCCGGCTCGCCGCGCACACCCCTCAGGTCCTCCTCGCGGTCGTACCGTCGTACGTACCCGCACCCCCGGAGGCACCGGACGCACCAGACGCATCGGACGCCCCCGAAAGGCCCGCCACCATGCTGCCCGAGCCCCTCCGCGGCCCCGCCTTCTCCTCGTACCCGCCCGAGGAGGTCGGCTGGCTGCTGCAGGACCTCTCGGACGTGACCCTGGAGGCGCCGACCGAGGAGCGCGAGGAGGCCATCCAGAGCGGCGGCGCCCACTACGCGGAGTCGCTGCCGGTGGAGTACCAGCCGAGCGAGCAGTACCAGGAGCTGTTCCACGCGGCCCTGGACGCCTCGGCGGCCCGCCTCGCCCACGCGGTGGGCGTGGTCACCGAGACGGTGCTGGCCGAGCGGTCCCCCCGCCCGGTGCTCGTCTCCCTGGCCCGCGCGGGCACCCCCGTCGGCGTCCTGATGCGCCGCTGGGCGCAGCACCGGCACGGCCTCGACCTCCCCCACTACGCCGTCTCCATCGTCCGCGGCCGGGGCATCGACGCCAACGCGCTGCGCTGGCTGGCCGCCCACCACGACCCCCGGGACGTCGTCTTCGTCGACGGCTGGACCGGCAAGGGCGCCATCACCCGCGAACTCGCGCAGGCTGTCGCGGAGTTCGAGAAGGCCGAGGGCGTCACCGGCTTCGACCCGGAGATCGCGGTCCTGGCCGACCCCGGCTCCTGCGTACGGACCTACGGCACCCGCGAGGACTACCTGATCCCCTCCGCCTGCCTCAACTCGACGGTCTCCGGACTGATCTCGCGCACCGTGCTCCGCGCCGACCTGGTCGGCCCGCACGACTTCCACGGCGCCAAGTTCTACCGCGAACTCGCCGGCGCGGACGTCTCGGTGGCCTTCCTGGACGCCGTCTCCGCCCGCTTCCCGGAGGTCGCGGACGCGGCCTGCGCCCAGGCCAAGGAACTGCTCGCCACCGACCGCACCCCCACCTGGGAGGGCTGGGCCGCGGTCGAACGCATCAGCGAGGAGTACGGCATCCACGACGTGAACCTCGTCAAGCCCGGCGTCGGCGAGACCACCCGGGTGCTGCTGCGCCGCGTGCCCTGGAAGGTGCTGGCGCGGGCCGGAGCCGGCAGCGACCTCGACCACGTCCGCCTGCTCGCCGAGCAGCGGGGCGTCCCCGTCGAGGAGGTCGCCGACCTCCCCTACACCTGCGTCGGACTGATCCACCCCCGGTTCACCCGGGGCGCGACCGGCGCCGACGGCAAGGCGGTGACGCTCTGATGCCCGTCCTCGTCGCCAGCGACCTCGACCGCACGCTCATCTACTCCGCCGCCGCCCTCGCCCTGACCATGCCGGACGCCCGGGCGCCCCGGCTGCTGTGCGTGGAGGTCCACGAGAGCAAGCCCCTGTCCTACATGACGGAGACGGCGGCCCAGCTCCTCACCGACCTCGGCGACACCGCCGTCTTCGTGCCGACGACGACCCGCACCCGCAAGCAGTACCAGCGCATCAACCTCCCCGGTCCGGCGCCGGCCTACGCGATCTGCGCCAACGGCGGCCACCTCCTGGTCGACGGCGAGTCCGACCGGGACTGGCACGCACGGGTGCTCGCCCGCCTGGCCGACGAGTGCGCCCCGCTGTCCGAGGTGCAGGAACACCTGCTGCGGACCGCCGACCCGGTCTGGGTGCGCAAGCACCGCGTCGCCGAGGACCTCTTCGCCTACCTCGTCGTCGAGCGGGAACTGCTGCGCGAGGAGTGGGTGAAGGAACTCGCGGTGTGGGCGGAGAACCGCGGCTGGACGGTGTCCCTGCAGGGCCGCAAGATCTACGCCGTGCCGGGGCCCCTCACCAAGAGCGCGGCCGTGCGCGAGGTCGCCCGCCGCACCGGCGCCGACCTCACCCTCGCCGCCGGCGACTCCCTCCTGGACGCCGACCTGCTCCTCGCCGCGGACCAGGGCTGGCGCCCCGGCCACGGCGAACTGGCCGACGCCGACTGGACGGCCCCCGCGATCAGGGCCCTGCCCGAACGCGGTGTCCTGGCCGGCGAGCGGATCCTGCGCGAGTTCCTCCGGGCGGCGCGCTCGGCCGGCTGACCGCGGGACACCCGGTGCGCCCCGCCCGGGCGGCGTCACCGGGGCGGGGGCGGGGCGGCCCGCCCTCAGCGCCTTCGTCCCCGGTCGGTGAGCCCGTACGGGTCCGTGACGCGGAGCCGGCGGGTGGGGTGGTCCTCCTCGGGGAGGCCCGACGGACGGGTCTCCCGCGCGTTGCCCCGCGCGTCGCGCCGCCGGCGTCCGGCCCCCGGTCGCCGCAGCCGCATGACCACGAACACCAGCACCGCCAGCGCGGCCGCACCGAGGACCACCTTCGAGTACGCCGAGACGACGGACGTGACCTGCTCCCAGTTGTCGCCCAGGACGTAGCCCGCCAGCACGAACGCGGTGTTCCAGATCGCGCTGCCCAGCGTGGTCAGACCGAGGAACACCGGAAGCCGCATGCGCTCCACGCCGGCCGGCACCGATATGAGACTGCGGAAGATCGGAATCATCCGGCCGAAGAACACCGCCTTGGTCCCGTGCCGCAGGAACCAGGCCTCCGTCTTCTCGATGTCCGAGACCTTCACCAGCGGCAGCCGCCCCGCGATCGCCACCGTCCGCTCCCGGCCGAGCAGCGCACCCACCCCGTACAGGGCGAGCGCGCCGATCACCGACCCCGCCGTCGTCCACAGCAGCACGGCGAGCAGACCCATCCGCCCACTGCTCGCGGCGAAACCGGCCAGCGGCAGGATCACCTCGCTGGGCAGGGGAGGGAAGAGGTTCTCCAGCGCGATGGCGAGACCGGCCCCGGGGGCGCCCATGGCGTCCATGAGGTCGTTGACCCACTGCGGTCCGGCGCTCCCGTCCGCGGCCGCCGTGATCGTGTGCGCTGCGATGGCTGTCATGCCCGCCACGCTAGAGAACCGGAGCTGAAGGAACGCTGAGGAAAGCCGCACGATGCGCTGCGGTCCTCCACAGCCGCAATTGCGGTTTTCCGCAGTGTGCCCGCATGCCGCGTCCGACTAGCCTCGCGATCATGCGAGACATGGTGCGGCGCGTGGTGCGGTGCGCGGTGGGGCTGATGTGGGGCGCCGCCGCGGCCGTCGTCGAGCTGCTCTACACGGTTGTGGCCGGCCTGCTCCTGCTGCCCGTCGTGGCCTGGCCGCGCGGCCGCCGCACCGTGCTCCGCCCGGTCCTCGCGGGCGCGCGGAGACTGACGGAGCCGGAGCGCGCCCGGCTGCGGATCTGGCTGGGGGTGCGCACCTCGCCCGCGTACGAGGACACACAGGCCCTGGGGTACCTGGCCTGCCGCTGGGCGCTGGGCGCACTGGGCGCGGTGGTGATGCTCTCGGTGGCGATCGGCCTCGGGTACGGCACGTCCTGGGCGTACCTCTGGCTGCTGGTCGACGACGTACGGAACACCGCGTCGATCGTCTACACGTCCCTCGGCGGCCTCTTCCTGCTCTTCCTCGCCGTGCAGGGGATGCTGGCCGTGGCCGAACTGGAGGGAAAGCTGGCCCACCGCCTGCTCGGGCCCCGTCACCAGGAGGAGCTGGAGCGGCGCATCGCCGAGCTGTCCGCGAGCCGCGCGGCCGTGGTCGACGCGGTGAACGACGAGCGGCGCCGCATCGAGCGGGACCTGCACGACGGGGTGCAGCAACGCCTGGTCGCGCTCGGCATGCTGCTCGGCCGCGCCCTGCGCAGCGAGGACCCCGACCGCGCGGACCGGCTGCTGCGCCAGGCCCACGAGGAGAGCCGGCAGGCCCTGGACGACCTGCGTGAGGTGGCGTGGCGGATCTACCCCACCACCCTGGACGAGGCGGGACTGCGGGCGGCGCTGGAGACGGTCGCCGAGCGGGCGTCCGTTCCGGTGAGGGTGGAGTACGGGCTCACCGGGGAGCCCGGGCGGGCCGTGGCGACCGTCGTCTACTTCGTCGTCTGCGAGGCCGTCACCAACGCGGTGAAGCACGCGGCGCCGACCCGGATAGTCGTCGCCGTCGGATCGGAGGAGGGAGCGTTGCGGGTGAGCGTGCAGGACGACGGCCGGGGCGGGGCGGACGCGGCGGGCAGCGGGTTGTTCGGGCTCGCCCGGCGGGTCGCCGCCCTCGACGGACGACTGGAGGTCCGCAGTCCGCCGGGCGGACCGACCCTGGTGACCGCGGAGCTGCCGTGCGTGTGATCCTGGCCGAGGACTCCACCCTGCTGAGAGAGGGCCTGGTGCGGCTGCTGGCGGAGGAGGGGCACGAGGTGCTCGCCGCCGTCGGCAACGCGGAGCTGCTGCTGAGGGCCGTCGAGGAGGACCCGCCGGACGTGGTGGTCGCCGATGTGCGGATGCCGCCCACCCACACCGACGAAGGGCTGCGCGCGGCACTGGAGATCCGCCGTCGCCGGCCGGCGGTGGGGGTGCTGGTGCTCTCCCAGTACGTGGAGAAGCGGTACGCGACGGAGCTGCTGACCGGCGAGTCGGAGGGGGTCGGCTATCTGCTCAAGGACCGCGTCGTCCAGGTCGACGAGTTCCTGGACGCCCTGGAGCGGGTGGCCGACGGGCGCGCCGCCTTCGACCCGGAGGTCGTGCGGCAGCTCCTCGGCCGCACGACCCACACCGACCCGCTCGCCCGCCTCACCGCACGGGAGCACGCGGTCCTGGCCGAGATGGCGCAGGGGCACACCAACGCGGCCATCGCGCGGCGGCTGCACATCTCGCAGAGCGCGGTGGAGAAGCACACCAACGCGATCTTCGACAAGCTCGGGCTGGCGGGAGGGGGTGAGGGCTACTCCCGCAGGGTGCTGGCGGTGCTGCGCTACCTGGGGAGCTGACCCGCCGGCCGGCGGGTTCGGACGTCAGCCGCAGCAGCCGCCGCCGCAGCAGCCGCCGCCCCCGCCGCCCGCGCGGGGAGCCGGGGCCGGGGCGGAGCCGGTGCCGGCCACCGCGACCGTGGACAGGAGCTTCACCGTGTCGTCGTGGCCCGCCGGGCAGGACGCGGGGGCGGAGGACTCGGCCATGGGACGGCTCAGTTCGAAGGTGTCGCCGCAGGTCCGGCAGCGGTACTCGTAGCGAGGCATGAGCACAGGTTAACCGGCTGGTGACGGTCAGTGGGCGGTCGCGCCCCGTTCCTCCCGGATGAGGGCCACCACACGGCTCACCGTCGCGCGCACCGCCTCCGTCTCGGTCAGGAAGTGCCAGTAGTCGGGGTGGCGGCCCTCCAGGCCCGCGACGGCCCGTTCCAGGCGGGCCACGGCGTCGTCCAGGGGGCGGGCGTGGCGCGGGTCGGGCGTGTTGCGGCCGGCCATGGCCAGGCGCTGGGCGTCGCGGATGGTGAAGCGGGTGCGTTCGATCTCCTGCTCCGGATCCTTCTGCACCGCGTTCAGACGCCGCAGACGGTCACCGGCGGCGGACACCGCCTCGTCGGTGGTGTTCAGCAGCGCCCGCGCGGTCGACAGCAGGACGGTCGCGTCCGCCCACCGCTGCTCCTCGCGGGCGGCCCTGGCCTCGGCGAGCCGGGCTTCGGCCCGGCGCACGTTCTCCGCGGCCACGTCGGGGACGTGCTGCAGGTCCTGCCAGCAGGCGGCGGTGAAGCGGCGGCGCAGTTCGCTGAGCACCGGTTCGACCTGCTCCGAGCGGGTGGTGAGGGCCTGGGCGCGCGTGCGCAGGGAGACCAGCCGGTGGTCGATCTCGGCGGCCCGCTCCGGGAGCCGTTCGGCTTCGGCGCGGACGGCCTCGGCCTCGCGGGTGACCCGTTCGGCCCGCTCCAGGGTCTGCGGTACGCCGTGCTGCCCGGCGCCCTGGTTCAGCCTGGTCAGTTCCGGGGAGAGGGCGGCGAGCCGGGCGGCGAGGTCGTCGGCCCTCAGTCCCGACCCGCGTGCGGTGTCGAGGGCGTTCGAGGCGGCGAGCAGTGCCTGCCGGGCGCGTTCGACGGCGGGTGCGAGCCGGGCCAGCCGGGTCTCGGCCTTGCCGAGGAGCGGGCCGAGCCCGTCGGTGAAGCGGTCCAGCTCCTGCTTGACCCGCCCGAGCTCGTCCTTGGCGGCGGTCAGCTCGGCGCGGGCGCGGGAGGCGGCCGCGGCCTCCAGGTCGTCGCGGTCGAGGTCGTGGGCGTCGACGGCGTCGATGTAGCGGCGGCTGGCCTCGTCGATGCGCCGGCCGAGCGCCTCGAAATCGGCGACGGCGCGGCGGGCGGCGGGGGAGTCGTCGACGGCGGTGATCGTCTCGATGGAGATCCGCAGGTCGCGCTGGGCGGTGTCGAGTTCGTAGAACGCGGCCGCCGCCGCGTCCTTGGCGGCCTGGGCCTCGGCCCGCTGGTTCTCGGCCCGCCCGCCGAACCAGCGCCGGGTGCCGCCGCCGGCGAAGGCGGCGGGCAGCGCCAGCGCGGCGACCAGCGGCAGTCCCACGAGGACGAGCGTCTCCCGGAGCGGACCGGGGGCGCCGTGCCGGCGGCGGGGGCGGGAGCGCGGGGGAGGGGGCGGAAGACGACGCGTGCGGGGCACGCGTGGCACCGACGGCGAGTACGGCTGCGCTGGTGTCGCCGTCACATCCCTCTCCCGTACTGTCGTTCGCCCTGCCCGGTGTCATTCTCCCACCGGTAGAGGACGAACACACGGGTCGGTCAGTTCGCCGTGCGGACGGTGAGTTCGCCGTCGCCGGTGCGGGCGGTCACCACGTGGGAGCTGGAGTCGTCGCGGGGCACGGACACGTCCTCGGCGCCGTCACCGGTCTCGGTGTCCACGCGGTAGGCGGCCCGGGGCAGGTCGATGGTCAGGGAACCGTCGCCGCTGCGGGACTCCACCAGGTCGGGCACGGCCTCGAGTTGGAGACGGACCGAGCCGTCGTCGGTGCGGGCGCGCACCGTGCGGGAGGCGACCTCCGCGCGCACGGACCCGTCACCGGCGCGCAGCTCGAGGGGGCCCGTGGAGTCCGTGACCCGGATCGAGCCGTCCGTCGTGCGGATGCTCAGCGCGTCGCGGAAACCCCGTGCCCGCACGCTGCCGTCCTTCTCCTCGACCTCGACGGCGACCCCGCGGGGCACCTCGATGCGGTGCCGGGCGGAGCAGTTGGCGACGACGCCCGAGCACTTCTCCCGCAGCACCAGCCGGTCGCCGTCCATGGACCAGGTGACCTCCGGGTCCTCGCCGATGGCGACCGTGCCCCGGAACCACCGGGTGACCCGGATCTCGCCCGTCGGGTGCCCGTCGGCGGCGACGATCTCGAGGGCGGAGTCGTCGGAGTCGATGGTGAGGGTGCGGCCGGGCAGGCCGAAGGACCGGCGGTCGGGATCGTCGTCGTCCCCGGCCGAGGCCCCGCAGGCGCTCAGGCCGGCGACGAGCACCACGGCCGCCCCGGCGAGGGCGAGGGCGCGTGTCCGCGCGGTGCGGCCGCCGTGCGTGGGGCCGACGGTCCGGTGGGTGCCGGCGGTGCGGATCGTGCGGGTCATGACGGTCTCCCCCTGGGACGGACGGTGGCGCTCTCCGGTGCTCTCCGGCGCCCTTCGACCGTACGGATCCGCGGGCCGGCGGGGGATCCGGGCCGCTACCGGACGGGAGGTGGGGATAACCCCCGGTGGGGTTTTCCGGACCGTGCCCCGGGCCATGTAGGCTGTCCACTCGACCTGGGCGCGCAGCCCGGGCCTCGGGTGCGTAGCTCAGGGGTAGAGCGCCTGCCTTACAAGCAGGATGTCGGCGGTTCGAAACCGTCCGCGCCCACCGCGATCGACGGCGCGGCGCCGTCGCACAGGGCCTCCGGAGCTGCTCCGGAGGCCCTTCTCGTTCAGCCGGAGCCCTCCGCGCGGTCCGGCGGAGCACCCCCGCCCGTCGCGTGCTTGAGCCGGGAGCGGGCGTGCATCCGGTCGGGGCCGGTGAGTTCGTTCCAGTAGCGGTGGGTGCTGACGAACACCGCGAGCTCGTGTTCCCGTCGCCGGAGCTTCTCCACCTCGGCCTGTTCGTCGTCGGTCCAGCCGGGTGAGGCGGGGCGCTCGACCTTGCGCCAGCCGTTGTCGTCGCTGAAGCCGTCGAGGGGTTCGACCGACCAGGGGAGCCGCTTCAGCAGGGCCGACAGCTCGGCCCTGACCTGATGCAGTTCCTCCTGACCGGCGAGGAGGTCACTCGGAAAGTCATAGGTCGCAGCCACGGCCCAATGATACGCCTGTTCGATTTTGGGAGGCGAGTTGCCCGGGGGGTCCGCCCGGTGGTTCACCCGATCGTGAAACGCCGCCCGGCCGGCCCCCGGACCCGGATCGTACGGCGAGCGCCACGGGCGTCGCGGGCGGGGGCGCGGCGAGGGGCGGGACGGGTCGGCCGGGCGGTCCCGCCCGGGCCGCGGGGCCGGCTCCGTCCTGCGCGGACAGGGGACTTCGCGTGCCCGAGGGGCACCGGCCCGGATCCCGCGACGGGCGGGTGGACCCGAACGCGCGCCGGAACCGCGGCCGTTGCGGCGTGGTGCGGGTCAACTCCCGTACCACGCGGGCGCGGTCGCGGGCTCCGGTACGCCGTGCCGTTCCGCCGTGCGGCGCAACGCGCCGCCGGTGGCGTCCGGTTCCGGGGCGGCCGGTCCCCGCGTCGCGCCGCGGCGACGACTTCGTGCCCGCCGGGACCGTCGCGGTCGCCGATTCCGTGGCAGGCGCGGCCCCGGGACGTCAGACTGGGGGCATGTGCCGGAGTATCAAGACCCTGCGTCCGCCCGCGCTGCCCGAGGAGGCCACCGAGGAGGACATCAGGGCCGCAGCCCTGCAGTACGTGAGGAAGGTGTCCGGCTTCCGGGCGCCGGCCGCCCACAACCGCGAGGTCTTCGACCGGGCCGTGGACGCGATCGCCGAGGCCACCGCCGAGCTGCTGGACGGTCTGGAGGTACGGGGCGCCGCGGCCCGGCAGGCGGGGTAGCGCACCGTGGAGCGCCGGGGCCGCGGCCGGGCGGACTCCGCCGCACGGCCCCCGGAGCCCCGGCCCCGGGACCTGCCCCCTGGTCCCCCGGGGCCCTACGAGGCCTCCGAGGGCCGAGGCCGCCTCCGCACCAGGAACGCCGCCCCCGCCCCCGCCCCGAACAGCGCGCCCACCGACACCGCCGTCGCCAGCCAGGTCGCGCCGAGCCAGTGGGCGCCGAAGTAGCCGAGGGCCACGCTGTACGCGGCCCAGGACAGGCCGGCCAGGGCCGACCAGGGGAGGAACTCGCGGGCGCGGCGGCGTGCGGCGCCGGCGCCGAGGGAGACGAGCGAGCGGCCCGCCGGGGCGAAGCGGGCGAGGACGACGAGGGCGCCGCCGCCCCGGGCCAGCGCCGCGCCGAGACGTTCCTGCGCGCGGGTCAGCCGCCGGGAGCGGGCGATCGCCCGGTCCAGGCGGGGGCCGCCGCGCCAGGCGAGGCGCCAGGCGACCACGTCTCCCAGGACGGAGGCGGTGGCGGCGCAGAGGGTGAGCGCCAGGATGTCGAGCACGTCGGTCGCCGTCCCCGCGGCCGCCGCCGTGGCCGCGGTGATCACCAGGACTCCGCTGGGCAGGACCGGCAGGAACACGTCGAGCAGGACCGAGAGGGCCACCACCGCGTAGATCCACGGGCTGCCGATCAGCGACCCGAAACTCTCCACCCGAACTCCCCGTGCTCCCCCGTGGGCCAGACCGTGCCGCGATGTCGCGGGGGGAGCGGCAGGAGTGACCGTTGACAGCCATACAGCGTACGCGTGAGGTGTGACGGAAGCGTCACGGGGGGTTCACGCGTCCGGTGCCGGGAGTTCGCCGTCTTGCGGAGGGCGTTCGGGGCCGCCGCCCGGGCGAACGGCGGAGGGTGTCCTCCCCGGGCCGGGAAGGACACCCTCCGGTGCCGGTCAGACCGCCACGCGGGCCTGGTCCGCCGGCTGCCCGCCCTCCGCCGGCGAGTGCCTGGCGAACAGCCGGTCCAGGCCGAAGGCCCCGGAGCCGGTGAACACCAGCAGGAACATGGCCCAGCAGTACAGGGCCGCGCCCTCGCCGTTGTTCTCGATCGGCCACAGGGCCTCGGGCTGGTGGACCTTGAAGTACGCGTACGCCATCGCGCCGGACGACAGGAACGCGGCGGCGCGGGTGCCGAGGCCGAGCAGGACCAGGCTGCCGCAGACGAGCTCGATCAGGGCCGCGTACCAGTTGGGCCAGGCGCCGGTCTCGAGGGTGCCGCCGTCGCCGTCCACGCCGCCGAGCGCGCCGAACAGGGAGACGGCGCCGTGGCAGGCGAACAGCAGCCCGACGACCATGCGGAACAGGCCCAGGGCATACGGCTGGGCGCTGTTGAGGCGTCCGGTCATGTGGGGGGGTCTCCTTCGGTCAGGCCGGCCCCCGGATGGGACCGGTCCGGGGGACGGAACCGAGTCGACCCTCACGTTAGGTGTCCCTAACTATTGCTTGCAAGTTCAACATTTGGCCATGGGTTCGCCTCGGTCCGCGGCGTTCGCGCGTCCGCCGCCGCACGTGAATACGGCCGCCACCGCGGCGTCATGTTCAACGGCGTGACCGAATACACACCTCCCCGCACAGGCGGCACACAGGTTTCCCGGCGGGCTCACCGGCTCAGCCGGGTCTCCATCACCGTCCTGAGGCGCGCCCCGGCCTCCTCCTCGCGGGTGTGCTCCAGCCGCAGCACCGCCGAACGCCCCCGGGTCGTCAGCGTCATGAGCTGGTTGCCGAACCACGGTCCGTCCGTCTTGCGCCAGGTGACCGGCGGCCGGCCGAGACCGGCGTGCCGCGCGAAGACACCGCCGAGCCGCCGGGCGGCGGCGCTCCAGCCGAAACGGAAGCCGAGCCTCATCGACCGGGGGATGGAGTTGTGCACGGGGGAGCAGGTCAGCTGCACCACCCGGGCGTCGGGCCCGGCCCGCCCCGGCCAGCTCGGCTCGGCCACGTAGGCGTGGTGGACGTCGCCGGAGAGCACGCACACCGTCGCCGGCGCCCCGGGTCCGGTGCCGGCCTCGGCGATCAGCTCCGCCAGGTCGGCGAAGGAATCCGGGAACGCCGCCCAGTGCTCCAGGTCCGCCCCGCGCCGCAGCCTCTCCCCGAGCCGCGCCCAGCGGGCGCCCTTGTCGCCCCGGCACAGCACGGAACTCCATCCCTCGATGTCGTGCACCAGGTGCGGCAGCAGCCAGGGCAGGGAGGTGCCGATCAGGAGGTGGTCGTAGGAACCGCGCCCGTCGAGGACCTGTTCGCGCAGCCAGGCCGCCTCCCCGGGGTCGAGCATGGAGCGCTCGCCCTCCGCCAGGACGCGGGCCGCGCGGCTGTCCACCATCACCAGCCGCACCCGCCCGAAGTCGCGCCGGTAGCTCCAGCGCACGGTGGCGGCGTCCGCCTCGGCCCGCGCGGCGAAGGCGCGCAGCGCGTCCGTGCCGTCGGCGCTCCCGCGCACGGCCGCGTACAGCGGGTCCGCCGCCGCCTCGGCGGGGGAGAGGTTGCCCAGGTGCTGGTGCACCCAGTACGACATCAGGCCGCCGAGCAGGCGGTCCCGCCACCACGAGGTGGCGCGCATGTCCTCGACCCAGGAGGCGGAGGTGTTCCAGTCGTCGATGATGTCGTGGTCGTCGAAGATCATGCAGGTGGGGACGGTGGACAGCAGCCAGCGCACCTGCGGGTCGAGCCAGGACTCGTAGTAGAGGTGGGTGTACTCCTCGTAGTCCGCCACCTGGCTGCCCGGGGGCTCGTTCAGGTCGCGGCGGGCGGCGAGCCACTCGCGGGTGGCGTCGGAGGTCTCGTCGGCGTACACCTGGTCGCCCAGGAGGATCAGGACGTCGGGCCGTTCGCCGTCCGGGTCCGCGACGATGCGTGCCGCCAGGGTGTCCAGGGCGTCGGGGCCGACGGGGTCGTGCTCACCGGTGGGCGGGGAGGCCCAGCGGCAGGAGCCGAAGGCGATGCGCGCCTGGTCGTCGGAGCCCGGGGTGGGGATGACGGAGGGCGGCAGGGACGGGAAGGGGTCCTCGGCCGGCGGCCAGACCCGGGTGCCGTCCAGGAACACCTCGTACGGCGTGGCCGTGCCCGGGGACAGGCCGGTCACCTCGACCAGCGCGTAGTGGTGCCCGGCGATCCGGAAGGTGCCGGCGGTCCCGCCGGCCCCGTCCGCGCAGCGCACCTCGGCGGTGCCCGGGCGGCTCGTCTCGACCCACACGGTCGCGGACGAGCCGTCGACGTACCTCAGCAGCGGCCCGAGCCGCAATCCGGCCATGGTGACCCCTTCCTCCGTCGCCCCGTACGGTACGCAGCGACGGAGGGCGGCGGGGGGATTACGGCACTCAGCAGTTCGCGAGGTGGTTCTGCAGGGCGGACTTCTCGGCCGGGTCCACCGACAGGCCGTAGTAGTACTTCACCTGGACCCAGGCGCGCACGTAGGTGCAGCGGTAGGTCGTGCGCGAGGGCATCCAGGTGGCCGGGTCCTGGTCGCCCTTGGCCTGGTTGACGTCGTCCGTGACGGCGAGGAGCTGCGGGCGGGTCAGGTCGTTGGCGAAGGCCTGCCGGCGCGAGGTGGTCCAGGAGTCGGCGCCGGAGTCCCAGGCCTCGGCGAGCGGCACGAGGTGGTCGATGTCGACGTCGGAGGCGGCGTACCAGGTCGCGCCGTCGTACGGGGAGTACCAGCTGCCGCTGGTGGCGTAGCAGGCGGAGTCCGTCTGCACGTTGGAGCCGTCGCGCTTGAGGACGGTCTCGCGGGTGTTGCAGGAGCCGCTGATGGTGATCCAGTGGGGGAACAGGTCGCGGTTGTAGCCCGTGCGGTCCTCGGCGGCCACGGGGAGGGTGGCGAGGTAGCTGCGGGCGGTGGAGCCGCTGATCGGGGTGGGGAGGGCGGCGGACGCGCTCGGGCCGTTGAGCAGTCCGACGGAGGCTATGAGGCCGGTGAGTGCCGCGACTATGCTGATCCGTCGACGCGCGTAGAACTTCGGCATGCGAACTCCCTTGTGGAGTGAGGGTGCTGGAGCGCGAGCAGGGCAATGCTCACCACTCCGCGTTGCGGGGAGGGGTGTGTCCGGTGAGAAGTTAGTGACGCGTCCATGACATGTCTATGGTTCGGTTGTGAAGTTTCCGCGTCCCGGGCCGGCGGAGGTCTCGCGTACCATGGACGGCGCAGAAGGGGAGTAGCTCTTCGCCGGACCGTCGACACACTGCTCAGCCAGCCTGAGCCGGCGCCCGGAGGCGGACCTCGTGCGAGGTCGGCCAGCGAGACCTTCGGCAAGCAGTGCACGCCCGTGCCGTACGGCACGGGTGCCGCGTGTGCTGCCGTGCCGAGGTGTCCCGTGGAATCGCACAGCACTCTCGGCGGGGCAGCCCCGACCGATTGAGGAACCGTTGATCAGCCTGACCGTGACGGCCGTCGTCTTCGGCGTCGTCTTCCTCGCCGAACTGCCCGACAAGACCGCGCTCGCCGGCCTCGTCCTCGGCACCCGCTACCGGGCCTCCTACGTCTTCGCCGGCGTCGCCGCCGCCTTCGCGCTGCACGTCGCGCTGGCGGTGGCGGCCGGGAGCGTGCTCACGCTGCTGCCCCAGCAGATCGTGCACGCGCTCACGGGTGTGCTCTTCCTGGGCGGCGCGGCGATGCTGCTGCTGAAGAAGGACGAGGGCGAGGAGGAGGTCCGCAAGCCGCAGGACCAGAGCTTCTGGAAGGTCTCCGGGGCGGGCTTCATGCTGATCCTCGTCGCCGAGTTCGGCGACCTGACCCAGATCATGACGGCCAACCTCGCCGCCCGCTACGACGACCCGCTCTCCGTCGGCCTGGGCGCGGTGCTCGCGCTGTGGGCGGTGGCCGGGCTCGGCATCGTCGGCGGGAAGGCGCTGATGAAGCGGGTCCCGCTGCGGCTGATCACGCAGATCGCGGCGCTGCTGATGCTGGGCCTCGGCGTGTGGAGCCTGTGGGAGGCGATCGCCGGGTGACGGCCCGCCGTGCGGGCCGGTGGGGGCGACGGGTGGCCGAAGTCTCGGTGAACGGTCGGCGAAGGCGGTGGCGGGATGCCGGGTTTGTTTTGTACCGTGGATGAACAAAGTGGTCCCCGCCCGTTTTCCCTGACCGGCGGGCGGGGCCGCCTTGTACCCCGGGTCACGCGCCCGGTGCCCTCCCGGGCCCCCGCGCCCGACAGCCGCCCGGGCTCCCGCCCGCGCCCTCCCTCCGTGCCTTGGAGCTGCCGATGACGGCCACCGCCGTACTCACCGCCCGCGCCCTCCTGCTGGACATGGACGGCACGCTCGTCAACTCCGACGCCGCGGTCGAACGCGTCTGGCGCCGCTGGGCCGAGCGGCACGGGCTCGACGGGGACGAGGTCATGAAGGTCGTGCACGGGCGCCAGGGGTACGCGTCGATGGCGCTGCTGCTGCCGGACCGGCCGATGCGGCAGAACCACGCGGACAACGCGCGCATGCTCGCCGAGGAGACGGCGGACACCGAGGGCGTCGTCGAGATCCCCGGCGCCCGCGCCTTCCTCGCCTCGCTGCACGGGCTGCCGCACGCGCTCGTGACCTCCGCCGACGTCGCCCTGTCCACCGCCCGGATGGCCGCCGCCGGGCTGGACCTGCCCGCGGTGCGGGTGACCGCGGAGTCCGTCGGCGCGAGCAAGCCGGACCCCGAGGGCTTCCTGAAGGGCGCGGCGGAACTGGGCGTCGACCCCGCCGACTGCGTGGTCTTCGAGGACTCCGGCGCCGGCATCGCCGCGGGCCGCGCCGCCGGGATGCGGGTCGTGGGCGTCGGCCCGCGGGCCGGCCTCCACCGGCCGGACGTGGTCGTGCGGGACCTGACCCAGGTACGGGTGGAGGCCGGGCCCGACGGCACGATCCGGCTGCACGTGACGGAATCGGCGTGACGGGATCCGGGTGACGGGATCCCGTCACGGGCCCCGTGCGCGCCGACACCGTGCCCGGGCCCCCGCCCGGGCTTTCGGGTCTCCTGGACCACCCGGGCCTTGCGGGCTCCGGGCCTGCCGGCCTCCGGCCCCCGAGGCGCCGGGGACGCCCCCTACGGCTCCCGGGTCTCCGACTCCAGCCGGGCGCGGGTCGCGGGGCCGTACACGCTCAGCTCGTCCTGGAGGCCGCGGGACCACTGGTAGTTGCGCAGGGCGTCCTCCAGGCGGTGGGTGAACTGGCCGTTGATGTCGTCGTTGTACAGGTACAGCTGGCGCAGGCGCAGCTGGAGTTCGGTGACCTCCGGGCCCCGGTCGCCGCGGCTCAGGACGGGGCCGGTGGTGTCGCGGTCGTCCTCGTCCGTCTCCTCGGGGGAGTCGGCGGGCGCGGTGCTCGCCGGGGTCGCGGACGGTTCGGCCGGCTCGGACGGGCTCGGCGCGGCGCTGGACGCCGAGGGTGACGGGGAGGCCGACGGGCTCGCGCTCGCGGACGTCGAGGGCGACGGTGAGGCGGAGGCCGGCGCGGCGGAGGACGCGCTCGTCGCCGGTGCCGCGGACGGCGCGGCGGACGAGGGGTCCGGCACGCCCGCCCTGATGTCCTGCGGCGGCGCGTCGTCCCGGGACGGCGTCTCGTAGGAGAACAGCCCGCTCGCCCACCCGGCCGCGCCCACCACGGCGACGACGGCCCCGGCGGCCGCGAGCAGGGCGGTGCGGCGCCGCCGGGGCGCGGGAGCGGCCGCCCGGTCCGTGGTGTCGTCCACGGCCGGGGCGGCCTCGGACGGGTGCGGGTGCCCGCTCTCGAACAGGTGCAGGTCCGCGGCGCTCGGCTCGGTGGCGGGCGGCGCGAGCGGTGCGGGAAGCACGGACGTGGGACTCCCGGCGTCCGGTGCGCCGGCGCCGGGGGAGCCGGCCGGAGCCGGCGTGCCGGTGGGGGCGTGGGCGCCGGACGCGTCGGGAGCGCCCGCGGCGTCCGGGGTGACGGCGCGCAGCGGCATGGTCGCGTCGGCCGCCCGCGGCACCCCGGACTCCGCGGTGACGTCCTGCCCGCCCTGCGCCTTCCCGTTTTCCCGCCCGCCGTCCGGCGCACCACCCGGCGCAGCACCCGGCGCGCCCTCCGGCGCACGGTCCGGCGCGTCCGGTGTGTCCCCCGCCGTCCCGCCGTCCAGCTCGACGTACGGCCGTATGCGCAGCGGGTCGAAGTCCTCCGCCGCGGCCGCCTGTGCCGTGCGGGCGTCGCGGAGGGCGTCGGACGCGCGGAGGGTGCAGGCGCAGGACGGCGTGTTGTCCCTGTGCCTGGGCGCACCGCACTCCGGGCACGGGTTCCCGTTCGGCTGTTCCACGTGTCGTCCCTCCCCTCGCGAACTCCAGAGATTATGCAGATCTTCTTCACAGATCGGTGCGCACGCCCCCGGAATGCAGGCTTCCGCCAGGACTCGGCAGGCCATAACGGGACACACCGATCACGATGGAGGGGGGAACGAGAACCTGGGGAGGTCTTCATGGCCGGGGACGCGCAGGGAACGACGCCGGAGGCGGACAACGCGCGGCCCTCGCCCGGCGCCGCACCGCCGGCCCGCACCGCCGGTGCCGGGGAGCAGGTGTCCGGCAACGTCCTCGTCTCGATCGGCGCACTGCTGCTCGGCCTGCTGCTCGCCGCCCTCGACCAGACCATCGTGGCCACCGCGCTGCCCACCATCGTCAGCGAGCTGGGCGGCCTGGAGCACCTGTCCTGGGTGGTCACCGCCTACCTGCTGGCCTCCACCGCGGCGACCCCGCTGTGGGGCAAGCTCGGCGACCAGTACGGGCGCAAGAAACTCTTCCAGACCGCCATCGTGATCTTCCTGGTGGGCTCGGCGCTGTGCGGCGCGGCGCAGGACATGTCCCAGCTGATCGCGTTCCGCGCGCTCCAGGGGCTGGGCGGCGGCGGGCTGATCGTGCTGTCGATGGCGATCGTCGGGGACCTCGTCCCGCCCCGCGAACGCGGCCGCTACCAGGGCCTGTTCGGCGCGGTCTTCGGCACGACCAGCGTCCTCGGGCCGCTGCTCGGCGGGCTGTTCACCGAGCACCTGAGCTGGCGCTGGGTGTTCTACGTCAACCTGCCCGTCGGCGTCGTCGCGCTCGGCGTGATCGCGGCGGTGCTGCACATCCCGCGCAGGGCGACCCGGCACGTCATCGACTACCTCGGCACCCTCCTCATCGCCTCCGTCGCCACCTGTCTGGTCCTGGTCGCCTCCCTCGGCGGCACCACCTGGGCCTGGGACTCGCCGCAGATCGCCGGACTCGCGGTGCTGGGCGCCGTCCTCGCCGTCGCCTTCGTGGCCGTCGAGCGGCGGGCCGCCGAACCGGTGCTGCCGCTCAAGCTGTTCCGCGTGCGCACCTTCACGCTCTCCGCCGTGATCAGCTTCATCATCGGCTTCGCCATGTTCGGCGCGATGACCTATCTGCCGACCTACCTCCAGGTGGTCCAGGGCGTCACCCCGACCATGTCCGGCGTGCACATGCTGCCGATGGTGGCCGGCATCCTGCTGGCCTCCACCGGCTCCGGGCAGATCGTCAGCCGCACCGGCCGCTGGAAGGTGTTCCCCGTCGCGGGCACCGCCGTCACCACCCTCGGGCTGCTGCTGCTCCACCAGCTCGACGCGCACAGCTCCACCGCCGTGACGAGCCTCTTCTTCTTCGTCCTCGGCTTCGGGCTCGGCCTGGTGATGCAGGTCCTGGTGCTGATCGTGCAGAACGCCGTCCCCTACGAGGACCTCGGCGTCGCCACCTCCGGCGCGACCTTCTTCCGGTCCATCGGCGCCTCCTTCGGCGTCGCCATCTTCGGCACGGTCTTCGCCGGCCGCCTCGGCGACGAACTCACGGACGCCCTCCGCGGCGCGCGGCTGCCGCCCGGCGTCTCCGCCGACGCGCTGGAGGCCGACCCGCGCGGCATCGCCGCCCTGCCGCCCGCGCTGCGCGCCTCCGCCCTCGACGCCTACGCCTCCGCCATCACCGACGTCTTCCTGTACGCCGCTCCCGTCGCCCTCCTCGGCTTCCTGCTGGCCTGGTTCCTCAAGGAGGACCGGCTGCGCGCCTCGGTCACCGCGCCCGACGCCACCGAGACGCTGGCCAGCAACCCCGTGGAGCGGTCGTCGTACGACGAGGTGTGCCGCGCGCTGTCGCTGCTCGGCAGCCGGGAGGGACGGCGCGAGATCTACCAGAGGATCACCGCGCGCGCGGGCTACGACCTGCTGCCCGCGGCGAGCTGGCTGCTGCTGCGGATCAGGAGGTACGGCGCGGTGGAACCGGCCGTGCTCGCCGAGCGCGGCCCCGTCCCGATGAACGCCGTCATCGAGGCCGCCCGCCAGCTCGAGATACGGCACCTCGCCGTGCGCCAGGGCCTCGACCTGGTCCTGACCGGCGAGGGCCGCGAGGTGGCGGAGCGGCTGGCCCGGGCGCGGGAGGACTCCCTGGCCGAACTGCTCGGCGACTGGTGGGGACCGGACCGCCCGACCGACCTCGTGCAGTTGGTGCACGAGTTGAACGACGAGCTGTGCGGCTCGCGGGCGGAACGCCCGCACCACGAGCGCCCGGTCACGCGGGCCGGGTGAGGTCCCTGGCGAACCAGTGCTCGGCGTACGGGGCGGCGTTGTGCGGCTCGGTCTCCGCGTAGCCGAGCCGGGCGTACAGGGCCCGGGCCTCGACGAGGTCCCCGCGCGTGTCGAGGACCATCCGGGTGGCGCCCAGGGAGCGGGCCGCGTCCTCGGCGGCCCGCACCAGCAGCGCCGCACCGCCCCTGCCCCGCATCCCCTCGCGGAGGAACACCCGGGTGAGTTCGGCGGTCGCGTCGTCCAGCAGCCGGACGCCCGCGGTGCCGGCCGGCTCCCCCGCGTACCGCGCGACCAGCAGCAGCCCCCTCGGCGGCACGAGGTCGTCGCCCGGTTCCGCCGCGATCCCGCGCTCCAGTTCCCCGGGATCGGTCCGGCGCCCCTCGTGCAGCAGGTACCAGCGGTCGCTGACCTCCGTGTAGTACGCCCGCCAGAGCGCGGCGGCGACGGGGGAGTCGTGCGGTTCCGGGGCGAGGGTCCAGGCCATGCCCGCATTCTCGGCCGGGCCCGCGGTGGGCGCGCAAGCGAATATGCCACGCCCGCACCGCACTTGTACCGTGCCGGTCCGGTGGCGGTTCGGGACTGTTTGTGGGTGAACCTTCGGGCAACCCGATAGGCGAACCGGCTCGCGAGGAGTGCCGGTTGGGCCGAGAACCCGGAAGGCATTCATGTCAACTGGCCTGATCATTGCTTTGATCGTGATTGTCGTGCTCGTCGCCGCGGCCGTCCTGGTGATGCGTGCCCGCGGCCCGCGGCGCGGCGCGAACCTGAAGCGGCGCTTCGGGCCCGAGTACGAGCGGGCCGTCGCCCGGCACGACGGGGACACCAAGGCCGCCGAGCGGGAACTCGCCGAGCGCGTGGAGCGCCACGGCGACCTGCGGGAGCGGCCGTTGGAGGCCGTCGAACGGGAGCAGTACGAGGCGCGCTGGACGGCCGCGCAGGAGCGGTTCGTCGACTCGCCCGGCGAGGCGGTCGCCGAGGCGGACCGGCTGCTCGCCGAACTGGCCGGGGCCAAGGGCTTCCCCGACGGCGGGCACTACGAGGACCAGCTCGCCGCGCTGTCCGTGCACCACGCGCACCACGTCGAGGGCTACCGGCGCGTGCACCGGGTGGCCCAGGCACGTGCCAGGGGCGCGCAGGACGGCGGCGGCGCGGGCACCGAGGAGATGCGCGAGGCCATGGTCGAGGCCCGTGCCCTGTTCGACGAGCTGGTCCGGCCGTCCGCCCATGACCACGGCCGCCACCGCGCCGACGCGGACGGCGCACGCCGGTCCCCGGCCGGCCGCGGCCACCACACGCCGTCGGTGTTCCACCGGCGCCAGGCGAAGGAGAGCTGAGCGAGATGCCCGACGCGACTCGACGCCCCGGCGAGGAACTGCCCCTCGAGAACACCGGAACCACCACGGGCGCCCACGGAGCCACCACGGGCGCCCACGGAGCCACCACGGGCGCCCACGGAGCCACCACGGGCGCTCCCGGAACCACCGGGGGCACCCCCGGAGCCACCGGAGGTGCCTTCGGAGCCACTGCGGGCGCCCCCGGCGCGGGTGGTGAGAGCCCGTCGGCCGCCGCTCACCCGCGGGCCGACGGCATCCCGGACGGCGGCACCGGGCACCACGCCCCGGAGCGGACCCCCGGTCCGGGCCACGACGGCGGGGAGACCCCGGAGCGGCGTCTCCTCACGCACCACGACGGCGACCGGTTCGCCACGCGGTTGCAGCACGCCATGGCCGGCTTCGTCGACGGGCCGCGGGGCGCCGTCGAGGAGGCCGACCACCTCCTGCAGGAGCTCACCGAGCGCCTCACGGACGCGGTGAGCGAACGCCGCCGCACCCTGCGCCGGTCCTGGCAGGGCCGCCGACGGCGGGAGCGCCGCGGCGACCGACACCGAGCAGCTGCGGCTCGCCCTGCGGGACTACCGCGAGCTGACGGAGCGGCTGCTACGCGTCTGACCCGCCCGCCGCCCGGCGCTCCCGCCACTGCCGTACGACGTCCTCGACGTCGTACGGCTTCTTGCCCAGCGGGGGGCCGGGCGGTGGCTTGAACATCATGTCGCGGATCCTGCCGTTGATCTCCGTGAGGATCTTCCGCACGATCCGCTCCGAGGGGGCCGCGAGGGCCGCCTCCAGCGCGTCCTCGGCCTCCTTGCGCAGGGCCAGCGTCGGCGGGAGCACGGAGATGCCCTCGCGGGCCATCTTCCGCTTGACCCACCACAGTTCGTCGTACGTGGTCTCCACGTCACGCGGGAGCGGTCGGCCCGCCCCCGGCAACCGGTCGAACTCCCCGCGGGACTCGGCGTCGCGGATCTGCTTGTCGACCCAGGACTCGAAGCCGACGCCGGGTGGCTTTCGCTCGGTCATGAGGCCATTGTGCCGGACACCGCGGACCCGGGCGTTTTATCATGCGGCGGCAGCGAGCCGACCCGGCCGCCGCACCGGGCCGTTTCGGCCACCGCCGGTCCCGGGCCCTCCCGGCCCGCCAGGACGTCTCAGGAGGAGCGCACGTGCTCGAACTCACCATGGCCGCCGTGTCCGCGGCGGAAGCGGGCGCCACGGCCGGCATGCTCATGGCCGACGCGCCCAGCGAGCCGGGCGCCGTGCTGCGGGTGGGCCGGGACAAGTCGGTGTGCCGGCTCTCCACGCCGGACGACTGGCTGTTCGTCTCCCGGGTCCACCTGGAGTTCCAGTGCCTGCCGGACGGCACCTGGCAGCTGACCTGGCTGCGCGGCTCGCTGCCCGAGCCGTCCTCCGAGGTCCGGCTGACCCTCGGGGAGCACACCCACCCGGTCGCCTACGGCGGCACCGTGGCGCTGCCCCGGGGCGGCAGCGGCGAGGTCGTCGTCCAGGACCGCAGCGCCCCGCGCAGCGTCAACGTGGGCTTCTACCACGAGGTGTGAGACGAGGCCCCGGGCGCTCCCGGAAGACCCGGACGCCCCGGGGAGCCCGGACGCCCCTAGGGGAGCACCCGGGCCAGCGCGAAGCCGTCGTAGTCCTTGGCGCCGACCGTCTGGATCGCCGTACCGCTCAGCCGCGGGTGGCTGCCGATCATGTCGAGGGCGGCGCGGGTGCCGACCACGTCCGGGTCGGTGTTGCCGGGATCGGCCACCCGGCCGCCCCGCACGACGTTGTCCAGGACGATCAGGCTGCCCGTGCTGGTGAGCTTCAGGGCCCACTCCATGTAGTGCGGGTTGTTGACCTTGTCCGCGTCGATGAAGACGAGGTCGAACGGGGGCGGGTTCTCGTCGGCCAGCCCGGGCAGCGACTCCAGCGCCGCGCCCACCCGCACCTCGACCTGCTGGTCGAGTCCCGCGCGGGCGATGTTGCGGACGGCGACCTCGGCGTGCCGGGGGTCGTGCTCCAGGGAGATCAGCCGCCCGTCGGCCGGGAGGGCGCGGCCCAGCCAGATGGTGCTGTAGCCGCCGAGCGTGCCGATCTCCAGGATGTGCCGGGCGCCCTGCACCTGGGCGAGGAGCTGGAGCAGCTTGCCCTGGACGGGCGACACGGCGATGGGCGGCAGGCCGGCGGCCTCGCTGTCGCGCAGGGCGGCCGCCAGGGCGTCGTCCTCGAGGGCGTCGGGCAGGAGGCGGGCGGTGAAGTAGTCGTCCACTTCGTGCCAGAGCCGCGGCTCGCTCATGCACCTGTACCTTCCGTACGGCTGGTTAGCCTGTCTAACTAATACCGCTGACGAAGATACGTGGTGTGCCCGTGCCCCGTCAGGCGTTCTCCCGGCGTGTCCCGGTCTCCAGCGACGGCGGCGAACCCGGCAGCGGGCGTCCCGCCGACTCCGCCATGCGCCACACCGCGAACCCGCCGATCACGGCCGCCGCCATCATGTAGTAGGCGGGCATCATCATGTCGCCGGTCGCGCCGATCAGGGCCGTGACCACCAGCGGGGTCGTGCCGCCGAACAGGGACACCGGGACGTTGAAGCCGATCGACAGCGAGCCGTAGCGCACGCGCGTCGGGAACAGCGCCGGAAGCGCGGAGGGCATGGCCGCGGTGAAGCACACCAGCAGCAGGCCGAGGGCGCCCATGCCGACGGCGACCGCGAGCAGGCCGCCGTCGCGGATCAGCAGCAGCGCCGGGACGGACAGCACCAGGAACCCGGCGCACCCGGCCGCGATCACGGGGCGGCGGCCGATCCGGTCGGTCAGCGCACCGGCGAACGGCTGGACGATCATCATCAGCACCATCACGCCGAGGACCACGAGCAGACCGTGCGTCGCGTCGTAGCCCAGCTCGCTGGTGAGATAGCTCGGCATGTACGACAGCAGCATGTAGTCGGTGACGTTGAAGACCAGCACCAGGCCCACGCACAGCAGCAGCGCCCGCCACTGGCCGGCCACCGTCTCGCGCAGCGGCACCTTCGGGCGGCTGCTCTCCGCCTTCTCGACCTCGGCCGCGAACGCCGGCGTCTCCTCCAGGCGCATGCGCAGGTAGAGGCCGATGATGCCCATCGGGCCCGCGATCAGGAACGGGATGCGCCAGCCCCAGGACAGCAGGTCCTCCGAGGAGAGCAGCGCGGTCATCAGGGTGACCAGGCCCGCGCCGCCGATGTACCCGGCGAGCGTGCCGAACTCCAGCCAGCTGCCGAGGAAGCCGCGCCGCCTGTCGGGGGCGTACTCGGCGATGAAGGTGGACGCGCCGGCGTACTCGCCGCCGGTGGAGAAGCCCTGCACCAGGCGGGCGGCCAGCAGCAGGACCGGGGCGCCGACGCCGATCGCGGCGTAGGAGGGGATGAGGCCGATGGCGAAGGTGCCCGCCGCCATCATGATCATCGTGAGGGCGAGGACCTTCTGCCGCCCCACGCGGTCGCCGAGCGGGCCGAAGACCATGCCGCCGAGCGGGCGGACCAGGAAGGCCGCGGCGAAGGCGCCGAACGTGGACAGCAGCTGGGCGGTGGGGTCGCCCGAGGGGAAGAAGACCTTGCCGAGCGTGACCGCGATGTAGCTGTAGACACCGAAGTCGAACCATTCCATCGCGTTGCCGAGCGCCGCCGCCTTCACGGCGCGCCGGACGAGCGCGGGGTCGGTGACGGTGGGGGCGGTGGGGCCGTGCGTCGGCGCGGTGCCGGTCTTCCGCGGCGTGTGCGAGGACGGGGAAGCGGCGACTTGGGCAGTCGTCAAGACTTCGCTCGCCTACCTTTCGACGGGGACAGGGACGGGTCCGCGCGGCGGCGCTGTCGGGCGGGCCGGAAGAGCGACGATAGGCACTGACGCTCCCCTTACGGGTCGTACGCATTTAGTTGCATACAGCATCTAAATGTGGCGTACGCAGGACCGCAGTCCCTCCCCGCGGCGCCCCGGCCGGCCGTTCACTGTGATTCATCTCGCGCGGCCGGAGAACAACCCGGCTCCCTGCGGTCTATCGTCATCCGGACAAAAGCGAGAGGGACGTCAGGTGACGCGGGGGTTGCCCGCGTCTCTCTCCAGGGGCGGTGCGGGCCTCACAGGATTCACGGGGCGCACCCCCACACGGAAGGCGTGGGCGGACGGGGCGGGAGGCCGACGAGGCGTGGCGAATGCGGAGCACAGCGGGCGACCGGTGGAGGCGTTAGGGGCGACGGCCGGCGACGGCCCCCGGACGCGGCTGCGAGCAGCCCGTCTCGGACTGTGGCTGCTCGCCGCCGTCCTCGCGGTACGACAGGTGGCCGTCGTCCTGAGCACCCCGCGCGGGGAGCGGCTGACGGACCTGGAGACCTGGGTGGGCCCGGAGGGCGTGCTGCACGTCAGCGGCTCCCTCTACGACTCCACCCGCTTCACCGGCACCCCCTTCGGCGGGCTCGTCCTCAAACCCCTCGTCCGCTCGGCCGAGCAGGCGCTCGGCTGGGGCTGGACCTTCGGCACGCTGCTGCTGGTCGTCGCCCTCGGCGTGATCGCCGCCCGCGCCCTGCCCCGGCCGGTCGGCCGGCGCACCGCGCTGCTGGCCGCCCCGGTCGCCGTCAGTCTGCTCGTGCTGTCCCTGCCGGTGCGCAACACCCTGTGGCTCGGCCAGACCAGCATCATCCCGGTCCTCCTGGTCCTGCTGGGCTGCTTCGCCGCACGCGGCCAGCGGGCCGGCGGCGTCCTGATCGGCGTCGCGGCGGCCCTCCAGCCCACCCTGCTGCTCTTCGCGCCGCTGCTGTGGTTCACCGGCCGCCGCCGGGCCGCCGCCGCCACGGGCGTCACCTTCGCCGCGGCCACCGCGCTCGCCTGGGCCGCCATGCCGCAGGACTCCCACACCTACTGGGTCCACCACATGGCGGGCGTCGGCCTCGGCGGACCCGCCGACGACCTCGCCAACCAGTCCCTGCACGGCGCCCTGCTCCGGCTCGGCCTGGAAGGCCCCCTCGAGATCGCCCTCTTCCTGCTGCTCGGCGCCGCCGTCGTGGTCCTCGCCCTGCGCCGCGCCGTCCGCTACGCCCACGACGGCCAGCTGCTGCTCGCCGTCGCCGTCACCGGCTGCGCCGCCATCGTCGTCTCCCCGACCGCCTGGCAGCACCAGCTGCTGTGGGTGCTCCTCACGGCCGTCGGCCGGGTCGGCAGACGCGCCTCCGACCGGCCGGTGTGGCCCGTCGCCGTCGTCCTGGTGATGACGCTGCCCGCCAGGATGATGCTGCCGAACCTGGCCGCGCTCCACCCGCTGCGCGACAACGTCGTCCTCCTCGCCGCCCTGGCCGCCGCCACCGCCGTCCCGTTCCTGTCCCGCACCTCGCCGTACTTCCGGTCGCCCGTCCCGACCCGGTACGCCGACCCGGTGCCGGCCCGCTTCGCGTTCGTCCCGCTGCTGCCGTTCCTGCGCCGGGTGCTCACCCGCCCGAACCTGCTGCTCGAGCTCCTGCTGATCCGCGTCACGTACGCCGCGTACGCCAAGGTCCGGCTCGCCGCGACCGGCGGCAGCAACTCGGCCGGCCGCGCCCGCGCCGAGGAACACGGACAGCAGATCCTCGATCTCGAGCGCGTGCTCGGACTGGACATCGAGCACGCGGTCAACCACGCCGTGGTGAAGATCGGCTGGTTGCGGAACTTCTTCGACTTCTACTACACCTCGTTCCACTTCGCGGTCCCGCTCACCGTCCTCGGCCTGCTGTACTGGCGCCGCCCCGTCGACTACCGCTGGGCCCGCGCGAGCCTCGGCTTCACCACCCTCCTCGCCCTGGTCGGCTTCTGGCTCTACCCGCTGGCCCCGCCGCGCCTGATGCCGGACCTCGGGATCATCGACACGGTCCACGGCGTGCAGGACTTCTCCCAGCCCGACTACGGCACGCTCACCGCCCTCACCAACCAGTACGCGGCGATGCCGTCGCTGCACTTCGGCTGGTCCCTGTGGTGCGGACTGGTCGTCGCGATCATCGCGCCCAGGGTGTGGATGAAGGCGCTCGGCCTGCTCCACCCCCTGTTCACGGCCGCCGCGATCGTCGCCACCGGCAACCACTGGATCCTGGACGCGGTGGGCGGCGCGGTCGTCGTCGGCGCCGGTTTCGGACTGACGTACCTGCTCCAGGGCCCGCGCGCCCGAGCGGTCACGGCCGGTGGCGGGACCGGCGGTGAGTCCGGTGACAAGGCCGGCGCCGAGACCGCCGGCGAGACCGGTGGCGAGTCCAGTGCCGCCGCCGGCGCCGGGGCCCGCAGCGAGCCGCCGGCCCCGGAGAGGGACCGCACTCCGAGCTGATCCGGTGCTCGCCGGACGCGGACCCGCGGCCCGGCCTCCGGCGCGCGTGCTGCTCGGCGGCCGGGTTCCACGCGTACCGGGCATCCGCCCGGCAGGAGAGGGGAGAGGGGGCGGCGGCGTTCACGGCCGGGGCCCACGGGATGCCCTGACCGATGCGGTGAGGTGGCCCCACGGCCACCTCACCCACCGGCTCTCGCCCAAGGGTGCGGCGGAGCCGGTCCGGCGCGTGAGGGAGGAACGCCATGGAGATCAACCGGTGCAGGTCCGGCTGCAGCGGCGACCGAGGCGGCGACCGCGCGGAGGCGGCCGAGCCCCCTCTCGCAGGCGTCCGGGACTCCGGGAACCCGGTGGGCCCGATCCCCACCGCCCGCCCCGCCGCCTTCCTGAGCCGGACGACCGCTGAAGGGTCGCGATGAACCCCTTCTCGCGTTCCTGGACCGCGCTGCTCGCCGCAGTCGCCGGCCTCCCGGACGAGGACTTCGAACGCCCGTCCGGCTGCAGGGGCTGGCTCGTACGGGACCTGGTGTGCCACCTGGTCATCGACGCACAGGACGTCCTGATCACGCTGGTCACACCCGCCGACACCGAACCGACGGCGGACGCGGTCACGTACTGGAACCTGGTCGACCCGCCGACCGGCGAGGACCCGCTGGACGCGCTGATCCCCCGTCTGGCAGCCGCGTACGGTGACCCGGCGCTGCTCAGGTTCCATCTGGACGACGTGGGGTCCGCAGCCGGACGCGCCGCCGGACTGGCCGACCCCGCGGCCCGCGTGAGCACCCAGGACAAGGTCCTGACCGTCGGCGACTACCTCTCCGCGTACGTCCTCGAATGGGCCCTGCACCACCTGGACCTGATCGCGCACCTGCCGTCGGCCGCCGAACCGCCCGCCGACACCCTCGCGGTGGCCCGCACGGCCCTGGAGCGGATCGCCGGGGCCGCGTTCCCCGCCGCGTTCTCCGACGCGGACGCACTGCTGATCGGCACGGGACGCCGTGCGCCGACCGCTGGGGAGAGAACCGCGCTGGGCGATCTCGCCGGGCGGCTCCCGTTCGTCCTCGGCTGAGCGGGGAGGGGGTCCGGTGCCGCAGCGCGGGCCCGGCGTGGTGCCGTCCGGGCCCGCCGAAGGGCGAAGGCGGCGGCCCCGGGGATCGGGGGGCCGCCGCCTTCGGTACGGGGGGTGTGGGACCCGGATCAGTACCAGTGGTTGGTCTGCCAGAAGTCCCAGGCGGCGCAGGGGCTGCCGTAGCGGCTGTTCATGTAGTCCAGACCCCACTTGATCTGGGTGGCGGGGTTGGTCTTCCAGTCGGGACCGGCCGAGGCCATCTTGGAGGCCGGCAGGGCCTGGACCAGGCCGTAGGCGCCGCTGGAGGCGTTGGTGGCGGTCACGTTCCAGCTGCTCTCGTGCTGGACGATGTTCGAGAAGCACTGGTACTGCGCCGAGTCGCCGATCATCTGCTTCGCGGTCGCCTGGGCCGAGGCGGCCGTCGTCGGCGCGGCCTGCGCGGGTGCGGCGGCGATCAGCGTGCCGCAGGCGGTGGCGGCGAGGGCGGCACCGGCAACGGCCTTCTTCGGGGCGGCGAGGGTGCGGAGGAGGGAAACGGCGGACACAGGCGGCCTTTCGGTCGGAAGCAGGGTGGTCGCGGTGCGCACGCCGATGCCGCGTGGTGTGCGGCGGGGGCATGCGTCGGCGCCGCGGCCCGGGAGGGCACATCGGCGCCTGGCGACGGCTCAACAGAAACAAATCAGCGGTTTGCCCGCAAAGGTCTCTTTTACTAACCGGGGTCGCATATCGGGCATCGCGTTCGCGTGGGACGGGGGCCGCGACGCCCAGGACGGTGGGATCTGCCGCCGTGCCGCGGCTACGGTCCCGCTTCGTACGTGACGCGCGTCATGTGGGGTGGTTCACCGGCCCGGTCACGGACCGCGTGCGGGGCCTCACGGAGGGGGAGGGGCGAATGTGACCGGCGCCTCGAAGGCCGCCCTCCGGGTGGCCCGGCGCAGGGCCCGCAGGACCGGGGCGCCGAGGGCGAGGGTCAGGACGACCGTGACCAGCGCCCGGCCCAGGTCCCAGCCGAGGGACGTGGCCAGGCAGTAAGCCAGGAAGCGGGCCAGGTTCGCGGGGACCGCCGCGTCCGGGTCGAAGGCGATGTTCGAGGCGAGGGCGGACATGAAGGGCCAGCCCGCCATGTTCATCACCGTGCCGTAGGCGAAGGCCGCCAGGAAGCCGTACCCGGCGAGCATCCAGAGCTCCGCGCGGCCGCGCAGACGGTGCGGGCCCGGCAGCAGGCCCGCGCCCATCGCGAACCAGCCCATCGCCAGCATCTGGAACGGGAGCCACGGACCGACCCCGCCCGTGAGCAGGGCGGACGCGAACATCGTCACCGAGCCGAGGACGAAGCCGAAGCCGGGGCCGAGGACCCGGCCGCTGAGGACCATGAGGAAGAACATGGGCTCCAGGCCGGCCGTCCCGGCGCCGATGGGCCGCAGCGCCGCGCCCGCCGCCGCCAGGACGCCGAGCATCGCCACCGCCTTCGGACCGAGGCCGGACTCCGAGATCGCCGCCGCCACGACCGCGACCAGCAGGACGAGGAGGCCCGCGAAGAGCCACGGCGCGTCCTGGGCGTGGGCGTTCAGGGCGGAGGCGGGCGGGGCGAGGAAGGGCCAGCCGAAGCCGGCCACGCCCACCGCGCTCACCAGGGCCAGGGCCGCCAGCGAGCGCGGGCCCAGCCGGACGGCCCGGGCCTGGCGCTGCGCACCGGTGCCGCCGGTGTCCTTGGTGGTCATGACAGGGCCTCGCGGACCTGGGAGACCGTGAGCCAGTGCTGCGGGGCCAGGATCTTCGCCACCTGCGGGGCGAAGGACGGGGACGCCACGACCACCTCCGCCGCCGGACCGTCCGCGATCACCTCGCCCTCGGCGAGCAGGACCACCCGGTGGGCGAGTTCCGCCGCCAGCTCGACGTCGTGGGTGGCCAGGACGATCGCGTGACCCCCGGCGGCCAGCCCGCGCAGGAGCGTCACCAGGCGGGCCTTCGCCGCGTAGTCCAGGCCGCGGGTCGGCTCGTCCAGCAGGAGCAGGGGCGGGCGGGCGGTCAGGACCACCGCCAGGGCGAGGGTCAGGCGCTGGCCCTCGGACAGGTCGCGGGGGTGGGTGTCGTCGGCCACCCCGGGGAGCAGCTCCGACAGCAGGGCGCGGCACGTGCCCGGCTCCGCGTCCGCGTCCCGGTCGGCGGCCGCGCACTCCGCGGCGACCGTGTCGGCGCAGAGCAGGTCGCGCGGCTCCTGCGGGACCAGGCCGACGCGGCGCACCAGGTCGCGGGGGCGGGTGCGGTGGGGGACCGCGTCACCGGTGCGGACCGAGCCGGCGGACGGTGCGACGAGGCCGACGAGCGCGCCGAGCAGCGTCGACTTCCCGGCGCCGTTGCGGCCCATGAGGGCGACGGTCTCGCCGGGGACGACGGTCAGGTCGACGTGGCGCAGGGCCTGCACGCGGTCGCGGCGGACGGCGAGGGAGCGGACCTCGGCCACGTACGCGGGGGACGGGGCGTCCGGCGCCGCGCGCTTGAACAGGCGCCTGCCGGCCGGGGGCGGCGCGGGGACCGGGGGCGTGTCCCGGCGGGGCTCCCGGTCGGCCAGGCGTTCTCGCAGCGGGGCCGCCCTGCGGCGCGCGTCCCGGACGGTGAGCGGCAGGGGGGACCAGCCGGCGAGACGGCCCAGGTCCACCACCGGGGGGAAGACGGGGGACACCGCCATCACCTCCGCCGGGGTGCCGAGGAGCGGGGGCTCGCCCGGGCCCGGCAGCAGGATCACCTGGTCGGCGTACTGGACGACGCGCTCCAGGCGGTGTTCGGCCATGAGGACCGTGGTGCCCAGGTCGTGGACCAGGCGCTGGAGGACCGCCAGGACCTCCTCGGCCGCCGCCGGGTCGAGCGCGGAGGTCGGCTCGTCCAGGACCAGCACCCGCGGGTGCGGGGTGAGGACCGAGCCGATGGCGACCCGCTGCCGCTGGCCGCCCGAGAGGGTGGAGACGGGACGGTCCCGCAGGCCGGCCAGGCCCAGCAGGTCGAGGGTCTCCTCGACGCGGCGGCGCATCACGTCCGCGGGGAGGCCCAGCGACTCCATGCCGTAGGCGAGTTCGTCCTCGACGGTGTCCGTCACGAAGTGGGAGAGGGGGTCCTGGCCCACCGTCCCCACGACGTCGGCCAGTTCGCGCGGCTTGTGGGTGCGGGTGTCACGGCCGGCGACCGTGACCCTGCCGCGCAGGGTGCCCCCGGTGAAGTGCGGGACCAGGCCGCTGACCGCGCCCAGCAGGGTGGACTTGCCGACGCCGGACGGGCCGACCAGGAGGACCAGTTCGCCCTCGGGGACCTCGAGGTCGACGTCCCGGACGGAGGGCCGCGCCGCACCGTCGTACGTCACCGACACGTTCTCGAAGCGGATCACGACGGCTCCTTGCGGGGGGTGCCCTCGGGGGCGGGGGTGACGAAGGCGGGGAGCAGGCCGAGCAGGACGGCCGCCGCGGGCCACAGGGGCAGCACCGGCGCGACGAGCGGGACCACGCCGGGGTGCAGGGCAGCCGGGTCGCGGGTGGCGGCGAGCGTCAGCAGCGCCGCGACCGCCGCGCCCGAACCGGCGACCAGCCAGGCGCGGACGTCCCAGCGGTCGGGGCGGTAACGGGTGCGCAGGGAGCGCCGCCCGCCCAGCCGCAGGCCCGCGAGGGCGGCGGCGAGACCACCGAGGAGCACGGGGAGGCCGTAGGTGCCGCCCTCGGCGGTGAGCAGTCCGTACGTTCCGGCGCAGACGCCGAGCAGACCGCCGAGGGTGAGGGCGGCGGTGGTCCGGCGGACGGCCGGCGGGACCTCGGCGCTGCGGCCGTAGCCGCGGGCGTCCATCGCGGCGGCCAGGGCGACGGAACGCTCCAACGCGCCCTCCAGGACCGGCAGTCCGACCTGCAGGAGACCGCGCACGCCCCGGTCCGGGCGGCCGCGCAGCCGGCGGGCGGCGCGCAGGCGCTGGACGTCGGCGATCAGGTGCGGGGCGAAGGTCAGCGCCACGACGACGGCCACGCCCGTCTCGTACAGGGCGCCGGGGAGGGACTTGAGCAGGCGGGAGGGGTTGGCGAGCGAGTTCGCGGCGCCCACGCAGACGAGCAGCGTGGCGAGTCTCAGGCCGTCGTACAGGGCGAACGTGAGGGCCTCGGCGGTGACCCGGCCGCCGAGGCGGATGCCCTGCGCCCAGTCGGGGAGGGGGACTTCGGGAAGGTGGACGAGCACGTGCGTGCCGGGGACGGGGGAGCCGAGGGCGACCGCGAAGACGAGGCGGACGAGCAGCACCGCCAGGGCCAGCCTGACGAACGCGCCGTAGGAGCGGGCCCAGGGGGCGTCCGGGCGGCGGGCCGCCACGACGTACGCGGAGACCGTGACGAGCAGGGCGAGGAGGAGGGGGTTGGTGGTGCGGGTGGCGGCGGTGCCGAGGGCGAGGGCCCACAGCCACCAGGCGCCGGGATGGAGCGGGGTGCCGCGGTGACGGCGGGAAGCGGGGACGCCCGGCGGCGCCGGGGCGGCGCCGGTGCGTTCCCGCGGACGGGCGTCGCTAGCCACGGCGGCGTACCTGCCGGATCGCCGCCGCGCCCAGGCACACCACCACCGCGATCCCGGCCACCAGGCCCAGGGACGGGCCGCCGTCCGAGGAGGCGGAGGGGTCCGGCGGGTTCGACGGGCCGGAGGCGTTCTTCCCGGGCGCCGGAGCGTCCTCGTCCGACACCTGCTCCCCGCAGCCCTGTCGCGGGTAACCCGCGATCGCGCACAGCAGGGCGTTGGCGTCGTAGCGCAGGGGCTCGGCGACGGAGGCCAGGGCCTCGGCGGTCGTCGCGTCCGGGGAGACCCGGGCGCAGGCCGTGCGGCCCGCGGGCGGAGTCTCGCCGGAAGGGGCGTCGGCGGGCGTCCCGAAGTCGACGACCAGGGCCACGCGCTTCGTGCCCTCCCGCGGCGGGGTCTCGGCGCAGACGGCGGCGAAGTCGGCGGTGCCGCGGGGCTCCGCCGCGTCGGCGGAGTCCTCGCTGACGGAGAAGCGGAAGCCCTGGACGGCGCCGTCGGAGGGACGGACGAGGGACGGGCCCTGGGTGGCGTACGTCCACGCCCCGCCGTCGCGCTCCCAGAAGGACCAGTAGCGGTAGCCGGCGGCCTGCGCCTGGCCCGCGCCCGCGGGCAGGGACAGGAGCGCGGCCAGGAACAGGACGGCGGAGCGGCGTGTCACGGCTGCTGCCTCTTCGCGCGGCCGCTGATCAGGAAGCCGATGCCGGCACCGGCGACCAGGCAGACGCCGACGAACCACCAGACGCCGAAGGCGGAGCCCTTCTCGTCCTTCTCGTCCTTCTCCTCCTGGTCCTTCTCCCCCTTGCCGTCCTGGTCCGCCGGTACGGCCGGGCCGGTCGCGGTGAGCTGCTCCACCAGGTCGGCACCGCCGAAGTCGCGCGGGTCGGCGCCGGTGGCGTGGGCGGCGAAGATCAGCTGGGCGTAGGCGGCGGGGCCGCTCCGGGCGGCCCAGTCGGCGGCGTTCTCCTCCAGCCAGGCCAGGGACTTGCGCGCCGGTTCGACGGCGCCCTGCGCGGCGAGCGCGACGACCGCGTCGGCGGTGTTGCCGTGGTCGGGCTGGTCCTCGGCGCCGGCGAGGGCGGAGGTGAGGTGGCCGTCCCCGGCGAGGACGGAGGTGAGGTGGGCGGCACCGTTGGCGGCGGCCTGTCCGGGGGTCTCGGCCTTCTCGCAGCCGGCCTCCGGCTTCGCGCCCTTTCCGGGCCCGGCCGCCAGGCCCTTGCCGAGCGCACCGAGGACGCCCGCCGCCGTCGCGTCCGCGTTGGCGGCCAGCTCGCCCTTCTTGTCCGGCTGGAAGGCGAAGGCGCCCGCGCCCTCGGCATCGCACGGGAGGGCCAGCGTCAGCAGGGCGTCGTAGGGGGACTCGCCGTCCTTCCGCACGTCGGCCGGGTTCTCGCCGGCGGCGGCCAGCGCGCCGATGACGACGGAGGTGGAGTTGGTGTCACTGGCTCCGCCCGCCGTGTAACCCCAGCCGCCGTCCTCGTTCTGCACGGACTTCAGCCAGTCGACGGCCTTCGCGGTCACGTCGTCGTGGCCGCCGAGCGCGGCGAGGGCCTGGACGGCGGCGGCGGTCTGGTTGGTGTCGACCGTCGTCTTCGCGTCGCACGCCTTCGCGGTGTCGGCGCGGTACGGGGCGAAGGAGCCGTCGGCGCACTGCTGCCCGGCCAGCCAGTCGACGGCCGGCTCCGGCGGCTCGACGCCCACCGTGTGCTGCGCGAGCAGGGCGAGCGACTGGCGCCAGACACCGTCGTACTGCGGGTCGCCGTCGCCGTACAGCGCGGACGGGAGCGCCCGGGACGGGGAAGGGGACGGGTCGGCGGCGGCCGGTGCGGCGGCGCCGATCACGGCGACGGCGGCCAGGACCGCTGCGCTGCGGCGGACGTTCATGATCGGCGGGTGCCTCTCCCTGTGGGGGGAGCCGGGCAGCGCGGGACACCCCGGCGGCTCGGCTCCGTATACCTCGACGGCGCCGTGCACCGGCGGAGCGCCGGGCACGTGAGCCGGTCACGGCCCGTCCGGGACCTTCCGGTTCACCGTCCCGGCGGACGGATCGCGGTCGGGTCCCCCCGGGTCGAGCGAAGTCGAGACGTGGGGAAGGGACAGGGCCGGAATTGCACCGGCTTTCCCCCGTACGGGTGTGATGACGACGCCGTCACTCTACCCGCCCGTAGGAAAGGGGCCGGAGGCGGCTTCCCGGGGGAGCGGCACCGAGGGAGGCCGGGCGCCGGGGAGGGCCGGCCCGCACCCGTCGGCGGGATGCGGGCCGGCCGGGGTGGGGAGGCGGTCAGGAGGCCGTGCAGGCGCCGAGCTGCGGGGGCGTCGAGCCGCCGTTCCTGTTCACGGTGAACCCGAAGGTGGTCGAGGCCCCGGCCTGCAGGGTGCCGTTCCAACTGGACTTCACCGTCATGACGTTGCCGCTGCCGTCCCAGGTGGGTGAGCCGTTCCAGACCGAGACGACCTTCTGCGGGGCGGTCAGCGTGACGTTCACGCTCCAGCCGCTGATCGGCGAACTGCCCGCGGTGACGGTGACCTTGCCGTTGTAGCCGCCGCCCCAGTCCTCCGCCGTGGTGTAGGTGGCGGTGCAGGCCGCGCCCGGATCGCCCGGGCCGCCGGGGTCGCCGCCGGAGGAGCCGCCGAGCGCGCTCAGCACGGCGTGGTAGGCGGGCTTCTTGTTGTAGTTGTCGTCGAAGAGCAGCGGTGTCCCGCTCGCCCGCCACGAGTACTTGTCCGGGATGCCCCACACCGTGATGCCGGTGCAGCGGGTCACCGCCAGGCAGGCCCGCACCACGTTGCCGTAGTGGGTGGCCTGGGTCGTGCCGGAACCCTCGATGTCCAGCTCGGTGATCTGCACGTCGACGCCGAGGTCGGCGAAGCGCTGGAGGTTGGCCTGGTAGTCGGAGGGGACCGGCGAGTTGCTGTTGAAGTGGGACTGGAAGCCGACGCAGTCGATCGGCACGCCACGGGACTTGAAGTCCTTGACCATGTTGTAGACGGCGTTGCTCTTCGCGTTGACGCCGTCGGTGTTGTAGTCGTTGTAGCAGAGCTTGGCGTCCGGGTCGGCCGCGCGGGCGGTGCGGAAGGCCTCCTCGATGAAGCCGTTGCCGAGCCTGTCCTGGAAGGGCGAGCTGCGCCGGGCGCCGCTGCCGCCGTCCTGGAACGCCTCGTTGACCACGTCCCAGGAGTGGATGTCGCCCTTGTAGTGGGTCATGACCTGGGTGATGTGGTTGTTCATCGCGGTCCGCAGGTCCGTGGCGCCGAGCCCGGAGACCCAGCTCGGCAGCTGGGAGTGCCAGACCAGGGTGTGCCCGCGCACGCTCATGCCCCGGCTCTGGGCGTGGTTCACGATCTGGTCGGCGCGGCTGAAGCTGAAGGAGCCGCGGCTGGGCTCGACCGCGTCCCACTTCATCTCGTTCTCCGGCGTCACCGAGTTGAACTCGGTGTTCAGCGTGGAGACGTACTGTGCCTCGCCCAGGTGGTTCGCGGCGACGGCGGCGCCGAAGTAGCGGCCCTTCTCGGCCGCCGCGGCGCCCAGGGTGCCGGCGGCGTGGGCGGTGGCCTGGGGGAGTGCCGCGAGCGCGGTGACGGTGAGCAGGGCGGTGGTGGTGACGCCCAGGCCGGCGCGCAGGCGGCCTCTTCCTCCGGCGGCCCTGGATCCGGCTCTGTTTCTGATCATGAGCATGTCATCCCTTTTTCCGGTGGGGTCCGTGGTGCGGATGGCGGGATCGTCTGCCGTGCTGGTACTTCGAAAATTTCGGACTCGGTTCCGAATGGCTTCGGAGACCATACGGAGGCCTGGAGGGGCGGTCAACCGTTCGCACGTGGCCGAGAGGGGTATGGCTGAAGTGCCACCGGTGTCACGAGCGGCATGTGTTGACGGAAGGTCATCGAAACTTTCGGATACGGGTGCCGGTCTCCTCCGGTGCCGTCAGGTCCATCAGGCGGCACGCCGTCTCGATGTCCACCTTCACCTGGGCGATGGAGGCGCGGCCCGAGAGCCAGGTGATCAGGGTCGAGTGCCAGGTGTGCTCGATGACGCGGACCGCGGCGAGCTGGTCGGGCGTGGGATCGGTGAGGCCCGCGGCGTCCAGGATGATCGCCGTGGTCTGCCGGGAGACCTGGTCGACCTCCGGGCTCACGCTGCGGTCCGCGAAGGTCAGGGCGCGCACCATGGCGTCGGCCAGGTGCGGCTCGCGCTGGAGCGCGCGGAAGGCCCGCATCAGGGTCTCGGCGGTCCGCTCGGCCGCGGTCTCGCCGGTCGGCGGCTTCTTCCGCAGGGTGGCGTGCAGGTGCTCCAGCTGGTCCTGCATGGTGGCGACCAGGAGATGGATCTTGGACGGGAAGTAGCGGTAGAGCGTGCCGAGCGCCACCTGGGAGGACTCCGCGACCTCACGCATCTGCACCGCGTCGAAGCCGCCCCGGCCGGCCAGCCGTGCGCTCGCGTGCAGGATGCGGCGCCGGCGCGCCTCCTGCCGCTCGGTGAGCGGTGAGGCCGGGGCGGTGCGCGGGGCGCCGGTGTCCGTCCTCGCCGCCCGGTCCGCCGCGCCTGCCGGGGCGGCCTTGTCCGTCCTGGCCGCCCCGGCCGTCTCAGCCGTCTCAGCCGCCTCGGCCGCCTTGGCCGCCTTGGCCGCCTTGTCCCTGTTGGCTTCCGCGGGCATGGGTCCCGTCCGTGACAGTCGGTGAGGGTGGATGATCAGACAGCATGGCACGCCGTCCGTCGTGGCGTGAATCACCTGATCAACTGGTCACAGTGCCCTTACCTGCCGGTAGATTCGGAGCCTCCGAACGATCAACTCTGAAACTTGTTCTAGATGGGCGTCCCGCGTAGTCTCGCGGGACAGTGCAGGGAGAAGGGGGCCCAGAGTGACCGCTGAGGCCAGTCAGGCCGGGCCCTCGGAAGGGCCCGCATCCGACGGCTTGCGACCGCTCCGCATCGCACTCCTCACCTACAAGGGAAACCCGTTCTGCGGCGGGCAGGGCGTCTACGTGCGCCACCTCTCGCGCGAACTCGCCCGCCTCGGCCACCGCGTCGAGGTCATCGGCGCCCAGCCCTACCCCGTCCTCGACGAGGGGTACGACGGGCTGAGCCTCACCGAGCTGCCCAGCCTCGACCTCTACCGCCAGCCGGACCCCTTCCGCACCCCGAAGCGCGACGAGTACCGCGACTGGATCGACGCGCTCGAGGTCGGCACGATGTGGACCGGCGGCTTCCCCGAGCCGCTGACGTTCTCCCTGCGCGCCCGCCGCCACCTGCGCGCCCGGCGCGGCGACTTCGACGTCGTCCACGACAACCAGACGCTCGGCTACGGCCTGCTCGGCGACGTCGGCGCGCCCCTGGTGACCACCATCCACCACCCCATCACCGTCGACCGGCGACTGGAGCTGGACGCCGCCGAGACCTGGCAGCGCCGGTACTCGGTGCGCCGCTGGTACGCCTTCACCCGGATGCAGAAGCGGGTGGCGCGCCGCCTGCCGTCCGTGCTCACCGTCTCCGGCACCTCCCGCCAGGAGATCGTCGACCACCTCGGCGTACGGCAGGACCGGATCCACGTCGTCCACATCGGTGCCGACACCGACCTGTTCGCGCCGGATCCGTCGGTGCCGGTGGTGCCGGGCCGGATCGTCACCACGTCCAGCGCGGACGTGCCGCTCAAGGGCCTGGTCTTCCTCGTCGAGGCGCTGGCGAAGGTCCGCGTCGAGCACCCCGCGGCGCACCTCGTCGTGGTCGGCAAGCGCCCCGCGGAGGGACCCGTCGCCCAGGCGATGGAGCGGTACGGACTCGAGGGCGCCGTCGAGTTCGTCAAGGGCATCTCGGACGCGGAACTCGTCGACCTCGTGCGCTCGGCCCAGGTCGCGTGCGTGCCGTCGCTCTACGAGGGCTTCTCGCTCCCGGCCGCCGAGGCGATGGCGACGGGCACCCCGCTGCTCGCCACGACCGGCGGCGCCATTCCCGAGGTCGCCGGCCGGGACGGGGAGACGTGCCTCGCCGTGCCGCCCGGTGACGCGGACGCGCTGGCCGGCGGGCTGACCCGGCTGCTGGGCGACGCGCAGCTGCGTGCGCGGCTCGGGGCGGCCGGCCGGGAACGGGTGCTGCGGCACTTCACGTGGGCGCGGGCGGCGCAGGGCACGGTGGCCCGCTACCGCGAGGCGATCGCCCTCGCGGGCCGTGACGCCGCGGACGCCCGCTCCGCGGGCCCCGCCCGGCGCCGCCCCGCGGCCGGCCGCGGCCGCCCCGCGACCACGCCTCTGGGCCGCTCCGCGGCCCCCACCGACACGGACGCCGCCCCGGCACCCCCGCGGACACGGGCACGGTGCCGGTGACCACAGCCGAAACCTCAGACCGCGAAAGCAGGGCCACGTGCTGACCGTCGACTTCTCCCGGTTCCCGCTCGCCCCGGGCGACCGTGTCCTGGACCTCGGCTGCGGGGCCGGCCGGCACGCGTTCGAGTGCTACCGGCGCGGCGCGCGGGTCGTGGCGCTGGACCAGAACGGCGAGGAGATCCGCGAGGTCGCCAAGTGGTTCGCGGTGATGAAGGAGGCCGGGGAGGCGCCCGCCGGGGCCACCGCGACCGCCATGGAGGGCGACGCCCTCGCCCTGCCCTTCCCCGACGAGTCCTTCGACGTCGTGATCATCTCCGAGGTGATGGAGCACATCCCGGACGACAAGGGCGTCCTCGCCGAGATGGTGCGCGTGCTCAAGCCCGGCGGCCGGATCGCGATCACCGTCCCGCGCTACGGCCCGGAGAAGGTGTGCTGGACGCTGTCCGACGCCTACCACGAGGTCGAGGGCGGCCACATCCGCATCTACAAGGCGGACGAGCTGCTGGCGAAGATCCGCGAGGCCGGCCTGCGTCCCTACGGCACCCACCACGCGCACGCGCTGCACTCGCCCTACTGGTGGCTGAAGTGCGCGTTCGGCGTGGACAACGACAAGGCGCTGCCGGTGCGGGCGTACCACAAGCTGCTGGTCTGGGACATCATGAAGAAGCCGCTGGCCACCCGGGTCGCCGAGCGGGCGCTGAACCCGGTGATCGGCAAGAGCTTCGTGGCGTACGCGACCAAGCCGCACCTGCCGCGCGCCGAGGCCGAGGCGGACGCCACGTGACCACCCCCCGGACCCCCCGGACGGAACACCTCGTCCTGCCCGGGGTTCTCACCGCGGGGCAGGCCGCCGCGACCGTCGCCGGCATCCTCGCCGTCCAGCGGGAGGACGGTGCGATCCCGTGGTTCCGCGGGCACCACCTGGACCCCTGGGACCACGTCGAGGCCGCGATGGCGCTGGACGCGGCGGGCGAGCACGAGGCCGCCGAGCGGGCCTACCTGTGGCTGGCCCGGCACCAGCTGGAGGACGGCTCCTGGTACGCGGCCTACGCCGACGGCGACCCGGACGACGTCACCGACCGCGGCCGGGAGAGCAACTTCGTCGCCTACGTCGCGGTCGGGGTCTGGCACCACTACCTCGCCACCGGCGACGACACGTTCCTGGACCGCATGTGGCCCTGCGTGTACGCGGCGGTGGAGTTCGTGCTGCGGCTGCAGCAGCCCGGCGGGCAGATCGGCTGGCGGCGCGACGACGACGGCACGGCCACCGCGGACGCGCTGCTCACCGGCTCCTCCTCCGTCCACCACGCGCTGCGCTGCGCGCTGGCCGTCGCCGAGCAGCGCGAAGAGCCGCAGCCCGGCTGGGAGTTGGCGGCGGGCGCGCTCCGGCACGCGATCCGGCACCACCCGGAGCGGTTCCTGGACAAGGACCGCTACTCGATGGACTGGTACTACCCGGTGCTCGGCGGCGCGCTCACCGGCGTCGAGGCCAAGGCCCGCATCGAGGAGGGCTGGGACCGCTTCGTCGTCCCCGGACTCGGGGTGCGCTGCGTGGTGCCCAACCCGTGGGTGACCGGCGGCGAGTCGGCCGAACTCGCCCTGGCCCTGTGGGCGATGGGCGAGTCCGACCGTGCGCTGGAGGTGCTCCAGTCGATCCAGCACCTGCGCGATCCGGAGACCGGCCTGTACTGGACGGGCTACGTCTTCGACGACGACGCGGTCTGGCCGCGCGAACTGACCACCTGGACGGCCGGCTCCCTGCTGCTCGCCGTCGCCGCGCTCGGCGGCCACGAGGCCACCTGCGCGGTGTTCGGCGGCGACCGCCTGCCACTGGGCCTCGACCCGGACTGCTGCACCCCGGCCTGACCGGCGGGACCCGGCCGGGGCCGGGTCAGTGACGGCGCAGACGGCCCGCGATGGCGTGGCCGACGAACAGGTAGACGACGGCGGCGAGTCCGTAGCCGGCGACCACCCGCGCCCACGCCTCGTCGAAGGTGAACAGGTCACGCGACCAGCCGGCGAGCCAGTTGGCCGCGTCATGGACGAACTGCACCAGGTCGTTGGCCCGGTTGGCGTCCAGCAGATACATCAGGATCCACAGTCCGAGGATGACGGCCATGATGTCCGCGATCACCGCGACGACCGTCCCCGCGGAGTTGGAGCCAGTGCGATATCGAGGGGACATGCTTTCCGTCTGGCCCCGGAACCCGGGTTGAAACCCGCGACGGCGACGGTCCCCGACGCGGTCCCGCCCCGGGGGTGTTCGCCGGCCGCACGGCGACGGCCCCCCGCCCGGAGGGGCGAGGGGCCGTGAGGACGGGGGCCGGGGCTCAGCCGCGCTGGATCCCCGAGGTGTCCTGGAGCACACCGCGACGGCCGTCCTGCGTCTGGGCGACGAGGGCCTGACCGCGCTGCTCCACCGCCAGGTACCAGGTGCCGGGGGCCAGTTCGGCGATCGGCGTGGGCGAGCCGTCCTCGGGGAACAGCGGCCGGGGCACCGGCACGGCGAACCAGAACGGCGAGAAGTCACCGGCGGGCGCCGGGGCGGGCTGCCCCTGCTGCGGCTGGCCCGGGAAGGGCTGCTGCGGCTGGCCGGGCTGGCCCGGCTGCGGCTGACCGCCGAAGGCGGCCTGCTGCGCGCCGGGGTAGCCGTAACCGCCGGGCGGCTGGGCGCCGTAGGGCTGCGGGGCGGCGGGACGGGGGGCCGGGACGAGGGAGCCCTTGAGGGCCGGGACCAGGGGGGTGGCGACGGCGGCGGCGGCCATGACGAGCGTGGCGACGAGGGCCAGGATCAGACCGGTGCCGGCGTCGGGGCCGTCGCCGGCACCCTCGAAGTTGTCGGCGCCGCCGGCCACGTCGAAGACGTTGCCGAGCGCGCTCCAGGCGGCGAAGACCGTGAAGGCGATGCCGAACTGACCGAGGTCCAGGCCCGCGACCTTCGGCGGCTGCGGCAGGGCACGGGCGAGGACGATGAGCACGGTGCCGATGATGCCCGCGAGCACCACGCCGAGCAGGACCGGTCCGCTTCCCCACAGGTTGGGAAGGTCGAGACTGTCGGGAGCGCCGTCGACGGAGTAGAGGTCGAGGAACGACGCGATGAACAGCAACACCGCTGCTCCGATCACCACGCCGTCGCCTCGAGTGAGGGAGCGGATATTCACTTCAGGTCCTTGTAGGTCGTCTCGTCGTCGGAAGAGGCGTCGCTGTCACCATGTCGCCCGAAGGCCCCGGTGCGAAGCGCGGGGGTGGCCCCTCATGGTACGGACGACACTACCGTCCGTACGATCGGCCTGTCCGCCGGGATCAGCGCGCTGATTCCGGTCCCCGCAGGAAGCTCACGATTCCGTCGGAAATCCCTTGCGCCGCCTTCTGCCGCCAGGCACCGCTGGTCAGCAGTGCCGCGTCCTTGCTATCGCGCATGTTGCCGCACTCGATGAACACCTTGGGAACCGTTGACAGATTGAGACCGCCCAGGTCCTCACGCGTGACGAGACCGGTGCCGCCGCCGACGTAGTTGGAGGGCGCGCTGCCGGTGACGCGGACGAAGTTGCCGGCGATGCGCTCACCGAGGTCGCGGGAGGGCCCGACGATGGCCCGGGTGTCGGCGGCGCCGGCGTGCACGGCGCCCGGGAGGATCACGTGGAAGCCGCGGTTGCCGGCGCCGGAGCCGTCGGCGTGGAGGGAGACGACGGCGTCGGCCTTCGCCCGGTTGCCGATCCGGGCCCGCTCGTCCACGCACGGCCCGAACGGCCGGTCGGCGTCCTGGGTCAACTTCACGGTGGCGCCCTGCTCTTCGAGGAGCGCGCGCATGCGGTGGGCGACGTCCAGGGTGAACTCGGCCTCGGCGTAACCGTCGTTGGTGGACGTGCCGGTGGTGTCGCACTCCTTCCGGTTGGTCCCGATGTCCACCTGGCGGTTGATCTCGGCGGTGTGCCGGAAGTTGCCCGGGTTGTGTCCCGGGTCGATGACGACGACCTTGCCCTTGAGCGGCCCGGACGCGGCGGGCGCGGAGGCGGAGCCGGAGGGGGAGGGTGACTCGGCCGTGGGGGAGGCGCCGGGCTTCCCGCCGCCGGGCCGGCCGGACGGCGGGGCGGCGGCCGAGGAGGGCGCCCCGGACGGGGCGGACGCGGACGCCGTCGCGGACGCGCTCGCGGAACCCCCGCCGTCCCCCGGTCCGTCCACGGCCGCGTACACCGCCCACCCGAGCAACGCCCCCGGCACGAGCGCGGCGAGCGCCACGGTCAGCGGTCCGCGCCGGGACCGCCGCGACGGGGGAGGATCGAAGCCGGGACCTGTGTACGACACGCAGCCACCCTAGCGGCCCGGACGGGGCTCCACCGGCTCGACGGCCCCACCGGGGCGCCTCCCGCGTCCCGGCCGCGCGCCCCCGGACCCGGGTACCGGTCTCAGAGGCCCGGGCCCGTGCGGCGCAGCACCCGCAGGGAGCCGGTGGCCGAGGTCTGCGTGAAGGCGCCGGACTCCAGGGCGCGCAGGTAGACGCGGTACGGGGCCTGGCCGGTGAACTCGTCCACCGGGTCGGGGAAGACGTCGTGGATGACGAGGAGGCCGCCCTCGGCGACGTGCGGGGCCCAGCCCTCGTAGTCGGCCGTGGCGTGCTCGTCGGTGTGGCCGCCGTCGACGAAGACCAGGGCGAGGGGGGAGTTCCACAGGGCGGCGATCTGCGGGGAGCGGCCCACCAGGGCCACCACGTGGTCCTCCAGGCCCGCCCGGTGCAGGGTGCGGCGGAAGGCGGGGAGGGTGTCCATCAGGCCGAGTTCCGGGTCGACCGTCTCCGGGTCGTGGTAGTCCCAGCCGGGCTGCTGCTCCTCGCTGCCGCGGTGGTGGTCCACGGTGAGCGCGGTGACGCCGGCCCCGCGGGCGGCGTCGGCGAGCAGGATCGTGGAACGGCCGCAGTAGGTGCCGACCTCCAGCAGGGGCAGGCCCAGGCGGCCGGCCTCGGCCGCCGCCGCGTACAGGGCCAGGCCCTCGTCCGCGGGCATGAAGCCCTTCGCCGCCTCGAACGCGGCCAGGATCTCCGGGGGTGGGGCCATCGGCATGGGGCGTGCCTTTCCCGAGGTCGTACGTGTGTGCACGGCCTCATGCTGCCGTATCCGCCGGCGGCCCGGCCGGCAGGGGTGCCGCCGGTGACGGGAGTCCGCCCGCCCCCGGTGGCGGCGGTGCGCCGCGGGGGCGGGCGGACCCTTCGTCCGGCGGCCACCCGCGCGTGCCGCCCGCGGTGGTCCGGTGGGCCCCGCGCTCGCTCCTCCGGGGGGTCGGCCCGGCTGCTCGGCGGCCCGTCCGAGGGCCGCGCCGGTGCGCCGCATCCCCCTCCGCGGCGGAGCCGGGCGGGTCCGGGCCGGGAGACCGAGACGGGGTCGGACGAAATGCCGATGTACGGAGTGCCCTCCGGTTGAGAGCATGGCCCACATGCTCGAAACCACCGACACCACCCGTACGTCCGGTCGCGGAGCTCCCCCCACGTGGCTGGTGGTGGCGCTGGCGTGTGCCGGGCAGTTCCTCGTCGTGCTCGACATCTCCGTGGTGAACGTGGCCCTGCCGTCCATGCGCACCGGCCTGGGCCTCGACGAGCAGGGCCTGCAGTGGGTGGTCAACGCGTACACCATCGCCTTCGCCGGCTTCATGCTGCTCGGCGGACGGGCCGGCGACCTCTACGGGCGCAAGCGCATGTTCCTCGTCGGCCTCGGGCTGTTCACGCTGGCCTCGCTGGCCGGCGGGCTGGCCCAGGACGGCTGGCAGCTGCTGCTGGCGCGGGCCGCACAGGGACTCGGGGCGGCCGTCCTGGCGCCCTCCACGCTCACCATCGTCACCTCCGCGGTGCCGGAGGGGGCGGCCCGTGCCCGGGCCATAGCGACCTGGACGGCCGTCGGGGCGGGCGGCGGCGCGGCCGGCGGATTCGTCGGCGGGGTGCTGGTGGACGCGCTGTCGTGGCGCTGGGTGCTGCTGATCAACGTACCGGTCGGAGCGGTGGTGCTGGCCGCTGCCGCCCGGTGGCTGGCGGAGAGCCGGAACGGGGACGGGCGGCGCCTCGACCTGCCGGGCGCGCTGCTGGTGACGGCCGGTCTCGCCACGCTGGCGTACGGCATCTCGCAGACCGAGGCCGAGGGGTGGACGGCGGCGGCCACCCTGGTGCCGCTGTGCGCCGGGCTCGCCCTCGTCGTGCTCTTCCTCCTCGTCGAGGCGCGGGCGAAGGCCCCGCTGATGCCGCTCGGACTGCTGCGGCTGCGGCCGGTGTCGTCGGCGAACGCGGCGATGTTCCTGAGCGGCTCCGCGATGTTCTGCATGTGGTTCTTCATGACCCTCTACGCGCAGAACGTGCTCGGCTACACCCCGCTGGAGGCCGGACTCGCCCTGGTGCCCAGCTCGCTCGCCGTGGTCCTCGGCTCCAAGGCCGCGCCCCGGCTGATGCGCACCTCGGGCCCGCGCGCCGTGGCCGTGCTCGGCACGCTGGTCGCGGTGGCCGGCTTCGGCTGGCAGTCGACGATGACCGCCGACGGGACCTACCTGACCACCATCATGCTCCCCGGCGTCCTCATGATGCTGGGCGCGGGCCTCGCCGGGACCCCGCTCGCCGCGCTCGCCACGTCCGGTGCGCCGCCGCAGGAGGCCGGTGTCGTCGCCGGGCTGGTCAACACCTCCCGCACGATGGGGGGTTCGCTGGGGCTCGCGGTCATGTCGACGATCGCGGCGGCCCGTACGGGGGATGAGCGGACGCCGCAGGCGCTGACGGAGGGATACGCGCTGGCGTTCCGTACGGGAGCGGTCGTGCTGGCCGCCGGGGCGGTGCTGATGTGGCTGTGGCTGCCGCGGCGGACGGCCGCCGCCCCCCGGGGCCCGTCGTCCGGATGAGCCGCGGCACGCCGGCGGCGCCGCGCCGGTACCGGTGAGCGGGCCGCCGGGCGACGGGGTCCCCGGCGGGGGCGGCCCCCGTTCCTCGCGGGTGCGGGCCACCGGGGCGCGAGGGGCGCCTACGCGCAGGTGACGTCCCGGTCCGGCCGTTCCCCCGTCGCCAGGAAGCGGGACACCGTCCGGTCGCCGCAGGCGTTGCCGTTGGCGAGGTAGGCGTCGTGGCCGGTGGAGTCCACGGTCACCATGACGGCGCGCCGGCCGAGGGCCTCGCGGAGCTCGAGGGCACCGCTGAGCGGGGTGGCCACGTCACGCCGGTTCTGGACGAGGAGGACGGTGGAGGGGCCGCGGTCGGTGATCCGCACCGGGGGCTCCTTCGGCGGGTAGGGCCAGGCGGCGCACATCGGCGCGTTCCTCGGCATGCCGGCGGTCAGCGGGTACGCGGCGCGGCTTTCGGCGACGCCCTTCTCGTACACGGCCGCCGACGCGGGCCAGGCGGCGTCGTTGCAGAGGGTGCCGGCGGCGATCGCGGTGACGTTCTGCAGGAGGGACTCGGGCGGCGCCTGGGGCGCGGGCGGCACGGTGCCCCTCCGGACGGCCCGCATCAGCCGGGCGAGGGCGGGGTAGTCGTCGGGGTCGTAGAGGCTGTCCAGCATGGCCTGGCGGAACACGTTGCCGTTCAGCTCCTCCGGGTTGGCGCCGGGCCAGGGGAGGGGCTCGCGGTCGAGGCGCGCGGCGAGGCGGAGGAAGAGCGCGCGCACCTTCGCCGGGGTGCCGGCCACCCGGTCCGGATTGCGGGGCGCCGACGCCCACTCGGCGAACTCGGGGAAGTTGTCCTCGGCGCCGGCCTCGAACGCGGCGAACCAGCCGCCGGCCGCCCATGTGGGATCGGGGCCGGGGTTGCTGTCCAGCACGAAGCGGTCGGTGCGGTGCGGGAAGAGCTGGTTGTAGACGGCACCGACGTACGACCCGTAGGAGAGGCCCCACGCGGAGATCTTCCGCTCGCCGAGCGCCGCCCGGATGCGGTCGAGGTCGCGGGCCTCGTCGGCCGTGCTGATGTGCCTCATCAGCTCGCCGCCGTTGCGCGCGCAGGCCCTCGATATCCGCCGCGCGGTGGCCATGCTCTCCGTGACGGAGCCGTCGGGGGCGGGCCAGGGAAGGAGCTTCGTCCGGGCGAGGTCGCCCCGCTCCACGTCGCAGCTGACCGGGGTGGAGCGGCCGTACCCGCGGGGGTCGAACCCGATCAGGTCGTAGGCGTCCCGTACCTGCCGCGGCAGCTTCCACCCCTTGTCCGAGGGGTCGTCGATGCTGCCGCCGCCGGGTCCGCCGGGGATCATGAACAGGGCGCCGCGGCGCGCCTCGGGGTCCTCGGCGGGTATGCGGGAGACGGCCAGGGTGATCCTCTCGCCGCGCGGGTCGGCGTGGTCCATCGGCACCTCGACGGTCGCGCACTCCTGGCGCGGATCGAGCCCCGTCCCCTCGCACCGCGTCCACTCGAGGGGCGGCGGCCCGGGAGCGGCGGCCGCCGGCGCCGAAGCGGTCGCGGTGGTGAGGGACACGGTGAGGCTCAGGACGGCCGCCGATGCGGCGAGCAGCGCCGCGTTCCACTTGATTCTCGTCATGCGAACGAGGCTCGCCCGCTCCGCCGGTCGCCGGAATCCCGCCAACCGCCCTCTCCGCACGGGGGTTTGCCCCCGGGGGTCCCCCCAGGAGCGGCCGGCTGCCGGGACCGCTTCCGCACCGGCCGCTCCCGTGCGGTGCCGTCCTCCGCGGCCGGGGGCGGGCGGCGCCCGCCCGGACCGTCCCGGCACGGCACCGGCGGCCTTCACACGGGCCGGAGGCCGGGTTATACCGGGTCGTGCGGGAAGCCCCCGTGACGGTCCCGGCGACGCCTCCGGTGATCAGGAGGGGCGGAAGAGCCGGGAGAACCAGGAGGATCGGGAGAACCATGCCCATCGACGCAGTCAAGGCGCTCGCCGCCGGACCCCGGACCGGCGAGATCTCCTGGACCGCCAAGGACGTCCTGCTCTACCACCTCGGCATCGGCGCGGGGACGCCCGCCACCGACCCCGCCGAACTGCGCTACACCCTGGAGTCCCGGCTGCACGTCCTGCCGAGCTTCGCCACCGTCGCGGGCGCCGGGGCGCCGGGCGTGACCAGCGCGCTGTCCCTGCCCGGCGTCGAGGTCGACCTGGCGAAGGTCCTGCACGGCGGCCAGTCCCTCACCCTGCACCGCCCCCTCCCGGTCGAGGGCACCGCCACCCTCACCGACCGCATCACCGCCGTGTACGACAAGGGCAGGGCCGCCGTCCTCGTGATGCGCACCGAGGCCGCCGACACCGACGGCCCGCTGTGGACCGCCGACGCGCGGATCCACGTACGCGGCGAAGGCGGCTGGGGCGGCGACCGCGGTCCGTCCGCGCGGCGCGAGGCCCCCGCCGGGGAGCCGGACCGGACCGTCGAGCTGCCCGTCCGGGAGGACCAGGCCCTCCTGTACCGCCTCTCCGGCGACTGGAACCCGCTGCACGCCGACCCCGGCTTCGCCGAGCGCGCCGGGTTCGAACGGCCCGTCCTGCACGGGCTGTGCACCTACGGCATGACGCTCAAGACGGTCGTCGACACCCTGCTCGGCGGTGACGTCACCCGCGTCCGCGCCTGTGCCGCCCGGTTCGCCGGGGTCGTGTACCCGGGCGAGACGCTGCGGATCCGGATGTGGCGCGGGGACGGCGAGACGCGCGTGGCCGTGAGCGCGGCCGAGAGGGACGACGCGCCCGTGCTCGCCGACACCACCGTCGGACACTCCTGAAGCGGCCCGCGGCCGGGGAGCCCCGCCCCGCGTGCGGCCGCACCGCCGGCGACCGGACGGGGCCCGGACACGGTGCGGCCCCGCCCGTCGTGCGACGGGCGGGGCCGGTCGTGCTCCCGGTTGCCGGGCCGGACCTGACGTACCGTCAGGCGGCCGCCTCCGAGCGCTCGTCCTCCTCCACCGGCCTGCGGTGACGGCCCCGCGGGGCCGTCCCGGCGTCCTGCGTGGAGACCGGCCCCCGGTGCCTGCCGTGCCCGGCAGCGGCCTGCCCGCCCTCGGCGGTCTGCGGCTGGTTCGTGCTGGCGTCGTTCATCGGAAGGAATTCACCCCGTATACATGATCTTTCCTACAGCCGGGCGAGTGTAACCGGCACACCACGCCCCGGATCCAGGCGACCACGCCGACCGCCGCTACTTCGTTACAAGCCGTCCCAGGGGCGCCTGCTGGAGGGGCACGGGGCGGGGCGCGGAGGAGGAGCCGGAGGCGTCGGGGGCGTGCGGGGCCTCGGGGCCGGGGGGAGCCGGGAAGGCGCCGAGAACCGAGAACACGCCGGTGGTCGAGGGGAGTTCACCGAGGGTCCGGTGCTCGCCGGGAACCGCCGGCGCGGCCGGGGCCGAGGCCGCTCCCGGAGCCGTGGGCTCCGGTGCCGTCGACGGGCGCAGCCCCAGCCCCTCCGGCCGCATCCGCTGCCCGGGCGCGGTCAGCCGGGCCACCCCGCACGGCACCGCGCGGGTGGCGTACGGCAGTCGCAGCACCCCGTCCGCCGTCCACAGCCCGCTGCCGGTCAACCAGCCGTCGGGCGGCGGGAGGTGGTGCACCTTCCGCTCCGCCGGCCGCCACACCCCGACCCAGCTGCCGAACGCGCCGTCGATGCGCAGCGCCACCGCGCAGCTCTCCGGCGTCAGCATCTGCCCCGGCTGGATCGCGAACGGGGTGACGGCGCAGTCCGCCATCCGCAGGCACTCCGGGAAACGCACCGGCAGCGTGCTGCCCAGCACTCCCCAGCCCAGCCGGGCCCGCCCCGGCGAGGGCGCGTCCGAGCGGACCAGCAGCAGCCCGCTGTCCGGGTCGGCCAGCAGCACCCGGTCGTCGCTCCCGTCGGCGATCTGGAGCAGCGGGGACACCTCGCCGCCGCGCTCCAGGTCCACCACCACCGCCTTGGTGCGCCCGCCGGTCTCCCGGTCCAGGGCCAGCATCCGGCCCGCGCGGTCCAGCCACACCCCGCCCGAGCAGCGGCCGGGGACCTCGGCGACGTGCTCGGGCCCGAACGCGCCGCCCGCGACGAGCCACACCGCCGTCGACCCCCGGCCCACGGCCAGGGCGTAGGCCCGCTCCCCGTCCGGGGCGGGCGGCAGCAGCCGCAGCCGGGCCCCCTCCCGGGGGCGCTCGACCGTGCCCAGCGGCAGCTCGCCGGTGCCGGGTCCGGTCGGGTACAGCAGGGAGAAGGCGTGCCGGCCGTCCACCAGCCGGTGGATGAGGACCCGCCCGTCGCTCAGGGGCTGCACCTCGGTGCCGGGCTCCTCGGGCTGGTCGCCGGGCAGGGGCACCGCGTAGGGCTCGGGGCCGTCCAGGGTCCAGCGCTCGGGGAAGAGGGAGTCGCCGGCCAGGGCGAGGCGCGCGGCGTAGGAACCGTCCGCGGTGATGGCGCAGCCCGGCCGCCCGGCTCCGTCCTCGTGTCCCGTCGCGGGTGACGGGGATCTTCCCCGCACGAGCGGAGCCCCGGGCCCGGAAAAGGTACAGACCGTCATCGTTCGGTCACCTCCGGCGACGACCGTAGTTATCGCACGCACAGGCGGGGGCCGACGGCACCGCACTTCACACATAAGGGTGCTCCAGGAACGATTCTCCTGAGGGGACGGGGACACGTGTGCTGGCCGGACCGGGCGCCGTCGCGCGGGCCCGCACCGGTACTGCGGCGCGAAACGGCCAGGTAGCCTTGCACTCGTGCCCCGTCTGTCTGAAGTCATCGCCGTACTGGAGACCCTGTGGCCCGCCGAACGGGCCGAGTCCTGGGACGCGGTCGGCACCGTCGTGGGCGAGCCCGGCCAGGAGGTCACGCGGGTCCTGTTCGCCGTGGACCCGGTCCAGGAGACCGTCGACGAGGCGGTGAAGCTGGGCGCCGACCTGCTCGTCACCCACCACCCGCTCTATCTGCGCGGGACGACCACCGTCGCGGCCTCCACCTTCAAGGGCCGCGTGGTGCACACGCTGATCAAGAACGACATCGCGCTGCACGTCGCCCACACCAACGCCGACACCGCCGACCCGGGGGTCTCCGACGCCCTCGCCGGCGCCCTGGACCTCAGGGTCGTACGGCCCCTCGTGCCGGACCCCACCGACCCCGAGGGCCGCCGGGGCCTGGGCCGCGTGTGCGAGGTGGACCCCCCGCTGACCGTCGGCGAGCTCGCCGCCCGCGCCGCCGCGTGCCTGCCCGCCACCGCGCAGGGCATCCGCGTCGCCGGCGACCCCGAGGCGCCCGTGCGCACGGTCGCCGTCAGCGGCGGCTCCGGCGACAGCCTCTTCGACCACGTCCGCGCCGCCGGCGTGGACGCCTTCCTCACCGCGGACCTGCGCCACCACCCGGCGTCCGAGGCCCGCGCCGAGAGCCCCCTCGCGCTGCTCGACGCGGCGCACTGGGCCACCGAGTGGCCCTGGTGCGAGCTGGCCGCAGCCCAGCTCGACGAGATCTCCGACCGCCACGGGTGGGGCCTTCGGGTCCACGTCTCCAAGACGGTCACCGACCCCTGGACCGCCCACGCGGCGTCCTCCCGCCCGTCGCCCGACACCGCCCTTCCCGGGAGCGCCTCGCGCGCACCCTCCCCCGCCGACACCTCTGGAGCCCCCAACTGAACGCCGCGCCCGCCGACCAGATCCGACTCCTCGACCTCCAGGACCTCGACGTCCGCCTCCAGCAGCTCGCGCACAAGCGGAAGTCGCTCCCCGAGCACGCCGAGATCGAGTCGCTGACGAAGGACCACACCCAGCTGCGCGACCTGCTCGTCGCCGCGCAGACCGAGGAGAGCGACTGCGCCCGCGAGCAGACCAAGGCCGAGCAGGACGTGGACCAGGTGCGCCAGCGCGCCGCCCGCGACCAGAAGCGCCTCGACTCCGGTGCCGTCTCCTCGCCCAAGGACCTGGAGAACCTCCAGCACGAGATCGCCTCCCTCGCCAGGCGGCAGGGCGACCTCGAGGAGATCGTGCTCGAGGTCATGGAGCGCCGCGAGTCCGCGCAGGAGCGGGTCGCCGAGCTGACCGACCGCGTCGCCTCCGTCCAGTCGAAGATCGACGACGCCACCGCGCGCCGTGACGCGGCCCTCGAGGGGATCGACGGCGAGGTCGCCTCGGTCACCAGGGAACGCGAGGTCGTCGCCGGATCCGTCCCCGCCGACCTGCTCAAGCTGTACGACAAGCTGCGCGAGCAGCAGGGCGGCATCGGCGCGGCGAAGCTGTACGCCCGCACCTGCCAGGGCTGCCGCCAGGAGCTCGCCATCACCGAGCTGAACGAGATCCGCAAGGCCGCGCCCGACACCGTGGTGCGCTGCGAGAACTGCCGCCGCATCCTGGTGCGCACGTCCGAGTCGGGTCTGTAGACCGGGGCGTGGGGGCTTTTCCGGTGCGGGAGTTCATCGTCGAGGCGGACGGCGGGTCACGGGGCAACCCGGGGCCCGCGGGCTACGGGGCCGTGGTGAGCGACGCGGCGACGGGGCAGGTCCTCGCGGAGGCGGCCGAATACATCGGCGTCGCCACCAACAACGTCGCCGAGTACCGGGGTCTGCTGGCCGGCCTGCGCGCCGCCCGCGAGCTGGACCCCGAGGCCGCGGTCCACGTCCGGATGGACTCCAAGCTCGTCGTCGAGCAGATGACCGGCCGCTGGAAGATCAAGCACCCCGACATGAAGCCGCTCGCGGCCCGGGCGGCGCGGGTCCTGCCACCGGAGCGGGTGACGTACGAGTGGATCCCCCGCGAGCGGAACAAGCACGCCGACCGCCTGGCCAACGAGGCGATGGACGCGGGTGCGCGGGGGGAGGCGTGGAGCGCGCCGGCCTCCGCGGCGGAGGCCGGCGGCGAGGCGGCCGGGGCCCCCACCGCCGCCGGTGACGAGCAGGGCGCCGCCCTCGACGCCGACGCCCGCGCCGCGCGCGCCGTGGCCGCGTCCGGTGCGGGAGCCGCGGCCACGTCCGGTGCGGGGACCGCGGCCACGCCCGCTGTCGGGTGGGCGCCCGCCGACATGGGGCCGCCCGCCACCTTCGTCCTGCTCCGGCACGGTGAGACCCCGCTGACCCCGCAGAAGCGTTTCTCGGGCAGCGGCGGCAGCGATCCCTCCCTCTCCGACATCGGCCGGGAGCAGGCCGAGAGGGTCGCCGCGGCCCTCGCCCGGCGCGGCACCGTCCAGGCGGTCGTCGCCTCCCCCCTCGCCCGCACCCGTGAGACCGCCGGCATCGTCGCCGCCCGCCTCGGCCTCGAGGTGACCGTGGAGGAGGGGCTGCGCGAGACCGACTTCGGCGCCTGGGAGGGCCTCACCTTCGCCGAGGTCCGCGAGCGCCACCCCGAGGACCTGAACGCCTGGCTGTCCTCCCCGGACGCCGAACCCACCGGCGGCGGCGAGAGCTTCGCGGCCACCGCCACCCGGGTCGCCGCCACCCGGGACAAGCTGATCGCGGCGTACGCGGGCCGCACGGTCCTGCTCGTCAGCCACGTGACGCCGATCAAGACGCTGCTGCGGCTCGCCCTGGGCGCCCCGCCCGAGGCCCTGTTCCGGATGGAGCTGTCGGCGGCCTCGCTCTCGGCGGTGGCGTACTACGCCGACGGCAACGCCAGCGTCCGCCTGTTCAACGACACCGCGCACCTGCGCTGAGCCCCGCCGCCTCGCGGGCCAGCCGCTCGATCCGGTCCCAGTCCCGGGCCGCGACCGCGTCGGCCGGGAGCATCCAGCTCCCGCCCACGCACCCGACGTTGGGCAGCGCGAGATAGTCCGGCGCACAGTCCGCCCCGATCCCCCCGGTCGGGCAGAAACGGGCCTGGGGAAGCGGTCCGGCCAGCGCCTTCAGATACGCCGTCCCGCCCGCGGCCCGTGCCGGGAAGAACTTCATCTCCCGTACCCCGCGCTCGAGGAGCGCCACCACTTCGGAGGCGGTGGACACCCCCGGCAGGAACGGCACCCCGGACGCCCGCATCGCCTCCAGCAGCGCGTCCGTCCACCCGGGGCTGACCAGGAACCGCGCCCCGGCGTCCACCGCCTCGCCCACCTGCCCCGGCGTGATCACCGTCCCGGCACCGACCACCGCGTCCGGCACCTCGCCGGCGACCGCCCGGACCGCGTCGAGCGCGGCGGGCGTCCGCAGGGTCACCTCGATCGCGGGCAGCCCGCCGGCCACCAGCGCACGCGCCAGCGGTACGGCGTCGGCGGCGTCCTCGACGACGACCACGGGCACGACGGGGGCGAGGCCCAGCACGGAATCCGGCACGGAGGAGGGCAGGGGAGAGCTCATGGCGTCATCCTGCCCCCGCCGATGCAGCACGCGCAAAGCTCGTTGCGCATGCTGCAACGAACTGCCGGGAGGCTCAGTGCACCTCGTCCACCAGCACGTCCAGCGCCCAGGGCGTCCCCGCCCTGGCCGGCGCCGCCGCCTCCACCTCGTACCCGAGGTCCCGCAGCGCCTCCACCAGCCCGGCGGGATCCGCCGGGGCGGCCCCCGAGGTCAGCAGACTCCGCACGATCCGTCCCTTGGTCGCCTTGTTGAAGTGGCTGACCACCTTCCGCGTCGGCGCGTGCAGCACCCGCACGGTCGCCGTGCGCGCCGCCACCTCGCCCTTCGGCCTCCAGGCCGCCGCGTACGCCGCCGACCGCAGGTCCAGCACCAGCCCGGTCCCGGCCGCCTCGGGCAGCACGGAGGCCATCGCCGCGCGCCAGTGCGCGTTCAGCGCGCCGAGCCCGGGCAGCTTCACGCCCATCGAGCAGCGGTAGGAGGGGATCCGGTCGGTCACCCGGACCGCGCCCCACAGCCCGGAGAAGACCAGCAGGGACGCCGCGGCCCGCCGCTTCGCCGCCGCGTCGAGGGAGGACAGGTCCAGGGCGTCGTACAGCACCCCGGTGTAGACCTCCCCGGCGGGCCGCGCGCCGGCCGTCCGCAGCTCCGCGTTCTTCGCGACCTCGCCCCGCAGCCCCTCGCTCAGTCCGAGCACCTCGCGCGCCTTGTCCTCGTCGCCGGTGCACAGGTCCACCAGCTCGGTGAGAACGGCCTCCCGGGCGCCGGCCAGCCCCGGCAGCGACAGCGACTCGGGCTTCAGCGGGGCACCGCGGCCGGAAGCGGCCTTGCCTTCGGACGGCGGCAGCAGGACAAGCACACGTACTCCTTCGGTAGAGCTCCGGGTCAGGGTACGGCGTGTGCCAGCCGGTCCAGTTCGGCGCCGTAGAGCACGGCCGGGTCGAAGCCCATCCCCGTGAAGTGGCCCGCCAGCTCCAGGGACAGGACGCCGTGGAGGCGGGTCCAGAAGGACAGCGCGCGGCGCAGGGCGGGCGGGTCCGCGGGGTGGTCGCCCGCCCACCGGCGGTGCCGCGCGAGGTGGGACTCGAGGGGGCCGGCTCCGTCGGGGCCGTCCGCGGGGCCGTCGGCGAGCCGGGCGGCGTCGAGGAGGATCGCCATGATCTCGCGCGCGATCGCGGTCACGTCGTCGGGGGCGTGGTAGCCGGGGACGGGGGTGCCGTAGACGAGGAAGTAGCGCTGGGGGTCCTCGAGCGCCCACGTGCGCAGGGCGCGCCCCAGCCCGTCCAGGTCCGCGCCGGACGCGGCGGCGGTGCGGAAGGCGTCGGCGAGGCTGCCGTAGGCGTCCCGGATCAGCTCGGTGATCAGGTCGTCACGTCCGGCGAAGTACCGGTAGAGCGCGGGTCCGCTCATGCCCATCTGCCTGGCGATGGCGTTCAGCGACAGTCCCGGCGCTCCCGACGTGGCGATCTGCTCCCGGGCGCGCTCCTTGATCTCCGCGCGCACCTGGCTCCGGTACCGCTCGCGAGGCGTCGTCCGCCCGTCCTTGCCCGCCACGTGCCGCGTCCCCTCCGGTCGTCGTCCCGTTAGACGCTATCACCGGAGAGAGGGCTTTCAGCGGTCCCGGAGGCGCGCTCGCGTCCCGCCAGAGCGCGCACGAGCCCGCCGGCGTCGTCCGCGTGGAAGCGCACCACGCGGACCTCGCGGCGACGGCCGAAGAAGGTGACGTGCGTGACCGGTTCGGTGAGCTCGACGGTGACGGTCGTCCGCGAACCGACGTCGAGGTCGAGTTCGCCGTCGACCTTCTCGTGGGTCATGCGCAGCTCACGGCGGACGGAGGCGATCCGCTCCAGCGGTATCCGCAGGTCGACGTGGGCCGCCCGGCGGATCCGCAGCGCGCCGGCGTCCAGCACGTGGGGGCGTACGGCGGAGGCGGCGTGCAGGGCGACCACGAAGACGACGGTGTACACGTCCAGGAAGAGCACCACCGCGTGCACGGCCGGCCAGTCGTCCAGCAGCACGGACATCGCCACCGTCTCGACCACGCACACGAACGCGAACCCGAACATCAGGGCCGCCTGCCCGCGGGCGTACCCGAAGGCCGTGCCGCCGCCGGTGCCGTGGGTGCGCCGCGCCACCCACAGCCCGAGGCTCGCCATCAGCCGCAGCTCGTGCCGGGCGAGGACCCAGGCAATGCGCAGGCCCCTCACGACCGAACCCCTCACGCCGGTCCCCCTCACGCCCGTCTCCCTCATGCCCGCCCCTCTCACGACCGCCCCTCCGTGACGATCCGCAGCGCCCGGCGGATCGCCTCCGCCTGGGCCGGGGCGAAGTCGGCGTAGAACGCGCGCAGGAAGCTGTCGCTCCGCTCGGTGCCCCATTCCGTCGGGACCAGCTCGGAGGGCACGCACGCGGCGAGGGCACGGGCGGCCTCGTCCACGCGCGGGTCGTCCGGGCCGGCGTCGGCGAGCGCGTCGAGCAGGCCGTACACGGCGAGCGCCCGCTCCGCCCCGCCCGGCGCGCCCACGACCCCGCCGAGCAGGCCCACCATCCGCTCCCGCTCCTCCGGCGACGCCGCCGTCTCGATGAGCGCGAGCACCTCCCGGTCCTTGGCGGCCATCGGGGAGTCCGACCCGTGCCCCATGTCACGGAACAGCGCGGCCAGCCCCGGCGAGACCGGCCCCTCGGGGGCCGGCCCGCCCTCCGCCTCCAGCAGCGCCCGCAACCGCACCCGGCGGTCCCGCAGCGCCGCCTCCTGCCGCGCCAGGTCCTCGTCCAGCTCCGTCAGCACCTCCACGAGGTCCTTGCCCGCGTCGTCCGCGAGCACGTCCCGCACCTCGGCGAGCCCCAGCCCCAGCTCGGTCAGCCGCCTGATCCGCGCCAGCACGACGGCGTGCCGCAGGGTGTAGTCCCGGTAGCCGTTGGCCCGCCGCTCCGGCTCCGGCAGCAGCCCCAGGTGGTGGTAGTGCCGCACGGTCCGCGTGGTGACGCCGACGGCGGCGGCGAGTTCTCCGATCCGCATGGGACCAGTAGAGACGTTGACGTCGCGGCAGGGTCAAGCGAGCGCCGTGGTGTCCGACGGGGGTCATGATCCTGTGCCACGATCGAGGGAACGGCTCCCGATCTCACGGACAGGTGATCAGCCGATGTCCCAGTCCGACGGGCGACAGAAGGAGGGGCGTGACATGACCGCCATGGCCCACGAGCCGCTCCCGCAGGCGGACGTCCTGCCGGAGGGCTTCCTCGCTCTGGAAACCCCGGAGGGTTTCCGGCCGAGCTGATCGAGGGGGAGATCGTCGTGACGCCGCCGCCGGACGGGGACCACGAGGACTGCATCGAGCTGATCGTGGCGCAGGTGTACGAGCGCTCCCGGACGAGGATGCAGCTTTCCGGGAACAAGGCACTGGAGCTGCACAGCGGTGGTGGCTGCCCGAAGGACCGCGTGATCCCGGATGGCACCTCCGCCCCCGGAGAGACGCGGCTCCACCGGGGGCGGACTCGTGGGTGCCCTGCGAAGGCGTCGCCATGGTCCTTGAGGTGACGTCCACCAAGCCGAAAGCCGACCGTGAGACCAAGCGCCGCTGCTACGCCCGCGGCGGCATCCCCCTCCACCTGCTCGTCGACCGCGAAGCCTGCTCGGTCACGCTGTTCAGCGACCCGGAGAAGGACGAGTACCGCGAGCACTGCACCCGCCCCTTCGGCAGACCGGTCGCCCTCCCCGAGCCCTTCGCCTTCGACCTGGACACCGGCGACCTCCTCTGATCCCCTGTGGACGGGGGGTGCGAGGTGGCGAACGGACGGGAACAGGCCCGCTGGACCAGGGCGCGGCTCGGCCGCTGCGGTCCTCCGCTCGACCTGCTCACCGCCCGCTTCGACCGGCACGAGTACGCCCCCCACGCCCACGACGAGTTCACGGTCGGCGTCACGGTCGGCGGCCGGGAGGTCATCGCCTACCGGGGCGGCCGGATCCACTCCGGCCCCGGCTCGATCGTCGTCCTCGAACCCGGCGAGATGCACACCGGCGGCCCCGCCGCCCCCGACGGCTACGCCTACCGGGCCCTCTACGCGGACCCCGCCCTCCTCGCCGACGGCACCCTCGGCGGCGGCCTCCCGCACTTCCGCGAACCCGTCCTCGACGACCCCGAGCTGGCCACCGCCCTGTGCCGCGCCCACACCGACCTCAGCGCCCATCCCGATCCCCTGGAGGCGGAGTCCCGCCTGCCCTGGCTGCTCACCGCCCTCGCCCGCCGCCACTCCACGTCCCGCGCGAGCGACGACACCCTCCCCGGCGCCGGCCGCATCGCCCTCGCCGTCCGCGACCGCCTCGCCGACGAACTGCTCGCCCCGCCCTCCCTCGCCGCCCTCGCCACCGACCTCGGCCTGTCCCGCTACCAGCTGCTGCGCGCCTTCCGCACGACGATGGGCGTGCCGCCGTACGCCTGGCTCGCCCAGTACCGGGTGACCAGGGCCCGCGCCCTGCTGGAGGCCGGACTGCGCCCCGCCGAGGTGGCCCCCCTCGTCGGCTTCGCCGACCAGGCGCACCTCACCCGCTGGTTCCGCCGCGTCCTCGGAGTGACCCCGGCGGCGTACCGCAACAGCGTTCAAGACGGCGGCTGAGGGCGGCGCGCAGACTGCCGCCATGACTGCACGCGGCTGGGCCCTGTTCTCCCTCATGGGAGTGGTCTGGGGCATTCCCTATCTGATGATCAAGGTGGCGGTGGACGAGCTGTCCCCGTCCGTGGTGGTGTTCGCGCGGTGCGCACTCGGCGCCGTGCTCCTGCTCCCCTTCGCCCTCCGCCAGGGCGGTCTCGCCCGCACCGTGCGGACACACTGGAAGCCCATGCTGGCCTTCGCGGTGATCGAGATCGTCGGACCCTGGTGGACCCTGACCGACGCCGAACGGCACCTGTCCAGCTCCACCGCCGGACTCCTCATCGCGGGCGTGCCCATCGTCGCCCTCGTCCTGGCCCGCTTCTTCGGCGCCGAGGAACACGTGGGCGCCCGCCGCGTCACCGGACTCGCCCTCGGCCTCGCCGGCGTCACCGTGCTCACCCTGCCGCACCTCACCGGCGGCGACGCCCGCTCCCTCGCCGAGGTGCTGGTCACGGTCGTCGGCTACGCCACCGCCCCGCTCATAGCCGCCCGGCACCTCAAGGACGTCCCGACCCTCCAGCTCATCACCCCCTGCCTCACGCTGGCCGCGGTCGTCTACGCCCCCGCCGCCTTCCTCACCCGGCCCGCCACCCTGCCCTCGGGCGAGGTCCTGGCCGCCCTCGCCGGCCTCGGCGTCGTCTGCACCGCGATCGCGTTCGTGGCCTTCCTGGAACTGATCAAGGAGGTCGGCCCGACCCGGGCGGGCGTCATCACCTACGTCAACCCGGCGGTCGCCGTGGCCGCGGGCGCCCTCCTCCTGGACGAGGAGCTGACCCTGGGCATCGGCGTCGCCTTCACCCTGATCCTGGCGGGCTCGGTGCTGGCCACGGCCGCCGCGCCGAAGCCCCGCCCGCGCCCGGTACCATGGTCGGCACGGCAGACGAGCCGGGCGGACGGCCGCGTGGAGTCCCCCTAGGGGGCTTCCCGAGGAACGTCCGGGCTCCACAGGGCAGGGTGGTGGCCAACGGCCACCCGGGGTGACCCGCGGGACAGTGCCACAGAAAACAGACCGCCGAGGGCTCCGGCCCCCGGTAAGGGTGAAACGGTGGTGTAAGAGACCACCAGCGCCTGGGGTGACTCAGGCGGCTAGGTAAACCCCACCCGGAGCAAGGTCAAGAGGAGACGCCTCTTCGGAGGTGTCTCTGCGCGGACGTTCGAGGGCTGCCCGCCCGAGTCCGCGGGTAGACCGCACGAGGCCGGCGGCAACGCCGGTCCTAGATGGATGGCCGTCGCCGGCGGGCCCGCGAGGACCCGCCGGAACAGAACCCGGCGTACAGCCCGACTCGTCTGCCGCCACCCCGCGGTGATCACGCGGGGGCCGGGCACCGCCGATCACCGGTACCACCGGTACGCCGCTGCGGGAGCAGCTTCGGTGCCGTGGACGGGCGATAAAAGGAGTGCGGGCGTTCGAGCCGGTGGGATACGTTCCTGCCTGTTCGAAGGGGGACCCGACATGGCGAAGCTGAACCAGATCATCGCTGTCGAGAAGGGCGTCAAGAGCAAGGCGCTCCAGGACATCACCGCCGCGCACCACAAGGTGCAGAAGCCCGCGCTGATGGCCGGCATCTCGCGCACGTACCAGCCGAAGGACGAGGAGGGCGAGCAGCTGCCGCCCGAGTCCACGCGGGTGCAGGTGCAGGCCGAGGACGTGCTGCGGGAGATGTCGGCGTCCCTGACCCGGCTGTTCGACGTGACCGCCACCAAGGACTGGGCGAACTGCGCGGCCCGCGCGGACGTCACCGTCGACGGGCGGACCGTCGTCGCCGACGTTCCGGTCAGCTACCTGCTCTTCCTGGAGAAGCAGCTCACCGACCTGCACACCTTCGTCAAGAAGCTGCCCACCCTCGACGCCGCCGAGTCCTGGTCCCACGACCCCTCCACGGACTGGTGGAAGACGGACCCGGTGCGCACGATCCGGACGAAGAAGGTCCCGCGCAACCACGTCAAGGCGGAGGCGACGGACAAGCACCCGGCGCAGGTCGAGGTGTACTACGAGGACGTGCCCATCGGGTACTGGACGACCGTGAAGTTCTCCGGAGCCCTTCCCGCGCGGCGGGTGAACGAGCTGGTGGAGCGGGTCGAGAAGCTCCAGCAGGCCGTGAAGTTCGCCCGGGAGGAGGCCAACGGCGCCGAGGTCACCGACCAGCGGGTCGGCGACGCGGTGTTCGGCTACCTGTTCGGCTGAGCCGGCCACGGCCGGCATCCACGATCGCCCCCGCGTGCGAGCGCGGGGGTGCGCGACCAGCACGGGCCGGAAATGAGGACCGGCTCGTGTGAGGAGCGCAAGCTGACACTGAAGTCCAGCCTGAAGAAGCGGTCCGCCGAACCGGCGGCCGCGGTCAATCTCAGACTCTCGCTCCAGTCTCAGCATCGCCGCCGATCGCCGGATCGACCGGGGACGGACGAACGCCGTCGGATGCGAGTTCGACTCTCGCCTGCGCCTCTTGCGCGGCGCGGTAGTTCAAAGGAAGAACACGACGGCATGATGACTGATCCGTCCTCTCAAACGCCGCCGGCGTGCGCAATTGGGTGGCATCCCCAGGGGCCCGGGAGCTGGATACGACTCCCGGGCCCCGCCACGTCCGGCGACCGGGGCACGGAACCGGGACCCCCGGAGGTTCTGGGACGCCGGGGGACGGAACCGGCGCGCCCTTCCGGGGCACGTCCGCCGGCAGGCGGAGCGGACCGTCGGGCCCGTGCCCGCGGCGGGCGTCACTGCGGCCAGGGACGGGCGTGGGCGCTGGCCGCGCCGACCGCCGCCCTCGCCGCCCGTTCGACCAGGGAGACACCGCTGAGCATCGACGGGTTGCCGCTGCTGAGGACCGAGACCAGGTACCGGTGCCCGTGCACCGTGACCTGCCCGATGCTGTTGACGACCCACAGCCCGGTGGAGGTCCGCTGCAGCCAGCCGTTCTTGAGGGCCCATCGGGGGGACGCCGCCGACACTCCCCAGTCCTGGTCCCGCACGACGTCGCCCATCAGCTCCCGGACGTAGGCGCGGGACGCCCGGTTCAGCCTCGCGCGCGAGCGGGCGGCGGGGGCCACCGGCCCACGGGCGAACACCGCGCGCAACAGGCGGACCTGGTCCTTCGCCGTGGTCCGGGTGAGGCCCCAGTGGATGCCGGGGCCGCCCCGGGTCGAGGAGAGCCCCAGCCGCTCGTTCGCCGCGTCGAGGCCTTCGCGTCCGCCGATCGCCCGCCACAGCAGGCCCGCCGCGCCGTTGTCGCTCGTCCTGATCATCGCCTCGGCGGCCCGGTGCTCCTCGCCCGTCAACTCGCGGCCCTCGTCCTGCGCCTGGAGCAGCAGTGCCACGAGGATGGCCACCTTGCTGACGCTCGCCGTGACGAACGGCGCGTCACCCCGGTACGACGCGATCTCCCGGTCGGCGCTGTCCAGGTCGAGCACGGCCACGGCCAGCCGCGTGTCGCCGCTCCGCGGGACCGGCGCGAGCGCCCGCGCGAGCGTCGCGCCGAGGTTCTCCGGCGGTGGCGCCGCCAGTACGGCGGCCGGAGCGTCCTCCCGTGCGGGGGAGGCCCGCACCCCGTCGGGCGTGCCGGTGGGGGAGCAGGCGGCGAGCGACGCCATGACCGCGGTGACGGCGCAGACCGTCAGCGCGTGCGGGCGGAGGCCGGCGGAACCGAATCTTCTGAGCGCCTCGTGCGTCCCGTTGAGCTGTCCATCGGGCATGGCGGACGGGCCTCGGTATTCCTGGGGAGGGAGACAACGACAGACCAGAAAATATGACAAACCGGTCGCCGTGGTGGTGATCGCGGTACGGCAGGCGTGTCGTTCCCGGAGCGCGGCCCGCGCCCTCCCCGTGGGGGCGCGAGGGGCCGGAGCGGGCGCCTCCTGTCCCGCACCGCGCAGGGGGCCGGTCCCGTGCGTCACCTCCGCCGGGAAACCGCCGGTCCGGACCCGCTCGGCCGGTGAGCGGGGCGGCCTCTGGTCGGCGACGGTGCGGATGCCGTCGCGGAGCGGGTGCATAGGATCGCCGGCATGCCACTGCGACCCGTTCACGTGAACATCAAGGCTCTCGACGCCGCGGCGGTCGGCCGGTTCTGGGCGGAGGCGCTCGGCTGGAGCGCCTACAGCGCCGGCGTGACCACCTACGTCGGACCCGCCGGCGGCCTCGTCTGGCCGGACCCGGTCGTCCTCGGCATCGACGTCGTTCCCGTCCCGGAACCCAGGACGGCGACGAAGAACCGTGTGCACCTCGATCTCGCCACCACCTCCGCGGCCCATCAGGCGGAGCTGGTCGCGCGTCTCCGGGACCTCGGCGCGACGCCCGCCCGGGTGGGCCAGGGCGAAGTGCCGTGGACGGTCCTCGCCGACCCCGAGGGCAACGAGTTCTGCGTGCTGGAGCCCCGGGAGGTCCACCGGGACACCGGGCCGATCGCCGTGGTGGTGGTCGACTGCGCGGATCCGCGGGCCATGGCCCGGTTCTGGGGCGGGGCGACGGACTGGACCCTGCACGAGGTGACCGACGACCACGCGGTGCTGCGTTCCGCCGAGGGCGTCGGTCCGTATCTGGAATTCCTCCGTACGCCCGGCGTGAAGACCGTGCCGGACCGCGTCCATCTCGACCTGCTGCCGTACCCCGGTGACGACCAGGCGGCGGAGGTGGCCCGGCTGCGGGCCCTCGGCGCCACCGACCTCGACCTCGGCCAGGGCGACGTCCCGTGGACGTGCCTGACCGACCCGGAGGGCCACGAGTTCTGCGTCCTCGCCCCGTCCTGAGCGGGACGACCGGGCCGGTGCCCGGGTGGCCACCGTCTGCGACGGCCGTGGGCCCGCCGGCGTCGCCGGGGACGAAAGGCGGGGGCGGAGGACGGGAGGCAAAAAGCAGAGGCAAGGAGGTCACCTGCTCCTTGCCACTCTCAACGTATAGCGCACCGGGGGGCTTGCGGCAAGGCCCCCGGGGTGCCGGAGAATCACCGGCCGTAGCCAGGACCTGCGGAAATGGACGGTGTGATGATCGACGTGATGGTCGTCGGCGGTGGGCCGACCGGTTTGATGCTGGCCGGCGAACTCCGGCTGCACGACGTGCGCGTGGTCGTGCTCGAGAGGCTGACCGAGCCGACCGGGCAGTCCCGCGGACAGGGTCTGCACGCGCGCAGCGTCGAGATGATGGACCAGCGCGGCCTGCTGGACCGGTTCCTCGCGGTCAGCGAGAAGTTCCAGGTCGGTGGTCTCTTCGGCGGCATCGTGAAGCCGTGGCCGGACGGCCTGGACACGGCGCACCCGTACGGCCTCGCCACCCCGCAGCCGGTCACCGAGCGGCTGCTCGAGGAGCGCGCCCTGGAACTCGGTGCCGAGATCCGGCGCGGCTGCGAGGTGGCCGGGCTGAGCCAGGACGAGGACGGGGTGACCGTCGAGCTGGCGGACGGCACGCGACTGCGCTCGCGCTACCTCGTCGGCTGCGACGGCGCCCGCAGTACGGTGCGCAAGCGGCTCGGGGTCGCTTTCCCCGGCGAGCCCGCCAGGGTCGAGACGCTGCTGGGCGAGATGCGGCTCACCGAGGACCCGGCGAAGGTCGCCGCCACCGTCGAGGAGGTCCGCAGGACCCAGCTGCGGTTCGGCGCCACCCCGCTCGGGGACGGGGCGTACCGCGTCGTCGTGCCCGCCGAGGGGGTGGCCGAGGACCGCACGACCGCGCCGACCCTCGAGGAGTTCAGGAAGCAGCTGCGGGCGTTCGCGGGCACCGACTTCGGCGCGCACGCGCCGCGCTGGCTGTCCCGGTTCGGCGACGCCACCCGGCAGGCCGAGCGCTACCGGGTCGGCCGGGTGCTGCTGGCCGGCGACGCGGCGCACATCCACCCGCCGACCGGCGGGCAGGGGCTCAACCTCGGCATCCAGGACGCGTTCAACCTCGGCTGGAAACTGGCCGCCGCGGTGGGCGGCCGGGCGCCGGAGGGACTGCTGGACAGCTACCACGCCGAGCGGCACCCGGTGGGCGCCGCCGTGCTGGACAACACCCGTGCGCAGATCGCGCTGCTGGGGACCGATCCGGGGGCGACCGCGCTGCGGGAGCTGTTCTCGACGCTGATGGACTTCGAGGAGGTGAACCGGTACGTGACCGGGATGATCACCGCGGTCGGGGTCCGCTACGACTTCGGCGAGGGCCACGAACTGCTCGGCCGGCGGATGCGGGACGTGCGGCTGGAGCAGGGCCGTCTCTACGAGCTGATGCACGGCGGTCGCGGGCTGCTGCTCGACCGGACCGGCCGGCTCTCGGTGGAGGGCTGGGCGGACCGGGTCGACCACGTCGTCGACGCCGGCGCGGAACTGGACGTGCCCGCGGTGCTGCTGCGGCCGGACGGCCACGTGGCGTGGGCCGGCGAGGACCAGCGGGAGCTGGCCGGCCGACTGTCGAAGTGGTTCGGCGCAGCCGCCGGCTGACCGCGCGGACCGGCTGACCGTGCGGGCCGGCTGACCGGCGGACCGCGCGGACCGGCGGAATCCCCCAGGGGGCCGCGGCCGATGACGGGCGCCGCGGGATCACTCAGCGTGCCCGCCCGGTGCGGATGAGTGAGAATGGCGACACTCCTCACGTGACGGAGGTCGGATGTTCTGGCGCTCTGCGCGGCTGCGGCTGCGGCTCCTGCTCCCCCTGGTGATCGCGGGTCTCCTCCTGCCGGCGGAGGGCTACGCGGCGTACGCCGACGCGGGCGCGCCGGCACCGCACCGCGGTGCCCGGGTCGTCGCCGAGGAGGACGTCGGCGAACGCCTGGTCGACCTCACGTTCGATTCGCCCGCCCTGGGGCGCACCGCGAAGGTCCGGCTGCTGACCCCGGACGGCTGGGAGGACCGGCGGCCGGGCCGGAGCTGGCCGGTGCTCTACCTCCTGGTCGGCGGCGACGGCAACCACAAGGCCTGGACGGAGGACTACGACGCCCGTCTCCAGGAGCTGCCCGGACTCCGGGACGTGCTCGTGGTGATGCCCGAGATGCCGCTGTTCGGCTTCTACAGCGACTGGTACAACGACGGCCGGGGCGGTCCGCCCGCCGTGGAGACCTTCCACCTCCGGGAGGTGCGCCCCCTGCTGGAACGCCACTACGGCGCCGGCACCCGCCGGGTGGCCGCGGGCGAGTCGCAAGGGGGGTTCGGCGGCCTCTCCTACGCCGGCCGGCACCCCGGACTGTTCCGGGCGGTGGCGAGCTACAGCGGTTACGTGCACCCCTTGCAGCATCCGCACGCGGTCCGGGCCGGGATGACCGCCCTGGGCCTGGACTGGAAGGCGTTGTGGGGCGACCCGGTCGCCCAGCGCGCGAACTGGGAGGCCCACGACCCGTACCACCTGGCCGACCGGCTGCGCGACATCCCCGTCCACCTCTCCAGCGGCGACGGCAGGGTGGGCGAGCTCAACCCGCCGGGCACGCAGCCCGATCCGGAGGTCCCCGGACTGGAGGACCCGTCCGACCCGTTCCCCGACGACGTCGTCTCCCCCACCGAGACGATCATGGAACGCGAGTCCCGCGCCCTGGCCGCACGCCTGGAGTCCGCCGGAACCCCGGTGGCGACGCACTTCTACTCCGGCACGCACGACGCGCCGTACTGGGTGAGGGAGTTCCGCAGGTCCCTGCCCCTGCTCCTGCGCGCCCTGCACCGCACCGCAGGTCACGGCGGCTGAACGGCCGCGCTGTCAGCGGGATCCGCTACCTTCGGGTCATGTCGATCACCGCACGACTGTGCGACTCGGTGAGGCTGCCGGGCGGAGACGCGCTGGTCCACGGCTTCGCGCTGGAAAGCCGCGGGGACGGTTCGCGCCGCGCCCTGCTGCGGAACGGACACGAGCTGGAGGTCCACGACCTCCACGAGGTGTTCGCGGGGGAGTGCGCGCCGGCGGCCGTCTTCCCCCTCCCCTGGCCGGGGTGGGACCGCGGTGTCCATTCGGTGAGCCCCGACGGCACGTTCGCGGTGTTCTCGGGGCAGCGAGCGGTACGGGCCGTGGGCGTGGGCGCAGAGACGCTGTGGGAGTACCGGCACGGCTGCTGGGGCCCCGTGCTCGGTCATCCGCACACGGGGGACGAGCAGCAGGTGTGCCCCGGTCTCGAACACGGCTCCTGCCGGGTCTCGGACGACGGCCGGCTCGTGTGGGCGCATGTCGTGACCGAGCCGGAGCCGGGCGGCTGGGAGGAGTGCTGGGTCGTCCTGGACGCCCGGGACGGACGGGAGCTGGCCCGGCTGCCGCTGGACAGCGCGGCATCCGGTTCGCACCACCTCTCCCACCCGGACGGTGTCCACATGGGGCTGAGCATCGGCATGGGCCAGGACGGCATCCTGCTGCACTGGGCACGCCGGGACGGCGGGAAGCTGACCGGCTGGGACCTGAACGAGGGCCTGGACCGCATCCTGATGGACGTCCATGCGGGCGTTCCGGGCTTCCTGACGGTCGAGCACTACGGAGCGGACCTGCGACTGCACGCCCTGGACGGCACCGTGCTCGCCGAGGCGGAACCCGGTGCGGCCGGCGACGAGGAGGACCCGGCCCACTGGGACCACGTCTGCGGCTTCGTCGACGCCGACACCGTCATCGCCTCGACGGTCGAGTCCGACGAGGACCCGGAGCGGGCCCGCCACTGGCTGCTCGACGCCCGCACCCTGCGGACCCGGGGGACGATCGCGTATCCCACGGGCCCGGTCGCCGGCGGTGTGCGCCCGCTCGGCGACGGCACCTGGCTCACCTACGACGACAGGAGCGAAACGCTCAACCGCTGGACCTGGGCGGCGTCTTGAACGGGAAGACGAGGGGACGGACGCCTCGGGGAGGCCGAAGCGGCGTTCCCCCTGGTGCGGACCGCTCCCGAAGGAGCCGCCGCGCGGCGGACGGCGGACGGGACGGCACCTCGACCCTCCGAGGCGCCGGTGCGGAGCGCGGGGTCGCGGACTCCGTGCGGATCAGAGGGGACGGTGTCGCGTGAGCGTCCGCAGCCGGGTCTTCGCGGGGTGGGCCGTGCTGTGCCTGGCGGGTCTCGTCACCACCTCCGCCCTCGACGCCGAGCCGTCCGCGGACCGGCCGGAGTCCCCCGCCGGGGAGGCGACGCCGACCGGCCCGTACGCCGTCGACTGCCAGGAGATCGCGGACGGCATCGCACGGGACCGCGCCGAGGCCGAGCGCGAGCGGCGGGAGGCACTCGATCCGTCCGCGGCCCCCGGGCGCCCGACCGCGACGTTCAGGACCGTGGCGGTCCCGGAGGAGTGCGCGGACGAACTCGAGCACCGAGGCTTGGGGAGACACTGAGGACGGCCCCTGCCGCGACGGGGGTGCCCCGGCGCGGCCTTCCTCCTCCGGGCCCCGAGAAGGGGTCTGGCGCCCGGTGGATCGGCGGTCCGCCCGAGCGAACCGTGTCGGATCGTGGACGCCGGTCGGAACGCCGACCGCTCCGGCGGCCGGCGGGCCGGGGCGCACCGCGCACCGGCCCGGCCGGGGCCCGTCGCGAAAGCGCCCGTGGTGAGGCGGAGCGTCGCTTCTCATGCCTCGGGCACCGGGTCGTCGAAGCGTCGTGCATCCCGATCCGGCGGGCGACCGAGGCGGCCGGCGAGGGCATCGGTGTGCTCCGGCCGGGACAGGACGGACAGGACCGCCTGTTGCCTTCGGTGGAGCGCGTCGGCGTCCTGACGCAACGCGCGGAGGCGTGCGCGCATCAGGAGCCGTGTCCGCCATGGGCGCCACAGTGCCCGGAGCAGCTGTTGGGCCGTCGCCTGCCGGTGATCCTCACACTGCGCCATCAGCTCTTCGAGCGGCTCCCCCAGGACACCGCCGAGACGGAGATCGATCAGTCCGACGACCTCGCACTGCAAGGCGTGTTCCTCACCGCCTCCGGCGAAGTCCAGGACCCTTCGGGGTACGCCGGCCGAGAGCGCGGCCACCACGAGGTCCGAGATCGCCTCCCGCTGCGCGTGCTCGGCGTCACGCCCGTCGTCCAGAACCGCCGTGACGCCGAGACGCGCCGTGGCGCGCCGTTGTGCTCCGACCCTGTGCCGCGACGGGCCCTCCGCCCGGCTCGGCGCGATGTCGCACACCCTGTCGCGCACCGCAGCGAGACGGAGAAGCCGCTGCATGACCGCTGCGCGCTGCTGTCGACGCTCCTGGCTCATGGAGAGGTAGTTGGTCACCGCGGCACCGACGACACCGCCGGCCGTGGTGTATGCCAGATCCATCCATCCGGGCACGGAAGCCGCCTCACTGCGCCGGGAACAGTCACATCGCCTCACACCGCGACAGCCGAGCGTAGGCGGACCGCTGAGCCCGGGGAAGACCGGGACCGCGCGAAGCACGCGGTGGGGGCCCGACGCCATCTGCCCACGCCCGCCCCGGCGCTGGGCTCAGCCGGGGGACCCGGATCGCTTCCGGAACCGGCTCTAGGCCCCGAGCGAGCGCCGTGTGACCCGGGCCAGGTGGCGGGTGAGGACCTCCCGGGCGTCGGGGGTGAGCGTGCGCAGGGCCACCAGGGCCGTCACGGCGACGTCGCACAGTTCCGACTGGACGTCGTCCCAGGTGTGCGTGGTGCCCTTGCGCGGGTTCTGGCCGGTCGCGCCGATCACGGCCTCGGCGACCTCGCCGACCTCCTCGGACAGTTTGAGGATCCGCAGCAGCAGGCCCTCCCGGCCCTCGGCCGGGCGGTTGGCGTCCAGCCAGCCGCACAGGTCGTCGACGGAGGCCCACAGGTCGGCGGCCGGGGCGGGGGAAGGGGACGGGTGATCGCTCATGGGACGGAGCCTGGCACAGGGCACTGACAGCCCCGGCGCGCGGCCCGGCGCCTCGGCGCGCACCCCCTCTTCCCCGAAGCCCTCCTCCGGCTACTCCTCGAACAGGGGCTCCTGTTCGCCCTCCTTCGCCTTCCGCAGCCGCCTGCTGCGCGCCCCCACGGCCACCACCGTGGCCGCCGCGACCGTCGCGAAGGCCGTCGGGACCATCCAGCCCCGGTTGACCGCGTGGCGGAGGGCGTGGTCGAGGGAGAGGCGCCCGGGGCCCGCGATGGCGAGGCCCGCGGCCGTCAGCCCCAGGCTCGCGGCGTACTCGTAGCCGCCCTCCTGGGCGAAGAAGCCGCTGGGCGCGTGCACGGCGGCCGCGCCCGCCATCGCGCCGGCCGCCGCGGCGCCCGCCGCCGGGGTGGCGAGGCCGAGCGCCAGGAGGACGCCGCCGCCGGTCTCCGCGAGGCCGGCCGCCGTCGCGCTGGCCTTGCCGGGCGCGTAGCCGACGGACTCCATGAACTGGCCGGTGCCCTCGATCCCGCCCCCGCCGAACCAGCCGAACAGCTTCTGCGCGCCGTGCGCCGCCAGCACCCCGCCCGTTCCCAGCCGGAGCAGCAGCAGGCCCAGATCGCGTCGGTCGTAACAGGTTCGGTCGTAACGGGTCACGTCGCCTCCCGGAGCAGTCGCTTCGCCGTGACCACCGTCGCATCCCCGCCGCCGGCCCGGCCCGCCGTCGGACGCCGTTCGGGTGGCGCGGGTGGCGGGGCCCGGTGGCCGGTACGACGCTGACAGGCATGACGATTCAGACCACCCGTCTCAGCGATCCGGCCGTCCGGGCCTTCGTCACCGCCGTCAACCACCACGACCGCGAGGGCTTCATGGCCCTCCTCGCACCCGGCGCGACCATGGCGGACGACGGCAGCGACCGTGACCTCGCCGACTGGACCGACCGGGAGATCTTCTCCTCCAACGGCCACCTGGAGGTCGACAACGAGTCCGACGGCGGCCGCAGCATCATCGCCCGCTACCGCAACGACACCTGGGGCGAGATGCGCACCCGCTGGACCTTCACCGTCGACGACGACGGCAGGATCTCCCGTTTCGAGACCGGTCAGGCCTGAGCACCCCCACCTGAACACCCCGCCGGGCACCCCCCACCTGAGCGCTTTCGTCCGGGAGCCCCCGCCCCCCGCCCGAGCGTCCCCGAATCCCCCGCGGGCTTGCCTTCGCGCGCGCTCGAACTCCTAGCGTCCTCGGGCATGGACACCACACGGACACTGGGACGCAGCGGTATCGAGGTCAGCGCCGTCGGATGCGGCTGCTGGGCGATCGGCGGTGAGTGGCAGGACCCGGACGGGCAGCCCCTGGGCTGGGGCAGGGTCGACGACGACGAGTCCGTCCGGGCGATCCGGCGCGCCGTCGACCTGGGCGTCACCTTCTTCGACACGGCGGACGTCTACGGGACGGGGCACAGCGAGCGCGTCCTCGGGCGGGCCCTCGGCCGGCGCCGGGACGAGGTCGTCGTCGCCACCAAGTGGGGCAACGTCTTCGACGCGGACACCCGCACCCTCACCGGCGGCGACGACTCGCCCGCCCACCTGCGCCGCGCCCTGACCGCCTCCCTGCGCCGCCTCGGCACCGACCGCGTCGACCTGTACCAGCTCCACCTCGCCGACGCCGCCCCCGAGCGGGCCGCCGAACTCCGCGACGCGTGCGAGGAACTGGTGGCGGAGGGACTGATCCGGGCGTACGCGTGGAGCACCGACGACCCCGCCCGCGCCGCCGTGTTCGCGAAGGGGCCGCACTGCACCGCCGTGCAGCACGCGCTGAACGTCCTCACCGACGCGCCCGAGATGATCAGGCTGTGCGAGGAGGCGGACCTCGCCTCCGTCAACCGCAGTCCGCTCGCCATGGGCCTGCTCACCGGCAGGCACGCCGGCCGGCGGCCGCTTCCGGCCGGGGACATCCGCAGCAGGCCGCCCGCCTGGCTGCGGGGCTTCGGCGACGGGTCGGGCGCGGACCCGGCGTGGCTCGCGCGGGTCGACGCGCTCCGGGACGTCCTCACCAGCGGGGGCCGCACGCTCGCCCAGGGCGCTCTCGCCTGGCTGTGGGCGCGCAGCCCGCGCACCGTGCCGATCCCCGGTTTCCGCTCGGTCGCCCAGGTCGAGGAGAACGCGGGGGCGCTCGAGAAGGGACCGCTCACCGACGAGCAGATGACCGAGGTCGAGCGGATCCTCGCCCGGTAGGGGCGGTCCCCGTCGGGCGGCCGGCGCCGGGCGGCCGCCGTCGCGCACGGGGCCGACGCGCCGTGCGCGGCAGCCGTTCCACGCACCGGTGCGTACCCGCTGTCCCGCGCGGGGCCACCCCCACCCGGTGGCGTGGAACGACTGCCGCATCCCCCCTCGGATGCGGTCTGCGGAAGGCCCTTGCTCCAAGTGTGAAGCTTTGGTGCAGGAGAGTTGAGCACAGGTCCGCCATCGGCCGCAATAGAACGGAAGTTCAAATTCCGTTCGCAGGGGTCGTCGACCGCGGCCCCCGCGCGGCGTCGTCGTCGCCGGGACGGTCGCGCACCGCGCGTTCGCCTCCCGGACGGCTCCGCCGCGCACCGCGCCGCGCGGGCCGCGTCGGCGACGTCCGCCACCGGCTCCGGCGCGACCGCCCGTCCGGACGGCGACTCTCCTCCGTCCGCCCGCCTGCCCGCCCGCCCGTTCGCTCGGCGTTCACGGCCCCGCAGCGTGCGCGAGGGTCCGCCATGCGGACCTCATGCGACCGTCATCCGGATGCCGTGTACGTGTCAATGCAGGGTCGTCCCCGGCCACTCCAATTCCTCCCGCATCCACACGCCAGGGGAGGACCGGATGACACCCGAGGCCCGTCAGCCACAGCACGCCCCCGAACTCCGCGCGGCCGCCCGGCACATCGGCCGCCGCCGCTTCCTGACCGTCACCGGCGCCGCCGCCGCGCTCGCCTTCGCGGTCAACCTGCCCGCCGCGGGCACCGCGGCCGCCGCCGAGCTCGACGCCGCGCGGATCACCGAGGACCCCTTCACGCTCGGCGTCGCCTCCGGCGACCCGCTGCCCGGCTCCGTGCTCCTGTGGACCCGGCTCGCCCCCGCACCGTTCCAGCCCGACGGCGGCCTGCCCGCCGAACGCGTCACCGTCCACTGGGAGGTGGCGTACGACGAGGGGTTCCGCCGCATCGCCAGACGCGGCACCGCCACCGCCCACCCCGAGTTCCACCACACCGTGCACGCCGAGGTCGCCCACCTCGCCGCCGGCCGCACGTTCTACTACCGCTTCCGCGCGGGCCGCTGGATCAGCCCGACCGGCCGGACCCGCACCGCCCCCGCGCCGGACGACCGCACCGCCTCCCTCACCCTGGCCGCCGTCTCCTGCCAGGCGTACCACGACGGCTACTTCACCCCGTACGCCCATCTCGCCGGCGACGACGTCGACGTGGTCTTCCACCTCGGCGACTACCTGTACGAGTACGCGGTCAACTCCGCGGGCGGGGCCCGCGGTTACACCGACCGGTCCCTGCCCGCCCTGTTCAACCGCGAGACCGTGACCCTGGAGGACTACCGGCTGCGGTACGCCCTCTACCGCACCGACCCCGACCTGCGCGCCGCGCACGCGGCCCACCCCTTCGTGGTCACCTGGGACGACCACGAGACCGAGAACAACTACGCGGACGACGTACCCGAGAACAGCGTCCCGCCGGAGGAGTTCCTGCTGCGCCGCGCCTCCGCCTACCGGGCCTACTGGGAGAACCAGCCCCTGCGCCGCCCCCAGTTGCCCGAGGGCCCCGACATGCGGCTGTACCGGCGCCTGCACTGGGGCCGGCTCGCCCAGTTCGACGTGCTCGACACCCGGCAGTACCGCTCCAACCAGGCCTACGGCGACGGCGCCCGGCTGCCCGGCCCGGACATCGACGACCCGTCGCGCACCATGACCGGCGAGTCCCAGGAGCGGTGGCTGCTCGACGGCTGGCGCTCCTCGCGGGCGCTGTGGAACGTCGTGCCGCAGCAGGTCGTCTTCTCCCAGCGGAAGTTCGACCTCACCACGCCCTCGCGGCTGTCCATGGACGCCTGGGACGGCTACCGCGCCTCCCGCCGCCGGATCCTGGACGGGGCGCGGGACGCCGGGATCGAGAACCTGATGGTGCTCACCGGTGACGTCCACGTCGGCTACGCCTTCGACATCAAGGACGACTTCGACGACCCGGACTCCCGGACCGTCGGCACCGAGATCGTGGCCACCTCGGTCGCCAGCGGCAAGGACGGCTCCGACCGGCCCGCGAACTGGGACACCTACATGACCGCCAACCCGCACCTGCGGTTCTACAACGGCCGGCGCGGCTACGTGACCGTCGAGCTCGGCAGGGAGGCGGCGCGCGCCGACTTCCGGACGGTGCCGTACGTGACCAGGCCCGGGGCGCCGGTCACGACGGCGGCGTCCTTCGTCACGGCGGCGGGGGAGCCGGGGCTCAGGCCGGCCTGAGCCCCGGGGCCGGGGGCCTTCTCAGCGGGTCTCCCGCGCCTCTCCCGGGTAGCGGACGCCGACGCGGTCCCGGATCGCGTCGAGCGTCCGCATCACGGCGAGGGTGCCGTCGAGCGGGACGAGCGGCGACTCGGTCTCGCCGGCCCGCAGGGCCCGCATCGCCTCCGCGGCCTCGTGCCCGAGGCTGTTGCGGGGGCCGTCCGCCGGGTCGGCCGTGAACTCCTCGGCGTCCCGGCCCTCCCGGTGCAGCACGAACCGGTCCGGGAAGAAGAAGCCGTACGGGATGTCGATCCGGCCCTTCGACCCGGTGACCGAGGCGGAGGTCGCCGTGCCGCCGACGATGGAGCAGTGCACCGAGGCGAGCGCGCCGTCGTCCCAGGAGAGCAGCGCCCCCGTCTGGAGGTCGACGCCCTCCTCCGAGAGCGTCGCCCGCGCCACCACGTCCGCCGGCTCCCCGAGCAGCAGTTGCGTGAACGACACCGGATACACCCCGAGGTCCAGCAGCGCGCCCCCGCCCAGCGCCGGGTCGCGCAGCCGGTGCGAGGCCGGGAAGGGTCCCGCGAGCCCGAAGTCCGCCTGAATGCTGCGCACGTCGCCGATCGCGCCGTCGTCGACCAGCGCCTTGAGCCGCCGCACCATGGGGTTGCAGTACATCCACATCGCCTCCATCAGGAAGCGCCCGTTCTCCCGCGCCAGCGCGACCAGTTCGCCCGCCTCGCGCGCGTTCAGCGTGAACGGCTTCTCGCACAGCACGTTCCGCCCGGCCTCCAGGCACAGCCCGGCCGCCACGCGGTGCGCCGAGTGCGGCGTGGCGACGTAGACGATGTCGACCTCCTCGTCCCGCGCCAGCGACTCCCAGTCGCCGTACGCCCGCGGTATCCCGAACCGCTCGGCGAACGCCTTCGCCGGTTCCGGCGACCGCGACGCCACCGCCACGACCTCCGCGTCCGGCAGGTCCACCAGATCCGCCGTGAACGTCGCGGCGATGCCGCCGGTCGCCAGGATCCCCCAGCGCACCCTCTGCCCCGTCATCCGTTCCACCCCTGCTCGTGTCGTCGGCACCTCGGCCGTGGATGTCGATGGAAGCGCTCCCATGACATCGTCGTCGACGCCGAGCACTCCGTACGAGCTGAGAGCATAGGGAGCCGATGACGTGGAAAGGGAGGGGTCACATGCCCGAGGGCGGGCCGTCCATATCGAACCCGACGACGAACTCGGCGGCGAAAACGGACTCGAAGGAACATCCGGTGGCGAACCGGACGGTGGGTCCGGTGCCGCATCCGACGGCGAGTCCGGCACCGCGGCCGGCGACGGACCCGACGGCGCGTCCGAGGACGAACCCGGCGGCGAGCGCGGCGTCGGCGCTCCGCACGACCGTCGGCCGCACCAGCCTGCTGGTCACGTTCCTCCTGGGCGGCCTGACCGCCACGCCCCCGCTGGCGATGGACATGTACCTCCCCGCCCTCCCGGAGGTCACCCGCTCCCTGCACGCGCCCGCCGCCACCGTCCAGCTCACGCTCACCGCCTGCCTGGCGGGCATGGCGCTCGGGCAGCTGGTGGTCGGCCCGATGAGCGACCGGTGGGGCCGCCGCCGCCCGCTGCTCGCCGGCCTCGCGGTCTACGTCGTCGCCACCGCGCTGTGCGCGTTCGCGCCGACCGTCGAGCTCCTCGTCGCCTTCCGGCTGGTGCAGGGACTCGCGGGAGCGGCCGGCATCGTCATCGCGCGGGCGGTGGTCCGCGACCTGTACGACGGCGTGGCCATGGCCCGCTTCTTCTCGACCCTCATGCTGATCTCCGGCGTCGCGCCGATCGTGGCGCCGCTCATCGGCGGGCAGATCCTGCGGGTGACGGACTGGCGGGGCGTGTTCGTCGTCCTCACCGTCGTCGGGGTGGCGCTGACGGCCCTGGTGTGGGCGAGGCTGCCGGAGACGCTGGCCCCCGCCGACCGCCACGGCGGCGGCGTCGGCGCGGCCCTCGGCTCGATGCGCCGGCTGCTCGCCGACCGGTCCTTCACCGGCTACATGCTCACCGGCTCCTTCGCCTTCGCCTCCCTCTTCGCCTACGTCGCGGCCTCCCCGTTCGTCGTCCAGGAGATCTACGGCGCCTCCCCGCAGACGTTCAGCCTGCTGTTCGGGCTCAACTCGATCGGGCTGGTGGCCATGGGGCAGCTCAACGGCAAGGTGCTGGTCGGCCGGGTCCGGCTGGACCGGGTGCTCGGGCTCGGGCTCGCCGTCGTGGCCGTCGCCTCGGTCGCGCTGCTGCTGATGTCGCTGGGCGCGTTCGGCGAGGTCGGGCTGGCGCCCGTGGCCGCCGCGCTGTTCGTGCTGATGTCCGCGATGGGCATCACCCTGCCCAACACCCAGACCCTCGCCCTGATGCGCACCAGGCAGGCCGCCGGTGCCGCGTCGGCCCTGCTCGGCACGTCGTCCTTCCTCGTCGGCGCGATCGCCTCCCCGCTGGTCGGGATCGCCGGGGAGGACACCGCCGTCCCGATGGCCGTCGTCCAGCTGGCCGCGGCCCTGGTGGCGCTGGCCTGCTTCACGGGAATGTGCCGCCCCTGGAAGGGGCGTACGGGCGCGGAGGGAGAGGGCTTCTGAGCGCACCGAGACTGCGCCACGGCACACCGGAACGGGCCGGGCTCGATCCCGGCGAACTGCACCTGCTGGTCCGGGAGGTGCACGCCCGCACCGCCGGGGAGCGCCCCTGGGCGGCCGGCGCCGTCGTGGTCGCCGGCCGCGGCCCGGTGCTCGCCGTGCAGGAGGCGGCGGGCTGGGCCGTGCGGTACGCGGCGTACGACGAGGAGACCGGCACCGCGGTCGAACTGCCGCCGGCCGCGCGCGTGCCGATGACCGTGGACACCCCCTTCGACCTGGCGTCCCTCACCAAGCTGTTCACCTCGGTGGCCGCCGTGCAGCAGATCGAGCGGGGCACGCTCGGCATCGACGCGCGCGTGGGCGCGTACCTGCCGGACTTCACGGCGGCCGCCCGGCACGGCGTCACGGTCCGTCAGCTGCTCACCCACACCTCCGGGCTGCGCCCCGAACTCCCGCTGTACGACTGCGCCGACGACGCGGAGCGCCTGGCGCTGCTCCGCGCCGAGCCGCCCGTCGGCGTGCCCGGCACGTACTGCTACTCCGACCTCAACATGCTGCTGCTCCAGCACGTCCTGGAACGCGTCACCGGCCGCACGCTCGACACGCTGGTCCGGGACGGCATCACCCGCCCGCTCGGCATGACGGCGACCGACTTCGGGCCGTGCCCGGGCGCGGCGGCCACCGAGGACCAGCGGCGGCCGTGGGCCAAGGCGGACCGGGGGATGCTGCGGGGCGAGGTGCACGACGAGAACGCCTGGGCGCTGGGCGGGGTCGCGGGCCACGCCGGCCTGTTCTCCACGGGGCGGGACCTGGCGGTGTTCTGCCGCACCCTGCTGGCCGGCGGCTCGTACGGCCCGGCCCGCATCCTCGGCCCCGACTTCGTGGACCTGCTGTTCACCCCGCCCGGGCTGGGCTTCGCCCTGGACCAGCCCTGGTTCATGGGGGAGCTGGCGGGGCGCGGAGCGGCGGGGCACACCGGTTTCACGGGGACGTCCCTGGTCCTGGACCGGGCCACGGACACCTACCTGGTCCTCCTCGCCAACACCGTCCACCCCCGCCGCCGCCGGGTCCCGGACAACGCGCCCCGGGCGGACGCGGCGACACGGGTGGCCCGGGCGGTCCGGCGGACCTGAGAGAATCGTGAGGTGAACGCCCCCGCCGCCTCCCTCAACCCCGCCGAGACCCTGCGCGGTGCCCTCGCCGGGCTGCTCGACGGGCTGCCGCCGCGGCAGGCCGCGCAGGCCGTCGAGCGGCTGATCGCCAACTACCGGGGCGCCACCCCGACCGGGGCGCCCATCCTGCGGGACCGGGCCGACGTGGCCGCGTACGCCGCGTACCGCATGCCCGCGACGTTCGAGGCGGTGCGCTCGGCGCTGGAGGCGTTCGCGGACGCGGTGCCCGGGTGGGCGCCCGGCGACCACGTGGACGTGGGCGGCGGCACCGGCGCGGCGGCCTGGGCGGTGAGCGCGACCTGGGAGGGGAAGCGGCCGGTGACGGTCCTGGACTGGGCCGAGCCCGCACTCGCCCTCGGCCGGGAGATCGCCGCCGCCCACCCCGCCCTGAGGGACGTCCGCTGGCAGCGCGCCCGCATCGGGGCGGCGCTCCCCCTGGAGAGCACGGACCTGGTCACCGTCTCCTACGTCCTCAACGAGCTGACCGCCCCCGACCGCGCCGCCCTCGTGGACGCCGCCGCCGGGGCCGCCCGGTCCGTGGTGATCGTCGAACCCGGCACCCCCGACGGCTACGCCCGCGTCATCGAGGCCCGCGACCGGCTGGTCTCCGCCGGCTTCCGGGTCGCCGCCCCCTGCCCGCACAGCGCCGCCTGCCCCATCGCCCCCGGCACCGACTGGTGCCACTTCTCGGCCCGGGTCAGCCGCTCCTCGCTGCACCGCCAGGTCAAGGGCGGCTCCCTCGCCTACGAGGACGAGAAGTTCAGCTACGTCGCCGCCACCCGCCTCCCGGCGAGCCCCGTACCCGCCCGCGTCGTCCGCAGGCCGCAGATCCGCAAGGGCCAGGTCCTCCTCGACCTGTGCGAGACGGAACCGTCCCTGCGCCGGACCACCGTCACCAAGCGCCAGGGCGACCTGTACCGGGCGGCCCGGGACACCGACTGGGGCGACGCCTGGCCGCCCCCGGCCGGGCACTAGCCGAGCGGGGCCTCCCGCCCGCCCTCCCCCTTCCCCCGCTGTTCCCGTCGTTGCTGTTCCTGTTGCTCCTGCCGCTTCTCCTGAAGCTTGCGCAGCAGCTCCCGCTTCTGGACGCGGAGGTCGTCGCCGCCTCCGACGCGGCCGGCGCCTCCGCCGCCACGCAGGGCCTCGCGGCCGAGGTGCCGCCGGGTGCCGCCGACGCCCAGCATGTTTCCGGTTCCGCCCCGGGCCATGGTGATCTCCTTGTCCACGTACGTGACGAGACGTATCGTCTCGCGTTTGACATTCACCACTGTCCGGCGAGACGCACCGTCTTGTCAACCTGGTAGATTCGAGCCATGGCCCACAGACAGTCCGCCCCCGACGCCACCCGCCGCAGCGAGCGCTCCCGGCGGGCCATCTACGAGGCCGCCCTCGCCCTGGTCACGGAGGTCGGCTACCCGAAGACGACGATCGAGGGCATCGCCGCCCGCGCCGGTGTCGGCAAGCAGACGATCTACCGGTGGTGGCCGTCGAAGGCCGACGTCGTCCTGGAGGCGTTCCTCGACCTGAGCGGGCAGGCCGCCGAGGCCGCCGGGCAGGAGCCGTACACCGTCCCGGACACCGGCGACCTCGCCGCCGACCTCAAGCTCGTGCTGCGCGCCACCGTCGACGAGCTGCGCGACCCGGCCTTCGAGGCGCCGTCCCGCGCGCTGGCCGCCGAGGGCGTCGTCAACGAGGAGCTCGGCCGCCGGTTCGTGGCCCAGCTGCTGGAACCCCAGCTCCGGCTGTACGCCGACCGGCTGCGCTCCGCGCAGGAGGCGGGGGACGTCCGCGCGGACGTCGACCCGCGCATCGCCCTGGAACTCTTCGTCTCCCCGCTCGCCCAGCGCTGGCTCCAGTACACGGGCCCGATCTCCTACGAGTACACCGACACCCTCGTCGACTACGCCCTGAACGGCCTGGCGCCCCGCTGACCCGTCCCCCCCGCGGGGCGCCTCACCGCCCCAGCGCGCGGCTCACCGCCCCGATCGGGCGCACCGGATGCCGGGCCAGCCGCCCGGGGGCGTCCGTGATGATCCCGTCGCAGCCGAAGGCCAGCGCCCGGTCCCGCTGGGCGGGGGTGACGACCGTGTGGGCCCACACCCGGGGGATCCCGGAGCGCACCGCGCGCAGCAGGTCCGCGTCCCGGGCCCCGACGTCGACGTCGAGCACGTCGACGTGGGAACGCCAGCGCTCGGGCCGGTCCGTGCGCAGCTGGCGGGCCGAGCGCCACAGCTGGGACAGCAGGCCCAGGCGGTGGACGCGGCGGGCGACCCCGGGGTCGTTGGTGTTCACGAGGACCGAGCGGGTCAGGCCGCGGGCGCGGATCAGCGCGGCCAGCCGGTCCAGGCCGCGCGGGTCCTTCGCCTCCAGCATCAGCACGATCCGCCCGCCGAGACGGTCCAGCACCTCGGCGACCGTCGGCGGCCGCTCCGGGCGCCAGCTCCCCGGCAGCGAGGCGCGCGGCCGCAGCCGGACCCCCCGCCACTCCCGGGCGTCCAGGGCGCTCACCTCGCCGCCCCGGTAGGTGGTGCGGTCCAGGGTCGCGTCGTGCAGGACGACCGGCGTGCCGTCGCGCAGCACCCGGGTGTCGAAGTCCAGCACCTGCGCCGTGCCGCGCCGGTACGCCGCCATCAGCCCCGACATGCTGTTCTCGGGCACCTCGCGGGCCCCGCCGCGGTGGGCGACGTAGGTGACGCGGGGCAGCGAGTCCACCGTCAGCGGGCCGCCGCCCCATTCCAGCGGTTCCGCCGGGCCGCCGCCGTGGCCCGTGAGGGTCAGCGAGACCGCGGAAGCCGCGGTGGCCAGGCCCGTCAGCGCGATCCTTGTGACCATGGCGACCACGGTAGGCGCGCGGCTCCCGGCACGGCGCGCAAGGACACCGGGCCCGCCGCCCGCCCGCCCCTCACGGCGTACCCTTCGCCCCGCGAGGTGCCCCTCGTCCTGTCCGGGCATCCTCGTCCCACCTGTACCGATTGTGGGCTCCGGCCCCCCGATGCGCACGATCGTGGGACCATAGGGCATGCTGTTCCGCACGACGGCGAGGCGAGGGGATAGATGAGCGCGGAGTTCGGCGGCCGAACCGGCCGGCAGGGCAAACTCTCCCAGTGGCTGCGAAAACGCCGCCCGAAGCAGGCCGCCGACGAAGGCGGCCGTGAGGCCCTGCTGCTCGCCGCCGCCGACGCGGGACTGCCGCTGGCGCCCGCCGCCCACCCCGCCGGCTACCGGTGCTCCTGCGACCGGGTCGGCTGTCCCACCCCCGCCCGGCACCCCGTGTCGTTCGCCTGGCAGACCCAGTCCACCACCGACCGCGTCCAGATCGAGCGCTGGGCCCGCCACCAGCCGCAGGCGAACTTCATCACCGCGACCGGCATGGTGCACGACGTCCTCGACGTGCCCCTGGACGCCGGTCGCGAGGCGCTCGAGCGGCTGCTCCGGGCCGGGACCGAGGTCGGCCCCGTCGCCGAGAGCGGCGACGGCCGGATGCTGTTCTTCACCCTCACCCGCGGCACCCCCGAGGACGAGGACGAGTGGTGGCCGTGCGAGCTGGACTGCCACCCGGAGACCATGGACGAGCATCCCGGCCTGCGCTGGCACTGCCGCGGTTCCTACGTCCTCGTGCCGCCGGCCCGCCTGCCCGGCGACGACGACCCGTCGGTGCACTGGGTCCGCGGCCCGGAGCATCCGCTGCCGGACCCGCTGAGCCTGCTGGAGGTCCTCACCGACTCCTGCGCCCGCCACGCCGGCGGGCAGTCCGACCCCGCGGGCACGGCCTGGCCGCTGCGCCGCTGAGGGACCGCGAACCGGGGACTACTCGCCCTTCGCGGACGTCAGCCCCTGGATCCGTCCCAGGATCCGCACCCCGCCCTCGGCCGGATCCAGGGCGACCTCGTTGGAGACGAACTCCATCGTCAGGGACTGCCGGATCTCACCGGTCGTCAGCGCCAGCACGTCCTTGTTCGGCGTCGGCACCGACGCCCCGGCCGCGGCGGTCTGCTTCTCGAAGTGGCGCGTGGTGAAGAAGACCAGCGCCCCGCCGTCCCCGGTCCGCAGCGCCAGCGGCGCGTAGTCGCCGTTCGTCACCGGCTCGTCGATGTACTGCGTGGCCAGACCCGGCCGCGTCGACTTCTTCTCGCGCAACGTCCGCCACGCGCTGGTGTGCGGCCCCTCCGCGAACGCGTCCCCGCCGTCCTTCAGGTACGTCGTGTACCGCTCGCTCAACTCGCCCGGTTCCACGGCCAGGTCGCCGGCGTTCGCGGGGACGGCCTCGGCCCAGCCGTCCTCGTCCGTCTTGAACTCCGGTACGTCGTCCGGGGCGACCAGCGTCAGGTACGCCACCTCCCAGGTCTCGTCCAGGCCGTCACGGGTGAACACCAGCAGCCAGCGGGCGCTGCCGCCCTTGTTGCCGGCCGCGTCGGCGAGGAACCAGCGCGGCCAGCCGGCCTTCTCGGGGATGGTGAACTTCGCGTCCGTCAGCTTCAGCGGCGCGTGCCGCGGGTTGCCCCCCGGGTTGTTGGCCTTCCCGGCCTTCAGCCGCGCCGCGTCGATGTCGGCGAGCGCGCCGGTGGTGTGGTCGGCGTCCAGGGAACCGTCGTACGCCTTGTCCGCCGCGTTGTACGCGGCGGTGAACTCCCGCAGCGCCTCCGCGGCTTCGGCGCGGGTGGCGGCCGGGAGCACCTCGCGTTCGCCGTGCACCACCACGCAGCCGCTCGCCGCCAGCGACAAAGCGGTCACCGAGGCCGCCATCCGTGCGTTCCGGTCAAGCCTGCGGAGCCCGCCGGGCCTTCGAAGGCCGAGATCCCTGCTCATCCGGTTCCTTCACCTTCCCCTTCCCGGAGGCGAACCCTACCGGGGCGAGGGACGGCGCGGGCGCCGGGACCGGATACCGCGGCCACGCCGTGACCCGGGGCGAAGGCGCGCGCGGGCCGAGAAGGCCGGGGGAGGGGCGGTCCGGGCCGAGCGGGGGTCAGCCGTCCCGGCGGGGAGCACCGCTGCCCGGTGCGCGTGGGCCGCCGCGAGCCCCGGGAGGACGTCGCCGACGGGCAGGGGGCAGGCGCCGGTGCCGGCGGCCCCGGGGCCGTGGTGTCCGCGCCGGCGGCCCCGCGACCTGGGACGACCTCGTCGTCCGCGCGATGCTTGAATGCCCCCGTGACCGACTACGACGTGCTGCGCGTCTTCTGCGGCCCCCGTGGCGGGTACGGCAACGAGCTCGGTGTCGTCCGCAACGGCTCCGTGATGCCCGGGCGGGACGAGCGGCAGGAGTTCGCCGCGAAGCTCGGCTTCAGCGAGACCGTGTTCGTCGACGACCCCGAGCGCGGGGTGATCGACATCTACACCCCCACCCTGCGCCTGCCCTTCGCCGGCCACCCCTGCGTCGGCACGGCCTGGCTCCTCGACGTGCCCGAACTCGTCGTTCCCGCCGGGGTGATGGGCGCCCGGCAGGACGGGGAGTTCTGCTGGATCGAGGCGCGGGCGGAGTGGGCGCCGCCGCGCACCCTGCGCCAGTACGCCACCGCCGCCGAGGTGGACGACCTGCCCGTGCCGCCGAAGGGGGAGTGGATCTACGCGTGGGCCTGGCTGGACGAGCCGGCGGGCCGGATCCGCGCCCGCGCCTTCCCCGGCCGCGACGACGGCATCGAGGAGGACGAGGCGACGGGCGCCGCGGCGCTCCTGCTCACCGACCGGCTGGGACGCGCCCTGAACATCACCCAGGGCACGGGCTCGCAGATCCTGACGGCGCCGCAGCCGCAGGGGTGGACGGAGATCGGCGGGCGGGTGTACCTGGAGCGCTGACCGGGTGCTTCACGCCGACAGCGGGAACTCCTCGCCCAGCGCCCGGAAGACGTCCGTGTTCAGGGCGAACGCCCGCTTGCACTCGGCCACGGTCCGCTGCTTCTCCAGGTCGTCCACCGGGACCGCGTCCAGCAGCTCCCGGTAACCGCGCTTGAAGGCGGCCGGGTTGGTGATCTCCTCGAAGACGTAGAAGCGGACCCCGTCGCCCTTCCTGGTGAAGCCCCAGGTCCTCTCCGCCTTGTCGCGGATGATCTGCCCGCCGGACAGGTCGCCCAGGTAGCGGGTGTAGTGGTGGGCGACGTAACCGGCCGGCCAGTCCCGCGCGCACGCGGCGACCCGCTCGGCGTAGGCCCGCGTGGCGGGCAGCGCGGTGAGGGTCGAGCGCCAGCCGGGGCCGCGCAGGTGCGCCAGGTCCCGCTCCAGCGAGGCCAGCCGGAACAGCTCCGGCCGGATGAAGGGGCCGGCCACGGGGTCCGGTGCCAGCCGCCGCACGTCGGACTCCAGGGCCTCGTACACGAACCACAGCTGCTCGGTGTAGCGCGCGTACGCGTCCACGCCCAGCCGGCCGCCCAGCAGGTCGCTCATGAAGGTCGAGGTCTCCGCCTCCACGTGCTGCGCGTGCGAGGCGGTGCGGACGAGGGTGGAGAAGGAGTCCATGGCCCAGATCTTCTATGGTTAGGCTTACCTAAGTCAATGCCTTGCCGACGGGTGGTCGGCACCTCCCCGCCCTGCCACGGTACGGAAGAGCCCGCCCTCCGGGGAGGGCGGGCGGCGGGCCGGGCGGGTCCCGGGCCGGACGGGTCCCTACGGCAACGTCAGGATGTCCGCGCCGGTGTCCGTCACCACCAGCGTGTGCTCGAACTGGGCCGTGCGCCTGCGGTCCTTCGTCACGACCGTCCACCCGTCGTCCCACATGTCGTACTCGTGGGTGCCGAGCGTCAGCATCGGCTCGATGGTGAACGTCATCCCCGGCTGCATGACCGTCGTCGCGTGCGGGCTGTCGTAGTGCGGGATGATCAGCCCCGAGTGGAACGACGAGTTGATGCCGTGACCGGTGAAGTCCCGCACCACGCCGTAGCCGAAGCGCTTGGCGTAGGACTCGATGACCCGGCCGATGACGTTGACCTGCCGGCCCGGACGCACCGCCTTGATCGCCCGGTTCAGCGCCTCGCGGGTGCGCTCCACCAGCAGCCGGCTCTCCTCGTCCACGTCGCCCACCAGGTACGTGGCGTTGTTGTCGCCGTGCACCCCGCCGATGTACGCCGTCACGTCCAGGTTCACGATGTCGCCGTCGCGCAGCACCGTGGAGTCCGGGATGCCGTGGCAGATGACCTCGTTGACCGAGGTGCACAGCGACTTGGGGAAACCGCGGTAGCCGAGCGTCGAGGGGTAGGCGCCGTGGTCGCACATGAACTCGTGCGCCACCCGGTCCAGCTCGTCGGTGGTCACCCCCGGAGCGATGAGCTTCGCGGCCTCCGCCATCGCCTGCGCCGCGATCCGCCCGGCGGTCCGCATCGCCTCGATCGTCTCGGGCGTCTGCACCTCCGGCCCGGTGTAAGGCGCCGGGGCGGGCTTGCCCACGTACTCGGGGCGGCGGATGTTTCCGGGCACGGAACGGGTGGGGGACAGCTCCCCCGGTACGAGCAGCGACTGGCCAGACATGCCGGCGAGTCTAATTCAGCGACGACGGGGGACCATCTTCGTGGCGAGAGGAGTCGGTCATGCCCCTGTTCAAGAAGCGGACGGTCGGAAAGCCGGGCGAGTGGTACTACTGCCTGGAGCACAAGAAGGTCGAGGAGGGCCCGGACTGCCCCGGCAAGGACCGCTTCGGCCCGTACGCGAGCCGCACCGAGGCCGAACACGCCATGGAGACGGCCCGCGAGCGCAACCTCCAGTGGGAGAACGACCCCAAGTGGCACGACGCCCCCGCCGGCGAACGGGAGGGCGACTGACCGCCCCGCGCCGGGCGGGGGCAGGGGCGCCCGGCCCCACCGGGGCGGACTGCCGCGGCGACCGGTCCCGCGCCGGGCGGTGACGGCGGCGCCCGGTCCCGTGCCGGGCGGACGAGCGCGGCGCCCGGTCCCGTGCCGGGACGGGCGCGGCCGGGGCGCACCGGCGGCTACCAGCGGGTCGGCGGGGGCGCCGTCAGCAGGTCGGCCAGCCTCGACAGGCGGTCCCGGAAGCGGCGCGGTCCCCTGCGGGCCGGCAGGGCGTTCTCGCCGGCCGCCGCGCTCACCAGGTGCTGCACGGTGTCCAGGTCCAGCTCGCAGCCGTCGGGGACGGGCAGCGTCTCGTGGGCCATCGCCGGGAGCTCGCCGCCGCCGGGACCGAGGGACAGCAGCGTCGCCCCGGCCCGGCGGGCGTCACAGACCCGCTCCAGCAGCGGGGCGCCGGGCTCCCCGGGCGCCACCACCAGCAGGGTCTCGCCCCGCCGTGCCGCCTCCAGCCGCCCCAGTCCCACCGCCAGGTGGGCCGGGTCCGAGGAGCGCGCGTCGTGCCGTACCAGCGTCGGGGCCAGCTCCGGCGTGCCGGACCAGGCGGCCTCGTCCACCAGGTGCGCCGCCAGGTGCCACGGCTCGTACTCCCGCGTGCCCACCAGCAGCAGCCCACCGCCGTGCGACACCACCGACCCGCGCAGCGTCCTCGCGAAATGCCGGGTGGCGCCCAGCCACTCCGTCCCGGCGAGCACTTCCCGCAGCAGCGCGACCCGTACCGCATCCATGGGGCCGCATCCTGCCCCAACCGCACATCCGCGATCCGGTGTTCGCCCCGGATTCGCCCGACCCGGCGACACCGCGGGCGGGCCGGTGACGGGGCTCACGCGGGCCGGAGCGGTGCCGCGGCGGACATAGAGTCGGACCATGACCTCTACCGACAGCGCACAGCAGCCCGCCAAGGCCCCCGCCAAGGACCCCTGGGACCTGCCCGACGTCTCCGGGCTCGTCGTCGGCGTGCTCGGCGGCACCGGGCCGCAGGGCAAGGGCCTCGCCCACCGGCTCGCCAGGGCCGGCCAGAAGGTGATCATCGGCTCCCGCGCGGCCGAGCGCGCCCGGGCCGCCGCCGAGGAACTCGGGTACGGCGTCGAGGGCGCCGACAACGCCGAGACCGCCCGCCGCAGCGACGTCGTGATCGTCGCCGTGCCCTGGGACGGCCACGCCGCGACGCTGGAGTCCCTGCGCGGGGAACTGGCCGGCAAGCTCGTCGTCGACTGCGTCAACCCGCTCGGCTTCGACAAGCAGGGCGCCTACGCGCTCAAGCCGGAGGAGGGCAGCGCCGCCGAGCAGGCCGCGGCCCTGCTGCCGGACTCCCGGGTCACCGCCGCCTTCCACCACCTGTCGGCCGTGCTGCTCCAGGACCCGGAGACCGACGAGATCGACACCGACGTGATGGTGCTCGGCGAGGCCCGTGCCGACGTGGAGATCGTCCAGGCGCTGGCCGGCCGCATCCCCGGCATGCGCGGCGTCTTCGCCGGGCGGCTGCGGAACGCGCACCAGGTGGAGGCGCTGGTCGCCAACCTGATCTCGGTCAACCGCCGGTACAAGGCGCACGCCGGGCTCCGGGTCACGGACGTATGAGGCGATGGGGGACACTGGAGGACGTAGCAGTGTCCCCCGACAGGAGCCCGTCACCATGTCCCCCGTGCCCCCGCCCGCCCAGGCCCGGCGACTCGCCCTCTACGCCCTCGTCGTCTGCCTCCTCGCCGTCGCCGCGGCCGTCGTCTCCTTCGTGCGCGGCGGCGTGTTCGTCGGCGTCGTCTGGGTGCTGCTGGCGGGTCTGTCGTCCAACATGACCTGGTACTACCTCCGGCGCGGCCGGACGGCGCGGGACGGCTCCGTCACGGGCTGACCGAGCACAGCCCGTCCGTGTCCCGCCAGAAGCGGAACAGTTCGTAGCCGCAGTACGTGTCGAACTCGTGGATGCCCAGGGCGTTCAGCAGGGAGTCGACCACGCCGAAGAACGCGCCGTTCACCGCCGGCAGCCACAGCAGCGCGAACACGAACAGCAGCCCGAACGGCGCGAACGGCTCCACCTGCCGCCGGACGCCGTACGACAGCCAGGGCTCGATCACGCCGTAGCCGTCCAGCCCCGGCACCGGCAGGAAGTTCAGGATCGCCGCCGTCACCTGCAGCAGCGCCAGGAACGCCAGCGCGAACCGGAAGTCGGCCGGCACGCCGTCCAGCGCGTCCAGCCAGAACGGCGCCGTGCACACGACGGCGAACAGGACGTTCGTCAGCGGGCCCGCCGCCGAGATCAGGCTGTGCCGCCAGCGCCCCCGGATCCGGCCGCGCTCGATGAAGACGGCACCGCCGGGCAGACCGATCCCACCCATGATCACGAACAGCACCGGGAGCACGACGCTCAGCAGGGCGTGCGTGTACTTCACCGGGTTCAGCGTGAGGTAGCCCTTCGCGCCGACCGAGACGTCGCCGCTGTGCAGCGCGGTGCGCGCGTGCGCGTACTCGTGCAGGCACAGGGAGACGATCCAGGCGGCCGTCACGAACAGGAACACGGCCACGCCGGGCTGCGCCGCGAACCCGGTCCAGGTGGCCCAGCCGGTGACCGCGGTGACGGCCAGGATCCCGAGGAAGACGGGACTGACCCGCCGGTCGCCCGGTCGGATGGTGGCGGTGGTCATGGAGCTCCCTTGGCTGTCGGGCACGCGGCGGGGGACACGCGGGGACCGCCCGACCGTAGCGGGCGCACCGGGAAAACGTCTCGCGCGGGCCGCCGGTTCCTAGCAGGGTGGGGGCCATGGGGCTCCGACACGTGTTCCACGAGGACCTGCGGAGGGAGTGCCGCGGCGAGCCGTCCGCGGTGGGTGACGGGGCGAGCCGGCCGCCGCTCCTCGCCGCCGCGCCCCCGGCCCCGATCCGCCCCGGCCGGCCCCCTGCCCCGGCCTGTGACCGCCACCGGACCACCGGAGACAATGAACCCCGTGCGCTACCGCATCCTCGGCACCACCCAGGCACTCGGCCCCGACGGCAGCGCCGTCCCCCTCGGCGGGGCGCGGCTGCGCGCGCTGCTGACCGTGCTCGCCCTGCGGGCCGGCCGCACCGTGCCCGTGCGCCTGCTGGTGGACGAGGTCTGGGACGGCGAACCGCCGGCCGACGCGACGGGCGCGCTGCAGGCCCTGGTCGGGCGGCTGCGCCGGGCGCTCGGCGCGGACGCCGTGGCCTCCGCCGACGGCGGCTACCGGCTCACCGCCGTGCCCGACGACGTCGACCTGCACCGGTTCGAGCGGCTGGCCGGCGAGGGCCTGCGCGCCCTGGCCGACGGGGACCCCGCCAAGGCGGGTGCCCTGCTGGACGACGCCCTCGCCCTGTGGCACGGTCCCGCCCTCACCGACCTCCCCGACCGCACCGCCGAGGCGGCCCGCGCCGAGACCCGGCGCCTGGACGCGCTGCGCGCCCGCCACACCGCCGCCCTCGCCCTCGGCCGGGCCGAGCAGTCCCTGCCCGAGCTGACCGCCCTGTGCGACGGCCACCCCCTCGACGAGCCCCTCCAGGCCCTGCGGCTGCGCGCCCTGCGCGACACCGGCCGCACCGCCGAGGCGCTGGCCGCCTACGAGGACGTACGGCGCCTGCTCGCGGACCGCCTCGGTTCCGACCCCGGAGGCGAGCTCCGCGCCCTGCACGCCGAGCTGCTGGGCGGCACGGACGCCCCCGCCGCGCAGCCGCCCCGGACCCCGCGCCCCGGCAACCTGCGGGCCCGGCTGACCTCCTTCGTCGGCCGGGAGGCCGACATCGATGCCATCCGCGCGGACCTCGCCGCCGCCCGGCTGGTGACCCTGCTGGGACCGGGCGGGGCCGGCAAGACCCGGCTGTCGCAGGAGGCCGCCGACACCGTGCGGCAGACCCTCCCCGACGGCGTGTGGCTCGCCGAACTCGCCCCGGTCGACGACCCCGACGCCGTCCCCGAGGCCGTCCTCACCGCCGTCGGCGCCCGCGAGACCGTGCTGTACGGCGCCGAGAGCATGCGGGCCGTCACCGACCGGCACGCCGACCCGGTGGAGCGTCTCGCCGAGCACTGCGGCCCGCGCCGCATGCTGCTGATCCTGGACAACTGCGAGCACGTCGTCGAGGCCGCCGCCCGCCTCGTCGAGGCGCTGCTGGAGCGCTGCCCCGGCCTCACCGTCCTCGCCACCAGCCGCGAACCCCTCGGCGTGCGCGGGGAGTTGCTGCGTCCCGTGGAGCCGCTGCCCGAGCCGGTCGCGCTGCGCCTGCTCGCCGACCGGGGCGCCGCCGCCCGCCCCGGCTTCCGCACCGACGCCGACGACGACACCGCGGCGGCCTGCGCGGAGATCTGCCGCCGCCTCGACGGACTGCCCCTCGCCATCGAACTCGCCGCCGCCCGGCTGCGGATGCTCACCCCGCGCCAGATCGCCGACCGGCTCGACGACCGCTTCCGCCTGCTCACCTCCGGCAGCCGCACCGTCCTTCCCCGGCAGCAGACCCTGCGGGCCGTCGTCGACTGGTCCTGGGACCTGCTCGACGAGGACGAACGCGACGTACTGGGCCGGCTGTCGGTCTTCGCGGGCGGCTGCGACCTCGCCGCCGCCGAGGCCGTGTGCGGGCCGGCCGCGCTCGAGGCGCTCGGCTCCCTCGTCGACAAGTCCCTGGTGGTGGCCGCCCCCTCGGGCGAGGGCGAGATGCGCTACCGCCTGCTGGAGACCGTCGCCGAGTACGCCGGCGAGCGCCTCGACGAGTCCGGCCGGCGCCCGGAGGCCGAACGGGCGCATCTGACGTACTTCCGTGAACTCGCCCGCACCACCGAGCCGATGCTGCGCGGCCCGGACCAGACGACCGCCGTCGCACGGCTGGAGCGGGAGTACGAGAACCTGCGCACGGCCCTGCGCCACGCCCTCGCCCTGCGCGACGAGCAGGAGGCGCTCTGCATCACCCTGTCGCTCGTCTGGTACTGGCAGATGCGTGATCTGCGCATCGAGGCCCGCAACTGGTGCTCCGAGGTCATGGCCCTCGCCCCCGACCCGTTCACCGAACCGGTGCGGCCCGCCGCCCCGCTGTGGCGGCGCTGCACCGACGCCCCGCCCCCGATGACCGGCGAGGTCCTCACCGAGGCCCGCCGCGGGGTGCACCTGGCCCATCTGGCCCACATGGACACCGAGCTGGACGACTGGCAGACCCCGCAGGCACAGCACAAGCTGCGCCTGGTCGGCGCGACGTACGAGCCGGGCCTGCCGCAGGTCTGCCGGCCGCCCGGCCTGCTCTGGGTGTTCGCCGTGATGCTGACCGGTGACATGGACCGGCTGCGCCAGGTGGTCGACGCGGCCATCCGCACCTGCCGGGAGAACCCCGGGTTCGAGTGGGAGCTGGCCTCCAACCTCCAGCTGCGCGCCAACTTCCTGGCCAACCGCAGCGACTGGGCCGGCGACGCGCGCCGCGACGCCGACGAGGCGCTGGAGATCCACCGCCGGCTCGGCGACACCTGGGGCATCGCCGAGTCCCTCTCCGCGCGCGGCGAGGCCCGCGAACGCGCCGGCGCGTACGAGGACGCCATCGCGGACTACGAGGCGGCGATCGAGCACGCGGACCGCCTCGGCGCCCGCGCCCACACGGCCGTGCTCACCGCCCGGCTGGGCAACGCGCTGCTGGAGGCGGGTGACCCGGAGCGCGGTGAGCGGCTGCTGCGCGAGGTCATCGACGACACGAGGGGCCGGCACATCGAGGCCCTGCCCGCCGCCCGGCTCTTCCTGACCGGCTGGCTCTGCACGACCGGGCGCACGGCGGAGGCCCGGGAGCACCTGCGGGCCCTGCGCGAGGAGTTCCGCATCGCGCACTACGTCGTCTTCGACGCGTTCATCCTCGGTGCCGAGGCCTGGCTGGAGATGGCCGACGGCAACGACGAGAAGGGCCTGGCCGTCGTCCGCGAGGCGATCCGGCAGGCGGGCGATCCGCTGTCCGCCGCCATGGCGCCCCACATGCGCTCCACGCACCTCACCCTGGGCGCCGTCGCCCTCGCCGGACTCGACGGCGGGCGGCGCGCCCGGGACGCGGCCCGCTGCCTCGGCGCCGCCGACTCCTGGCTGCCGCCCGAACACCACGCCGGGCTCGTGGAACGCGAGGTGCGCGAGCGCGCCGAGGCGCGCGCCCGGGCGGTCCTCGGCGACGCGGCGTACGAGACCGCGTACGCCGAGGGCGCCGGTCTCCCCCCGGAGGAGGCCGTCGCCCTGCTCGGACCGGCGTGATCAGCTCTTCGTGCGGAACTTGTGGATCGCGACCGGTGCCATCACCGCCGTGATCCCCACCGACCAGGCCAGCGTCATCCACAGGTCGTGGGCGACCGGGCCGCCCACCATCAGCCCGCGCGCGGCGTCCGCCAGCGCGGACAGCGGGTTGACCTCGGTGAAGGACTCCAGCCAGCCCGGCATCGACTGGGTCGGGGCGAAGATCGACGAGCCGAACTGCAGCGGCATCAGCACCAGGAAGCCCATCGCCTGCACCGACTGCGCGTTCTTCATCACCACGCCCAGCGTGAGGAAGATCCACATCAGGGCCGAGCCGAACACCGCGGACAGCCCCACGGCCGCGAACAGCCCCGGCCAGTTGGTGATGTCGAAGCCGACGAGCACACCGACGACCATGAGGATCGCGGTGGCGATCAGCATCCGCATCATCTCGACCGAGATCTTGGCGAACAGCACCGAGCCGCGCCCGATCGGCAGCGACCGGAAGCGGTCCATGACCCCGGTGTTGAAGTCCTGGTTGAACCCGGTGCCCACCCCCTGGGCCATGTTCATGCCCATCATGGCCATCAGGCCGGGCACGATGTACTGCACGTACGCCTCCTGCCCGCCGCCCAGCGACTGCCCGATCGAGCCGCCGAAGACGTACACGAACAGCAGGGTGAAGACGATCGGGAACAGCACGGCGTCGAACATCGACTCCGGGTCCTGCCGGATCCACAGCAGGTTGCGGCGCACCAGCGCCCCGGTGTGGCGCAGGTGCCCGCGCAGCGGGATACGGGCGTCCGCGCGCGGGTCGGTGTCCAGGGTCGTGGCGCTCATACGGCGACCTCCTCGCGGGTCCCGGCGGGCACGGTGTCCTGCGGGGCACTGGCACGGTGGCCGGTGAGGGACAGGAACACCTCGTCCAGGCTGGGCAGTTCGGTGGTGATGGAGCTGAGCGTGATCCCGCGCGCGGTGACCGCGCCGACCACGGCGGTCAGCTGCTCGTCGCTCAGCACCGGGACGAGCACGGCGCCCCGCTCGGTGTCCACGGTGGTCGTGGCGAGGCCGGTGATGCCCAGCGTGTCGAGGGCGCTCGCCAGCGGGCGCAGCTGCTGCGGATCGGCCGGGCGGATCCGCAGCGTGCGGCCGCCGACCTTGGCCTTCAGCTCCTCGATGCCGCCGCTCGCGATGACCTTGCCCCGGTCCACGACGGTCAGCTCGGTGGCGAGCTGCTCGGCCTCCTCCATGTACTGGGTGGTCAGCAGCACGGTGACGCCGTCCCCGACCAGCCGCTTGACCTCGTCCCACACCTCGTTGCGGGTCCGGGGGTCCAGTCCGGTGGTCGGCTCGTCCAGGTACAGCACGGCCGGCCGGCCGATCATCGAGGCGGCCAGGTCCAGCCGCCGCCGCATGCCGCCGGAGTACGTGGCGGCCGGCCGCCGGGCCGCCTCGGTGAGCGAGAACCGCTCCAGCAGCTCGTCGGCGCGGGCCCGGGCCTCCTTGCGGGACAGGTCGAGCAGCCGGCCGATCAGGTAGAGGTTCTCCCAGCCGGGAAGCTTCTCGTCCACGGAGGCGTACTGCCCGGTCAGCCCGATCACCCGGCGCAGCTGCCGCGGCTGGCGGACCACGTCGTACCCGGCGACGGTGGCGTGTCCGGCGGTCGGCGTCAGGAGCGTGGACAGGATCCGTACGAGGGTGGTCTTGCCGGCCCCGTTCGGCCCGAGCACACCCATCACGGTGCCCTCGCGCACGTCCAGGTCGACGCCGTCCAGAGCCCTGGTCTCGCCGTAGTGCTTGACCAGCCCCCGCACGGTGACGGCGCTGCCCGCGCCGCCGGTCTGCTTGTCCGTTCGTGTCATGGCAGCGACGATGCCAGCAGCCACCGACAAACCACCGACAGCCCGCCGACGACCACCGACGGCCCGCCGACGGCGCCGGCCCCGCCGACGGGGGAAGATCGGCGGGGCCGGCTGTCGTACCGCGATGGCTCAGTGGACGGAGTGCTCCTCCTGCGGGAACGTTCCGCCGACGACGTCCTCGGCGAAGGCCTTCGCCGCGCCGCTCATGACCTCGCGCAGGTCCGCGTACTGCTTGACGAACTTCGGCACCCGGCCGCCGGTCAGCCCGAGCATGTCGGTCCACACCAGCACCTGCGCGTCGGTCTGCGGGCCCGCGCCGATCCCGACCGTCGGGATGTGCAGCGTCCGGGTCACCTCGGCGGCCAGCTCGGCCGGCACCAGCTCCAGGACCACCGCGAAGGCGCCCGCGTCCTGGACCGCCTTGGCGTCCCGCAGCAGCTGCTGGGCCGCCTCCTCGCCGCGCCCCTGCACCCGGTAGCCCATGGCGTTCACCGACTGCGGGGTCAGGCCGATGTGCGCCATCACCGGGATCCCGGACTCCACCAGCAGCTCGATCTGCCGGTGCGAGCGCTCGCCGCCCTCCAGCTTGACGGCGCCCACGCCCGCCTCCTTGACCAGCCGGGTCGCCGAGCGCAGCGCCTGCACCGGGCCCTCCTGGTAGGAGCCGAAGGGCAGGTCGCCCACGATCAGGGCGCGCGAGGTGCCCCGTACGACGGCGGCGGACAGCATGGTCATCTCGTCGAGCGTGACGGGCACGGTGGTGTCGTACCCGAGGTGACAGTTGCCCGCCGAGTCGCCGACGAGCATCACCGGGATGCCGGCCTCGTCGAACACGGACGCGGTCATCGCGTCGTAGGCGGTGAGCATGGGCCACTTCTCGCCGCGCTCCTTGGCGGCGGCGATGTCGCGGACGGTGATGCGGCGCGTGCCCTTGCCCCCGTACAGCGCCCTGCTGCCGTCGGAGGGGGTCGACTTCGCAGTCGGGGCAGCCGAAAGCTGCGTCATTGCAACGGCTCCTAACACGTCATCTCGAGGCGCCCTGACGGCGTCCCCGGACCACGTCCATGGTGGCACCTCGGCCCGGCGAGGACCAGAGGAACCCCTGTGAGTTCCACCCGAGAGGAAAACGGACAAAAGGAACGTAATGGGCGGGCAAGATCTCGGCAAAGGAGTACCGATACGAGACGGTCTCGTATCGGAAATCGCTAGGCTGGGCCGCATGACCACTCCCGCCGCCCCCGCCCGCAGGGTTCCGGAAGCCGTGCACCGGCGCCGCTGGGCGATCCTCGGCGTCCTGATGACGAGCCTGCTGATCGTCGTGCTGGACAACTCGATCCTGAACGTCGCCATCAAGACGATCTCCACCCCCGCCCCCACCGGTCTGGGTGCCACGCAGAGCGAGCTGGAGTGGGCGATCAACTCCTACACGCTCGTCTTCGCGGGCCTGTTGTTCACCGCGGGACTGCTGGGCGACCGGTTCGGCCGCAAGAAGGTGCTGATCGGCGGCCTCGCCGTGTTCGGCGCCGGCTCGGCGCTCGCCGCGTTCTGCGGTTCCCCGGCCGAGCTGATCGCCTTCCGCGCGGTGATGGGCCTCGGCGCCGCGTTCGTCATGCCGGCCACCCTGGCGGTCCTGATGAACGTCTTCGAACGCGACGAGCAGCCCAAGGCCATCGGCGTCTGGACCGGCGGGGTGGGGCTCGCCATCGCCGTCGGACCGATCACCGGCGGCGTGCTGCTGGAACACTTCTGGTGGGGCTCGGTCTTCCTCGTCAACGTGCCCATCGTGCTGCTCGCCGTCGCCCTGATGCTGTGGCTGGTGCCCGACTCCCGCGACCCCGCCCCCGGCCGCGTCGACCCCGCCGGCGTCGTCCTGTCCGTGGCCGGCCTGGTCCTGCTGGTCTACGGCGTCATCAGGGGCGGCCAGCTCGCCGACTTCACCGACGCCACGGTGCTGTCGGCCGTCGGCGCCGGTCTCGCGGTGCTCGCCGTCTTCGTCGTGGTCGAGAAGCGCAGCGACCACCCGTCCATCGACGTCACGTACTTCGGGAACAAGGTCTTCTCCGCCGCGATCGCCGCCATCGCGCTGGTCTTCTTCGCGCTGATGGGCGTGACGTTCTTCGCCGTCTTCTACCTCCAGAGCGTGCGCGGTCACTCGCCGCTGCAGACCGGTCTGCTGCTGCTGCCGCTGGCCGTCACGCAGACGGTCTTCGCGCCGCGGGCCCGGCTGCTGGTGGACCGCTTCGGCCACCGGGCCACCACCACCGGCGGCCTGGTGACGCTCGCGGTGACGCTGGCCGCGTTCGCCGTCCTGGACACGGACACGCCGATCTGGTTCATCGAGGCCGTCTTCTTCCTGATGGGCACCGGCATGACGCACGTCATGACGCCCGTCAGCGTCGTCGTCATGCAGGCCCTGCCCCGCGAGAAGGCCGGCTCGGCCTCCGCGCTCAGCAACACCTTCCGCCAGGTGGGCGGCGCCCTCGGCGTCGCCGTCCTCGGCTCGGTGCTGTCCACCGTCTACCGCAACGACATCGAGGACGGGCTCGGCCTGCTGCCGCCCGCCGCGCGCCACGCCGCCGGCGAGTCCATCGAGGCCACCCTGGCCGTGGCGGACCGGCTGGGCGCGCGCGGCGAGGCCCTGGTCGGCCCGGCGAACGACGCGTTCCTGCACGCGATGCACGTCACGGCCCTGTGCGGAGCGGGCATCGCGCTGGTCGGCGCGGTCGTCACCGCCCTGTTCCTGCCCGGCCGCGCCCGGGAGCCCGAAGGAGGGGAGCGGAACCAGGAGTTGGTGTCGGCGGCGGACTGAGAACCCCTCCCCGGTGGACCGTTCCCGCCGCGCACCGGGGAGAATCGCCCCGGCCCACCAAAGGAGGCAGCGACGTGAGCCCGGTCGGAACCGGCCCCCGGCAGGACGGTCCCGCACGGGGCCGCCCCCGCAGCGAGGCGGTCGAGCGCGCCATCATCGAGGGCGCGATGAAGCTCCTGGAGGACGGCGTTCCGCTCGCGGAGCTCTCCATCGAGCGCATCGCCCGCACCGCCGGCGTCGGCAAGGCCACCATCTACCGCCGCTGGAGCGGCAAGGAGGAGCTCTTCGTCGACGTCGTGCGCGCCGCCGAGCCCCCGGATCCCGAACTCCCCGGCACCTCCCTGCGCGACGACCTCGTCGTCCTGCTGGACTCCCTGCGCCGGCGCGGCCTGGCCAACAGGACGTCGGCGATCCTGCACAACGTGCACGCCCAGATGAAGAGCAGCCCGAAGCTGTGGGCCGCCTACAACAACACCGTCATCCTGCCGCGCCGCACCCTCGGCCTGGAGGTGCTGCGCCGGGGCCGGGAGAACGGTGAACTGCGCGACGACGTCGACATAGAGCTGCTCAACGACATCGTCGTCGGCCCCCTCCTCGTCCGCACCGTCCTGCGCCCCGACGCCGACCTGCCGGACGACCTCGCCGAACGGGTCGTCGACACCCTGCTCCAGGGCCTACGTCCCGTCAGGCCGCATCCGTAGAACGGAACCCCGATGTGCGCGTTTCGTCACAGAGGACGCTTTTTCCGCCCCCGTGCGGAACTCCCCGAGCGGCCTCGCGCGTCCTCGCCCCCGTACGGCCGTCGACGGACGGCAGGAAAGGAACCGATCATCCCCTAGGGTCGTACGGACACGGGGTGACGGTGTGCACGGCAAGTTGTGAGGCGACGGTATGGCGCAGCAGGCGTACATGACGGAGACGGACACCGGCGGCCCTGGGCCCGAGCGCCGGCCGACCCGGCTTCGGCGTCTGCTCGACCGCCTGGCGGGGGACCTGCGCGGCGACCGCCGCATCTGGCGCCGGGGCCTGGCCCTGGCCGCGTGCGCGGCCCTGCTGTCCCTGGTCATGCTGGCCCACGCCCACATCCCCAACCGGGTGGGCAACCTGGGCAGCCTGGTGGAGACGTTCCTGCCCTGGCTGGGCCTGTTCGTCCCGCTCCTCCTCCTGCTGGCCCTGCTCCGCAGGTCGGCGACGGCGCTGATCGCGACGGTCCTGCCCGCGGTGGTGTGGCTGAACCTCTTCGGCGGACTGCTCTCCGACAAGACCGCCGCCGGCGGCGACCTCACGGTGGCCACGCACAACGTCAACGCCCAGAACCCGGACCCGTCCGGCACCGCCCGCGACGTGGCCGCCTCGGGCGCCGACGTCCTGGCCCTGGAGGAGCTGAAGGCGTCGGAGGTCCCCACGTACGAGAGGGCGCTGGCGCCGACGTACAAGTACCACGCGGTGGTCGGCACGGTCGGCCTGTGGAGCAAGTACCCGCTGAGCGACGTGAAGGCCGTCGACATCCGCCTCGGCTGGGAGCGCGCGATGCGCGCCACGGTGACGGCCCCCGCCGGGCAGGTCGCGGTCTACGTCGCCCACCTCCCCTCGGTCCGGGTGAAGCTGGAGGCCGGCTTCACGGCCCGTCAGCGCGACAAGAGCGCGGACGCCCTGGGCGAGGCCATCGCCGGGGAGCGCCTGGAGAACATCGTCCTGCTCGGCGACCTGAACGGCACGATGAACGACCGCGCCCTGAAGGCCGTCACCTCCCAGATGCGCTCCACGCAGGGCGCCGTGGGCAGCGGCTTCGGCTTCAGCTGGCCGGCCTCGTTCCCGATGGCGCGGATCGACCAGATCATGGTCAAGGGCGCCGAGCCGGAGAGTTCGTGGACCCTCCCGGCGACGGCCAGCGACCACCTCCCCGTCGCGGCCCGTGTGAAGGTCACCACACCGGAGGGCTGAAACCCCAGGCCAACGCCTGTCGAACCCCTTTCGGCGACCTCCGTGTCATCCCGGGGGACACCGGGCCTGAGAGATTTTGTTCCGTACGTGAACATAATGGGTCTCCCGAAAGGTCCGCTCCTCCATGCCCCTGGCCCTGCTCGCCCTCGCCGTGGGTGCCTTCGGCATCGGCACCACCGAGTTCGTCATGATGGGGCTGCTCCCCGACGTCGCGCACGACCTGGGCGTCTCCCTCCCCGAGGCGGGCCACCTGGTCTCCGCCTACGCCCTGGGCGTGGTCGTCGGCGCCCCCCTGCTCGCCGCGGCCACCGCGCGCCTGCCCCGCCGCACGGTGCTGATCGCCCTGATGGCCCTGTTCGTCGTGGGCAACGCGCTCTCGGCCCTCGCCCCCGACCACGCCTGGCTGCTGGCCGCCCGCTTCCTCAGCGGCCTCCCGCACGGCGCCTTCTTCGGCGTGGGAGCCGTGGTGGCCACGACCATGGCGACCCCGGAACGCAGGGCCCGCTCGGTCTCCCTGATGTTCCTCGGACTGACCACGGCGAACGTGGCAGGCGTCCCCGCGGCCACCCTGGCGGGCCAGCACTTCGGCTGGCGGGCGACGTTCCTTGCGGTCAGCGCCATCGGCGTGGCGGCGGTCGTGTCCCTGGCGCTGCTGATACCGGGGACCGGCGCCGCCGCCCCGCGGTCCGCCCTGCGCGGCGAGCTGGCCGCCCTGCGCTCCCTCCCCCTCTGGCTGGCCCTCGGCACGACCGTCGCGGGCTTCGGCGCGCTCTTCGCGGCGTACAGCTACATCACGCCGATGCTGACGGACTCCGCCGGTCACTCCGACGCGAGCGTGACCCTGCTGCTGGCCCTGTTCGGGGTGGGCGCGACGGTCGGCAACCTCCTGGGCGGCCGGCTGGCCGACCACTCCCTGCGCGCCACCCTCTTCGGCGGCCTGGTCTCGCTGACGGCGGTCCTGGCCCTCTTCCCCGTCCTGATGCGCACGGAGCCCACCGCGGCACTGGCGGTGACCCTGCTCGGCACGGCGGCCTTCGTCACCGGCTCGCCCCTCCAGCTGATGGTCATGGAGAAGGCCGCGGCGGCCCCCTCGCTGGCCTCCTCGGCCAACCAGGCCGCCTTCAACCTGGCGAACGCCGGCGGCGCGTGGGTCGGCGGCCTGGCGCTCTCCGCCGGCCTCGGCACGACGTCCCCCGCCGTCGCGGGGGCCCTGCTGGCGGCGTCCGGCATCGGGGTGGCGTCGGTCGCCCACGCGGTGGAGCGCCGAACGGGAGCGAGGGCCGCCCGCGAACGCGTCGTCGCGAGCCGCGTGCCCCGGCGGACGGAGGCGCTGGACGGGGTGGGCGGCGCCTGAGCCGGGATCGCGCTCGTGTCCCCCCGGGTCCTCAGGGCGCCGGGGGGACACCACCGCCCGCGATCGGGGGCGACTCGGCGGGCGACCGTCACCTCGGGGACGGCCGGGCGCGCCCGCAGCCGCGTACGGCGGGGAGGGGCGGAGGACGGCGGCGGGCGTGAGGCAGCCGCCCCGCCCCCGGCCTCACCACGGCCACAGGCGCCACGCGCACCCCACCGAACCCGCAGCCGCGCCGCAGACGCCGGACGGACGCCCCCACTCACCCGCACCCGGATCCGCTCAGCTGGCCGCAGGCACCCGCTCGGCTGGCTGCGGGTGCCTGCTCGGCTCGCGCCGGCACTCGCTCAGTCCGCCGCGGGCGCCTGCTCCCGCCAGCCATTGGTGATCGGCAGCCGCCGGTCCTTCCCGAACCCCTTCGGGGAGATCTTCGTCCCCGGCGGGTACTGCCGCCGCTTGTACTCCGCCCGGTCCACCATCCGCAGCGTCTTCGCCACGAGCTCCCGGTCGAACCCGGCCGCGACGATCTCGTCCGCCCCCCGGTCCCGGTCCACGTACAGCTCCAGGATCGCGTCCAGCACCGGATAGTCCGGCAGCGAGTCCGTGTCGACCTGCCCCGGCCGCAGCTCGGCGCTCGGCGGCTTGCTGATCGAGTTCTCCGGGATCGGCGGCGTCTCCCCCCGCTCCGCCGCCGCCCGGTTCCGCCACCGCGCGAGCCGGAACACCGACGTCTTGTACACGTCCTTGATGGGCCCGTACGCCCCCACGGAGTCGCCGTACAGCGTCGAGTAGCCCACCGCCAGCTCCGACTTGTTGCCGGGCGCCAGCACGATGTGTCCCTCCTGGTTGGAGATCGCCATGAGCAGCGTCCCCCGCAGCCGGGACTGGAGGTTCTCCTCCGCGAGGCCCGTCAGCCCCAGCGCCCCCATGTACGCGTCGAACATCGGCTCGATCGCCACCGTCCGGAAGTTCAGCCCCGTCCGCCGCGCCAGCTCGGCCGCGTCGCCCTTGGAGTGCTCGGACGAGTACTTCGACGGCATCGACACGCCGTACACGTTCTCCGGCCCCACCGCGTCACACGCGATCGCGGCCACCAGCGCCGAGTCGATGCCCCCGGACAGCCCGATCAGCACGGACCGGAACCCGTTCTTCACGACGTACGCCCGCAACCCGACGACCAGCGCGGAGTACACCTCCTCGTCGTCGTCGAGCCGCTGCGCGTACCCGCCGGGCAGCTCCGGCTCGTACGCGGGCAGCGGCGTCCCGGACAGCACGACCCGGTCGATCCGCAACCCGTCGTCGACGACCCCCGCCGGCGCGTCCGCGGCCGCCGCGGGCAGGTCGAGGTCGACCACGAGGCACTCCTCGGCGAACTGCGGCGCACGCGTCACGACCTCGCCGTCGCGGTCGACGACGATCGAGTCGCCGTCGAAGACGAGGTCGTCCTGCCCGCCCATCATCGCGAGGTAGGCGGTCGTGCACCCGGCCTCCTGCGCCCGCTTGCGCACGAGCTCCAGCCGGGTGTCGTCCTTGTCGCGCTCGTACGGCGAGGCGTTGATCGACAGGAGCAGCCCGGCCCCGGCGGACCGGGCCGCGGGCACCCGCCCCCCGTCCTGCCACAGGTCCTCGCAGATGGCGAGGGCGACGTCGACCCCGTGCACCCGCACCACCGGCATGGTGTCGCCCGGCACGAAGTAGCGGAACTCGTCGAAGACCCCGTAGTTCGGCAGGTGGTGCTTGGCGAAGCTCAGCACCACCTCGCCGCCGTACAGCACGGCCGCGGCGTTCTGCGGCGCTCCCGCCGGCTGTCCGTACTTGGGCTGGGCGGTCGCGCTGCGGTCGAGGTAGCCGACGACCACCGGCAGCTCCCCGAAGCCCTCCTCGGCGAGCCGCGCGGCGAGCGAGCGCAGGGCCGCCCGGGAGGCCTCCACGAAGGACGACCTGAGGGCGAGGTCCTCGACGGGATACCCGGTCAGCGCCATCTCCGGGAACGCCACCAGGTGGGCTCCCTGTTCGGCGGAGTGCCGGGTCCAGCGGACAATCGTTTCGGCGTTGCCGGCGAGGTCACCGACGCGCGAGTCGATCTGATTCAGGGCGAGACGTAGTTGAGGCACGGGCCCAGTGTAATCGTCAGAGCGACACGATGTCCGGGAGCCCCGGACCGCCGGGACGGAGCGCCCGAAGCTGCCGGAAGCCGCCGGGACGGGCCGCCGGGACGGGCCGCTAGGGGGTGTCGTTCGGATCAGGCCGGCTCCGGGCAACGGTGCCTTGCGGACCGATCCGAGCGGGGGCTGGTGCGTGCGGACGCAAGGCGGAGGAGGGCGCCAGGGCGGAGCCCCGGCAACCGACGACAACGCCGCAGATGCGCGTGCCGGGCCCCGCGACCCCGGCAAGATCCAAACGACACCCCCTAGGGCCGGGGCGCCGCCCCCCGCTCCTCCAGCATCTCCGCCATCAGCGCGATCTCCGACTCCTGCGCCTCCACCATGCCCCGGGCGAGCCGCTTCTCCACCCGGACCTCGCACGCGCGGACACACCCCTGAGCCATGTGGACCCCGCCCTTGTGATGGTCCGTCATGAGCTGGAGGTAGAAGACCTCCGCCTGCTTCCCGCTCAGGGTCCCCAGCCGCTTCATCTCGGCGTTGGTCGCCATCCCCGGCATCAACGCCCCGTCCTTGCCGGAGGCCGCGTCCCCCATGCCCATCCACGTCATCGGCGGATCGGCGGACACCTTCGGCAGCTCCCACAGGTCGAGCCAGCCCAGCAGCATGCCCCGCTGGTTGGCCTGCGTCTGGGCGATGTCGTAGGCGAGCCGCCGGACCTCCTCGTCGTCCGTCCGGTCCCGCACGATGTACGACATCTCGACGGCCTGCTGATGGTGCACGGCCATGTCCCGGGCGAACCCGGCGTCCGCGGACCCGGCGGAGGGGGGCCGGTCCGACCCCTCGTCCCCGGCGACCGCGTAGCTGATCGCGCCGGCCGCGACGAGCACGGTCGCCGCGGCCCCCGCGATCAGTCCGGCCTGCCTCATCCGCTCAGCCCGTTGGTGCAGGCGGCACCCGGCTCGGGGGTCTGCTCGCCCTGGACGAACTTCTCGAGGAACGCGTCGACGGCGGGGTCGTCCGCCCCGGTCACCGTGCGCTGGTGCCCCCAGGCCGTGAGCATGATCGGGTCCTTCTGGCCGTCCACCGGGCTCATCAGGGTGTACGGCGTCTTCTTCACCTTCGCCGCGAGGGCGTCGACGTCCGCCTTGTCGGCCCGGTCGTTGTACGTCACCCACACCGCGCCGTGCTCCAGCGAGTGGACGGCGTTGGTGTTGTTGATCTCGTCGGTGTAGACGTCCCCGTTGCAGTTCATCCAGACCGGGTTGTGGTCACCGCCGACCGGGGGAGCGACCGGGTACGTCACCGACTTGGTGACGTGGTTGCGGCCCAGCGTCCCCTCCCACTTCCGCACGCCGTCCTTGTCCGTGACGAAGCGGCCGGCGGCCTTCGCGTCGCCCGCCGCGCCGTCACCGTCGTCCGACTGGGACTGGACCAGGACCACACCGCCGGCGACGAGTCCGGCGACGACCACCACGCTGGCGGCGACGACGAGGATCCGGTTGCGGCGCTCGCGGGCCTGCTCGGCGCGTCGCATCTCCTCTATGCGCGCCGTGCGTGCCGCGCTGCTCTTCTTGGCGGAGCCCATGGGGAATGCCCTTCGAGGGATGGTGGGACGAACGGGTGAGCTGATCGTAATGGGGAAGGCGGGGCGAGTCGTAGGGGGCGAAGGGAACGGCCGGATACGGCCCGGCCCGCGGCCGACCGCCTCCCCGCCGGAGGAACGTCCCGGAAGTCCGGATCGGAAGTCCGGATCGGAAGTCCGGGTGGAAGGACGTCGTGAAGGTCCGGAAGGTCCGGCCGGATAATTTGAAGCCGGAATGCCGATTACCTACGCTGCCCGGTATGCGGCTGCTGCGCTCCACCGACCTGGCCCTGCGGGTCCTCATGCGCCTCGCCGTGGCCGGCGACTCCCGTCCGACGACGCGTGACGTCGCGGCGGCCATGGACGTGCCGTACACCCACGCCGCGAAGGTCGTCGCGGAACTCCAGCACAGGGGGCTGCTCACCGCCCGGCGCGGCCGCGGCGGCGGGCTGTCCCTCACGGAGGAGGGCCGTGGTGCCTCCGTGGGCGCCCTGGTCCGCTCCTTCGAGGGCGAGGACGACGTCGTCGAGTGCGAGGGCGGCTCCTCCGTCGCCCCCTGCCCGCTGCGCTCGGACTGCCGCCTGCGCGGCGCCCTGCGCCGGGCCCAGGAGGCCTTCTTCGCCTCGCTGGACCCGATCACGGTGGCGGACATCGCCGCGGACCCCACGGGCCCGCTCCTGCTCGGCATCCCGCGGGCCCGCTAGCAGCCGGTGCCCCGCGGATCCGCCGCCCCGGACGCCGCCGGGCCCGGATCCAGCCCGGTCCCCGGTGCCGCCGGCCCGGCCCCGACGGACGCCCCCGTCCACCCGGCCGGACCCGGCCCGCCCGTCACCGGCCGCCCACGGCTCCCGGCCCCCGGGCCCGCCTACCTGGCCAGCCACAGGTCGGGGCCGAACACCTCGTAGTGGATGTCGGCCGGCGCCACGCCCTTGCCGATCAGCTGCTCGCGCACCGCCCGCATGAACGGCAGCGGACCGCACAGGTACGCGTGCGTGCCCGGCGCGACCGGCACCCGCGCGAGGTCGACATAACCGGTGCCGGCGCCCTCGGGGGCGTCCTGCTCGTACCAGAAGTGCACGGCCGAGTCCGGCAGCTTGGCCGCGAACGCCTCGTGGTCCGCGCGCAGGGCGTGGTCGGCGGGGGAGCGGTCGCCGTGCACGACGGTGACCGGGGCGCGGTGCCCGCTGTCGGCGAGGTGCGCCAGCATCGCGGTGATCGGGGTCACGCCGATCCCGGCGGAGGCCAGCAGCAGCGGGGTGTCCGCGTCGGCGTCGACGACCAGGTCGCCGTAGGCCTCGGACAGCTCCAGGACGTCACCGACCCGCACGCGGGCGTGCAGGTGGTGGGACACCTCGCCCTCGGGGGCCGGTTCCTCGTGCACGCGCTTGACGCTGAACTGCCGCTCGTCGGGGCCGGGTGCCCCGGAGAGGCTGTACTGCCGTATCTGCCGGGCGCCGTCCGCGAGGGCGACGCGGACGGAGACGTACTGCCCCGCGCGGAAGGCGCGCACCGGGCCGCCGTCGGCCGGGCGCAGCCGGAAGGTCACGACGTCGGCGGTCTCGGTGATCCGCTCGACGACCTCCCAGGTCCGCCACTGGTGCCCGCCGCGCTCCTCGTACAGCCGCTTCTCGATGGCGGTCAGGGCGTTCGCCATCAGCCAGTAGACCTCGTCCCAGGCGGCGGCGACCTCGGGGGTGACGGCCTCGCCCAGGACGCCGGCGATGGCGGCGAACAGGTGCTCGTGGACGATCGCGTACTGGTCCGGGGTGATGCCGAGGGAGGCGTGCTTGTGGGCGATGCGCCCCAGCATCGCGTCGGGCCGCTGGTCCGGGTTTTCCAGCAGGTGCGTGGCGAAGGCCGCGATCGACCCCGCGAGGGCCCGGCGCTGGGTGCCGGCGGCCTGGTTGCCGCGGTTGAACAGGTCCCGCAGCAGCTCGGGGCGGGCGGCGAACATCCCGGCGTAGAAGCGCTCGGTGATCTCGCCGAGGGATGCGCCGACGGCGGGAAGGGTGGCGCGGACGACGGCGGCGGACTGCTCGGACAGCATCGGGTCTCCTCGTGGCTCGGATGCCTGCGCCCCCATTAAAACTTGCATCTCGAACTCCAATTTAAGGGGGGTGGGTCCTGGGAGCCGGAGGGGGAGCGGCGGGGCGGGTGGGGGCCGGGCGTTACGGATACCTGTCCGAAAGGGCAAGATGGGCAGCGGAGCGGTACACCTGTCGTGCGCGAGGCGTTCAGGCCGCGGTCGGCCGGCCGATCAAGGTCGGCAACGCGTATGAAACGCTCGTGTGGTGGGATGCTCCAGTGCCCGACCGTCTCCCGGGGCCCGGGAGGGGCAGGCGGCCTGACCGGCAAGGATGGGGAAGCGGAAGATGGACAAGCAGCAGGAGTTCGTGCTCCGGACGTTGGAGGAGCGCGACATCCGGTTCGTGCGCCTGTGGTTCACCGACGTGCTGGGCTTCCTGAAGTCCGTGGCCGTCGCCCCGGCCGAGCTGGAGCAGGCGTTCGACGAGGGCATCGGCTTCGACGGCTCCGCCATCGAGGGCTTCGCCCGGGTGTACGAGTCCGACATGATCGCCAAGCCGGACCCGTCGACCTTCCAGATCCTGCCCTGGCGGGCGGAGGCCCCCGGCACGGCCCGCATGTTCTGCGACATCCTCATGCCGGACGGCTCCCCGTCCTTCGCCGATCCGCGCTACGTCCTCAAGCGCGCCCTGGCCCGCACCTCCGACCTGGGCTTCACCTTCTACACCCACCCGGAGATCGAGTTCTTCCTGCTGAAGGACAAGCCGGTCGACGGCACCCGCCCGACCCCGGCGGACAACTCCGGCTACTTCGACCACACCCCGCAGAACGTCGGCATGGACTTCCGCCGCCAGGCGATCACCATGCTGGAGTCGATGGGCATCTCGGTGGAGTTCTCCCACCACGAGGGCGCCCCCGGCCAGCAGGAGATCGACCTCCGCTACGCCGACGCGCTCTCCACGGCCGACAACGTCATGACGTTCCGGCTGGTGATGAAGCAGGTGGCGCTGGAGCAGGGCGTGCAGGCGACCTTCATGCCCAAGCCCTTCTCCGAGTACCCGGGCTCCGGCATGCACACCCACCTCTCCCTCTTCGAGGGCGACCGGAACGCCTTCTACGAGTCCGGCGCCGAGTACCAGCTCTCCAAGGTCGGCCGTTCCTTCATCGCGGGCCTGCTGCGGCACGCGGCGGAGATCTCCGCGGTCACCAACCAGTGGGTCAACTCCTACAAGCGCATCTGGGGCGGAGCGGAACGCACGGCCGGCGCGGGCGGCGAGGCGCCCTCCTACATCTGCTGGGGCCACAACAACCGCTCGGCCCTGGTCCGCGTCCCGATGTACAAGCCCGGCAAGACCGGCTCGGCCCGTGTGGAGGTCCGCTCCCTCGACTCCGGCGCCAACCCGTACCTGGCCTACGCCGTCCTGCTGGCCGCCGGCCTCAAGGGCATAGAGGAGGGCTACGAACTCCCGCCGGGTGCCGAGGACGACGTCTGGGCCCTCTCGGACGCCGAGCGCCGTGCCCTGGGCATCGAGCCCCTGCCCCAGAACCTGGGCGAGGCCCTGACGCTGATGGAGCGCAGCGACCTGGTCGCCGAGACCCTCGGCGAGCACGTCTTCGACTTCTTCCTGCGCAACAAGAAGCAGGAGTGGGAGGAGTACCGCTCCGAGGTCACCGCGTTCGAGCTGCGGAAGAACCTGCCGGTGCTGTAAGCGCGGGTCAGGGCGTGTTCTCCGCCGATTCGACGACGGGGCCGGCGGTCCGCGACCGTCGGCCCCGTCGTCGTCTCACCACCCTCGGGCCGGCCCCGGGCCGTCCGGCGCCCTCCGGTCCCGCCCGAGGTGAACGACGGCGGGTGCGAGACCTGTGGCGGCCGGCACTCCGGCTGCAGACCACGGCCGTGCGTGGGTCGCGGCCGGACGCTTCCTGCCGTCGGACGGCGTCTACGCCGTGACCCGCGGCCACCGCGTGACCGTTCGTCCTCACACACCGATGGCCAACGGCGGGCGCGGCTGCGCGTGCCGGTCGGGGGAAGGGCTCGTCGAAGGAGACGGAGTGCTGGGATTGCTGGGCTTCTACGACGAACTGGACGGCCGTTCCGGGCAGCCGAACGGATCGATACGCGATGCCGTCCGGTCCGTCGGCGAGCCGGACGAGGCGGAGCTGGTGGCCTATCTGGACTCCGGCCACGTCCTGATCGACGTCATGGAGGGCGGACACGACGTCATCACGGGGGACCCCCACCGGCACTCTCCGGGATGCTCCTCCCTGGTGACCGACGGCACCTGGCTGTGGCGCCAGGACTTCCCGCACTACCTGGAAACGCACCACGTCTCGTTGCCCGACGCGTTCCTCGACCACGTCCGCGGCCTGGATCATCAGATGCCCACCATCACCGTCGCGCAGTTCGCTCCGCACTACGACGAGACCATGCCCCTGGTCGGCTGGGCCTCGGCTGTGCCGTGGCGGTCGACTGCGACCGTGCTCGTGCCCGGACCACGAGCAGTGACCAGCAAGGCCCGGTTCGACGCGGCGATGCTGGACCGGGGCCGCGACCGCCCGCAGGGCGGCTGGGACAGGCCCCGCAAGCCGCGGAAGGGGTAGGCGCCACCGGCCGCCGGCGCACCGTTCCGCGGTCACCGCCTTCGAGCCGCGGAAGAACCTGCCGGTCCGCCGAGCCGACCGGCAGGGGCCGCGGCCCGCTGAGGCCCACGGGGCCGGCGGTCGCGAACCACCGGCCCCTTCCGCCGGGCGTGGGCGCGCTCCCACAAGATGCGGAAGGTTGTCTTCCGTAACTGCGCGGAACCTTGCCAGCCCTCTTGCGCCGCTCTACTGTCGCCGACAGAAAGCGCTTTCCCAACAGATGAGCCGGGTCGCACGGCCGCCCCACGGCCGTTCCGCTGGCATGCTCATGACATGGATCGGGATGTGCCCGGCCTGCGAGGACGAAAGGCGAAGCGAGGATGAGACGAGCAGTCGCCCTGCGACTTTCCGCGGCACTGGCCACGGGGGCCCTTGCGGCCGCGGGCACCGTGGCGCTGTCGGCGCCCGAGGCGGAGGCCGCGGCCACCGGCGCCACCGGCTACGCGACCCAGAACGGCGGGACCACCGGCGGCGCGGGCGGCCAGACGGTGCGCGCCACCACGGGAACCGCGATCCACCAGGCCCTGTGCAGCCGGGCCAGCAGCAGCACCCCGATCACCATCCAGGTCGAGGGGACGATCAACCACGGCAACACCGCCAAGGTGTCGGGCAGCAGCTGCAACACCGCGGCCGGCGTGATCGAGCTCAAGCAGATCAGCAACGTCACGATCGTCGGGGTCGGCGGCGGCGCCGTCTTCGACCAACTGGGCATCCACATCCGGGAGTCCAGCAACATCATCATCCAGAACGTGACCGTGCGGAACGTCAAGAAGTCGGGCTCGCCCACGTCCAACGGCGGCGACGCCATCGGCATGGAGAGCGGCGTCCGCAACGTCTGGGTCGACCACGTCACCCTGGAGGCGTCGGGCGGGGAGTCGGAGGGCTTCGACGGCCTCTTCGACATGAAGGACAACACCCAGTACGTGACCCTGTCCTACAGCACCCTGCGCAACTCCGGCCGCGGCGGCCTCATCGGCTCCAGCGAGAGCGACACCTCGAACGGGTACGTGACGTTCCACCACAACCTGTACGAGAACATCGACTCCCGCACGCCCCTGCTGCGCGGCGGCATCGCCCACATCTACAACAACCACTACAAGAGCCTCAACGAGTCCGGCATCAACTCCCGTGCCGGGGCCCGCGCCAGGGTGGACAACAACTACTTCGAGGACTCCAAGGACGTCCTGGGCACCTTCTACACCGACGCGGCCGGCTACTGGCAGGTCAACGGCAACATCTTCGACAACGTGACCTGGTCCGGCCGGGGCGAGGACAACAACCCGGCCGGCCCGAACCCGCAGTCCAACACCACGGTCTCCATCCCGTACTCCTACAGCCTCGACGCGGCCAACTGCGTCCCGAGCGTCGTCAGCCAGACGGCGGGCGCCAACAAGGGCCTGAAGGTGTCGGACGGCAGCTGCACGCCGCAGAACCCGAGTCCGACGCCGACCGACCCGACGCCGACCCCGACCGATCCCACGCCGACGCCGACCGACCCGACCCCGCCCAGCGGGACGAACCTCAGCCTCGGAGCCGGCGCCGACGGTTCCAGCAAGGCCGACGGGACGAGCTACGGCAACGTGCGGGACGGGAACATGAGCACCTACTGGTCACCGGCCGGCTCGACCGGCTCGGTCTCGGTCAAGTGGGGCTCCGCCACCACCGTGTCCAAGGCCAGCATCCGTGAGGCGGCGGGCTCCGAGGGCACCATCGGCTCCTGGCGGCTCGTCAACCACGACACCGGCGCCGTCCTGACCTCCGGCAGCGGGGCGGGCGTCGTCAGCTTCCCCCGGACCTCGCTGTCGAAGATCACCCTCCAGATCACCGGCGCGAACGGCACCCCGAAGGTCGCCGAGTTCGAGACCTACGCCCAGTGACCGGCCGGGGGTCGTCCTCCGGGGCGACCCCCGACCGTCAGGGGACGGCCGTCTCGCCCGCCCGCGCGACGAAGCGGCTCCACGCGGCCGTCGTGAGGGTGAGACGGGGGCCGTCGGGGGCCTTGGAGTCCCGGACGTGGACCGAGCCGGAGGCTATGGCGACCTCGACGCAGTCGTTGGGATTGCTGCTGTCGCTGTAACTGCTCCTGAACCAGACCGGATCGACGTCGACTCCGCCCGAGCCCTTGCGGTTCATGTCTCCCCCAGCGCTTGTTCGATGAAGGCCAGTGACTCTCGTGCGGTCAGCGCCTCGGCTCGGATGATGCCATAGCGCAGCTCGAGGATCCGCAGTTGGCGGGGATCGGTGACAGGGCGGCTGCCGAACTCGTCGTCGGCCCGGCCCACCGCGGTGCCGTCCCCGAACTTGAGCACCTGGATCCGCCCTCCCGTTCCGGGGTGGTCCCCACGGGCCGTCGGCATCACCTGAAGCTCGACGTGCCGCAACCGCGCCAGCTCCAGCAGGTGTTCGAGCTGCCTGCGCAGGACCGTCGTGCCCCCGACCGGACGCCTGAGGGTCACTTCCTCCTGCACGAAGCTCAACTCCGGCGCGGGACGCCGTTCGAAGACGGCCTTGCGGGCCGTCCGGGCAGCGACCGCCCTTTCCAGTTCGTCCTCCGACAGGGCCGGCCGCCGCGTGCTCAGGAGCGCCCGGGCGTACTCCTCGGTCTGCAGGATCCCGTGCAGGTTGTGACTGCCGTACGAGAGGAGCTCCACCGCCTGGGACTCCAGCTTCGCCAGGTCCCGCACCTTCTTCGGGTACCGGACCTTCGCCACGTCCTCCTTCATCGCGGCGAGCAGCCCGCCCGCCCCCAGCACCTCGTCCGCCTTCTCCAGGTACTCGGGCCGGGGGATCCGCCTCCCGCCCTCGACCTTGTAGACGAGGTCCTCCCCGTACCCCACCGCCGCCGCGAACTCCGCGGCCCGCATCCCCACGGCCTCCCGCCGCAGCTTCAACTGCCGCCCCACCGTGGCGACGACCGCCACACCCCACTCGTCGTCCGGGTCGACCTCCCACCCCGGTTCGTCCGCCCGCACCTCGTCCCCGAGGCGCACCGCCCCGCCGTCCACCGGCATCCGCACCCCTCCGCCGTACGCGTCGTGTCGCGACGTGCCCGACGCTAGACGGGGCGGTGACAGCGGGGGACGGAAACGGGTGCCGAGGCACGCCGACGGGTGACACGGCCCCGGCTTCCCGGCGGTCGCGACCGGCGGGAGGGGGTACCCGGGGGGCATGTTCCTCTTCTTCAGCAGCAAGGCCGGCTGTCTCGGTTCGCTGGTCATCAGTGCGGTGGCGACCGTCGTCCTGGTCCTGGTCCTCGGCCGCTGATCCCCGGTCCGCGCCGGCCGCCCGCCGGGGCGACGGCGCGGCGGAGTCCTGCCCCCGGGCCGGGGTACGGCCCGGGGGCAGGACTTCCTCGTCGTCAGAGCCCCGAAGCCGGCCTCACGAGGAGCCGGAGCGCTTCTGGGCCTCGTCCTTGAGCTGGCGGCCGGAGTCGCGGGCCTGGTCGGTGACCTGGCCGGCCTGGCCGCGGGCCTCCTCCTGCGTGGTGCGGGCGGCCTGCTGCGCGGTGTCCTTCACCTCCGCGGCCGCGCTCTGCGTGACCTCCTTGGCGCCCTCCTTCAGGTGCTGCGCGGACTCGACGGCGGCCTGCTTCACCGGCTCCAGCGCCTCACCGCCGCGCTCCATCAGCTCGGTGGCCTTCTCCTGCTCGGCCCGGGAGGCGGGCAGCAGCGACGAGGCCAGCAGGCCGACGCCGAAGGCCACCAGGCCGGCGGCCAGCGGGTTGCCCTGGGTCTGGCGGCGGGCCATCTCGGGTGTCTGCTGGACGGCCTGGCTCGCCTGACCGGCGGCCTCGCGCGCGGTCTCGGCCGCACGCTCGGTGCCCTCCTGCACGGAGCCGGCCGCGGAGCCGGCCGCCGACTGCACCGAGCCGGCCGCCGACCGTGCGGTGTCGGCCACCTCGTGCGCGGTGTACGAGGCGGTGCCCATGACGCGGTCACGGACGCCCGACACCGTGCGGCGCATCCTCGCCTTGCGGCGGTGGACCATGCGGCGCGGACTGGCCCGGTCGGCCAGCTGGTCCACGTCCGCGGTCAGCTGGTTCCGGGTGGCCGCTATCTCGGCCCTCATTTGGTCGGGTGACGTGCCCATTCCGCGTCCTCCTTCAGGGTCTCTACGGTTCGTTCGGGCTTCGGGGAGACGGTGCGCATCCGTGCGCGGCCCTTCTGGTACAGCACGGCTGCGGCGATGCCCCACAGCACGGCGACGATCAGGGCGGCCCAGCCCCCGTCCATCACGTTGCCCAGGCCGTACACGGCGGCCAGCGACAGGAACAGCAGCACCATGTAGCCGGCGAAGCCGGCCCCGCCGTACATCCCGGCGGCCTTGCCCGCCTTGGTGCCCTCCTCCTTGATCTCGGCCTTGGCCAGCTCGACCTCCTGGCGGAAGAGGACCTGCAGGTCCGAGGTCACCCTGGAGAGCAGTTCGCCCATGGACGGGTCGTGCCTCTGCGCCTGCGGCTCGGCCGCCTTGGCCCGGGACAGCGGTGACATCGTGGCCATCTCACACCTCCGGGAACGGACGGCCCGGCGTCCCGGCCGGCGGTGCCGACGGGGCCGGCGGCGCGGTTCCCGGCGGGGGAGCGGCCGGCAGGGACTGGGAGGCCGGTGCCGCCGGCGGCGTCAGTGCGCCCTGGCCCGGTGCCGCGGCGACCTGGCCCTGGCCGGATCCGTCGCCCCGGGACGCGGCCTGCGTCACCTTCGCCAGGCGCCCGACGGCCAGTCCGGCCAGCAGCGCGCCGCCCAGGAAGGCGCCGGGACGGCGCCGCGCGAAGCCCTGGAGGTCGGCGACGAGGCCTTCCACCCCCTGCCGCTCCAGGTAGTCGGCCGCTCGCTGCCCCCTGTCGCCCACCTGGGCCGCCAGGCTGCGGGCGGGCGAATCCTTCTCGGCGTGCGCGGCCAGGCCGGAGAGGTCGCCCGCCCACTGCCGCAGCGTCTCGGCGGCACGCCTGGCCTGCCCCTCCGCCTCGTCCATCGCGCGGCCGCGCAGGTCGTCGATGACCGTGCCGGCCTGCTGCCGCGCCTCACCCACCACGGTCCGGGCCTGCTCCGCCGCGGTTCCCGCGACCTGGGTCGCGGCCTGCTTGGCCTGTCCGGCCGTCGCGGAGGTCTCTGCCTTGACCTTCTCTCCGGTGCTCCCGGATCCGGTCCGTATGGACTCACTCATCGGCGACTTCTCCTCATCGGATGTCCTGCGTGCGGCTCGTATTCCCGATGACCCGGTGCGTGCCGAAGCGGTGCACCGGAGCATCACACGTAGCCGTCCGTCCCACCCCGAGTCGCCATTTGGCTGAGATTGACACTATTCGCGAGCCATGTATGTCGTACGACCGGTCGACGGGTCCGGGTGCCGGGGGACCGGTGCGCACCCGGCCCGTGCCGGTACGGGACCCGCACCAGGGCAGGCGTGGCTCCGGAGCGCACCGACGTCCGCGCCGGCGACGGCGACCTGATCCTGATCGGGGAGGCGGCCGCCCGCCCGGGGTTCCGGAGCACGCGTCCCTCCCGGCGCCCTCCGGCCGGTGGCGGCCGGCCCTACGCCCCCGCCTGCTCCGTCAGCAGCCGGTGCAGCGGTTCCGCGGCCCGGCGCCGGTACTCCTGGACCGCCCAGCCGTTGCCGTCCGGGTCCTTGAAGTACATGAACGTGGCGCCGTCGTCCGGGGTGTACCGCACCGGCTCGGAGACCTCCAGGCCGCGCGCGACCAGCTCCGCGTGGGCCGCCTCGATGTCGGCGACGCACAGCTGCAGGCCCTGGTAGGAACCGGGGGCGGGGCGGGGGCCGGGCATGGTGTCCCAGACGGTCTCGCCCAGCGCGATCGAGCAGCCGGAGCCGGGCGGGGTCAGCTGGACGATGCGCATGCCCGGCATGACCTCCTGGTCGATGTCGACGTGGAAGCCGAGCTTGTCCCGGTAGAAGTCCCTGGCCCGGTCGACGTCGCTCACGGGGAGGGGGATCACTTCGAGGGTCATGTCCATGGCTCGGCTCCTCCGTCGATGTCCGCGTCGGGCGAACCGCCGCCGGGTCCGGTCGGACGGCTCCCCCTCACCGAAGCCGAAAACGGTCCGCGGCGCCACCGCGCACACGGCGGCGTGCTCCCGGACCGTGGTGAAGTGCCCGTTCCGGACATCGCGGGCCGCCCCGGGGCCGCGGGCCGGTGCTCCGGTTAGGCTCATGGCCGTACGACCCTGATCCGAGGCACGAGGGAGGCCGGGGATGACGTCGGCGCCGGGGCGCAGGAGCAGTACCTTCACCCGACTGCTGCGGCACGGCTTCACCGATCCCTCCGCCGCCGAACGGCTGCTGGAAGGACCCGAGCTGACGGCCGTGCGCAACGACCCGGTGCTGCTCGACGCCCTCGGCGCCACCGCCGACCCCGACCTCGCGCTGCTCGGACTGGTGCGGCTGCTGGAGGCGCAGACCGGTGCCGCCGCCCGCCGGGAGCTGCTGGACACGCTGATCTCCGCGAAGCCGCTGCGGGACCGGCTCCTCGGGGTGCTCGGCGCCTCCACCGCCCTCGCCGACCACCTCGCCCGGCACCCGAGCGACTGGCAGGCCCTCGTCACCTACGAGCCCCGCGACCTGCACCCGGGCGTCGAGGAGTTCGAGCGCGGCCTCGCGGGCGCCACCGACCCGGTCTCGCTGCGCGTCGCCTACCGCCGCTGCCTGCTGTCCATCGCCGCCCGGGACGTGTGCGGCACCACCGAGGTCGCCCAGACCGCCGCCGAGCTCGCCGACCTCGCCACCGCCACCCTGCGTGCCGCCCTCGCCCTCGCCGCGGACGCCGCGCCCGAGGACGCCGCGCTGTGCCGGCTCGCGGTGGTCGCGCTGGGCAAGTGCGGGGGACACGAGCTGAACTACGTGTCCGACGTCGACGTCATCTTCGTCGGCGAGGCCGTGGGCGGGGCCGACGAGGACAAGGCGCTGCGCGCCGCCACCCGCCTCGCCTCGCACCTGATGCGGATCTGCTCCGAGACCACCGTCGAGGGCTCCATCTGGCCCGTGGACGCCAACCTGCGGCCGGAGGGGCGCAACGGGCCGCTCGTGCGCACCCTCGCCTCCCACCTCGCCTACTACCAGCGCTGGGCCAAGACCTGGGAGTTCCAGGCGCTGCTCAAGGCCCGCCCGGTGGCCGGCGACCTCGCGCTCGGCGAGGAGTACGTCGCCGCGCTCCAGCCGCTGGTGTGGCAGGCCGCCGAGCGGGAGAACTTCGTCGCCGACGTGCAGAAGATGCGCCGCCGGGTCGTGGAGAACATCCCCGCCGCCGAGGTCGACCGCCAGCTCAAGCTCGGCCCCGGCGGCCTGCGGGACGTCGAGTTCGCCGTGCAGCTGCTGCAGCTGGTGCACGGCCGCGCCGACGCCTCCCTGCGCAGCGGCACCACCCTCGACGCGCTGAAGGCCCTCGCCGCCGGCGGCTACGTCGGCCGCGCGGACGCCGCCCAGCTCGACGACGCCTACCGCTTCCTGCGCTCCATGGAGCACCGCATCCAGCTGCACCGGCTGCGCCGCACCCACCTCGTCCCCGAGGACGAGGCCGACCTGCGCCGCCTGGGCCGTTCCCTCGGCCTGCGCACCGACCCGGTGGCGAGCCTGAACCGCGAGTGGCGGCGGCACGCCTCGGTCGTGCGGCGGCTGCACGAGAAGCTGTTCTACCGGCCGCTGCTCGACGCCGTCGCCCAGCTCGCCCCCGGGGAGACCCGGCTCAGCGCGGAGGCGGCGCGGGAGCGGCTGGTCGCCCTCGGGTACGCCGACCCGGCCGCCGCCCTGCGCCACCTGGAGGCGCTCGCGTCCGGCGTCACCCGCAAGGCCGCGATCCAGCGCACCCTGCTGCCCGTCCTGCTGGGCTGGTTCGCCGACTCCGCCGACCCGGACGCGGGCCTGCTGAACTTCCGCAACGTCTCCGACGCGCTCGGCAAGACCCCCTGGTACCTGCGGCTGCTGCGCGACGAGGGCGCCGCCGCCGAGAACCTGGCCCGCGTCCTGTCCGCCGGGCGGCTCGCCCCCGACCTGCTGATGCGCGCCCCCGAGGCGGTGGCGCTGCTCGGCGACGGGGACGGCGGGGGACTCACCCCCCGCTCCCGCACCCACCTGGAGCAGGAGATCATCGCCGCCGTCCGCCGCGCCGACAACGCGGTGCAGGGCGTCACGGCCGCCCGCGGCGTGCGCCGCCGCGAGCTGTTCCGCACGTCCGCCGCCGACATCGTCGGCTCCTACGGCACCGAGTCCCAGCCCGCCGAGGCCGACCAGGGCGCCCTGGTGGACCTGGTGGGCGGCGCGGTGTCCGACCTGACGGCCGCCACCCTCGCGGGCACGCTCCGCGCGGTCGTCCGGGAGGGCTGGGGGGACACGCTCCCCACCCGGTTCGCGATCATCGGCATGGGCCGTTTCGGCGGGCACGAGCTGGGCTACGGCTCCGACGCGGACGTCCTGTTCGTGCACGAACCGCGCGACGGCGTCGACGAGGGGGAGGCGTCCCGGGCCGCGAACAAGGTCGTCGCCGAGATGCGCCGCCTGCTCCAGATCCCCAGTGCCGATCCGCCCCTGCTCGTCGACGCCGGCCTGCGCCCGGAGGGCAAGTCCGGTCCGCTGGTGCGCACCCTGAAGTCGTACGAGGCGTACTACCGGCGCTGGTCGCTGGTGTGGGAGCGGCACGCGCTGCTGCGCGCCGAGCCCGTCGCCGGGGACGAGGACCTCGGCCGCCGCTTCACCGAGCTGATCGACCCGCTGCGCTACCCGGCCGACGGGCTCGACGAGGACGCGGTCCGGGAGATCCGGCGGCTGAAGGCCCGGATGGAGTCCGAGCGGCTGCCGCGCGGCACCGACCCCAAGCTGCACGCCAAGCTCGGTCCGGGCGGACTGTCCGACGTGGAGTGGACGGTGCAGTTGCTGCAGCTGCGGCACGGCGCCGGGGAGCCGGGGCTGCGCACGACCCGCACGCGCCAGGCCCTGGCCGCCGCCCGCGCGGCCGGGCTGGTCTGCGAGGAGCACGCCGCGATCCTCGACGAGGCGTGGGTGCTGGCCACCCGGGTGCGCAACGCGGTGATGCTCGTGCGGGGCAGGGCCGGCGACACCTTCCCCACCCAGCCCCGCGAGCTGGCCGCCGTCGGCCGCTACCTGGGCTACGGTCCCGGCCACGCCGGCGACATGCTCGACGCGTACCGGCGTACGGCACGCAGGGCACGGGGCGTGGTGGAGGAGCTGTTCTACGGGGGTGTCTGACCCGCTGTACGGGGTGTCCGACCTGCTTGTACGGGGTGTCCTGCCCGCGCTCTACGGGGGTGTCCGACCCGCCGGGTCGGTCCGCCCCGGTTCGGTCCGGCTCCGGGGCAGCCGGGGCCGGACCGGCGCCGGCGGGCTCCCGCCGCCGTCCGGCACCTGCCGGGGCAGGGCGTGGGGCCGGCTCCCGTACCAGAGCAGGGCCACCCCGTAGCCGAAGGCGAGGCAGAGCACGCCGCCCACCGCGTCCAGCCAGAAGTGGTTGGCGGTCGCGACGATCACCACGAGGGTGGCCGCCGGGTACACCAGGCCCAGGACGCGCACCCACGGGACGGCGGCCAGCGCGAAGATCGTCAGGCCGCACCACACCGACCAGCCGATGTGCATCGACGGCATCGCGGCGTACTGGTTGGACATGTTCTTCAGGTCGCCGGAGGCCATCGAGCCCCAGGTCTGGTGGACCATGACGGTGTCGACGAAGTCCTGGCCGTTCATCAGCCTCGGCGGGGCGAGCGGATACAGGTAGTAGCCGACCAGGGCGATGCCGGTGGTGGTGAACAGGACCAGCCGGGTGGCCGCGTAGCGGCCGGGATGACTACGGTAGAGCCACACCAGGACACCCAGCGTCACCACGAAGTGCAGGGTGGCGTAGTAGTAGTTCATGCCGACGATCAGCCAGGTCACCGAGTTCACGGCATGATTGACGGACTCCTCGACGGCGATGCCGAGTTGCCGCTCCAGCTCCCAGATCCGGTCGGCGTTGCGCAGCGCCTCGGCCTTCTGCTCGGGCACGGCGTTGCGGATGAGCGAGTACGTCCAGTAACTCACCGCGATCAGCAGGATCTCGAACCACAGCCGGGGCCTGCCGGGGGTGCGCAGACGGTGCAGGTACCCCCGCCTCGTCCCGTCCGCCGTGTCCGCGACGGAGTGTGGAACGGCCTCTTCGCGGCCTTCCAGCGTTGTCACGGTCGTGTCACCCATGGGCACAGAGTCTGCCAGATCGCCCCTCCCCCGCAGATCATCCCCCGGTCGGGTCCGCCCCGCATGTTCTCGTGCGGGTACAGGCCCGTGACGTCCTCCCGCGGAAGTGCCCGAAAGGCCGCCCTCTCCGCCTCAAGGACGATTCCGGTCCCCAGGGGCCGAAGCGGTCGAACCGCGCACCACCAGCTCCGGCATGAACACGAACTCGCTGTGCGGCGCGGGCGTCCCGCCGATCTCCTCCAGCAGCGTGCGCACCGCGGCCTGGCCCATCGCCGGGACCGGCTTGCGGACGGTGGTGAGCGGCGGGTCGGTGAAGGCGATCAGCGGGGAGTCGTCGAAGCCCACCACCGAGACGTCCTTCGGCACGTCCAGGCCGCGCTGCCGGGCCGCCCGTATCGCACCCAGCGCCATCATGTCGCTCGCGCACACCACCGCCGTGCAGTCGCGGTCCATGAGCGCGGTGGCGGCCGCCTGGCCGCCCTCCAGGGTGTAGAGGGAGTGCTGGATCAGCTCGTTCTCCACCGTTTCGGCGCTCAGCCCGAGTTGGTCCTGCACGGTGCGCACGAACCCCTCGATCTTGCGCTGCACCGGCACGAACCGCTTCGGCCCGAGCGCCAGGCCGATGCGGGTGTGGCCGAGGGAGGCGAGGTGGGTGACCGCGAGCGCCATCGCCGCCCGGTCGTCGGGGGAGATGAACGGCGCCTGCACCTTCGGCGAGAAACCGTCCACGAGCACGAACGGCACGCCCTGCGCGCGCAGTCGTTCGTAGCGCTGCATGTCGGCGGTGGTGTCCGCGTGCAGTCCGGACACGTAGATGATGCCGGCGACCCCGCGGTCCACGAGCATCTCCGTCAGCTCGTCCTCCGTCGACCCGCCGGGGGTCTGGGTGGCGAGCACCGGGGTGTAGCCCTGGCGGGTCAGCGCCTGCCCGATGACCTGGGCCAGCGCCGGGAAGATCGGGTTCTCCAGCTCGGGGGTGATCAGGCCCACCAGGCCCTCGCTGCGCTGCCGCAGCCGCACCGGACGCTCGTAGCCCAGGACGTCGAGGGCGGCGAGCACGGACTGGCGGGTGGTGGCGGCGACGCCCGGCTTGCCGTTGAGGACGCGGCTGACGGTCGCCTCGCTCACTCCCGCCTGAGCGGCGATGTCGGCAAGTCGTGTGGTCACAGGACCGGACTGTAGCGGCCGTTTCCGCCCTTGCACACCGAGCGCACGCCTGCCGCGCGCCGTCGGACGGCCCGCTGTGGGCTGCTGGGTCATCGCGGTCCTCACGTCGTGGTCGGCGACCGTTCCGCAACGGATGATTCCCCCGGAGGAAACGGATGGCAAGTGCTTGCAGAGTCTTGCACACCCGCCCGAACCCCGGCCGTACGCCCGGAAACGCGCGTCGCGCGGTGGTTGAGGAGAGGTCACGGCGGCATAACTCTCCGGGCTGCTTGCAAAATTTTTCAGCAAGGTCTTTCGGAACGATTGCACGGCTGTTACGTTCACGTCGCCCGGCGGCGGCAACGGCGCGGTCGGCAAGTCGGCAGGGCGGCAGACGGGGCCGCTCCCTGCACCACACGGGCTTAACCCTCAAGGAGTACTCATGCGGCGTGGCATAGCGGCCACCGCGCTGGTGGCGTCCCTCGCCCTCGCGGCGACGGCCTGCGGCGGCGACAGCGACAGCGGCGACAAGGCCGGCGGCCCGGTCACCATCACCTGGTGGGACACCTCCAACGCGACCAACGAGGCGCCGACGTACCAGGCCCTGGTCAAGGAGTTCGAGGCCGCCAACAAGGACATCAAGGTCGAGTACGTCAACGTCCCCTTCGACCAGGCGCAGAACAAGTTCGACACCGCCGCCGGTTCCAAGGGCGCCCCCGACGTGCTGCGCTCCGAGGTCGGCTGGACCCCCGCCTTCGCCAAGAAGGGCTTCTTCCTGCCGCTGGACGGCACCGAGGCCCTCGCCGAGGAGTCGAAGTTCAAGCCCAACCTGATCGAGCAGGCCAAGTACGAGGGCAAGACCTACGGCGTCCCGTTCACCACGGACACCCTGGCCTTCGTCTACAACAAGGAGCTCTTCGAGAAGGCCGGCGTCGAGGCCCCGAAGACCTGGGACGACCTGAAGAAGGCCGCCGCCACCGTCAAGGACAAGACCGGCGTCGACGGCTACTGGGGCTCCACCGCGGGCTACTACGCCCAGCCGTTCCTCTACGGCGAGGGCACCGACATGGTCGACGCCGAGGCCAAGAAGATCACCGTGAAGTCGCCCGAGGCCGAGAAGGCCTACGGCACCTGGCTGGACCTCTTCGACGGCAAGGGCCTGCACAAGGCCGACACCACCGCCGACGCCTACGCCCACATCCAGGACGCGTTCGTCAACGGCAAGGTCGCCTCGATCATCCAGGGCCCGTGGGAGATCACGAACTTCTACAAGGGCTCCGCGTTCAAGGACAAGAACAACCTCGGCATCGCCACCGTCCCGGCCGGCTCCACCGGCAAGGCGGGCGCCCCGACCGGCGGCCACAACCTGTCCGTCTACGCCGGCTCCGACGAGGCCAAGCAGAAGGCCGCGCTGAAGTTCGTGAACTTCATGACCTCGGCCAAGGCCCAGGAGACCATCGCCCTGAAGAACTCCACGCTGCCCACGCGTGACGACGCCTACACCGACAAGGTCAAGGCCGACCCGGGCATCGCCGGCTACCAGACGGTCCTCGCCGCCGCCCAGCCGCGTCCCGCCCTGCCCGAGTACAGCTCGCTGTGGGGTCCGATGGACGACGAGCTGCCGCAGATCGCGGGCGGCAAGGAGTCCCTGGACAAGGGGCTGGGTGACGCGGAGACCGCGATCGCCAAGCTGGTGCCGGACTTCAGCAAGTAACGCCCGTGTGGCCGCCGGACCCGCTTCCAGGAGGGGAGGGTCCGGCGGCCACCGGCCTGTGTGCCGTACTCCTTGATCATCCAGAAGGTGCCGAACCATGACAGTCGCCATCGACCGCGCGACCGGCAAGCGCCGCGGTGACCGCGCGCCCCGGCCCGGACCGGTCAGCCGCCTGAAGCGCAGTTTCCACAAGCACTGGTACGCCTACGCCATGATCGCGCCGGTGGCCGTCGTGCTCGGCGTCCTCGTGCTGTACCCCCTGGCGTACGGCTTCTACCTCACCCTGACCGACGCCGACAGCCTCAACTCGGCCCGCACCATCGGCGTCAACGAGATCGAGGCCACCTACAAGTTCATCGGCATCGACAACTACGCCGACATCCTGTGGGGCGAGACGGCCTACGACCGCTTCTGGTCGCACTTCATCTGGACGATCGTGTGGACGGCGGCCTGCGTCGCCCTGCACTACGGCATCGGCCTGGGCCTCGCCCTGCTGCTCAACCAGAAGCTGCGGGGCCGCACCCTCTACCGGCTGGTCCTCATCCTGCCGTGGGCCGTGCCGACCTTCGTCACCGTCTTCGGCTGGCGCTTCATGCTCGCCGACTCCGGCCTGATCAACTCCGGCCTGGGCGCCCTCGGCCTGCCCTCGCCGCAGTGGCTGGAGGACACCTTCTGGCAGCGGGTCGCCGCGATCATGGTCAACACCTGGTGCGGCGTGCCGTTCATGATGGTCTCCCTGCTCGGCGGGCTGCAGTCCATCGACGCCAGCCTGTACGAGGCGGCGGAGATGGACGGCGCGAACGCCTGGCAGCGGTTCCGCCACGTCACCCTGCCCGGGCTGCGCTCGGTCAGCTCCACCGTGGTCCTGCTCGGCGTCATCTGGACCTTCAACCAGTTCGCGATCATCTTCCTGCTGTTCGGCAACACCGCCCCGGACGCGCAGATCCTCGTGACCTGGGCCTACCAGCTGGGCTTCGGACAGCAGCCGCGCGAGTTCGCCGAGTCCGCGGCCTACGGGATGCTGCTGCTGGCCATCCTGATCGTCTTCACCTCCTTCTACCGCCGCTGGCTGAACCGCGATGAGCAGCAGCTCGCGATCTGAGGCAGGAGTCCCCATGAGCACCCTCGACCGTCCACTGTCCGCCGACGCGAAGGGGGCGCCGGCCGCGGCGCCCGCCGCCCGGCGGCCCAAGGCGCGGCGGCGCGGCGAGAGCAGCCCCCTGGTCCGCCTCACCTCGCACGGCGTGCTGACCGTGGCCAGCCTGATCGCGCTGTTCCCGGTCGCCTGGCTGGTCTTCCTGTCCCTCGGTCCGGACAAGGACGACTATCTGCGCCCCGGAGGCATCTGGGGCAAGATGACGCTGGACAACTACACCTTCGTCCTGCAGAACACGAACTTCTTCGACTGGCTGAAGAGCTCGCTGATCGTCTCGCTCGGCACCACGTTCATCGGTGTCCTGGTCGCCGCCACCACCGGCTACGCCGTGTCCCGCATGCGCTTCCCGGGCTACAGGAAGTTCATGTGGGTGCTCCTGGTCACCCAGATGTTCCCGGTGGCCGTCCTGATGGTCCCGATGTACCAGATCCTCTCGGACCTCCAGCTCGTCGACAGTTACCTTGGACTCATCCTCGTCTACTGCACGACGGCGGTGCCGTACTGCGCCTGGCTGATGAAGGGCTACTTCGACACCATCCCGTTCGAGATCGACGAGGCGGGACGGGTCGACGGGCTGACCCCCATCGGCACGTTCGTACGGCTGATCCTGCCGCTCGCCAAGCCGGGTCTGGCGGTCGCCGCGTTCTACAGCTTCATCACCGCGTTCGGCGAGGTCGCCTTCGCCACGACGTTCATGCTCGACGACGAGAAGTACACGCTCGCCGTCGGACTGCAGAGCTTCGTCAGCGAGCACGACGCGCAGCGCAACCTCATGGCCGCCACCGCGGTCCTGATCGCGATCCCCGTCTCCGCGTTCTTCTACCTCGTGCAGAAGAACCTGGTGGCCGGCCTCACCGCCGGCGGCACGAAGGGCTGATCCCCTTCGCAGCAGGACTCCCGCGCGCCTGACGCGCGCGGGTAGGCGGCCGCGGTGCCCATCCGACCCCGCTGACACCGCGGCCGCCTCGTCTGCGGGCCGCCCCCACCCGCCTCCCTGACCGAAACTCGCATCAAGGACGACATGAGCCAGCAGCACTCCGCCGCCCCGGCCCCGACCCCCACGACCGACGCGGCCGTCGCCACCGTCGCCAGGCGCCGCGACTGGTGGCGGGACGCGGTGATCTACCAGGTGTACCCGCGCAGCTTCGCCGACAGCAACGGCGACGGCATGGGCGACCTGGAAGGCATCCGCTCCCGCCTGCCGTACCTGCGCGACCTCGGTGTGGACGCCGTGTGGCTCAGCCCCTTCTACGCCTCACCGCAGGCCGACGCCGGCTACGACGTCGCCGACTACCGCGCCGTCGATCCCATGTTCGGCACCCTGCTCGACGCGGACGCGCTGATCCGGGACGCCCACGCGCTGGGCCTGCGGATCATCGTCGACCTCGTGCCCAACCACTCCTCCGACCAGCACGAGTGGTTCAAGCGGGCCCTCGCCGAGGGCCCCGGCTCCCCGCTGCGGGAGCGCTACCACTTCCGGCCCGGCAAGGGCGAGAACGGCGAGCTGCCGCCCAACGACTGGGAGTCGATCTTCGGCGGCCCGGCCTGGACCCGGGTGACCGAGCCCGACGGCACGCCCGGCGAGTGGTACCTGCACCTCTTCGCGCCCGAGCAGCCCGACTTCAACTGGGAGCACCCGGCGGTCGGCGACGAGTTCCGCTCCATCCTCCGCTTCTGGCTGGACATGGGCGTGGACGGCTTCCGCATCGACGTCGCCCACGGCATGGTGAAGGCCGAGGGCCTGCCCGACCTCGGATCGCACGAGCAGCTGAAGCTGCTGGGCAACGATGTCATGCCGTTCTTCGACCAGGACGGCGTCCACGACATCTACCGGCAGTGGCGGCTCATCCTGGACGAGTACTCCGGTGAGCGCATCTTCGTCGCGGAGGCCTGGACCCCGACCGTCGAGCGCACCGCCAACTACGTCCGCCCCGACGAGCTGCACCAGGCGTTCAACTTCCAGTACCTGGGAACCCACTGGGACGCCGAGGAGCTGCGCGAGGTCATCGACCGCACCCTGGAGGCGATGCGCCCGGTCGGCGCCCCCGCCACCTGGGTGCTGTCCAACCACGACGTCACCCGGCACGCCACCCGCTTCGCCAACCCGCCCGGCCTCGGCACCCAGATCCGCCTGGCCGGCGACCGCGAGCTGGGCCTGCGCCGGGCCCGCGCGGCGACGCTGCTGATGCTGGCGCTGCCCGGTTCGGCCTACGTCTACCAGGGCGAGGAGCTGGGCCTGCCGGACGTCGTGGACCTGCCGGACGAGGTGCGCCAGGACCCGGCGTACTTCCGGGGCGCGGGCCAGGACGGCTTCCGCGACGGCTGCCGGGTGCCGATCCCGTGGACGCGCGAGGGCTCCTCCTACGGCTTCGGCGACGGCGGCAGCTGGCTGCCGCAGCCCGAGGGCTGGGGCGAGCTGAGCGTGGAGGCGCAGACCGGCGTGCCCGGCTCCACGCTGGAGCTGTACCGGGCCGCGCTCGCCGTGCGCCGGGCCCAGCCCGACCTGGGCGCGGGCGACGCGGTGGAGTGGCTGCGCGCGCCCGAGGGCGTCCTCGCCCTGCGGCGCGGGGACTTCGTGTGCGTCGCGAACACCACCGGGGAGTCGGTGACGACCCCGGCGTACGGGCGGGTGCTGCTCGCCAGCGGCGAGGTGGTCGAGGCGGACGGCGAGGCGAAGGTCCCGGCCGACACCACCGTGTGGTGGACCACCGGCTGAGGTCGTCCGGCCCGAAACTTTTTTCCTCCGAGTTGGTACGGCCCGCTGCCCTTTCGGGTGGCGGGCCTCTAACATCTGCGTTGCCGCAAGGTTGCTGAAGCTTTCAGCAAGAAGCTTCAGGCGTCCTCAGCGGTTCCCCACACCCTTCGATGAAGAAGGAACCCCACATGGCACGCAGAACCCTCGCCGGGGCCGTCGCCCTCGCGGCCGCCTCGGTTGTCATGACCCCGACGGCAGCGGAGGCCTCGCCCCCCGGCACCAAGGACGTCACCGCCGTCCTCTTCGAGTGGAACTTCGCCTCGGTCGCCCGCGAGTGCACCACCACCCTCGGCCCCGCCGGGTACGGATACGTCCAGGTCTCCCCGCCCGCCGAGCACATACAGGGCTCCCAGTGGTGGACGTCGTACCAGCCGGTGAGCTACAGGATCGCCGGCCGGCTCGGCGACCGCGCGGCCTTCCAGAACATGGTGAACACCTGCCACGCGGCCGGCGTGAAGGTCGTCGTCGACACGGTGATCAACCACATGTCGGCCGGCAGCGGCACCGGCACCGGCGGCTCGTCGTACACGAAGTACAACTACCCCGGCCTGTACTCGTCGTACGACTTCGACAACTGCACCGCGCAGATCAGCAACTACCAGGACCGCGGCAACGTCCAGAACTGCGAGCTGGTCGGCCTCGCCGACCTCGACACCGGCGAGGAGTACGTCCGCGGGGCCATCGCCCGGTACATGAACGACCTGCTCTCCCTCGGCGTGGACGGCTTCCGCATCGACGCGGCCAAGCACATGCCGGCCGCCGACCTGGCGAACATCAAGTCCCGCCTGACCAACCCCTCCGCCTACTGGAAGCAGGAGGTCATCCACGGCGCCGGCGAGGCCGTCCAGCCCACCGAGTACACCGGCAACGGCGACGTCCAGGAGTTCCGCTACGCCTACGACCTCAAGCGGGTCTTCAACAACGAGAACCTCGCCTACCTGAAGAACTACGGCGAGGGCTGGGGCTACATGAACAGCTCCGTCTCCGGCGTCTTCGTCGACAACCACGACACCGAGCGCAACGGCTCCACCCTCAGCTACAAGGACAACGCCACCTACACGCTGGCCAACGTCTTCATGCTGGCCTGGCCGTACGGCGCCCCGGACATCAACTCCGGCTACGAGTTCACCGACCACGACGCCGGACCGCCCAACGGGGGCCGGGTGGACGCCTGCTGGCAGAGCGGCTGGAAGTGCCAGCACGCCTGGCCGGAGATCAAGTCCATGGTCGCCTTCCGCAACGCGACCCGGGGCCAGGCGGTCACCAACTGGTGGGACAACGGCGGCGACGCGATCGCCTTCGGCCGGGGCAGCAAGGGATTCGTGGCCGTCAACCACGAGTCCGGCTCCCTGACCCGCACCTACCAGACCTCCCTGCCGGCGGGCACGTACTGCAACGTCCAGAACAACACCACGGTGACGGTGAACGGTTCGGGGCAGCTGACCGCCACCCTGGGAGCCCGCACGGCCCTCGCGGTGTACGCGGGCAAGTCGTCCTGCTGAGGCCCGCGCCGGTCAACGCGGACGTTCCGCGGCGGAGCGCTCCAGCCGGCCCCTCCGGCCGGCTGGAGCACTCCGCGGCCGGGCACCCGCCCGGCGCCCCGGTCAGCCCTGCTCCCGCTCCACCGGGAGCCACAGCTCGGCATCGGCCTCGGTCCCGTCCGGCGACAGGCGGGTGCGCAGGATCTCGGGGCCGGGACGGCTGCGGTACGGATTGGACGGGAACCACTGCGTGAACACGTCGCGCCACAGCTCCTGGACGGCCCGCGGCGCCGGCCCGGAGCAGGTGAAGACCGCCCAGGTCCCGGCCGGGACGGGCAGGGCGGTGGTGCCCCCGGGGGCGGCCGCCGACGTGATCACTGCGTGGTAGTAGTCGAGCTCGGTGCCTTCGGCGCGGCTCGGGTCCAGGTCGTCGCAGACCGAGACGACGCCCTGCGGCTCCTGGTCCGGCAGCTCCTCCAGGCGCTCCAGGACCCGCGGATCGATGCCGCGGACGAAGTCGACGATCGCCTGGTTGGGCCCCGCGTGCACCAGCGGCACCCGGGCCCTGAGCCCGACGACGTTGAAACCCGGCCGGTCCACTACGCGGTACCGCATGCTGTCCGTCCCTTCGACGGTGAGGCGGAAGGACAACCGGGGCTGGGAGACGAGCGCGGCGCCGCTGCGCCGTGCCTCGCCCGGCCCCACCCCGTGCAGGGCACGGAACGCCCGGGCGAACGCCTCGCCCGAGCCGTAGCCGTAGCGCACCGCGATCTCCAGCAGGGGCCCGCGCCCCGCGAGCACCTCGGCGCCCGCGACGGTGAGCCGGCGGCGCCGTACGTACTCCGACAGCGGCATGCCCGCGAGCGCGGAGAACATCCGGCGCAGGTGGTACTCCGAGGTGATCGTGACGCGCGCCAGCTCGGCCACGTCGACCTGCTGGTCGAGGTGGCGTTCGATGTGCTCCACGGCCTGGTTGAGGCGTTCCAGCACTTCCGGCCTCCTTCCTTTTCGCGATGACCACGCTAGGCGGGGGGCGCCCCGCCGGACCCGACATCCCGTGCCCGGTCGAGTCGGGTGCGCCCGGCGGACGGGGAGACGGGGGGACGGGGGAGACCGGCCGGCCGAAGCGCCCGGCCGCCTCCTCGCGGACGGTGCCGGTGCGCAAGTCCTTACCGTTACTTTCACAACCCTTGCTGTAAAGCTTTCAACGGCGGTACGGTCACGCCGGCGCCCCGGTGACGTGGCCGGAACAGGTCGTGCCGTGGCGCGGGGTCGGACCCAATGAGCCGTAAGCGCAAGGAGTTCACGCCTTGATACCCAGATGGCCCGCGCCCCCGGGGCGCCGCACCGCGCGGGGCGGACGCGTCGCCGCCGTCACCGTGGCCGCGCTCGCCGCCACGCTCGTGCAGCCGCTCGCCGCCGGCGCCGCCACTCCGCCGCCGCCCCCCTCGGACGCGAAGCTCGCCGCGTCCCCCGCGCGGCACGACCTGACCCGGGAGCAGTTCTACTTCGTCCTGCCGGACCGTTTCGCCAACGGCGACGCGAAGAACGACCGCGGCGGACTGACCGGTTCGCGCCTGACCACCGGTTACGACCCCACCGACAAGGGCTTCTACCAGGGCGGCGACCTCAAGGGCCTGACCAAGCGGCTCGACTACATCAAGGGGCTCGGCACCACCGCCATCTGGATGGCGCCCATCTTCAAGAACCAGCCCGTGCAGGGCACCGGCAAGGACGCCTCGGCCGGCTACCACGGGTACTGGATCACCGACTTCACCCAGGTCGACCCGCACTTCGGCACCAACGAGGACCTCGAGACCCTCATCGACAAGGCCCACGCCAAGGGCATGAAGGTCTTCTTCGACGTCATCACCAACCACACCGCCGACGTCGTCGACTACGAGGAGAAGTCCTACGGCTACCTCTCCAAGGGCGCCTTCCCGTACCTGACGAAGAACGGCGAGCCCTTCGACGACGCCGACTACGCCGACGGCTCCCGCACGTTCCCGCGCGTCGACGCCGGTTCCTTCCCGCGCACCCCGGTCGTGCCCGACGCGAAGAAGCGCGTCAAGGTCCCGTCCTGGCTCAACGACCCGACGATGTACCACAACCGGGGCGACTCCACCTTCGCCGGGGAGTCCGCCGAGCACGGCGACTTCTCCGGCCTCGACGACCTGTGGACCGAGCGTCCCGAGGTCGTCGACGGCATGGAGAAGATCTACCAGCGCTGGGTGAAGGACTTCGACATCGACGGCTTCCGGATCGACACCGTGAAGCACGTCAACATGGAGTTCTGGACCCAGTGGGCCACCGCCCTGGACGCCTACGCGGCGAAGAGGGGCCGGGACGACTTCTTCATGTTCGGCGAGGTCTACTCCGCCGACACGAACGTCACCGCCCCCTACGTCACCCAGGGGCGCCTCGACGCCACGCTCGACTTCCCCTTCCAGGAGGCGGCACGGCAGTACGCCTCCCAGGGCGGCAGCGCGAAGAGGCTGGCCGCGGTCTTCGGCGACGACCACAAGTACACGACCGACAGGGCCAACGCCTACGAGCAGGTCACCTTCCTCGGCAACCACGACATGGGCCGCTTCGGGACGTTCCTGAAGCAGGACAACCCGAAGGCGTCCGACGCCGAACTGCTGAAGAAGGACATGCTCGCCAACGAGCTGATGTTCCTCAGCCGCGGCAACCCGGTCGTCTACTACGGCGACGAGCAGGGCTTCACCGGCGCCGGCGGCGACAAGGACGCCCGCCAGACCCTGTTCGCCTCCCGCACCGCCGACTACCTCGACGACGACCTGATCGGCACCGACCGCACCCACGCCGACGACGCCTACGACACGCGCTCGCCGCTCTACCGGCAGATCAGCGCGCTCGCCGAGCTCCGCAAGGCCCACCCGGCCCTCACCGACGGCATCCAGCGGGAGCGGTACGCGGCCGACGGCGCGGGCGTCTACGCCTTCTCCCGCACCGGCACCGGCAAGGACACCACCGAGTACGTGGTCGCCTTCAACAACGCCGCCGAGAAGAGGACCGCGACCTTCGCGACCGACTCCGCCGGCATGGCCTTCCGCGGCATCCACGGCACCGACGCCACCGTCACCAGCGACGCCGACAGGAAGATCACCGTCACCGTCCCGGCCGGCTCGGCGATCGTCCTCAAGGCGTCCGGCCCGCTCGCCGAGCCGGCCGCCGGGCCCACGGTCACCCTCAAGGCCCCGGACGCCGGAGCGACCGGCACCGTCGAGCTCACCGCCGACGTCGACGGCGGACAGCTCAACCGGGTCGTCTTCGCCGCCCAGACCGGCACCGGGAAGTGGCGGACGCTCGGCTCCGCCGACCACGCCCCCTACAAGGTCACCCACACCATCGGCGAGGACGTCCCCGCCGGCACCGCCCTGCGCTACAAGGCCGTCGTCATCGACTCGGCCGGCCGCACCGCGAGCGCCCTGGCCGCCTCCACCACCGGCACCCCGCCCGTCGAGGAGCCGCCCACCGCCGCCTCCCGCGACTACGCGGTCGTCCACTACAAGCGCGCCGACGGCGACTACGACGACTGGGGCCTGTACGCCTGGGGCGACCTGGCGGACGGCGAGGCCACCGAGTGGCCGAACAGCCACCCCTTCACGGGCCGCGACGCCTACGGCGCCTTCGCCTACGTCAAGCTCAAGCCGGGCGCGTCCGACGTCGGCTTCCTCGTCATCGACAAGGAGGGCAACAAGGACGTCGCCACCGACCGCACGATCGACGTCACCCGCAACGGCGAGATCTGGATCGAGCAGGGCAAGGAGACCGTCACCACCGAGCGGCCCGAGTACCCGGCGCAGGACAGGACCAAGGCGGTGCTGCACTACCACCGCGCCGACGGGAACTACGACGGCTGGGGCCTGCACACCTGGACCGGCGCCGCGAACCCCACCGACTGGTCGAAGCCCCTGGAGCCGGTGAAGACTGATGCCTATGGCGCTGTCTTCGAGGTGCCGCTCGCCGAGGGTGCCACCAGCCTCAGCTACATCATCCACAAGGGCGACGAGAAGGACCTCCCGTCCGACCAGTCGCTGGACCTCAGGGCCAACGGCCACGAGGTGTGGCTGTTGAACGGCCAGGAGAGGTACCTGCTGCCGCAGCCGGCCGGGTCGGCGGCGGCCCTCGACCTGACCACCTCCAAGGCGGTCTGGATCGACCGGGACACCGTCGTCTGGGACGGCTCGGAGGCCGCCGCCTCCACCCAGCTCCTCGCCTCCCGCACCGGCTCGGTCAAGGTGCAGGACGGGACCCTCACCGGCGAGGACGCGCGCTGGCTGCGCCTGGCGAAGACGTCCCTCACCGACGCCCAGAAGGCCGCCTTCCCGCACCTGAAGGACGGCACCGCCTGGTCCGTCGACCCGCGCGACCGGGACCGGGTGCGCGAGGCCCTGCGCGGCCAGGTCGTCGCCTCCCAGCGGGCGGCCAACGGCGCCGTGCTGGCCGCGACCGGCGTGCAGATCGCCGGCGTCCTGGACGACCTCTACGCCGACCGCGCCACGGAGGCGGAGCTCGGCCCGACGTTCCGCCACGGCCGCCCCACCCTCTCCGTGTGGGCGCCGACCGCGCAGCAGGTCTCCCTGGAGATCGGCGACCGCACCGTCCGGATGAAGCGCGACGACGCCACCGGCGTCTGGTCCGTCACCGGCCCGGCCTCCTGGAAGGGCGAGCCGTACCGGTACGCGGTGAAGGTCTGGGCGCCCACCGCCCGGGAGATCGTCACCAACAGGGTCACCGACCCCTACTCGGTGGCCCTCACGACCGACTCCGAGCGCAGCCTGGTCGTCGACCTCGGCGACCGGAGCCTCGCCCCCGAGGGCTGGTCGGGCCTGGACAAGCCGAAGGCCGTGCCGCTGAAGGACGCCCAGATCCAGGAGCTGCACGTCCGCGACTTCTCCGTGGCGGACCGCACGGCGCGGAACCCCGGCACCTACCTCGCCTTCACCGACGAGGACAGCGACGGCTCGAAGCACCTGCGTGAGCTGGCCGAGGCCGGCACCTCGTACGTGCACCTGCTGCCCGCGTTCGACATCGCCACCGTCCCCGAGAAGAAGTCCGACCAGGCGACCGTCGACTGCGACCTCGCCTCCTACCCGGCCGACTCCGGCAGGCAGCAGGAGTGCGTGGCGAAGGCGGCCGCCGAGGACGCCTACAACTGGGGCTACGACCCGTACCACTACACGGTCCCCGAGGGCTCCTACGCCACCGACCCGGACGGCACCGCCCGCACCGTCGAGTTCCGGAGGATGGTGAAGGCGCTCAACGAGGACGGCCTGCGCGTCGTGATGGACGTGGTCTACAACCACACCGCCGCGAGCGGCCAGGCGAAGACCTCCGTCCTGGACCGGATCGTGCCCGGCTACTACCAGCGGCTGCTGGCCGACGGCTCGGTCGCCAACAGCACCTGCTGCGCCAACACGGCCACCGAGAACGCCATGATGGGCAAGCTGGTCGTCGACTCGGTGGTCACCTGGGCCAAGGAGTACAAGGTCGACGGCTTCCGCTTCGACCTCATGGGCCACCACCCGAAGGCCAACATGCTCGCCGTGCGCGAGGCCCTCGACGCGCTCACCCTCGAGAAGGACGGCGTCGACGGCAAGTCGATCATCCTGTACGGCGAGGGCTGGAACTTCGGCGAGATCGCCGACGACGCCCGCTTCGTCCAGGCCACGCAGAAGAACATGGCCGGCACCGGCATCGCCACCTTCTCCGACCGGGCCCGGGACGCCGTGCGCGGCGGCGGCCCCTTCGACGAGGACCCCGGCGTCCAGGGCTTCGCCTCCGGCCTGTACACCGACCCCAACTCCTCCAGGAGCAACGGCACCGAGGCCGAGCAGAGGGCCCGCCTGCTGCACTACCAGGACCTGATCAAGGTGGGCCTGAGCGGCAACCTCGCCGACTACACCTTCACCGACACCAGCGGCAAGGAGGTCAAGGGCTCCCAGGTCGACTACAACGGCGCCCCCGCCGGATACGCCGACGCCCCCGGCGACGCCCTCGCCTACGCCGACGCGCACGACAACGAGACGCTGTTCGACGCGCTCGCCTTCAAGCTGCCGAAGGACACGTCCGCGGACGACCGGGCGCGCATGCAGGTCCTCGCCATGGCGACGGCCACCCTCTCGCAGGGCCCGGCGCTCTCCCAGGCGGGCACCGACCTGCTGCGCTCCAAGTCCCTGGACCGCAACTCCTACGACAGCGGCGACTGGTTCAACGCCATCCACTGGAACTGCGCGGACGGCAACGGCTTCGGCCGCGGCCTGCCGCCGGCCGCCGACAACGAGGCCAAGTGGCCGTACGCGAAGCCGCTGCTCGGCTCGGTGCGGGTCGGCTGCCCGCAGATCCGGGGCACCTCGGCCGCGTACCGGGACCTGCTGGAGATCCGTACCACGGAGAAGGCGTTCTCCCTGGACACGGCCGCGCAGGTGCAGTCCCGCCTGTCCTTCCCGCTGTCCGGCGAGGACGAGACGCCCGGCGTGATCACCATGACCCTCGGTGACCTCGTCGTGGTCTTCAACGCCACGCCCGAGGAGCAGGAACAGCGCGTCGCCGCGCTCGCCGGGACGGGCCACCGCCTGCACCCGGTGCAGGCGGCGGGCGGGGACGCGGTGGTGAAGACCTCGTCCTACGCGCGGGACACCGGCACGTTCACCGTTCCGGCGCGCACGGTCGCCGTGTTCACCAGGGCCGGCTGACCCCGTCAGGGGCTGCGGATAGTGTGAGCCCTCCGACCCGGAACAGGAGGGCTCATGCCGCAGATCACCGTCGACTACTCCGAGCGACTGGCGGACGGCTTCGACCGGCCCGCCTTCGCGCGGGACCTGCACACCGCCGTCGTGGAGATCGCGGACGCCAAGCCGCCCGCGTGCAAGACGCGGTTCCGGCGGACCGAGGACGTCGTGGTCGGCCCCGACACCGACGGGCACGCCCTCGTCCACGTCCACGTCGCCCTGCTGGCCGGACGCACGGACGAGACCAAGGCCCGGCTCACCGAGGCCGTGCTGGAGCTGCTGCGGCAGTACGTGAAGCCGGCCGGGGGCCTGGTGCTGCACGCCTCCGCCGAGGTGCGCGACCTCGACCCGTCGTACCGGAAGTTCGAGGAGTAGGGCCTTCTAGGAGGCCAGGGCGATCAGCCGGGCGGCGAGGTCGGTGAACGGCCCGTCGCCCGGCTCGTCCTTGAGCAGGCCGCGCAGCAGCGCGGCCAGCTCCTCGTCACGGGCGGCGGCGACGGCGGCGAGCGCGGCGAAGTCGTGCACCAGCTGGACCTCCAGTTCGGTGCGCGGGATGCGCCGCCCGTCCAGCCAGATCAGCGCCGTCGACTCGACGAGCGAGATCCAGGAACGGACGACCAGCTCCAGCCGCGCGGGCGCCTGGCCCACCACGCCCAGGTGCGACAGCATCTGGTCGTACGCGGCCTGCCGTACGGAGTCGATCAGCGCGTTGGTGGTCGAGGAGCCGACCGCCGGACCGCCGCGCATCAGGGCGGAGAAACCGGGACCGTGGTCGTCGACGAAGTCGAAGAACCGGCCCATCACCCGCAGCAGCCGCGCGCCCAGCGGGCCCTCGCGCGGCTCGTCGAACCGGGACGCCAGATCCTCCGCGGCGCGCTTCAACGCGGCCTCGTACAGGCTGAGTTTGCCGGGGAAGTAGTGGTAGACCAGCGGGCGGGAGATGCCCGCCGCCGAGGCTATCTCGTCGATGGAGACGTCGTCGGGCGAACGACGGCTGAACAGTTCGAGGGCGACGCCGATCAACTGCTGCCGCCGCTCGTCGACTCCCATTCTGCGACGTACCCCGGTAGTCATGCGAACACCTTACCGATCGTATTCGGCCTCGAACGGTCCAGACCGGTCGGCCGTGTTCGTCCGCCTACCGCAGCCCGCCGATCGTCCGCCCGTCCTCCAGTGTGCCCTTGAGGTCGGCCCGGGCGCCCTGCTCGGCGCGGACGGTCAGCAGATGCCCCCGGGCCGACCCCTCGACCCCGCCCGTCGCCCTGACGGACGCCGTGTCGCGGCTGCCGGCGGCCAGCAGATACCAGGCGCCCGCCCCGGACTTCCACAGCACCCCGGCGAGCACCCGCGGCTCGCGCGCCCCGCACGCCGGCACGTCCTCGGCCTTCGCCGTCACCACCCCGGACCGCCCGCCCGGCGTGTGGAACTGCGCCAGCACCCGGGCCCCGCCGCCCCGCCAGGTCTCGGCGCGCGTGCACACCCACACCGCGGACCCCCCTCCCCCCTTCCGGCGGGAGGACCCCCACCCCGACGCGCTCGCGCCGGGCAGCGGCTGTTCGGCGAACGCCCAGGCGTTCACACTCCGTACGCCCGCGGAGCGCATCGCGCCCAGCGAGCAGGCGAACGGCGCCCAGGTGCGCAGCGCCCCGGCGCCGGCGGACGTGCCCCGCGCGCCGGGCCGCCCCGCGGTCAGCAGGGCCGGGACCAGCTCGCCGAGGTCGGTCACCAGCCGGGTGCCGGTGCCGTCGGTCAGCCGCAGCACGTTCCACGAGGTGCACGGCCCCGGTCGCAGGGCCGGGCTGGGCAGGGGCGGGGTGACGCCGCCGGTGAGGGTGAGGTCCGTCGCGGCGGAGTCCGGCGCGCGCAGGTCCCGCTCGCCCGCCGCCCGCACCCAGGGCGCCGTCAGATAGCGGACGTTGCCGTCGGCCCGGCCCAGCACCACCGCGCTCGCCCCGGCCCGGCCGGCCCCGTCGACCCGGGCGAAGTCGAGGGCCGCGCCGTGCGTGCCGTCCGCGGGCTCGGCGTACCGGGCGATGCGCAGACCGTCGTGGAGGATCACCACGCGCGCGGTGTCGACCGTCCCGGCGTACAGCAGCTGGGGCGGTCCGGCGGGCCCGCCGGAGGGGGTGCCGGGAGTCGCCGACACCCGGACGCCCCCGCCCGGCCGGGCCCAGACGGCGAGGGCGCGGCGCAGCAGGGCCGTGTCGTCGGTGAGGCCGCCGCGTGCGGGCCACACCGAGAAGTCGACGCGCGCGGAGGTCCTCCAGGCGGTGGGGGAGACCCGGGTCAGCTTCGCCGGGTCCAGCGCCGCCTGCGCGGCCGGGTTCCGCGCGTACGGGGGTGCGGCGGCGCCGCCGGGGTCCCGGCCGTCACCCGCCGGCCCGAGCAGCGCCCCGCAGACGGCGAGCGCGGCCCCGGCCACCAGCGTGGCGTGCAGATGACGGCGCCGGCGCAGCAGGTCGGTCGGCCGGGCCTGGAGCGAGCAGGGGTCGAACTCGGGGGAGTCCAGCAGCCGGTGCTCGGCGCGGACGCGGTCGGCCTCGGCCAGCGCGGCGTCCGCGTCGGTGACGCCCGCGGCCGTGAGCACCTCGCGCACGTCCCCGTCCGGGAGCCGCTCCAGACCGCGCAGCACACAGGCGGCGCGGGCCGGGCCGGAGAGCGCGGACAGCCGCTGGTCCAGGGCGAGTTCGTCGGCGCCGCCGGAGCGCGGGAACAGCTTCAGACCCCACACCTGGGGCAGCAGCGGCGGCAGCTGCGCCCGTCTGGGCCACGCCCTGCGCCGCAGCGGCAGGCCGGCCTCCAGGGCCGTCCGCACCACCTGGAGGCGGACCAGCGCGTACCCGGGATCGCCGTCGCGGCCGACGGGCCGGGAGGGGACCGCCGGGACCGGCGTGCGGGCGCGGGGCAGGGCGCGCTGGGTGAGGGAGTGCGCGGTCAGCACCCGCCTGCGGCGGCCCGTCCCGGAGGGCAGCACCAGGTAGGCGATCCGGACGAGTCGCGGATAGTGCTCGGCGAGTGCGGCCTCGGCCTGCTCGACGTCCACGACCGGTCCGGCCGGGGAGGAGGGAGCGGGGCGGCGGACGACATCCTGTGGCTGCACGCTCGGCTGAACGAGCGAACCGGCGGATGGTCACTTGGCGGTGGACCATCACTCCCCGGCGGGCACGGCCCCGGACGGCCGCCCGGGGCGGGCCGGGCGGCGGCCGCACCGGGGATTGAGCGCTGCGGGCGTCGCGGCCGTATGGAAGGCGACGGGGCCCCGCGCCGGGGCTCCGTGCGGCATGCCGCCGTCGAGGACCGGAGGAACAGATGAGGGTGACCCGACCGATGCTCGCGCTGACCGGCGCGCTGGCGGCCCTGGCGCTGGCGGGCTGCGGATCCGGCGGTGACGGGAAGGACGAGGTCCCGGCCACCGCGACCGGCAGCCTGGAGCACCTGGCCGCCGAGGTGAAGTGCGAGCCGGACATGCAGACGGACGCCGACGAGATCCGGCAGGCCGTCTGCGGCGACGGCGACGGCAGGTTCGTCCTCGCCACCTTCGCCACCGACCGCGGCCAGCGCGAGTGGCTGAACGGGGCGAAGGACTACGGCGGCTACTACCTGGTCGGCCGCAAGTGGGTCGCCGTCGGCGAGGAGGAGACGGTCACGGCGCTGCGCACCACGCTCGGCGGCACCATGGAGGAGGGGTCCGAGCACATGAACCCCGGGGGCAGCCACAACAAGGGCGGCCACCACGGCTGACCTCGCGGCCCCCGGCACGGGAGAAGCCGGCGGTGGGGGATCCCACCGCCGGCTTCCCGCCGTCCGGGACTACTGGCAGTCCTGGCCGCTGTTGATGCAGTCGACCATCTCGTCCATCAGGTTCTCGTCGAAGAAGTTGATGAAGTCGTTGTGGTCGGTGATCGGCTTGTGCAGCTGCTCCGGGAAGGAGTCCACCGCGAACGGGTTCACGAGCTGCCCGTTGTCGATCTGCGGGGCCGGGATGTCGTAGACCAGGCGGACCTGGAGCTGGGGGATGGCCTGGAAGCCGTTCGAGCAGGTGCCGTCCGCCTCGACGAAGTCGACGTGCGTGCGGTGGTTGGCGCTGTCGATGTTCTGGCCGTCCCAGCAGCTCTGGAAGTTGGACGTCCGCACCACGCTGCTGCCCTCGGGGCAGATCGGGTACTTGTCCGTCACCTGGCGGTCCTCGAAGCCGGTGCAGCTCCAGGAGGTGTTGGCGTTGTTCAGGCCGTTGGTGAAGGACTTGGCGTCACCGGTGATGATGCGCAGGCCCCTGGGCATCGCGACGACGTCGCTCGTCCGGTTGCCGACGAACTTCAGCTGCGCCTCACTGGGTTCGACGATCCTGCCGACGTTGCCGTCCTGACCGCCGCCGGGCTGGCCCTGGTCGACGTCCTGCGTGCCGTCCTGGATCCGCAGGACCGGCCAGAAGTACGTCGACCTGTCGCCCTGGTTCTGGCAGGTCGTCTCGCCGCCTGCCAGGTCCTCGTCGCTCGCGAAGGCGTTGTTGGCCTGGTTGCCGACGTAGTCGTGCTGGTGCTGGGCGCCGTTGCTGACGCCGGGGGCGACGATCACGTTGTCCGAGTTGCGGTTCTCGTTCTCGTTGGTGCCGCATTCGGTGGTGAAGCTGCCGGTCGAACCGCCGTCGCCGTTCGCGGCCAGACCGTTGGGCAGGTTGCGCGAGCCCGGCTGGACGTCCTCGATGGCGATGAAGTCGTCGGCCACGGGACCGTTGCCGGCCTGACCGCCGTTGCCCTGGTCCTGGCCGTTGTCCTGGCCGCCGTCACCCTGGTTCTGGCCGTCGTCACCCTGGTTCTGGCCGTCGTCGTCCTGGCCCTGGTCCTGGCCGTCGCCGTCGTTGGTGTCCGGCTGCTCGGCCGGGACGCCCTGGCACTGCGCGAACCGGCCGAGGTCCCGCGGCGCCGTGCCGCCGGCGCGGTTGATGTTGATGCCGATGCGGTCCAGGGTGGCCACCCGCTTGGACTTCAGCGGTCCGAGGATGGCGTTGTCGACGTAGCCGGCGTCTCCCGCCTGGGCCTGGCGCGTCTCCGCCAGGCGCGTGTAGGCGTCCGTGATCTGCCGGTCGAGCAGCGCCAGCTCCCTCGCGACGCCCCTGCGCGCGCTCCTCGGCACCTTCGTCAGCTTCTGGCCGACGTCCGGGCAGTTGATCGTCGCGATCTGGGCGGCCCCGGACCTCGTCCGGTTCTCCCCGGAGCGGTCCTCGTGCGCCGAAGCGTAGAAGTTCGCCCAGATCAGCCCGCCCCCACCGAGCGCCAGGGCCGCCGCCCCGGCTACGGCCTTGGTGGCCAGCGGTGTACGGCGTTTTCTTGTGTTGCGTCCCATGGAACTCCTCTTGACCTTCCTTGCGGGGGCATCCCATTGCGGGGCATCGAGCGGCCCGGCAGGAGTGAAGCGGCTCCCTTGAGTACGGGAGCCGCCCCGGGGGTGTTCACCCGTCACGGAAATCGACGAGAAGTCCGTACCGGCGCGGTGATGTCAGCAGCCTCTGGAACACCGGGAGTTGCTGATCGTCCACGCGGGGTGTGCGGCCGGGTCCGGTTTCACCGGCCGTGGTCGAGATACGCGAGAACCGCCAGCACGCGCCGGTTGTCGTCGTCCGACACCTCCAGCCCCAGTTTGGCGAAGATGTTCGCGGTGTGCTTCGCGATGGCCCGTTCCGTCACCACCAGCCGGGAGGCGATCGCCGCGTTGGACCGCCCCTGCGCCATCAGCTCCAGCACCTCCAGCTCCCGGGGCGTCAGCCGCGCCGTCGGCCGGCCGTCGCCCGACTGCCGCGCCAGCAACTGCTGGATCACCTGCGGGTCCATCGCCGTACCGCCCGCCGCCACCCGGCGCACGGCGTCCACGAACTGCTCCGCGTCGAACACCCGGTCCTTCAGCAGGTATCCCACGCCACCGCTGCCGTCGGCCAGCAACTCCCGCGCGTACAGCTGCTCCACGTGCTGGGAGAGCACCAGCACCGGCAGCCCGGGCCGCTTGCGGCGGGCCTCGAGCGCGCACTGCAGCCCCTCGTCGGTGTGCGTCGGCGGCAGGCGTACGTCGACGACGGCGACGTCCGGCTCCAGTTCGGCCAGCGCCCGGGCCAGCTCGGGCCCGGACTCCACGGCCGCCGCGATCTCGAAGCCGTGCGCCTCCAGGAGCCGGACGAGTCCGTCACGCAGCAGGAACAGGTCTTCGGCTAGGACAACGCGCAAGGGATCTCCACGGTGACCATGGTGGGGCCGCCCGCGGGACTGCTGACGGCCAGGACGCCGTCGAATGTACCCAGTCGCCGCTCGACCCCGGACAGCCCCGAGCCGGCGCCGACCACCGCGCCGCCCCTGCCGTTGTCGGTGACCGTCGCCCGCAGATGACCGTCGGCGTGGTGCAGGTCGATCCACACGCGGTCGGCGCCCGAGTGCTTCACCGCGTTGGTGAGCACCTCGCTCACGGCGAAGTACGCGGCCGACTCCACGGGCGCCTCGGCCCGCCCGGGCAGCTCCACGGTCACCTCGGTGGCCACCGGCAGCCGGAGCGCCAGCGCCCGCACCGCGTCGCCCAGCCCGCGCTCGGCCAGCACCGGCGGATGGATGCCGCGCACCAGCTCGCGCAGCTCCGACAGGGCCTCCACGGAGGACCGGCGGGCCTGCGCGATCAGCTCCTTCGCCTTCGCCGGGTCCTTGTCCAGCAGCGCCTCGATGGTCCCCAGGTCCATGCCCACCGCGACCAGCCGCGCCTGCGCCCCGTCGTGCAGGTCCCGCTCGATGCGCCGCAGTTCGGCGGCGGAGGTGTCCACGGCGTCCCGCCGCGTCTCGGTCAGCACCCGCACCCGCTCGGCCAGTTCGGTCTGGTGGGAGCCGAGGACGGCCCCGGTGAGCCGGAAGTGGACGTCCAGCAGCCGGGCGGTGAAGAAGTGCGCGAAGAACAGCAGGACGAGGGCGAGCGCACCGGCGCCGAGCGCGGACGTCTGGTCGTCGACCGGCACGAAGCCGTACCAGTACCCGTCGGGCATCACCCGCCACAGCCCGGCCGCCAGCGCGAACCCCTCCAGCGGGTAGAGCAGCAGCACGGCCGGCAGCAGCGCGGTGACGAAGCCCGCGGTCATGTCGACCGGCAGCCACCTCAGGTCCCGCCAGGTCGCCGGGTCGCGCAGCATGCCGAAGGTGCGCGCCCACGGGTTGGCGTCCTTCGGCAGCGGCCGGTACGCGGGCGGGATCCGCACCCCGCCCCACTCGGCCGCCAGCACCCGCCGCCGGTTCGCGAACGCCCGCACCCCCGTCAGCACGTACGGGGTGGTGACGATGCCGACACCGATCGGGATCAGCGCGATGGACACCAGGGACAGCGTGAAGCACAGCACCGCCCCCGGCAGCGCCACCAGCGCCAGTGCCAGTCCCCGCACCGCGGCGAGCGCGATGCCCCGCCCCCCGGTCCGCCCGTCGCCGCTCTTCGTGTCGATGGTCATGGCACAAGTCTGGCCGGGCGCCGTGCCCGGGTCACTGGGCCGAGCCCCCCGGTCAGGGGGTGGTGCTGCCTACACCCCCGGCACTCCCGGCGCCCTCGGTCCCCCCGGCACTCCCCAGCACCTTCGCCTCCACCTCCGGGTCCAGTCCCTTGTCCGTCCGGTCCGGGCGCCGGGGCGCGGTGCCGCCGATGTCCCGGAGCCAGCGCCAGGTGTCGGCCACGGTCTCGGCGACCGGCCGGCAGCGCAGCCCGGTCGCGACCGCCCGGGAGACGTCCGCGGAGTGCAGCGCGTCGTGCAGGTCGCTGCCCGGCGGCACCCACACCGGCAGCTGCGTCCACGGCTCGATGCCCGCCCCGAGGATCACCTCGGGCTCGGTCCACCGCAGCTCGGCCGCGCCGCCGGTCACCTCGGCGCACGCCCGGAGCAGCTCGCCGGTCGTCGTGTGCCCCTGCGGGGAGATCAGGTTGTACGGCCCGCTCAGCCCCTGCTCGGCCGCGCCGAGGATCCACGCGGCGAGATCGCGGACGTCGACGTACTGGAGCGGCAGGTCACGCGGCCCCGGGGCGAGCACCGGGCCGCCGCGCGCCATCCGGGTCAGCCACCAGGGCAGCCGGCCCACGTTCTCGTACGGCCCGAGGATCAGCCCGGCCCGCACCAGCACCGACCGGTCCGCGCCGAACGCGTCCAGGACGGCCAGCTCGCCGCCGCGCTTGTCCCGGGCGTAATCCGTCCGGTCGGCGTCCGCGGACGCCCCCTCCACCACGGGGGCCCGCTCGGTGTACCCGGCGGGCGGGGCCCAGGCGTACACCGAGCAGCTCGACACGTACACGTACCGCCCGGCGCGGCCCCGCAGCAGCCGCGCCGCGTCCCGCACCGCGCGCGGGGCGGCCGACCAGGTGTCGACGACGACGTCCCACGCGCCGGGGTCCTCCTCGAGCGCCGCCAGGCCGTCGGGCGCGGTGCGGTCGCCCAGCAGCGTCCGCACGCCCGGCGGGGCCTCGTGCCGCCCCCGGTGGAGGACGGTCACCTCCCAGCCCCGGCCGAGGGCCGCCTCGACGACGGCCCGGCCCACGAACTCCGTACCACCCAGCATCAGAAGTCTCATGCCGGTGACTCTGCCCGGTCCGGCGGTGCGGGGGAAGGCGAATCTGCCGTCGGCAGACCGGACCGGCCGGTCACCGGCGCCCGTCCGGCGGCAGGTACTGGTAGCCGACCCGGCGCACCGTGCGGATCGCGTCCCGGTGTCCGGCGCCGAGCTTGCGGCGCAGCCGGGCGATGTGGACGTCGACGGTGCGGCCGTCGCCCACGTGGCCGTAGCCCCACACCGTGCCGACCAGGTGCTCGCGGGTGTGCACCCGGCCCGGGTGCGCCACGAGATGCGCCAGCAGCTCGAACTCCAGGTAGGTGAGGTCGAGTTGCCGCCCGTCCACCTCGGCGGAGCGCCGCACGGTGTCGACGCGGATCAGCGGGTCGCCGCCGGGTTCGTCGCCGGCGGCCCCGGCCTGGTCCGGCAGCGCCACCGGGAACGGCGGCTGCTGGTCGGCGGGGACCAGCACCAGGTAGCCGACCATCGGGGGGTGCCCGGGCAGGACGGGCAGGCTGTGCTGCGGCGCGGGCAGCCAGGTGGCGCCCGGCGGCAGCAGGTCCGCGGCGGCCGGCACCGGGCCCCCGACCGCGTTCGGGGAGGAGAGGCCCCGGTCGTCGTCGCGGTCGACGGCACGCAGCCGGTGCCGGGGATGACCGTTCGGGGGGAGGGGCGCGGGGACGGGGGAGGCCGAGGAAAGGGAACGGGGGGTCGCCATGGGACGTCAGCTCTTTCGCGCGAAGGGGTCGTCGCTCGTCGGGTGGGTCGACGGCCGCGCGTTCGTGGCGGGCTCGTCGAGGGACGTACGCGGTTCGCGCCGGGCGAAGGCCGGGGTGTGCGGCTCCTACCGGGCCGGCGCGTTCGACGCGCGACAACACACCCGGTCGAAGTCGTCGTGCTGACGGGAAGGCCAGAAGGGCTCGAGGTCGTGACGACCCGTCACGAGGTACTTCCGGAAGCCGACCATGACCCCATTGAAGCAGACGCCGCCCCCGGCCGGAGCCCCCCTCTCACTGCGTGGACGTGCGGGCGTGGCCCGGACCCGACGCCCCGCCGGCCGTCCCGCGCCTCCGGCCCGGCCCGGACGGCGAGGCCCCGCCGAGGTCCGTGCCCCCGCGGTGGCACGCCCACCGGCAACGCGAGGGGCGCCCACCGTGACGGTGGGCGCCCCTGACGACGAGCGGGACGGATCAGACCTGGCCGGCCTTCTCCAGCGCGGTGCAGCACGTGTCGACCAGCAGGCGGGTCACCACGTACGGGTCGACGTTGGCGTTCGGACGGCGGTCCTCGATGTAGCCCTTGCCGTCCTTCTCGACCTGCCACGGGATGCGCACCGAGGCGCCGCGGTCGGACACGCCGTAGGAGTACTTGTCCCACGGGGCGGTCTCGTGCAGGCCGGTGAGGCGGTCGTCGATGCCGGCGCCGTAGTTCTTGACGTGGTCCAGCGGCTTGGAGCCCTCGCCGAGCGACTCGCACGCGGTGATGATCGCGTCGTAGCCCTCGCGCATCGCCTTGGTGGAGAAGTTGGTGTGCGCGCCCGCGCCGTTCCAGTCGCCCTTGACCGGCTTCGGGTCGAGGGTGGCGGCGATGCCGAAGTCCTCGGCGGTGCGGTAGAGCAGCCAGCGGGCCACCCACAGCTGGTCGGCGACCTCCAGCGGGGCCAGCGGACCGACCTGGAACTCCCACTGGCCGGGCATGACCTCGGCGTTGATGCCGGAGATGCCCAGGCCCGCCTTCAGGCAGTTGTCCAGGTGCGCCTCGACGACGTCACGGCCGAAGATCTCGTCGGAGCCGACACCGCAGTAGTAGCCGCCCTGCGGGGCCGGGAAGCCGCCCTTGGGGAAGCCCAGCGGGTAGGCGTCCTTGAAGAAGGTGTACTCCTGCTCGATGCCGAAGATCGGCTCCTGGGCGGCGAACTTCTCGGCGACCTCGGCCAGCGCGGCGCGGGTGTTGGACTCGTGCGGCGTCATGTCCGTGTTGAGGACCTCGCACAGCACCAGGACGTCGTCACCGCCGCGGATCGGGTCGGGGCAGACGAAGACCGGCTTGAGCACGCAGTCCGAGGCGTGCCCCTTGGCCTGGTTGGTCGAGGACCCGTCGAAGCCCCAGATCGGAAGCTCGCCACCCTTGGCGTCGTCGGCCAGGATCTTCGTCTTGGAACGCAGCTTGGCGGTCGGCTCGGTGCCGTCGATCCAGATGTACTCGGCCTTGAAGCTCACGGTCCACATCCTTCGGGGTGGGTCTGGGCGCTTGTGCGGGTGCTGCGGCGCTGCGGCACTGGGGCGCCGCTCTCGATGCCAGGCAGCGTGTCAACAGGCGATTTCCCGGCCATTGCCCGAATGTGAACCCCGTGTTACCTGACCCTGCTGTGTCCCACTTCACGGCGTGAGCGCGTATGCGCGGGGGCCCGCCGCTCCCGGCCGGGAGCGGCGGGCCCCCGCCGGGGCGGCGGCCGGAGCCGGGGCGTGCGCGCCGCACGCCCCGCCCCCCGAACCGGCCGACGCCCCGGGGAATCCCTGACGAACCCTGAAGGACCCGGGCGTCACCCCACCTTCTCGATCACGGCCCGGCGGATCAGGAACTTGCCGGGCTCCCGGACCTGCTCGAAGGCCGCGTTGTTGAGCAGGACGCAGCTGCCGGACACCGAGGTGACCTCCACCGTCGTGGACTTGTCGTTGTCCAGGTTGGTGACCTTCAGCTTCGTGCCGGCCGGGAACTGGTTGCTGGACGCGGCCGGCGCGCCGCCCTCACCGGAGAGGGTGACGGTGGACCCGTTGCACACCTGCTCGCCGGAGGCCGCCGCGCCCTCACCGCCGGGGTTCTGCGCGGCGTCACCGCCCGCCTCGGCGCCCTCGGCGCCCTCGGCGCCCTGGGCGGGCTGTGAGGGGGCGGGCTGCGAGGGCTGCGCGGTCTGGGAGCCCTGAGCCGACTCCCCCACCGCGCACCCGGACGCCTCCTGCTTGCGCCTGATCTCCTCGATGACCGCCTCGCGGTTGGCGATCCGCGCCTCGGACTGCGCGTCGGGGGCGGCCCGCTGGCCCTCGATGAACCTCTGGTTGTTGCCGAGCGCGGTGGCGAGCCCCTGGCAGACGGTCGAGTCCGCCGCCGCCTTGGTGGTGGGCGTCTGCGCGGCGTTCGACGTGTTCGCCATGACGAAGGCACCGCCTCCCGCCACCGTCGCGGCGCTCACCAGCAGGGCGAGCTTCTTCCTGGGGCCGAGAGTTCTCCTGCGCGACATGCGCGCCTCCTGAAGAGGTAGGGGAGCGTACGCCGCTATGTACGAGATACCGAACGGGGTTGCTCAGCGGTCGGGGCAAGTGGCCGGAGTAACCTGCGTCACACGGCCGCCGAGCTGCCGCGCGTCAGCCGTGCGGGCCGGGGGACCGGCGGGACAGGGCGTCCCGCACCGCGTCCTCCGTGCGGGCCACGACCGCCGTGCCGTCGTCCGCGGTGATGATCGGGCGCTGGATCAGCACGGGGTGCTCGGCGAGCGCCGTGATCCAGCGGTCCCGCGTACCGGCGTCGCGCGCCCACTCCCCGAGCCCGAGCTCCTTCGCGGCGGCCTCCTGGGTGCGGGTGATGTCCCACGGCTCCAGTCCGAGGCGGTCCAGCACCCCGCGGATCTCGTCCTCGCCCGGCACCTCCTCCAGGTAGCGGCGGACGGTGTAGTCGGCGCCCTCGGCGTCGAGCAGGCCGAGGGCGCTGCGGCACTTGGAACAGGCCGGGTTGATCCAGATCTCCATGCCGCACACGGTACGCCCGGGCGGCGCCCCTCCCTCACCGGTGCTCCCGTGCCCGTGCGGCCCCTCGCGGCAAGGGGTCCTCGCCGGCGCCGGCGGGTGGTGTCCCGGCCGCCCGCGGCGGGACCCTCAGGAGGTGCTGCCGCCCGCCGTGCCGGCCGGCGGGCGGTGAAGAACGGACCGGCCCGTACGCGTGGCGCGCGCAGACGAGGAACCCGTCACCGGTCGGCCGCGTCGGCTCGCCCGGCGGCGTCGACCGCACGGACACCGCGCTCGTCACCTCCTGCGCGAAACGAGCCGCCCCGGTGCGCCGAGGACGCGTGCCGGACCGCCCGCGCGCGTCGCCGCGCCGGGCCGTCGTCCTCGGGAGCGGTCACGGCGGGGACGAGCCGGCCGAACCGGCTCTGCTCGAATTTCCGCCGCCCCACGCGCCTCTTGCGGACCGGGCGTGACGGGGCGGTAATTCCCTTGTCCACCTGGGCATTTGCCCGGTCCTCCGGACCTCCGGATGTCAGTGCCGGGCGGTAAACTGGAAGCAGTGTTCGAGGGAATCGCCGGGGTCGTCGTGGATCCCGGCGGGCGCCCCGACCGCGACAGGAGGATGCCCGTGCCCGCTGCCGCACTCAAGCCGAAGCCCCTGCCCACCCAGTCCACCGCCAAGCGCCCCGTCCTGCTGGAGACGCCCTGCGCGCCGGTCGAGAAGCGACCGCTGCCCGCGGGCCGCCCGCGGGAGTGGTACGTCACGCACAACCGCCGGCTCAAGGCGATGCGGCTCGCCATCGCCCTGCTCGACTCCGGCGTCTACCTGCCCGACCAGGCGCGCAACGAGACGATCCGGAGCGCGGCGGAGCTGATCGGCGTGCATCCGCCGTCGGACACCACCTGCCACATGGTGCGCGCGTTCATGCGGTACAACCGCTGACACCCGGCCAGGACCGGAACCGGCCGGCGCCGGGCACCCCGCGGGGCGCCCGGCGCCGGCGCATCGCCGCCGGAGCGGCGCGTGCGTCAGTACGGGCGGTAGCCGACGTACCCGAGGAACACGATCACCGCCGCCACGCAGCCGAGCACCACCGCCGTCGACACCCAGGACGACCGGCCGGACGACGCCGTGTGCTCCGGGTCGGGACGGAACGGGACCGGCCCGGGCGGGTTGTCCCTCCAGCGCGCGGCGAGCATCCGGGCCCGCGCGGACGGCTCCTTGTACTCGGCCCCGTCCGCCCACCTGAGGTCGAACTCCCGCTCCTCGTCGTCCTTCTCGGACATCCCCGTACCCTCTCTCGAACAACAGTGCCGGAACCGATGATCCCCCTCCGCGCCCGCGGGGAGAAGCGTTCCGGACACACCACGGCGCCCCGCCCCCTCCACGGCCCGGGTGGACCGCCCCGCGGGGCCGGGGACGCGGCCGGCGGACGGCCCGCCCCGTGTCACCTCCGCCAGAACAGGTGGTGGGTCATCCCGCTCGGGCTGGGCACGACCTCCAGGTGGAACCGGTCGAGCAGCTCTTCGGGGGACTCCCACAGGCGCAGCCCGGACCCGAGCTTCACCGGAGAGACCGCCACGTGCAGGGTGTCGACGAGGTCGGCGTCGAGGAACTCCCGGACGGTGGTGACCCCGCCGCCGAGCCGGACGTCCTTGCCCCGCGCCGCCTCCCGGGCCTGCTCCAGGACCGCGGCCGGGTCGCCGCCGACGAAGTGGAACGTGGTGTCGGAGAGCGTGAACGACGGACGCGGGTGGTGGGTCATGACGAACACGGGGGTGTGGAACGGGGGCTCCTCCCCCCACCAGCCGCGCCACTCGTGGTCCTGCCAGGGCCCGCGCTGGGGCCCGAACTTGTTGCGGCCCATGATCTCGGCGCCGATGTTGTGCGAGAAGTCCCGGGTGAAGTAGTCGTCGAGGCCCCGGGTGCCCCCGGGGTCGGTGCGCGTGGGCCAGCTGGCCGTGGCGCCGGCCCAGGCGAACAGCCGCTCGGGGGCGACGTGGCCGAAGGGACGCTCGAGGCTCTGTTCCTCGCCGGCCCCGATCCCGTCGCTCGAGACGGTGAAGTTCTGCACTCTCAGTAGCTGGGGCAAGGTTTCCTCCCGGTGATGTCGGCGACGGAGAGGAGACTCCCCGGGTGCCGGAAACTCATCGCCGCTTCCCCCGCCGGCGGCGGGAACCCGGACCAACCGGCGAGGGCCGCCACCCCGGTCACGGGGTGGCGGCCCTCACGGTGCTCCCGGCACCGGGTCGGAACAGCGGCCGGGTGAGGTCCCGCCCGGGTCACCCGGCCCCGTCCGTCACACGTCGAAGTAGAGCTCGAACTCGTGCGGGTGCGGACGCAGCTGCAGCGGGGCGATCTCGTTCGCGCGCTTGAAGTCGATCCACGTCTCGATCAGGTCCGGCGTGAAGACGTCGCCCTGGAGGAGGAACTCGTGGTCGGCCTCGAGGCGGTCGAGGACGGCGCCGAGGGAGGTCGGGACCTGCGCGACGTTGGCGTGCTCCTCGGGGGCCAGCTCGTAGAGGTCCTTGTCGATCGGCTCGGCCGGCTCGATCTTGTTCTTGATGCCGTCCAGGCCCGCGAGCAGCAGGGCCGAGAAGGCCAGGTACGGGTTGCCGGAGGCGTCCGGGGCGCGGAACTCGACGCGCTTGGCCTTCGGGTTCGAACCGGTGATCGGGATGCGCATCGCGGCGGAGCGGTTGCGCTGCGAGTACACCAGGTTCACCGGGGCCTCGAAGCCCGGCACCAGGCGGTGGTAGGAGTTCACCGTCGGGTTGGTGAAGGCCAGCAGCGACGGGGCGTGCTTGAGGATGCCGCCGATGTAGTAGCGGGCCATGTCCGACAGCCCGGCGTAGCCCTGCTCGTCGTAGAACAGCGGCTCGCCGCCCGCCCACAGCGACTGGTGGACGTGCATGCCGGAGCCGTTGTCACCGAAGATCGGCTTCGGCATGAAGGTCGCGGTCTTGCCGTTGCGCCAGGCGACGTTCTTGACGATGTACTTGAAGAGCTGCAGGTCGTCGGCGGCGGCGAGCAGCGTGTTGAACTTGTAGTTGATCTCGGCCTGGCCGGCGGTGCCCACCTCGTGGTGCTGGCGCTCGACCTTCAGGCCGGCCCGGTTCAGCTCCAGGGAGATCTCGGCGCGCAGGTCGGCGAAGTGGTCGACCGGCGGGACCGGGAAGTAGCCGCCCTTGTAGCGGACCTTGTAGCCGCGGTTGTCCTCCAGCGCACCGGTGTTCCAGGCGCCCGCCTCGGAGTCGATGTGGTAGAAGGACTCGTTCTCGGACGTCTTGAAGCGCACGCTGTCGAAGACGTAGAACTCGGCCTCGGGACCGAAGAACGCGGTGTCCGCGATGCCGGTGGAGGCGAGGTAGGCCTCCGCCTTCTTGGCCACGTTGCGCGGGTCGCGGGAGTACTGCTCGCCCGTGATCGGGTCGTGGATGAAGAAGTTGATGTTCAGCGTCTTGTCACGGCGGAACGGGTCGACACGGGCGGTGCTGAGGTCCGCGCGCAGCGCCATGTCGGACTCGTGAATGGCCTGGAAACCACGGATCGAGGATCCGTCGAAGGCCAGCTCCTCGTCCGGGTCGAACGCGTCGACAGGCACCGTGAAGTGCTGCATCACACCCGGGAGGTCGCAGAAGCGGACGTCGACGAACTTGACGTCCTCGTCCGCGATGAACTTCTTGGCCTCGTCGGCGTTCTGGAACATCCAGCTCCTCCTACTCCCGACCGTCCCGCCGGGGTGGTAGATCGTTCGTGCGGCCAGTGCGGGTGGCACACGCTGCACTCGACCCTAGGGACGGGTCATTTCTCGGGCGTGACCCATTTGTTTCGCACGCGTTAACCGGCCCCTTCCCCACGGTAGCCCCGGAACACCCCTGCGTCCCCCGGTCATGTCCGGGCGCAGTACCGTGGACGGGTGGACAACAGGCGAGCAATCGGATCGTGGCTGGCCGGGCCGCGCGCGGCCATGGAAGACGCCGGCGCCGAGTTCGGATACCGGGGCGAGCAGCTGGGGCTGCCGGAGGAGGGGCCGGGCTCCCTCGCCCGGCCGGGCCGCAGGCTCGGCGCCCTCGCCGTGGACTGGTCCCTGTGCGTCCTGATCGCATACGGTCTCATCACCGACGGCTACGACCAGGTGACGGGCAACTGGGCGCTGCTGGTGTTCTTCGTGCTGAGCGTCCTCACCGTCGGCACGGTCGGCTTCACCCCCGGCAAGCGGCTGTTCGGCCTGCGCGTGGTCGCCCTCGGCACCGGCCAGGTCAGCCCGGGCCGCGGCCTGCTGCGCTCGGCCCTGCTCTGCCTCGCCGTCCCCGCCCTGATCTGGGACCGCGACGGCCGCGGCCTGCACGACCGGCTCGCCCGCACGGTCGAGGTGCGGATCTGACGCGCACCCGCCCACGCGCACGTGGAGGGGGCGCCCGGAGTGATCCGGGCGCCCCCTCCACGTGCGCGTGCCTGCGGGGTCTCAGCGGCCCCTCGGTCCGCCCTTCGGGAGCTTCATGCCCTTGGGCATCGGCCCCTTGGGCAGCGGCATGTTGCTCATCAGGTCGCCCAGGGCGCGCAGCCGGTCGTTGGTCGCGGTGACCTGCGGGCCGGTGAGGACGCGGGGCAGCTTGAGCATGGTGGTGCGCAGCTTCTTCAGCTCGACCTGGTCCTCGCCCGTGCCCACGATCAGGTCGTGCACCGGGACGTCCGCGACGATGCGGTTCATCCGCTTCTTCTCCGCCGCGAGCAGGCTCTTCACCCGGTTCGGGTTGCCCTCGGCGACCAGCACGATGCCGGCCTTGCCGACCGCGCGGTGCACCACGTCCTGGTTGCGGTTCATCGCCACCGCGGGGGTGGTCGTCCAGCCCCGGCCGATGTTGTCGAGCACGGCCGTGGCGGCGCCCGGCTGTCCCTCCATCTGCCCGAAGGCGGCCCGCTCGGCCCGGCGCCCGAACACGATCGCCGTCGCGAGGAAGGCGAGCAGGAAGCCCAGGATGCCGAGATAGATGGGGTGACCGATCAAGAAACCGATCGCGAGGAAGACACCGAAGGTGACGATTCCGACAGCCGCGAGCACAAGACCGATCTTCTTGTCGGCCCTGCGGGTCATCTTGTAGGTCAGGGCGATCTGCTTCAGTCGCCCGGGGTTCGCAGCGTCCGCTGCGGTTTCCTTCCTCGCCATGCCACGAAGTCTACGTGCCCCGGGAAGCGCGGACGACGGCAGTGCCCGGGGGAAGTGCGGGGCACGGGGAACGGCGGGCCCGCGGCCGGGTGCCGGGGGAGCGGGAGCCGGTGGTCAGGGGCGGACGGTCAGGGGCGGCACCTGGGCCGTCTGCTCGAGGACGCGCTGCGCCTCGACCCGGTCCCTGGCGCGACGGCGGTCCTCCAGGACCGACGTCCAGGCGTTGCGGCGGGCGGTGCGCTGACCGCCGCTCATGAGCAGCGCCTCGACGGCGCGCAGTGCGGTGGTGAAGGACGGGATGGCGGTGGCGCGGACGGGAGCGGCCTGCATGGCGGAGGTCCCCCTCAGTCTCCGGGTACGGGTGTACGTGGTGTGATTCCAGGGTCACTGATTGGTGTTACCAGGGCGTGACCGACCGGTCAAACAGGCGTGAAGCCCGGTGGGCGGGGCCGGAACGCGGACGCGGCCCCGACCGCTGCCCTCATCTGCGAGGACGGTCGGGACCGCGTGCTCTCGGCCATTACCAGCCGGTAGGTCCTTGTGCGTGAATTCACACGTCACGCCGCCCGGTGCGGGGCGGGCCCGGTGACGCCGTGTCAGACGGCCTGGGAGGCCACGTACGCGCCCCGCTTCTCGACGGCCATCTGGTACAGGCGGCCGGCGCGGTACGAGGAGCGGACCAGCGGGCCGGACATCACGCCGGAGAAGCCGATCTGCTCGGCCTCCTCCTTCAGCTCCACGAACTCGGCCGGCTTCACCCAGCGCTCGACGGGGTGGTGGCGCACCGACGGGCGCAGGTACTGCGTGATGGTGACCAGCTCGCAGCCGGCGTCGTGCAGCTGCCTCAGCGCCTCGCTGACCTCCTCGCGGGTCTCGCCCATGCCGAGGATCAGGTTGGACTTGGTGACCAGGCCGTAGTCGCGGGCCTCGGTGATCACCTTCAGGGAGCGCTCGTAGCGGAAGCCGGGGCGGATCCGCTTGAAGATCCGGGGCACGGTCTCGACGTTGTGCGCGAAGACCTCGGGGCGCGAGGAGAAGACCTCCTCGAGCTGTTCGGGGACCGCGTTGAAGTCGGGGGCGAGCAGCTCGACCTTGGTGCGGCCGGCCTCCCGGTCCGCCGTCTGCGCGTGGATCTGGCGCACGGTCTCGGCGTACAGCCAGGCGCCGCCGTCCTCCAGGTCGTCGCGGGCGACGCCGGTGATGGTGGCGTAGTTCAGGTCCATGGTGACCACGGACTCGCCCACGCGGCGCGGCTCGTCACGGTCGAGGGCCTCGGGCTTGCCCGTGTCGATCTGGCAGAAGTCGCAGCGCCGGGTGCACTGGTCGCCGCCGATGAGGAAGGTCGCCTCGCGGTCCTCCCAGCACTCGTAGATGTTCGGACAGCCGGCTTCCTGGCAGACCGTGTGCAGGCCCTCGCTCTTGACGAGGCTCTGCATCTTGGAGTACTCGGGACCCATTTTCGCCCGGGTCTTGATCCACTCGGGCTTGCGCTCGATGGGGGTCTGGCTGTTGCGGACCTCCAGGCGCAGCATCTTGCGTCCGTCGGGTGCGACTGCGGACACGTCGGCTCCCTAGCTTCGATTCTTCGGCGTACACCAGGGTACGCCCGGGTTTGATGGGCCCGGCGTGAGGCCGACCTCCGAGAGCCGGCGCCCGTTCCCCTCGGTCAGGCGGTCGCCCGCTCGATCTCCCGCGGCTTCAGCTCCGCGTTCTCCAGGACGTCCCGCAGGTGCCGCTCCACGACCGGCAGCACCTCGTCGACGGTGACGTCGCGGCCCAGCTCGTTCGCCAGCGAGGTGACGCCCGCGTCGCGGATGCCGCACGGGATGATCCGGTCGAACCACTGGTTGTCGGGGTTCACGTTCAGCGAGAAGCCGTGCATGGTGACGCCCTTGGCCACGCGGATGCCGATCGCGGCGATCTTGCGGTCCTCGCGGCGCTGCCCGGCGTTGGACGGCGCGTACTCCGGGCCGTTGAGCCGGGGGTCGAACTCCTCGTCGTTCAGCCGGGGGTCGAAGTCCAGGGAGAGGCCCGCCCGTCGCCCGCCGCCGCCCTCGGCCGAAGCGCTGCGCGCCGCCCCTCCGTATTGCGCCGGGCGCCGCTCGACCGGGTCGCCCAGCACCCACACCCCGCTGCGGCCCTCGACCCGGGTGGTCTCCAGGCCGAACTCCGCGCAGGTGCGGATCAGCGCCTCCTCCAGCCGCCGGACGTGCGCGACCACGTCCACCGGGCGGGGCAGCTTCTGGATCGGGTAGCCCACCAGCTGGCCGGGACCGTGCCAGGTGATCTTGCCGCCGCGGTCCACGTCGATGACCGGGGTGCCGTCGAGGGGGCGCTCGCCGTCCTCGGTGCGCCGGCCGGCCGTGTAGACCGGGGGGTGCTCCAGGAGGATCACGGTGTCGGGGACCTCGTCGGCGAACCGCGCCGCGTGCACCCGGCGCTGCTCGTCCCACGCCACCCGATAGTCCACGGCCTCGGCCCCGAAGCCCATCCGGACGAACCGCAACTCACTCACGGCAAGCGCCTCCCTAGAAGGTCGTCAGGCGCGAAAGGCGCCCACGCCACTGTACGACCGTACGACCGGCGGGGAAGAGGCGGCCGTGGGGGGCCGGGGACGGCTCGGCGGACGCGCCCTCACCTGTCAGCTTTTGGATCATTCCTCACACGATCGAATGAATGTCTGCCGATATGTGCGACCGGTTGCTCACTCTCCGCTACATTCGCGCCGTCCATGAGGCCATAAGGGCTGCTCACAGGCGACCGGGGACACCGTGAGCCGGAAGGCAGGAGACCGCACCGCAGATGACGGAACGACCCGCGCAGCGCACCCCCAACCGACAGCTCGCCGCGCTCATCGCAGAAGCGGGGTTCTCCAACGCGGGACTCGCCCGTCGCGTGGACCAGCTCGGTCTCGAACACGGGCTCGACCTGAGATACGACAAGACGTCCGTCACCCGCTGGCTGCGCGGACAGCAGCCGCGGGGCACCACCCCGGCGCTCATCGCCGAGGTCTTCACCCGGCGCCTCGGCCGGCGCCTGACCGCCCAGGACCTCGGCCTGGACGCCTGCGCCCCCGTGTACGCGGGCCTGGAGTTCGCCGCCACCCCCGAGGAGGCCGTCGACATCGTCAGCGGGCTGTGGCGCAAGGACTCCGGGAGCCACGCCGAACTGCGCAAGATCGCCTTCACCTCCGCGGGGCTCGTCGTCCCCAGCCGGGACTGGCTCATCGGCCGCGCGGACGAGAAGGTGGCCCGCGCCGAGCCGCCGGTCCGCGTCCCCGCCCAGGGCCGCCCGTCCTCCCGCCCCCCGGGCCCGCCGGAACCCGGCGCCCGCCGGCGGGGTACGGCCGAACGCGGCCCCGGCCAGCGGGTCACCGGCGGCGACATCGCCGCGCTGCGCTCGGTCGGCGAGCTGTTCCGCACCCTCGACGACGCCTACGGCGGCGGCCACGCCCGCCAGGCCCTGGTGCGCTACCTGGAGCACGAGTGCGAGCCGATGCTGCGCGGCACCTACGGCGAGCAGACCGGCCGGCGCCTGTTCGCGGCCGTCGCCGAGCTGACCCGGCTGGCCGGCTGGACCTCGTACGACATCGCCGCGCACGGGCTCGCCCAGCGCTACTTCGTGCAGGCGCTCCGGCTCGCGCAGGCGGCCGGGGACCGGGCCTACGGCGCGTACGTGCTCGTCACCATGAGCCGGCAGGCCGTCTACCTCGGCCACGGGCGGGAGGCCGTACAGCTCGCGCGGGTCGCCCAGCAGGGCGCGGGGGGCTCCGCGCCGCCCGTGGTCCAGGCGCTGCTGCACGCCGCCGAGGCGCGCGGGCACGCGGTGCTCGGCGAGGTGCGGGCCTGCACCGCCGCGCTGGCGCGCGCCGAGCGCGCCCTGGAGAGCGCCCGGACCGGCGACGAGGTGCCGCACTGGGCGCGCTGCTTCGACGAGGCGCAGCTCGCCGACGAGTTCGGGCACTGCCACCGGGACCTCCAGCAGTTCCGCGCCGCCGCCCAGCACGCGGAGCGCTCCCTGCGGCTGCGCGCCCCGGGCCACGCCCGCAGCCGCCTGTTCTGCCGGGTGGTCCTGGCCACCGCCCGCCTCGGCCTGGGCGAGCTCGACCAGGCCTGCCAGCTCGCCGCCGAGGCGGCCGGGCAGGCGGCGGAGATGCGGTCCGTGCGGGCGGTGGAGTACGTCCGGGACTTCGAACGCCGGCTGGAGCCCTACCGCGACGCGGCCCCCGTGCGCACCTACCGCGACAAGGTCGCGGCCTACGGCTGACCCGCCCGCGGGCCGGAGGGGATCCGGCCCGCGGGGCCGCCGCGGGCGTCAGGCCGTTCGCGGTCCGGCGGTCCGCGGTCAGGCCGCCCGTGCCGTCGGCAGGGGGTCCGCCGTGTGCAGGGGCCGGTCCGTGCCCAGGTCCGCGAGGATCGCGGCCGAGGCGCGGTGGGCCGAGTGCAGCGCGCCCTGGACCGTGCCGGTGTCCCGGTGGTCGCCGCACACGTACAGGCCCGCCAGCAGCCGCACCGGACGGCGCAGATCGTGCGGGGGCCGCATGGCGGGCACCGCCTCGGCGGTGTGGTGCACGGCGAGGGTCTCCCAGCGCGCGGTCGACGTCCCGTACAGCCGGGCCAGGTGCACGCGCACGGCCGTGTCCACCCGGTCCGGGGGCGGGCCCAGGACCGTCGAGGACACCAGCGTGCGGCCGGCCGGCGCGCGGGTCGGGTCGACCCGGCTGGCCACCGCCGTGTGCGCGACCGGGCCGCCCCGGTCGGCGTCGAGCAGCAGCGAGGCGCCGGTCGCGGGCGGCTCGTCGGTCGTGTGGTGCACCACCGTCACCGGGTGGAAGTCCGGTACGCGCAGGCCGGGCAGCAGCTCGGCGGCGGCGCGTGCGTCGGTGGCGATCAGCACCGCACGGCAGCGGAACTCGCCGTGCTCCGCGGTGGTCACCGAGGTCGTCGAGACGGCGGTGACCCTGACCCCCGTGTGCACCGTGCCCGGCGGCAGCGTCCGGGCCAGCTGCTCGGGCAGCGCCTCGGCGCCGCCCTCCGGCAGGCACAGCCGCCCGCTCGCGAAGGCCCGCAGCGCGAGGTCCGCGCACCGGCTGGAGGTGGTGAGGTCCGGGTCGCACAGCAGGGCGGCGAGCAGCGGACGCAGGAAACCGTCGATGGTGCGGGCGGGCAGGCCCCGGGCCACCAGGGCCTCGGCGGCGGTCGACTCCGGCCGGGCCAGCAGCCGTTCCACGGGGGTGTCCGCCAGCTTCGTGAACGCCGCGCCCAGGCGGGCCCGGTCGACCGCCGTGCCCAGCGGGGCGCCGGTGCGGCCGCGCGGTACGGACACCTGCCGTCCGGGCACGGCCACCGGCCTGCGCGGGCCGGGAGCCGGCCGTGGGACGCTCGCCAGGGCGCGCACCGCGTGGAGCGCGCCCCGTGCGCTGCGGGTACTCCCGGCGGCCCTTCCGTCCCGTGCCCCGGCCCGCACGCCCGCGCGGTGGTGACGTCCGTCGCTGTGCAGCAGGACGCCGGGCGCGAAGGGGTGCAGGACGAGCCCGTCGAGGCCCGGGGTCAGCCGTAGTTCGGGATACGCCGTGGACAGCGGCCGTCCGATTCTGTCGAGCCGGAAGCCGTCGACCTTCTCGGTCGTCATGCGGCCGCCCACCCCGGGGGCGGCCTCCAGGACCACGGTGGTGACTCCTGCGCTGGTCAGCCGTCGCGCCGCGGAGAGTCCGGCGACCCCGGCTCCCACCACGACGACGTCCGCCTGGTACGTGGGCTCAAGCACGTGCCCCTCCTCGAGGTTGCGCGGGCGCTGGAGACGTCATGCCCTCAACAGCCCCTAGGAATACCCGAGTTCTGCTCGAGGTTAAGTCCGTGATCGGGCGCGGTCAGTCGCGCATCGACAGAGCACGGGCGCACGACGGTCGCATACGCGCGCCGGGTGAGCACGATGTGGTCGCAGAGGGGTCAGTTCCGTGCGGATCGCGGTCACGCGTGCTCGCACCGGCTCACAGCGCCGCCCTGACCGCCCCCTCGATCTCCGGGAAGGCGAACCGGAAACCCGACTCCAGCAGGCGTGCCGGCAGCACCCGGGCGCTGCCCAGCACGTCCCCGGCCATCTCGCCGAGCACCGCCCGCAGCACCGGCGCGGGCACCGCGAACACCGCCGGCCGGCGCAGCACGCGGGCCATCGCCTCCGTGATCTCACGGTTGGTCACCGGATGCGGGGAGGTCAGGTTGAACGGCCCGGACAGCCCGTCGGTGTCCAGGAGGTGGCGCAGCGCGGCCACCTCGTCGTGCAGCGCGATGAACGACCAGTACTGGCGCCCGTCGCCCAGCCGCCCGCCCAGCCCGGCCCGGAACAGGGGGAAGAGCCTGCCCCACGCCCCGGCCCCGCCGGCCACCACCAGCCCGGTCCGGGCGAACACCGTCCGCACGCCCGCCTCCCGCGCCGGTGCCGCGGCCGCCTCCCACTCCACGCACAGCCGCGGCAGGAAGCCCTCGCCCGCCGGCGCGCTCTCGTCGACCGCCCGGTCACCGGTCTCGCCGTAGTAGCCGATCGCGCTGCCGTTCACGAACACCCGGGGCCGTACGTCCCCGGCCAGCCCCGCGACGGCCTCGGCGAGCGCGGCCGTGCCCCGCACCCGGCTCGCGCGGATCCGCGCCTTGTACGCCGGCGTCCAGCGCCGGTCGCCGACCCCGGCCCCCGCCAGGTTGACCACGGCGTCGCACCCGGCGAGCCCGTCGGCGTCCACGGAGCCCCGCTCCGGGTCCCACCGGACCTCGTCCGCCGACCGGGGTGCGCCCCGCACCAGACGGCGGACCTCGTGCCCGTCCGCGGTCAGGGACCGCACCAGCGCGCTTCCGATGAGGCCGGACGCGCCGGCCACCGCGATTCGGGAACGTTCCATGGCCCCATCCTGCCCCCGGCCGCCCGGAAATCACGGCCGGCGCAGCGCCCGCCGGACGTGCCGTCACGCCCGCGCCCGTGCGCGCCGTCCGCCCCCGGCGCCTAGGAGGTGACCGGGTCCCCCGTGTCCACCGGCGCCGTCGCGTCCGCCGCGCGCTCGGCGTCGTCCGCCACCTCGGCCGCCGTCAGCACGTAACCGGTCTCGGCGTCCGAGGTGGAACGGGCGAACACCACGCCGAACACCCGGCCGTCGGTGGTCAGCAGGGGCCCGCCGGAGTTGCCGGGGCGGACGGTCGAGCGGATCGAGTAGATCTCGCGGGTGACCGTCCGGTCGCTGTAGATGTTCTGCCCCCTGGCCTGCACCCGGCTCGCCACCGTGGCCGCCTGGAGGTCCAGGCCGCCGTTCTGCGGGTAGCCCGCGACGACCGCCGAGTCGCCGCGCCCGGCGTCGTCGTCGAACCGCAGGGCGGGCGCCCGCAGTCCGGGCACGTACAGCACGGCCACGTCCTTCTGCGGGTCGAACAGCACCACCCGCGCCCGGTACGTCCGCCCGACCCCGCCGACGCGCACGGTCGGCTCGTCGATGCCGGCCACCACGTGGGCGTTGGTCATCACGCGTTCGCGCGCGTACACGAACCCGCTGCCCTCGCGGCCCTGGACGCCCGCGACGCCCTCCACCTTCACCGTGCCGAGCCGGGCGGCCCGGGTCGCGGCCGCCGTGACGCTGTCGCCGGAGGGCTCGGCGACCTCGGCGGTCGACTCGTTCTCGAACGGGTTGAAGACCTGCGGGAAACCCGCCTCCGTCAGCGCCGAGGTGGCCCGGGAGAACCACCCCGGGGTGGTGTCCGGCATCACGTCCTGCACCGTGCCGAGCAGCCGCGAGTCCCGGATCGCCGACGTGACCAGCGGGGAGGAGGAGGCGCCCAGCACGCTCGCGGCCACCCACGCCACGATCAGCACCGCCGCCGAGCTGGCCACCGCCCCGCCGATCCCGTCCGCCGCCCTCAGCGGCCCCCGGTCCAGCTCGCGCCGCAGCCTGAAGGCCAACCGCCCCGCCAGCGCGTGGCCCGCCACGGCCGGCAGCAGCACCGTGAGCACGGCCGTCACCGTCGCCCGGGTCGTCCCCGGCGTCATCGGGTCCATCACCCAGGGCAGGATCCACACGCCGACGACCGCACCGCCCACGAAACCGGCCAGCGACACACAGCCCGCCAGCAGTCCGCGCCGGTAACCGGACGCCGCGTGGGCCAGGACGACCAGCACCAGCAGGATGTCGAGCAGGTCCACGCACGCCGCCTTTCTCTCGGGCACCCATACGTGGGGGAGGGGCCCGGTGATCAGCCACGCGCGGGTGACCACCGGGAAGCGGCCGCACGCGCGTGTACCGGGAAGAACGCCGAGGACCCGGACGATGGTTCCGCCGCGGACCGGGCGGACGGGTCCACCGGTTGGCACGGCCACGTCGCGGGCCCGCCCGATCCGACCCACAGTGAAGGCATGAGTGCCCTCAGGAGGATCGGGGGAGCGCGGCTGCGCAACGCTCCCCGAATACGTCGCGGGGCCGGCCGCACGGACCTGCCCGGAACCGCCAAGGTGCTGCTCGGCTGCCTGCCGGGCGTCGCCGCGGCGGTCGCCCTGGTGCTGTGCACCTACGGCGTCGAACGGGCCGCGGAGTCCTCGGCCGCCGGGCCGGCCCCCGTCCGCAGGACGGACGCCCACACGGCGCCCAGACCGTTCATCGTGCCGAGAGCGATCTGGGTGGGCGGCACCGCCCGCGAGCAGCCGCCCCCGCGCTACGACGACAAGGTGGTCGCCGTCTTCGTGCACCACACCGACTCGCCCAACGACTACGACTGCGCCGCGGCCCCCGCCCACATCCGCAGCCTCTACGAGGGCCAGACCACCGCCCGGGCCTGGGACGACATCGGCTACAACTTCCTCGTCGACCGCTGCGGCACCATCTACGAAGGCCGCGCCGGCGGCACGAGCCGCCCCGTCGTCGGCGCCCACACCCTGGGCTTCAACCACCGCACCACCGGCGTGGCCGCGCTCGGCACCTTCACCGCCGGGGTGCCCGTGCCGCCCGCGATGGAGCGCGCGATCGCCGAGCTGGCCGCCTGGAAGCTCGGTCTGTCCGGCACCGACCCGCGCTCCCACGTCCGGCTGGTCTCCAGCAACGGCGGCAGCCGGTACGCGGCCGGAGCCACCGCGACGCTGCCCGCCCTCGCGGGCCACAACGACGGCTTCATGACCAGCTGTCCGGGCGCCGCCCTGCAAGCCCGTCTGCCGGCGATCAGGGAGACGGCGGCGCAGCTGCAGGGCCGCCGGACGGACGCCGTCCGCCGGCAGGAGCAGGCACGGGAGGGGACGCAGGGGCAGGCGCCGGCGCAGGACGACCGGACCGCGGGGGTCTCCGGGTGAGCGCGGTCCCGGTGAGCGGCTCCCCGGGGCTCAGGGCCGGAACCGGTCCCAGAGCCGGGGATAGCGTTCGGCGAGCCGGGCGTCGTTCTCGAAGTCGACGGGCGTGCCCTCGGGTTCGGCCGGGGCCGCGGGGAGTTCCAGGTCGGGGGCCACGGTGCCGGTGAGCTGCTCGTACGCCTCGTCCGCCGCGTAGCCGAGCTCCTCGCCGTCGCCGTCGATCTCCTCGTCGAAGTCGTCCAGCAGATCGGCCAGCGCGTCCGGGTCGTGCAGCGCGCCCTCGTAGACCTCGCGGCCCTGGCCGATCAGCCAGCACCTGAAGAAGTCGAAGGCGTCGTCGCTCGCGCCGTCCAGGAGCACCCAGGCGGCGCCCCACAGGTCCCATCGGTAGGCGCGGTGGTAGCGGGATTCGAAGTGCCGGGCGAAGTCGAGGACGGCCTCCGGGTCCAGTCGCGCGAGCCGCTCCACGAGCAGGTCGGCCTGTTCCTCCGGGTCGCCCTCGGCCTCCTCGCGGGTGGAGTCGACCAGCTCCCAGAACTCCGTCTCGTCCATCACGTGTCAAGCATCGGCCCTGGGACCCCGGGACGCACCCCGGAGTACGCGGATCACTTCCGCCCGTAGAGCAGGGCCAGCCGCTCGGCCTGGGCGGCGAACCGCTCCCGCAGCGGGGCGGGTGCGAGCACCTCCACCTCGGGGCCCAGCGCCGTCAGCTGGGTGCGGGCGACCTCCTCGGACTCCACCGGCAGGGTCACCGTCACCCACCCCTCGTCGTCCGCCGCGGCCCCGGCCGCCGCGGCCAGCGCCTCCCGCGCGGCCGCCGCGCCCACGGCGTACGGCAGCGCGCGCACCCCCTCGGGCGACAGCCGCACCACCACCTCCGCCCGCAGGAGCGAGCGAGCGAACTGCTCCGCCCGCTCCGCCCAGAACGCGGGCAGGTCGAACTCCGGGTCGCGCTCGAAGCGTTCCGCGCGCGTGCCCGCCCCCGTCACCGGGTCCACCGCCGTGAACCGGTCGATCCGGTACACCCGGAAGGACCCCTGCCCGGCCACCCGGGCGCACAGGTACCAGACGCCCGCCTTGAGCACGAGCCCGTACGGCTCCAGCTCCCGCTCCACACCGGTGTCGCCGCGCCGGTAGCGCGCGGTGATCCGCCGGTCGTCCCACACCGCGTCCGCGACGGCCGGCAGCAGCTCGGGCGTCTGCGGCTCGCGGAACCAGTTCGGCGCGTCCAGATGGAACCGCTGCGCCGCCGTCCGCGACGCGTCCCGCAGGGACGGCAGCAGCGCCGCCGACACCTTCAGCCGGGCCGCCGAGGCCGCGTCCTCCAGCCCCATCTCGCGCAGCGCCCCCGGCACCCCGGACAGGAACAGCGCCTCCGCCTCGCTGCGCGCCAGGCCCGTCAGCCGCGTCCGGTACCCGCCGACCAGCCGGTACCCCCCGGCGCGGCCCCGGTCCGCGTACACCGGCACCCCGGCCTCCGACAGCGCCTGCGCGTCCCGGGTGACCGTCCGCTCCGACACCTCCAGCTCCCTCGCCAGTTCGGCGGCGGTCATGGAGGGCCGGGACTGCAGCAGCAGCACCATCTTGATCAGCCGGGCAGCACGCATGGGGCCCATCATGCAGGAGGCCCCCGCCGCGGCGGGGGCCTCCCGGGCACCAGCCGGCCCTTACAGGCCGTAGCGCTCGCGCGCCTCCTTCACGGCCGTCGCCTGCACCTCGCCGCGCCGGGCGAGCTGGGCCAGGGCCGCGACCACGATGGACTCGGCGTCGACCCCGAAGTGGCGGCGGGCCGCCTCACGGGTGTCCGACAGGCCGAAGCCGTCGGCGCCCAGCGACGTGTAGTCCTGCTCGACCCACTGCGCGATCTGGTCCGGGACCTGGCGCATGTAGTCGGAGACCGCCAGCACCGGGCCCTCGGCGCCCTGCAGCGCCTGCCGGACGAACGGCACCCGCTCCTCGCCGCGCAGCAGCGCCTCGTCCGCCTCCATGGCGTCCCGGCGCAGCTCGGTCCACGAGGTGGCGGACCACACGTCGGCGGCCACGCCCCACTCCTCGGCGAGCATCCGCTGCGCCTTCAGCGCCCAGTGGATCGCCGTGCCGGAGCCGAGCAGCTGGATCCGCGGGGCGTTGGCGGCGGGGGTCAGCCCGGCCGTCTCCGCCGTGTTGAAGCGGTACAGGCCCCTGACGATGCCCTCGTCGATGCCGGCCGCCGACGGCTTGGCGGGCTGCGGCAGCGGCTCGTTGTAGACCGTCAGGTAGTAGAAGACGTTCTGGTCCTCGTCCGGCTCGGCCTCGCCGAACATCCGGCGCAGACCCTCCTTGACGATGACCCCGATCTCGTACGCGAACGCCGGGTCGTACGTCAGCGCCGCCGGGTTGGTCGCCGCGATGACCGGCGAGTGGCCGTCGGCGTGCTGCAGGCCCTCGCCCGTCAGCGTGGTGCGGCCGGCCGTGGCGCCGACCAGGAAGCCGCGGCCGAGCTGGTCGCCGAGCTGCCACATCTGGTCGCCGGTGCGCTGCCAGCCGAACATCGAGTAGTAGATGTAGAACGGGATCATCGTCTCGCCGTGCGTCGCGTACGACGTCGAGGCGGCGATGAACTCGGCCATGGCGCCGGCCTCGGTGATCCCCTCGTTGAAGATCTGGCCGTTCTTGGCCTCCTTGTAGTACATCAGCTGGTCGCGGTCGACCGGCTCGTACGTCTGGCCCATCGGCGAGTAGATGCCGAGGGACGGGAAGAGGCTCTCCATGCCGAAGGTGCGCGCCTCGTCGGGGACGATCGGCACCCAGCGCTTCCCGGTCTCCTTGTCGCGGACCAGGTCCTTGACCAGGCGGACGAACGCCATGGTGGTGGCCACGTTCTGCGAGCCGGAGCCCTTGTCGAAGGCGGCGAACGCCTTGTCGGCGGGGAGCGGCAGCGGCGCGACCGGGTGGACGCGGCGGGCCGGGGCCGGACCGCCGAGGGCGGCGCGGCGCTCCTGGAGGTAGCGGACCTCGGGGGAGTCGGCGCCCGGGTGGGCGTAGGGCACCTGGCCGTCGACGAAGTCGCTGTCCTTGATCGGCAGGCCGAGGCGGTCGCGCATCGCCTTGAACTCGTCCACCGTCAGCTTCTTCATCTGGTGGTTGGCGTTCTTCGAGGCGAAGCCCTCACCGAGGGTGTGGCCCTTGACCGTCTGCGCCAGGATCACGGTCGGTGCGCCCTTGTGGGCGAGCGCGGCCCGGTAGGCGGCGTACACCTTGCGGGGCTCGTGGCCGCCGCGGGAGAGGTGGAAGCACTCGAGGATCTTGTCGTCGCTCAGCAGCTTCGCCATCTCGACGAGCGCCGGGTCCTTGCCGAAGAAGTCCTGGCGGATGTAGGCGGCGTCGCGCGTCTGGTAGGTCTGCACCTGGGCGTCCGGCACCTCGCGCAGCCGGCGGACCAGCGCGCCGGTGGTGTCGAGCCGGAACAGCTCGTCCCAGGCGGTGCCCCACAGGGTCTTGATCACGTTCCAGCCGGCGCCGCGGAACTGGGCCTCCAGCTCCTGCACGATCTTGAAGTTGGCGCGGACCGGACCGTCGAGGCGCTGCAGGTTGCAGTTGACGACGAAGGTGAGGTTGTCCAGCTGCTCGCGGGCGGCGAGGGTGAGCGCGGTCGTCGACTCGGGCTCGTCCATCTCGCCGTCGCCGAGGAACGCCCACACGTGCGAGTCGGAGACGTCCTTGATGCCGCGGTTGGTCAGGTAGCGGTTGAAGCGCGCCTGGTAGATCGCGGAGATCGGGCCGAGGCCCATCGACACCGTCGGGAACTCCCACAGCCAGGGCAGGCGGCGCGGGTGCGGGTACGACGGCAGGCCGTTGCCGCCCGCCTCGCGGCGGAAGTTGTCCAGGTGCTGCTCGGTCAGCCGGCCGTCGAGGAAGGCGCGGGCGTAGATGCCGGGGGAGGCGTGGCCCTGGATGTAGAGCTGGTCGCCGGAGCCGTCCCCCTCCTTGCCCTTGAAGAAGTGGTTGAAGCCGGTCTCGTACAGCCAGGCCGCGGAGGCGAAGGTGGCGATGTGGCCGCCGACGCCGTACTTGCTGCCGCGGGTCACCATCGCGGCCGCGTTCCAGCGGTTCCACGCGGTGATGCGGGACTCCATCTCCTCGTCGCCGTCCACGGCGGGCTCGGCGGAGGTGGGGATGGTGTTGACGTAGTCGGTCTCGAGGAGCTTCGGCAGCGCGATGCCGGCGCCCTCGGCGCGCTCCAGTGTGCGGCGCATCAGGTACGCGGCACGGTGCGGCCCGGCCGCCTCGGTGACGGCGTCCAGGGAGGCCTGCCACTCGGCGGTCTCCTCGGGGTCGCGGTCCGGGAGCTGGTCGAGCTCGCTCGGCTGGATGGCGTTGGGGTCGGTCATGTCGCCGCCTTCCTCAGTCGAAGGGGGTTCCCTCATCGGTAAGGGTTCGGGGGTGCCCTTGGTCTTTGGCAGGACAGGGCTGGGGCTCGGGTGCAAGCCCGCTGGCGACTGTAACTCCCTGATCGATGATCGATCAAAGGGTTGAGGGGCAAAACCTCTTGATAGCGAGAAAGTAGGCACGCGGTGCCTTCGAAAATGGCACCGGGTGACGTGTTTTCGGAAAGTTTTCGCAGGTGAAACCGCGTATGAGCGGGGCTTTGCTCGGGTGCGGGCGCAGGAGGAGCGGTGCGGGGACCGGAGCCCGGGGCACCCCTCGGCTCATGCCCGGGGCGCGCATCCCAGGACGTGCGCCTTCACCAGCTCCGCGATGCGGGGGTCGCGCCGGCGGAACGCGGCGACCAGTTCCTCGTGCTCCTCGGCGTACGACTGCTGGACCGTGCCCAGCCAGCGGATGGACAGCGCGGTGAAGACCTCGATGCCCAGGCCCTCCCAGGTGTGCAGCAGCACCGAGTTGCCGGCCGCGCGGACCAGCTCGCGGTGGAAGGCGACCGTGTGCCGCACCTGACCCGTGCCGTCGGCCAGGCGGTCGGCCTCGTACAGGGCGGCGACGTGCGGCTCGAGCGCCGAGCAGTCCTGTGCCAGCCGCTCCGCCGCCAGCTCCGCCGCGATCGCCTCCAGGCCGGCCCGGACGGGGTAGCTCTCCTCCAGGTCGGCGGCCGTCAGGTTGCGCACCCGCACGCCCTTGTTCGGTGCCGACTCGATCAGCCGCAGCGACTCCAGCTCGCGCAGCGCCTCCCGCACCGGCGTCTGGCTGACCTCCAGCTCGGTCGCGATCCGCCGCTCCACGATCCGCTCACCCGGCTGCCAGCGCCCGCTGATGATCCCTTCCAGGATGTGCTCGCGGATCTGTTCGCGCAGCGAGTGGACGACGGGCGCGGTCATGAGGGGCTCCTTAGACGGGGGCTCAGATCCAATGCGGCGGCCCGAAGGCCTCGTTGAGGGGCGGTGGTCGGGCGGCGGGCGGGACCCCTGAGGGCGTTGACGCTTAGACAATACGGCCGCCGCGCCGCGCGGGAGGGGCGCACGGGGGCTTTCGCCCAGGTGAGACGAGGCTTACACGTTCCCTACGGCCGCACCCGGCCGGCATACGACGGTGCCCCCGTCCGGAGGGTTCCGGACGGGGGCACCGTCGTATGCCGGCCGGGTGCGGCCGGGGATCACAGGCCGAGCTCGACCTCGAACTCGCCCGCCTCCAGGATCGCCTTGACCGCCGTCAGGTAACGGGCCGCGTCGGCGCCGTCCACCAGGCGGTGGTCGTAGGAGAGGGTCAGGTAGGTCATGTCGCGGACGCCGATGACCGTGCCCTCCTCCGTCTCGATGACGGCCGGGCGCTTCACCGTGGCGCCGATGCCGAGGATCGCGACCTGGCCCGGGGGCACGATGATCGTGTCGAACAGCGCGCCGCGCGAACCGGTGTTGGAGATGGTGAAGGTCGCGCCGGACAGCTCGTCCGGAGTGATCTTGTTGCCCCGGACCTTGCCCGCGAGCTCCGCCGTGGCCTTGGCGATGCCGGCGATGTTGAGGTCACCGGCGTTCTTGATGACCGGGGTCATCAGGCCCTTCTCGGAGTCCACCGCGATACCGATGTTCTCGGTGTCGAAGTAGGTGATGGTCCCCTCGGCCTCGTTGATCTTGGCGTTGATGGCCGGGTGGGCCTTCAGCGCCTGGGCCGCGGCCTTGACGAAGAACGGCATCGGGGAGAGCTTGACGCCCTCGCGCGCCGCGAACGCGTCCTTGGCCCGGGCGCGCAGCTTCATCAGGCGGGTGACGTCGACCTCGACGACCGAGGACAGCTGGGCCTGCTCGTGCAGGGCCTTGACCATGTTGTCGCCGATGACCTTGCGGATCCGCGGCATCTTCACGGTCTGGCCGCGCAGCGGGGAGGCCTCCAGGACGGGGGCCTTCTTCGCGGCGGGCGCGGCCGGGGCGGCGGCCGGAGCCGGAGCCGGGGCGGCGGCGGCCTTCGCGGCCTCGGCGGCGGCGAGGACGTCCTGCTTGCGGATGCGGCCGCCGACGCCGGTGCCCTTGACGGTGGACAGGTCGACGCCGTTCTCGGCGGCGAGCTTGCGCACCAGCGGGGTCACGTAGGCGCCCTCGTCCGTCGGCTGGGCGGCGGCCGGGGCGGCGGCCGGGGCCGGAGCCGGAGCGGCCGGGGCCGGCGCGGGAGCCGGGGTGACCGGCTGCGGGGCCGGGGCCGGAGCCGCCTGCGGGGCCGGGGCGGGAGCCGGAGCGGCCGGGGCCGGCGCGGGAGCCGGGGCGGCCGGCTGCGGGGCCGGGGCGGGCTCGGGCTGCGCCGGGGCCTCGGGGGCGGCCGGAGCGGCAGCCGGGGCCGGGGCGGCACCGGCCTCGCCGATGACGGCGAGCTTGGCGCCGACCTCGGCGGTCTCGTCCTCGCCGACCACGATCTCGAGCAGCGTGCCGGAGGCGGGGGCGGGGATCTCGGTGTCGACCTTGTCCGTCGACACCTCCAGCAGCGGCTCGTCGGCCTCGACGGTGTCACCGACCGACTTCAGCCAGCGGGTGACGGTGCCCTCGGTGACGGACTCGCCGAGCGCGGGCAGGACCACGTCCGTGCCCTGGGCGGAGCCGCCGCCGGCCGCGGCCTCGGCGGTGGGCGCCGGAGCCGGGGCGGGCTGCTCGGTGGACGGCTGGGCGGCCGGGGCCGGCTCGGGGGCCGGCGGGGCGGCCTGCTCGGCGGGGGCCTGCTCGGCGGCCGGGGCGGCCGCCGGGGCGCCGCTGCCGTCGTCGATCAGCGCGAGCTCGGCGCCGACCTCGACCGTCTCGTCCTCGGCGACCTTGATGGAGGACAGCACGCCGGAGGCGGGAGCGGGGATCTCGGTGTCGACCTTGTCGGTGGAGACCTCGAGCAGCGGCTCGTCGGCCTCGACGCGCTCGCCCTCGGCCTTCAGCCAGCGGGTGACAGTGCCCTCGGTGACGCTCTCGCCGAGCGCCGGAAGGGTTACGGAAACCGCCATGGTTTCGGTTGCTCCTTTAAAAGTGCGGAAGTCTGTGTCGTCGCGCCCGGTGACCGAAGGCGTCAGTCGTGGGAGTGGAGGGGCTTGCCGGCCAGGGCCAGGTGGGCCTCGCCGAGCGCCTCGTTCTGCGTCGGGTGGGCGTGGATGAGCTGGGCGACCTCGGCCGGCAGCGCCTCCCAGTTGTAGATCAGCTGGGCCTCGCCGACCTGCTCGCCCATGCGGTCCCCGACCATGTGGACGCCGACCACCGCACCGTCCTTGACCTGGACGAGCTTGATCTCGCCCGCGGTCTTGAGGATCTTGCTCCTGCCGTTGCCCGCCAGGTTGTACTTCAGAGCGACGACCTTGTCCGCGCCGTAGATCTCCTTGGCCTTGGCCTCGGTGATGCCGACGGAGGCGACCTCCGGGTGGCAGTACGTCACCCGCGGGACACCGTCGTAGTCGATCGGAACCGTCTTCAGGCCGGCCAGGCGCTCCGCCACCAGGATGCCCTCGGCGAAGCCGACGTGCGCGAGCTGGAGGGTCGGGACCAGGTCGCCGACGGCGGAGACGGTCGGGACGTTGGTGCGCATGTACTCGTCGACCAGGACGTAGCCGCGGTCCATGGCGATCCCGGCCTCCTCGTAGCCCAGGCCCTGGGAGACCGGGCCGCGGCCGACGGCGACGAGCAGGATCTCGGCCTCGAACTCCTTGCCGTCCGCCAGGGTGACCTTCACGCCGTCCTGGGTGTACTCGGCCTTCTGGAAGAAGGTGCCCAGGTTGAACTTGATGCCGCGCTTGCGGAAGGCGCGCTCCAGCAGCTTGGAGGAGTTCTCGTCCTCGACCGGCACGAGGTGCTTCATGCCCTCGATGATCGTGACGTCGGTGCCGAAGGACTTCCACGCGGAGGCGAACTCGACGCCGATGACACCGCCGCCCAGGACGATCGCGGACTTCGGCACGCGGTCCAGGACGAGGGCGTGGTCGGAGGAGATGATGCGCTCGCCGTCGATGTCCAGGCCCGGCAGCGACTTCGGCACGGAGCCGGTCGCCAGCAGGACGTGGCGGCCCTGCACGCGCTGCCCGTTCACGTCGACGGAGGTGGGGGAGGACAGCCGGCCCTCACCCTCGATGTAGGTCACCTTGCGGGAGGCGATCAGACCCTGCAGGCCCTTGTAGAGGCCCGAGATCACGTCGTCCTTGTACTTGTGGACGGCCGGTACGTCGATGCCCTCGAAGCTGGCCTTCACGCCGAACTGCTCGCTCTCGCGGGCCTGGTCGGCGATCTCGCCCGCGTGCAGCAGGGCCTTGGTGGGGATGCATCCCCGGTGCAGGCAGGTACCGCCGACCTTGTCCTTCTCGATCAGGGCGACGTCCAGGCCCAGCTGCGCCCCGCGCAGGGCCGCGGCGTAACCACCGCTGCCGCCGCCGAGGATCACTAGGTCGAAAACGGTGCTGGCGTCGTTCGCCACGTCACGTCCTCCATGCATGTGCGCCACGCCGGTCTCCAGTGACCGGTCGGCGGCTGGTGTGCGGCCGCTTGTTGCCTTCGGCCCTTCGGTGGGGGCCCTGTCCTGCCGAGCCCCATCTTCGCACTTGTCGGCACCGGACGAGACGCGGGGCCGGGGTGTGAGACACCCCACGTTCCGCGGGGAACGCGGCCGCGGGGCGCCGGGGGCCTCGCCCGTCCGCGTGCGAGGCCCCGTCGGCGGGAACTCAGCCCAGCTCGCCGGCCGAGGCCAGTTCCGCGAGGCGGACCAGCGTCCGCACCGCCGACCCCGTGCCGCCCTTCGGCGTGTACCCGAAGGGGCCGCCCTCGTTGAAGGCCGGGCCGGCGATGTCGAGGTGGGCCCAGGTGATGCCCTCGCCGACGAACTCGCGCAGGAACAGGCCGGCGACCAGCCCGCCGCCCATCCGCTCGCCCATGTTGGCGATGTCGGCCGTGGCCGAGTCCATCCCCTTGCGCAGGTGCTCCGGCAGCGGCATCGGCCACGCCGGCTCGCCGACCTGCTCGGCGGCCTCGTGCACCGCGGTGCGGAACGCGTCGTCGTTCGCCATGATCCCGAACGTGCGGCTGCCCAGCGCCAGCATCATCGCGCCGGTCAGGGTCGCGACGTCCACGATCGCGTCCGGCTTCTCCTGGGATGCGGCCCACAGCGCGTCGGCGAGGACGAGACGGCCCTCGGCGTCGGTGTTGAGCACCTCCACGGTCTTGCCGCTGTACATGCGCAGCACGTCACCCGGACGGGTGGCGGAACCGGACGGCATGTTCTCGGCCAGCGCCAGCCAGCCGGTGACGTTGACCTCCAGGCCGAGGCGGGCGGCGGCGACGACCGCGGCGAACACGGCGGCGGCACCGCTCATGTCGCACTTCATCGTCTCGTTGTGACCGGCCGGCTTCAGCGAGATGCCGCCCGAGTCGTAGGTGATGCCCTTGCCGACGAAGGCGAGGTGCCGCTTCGCCTTGGACGAGGTGTAGGACAGCTTCACCAGGCGGGGGCCCGACGCCGAGCCGGCGCCCACGCCGAGGATGCCGCCGTAGCCGCCCTTGGCCAGGGCCTTCTCGTCGAGCACCTGCACCTTGATGCCGTGCTCCTTGGCCGCCGCCTGGGCGACGGCCGCGAACGCCTCGGGGTTGAGGTCGTTCGGCGGGGTGTTGACCAGGTCGCGGGCGCGGTTGAGCTCCTCGGCGACGGCGGTGGCCCGCTCGAGCGCGGCCTTGTACGCCTTGTCGCGGGGCTTGCCGCCGAGCAGCGCGGCCTCGGCCAGCGGGGCCTTGCCGTTCCTGGCGGCGTCACCCGGAGCCGCGTTGCCCTTGTAGGCGTCGAAGGAGTAGGCGCCGAGCAGCACGCCCTCGGCGACCGCGCCGGCGTCGGCGGCGTCCGTCAGCGGCAGGGCGAACGCGGCCTTCTTCGTGCCGGCGAGGGCGCGGGCGGCCACGCCGGCGGCCTTGCGCAGTGCCTCGGCGTCGTAGGCGGCGTCCTTCTCGGGCTGGGCGCCCAGGCCCACCGCCACCACGAGCGGCGCCTTGAAGCCGGCCGGCGCGGGGAGCTTCGTCACCTCGCCCTCGGCGCCGGAGGCCCCGAGGGTCTCCAGGACGCCGGCGAGCCTGCCGTCGTACGCCTGGTCCACGGCCTCGGCGCCCGGTGCGACGACCGGGCCCGAGGTCTTTGACGCAGCGCCCTTGGCGACACCGATCACGATCGCGTCGGCCCGCAGGCCGGGCACCGCGGCGGTGCTGAGAGTGAGAGCAGTCACGGTGGTGAATTCTCGCTTCCGATGTGAAGTTGCTGTGGCCGAACGGTGTGGGTCGACCGGGCCCGGCAGCCGACCCTAGTCGTGACGTGCGGGTGCGGTCCCGTCGGGGCCTTCCCCGGTGCGGCGAACACTCGGGACGAGACTACGCGCGTATGCGCGCGCGCTCACTCATGCGGGTGTTCACCTCCCGGTGACGCGGCGGTCGTGTTCCGGACCCCGCCGCCGAGGGGCCGGACGGCGACGATCATCCTTGATGTTCCCGTGTGCCACCCGCGGTGCCGAGCGCGCCGCCGCCCGTCCTGGAGACCGCCCGGTGAGACGACCGTCCCTGCTTGTCACGCTGCTCGCCCTGCTGCTCGCGGCCTGCACGACCGCGCCCGGACCCGGCGCGGAGGCTCCGCCCGGCCCCCGCTGGCAGCCCCGTCCCGGCACCGACTGGCAGTGGCAGCTCAGCGGGCGGCTCGACACCTCCGTCGACGTGCCGGTCTACGACATCGACGGCTTCGACCACTCGCGGGAGACGGTCGCGCAGCTGCACCGCGACGGCCGCAAGGTCATCTGCTACCTGTCCACCGGCGCCTGGGAGGACTTCCGCCCGGACGCGGACGACTTCCCGGAGTCGGTGATCGGCCGCGGCAACGGCTGGGAGGGCGAGCGCTGGCTCGACATCCGCCGCACCGACGTCCTGGAGCCGATCATGGCGGAACGCCTCGACATGTGCCGCGACAAGGGCTTCGACGCGGTCGAACCGGACAACATGGACGGCTACCGCAACCGCACCGGCTTCCCGCTCACCGCCCGCGACCAGCTCCGCTACAACCGCCTCGTCGCCCGCCTCGCCCACGAGCGCGGACTGGCCGTCGGCCTGAAGAACGACCTCGACCAGATCCCGCAGCTGGTCGGCGACTTCGACTTCGCGGTCAACGAACAGTGCGCCCAGTACGGCGAGTGCGCGCGGCTGACGCCGTTCGTCGAGGCGGACAAGGCCGTCTTCCACGTCGAGTACGAGCTGCCCACCGGCCGCTTCTGCGCCGAGTCCCGGCGGCTGGGGCTGAGTTCGCTGCTCAAGGAGTACGACCTGGGGGCGTGGCGCCGGGCCTGCTGAGCCCGCTGCCCGGCCGGCGGGAGCGCCGGCCGGACGTCGAAGCAGGGCCGCAGGGGGCGGGGGATCGTCTCAGCCCAGTGAGATGACGACGAGCGCGGTCGTCGCCGCCGTCTCCGCGAGCCCGCCGAACACGTCCCCGGTGACCCCGCCGAAGCGGTGGACGCAGCGCCGCAGCAGGAGTTCGGCGGCGGCGACGGCCAGGGCCACCGCGAGGACGGTGCGGGCGGCGTCGTGCGCCCCGAGGAAGGCGCCCCCGGCCGCGGCGGCCGCCCCGGTCACCGCGAGGGCGACCGGCAGCGCGCCCGCCACCGGCACCGCCCCCGCGACCGCCGCCCCCAGTCCCTCCGGGCGGGCGGCCGGCACCCCGGCGCGTGCGGCGAGGGTGAGGGCCAGCCGGGCCACGACCGCCGAGACGACGGCGGCCAGCGCGCCCCGGGCCCAGGAGCCGCCGTACGCCTGCGCGAGCGCGGCCACCTGGGCCAGCAGCACGAGGACGAGGGTGAGCACCCCGAACGGCCCGATGTCCGACTGCTTCATGATCCGCAGTGCGTCCTCGGCGGGCCTGGCGCTGCCGAGTCCGTCCGCGGTGTCGGCGAGCCCGTCGAGGTGCAGTCCCCGGGTCAGGGCGGCCGGCACGGCGACCGTGGCGACGGCGGCGAGCAGCGCGCCCGCGCCGAGGGACAGCAGCAGCAGTCCGGCGGCGGCGGCCGCGGCGCCGACCGCCAGCCCGGCCAGCGGGGCGCACAGCATCCCGGCGCGCGCGGCCGGGCGGTCCCAGCGGGTCACCCGGACCGGGAGCACGGTGAGGGTGCCGAAGGCGAAGCGGAGGCCGTCGGCCGGGGAGGCCGGGGAGGCCGGGGAGGGTGCGGGCACCGGCGCAGATTACCCGGCGGTCACCCGGGCGCCCCGGGCGGCCGTGGATAAAGTGCTCATATGGGACATTGGTGGGAGCGGAACATCGTCGAACCGGGCAAGCTGCCGCTGCTCCTCGCCCTCGCCGCCTTCGTCCTCACCTTCGTGATCACCCGGGTCATCACCCGTCTGATCCGGGCCGGCAAGGGGCCCTTCGGCAACATCACGGCCGGTGAGGTGCACATCCACCACGTGGTGCCCGGCGTCATCCTCACGGTCGTCGGCGGCTTCGGCGCGGTGGCGGGCGACGGGCGCGGCTTCGGCTCGGCGCTCAGCGCGGTCGTCTTCGGCATCGGCGCGGGCCTCGTCCTGGACGAGTTCGCCCTGATCCTGCACCTCGACGACGTCTACTGGACCGAGGCCGGCCGCAAGAGCGTCGAGATGGTCGTCCTCACCGCCGCCCTGGTCGGCCTGCTGCTGGCCGGTTTCACCCCGTTCGGCGTCAACGACCTCTCCCAGGAGGAGCTGCAGAACCGCGCGGGCGTCGCCGGGAGCGTCGGCGCGAACTTCCTCTTCTCGCTGATCGCGCTGAGCAAGGGCAAGGCGCGGATCGCGGTGTTCGGCGTGATCGTGCCCGTCGTCGCCGTCATCGGCTCCCTGCGCCTGGCCCGCCCCGACTCCCCGTGGGCCAGACGCTTCTACCGGCACCGGCCCCGCGCGCGGGCCAAGGCCGTCCTGCGCGCCTACCACCACGACCGCCGCTGGTCCGGTCCCCGCCGCGCCGTCCAGGACTGGATCGGCGGCAAACCGGACCCGAGGCCGCCGCGCTCCCTCGAACACCGCTGACCCGGGGCCGCGGACCCCCGGCCCCGGCCCCTACCGCGCCTGCTGCTCCTGTTCCGCTTCCGCTTCCGGTCCGGCCTCCGCCTCCGGCCGCTCCGAGTCCTTCGGGCGCTCCGGGAGCTCCGCCGCCAGGGCGGCGGCCGCCTGGACCAGGGGCAGGGCCAGCAGGCCGCCGACGCCCTCCCCGACGGTGACGCCGTGGGAGAGGAGGGGGTCGAGGGCCATCCGGTCCAGCGCCTTCGCCTGGGCCGGCTCACCGCTGTCGTGCGCGGCCAGCCACCAGTCCGGCGCCCGGAACGCGACCCGCTGGCCCACCAGCGCGCACGCCGCCGCCACCACCCCGTCGAGCACGACCGGCAGCTTCCGCACCGCGGCCTGGAGCAGGAAGCCCGTCATCGCGGTGAGGTCGGCGCCGCCCACCGTGGCCAGCAGCTGCAACTGGTCGCCGAGCACGGGCCGCGCCCGGCGCAGCGCGTCGCGGATCGCCGCGCACTTGCGCATCCACGCCAGGTCGTCGATCGCCAGCCCGCCGCGCCCGGTCACCACCGACGCGTCCGTCCCGCACAGCGCGGCCACCAGCACGCCCGCCGCGGTGGTCCCGCCCACGCTCACGTCGCCGAGCACCACCAGATCCGTACCGGAGTCGGCCTCCTCGTCGGCCACCGCCGTCCCGGCCCGGAACGCCGCCTCGGCCTCCTCGGGGCTCAGCGCGTCCTCGACGTCGATGCGCCCGCTGCCGCGCCGCACCCGGTGCCGCACGACGTCCTCGGGCAGCGACTCGGGATCGCAGTCCAGGGCCATGTCGACCACCCGCACCGGCACCCCGAGCCGCCGGGCCAGCACGGACACCGGACGGCCGCCCTCCAGCACCTCGCGCACCAGTTCCACGGCGCTGCCCGCGGCCCGTGCCGAGACCCCCAGCCCGGCGATCCCGTGGTCCCCGGCGAAGAGCACCACCCGCGGCCGTTCGACCGGCCGCACCGGCACCGCGGACTGCGCCGCGGCCAGCCACTCACCCAGGTCGTCGAGCCGGCCCAGCGATCCGGGCGGTACGACCTGACGCTCCCGGCGCGCCTCCGCGTCGCGGCGCACCCCGCCGTCCGGGCGCTCGATCAGATCGGTGAAGTCGTCGAGATTAAGCGAGCTCATTCGCCGAACAGTACCGGCCCCGATCGAACACGACGGCCCGTCCGCCACCACCGCTTCCGGGGTCCCGCCACCGCCACGCCGCCACCACGCCGCCACCGCGCCGATGCGCCCCGCGGGCTCGTCCCCTACGTAACGTTTTGCAGTGGATTGCCGTGCCGTACGTCCTCTCGCCGGGAGCCGCCCATGTCCGCACCCGTCCCACCCGCCGCGCACGCCTCGGCCGCGGCGGGCCCCGTCCCCCACGGCTCCGCCCGGGTGCACGAGCCGCGCCGCGAGGACTGCCCCTGGTGCGGCTCCACGCGGCTGCGCAACCGGCTGCGCACCGGGGACCTGCGCCGGCACCGGCCGGGCCTGTTCACCGTCGACGCGTGCCGGGAGTGCGGCCACACCTTCCAGAACCCCCGCCTCACCGCCGAGGGCCTCGCCTTCCACCGGCGGGCCGTGCGCGGAGCCCCCCGGGACCCCGCCACCGAGCGCGTCCTCGCCCTGCACGCGTCCCCGCAGCGCCACCGCGCCGCCGCCCGCGCGATGCTGCGCTTCGGCGAGCCGGAGAGCTGGCTGGACGTCGGCACCGGACTCGCCCGCTTCCCGCAGGCCGCGCGGGAGTTCTTCCCGTACACCTCCTTCGACGGCACCGACCTCACCGCGCGCGTCGAACGGGCCCGCGAGCTCGGCCGCGTCGAGGAGGCCCACGTCGGGTCGCTGACGGACCCGCGGGTCGCGGCCCGGCTGGCCGCCCGCTACGACGTGGTCAGCCTGCTGCACCACCTGGAGCACGCCACCGACCCGCGCGCGGAACTCCACGCGGCCCTCGACGCCCTGCGCCCCGGCGGCCACCTGCTCGTCGAGACCCTGGACCCGCGCTGCGCGTTCGCCGCCCTGCTCGGCCGCTGGTGGCTGCCCTACGACCAGCCCCGCCGGCTGCACCTGCTGCCCCCGCGCAACCTCCGCGCGGAACTCCAGGCCCGCGGCTGCGCGATCGTCACCGCCGGGCACCGCGCCGCGCACGTCCCGCACGACCTGGCCGGCGCGACCGCCCTCGCCCTCTCCCACGCCCTGCCCGCCCCGGACGCCCCCTGGCGCGCCGTCCCGCCGACCCCGTTCCAGCGGCACCTGCGCACGGTCCTGCTGCGCGCGGGCACCCCGCTGGTGGTCGCCGCGGCGCTGACGGACCTCGCCCTCGCGCCCGTGGTGCGCCACACCCCGTTCGCCAACGCCTACCGGATCGTCGCCCGCAAGCCGAAGCCGGCGAGACGCCGTCCCCGCCCGGCGCGGCGCTGACCGGCCCCGGCCCCCTCACCCCCGCAGGACGACCGCCTGCCCCGCCACCACCAGCAGCACCTGCTCGCACTCCTGCGCGAACGCCGCGTTCAGCCGCCCGAGTTCGTCCCGGTACCGGCGGCCGGACGCGGTGGCCGGCACGATGCCCGAACCCACCTCGTTGGAGACGGCGACCACCGTCCGCCGGGTCCCGCGCACCGCCCGGGTCAGCTCCCGCACCCGGTCCCGCAGGGCCCGCTCCCCGCCGTCCGCCCACTCCGCGTCGTCCCACGCCCCCACGGCGTCCATCGCGTCCGTCAGCCACAGCGACAGGCAGTCCACGAGCAGCGGCGGCCCGTCGTCCTTCAGCAGCGGCACCAGGTCGCAGGTCTCGACGGTCCGCCACGACCCCGGCCGCCGCTCCTGGTGCGCCGACACCCGCGCCGCCCACTCGGTGTCCCCGCCCCGCGATCCGCCGGTCGCCACGTACAGCACCTCGGGGAAGGACTCCAGCCGCCGCTCGGCCTCCACCGACTTGCCCGAGCGGGCCCCGCCCAGCACCAGCGTCCGCCGCGGCACGTCGGGAACGTCCTCGTAGGCGCCCACCTCCAGGGCGGTCCCGTCCGGCACGGCGCGCGCCCCGGCCGCCGCGAGCCGGCGCCCGAGCTCCGCGCCCGGCGGCACGTCGTGGTCCAGGTGGACGGCGACGACGTCCGTGGTCGGCCCCACCGCGCCGGTCGCCCGCAGCCGCGCCAGCGCGTCCGGGCGCCCCACGACGTCCAGCAGCACCATGGCGTACGGCTCGACCGGCTGCTCCAGCCCGGCCGGCGCGCCGCCCGGCGGGAGGTACAGCAGCCGCTGCCCGTCCGGACCGGTGACCGCGTACCCGGTGCCGGGCGCGTCCAGCGCCACCGCGCGCACCCGGTGCCCCGTCAGCAGCGCCAGCTCCCGCCCGTCCGGCACCCGGCCGGGCTGCGGCAGCCCGGCCGGCACCTCGAGGGCGGGTCCGTCGTGCGGGTGCGACAGCAGCACCTGGCGCACGGCGCCCAGCGAACATCCCGCGCGGGCCGCCGCGAACGCCACGCCGGGCATGAGGTCCAGCAGCAGGGCCCCGTCCACCAGCACCGCGGTGGCCGCCCGCGCGTGCGGGCCGAGCGCGACGGCGCACGCGGCGCAGGGACAGTCGGGGCGGGGCAGTCCCGCGGGGGCACCGGTGCCGAGCAGAGTCAGTTCCACGGACCCGATTTTCGCCCCTCCCCACGAGGGCTGCGCGTCCGACTAGGCTCTTGCCCGGGAGCCGGACCGAGATCCGGCTCCCGTTGTGCAGTGTGCTCACACCCATGGGAGGCGTACATGGCGGCATGGACGTGGCGGTTCGAGAAGGCCGACGGGACGCAGGTCGAGCCCGCGGTGCCGCCGGAGGACTTCCCCACGCAGGGGGACGCCGAGTCCTGGCTCGGGGAGAACTGGAAGGCCCTGCTGGAGGGCGGCGCCGACCAGGTGCGGCTGCTGGAGGACACCGCGGAGATCTACGGGCCGATGAGCCTGCACGCCGAGGAGGCGTGAGCCGCGGGCGGGGGCCGGCCGGGTCCCCGCCCGCCGCGGTCCGCTCCGGCGGGGCCCGCGGCCCGTCCGCCGCCCGCCGCGGGGATCAGCCCCGTACGCCGCACAGGTGCAGCAGCGCCGCCACTCCGCGGTAGGGGTCCGTGCGGCCGGCCCGCTCCTCGGCCGCGAGGAGGATCTCCAGGTCGTCGGGCACGCCCGCGCCGTCGGCCGCCGTGTCCGTGAAGACCCGCACGCCGTACCAGGTGTGCAGCGGCGCCCCGATCCCCGCGAGCGTCGCCGTCAGCGTCTTCAGCCGGTCGGCGCGGACGTCGAGCCCCAGGCGGTTCCGGTACGCCACCGTGTCGAAGCAGGCCAGCGCCCCGGCCCAGTCGCCGGACAGGCCCGGCCGCATCGCCAGCGCGTCACCGTTGCGCACCAGCAGCGACAGCAGTCCGCCGGGCGCGAGCACCCGGGCCAGCCCCGCCAGCAGCGGGTCCGGCTCGTCCACGTACATCAGCACACCGTGGCACAGCACCACGTCGAAGCTGCCCGGCAGGAAGTGCACGCCGGTGTCCCGGCCGTCCCCCTCGATGATCCGCATCCGCTCCCGGATGCCCTCCGGTTCCCCGGCCAGGGCCTCCCGCGCGGTGGCGATCATCGTCGCGTCCCGTTCCAGGCCGGTCACCTGGTGGCCGGCCCGGGCCAGCCGCAGCGCCTGCGTGCCCTGGCCCATGCCCACGTCGAGCACGCGCAGCCGCCGGCCGACCGGGAAGCGCCCGACTATCTGCTCCTCCAGCTGGCGGGCCACCAGCTCCTGCCGAACGACGTCCCGCAGGCCGTCGAGCCGGCTCAGCCAGGCCTCGGCCGCGCCGTCGGCGAACGGCGTGGTGCTCAGGGCCGCTCCCCGCGCTTGACCTGGGGCTTGGGCAGCCGCAGCCGGCGCATCTGGAGCGAGCGCATCAGCGCGTAGGCGACCGCGCCGCGACGGTTGTCGTCGGGGAAGCGCTCGGCCAGCCGCTTCTTCAGCCGGAAGCCGGTGACGATCGAGTCCAGCACGATCATCACGATCACCACGAGCCACAGCAGCAGCGCGGCGTTCTGCAGCTGGGGCACCTGGACCATGCTCAGCACCAGGATGATCACGGCCATCGGCAGGAAGTACTCCGCGATGTTGAACCGCGAGTCGACGAAGTCGCGCGCGAACCGGCGCACCGGCCCCTTGTCGCGGGCGGGCAGATAGCGCTCGTCGCCGCTGGCCAGCGCCTGGCGCTGACGCTCCAGCGCGGCACGGCGCTCCTCACGCTGCCGCTTGGCGGCCTCCTTGCGCGTCATCGACGTGTTGGCCACGCTGCGACGCTGGGCCTGGGCCACGCTGCGCTTGGGCGTGGGGCGGCCCTTGGGGGCCTCCGGGTGACGGGGCTGACTGGAGTCGGTCACCTGCGCCTTGTCGGCGGCTGATGCCTTCTCTTCCTTGGCACGGCTACGGAACACAAAACCCAAGGGTACGGGGTGCCCGGGGTTGGACCCCAGCCCCGGGGGGAACGATCCGGCAACGCCGGTCGTCTCCAAAAGGACAGAGGGGACGTTGTGCGACCTCCGGGCCGGCCGGCGGGCCGACCCCGGGGACCACCTACTCCTTACGCCGGATCGGGAGGACAGTCATTCGTTCTTGGGGATGAGCGCATCCGTCCCCGAGCAGTGCGGTAATGGAAGCAGGGCCCTTACTGTGGGTTCTGTCGCAGATCTGTGAGCCGGAGTCCGTCAGAAGGGGGCGCGCGAAGCCCATGAGCGGTGTCATGAAGCGTATGGGGATGATCTTCCGCGCGAAGGCGAACAAGGCCCTTGACCGGGCCGAGGACCCGCGCGAGACCCTCGATTACTCGTACCAGAAGCAGCTGGAGCTGCTCCAGAAGGTCCGCCGCGGTGTCGCCGACGTGGCGACCAGCCGCAAGCGCCTGGAACTCCAGCTCAACCAGCTCCAGTCGCAGTCGTCCAAGCTGGAGGACCAGGGCCGCAAGGCGCTCGCGCTGGGCCGCGAGGACCTGGCCCGCGAGGCGCTCTCCCGCCGGGCCGCCCTCCAGCAGCAGGTCACCGACCTGGAGACCCAGCACGCGACGCTCCAGGGCGAGGAGGAGAAGCTCACCCTCGCGGCCCAGCGGCTCCAGGCCAAGGTGGACGCCTTCCGCACGAAGAAGGAGACCATCAAGGCCACGTACACCGCCGCGCAGGCGCAGACCCGGATCGGCGAGGCGTTCTCCGGCATCTCCGAGGAGATGGGCGACGTCGGGCTGGCGATCCAGCGGGCCGAGGACAAGACGGCCCAGCTCCAGGCGCGGGCCGGCGCGATCGACGAACTGCTCGCCTCCGGCGCCCTGGACGACCCCTCCGGCATGCACAAGGACGACATCCAGGCCGAGCTGGACCGGCTCTCCGGTGGTACGGATGTGGAGCTGGAACTGCAGCGCATGAAGGCCGAGCTGGCCGGGGGCGCCACCGGCGGCCAGCAGGCCATCGAGGGCGGCACCGGCCGGACCCAGGACCAGGCGCAGTCCCAGCAGCAGCCGCAGGACACCCCGCGCTTCGACAAGCAGTAGTCACCGGCACCGCGGACGGAGCGGGGGCCCACGCCTAGGAGGGCGACGTGATCGTACGGATCATGGGGGAGGGGCAGGTGACGCTGGCCGAGAGCCGGCTCGCCGAGCTGGACCAGCTGGACGAGGAACTGCTCGCCGAGATGGAGAACGGCGACGGGCCGGGCTTCCGCGCGACCCTCCAGGCGTTGCTGGCCAAGGTGCGCGCACTCGGCGAACCGCTGCCGGACGACTCCCTGGAGCCCTCCGACCTCATCCTCCCCTCCCCGGACGCCACCCTGGAGGAGGTCCGGGAACTGCTCGGCGACGGCGGCCTGATCCCGGGCGCGTGAGCCCCGGGGCGGCCCGCTCCCGCACCGGGCGTCCGGTACCGGTCCCCGTTCCGGACGCCGCGGCGACACCGTACGGTGAACGGCCGTGAGCACCTTCGAGCGGGCCCGGTGCCGACTGCGGGCCCACCCCTTCGCCCTGGACGCGGCCCTCGCGGCGGGGGTCCTGGCCTGCATGGCGGCCGGGTCCTTCGTCGAGCCGCACGGACCGGACGGCGTCACCTGGGACCTGCGCACCCCCGACCCGCTCAGCCTGGTCCTCATGACGCTCGGCGCCGCCGCGCTCGTCCTCCGGCGTCGCGCTCCCCGCACCGTGCTCGCCCTCGCCGGCGGCATCTCCGTGGCGGAGTCCGTCACCGGGGACCCCCGCGCGCCCGTCGCCATGTGCGCGGTGATCGCGCTCTACACCGTCGCCTCCACCACCGACCGCCCCACCACCTGGCGCGTCGGCCTGCTCACCATGACGGTCCTCACCGGCACCGCCATGATCGCCGGCCCCCTGCCCTGGTACGCCCAGGAGAACCTGGCGATCTTCGCCTGGACCGGCATCGGCGCCACCGCCGGCGACGCCGTCCGCAGCCGCCGCGCCTTCGTCCGGGCCATCCGCGAACGCGCCGAGCGCGCCGAGCGCACCCGCGAGGAGGAGGCCCGCCGCCGGGTCGCCGAGGAGCGGCTGCGCATCGCCCGCGACCTGCACGACGTGGTCGCCCACCACATCGCCCTGGTCAACGTCCAGGCCGGGGTCGCCGCCCACGTCATGGACAAGCGGCCCGACCAGGCCAAGGAGGCCCTCGCCCACGTGCGCGAGGCCAGCCGCTCCGCGCTGGACGAACTCCGCGCCACCGTCGGCCTGCTGCGTCAGTCCGGCGACCCCGAGGCGCCGACCGAACCCGCCCCCGGCCTGGACCGCCTCGACGAACTCGCCGGCACCTTCCGCAACGCCGGGCTGCGCGTCGAGGTCGCCCGCGCCGACCAGGGCACCGAACTCCCCGCCGCCGTCGGCCTGGCCGCCTACCGGGTCATCCAGGAGGCCCTCACCAACGTGCAGAAGCACGCCGGCACCGACGCGAGGGCCGAGGTCAGCGTCGTGCGGGTGGGACCCCACATCGAGATCACGGTCCTCGACGACGGCTCCGGCGACGGCCAGGCCCGCGGGCCCGGCGGCGGATCCGGCGGCGGCCACGGACTGCTCGGCATGCGCGAGCGCGTCACCGCCCTGCGCGGCACCCTCACCACCGGTCCCCGCTACGGCGGCGGTTTCCGCGTCCATGCGATCCTGCCCGTCAAGACCCGCACGCCCGCCGCCCAGGACGGACCGTGACCAGCGCACCGGGGGAGCCCTCATGACGATCCGCGTCCTGCTCGCCGACGACCAGGCCCTGCTGCGCAGCGCCTTCCGGGTGCTCGTCGACTCCGAGCCGGACATGGAGGTGGTGGGCGAGGCGTCCGACGGCGCGGAGGCGGTCCGGCTGGCCCGCGAGCAGCGGGCCGACGTGGTCCTCATGGACATCCGGATGCCCGGCACCGACGGCCTCGCCGCCACCCGCATGATCAGCGAGGACCCCGGGCTCGCCGCGGTCCGGGTGGTGATCCTGACGACCTTCGAGGTCGACGACTACGTGGTGCAGTCGCTGCGCGCCGGCGCCTCCGGCTTCCTCGGCAAGGGCTCCGAGCCCGAGGAGCTGCTGAACGCCATCCGGATCGCCGCCGGGGGCGAGGCCCTGCTCTCCCCGGCCGCCACCAAGGGCCTGATCGCCCGCTTCCTCGCCCAGGAGGGCACGGCCGGCGAAGCCGGCCGCGACCCCGCCCGCGCCGAACGCCTCGACTCGCTCACCGGCCGCGAGCGCGAGGTGCTCGTCCAGGTCGCCGGCGGGCACTCCAACGACGAGATCGCCGAACGCCTCGACGTCAGTCCGCTGACCGTGAAGACGCACGTCAACCGGGCCATGGCCAAGCTGGGCGCCCGGGACCGGGCCCAGCTGGTGGTCATCGCCTACGAGTCGGGCCTGGTCCGTCCGAGGGTGGACTGAACACCGGCGGGCGTACTGCGGCGGGAGTACGCGCCGCACCAGAAATGGACCACGGGCCTACGGATCACCCCCTGCCGATGGCCCAGGGTGTAGAGCGGGCGCCCGGCTGCGCCCGACCGTGCACTTCTGCCGCTCACAGAAGAGAGACCCGTAACCCATGTCCTGGCTGTCCAGATTCAGCCTCGCGCAACGGGCGCTGATCGGACTGATGTCGATCATCGCGCTCGTCTTCGGGGTGATCGCGATACCCCAGCTCAAGCAGCAACTGCTGCCCACCATCGAACTGCCCATGGTCTCCGTGGTGGCGCCGTACCAGGGCGCCTCCCCGGACGTGGTCGAGAACCAGGTCGTCGAGCCCGTCGAGAACAGCCTGGAGGCCGTCGACGGCCTCACCGGCGTCACCTCGACGGCCAGCGAGGGCAACGCCGTGATCATGGCGTCCTTCGACTACGGCAACGACACCCAGCAGCTCGTCGCCGACGTCCAGCAGGCAGTCAACCGGGCCCGCGCCCAGCTCCCGGACGACGTGGACCCGCAGGTCGTCGCCGGTTCCACGGACGACATGCCGACCGTGGTCCTCGCCGTCACCTCCGACAAGGACCAGCAGGCACTCGCCGACCAGCTCGACCGGACCGTGGTGCCCGCCCTGGAGGACGTCGAGGGCGTCGGCCAGGTCACGGTGGACGGCGTGCGGGACCTCCAGGTCACCGTCACCCCCGACACCGCGAAGCTGGCGAAGGCGGGGCTCACGCCGCAGTCGCTGTCCCAGGCCCTCCAGGCCGGCGGGGCGACCGTCCCGGCCGGCTCCTTCGACGAGGACGGAGCCAACCGCACCGTCCAGGTGGGCGCCGGCTTCACCTCGCTGCGGCAGATCGAGGACCTGATGGTCACCGGCGAGCCCGGCAAGGGCAAGCCGGTCCGCCTCGGTGACGTGGCCGCGGTGGAGCAGGAGGAGGCCAGGGCCGACTCCCTCACCCGGACCAACGGCGAGCCCAGCCTCGCCGTGATGGCGACCATGGACCACGACGGCAGCGCGGTCGCGATCTCCGAGGCCGTCGAGGAGATGCTCCCCGACCTGCGCGAGGACCTCGGCTCCGGCGCCACGCTCACCGTGGTCAGCGACCAGGGCCCGGCCGTGTCCCAGGCCATCGAGGGCCTGACCACCGAGGGCGCGCTCGGTCTGCTCTTCGCGGTCCTGGTGATCCTGGTCTTCCTGGCGTCGGTCCGCTCGACCCTGGTCACCGCGGTGTCCATCCCGCTGTCCGTGGTCCTCGCCCTGATCGTGCTGTGGACGCGCGACCTGTCGCTGAACATGCTGACGCTGGGCGCGCTGACCATCGCCATCGGCCGGGTCGTGGACGACTCCATCGTGGTCCTGGAGAACATCAAGCGGCACCTCGGCTACGGGGAGGAGCGCCGGTCGGCGATCCTGGACGCCGTGCGCGAGGTGGCGGGCGCGGTGACGTCCTCGACGCTCACCACGGTCGCCGTCTTCCTGCCGATCGGCCTGGTCGGCGGCATGGTGGGCGAGCTGTTCGGCTCCTTCAGCCTCACCGTCACGGCCGCGCTGCTGGCGTCCCTGCTGGTGTCGCTGACGGTCGTCCCGGTGCTGTCGTACTGGTTCCTGCGCGCCCCCAAGGGCACCCCCGAGGACGCCGAGGAGGCGCGCCGGCTGGCCGAGGAGAAGGAGGCGAGGAGCCGCCTCCAGCGGATCTACGTCCCGGTGCTGCGCTTCGCCACCCGGCGCAGGCTGACCAGCGTGGCCATCGCGGTCGTCGTGCTGGTCGCCACCTTCGCCATGGCGCCGCTGCTGAAGACCAACTTCTTCGACCAGGGCGAGCAGAAGGTCCTCACCGTCCGGCAGGAGCTGAAGCCCGGCACCAGCCTGAGCGCGACCGACGCCCAGGCGAAGAAGGTCGAGAAGCTGCTCGGCGACACCGAGGGCGTCAAGGACTACCAGGTGACGGTCGGCTCGTCCGGCTGGATGGCGGCCTTCGGCGGCGGCACGGACACCAACCAGGCGACGTACCAGGTGATGCTGGAGGACTCCGCGTCCTCCGAGGACGTGCAGGACAGCCTCGAGAAGGGCCTCGGCGAGCTCGACGGCATCGGCACGACCACCATCGCGGCCGGTGACGGCTTCGGCAGCCAGGACCTGAGCGTGGTCGTCAAGGCGTCCGACGCGCAGGCGCTGCGCAAGGCGGCGGACCAGGTCCGCGACGCGGTGGCGTCCCTGGACGACGTCACGGACGTCACCAGCGACCTGGCGCAGAGCGTGCCCCGCATCTCGGTGAAGGCCAATGACAAGGCCGCCGCGGCCGGGTTCGACGACCAGACCCTCGGCGCCGCCGTCGCCCAGGCGGTGCGCGGCACCCCGGCCGCCAAGGCGGTCCTGGACGACACCGAGCGCGACGTCGTCATCCGCTCGGCCCAGCCGGCCACCACCCTGAAGCAGCTGGAGAACCTGCGCCTGGGTGCGGTGAAGCTGGGTGACGTCGCCACCGTCGAGATGGTGGACGGCCCGGTGTCCATGACCCGGATCGACGGTCAGCGCGCGGCCACCGTCACGGCCAGGCCGACCGGTGACAACACGGGCGCGGTGAGCACGGACCTCCAGGCGAAGATCGACGCACTGACGCTGCCGGCCGGCGCGACGGCGGAGATCGGCGGCGTGTCCGAGGACCAGGACGAGGCGTTCGCCAACCTGGGCCTGGCGATGCTGGCGGCGATCGCGATCGTCTTCATGCTGCTGGTCGGCACCTTCCGCTCGCTCGCCCAGCCGCTGATCCTGCTGGTGTCCATCCCGTTCGCGGCGACGGGCGCGATCGGTCTGCTGCTGGTCACGGGCACCCCGATGGGCGTCCCGGCGATGATCGGCATGCTGATGCTGATCGGCATCGTGGTCACCAACGCGATCGTGCTGATCGACCTGATCAACCAGTACCGCAGCCGGGGCCACGGCGTGGTCGAGGCCGTGCTGGAGGGCGGCCGCCACCGTCTGCGGCCGATCCTGATGACGGCGCTGGCGACCATCTTCGCCCTGCTCCCGATGGCGCTGGGCATCACCGGCGAGGGCGGCTTCATCGCCCAGCCGCTGGCCGTGGTGGTGATCGGCGGTCTGATCACGTCGACGCTGCTCACCCTGCTGCTGGTGCCGACGCTCTACACGATGCTGGAGCTCCGCAAGGAGCGGCGCGCGAAGAAGAAGGCGCTGAAGAAGGGGACGGCCGCCGGCGAGGCCGCCGCGTCCCGGGACGAGGCGGAGCCGGCGCAGGTCTGACCGGTCCCGCACACGGGCGAGGGCCCACCCGGAACCAGGGTTCCGGGTGGGCCCTCGCCATGGACGGCCGCGGCACCGGGCGGTTACGGCAGCGCCAGCATCCGCTCCAGCGCCAGCTTCGCGAACGCCTCCGTCTCCTTGTCCACCTCGATGCGGTTGACCAGGTTGCCCTCGGCGAGGGACTCCAGGGCCCACACCAGGTGGGGGAGGTCGATGCGGTTCATGGTGGAGCAGAAGCAGACCGTCCTGTCGAGGAAGACGATCTCCTTGCCCTCGGGCGCGAAACGGTTCGCCAGCCGGCGCACCAGGTTCAGCTCCGTGCCGATGGCCCACTTGGAGCCGGCCGGGGCGGCCTCCAGGGCCTTGATGATGTACTCGGTCGAGCCGACGTGGTCCGCGGCGGCCACGACCTCGTGCCGGCACTCGGGGTGCACGAGGACGTTCACGCCCGGGATCCGCTCGCGCACGTCGTTGACCGAGTCCAGGCTGAACCGGCCGTGCACCGAGCAGTGGCCGCGCCACAGGATCATCTTCGCGGCGCGCAGCTCGTCCGCGGTCAGTCCGCCGTTCGGCTTGTGCGGGTTGTAGACGACGCAGTCCTCCAGGGACATCCCCATGTCCCGCACCGCGGTGTTGCGGCCGAGGTGCTGGTCGGGCAGGAACAGGACCTTCTCGCCCTGCTGGAAGGCCCACTCCAGGGCCCGCTTCGCGTTGGAGGAGGTGCAGATCGTGCCGCCGTGCTTGCCCGTGAAGGCCTTGATGTCGGCGGAGGAGTTCATGTACGACACCGGCACGACCTGCTCGGCCACGCCGGCCTCGGTCAGCACGTCCCAGCACTCGGCGACCTGCTCGGCGGTGGCCATGTCGGCCATGGAGCAGCCGGCCGCGAGGTCCGGCAGGACCACCTTCTGGTCGTCGGAGGTCAGGATGTCCGCGGACTCCGCCATGAAGTGGACGCCGCAGAACACGATGTACTCGGCCTCGGGGCGCGCGGCGGCGTCCCGGGCCAGCTTGAAGGAGTCGCCCGTGACGTCGGCGAACTGGATGACCTCGTCGCGCTGGTAGTGGTGACCGAGCACGAAGACCTTGTCCCCGAGCTTCTCCTTGGCCGCGCGGGCGCGTTCGACCAGGTCCGGGTCGGACGGCGAGGGCAGGTCGCCGGGACACTCCACACCGCGCTCGCTCCTGGGGTCGGCCTCGCGGCCGAGGAGCAGCAGGGCGAGGGGCGTCGGCTGTACGTCGAGCTCCTGGGTCTGGGCGGTGGTCACGACACGCACCCTTTCTGTTCTGCGGCTCGCCGGGCCGGTCTGGGCCGTGCCCGGCGGGACATGCGGGACATCTTTTCGACTTTTCGTCGGATTGACGCTATCTATCATAACCGGTTCACGTCACTTTGACGATGGCCATAGCGTCCATGTGACGTGAATCCCGGTGCGCGGCCTTTCATTCCCGGAAGGTCCCACAGGAGCCGTTTTCCGCTCCGCACGGTGTGTGCGAGCATGAGGAAAGAGCCGAAGAGAACGAGTGCCCGGCCCGGAATGAATCCGCGGCCCCGCCGGTTGCAACCGTCGGCAAGCAGTCTCCGTACAACCCGGGAGAGATGTAGATGTCCGTATCGGACGAGACCACCACCGTCACCGACGGCATCATCCTGACCGACGCCGCCGCGGCCAAGGTCAAGGCCCTGCTCGACCAGGAAGGCCGTGACGACCTCGCGCTGCGTGTCGCCGTCCAGCCCGGCGGCTGCTCCGGCCTGCGCTACCAGCTCTTCTTCGACGAGCGTTCGCTCGACGGCGACGTGGTCAAGGACTTCGGCGGTGTGAAGGTCGTCACCGACCGCATGAGCGCCCCGTACCTGGGCGGCGCCACCGTCGACTTCGTCGACACCATCGAGAAGCAGGGCTTCACGATCGACAACCCGAACGCCACCGGCTCCTGCGCCTGCGGCGACTCCTTCAGCTGAGCCGGGACTCCTCCCCGGCCGCGCACGACGAAGGCGGCGGACCCCTCCGGGGGGCCGCCGCCTTCGGGCGTTCCCGCCCTCAGCGCGTCCCGGACGGCGGTGCCGGCAGCCGGGCCCCGTCCTTGTGCAGCGGGACCGGCTCGCCGTCCGCGCCGACGACCTCGCGGTCACCGAGCGGCCGGTCGAGCCGCACCGTCAGCCGGTACTGCTTGGCGATCAGGATGCACACCTTGTCCGGCCACGGCGTCTCCGTCACGGTGACCGTCACCCGGTCGCCGCTCTCGCTCGCCTCCGCCGCGTAGTCGGCGCACACCCCGCCCGTGAAGGTCACGGTCAGCTCGTCGCCCTCCGCGGTGTAGCCCTGCACCTCGACGCCGCGGGTGGAGGGGGCCGAGGCCGGCTCGTCCCCCGGCCCGGTCGGCCGCGGGCCGGTCTGCCCGGACCGGGGGGCCAGGTACTGCGGGTCCACCGCCGGATACGTCACCGTCAGGGCGTCCCGCGCGCCCGCCGGCCGCACCTCGAACAGCCAGGACGGTACGAGGGCCTGCCGCCCGTCCACGGAGTGCGCGGCCAGTCCGAACACCGCCTCGTCCACGGTCAGCGTGTCCCCCTTCGGCGAGGCGGCCGCGTCGCCGCACGGATCCTGCGGGCCGTCCTCCTCCAGCGGCACCGGACTGGCGCAGCCGCCGACGCCCGTGCGGGGATCGGGGCCGGGCGCCGCGTTCATCAGCTCCAGCGCCTTCGCGGCGTCCACCACCGGGTACGTGTCGCCCTTCACCGGTTCGGCGAGCCGGCCGCTGCCGCCGACGACCTCGCCCCCGGCGCCGACGACCACTCCGGTCGTCCAGCCGTGCGTCGGCAGCCCGCCGATCTCCGGTTCGGCGTTGACCACCCGGTCGGCGCCCATGACCTGGCTCGCGTCGAGCTTCGCGTCGTCCTGGCCCACCGCCTTCAGCACCGGCGCGGCGGCCCTCTTCGCGGCTTCCTCGCCCACCGCCGGGGCGTCGGCGCGGGGTGCCCGGCACACCGCGCCCTTGCAGTTGTCGGTGCCCGGGGCGTACCGGCTGAAGGTCCAGGCGCCGGGGGCGGTCCGGTCGACCCGCAGGGTGGGCCCGGAACCGTCCTTCCCGCCGATCCGCCAGCTCTCCCCCTCCGCCACCGGCTTCCCGTCGACCCCGAGCGCCTGCGCCAGCCCGGTGACCTGCTCCCGCGTGACCTGACCGCGGGTGCGGTACACCGGCGCCGAGCCGGGGCCGTCCGGGAGCGCCCCGTCGGCGCGGTAGGTGACGCCGTAGGGGTTGGGTTCGCCGGGGGCGATCCCGTTGCCGGTGTCCTCGGAGAAACCGTCGAGCGCGAGCGGCGGGGGAGTGGCGTCCCCGTCGGCCCCCGGCGCCGTCCCGCCGCCGGAACCGCCGGAGGCGCTCGCGGCGAGATAGGCCCCGCCCCCGCCGACGAGCAGGACGGCGGCGGCGACGGCGGCGACGAGCGCGGGCGACCTCCGCCGGGGCGCCGGGGGGCCGCCCGCGGCGGCCCGGTCCCCGACCACGGGCTCGTCCGCGTCGTGCGCGGAGGTCCCGTCGGCGGGCTCCCGGGCGCCGGCGGAACTCGCCGCTCCCGGGTCGGCGGGCCGGTCCCCGTCGCCGGCGGCCTCCGCGCCCCGGGCCTCCCCGGCCCCGGTCCCGTCACCGGGGGTGTCCGCCTCGGCGGTCCCGGCGGTGTCCGGTTCGGGGCCGGTCGTCCCGGACGCGGGGGCCTGCCGTTCCCGGTGGGGCGGCCGCTCCGGGACGCTCGTCCCGCCGCCGCCCGAAGCGCCCCCCGCGTCGCGCGCGCCGCCGGGGGCGGGCCGCGCCGCGGCGTCGTCGTGGTCGGGTCGCTCGGTGTTCACCGCATCGCTCCTTCGGCTGCACAGCTGTCCCGGGAAACCCTGCCCGGTCGTACCGGGACAGCCGGTGGGTCGTGTCCCGCATCCCCTTCACGGGGGACGGCGATGGGACGCAGCGGGGGAGCGCGCGGTTCCCGCGGGGCTCAGTCGCCGTACTCCGACATCGCGTCCAGGAGCCGGGCCGACGCCGGCGGCACGGTCACGCCGTGGATCAGGGACGGGGGGACGGGCCGGGCGGCGACCCGGTCCGGAACCGTCCAGTGGGGAGCCATCCGGGCGCAGTCACCGCGCAGCGACGCCAGGTCGCCGTCGAGGTCGGCCGGGGAGGGGGCGTGGACCTTGAGGTTCGTCATGTCGGCACCGTACGCACGTCCAAGGTCACGGAGAAAGACCTACTATCGGGTAGTTTTGCCTGCTTCTGCGGGCGATTCCCACCCGGTAGCGTGGAGTGTCAATCCGCCTCCCCCAGGAGAGTCCACGCCGTGCGCATCGCAGTCACCGGCTCCATCGCCACCGACCACCTCATGACCTTCCCCGGGCGCTTCGCCGACCAGTTCGTCGCGGACCAGCTGCACACGGTCTCGCTGTCCTTCCTGGTCGACAACCTCGACGTGCGCCGGGGCGGGGTCGGCGCGAACATCGCCTTCGGGATGGGCCAGCTCGGCACCCGGCCGGTCCTGGTCGGCGCCGCGGGCTTCGACTTCGACGAGTACCGGGCCTGGCTGGACCGGCACGGCGTCGACACCGCCTCCGTCCGCATCTCCGACACCCTGCACACCGCCCGCTTCGTGTGCACCACGGACGCCGACCACAACCAGATCGGCTCCTTCTACACGGGTGCGATGAGCGAGGCCCGCCTGATCGAGCTGAAGACCGTCGCCGACCGCGTGGGCGGCCTCGACCTGGTCTCCATCGGCGCCGACGACCCCGAGGCGATGCTCCGGCACACCGAGGAGTGCCGCTCCAGGGGCATCCCGTTCGCCGCCGACTTCTCCCAGCAGATCGCCCGGATGGACGGCGAGGAGATCCGCATCCTGCTGGACGGGGCGACCTACCTCTTCTCCAACGAGTACGAGAAGGGGCTCATCGAGACCAAGACGGGCTGGACCGACGCCGAGATCCTCGCCCGCGTCGGCCACCGCGTCACCACCCTCGGCTCGCGCGGCGTGCGCATCGAGCGCGTCGGCGAGGACCCGATCGAGGTCGGCTGCCCCGACGAGGAGCGCAAGGCCGACCCGACCGGCGTCGGCGACGCCTTCCGCGCCGGCTTCCTGTCGGGCCTCGCCTGGGGCGTCGGCCTGGAGCGCGCCGCGCAGGTCGGCTGCATGCTCGCCACCCTGGTCATCGAGACCGTCGGCACCCAGGAGTACCAGCTGCGCCGCGCCCACTTCATGGAGCGCTTCACCAAGGCCTACGGCGACGAGGCCGCGGCCGAGGTGCAGAAGCACCTCGTCTGACCGGCCGGATCAGGAGACCCGGCGGACCACGTAGGCCGAGCCGCGGTCCGCCGGCTCCTCGCCCACGTACTCCTGCCCGCGCATCTCGCACCACGCCGGGATGTCCAGCCGGGCCGCCTCGTCGTCCGCGAGGACCCGCACCGTGCCGCCCACCGGCACGTCGCCGATCACCTTGGCCAGCTCGATCACCGGGATCGGGCAGCGCCGCCCCAGCGCGTCGACGACCAGGGCGTCGCCCGGCTCCCGCGTCACGGCGGCCCCGGCGGGCACCGGCGCGCCCAGCTTCCGGCGCACCTGAGCCACCGTTTCGGGCAGGACGGACAGGAACCGCTCGACGTCCTCCCGCGCCGTCCCCGGCGGCAGCGAGACGCGGACGTTGCCCTCGCTCAGCACCCCCATCGCCCGCAGCACGTGGCTGGGCGTCAGCGTGCTGCTGGTGCAGGACGACCCGGAGGAGACGGAGAAGCCGGCGCGGTCCAGTTCGTGCAGCAGTGTCTCCCCGTCGACATAGAGACAGGAGAAGGTGACGATCCCCGGCAGCCGCCGCTCCGGGTCGCCGACCACCTCCACGTCCGGCACCAGCCGGGGGATCCGCGCCCGGATCCGCTCCGTCAGTTCCCGCAGCCGCGCCGCATCCTCGGCCGCCCGGGCCCGCACCGCCCGCAGCGACGCCGCCGCGGCCACGATCGCCGGGAGGTTCTCGAACCCGGCCGCCCGCCCCGACTCCCGCTCGTCCGCCGGCCCCGGGGGCGCGAACCGCACCCCCTTGCGGACGACGAGCAGCCCGACCCCCGGCGGACCGCCCCACTTGTGGGCGCTCGCCGTGAGCAGCGACCAGTCGCCCTCCACCGGCCCCCAGCCCAGCGACTGGGCCGCGTCCACCAGCAGCGGCACCCCCGCCGCCCGGCAGACCCCGGCCACCTCGGCCACCGGCTGCGCGGTCCCCACCTCGTGGTTGGCCGACTGCAGACAGGCCAGCGCGGTGTCCGGCCGCAGGGCCCCGGCGTAGGAGGAGGGGGACACGGCCCCCGCGCGGTCCACCGCCACCTCGGTGACCGACCCGCCGTCGGCCCGGTGGACCTCCGCCGAGTGGAGCACCGAAGAGTGTTCGACCGCTGACACGATCAGGTGGCGTCCGACGCGCCGCCGCCCGGCCAGCGCCCCCGCGATCCCGGAGTGCACCGCCCGGGTGCCGGACGGGGTGAACACCAGCTCGTCCGGGCGGCACCCCACCGCCTCCGCCGCCGCCTCGCGCGCCGCGTCCAGCAGCAGACGGGCCCGCCGCCCCTCCCGGTACAACCGCGAGGGATCGGCCCACCCTTCGTCGAGCGCGGCCGTCAGCGCCTGACGGGCGACGGGGTGGAGGGGAGCACCGGAAGCAGCATCGAAGTAGGCCACACCGCAACGCTATGACGTCCGGGCCGGTGACGAACCCCGAGGGGGCGCGGGGCCGTGCCGGTCCGCGGCCCGGCCGTGCGGGCGTGACCGGCCGCGAAGGGGGAACCCGCGCGCCGCAGGACGGGGATCGCCGGGCCTCCGGGCGCCCGGTCCCGCCCCTTCAGGGACACCAGCGGCGCGTATGCCACCCTCCCCGCGACCCCCCGGAGGGCGTCGGCTAGGGTTTGGTCCGCATAAACATCCAAACCCCTGCCCGACGCAGGGCGGCGACCGACCAGCGAGAAGGCCAGGCCGCAGCCGTACAGCGCGGGCGAGACTCTCGGGAAGGCGCTACGTGAGTCCCAACGGCTCCGACCGCTCGCCGCGGCGCCCGATGCGGCGGAAGCTGCTGCAGGCACTGACCGCGGGCCTGGTCCTGGCGACCGCCACCGGTTGCACATGGGAGGACTTCCCCCGCCTTGGCATGCCCACCCCCACCACGGAAGAGGCTCCGCGGATCCTCTCCCTGTGGCAGGGATCGTGGGCTGCCGCGCTCGCCGTCGGCGTGCTGGTGTGGGGCCTGATCCTGTGGAGTGCTTTCTTCCACCGGCGCAGCCGCACCAAGGTCGAAGTTCCTCCGCAAACCCGGTACAACATGCCCATCGAGGCGTTGTACACGGTCGTCCCGCTCCTCATCGTCTCGGTGCTCTTCTACTTCACCGCCCGCGACGAATCCGAGCTGATGAGGCTCGAGGAGAAGCCCGACGTCACGGTCAACGTGGTCGGCTTCCAGTGGAGCTGGTGCTTCAACTACATCGAGAACGTCGAAGGTTCCACGGGCGACGCCAAGACGTCCAAGGAACTGGAGTCGGTCCCGAAGCGCTACAAGGACGCCTTCCCGGCCGATGCCGGCGGCGTCTACGACTGCGGTGTCCCCGGCACCCGGAACCCGCAGACCAACAACCCGGGCCCCACCCTGTGGCTGCCGGAGGGCAAGCGGGTCCGCTTCGTGCTGACCTCGCGCGACGTCATCCACTCCTTCTGGGTGGTGCCGTTCCTGATGAAGCAGGACGTCATCCCGGGCCACCCCAACGCCTTCGAGGTGACCCCCAACAGGGAGGGCACCTTCCTGGGCAAGTGCGCCGAGCTCTGCGGCGTGGACCACTCCCGGATGCTGTTCAACGTCAAGGTCGTCTCCCCCGAGCGTTACGAGCAGCACCTGAAGGACCTCGTGAAGAAGGGGCAGACCGGTTACGTGCCCGCCGGCATCAAGCAGTCGGAGCACGAGAAGAACCGGGAGGCGAACATCCTGTGAGCATCCTCAACCAACCCCAGGGTGCCGCGGCGGCAGGGTCCCACCACGAGGACCAGCTGCCGGTCCGGCGCCAGAACCGCGGCAGCGTCGTGATCAAGTGGCTGACGACCACGGACCACAAGACGATCGGCACGCTGTACCTGGTCACGTCGTTCGCGTTCTTCGTGATCGGCGGCGTGATGGCGCTCGTCATGCGTGCCGAGCTGGCCCGGCCGGGCCTGCAGATCATGTCGAACGAGCAGTTCAACCAGGCGTTCACGATGCACGGCACGATCATGCTGCTGATGTTCGCGACGCCGCTGTTCGCCGGTTTCGCCAACTGGATCATGCCGCTGCAGATCGGCGCGCCCGACGTGGCGTTCCCGCGGCTGAACATGTTCGCCTACTGGCTGTACCTGTTCGGCTCGCTGATCGCGGTCGGCGGTTTCCTCACCCCGGACGGCGCGGCCGACTTCGGCTGGTTCGCCTACGCCCCGCTGTCGGACGCGGTCCGCTCGCCGGGCATCGGCGCCGACATGTGGATCATGGGCCTGGCCTTCTCCGGCTTCGGCACCATCCTCGGCTCGGTCAACTTCATCACCACGATCATCTGCATGCGCGCCCCGGGCATGACGATGTTCCGCATGCCGATCTTCACCTGGAACGTGCTGCTGACCGGTGTGCTGGTCCTGCTCGCCTTCCCGGTGCTGGCCGCCGCGCTCTTCGCGCTGGAGGCGGACCGCAAGTTCGGCAGCCACATCTTCGACTCGGCCAACGGCGGCGCGCTGCTGTGGCAGCACCTGTTCTGGTTCTTCGGCCACCCCGAGGTGTACATCATCGCGCTGCCGTTCTTCGGCATCATCAGTGAGGTCATCCCGGTCTTCTCCCGCAAGCCGATGTTCGGCTACATGGGCCTGATCGGCGCGACCATCGCGATCGCGGGTCTGTCGGTGACGGTGTGGGCGCACCACATGTACGTGACCGGCGGTGTGCTGCTGCCGTTCTTCTCCTTCATGACCTTCCTGATCGCGGTCCCGACCGGGGTGAAGTTCTTCAACTGGATCGGCACCATGTGGAAGGGCTCGCTGAGCTTCGAGACGCCGATGCTGTGGGCGCTGGGCTTCCTGATCACCTTCACCTTCGGTGGTCTGACCGGTGTCATCCTGGCCTCGCCGCCGCTGGACTTCCACGTGTCCGACAGCTACTTCGTGGTGGCGCACTTCCACTACGTGGTCTTCGGCACCGTGGTGTTCGCGATGTTCGCCGGCTTCCACTTCTGGTGGCCGAAGTTCACCGGCAAGATGCTCGACGAGCGCCTGGGCAAGATCACCTTCTGGACGCTGTTCATCGGCTTCCACGGCACCTTCCTGGTCCAGCACTGGCTGGGTGCCGAGGGCATGCCGCGCCGGTACGCCGACTACCTGGCGGCCGACGGCTTCACCGCGCTGAACACCGTCTCCACGATCGCCTCGTTCCTGCTCGGCCTGTCGATCCTGCCGTTCTTCTACAACATCTGGAAGACGGCCAAGTACGGCGAGCCGGTCGGCGTCGACGACCCGTGGGGCTACGGCCGCTCCCTGGAGTGGGCGACCTCCTGCCCGCCCCCGCGGCACAACTTCCTCACCCTGCCGCGGATCCGCAGCGAATCCCCGGCGTTCGACCTGCATCACCCCGAGATCGCCGCGCTCGACCAGCTCGAGAACGCCGGTCACGGTGAGAAGGCCCTCGCTGGTGGCAAGGAGGCCGGCAAGTGAAGATCCAGGGCAAGATGTTCATGTGGCTGAGCGTCTTCCTCCTCATCATGGCCGTGGTCTACGGCGTGTGGTCGAAGGAGCCGGCCGGTACCACCGCCCTCTTCCTGGCCTTCGGCCTGGCCATCATGATCGGCTTCTACCTGGGCTTCACGGCCAAGCGGGTGGACGTGGGCGCGCAGGACAACAAGGAGGCGGACGTCGCGGACGACGCCGGCGAGGTCGGGTTCTTCAGCCCGCACAGCTGGCAGCCGCTCTTCCTGGCCATCGGTGGCGCCTTCGCCTTCCTGGCCGTCGCCGTCGGCTGGTGGCTGATGTACTTCTCGCTGCCGCTGATCCTGGCCAGCCTCTGGGGCTGGGTCTTCGAGTACTACCGCGGTGAGAACCGCACCCAGTAACACACGGCACGGCACTTCGGGGCCCGGACACTCCGCCAGGAGCGTCCGGGCCCCGTTGTCGCGGTACGGACGTCACACGTTCGGGCCACCCGGTGCGCCGGAGCCGACGCGGCTCCCTAGCGTGAGGTCATGAGACAGACAGAGTCCTCGCGCGGCGGGGGAACCGGCCGGGGCCGCACCGCCGCCGGCTGCACGCTGCTGGTGCTCGCCCTCGGCGCGGGCCTCACGGGCTGCGCCGCCGACGACCACCCGCTGTCCGTCGAGCCGTACGACGCGGCGGAGCAGATCTCCTTCAACGGATCCGTCGACGGGGGGAGCGCGGTCGACCCGGACCGGCCCCTGGAGGTCGTCGCCGAGGACTCCCGCGGGCGCATCACGGACGTCACCGCCGTGGACGCCTCGGGCCGCCACGTGGCCGGCGAACTCGCCGCCGACGGCAGCCGCTGGCACAGCACCTCGCCGCTCGCCGAGAACGCCCGGTACACGCTCCGCGTGAGCACCGAGGACGAGAACGGCAGACCGGGCCGCAAGGTCCTCACCCTCACCACCGGCAAGCCCGCCACCACCCGGCGCCTGACCGTCGCCTTCGGGCCGCAGACCGGCACCTACGGCGTCGGCCAGCCCCTCACCGCCGAGCTGAACGCGCCCGTCAAGGACCGGGCCCAGCGCGCCGTCGTGGAACGCGCCCTGAGGGTGGAGTCCACGCCCGCGGTGACCGGCGCCTGGCACTGGGTGGACGACAGGAAGCTGCACTACCGCCCGAAGGACTACTGGCCGGCCCACGCCACCGTCCGGATGAGCAGCGTCCTGGAGGGCGTCAAGGTCAACGACCGGCTCCGGGGCGGCGCCTCCCCGTCCCTGACGATCAGGACCGGCGACCGGGTCATAGCCGTCGCCGACGCCGCCGCGCACCGGCTGTCGGTCCACAAGAACGGCGAGGAGATCAAGCGGATCCCCATCACCACCGGCAAGCCCGGCTTCGAGACCCGCAACGGCGTCAAGGTCGTGCTCGGCAAGGAACGCTTCGTACGCATGCGCAGCACCACCGTCGGCATCGCCGAGGGCTCGGCCGAGTCCTACGACCTGGACGTGGAGTTCGCCGTCCGGGTGACCTGGAGCGGCGAGTACGCGCACGCCGCCCCGTGGTCCGTCGACTCCCAGGGCAACGCCAACGTCAGCCACGGCTGCGTCGGGATGAGCACCGAGAACGCCGAGTGGTTCTTCGACACCGTCCGTGCGGGTGACCTCGTCGAGGTGGTGAACTCGGCCGGCGACACCATGGAGTCCTTCGGCAACGGCTTCGGCGACTGGAACCTCACCTGGGCCGAGTGGCGCGAGGGCAGCGCCCTGACGGACGGCACCGCGCAGGTCACGCAGGAGGCGGCCCGGCTGCGGCCCGCGGCGGCGTGACCCGCTCCGCGACCGTCCTACACGCCCTGCAGGCGCTTGTGCCGCAGCAGCTCGGCCAGCGCGCCCGCGAACTCCACCGGCTCCACCGGCAGCGTCACGGCCGCCTCCGCGCGGCTCCAGGTGGCCAGCCAGGCGTCCTGGGGCCGCGCGATCAGCAGCAGCACCGGCGGGCAGCCGAAGACCTCGTCCTTGATCTGGCGGCACACCCCCATGCCGCCCATGGGCACGGCCTCGCCGTCCAGGACGCAGACGTCGATGCCGCCCTTGTCCAGCTCCGCGAGGACGGCCGGTACGGTCGCGCACTCCACGAACTCCACGACGGGGACGTCCGGAGCCGGCCGCCGGCCGGTGGCGAGCCGCACCTGCTCCCGGGTGTTGGCGTCGTCGCTGTAGACCAGCACCGTGGCGGTCGCCTGCATGGTTCCTCCACCTGTCGAGAGAGGGCAGCACTGTCGGGAACTTCGGGTACCGATGGCGCGGATGCTACCCCTTCCGACCGCCTGTCCACACTGGTTCGGACACGCCTGCGAGCGGCCGTTCCCTGGGCCATCCGGGCAGTACAGGAGGGGCGAACACACCGAACGGCACCCCCGGGAGTGAGGGCGGGATAAGCGACCGACATAATGTCGGCGTGGCGACAGCAACGACAGTAGATACCGGGCACGCGCACCCGTCGGTCAACCGGCCGAACCTCACCAGCGTCGGAACCATCATCTGGCTGAGTTCCGAGCTGATGTTCTTCGCGGCCCTCTTCGCGATGTACTTCACCCTGCGATCGGTGACCGGACCCGACTTCTGGTCGGAGAAGGCCGACGCCCTGAACTTCCCGTTCTCGGCGGCGAACACCACGATCCTGGTGCTCTCCTCCCTCACCTGCCAGCTCGGCGTGTTCGCCGCCGAGCGCGGTGACGTGAAGAAGCTCCGGATGTGGTTCATCGTCACCTTCGTCATGGGCGCGGTCTTCATCGGCGGCCAGGTCTTCGAGTACACCGAGCTGGTCATGCACGAGGGCCTGTCCCTCTCCTCCGACCCGTACGGCTCGGTGTTCTACCTGACCACCGGCTTCCACGGCCTGCACGTGACGGGCGGTCTCATCGCCTTCCTGCTGGTCCTGGGCCGGACCTACGCGGCCCGGAGGTTCACCCACGAGCAGGCGACCGCGGCCATCGTCGTGTCCTACTACTGGCACTTCGTCGATGTCGTCTGGATCGGCCTCTTCGCCACGATCTACATGATCAAGTAGCCGGGCCCGCATCCGCGCGCGCTCCCGAAGCGCACCAACCAGAAGCATCGACGCAGAAGATCCTGACACCGGGGTAATCCGTGAAAAAGCTCTCCGCACGACGACGCCACCCGCTGGCAGCGCTCGTCGTCCTACTCCTCGCGCTGGCATGCACCGGGGGGCTCTACGCCGTGTTCGCACCCGCGGACAAGGCGCAGGCCGACGAAACCGCCCAGTCCCTCACCATCGAGGAGGGCAAGAAGCTCTACGCGGTCGGCTGCGCCAGCTGCCACGGCACCGGCGGTCAGGGCACCTCCGACGGTCCGAGCCTGGTGGGCGTGGGCGCCGCGGCCGTGGACTTCCAGGTGGGCACCGGCCGCATGCCGGCCCACACCTCGCAGGCGGCGCAGATCCCGGACAAGAGGGCGATCTACACCCAGGCCCAGATCGACCAGCTGGCGGCGTACATCGCCTCCCTGGGCGCCGGCCCCGCCATCCCGACCGAGGAGCAGTACGGTCCCGAGGGCGCCGACATCGCCAAGGGCGGCGAGCTGTTCCGCAACAACTGCGCCCAGTGCCACAACTTCACCGGCAAGGGTGGCGCGCTGACGCACGGCAAGTACGCGCCGAGCCTCGAGGACGTCTCCCCCAAGCACATCTACGAGGCCATGCTCACCGGCCCGCAGAACATGCCCTCCTTCCCCGACAGCACGATGCCGGAGCAGAACAAGAAGGACATCATCGCGTACCTGGGCGAGGTCAACAGCGACAAGTCCGAGAGCCCGGGCGGCATGGAGCTGGGCGGGCTCGGCCCGGTCAGTGAGGGCCTGTTCGGCTGGATCTTCGGTCTCGGTGGACTGATCGTCGTCGCTGTGTGGGTCGCCGCTCGGACCGCAAAGGCCAAGAAGTCATGAGTAGCCAAGACATTCCCGAAGAGAACCTGCCCGCAGAGCGGGACACCGCCCACGGTGCGCTGGGCGTCGCGGACGAGAAGCACCCGTTCGCCGACCCGGGGCTGCCGCCCCACGAGCACCGGATCCAGGACATCGACGAGCGGGCCGCCAAGCGCTCCGAGCGCACGGTCGCCCTGCTGTTCACGCTGTCGATGCTGGCCACCATCGGCTTCATCGCCGCGTTCGTGGCGATCCCGGTCGACAAGATCGTCTACGTCTTCCCGCTGGGTCACGTCAGCGCCCTGAACCTCGCGCTCGGCGTGACGCTCGGCATCGCGCTGTTCGCCATCGGCGCGGGCGCGGTCCACTGGGCCCGCACCCTGATGTCCGACGAGGAGCTGACCGACGAGCGGCACCCGATCGAGGCGCCGCCGGAGGTCCGGACCAAGGTCATGGACGACTTCCGGCAGGGTGCCAAGGAGTCGCAGCTCGGTCGCCGCAAGCTGATCCGCAACACCATGTTCGGTGCCCTCACCCTGGTGCCGCTGTCCGGCGTCGTGCTGCTGCGCGACCTCGGCCCGCTGCCCGAGGACAAGCTGCGCCACACCGCCTGGTCGAAGGGCAAGCTGCTCATCAACCAGAACACCGACGAGCCGATGCGTCCCTCCGACATCGTCACCGGCTCGCTCACGTTCGCCAAGCCCGAGGGCCTGGACGAGCACGACCACGACTTCAACAACGAGATCGCCAAGGCCGCCCTGATGATCGTCCGCATCAAGCCGGACGACATCAAGGACAAGCGCACGCTCGAGTGGTCGCACGAGGGCATCCTCGCGTACTCGAAGATCTGCACCCACGTCGGTTGCCCGATCTCCCTGTACGAGCAGCAGACGCACCACGTCCTGTGCCCCTGCCACCAGTCCACCTTCGACCTCTCCGACGGTGCCAAGGTCATCTTCGGTCCCGCCGGTCACCCGCTGCCGCAGCTGCGCATCGGCGTGAACGACGAGGGCTACCTCGAAGCGCTCGCCGACTTCGACGAGCCCGTCGGTCCTGCATTCTGGGAGCGCGGATGAGTACCAACACCACCACCGATTCCCGCTCTCGCGGGAGGGCCCCGGCCGGCGAACGCGTCGCCGACTGGGCCGACGGCCGGCTCGGGATCTACTCCCTGGCCAAGGCCAACATGCGCAAGATCTTCCCGGACCACTGGTCCTTCATGCTGGGCGAGATCTGCCTCTACAGCTTCCTGATCATCATCCTCACGGGTGTGTATCTGACGCTGTTCTTCCACCCGTCGATGAACGAGGTGGAGTACCACGGCAGCTACATCCCGATGCAGGGACAGCTGATGTCGGAGGCGTACGCCTCCACCCTGGAGATCAGCTTCGACGTGCGCGGCGGTCTGCTCATCCGGCAGATCCACCACTGGGCGGCGGTCATCTTCCTGGCCGGCATGTTCGTGCACATGATGCGCGTCTTCTTCACCGGCGCGTTCCGCAAGCCGCGTGAGATCAACTGGCTGTTCGGCTTCCTGCTGTTCGTCCTCGGCATGTTCACCGGTTTCACCGGTTACTCGCTGCCGGACGACCTGCTCTCCGGAACCGGTGTCCGCTTCACCCAGGGCGCGATCCTGTCCGTGCCGATCGTCGGCACGTACATCTCGATGTTCCTGTTCGGCGGGGAGTTCCCCGGCACCGACTTCGTCGCCCGGTTCTACTCGATCCACATCCTGCTGCTGCCGGGCATCATGCTCGGTCTCGTGGTCGCCCACCTGATCCTGGTCTTCTACCACAAGCACACGCAGTTCGCGGGTGCCGGACGGACCAACAAGAACGTCGTGGGCATGCCGCTGCTGCCGGTCTACATGGCCAAGGCGGGAGGCTTCTTCTTCCTGGTCTTCGGCTTCACCGCCCTGATCGCCGGCATCGCGTCCATCAACCCGATCTGGAACCTGGGTCCGTACCGTCCGGACATGGTCTCCACGGGCGCCCAGCCCGACTGGTACATGGGCTTCGCCGAGGGCCTGGTCCGCGCCATGCCCGGCTGGGAGATCAACTTCTGGGGCCACACCCTGGTCCTGGGCGTCTTCGTCCCGCTGGTGCTGTTCGGCCTCTTCCTCGCGATCATCGCGCTTTACCCGTTCATCGAGTCCTGGATCACCGGGGACAAGCGCGAGCACCACATCCTGGACCGGCCGCGCAACGCCCCGACCCGTACGGCCTTCGGTGTCGCCTGGGTCACGGCGTACATGATCATGCTGATCGGTGGTGGCAACGACATCGTCGCCACGCACTTCAACCTCTCGATCAACGCGGTCACCTGGTTCGTCCGCATCGGCTTCTTCGTGGGCCCGGTCATCGCGTTCATCGTCACCAAGCGGATCTGCCTCGGCCTGCAGCGCCGGGACAAGGACAAGGTGCTGCACGGCCGCGAGTCGGGCATCATCAAGCGCCTGCCGCACGGTGAGTTCATCGAGGTGCACGAGCCGCTCAGCCAGGAGCAGATGTACACCCTCACGGCGCACGAGCAGTACAAGCCCGCCGAGATCGGCCCCGAGGTCGACGAGAACGGCGTCAGGCGCAAGGTGAAGGGCTCCGAGAAGCTGCGCGCCAAGCTGAGCGAGGCGTACTACGGCGAGGAGTCCCAGATTCCGAAGCCCACCGTCGAGGAGTACAAGGAGATCACGAGCGGCCACGGCCACCACTGATCGCAGCGCTCGCCACGCCACGGTCGAAGGGCCCCGTCCGGTGTTCGGACGGGGCCCTTCGCCGTGCCCGGGGGTGGATAGGGTGGTCCTGGAAGACCCTTCCCCCGACGATCAGGAGCGGCTGATGAGCGCTGTGACCCCCGCTGGAGGCGACACCGCGGCGGGCCGCTCCTGGCCCGCCCTGCTGAACGGACTGCTGGACGGCCGGGACCTGTCCGCCGACGACACCGCCTGGGCGATGGACCTCATCATGCGCGGCGAGGCGACCGACGCGCAGATCGCCGGCTTCGCGGTGTCCCTGCGGGCCAAGGGCGAGACGGTCGAGGAGATCACCGGCTGCGTGCGGGCGATGTACGACCACGCCAGGGTGATCGAGGTGCCCGGGGCGACGGTCGACATCGTCGGCACCGGCGGCGACGGCGCCAAGACGGTGAACATCTCCACGATGTCCTCGATCGTCGTCGCCGGCACCGGCGCGAAGGTCGTCAAGCACGGCAACCGGGCCGCCTCCTCCGCGTCCGGTGCCTCCGACGTCCTGGAGAAGCTGGGCGTCAACCTGGAGCTGACCCCGCTGCGGGTGGCCGAGGTCGCCGAGGAGGCCGGGATCACCTTCTGCTTCGCGGTGAAGTTCCACCCGGCGCTGCGCCACGTGGCCGCCGCCCGCGGACAGCTGGGCATCCGCACGGTGTTCAACTTCCTCGGCCCGCTGGCCAACCCGGCGCGGGTCAAGGCGCAGGCGGTGGGGGTCGCCGACCCCCGGATGGCGCCCATCATGGCCGGGGTCTTCGCCGAACGCGGCAACTCCACGCTGGTGTTCCGCGGCGACGACGGCCTGGACGAGCTGACCACCACCGCCACCTCCAGGGTGTGGGTGGTGCGCGACGGCAAGGTGGACGAGGAGACCTTCGACCCGCGCGACGTCGGCATCGAGCTGGTGCCCGTGGAGGCCCTGCGCGGCGCCGACGCCTCCTACAACGCGGAGGTCGCCCGCCGGCTGCTGGACGGCGAACCGGGCCCCGTACGGGACGCGGTGCTGCTGAACTCGGCGGCGGCGCTGGTCGCCCTGGAGCCGGGCTCCGGCCCCCTGACCGAGCGGATCCGCACCGGGATGGCGAAGGCGGCCGAGGCGATCGACTCGGGGGCCGCCAAGCGGGTCCTGGAGCGCTGGGTGGCCGTCAGCAACGCGTAGCCCCCGCCGGGGAGACGTCCCGCGATCCGGACACGGGTTGCGGGACGCCGGTCACCTCACGTAGTTTCCTGTCCAGGTCACGAGCGACAGCCATCAGGCCCCGGCCGGCTGTCCGGCAACCCTCCGTCCGTGGCGGGGTGCCCCGGGTGAGGACCAGGCCGTGAGCAGCAAGGCTCACGGCAAGCGCGGACCCCTCGCACACCAGGGGTCCTGGTCGTCGAGGAGCCTTCCGTGAGCAAGCGAATGCGTTAGGGCTGCCGAGCCCCGCCTCCGCCCACCCCTTCCTTTCTCCTTCGCGCTCGAGCGCCGTCCGCTCGCGCGGGGATTCCGCCTGCCCCACGGGAGTTCGCCATGTCCGTCTCCGCCGTCGCCGCCGACCGGTCCGTCCGTGCCCCGCTGCCCGTCCTGGGCCGGGACGTCACCGTCCCCCTCGTCACCGGTGGCGAGGTCACCTACGCCGCCCTCGACTACGCCGCCAGCGCCCCCGCCCTCCAGCGCGTGTGGGACGACGTGGCCGCCTACGCGCCGTACTACGGCAGCGTCCACCGGGGCGCCGGTTACCTCTCCCAGCTCTCCACCGACCTGTTCGAGAACGCCCGCCGCACCGTCGCCGGGTTCCTCGACTGCCGTGCCGGGGACCAGGTGGTGTTCACCCGCTCCACCACCGACTCCCTGAACCTGCTCGCCGCCGCGCTGCCCGCCGGCTGCGAGGTCTTCGTCTTCGAGACCGAGCACCACGCCTCCCTGCTGCCCTGGCGCGACGCCCGCGTCACGTACCTCGACGCCCCGGACAGCCCGCGCCGGGCCGTGGAGACCCTGGAGCGCGCCCTCGCCGACCGCGACCCTTCCCCAGGCTCTCGGCTCCGCTCGAGCAGGGGAGGCCCCGATGGCCCGGCCCTGGTGTGCGTCACCGGCGCCTCCAACGTCACCGGTGAGCTGTGGCCCGTACGGGAACTGGCCGCCGTCGCGCACGCGCACGGCGCCCGGATCGTCCTGGACGCCGCCCAGCTGGCCCCGCACCACGCCGTCTCGGTGACCGAACTGGACGTCGACTGGGTCGCCTTCTCCGGGCACAAGCTGTACGCCCCCTTCGGCTCCGGCGTCCTGGCCGGCCGCGCCGACTGGCTGCGGGAGGCCGAGCCGTACCTCGCGGGCGGCGGCGCCAGCCGCAGGGTCACCCGGCGCGCGGACGGGGGAGTGGACGTGGAGTGGCACGACGGCGCGGCCCGTCACGAGGCCGGCTCGCCCAACGTCATCGGCGCCCACTCCATCGCCTCCGCCTGCAAGGCGCTCACCGAGGCCGGCTTCGACGCGCTGGCCGCGCGTGAGGAGCACCTGATCCGCACGGTGCGCGAGGGGCTCGCGGACGTCCCCGAGGTGCGGTTCCTGTCCCTGTTCGGGGACGACGCCCCGCGCGTCGGCGTGCTCTCCTTCGTCGTCGAGGGCTGGAACAGCTCCCACTTCGCCGCGGCGCTGTCCGCCGAGTACGGCATCGGCGTACGCGACGGGCTGTTCTGCGCCCACCCGCTGGTGCGCAGGCTGCTCGGCGGTGACCCGGAGGCCCAGGGCGAGTGCGGCGCCCCCGAGGCGGCACCGGGGGAGAGGTCCCTCAACGCCATCCGCGTCAGCTTCGGCGCGGGCACGCCGGACGAGCACGTGGAGCGGTTCGTGCGGGCGGTCGGGGAGCTCGTGCGGGACGGGGCGAAGTGGAACTACCGCACGGTGGACGGGCGGTGCGTGCCCGACACCTCGGCGCGCACCGCGGCGGCCGGCTCCGCGTGAACCGGTAGCCGGGCGCCCAGGACGATCATCCGCAGGGCCCGTTCCGTGGCGTCGGTGAGGAGTTCGGCGCCGCGGACCAGGGCCTCGGCGAGGGCCATCGGGGCGGGCAGGATGCCGTGGCAGGCGTCCACGCCCGGCACGTCGTGCGCCCCCTCGCCGAGCGTCCCCGCCAGCGCGAGCACCGGGCGCCCGTACCGCTTGGCGCGGCGGGCCACCTCCGCCGGGACCTTGCCGCGCGGCGTCTGGTGGTCCAGGGCGCCCTCGGCGGTGACGACCAGGTCGGCGCGGGCCAGCCGGGCGTCCAGGTCGAGGTGGTCCAGCAGGACGTCGAAGCGGGGGAGGAGACGCGCGCCGAGGGCGGCGAGACCGGCGCCGAGCCCGCCGGAGGCGCCCGTGCCGGGGCCGTGGCGCAGATCGGTGCCGGTGACGGCGAGATCGCGGGTGAGGACGCGCGCCCAGTTCTCCAGTCCCGCCGACAACTCCTCGACCTGGGCCGGGGTCGCCCCCTTCTGCGGGCCGAACACCCGGGCCACGCCCCGCTCGCCGCACAGCACGTTGAAGGGGTTGCAGGCGACGAGGAGCTCCACGTCGTCCAGCCGGGGATCGAGGCCGGCCGGGTCGATGCGCGCCAGGCGCGTCAACTCACGTCCGCCCCGCGGCAGTTCGAAACCGTCCGCATCCAGCAGCCGGGCGCCGAGGGCCTGGAGCGCGCCCGCGCCGCCGTCGGAGGTGCCCGAGTCGCCGCAGCCGACCAGGACGCGCCGCACGCCCTGGTCGAGCGCCGCGCGGATCAGCTCGCCGACGCCGTACGTGGTCGTGGCGCCGGGGTCGCGCCGGGTGCGCGGGACCAGGGAGAGGCCCGCGACCGCCGCCATCTCCACCACCGCGGTCTCCCGGGAGCCGAGGAGCGCGAAGTGCGTGCCGACCGGTTCGCCGACCGGGCCCGTGGCGGCCAGGGCGACCAGCCGCCCGCCGGTCGCGGCGGCCAGCGCCGGGGCCGTGCCCTCGCCGCCGTCCACCAGCGGGATCCGGTCGATCTCCGCGTCCGGCAGGACCCGGCGGACGCCCGCCGCGATGGCGTCGGCGGCGGCCTCGGCGGACAGCGACTCCTTGAAGCCGCTGGGGGCTACGACGACACGGGTGAGCATGCGATCACTCCTGGTGGGACGGGAGGCCCGGCGGGCCGGGCCTCGGTGGTTCGGGGAGGGCTAGCGGGTCACGGGGACGCCGAGCAGCGGCCACACCGCGACGGCGAACAGCAGGACCAGGGCGGCGGTCAGCGGGGCCAGCACGGCGGACAGCCGCAGCAGGTCGCGCGGGGTGTAGGTGGGGGTGCCGGGGATCTCCGCGAAGAGCGTGACCGGTTTCGCGGAGGCCGGCAGCGTGTGGCAGAAGCCCGCGGCGGCGGTGGAGGCCAGCGCCGCCGCGACCGGGTTCACCCCGGCGCCCGCGGCCGCCGCGACCACCAGCGGGACCAGCACCGAGGAACGGGCGGAACGGGACTGCAGGACGAGGTGGGCGGCCGTGCCGACCGCGACGACGACCCCCAGGAACATCACCGGGGTGATGCCCGACGGCACCCCCCCGACCAGCCACTTCGCCGCACCCGACTCGGCGAGCGCCACGCCCATCGCCATGGTCGCCGCCATGAACAGCAGCAGCGACCAGGGCACCGTCCTCAGCGCGTCCTTCAGCCGTACGGTGCCCAGCGCCGGCGAGGCGGCGACGACCGCGCCGATCAGCGCCACCACGGCCGGCGGCACCCGGTGCAGCGGCTCGCTGCACCACAGGGCGACGACCGTGGCGAGCAGCAGGGCGCAGCGCTTCTCGGCCTGCGTCCAGGGGCCGGTGACCGGGCGGTCGCTGTGCCGCTGGATCTCCTCGGCGGTGATGTGCACCGGACCCCCGCGGTCGGCGCGCCGGGTGGTGGTCAACAGGACGGCCTCGGCGGCGAGGTGGGAGGAGGCCACCGCCAGCGGCAGCCCCAGCAGCAGCCACTGCGTGAAGCCGACCCGGTCCCCGGTGGCCTCCCACAGCACCGACACGGTGATCAGGTGCGCGCCCGCACCGATCAGGGTCGCCACCGCGGACAGCAGGATCACGGTCGGGAACAGCAGCGCCAGCATCACGACCAGCCGTTTCCGGTCCGCGAGCGCCTTGGCGAGGGCCAGGAACACCGGCAGCGCGAGCGCCGCACGGCCCGAGGTGGCGGGCACCGCGAACGCGGTGACGACCAGTGCGGCGGTCGTCAGGTGCGTCAACTGCCGCACCGTGCGCGCCCCGCCGACCAGGAAGGCGGCCGCCCGCCCGGCGAGCCCGGTCCGGGTCACCGCGGCCGCGAGGACGAACGCGCAGATCAGCAGCCACACCGTGGAGTCGCCCAGGGTGCCGAAGAGGGTGTCGCTGCTGATCACCCCGGTCACCGTCAGCGCGAGTCCGGCGCCCAGCGCGATGTAGGTGTCGTCGACCGGCGTGCCGATCCAGGCGCAGGTCGCCAGCGCGAACACGGCGAGGGTGAGGCGCGCGTCCCCGCTCAGGCCGGGGAAGTTGCCGGGCACCGCGAGCAGCGCGCACAGTGACAGGGCCACGCACAGGGCGGCGGTCAGTCGGGGATTCAGGCTCACGTCATCGAGCATTCACCCGGGCCGTGAGCCGTCGATGAGCCGAAGATGAAGGGAACTTCACCCGGCGGCGGGGGACCTCACGCGGGGAGCCGGTAGCCCATCCCGCGGACCGTCTCCACCCTCTCCGCGCCGAGCTTCTTGCGCAGCGCCCGTACGTAGACGTCCACGATGTTGGAGCCCGGGTCGAAGTCGTAGCCCCACACGTGGGACAGGATCTGCTCGCGGGAGAGCACCTGCCCGGGGTGCCTCAGGAACAGTTCCAGCAGCACGAACTCACGGGCCGTCAGGTCGACGGTGCGCTCCGCGGCCCGCGCCCTGCGGGTGCGCAGGTCCAGGGAGAGGTCGCCGGACCTCAGTACCGTCACCTCCGGCGCGCGGGCCGCCGTGCGCAGCCGCAGCCGTACCCGGGCGAGCAGTTCCTCGAAGCGGAACGGCTTGGTCATCCAGTCGTCGGCGCCGCCCTCCAGGCCGGCCACCGTGTCGCGCACCGAGTCCCGGGCGGTCAGCACGATCACCGGCGTCGTCACCCGGGACTCGCGCAGCTCGCGCAGGACCGTGAAGCCGTCCCGGCCGGGCAGCCCGATGTCCAGGACGACCAGGTCGAACCCCCCGGTCAGCGCGTACGCGTAGCCGCTCTCGCCGTCGGGGACGACGGTGGTGGTGAAGCCGTTGGCGCGCAGGCCCTTCTCCACGAAGGAGGCGATGCGCTCCTCGTCCTCGACGATCAGGATCCGGTTCACCTGGGTGCCTCCTCAAAGGTGAGTACGAAGGTGGCGCCGCCGCCCTCGGTGTCGTGCAGGCGGACCCGGCCGCCGTGGCCCTCCGCGATCGCCTTGACGATCGACAGGCCGAGCCCGGCGCCCGAACCGCGCGCGCCGCGCCGGGAGGTGCCGCGCCGGAAGCGTTCGAAGACCAGCTCCCGGTCCTGCGGCCGGACACCGGGGCCGGAGTCGGCGACGTACAGCTCGATGCGGGAGCCCTCGGCGCGGGAGCCGATGCGGATGGTCTGGCCGGTGGTGGTGTGCTGCACCGCGTTCTGCGCCAGCTGCACCATGGCCTGGGTGATGCGCTGCGGGTCCAGCTGCGCCTCCCGGTCCGCCGTCCCGGTGAGCCGCCAGTCGCGTTCGCCCAGGGTGCGGGCCTTGACGTAGACGTCGGCGGTGAGTTCGGCGAGCTGCACCGGCTCCGGGGTGACGAAGTCGGGGCGTTCGGCCTTGGCGAGCAGCAGCAGGTCCTCCACGATGCGGCTCATCCGGTCCAGTTCGTCGGTGACCAGGCGGACGGTCTCCTCGCGTTCGGCCGGGTCGTCGCCCATCAGCTCCAGATGGCCGCGCACGATGGTGATCGGGGTGCGCAGCTCGTGACCGGCGTCGTCGACGAACTGCCGCTGGGTGGCGAAGGCCCGCTCCAGCCGGTCGAGCATCGCGTTGAACGTCTCGGCGAGGGCCGCGATGTCGTCGCGGCCGCGCACCGGGATGCGGCGGGTGAGGTCCTGCTCGGTGAGCTGCGCGGCGGCGGTGCGCACCAGCCGCACGGGCTGCAGGATCCGCCCGGCGACCGCCCAGCCGATGCCGGTGGTCAGCAGCAGCGCGACCCCGGAGATGGCGAGCAGCACCCGGAACACCTCGTCCACCCGGGCCACTTCGCGCTCGGGGTGGAAGGCGACGACGAACGCCGCCGCCGGGTCGCCGCCGCCGTACCGGGCCACGGACACCTTGGCCCAGCGGATCTCCCCCTCGGGCCGGTGCAGCACGCCGGAGGGTTCGGGCGAGTCGAAGACGCGGCGCCTGGCGTCGGGGTCCCGGTGCAGCGGCAGCGCGACGGGCAGGTCGCGCGGCTGGATGATCTGCGCCGGGCCGCCGTTCCGGCGGGCCACCAGACCGATCAGCTCCTCGTCCGGGTCGGCGTACTGCCGCTCCAGGAAAACCCGCAGCAGCCGGTCCGGGTCGGTGAACGGCCGGCCCGTCTCCGGGTCGAAGCCCCGCCGCTCGAAGTTGGCGAACTCGCCGGCCTCCTGGGTGAGCAGCCCGTTGATCCGGTCGTCGACGTCCCGCAGCAGGAAGGAGCGGGTGGTCATGGCGACCGAGGCGAGCGCGACGGCCATGACGAACAGCAGCCACAGCAGGATGCGGACCCGGGCGGATATCCGCCGGCGGACACCGTCAGCCGTCGTCACCCGGTCCGTCGTCCCCGCCGGGTCCGTCGTCCGAGGAGTCCCGGCCGCGGTCGTCGTCATCGTCATCACCCGCTGGGCTGTCGGTCACCGGAGGCCGGGAGACGACCTCGTCGCTCGGCGTCGGTTCGGGCCGCGCGGACGGGGCCGTGGGCGTCGGGGTGGGGGAGCCGCTGTCCAGTTCCACCCGCGGCGGGACCTTGGGCGGTTCGGGACTGTCGGCGAGGGCGAAGCTCGTGGCGGCCACGCCCAGGGGGATCAGTACGACGGCGGCCAGGGCCGCCATCCGGCGAGTGAAGACCATGGCCCCGATGCTGCGGCGGGAACCGGAGGGCGCGGATGAGCCGGAGATGAAGAACTCCTCATGGACGCCGCGTCCGCCGCGCCCCGGCCGTCCCGCGCCCGTTCCTCAGCTGTCCAGGCCGATGGCGAACGCCGCCTCCAGGTCGTGCTGCGAGTACGTGCGGAACGCCACGTGCGTGTCGGTCCCCTCCACGCCGGGGATCTTGCTGATCCGGCCCGGGATGACCTCCGCCAGGTCCTCGTGCTGCCGGACCCGGACCATGGCGATCAGGTCGTAGGTGCCGGTGACGGAGAAGACCTCGCTGACGCTGTCCAGCGCGGCGATCTGTTCCGCGATCTCGGGGATCCGGTCCACGCTGGTCTTGATGAGGACGATCGCGGTGATCACGGCTGGTTCTCTCCCTCGGGGGCCGCTGCTGGGGCCTTCACCCTACTCGCGGTCCACCGGACGCGTTCGTGCCGCCGTGCCCCGTCCGGGACCGGGGGCCGCCCCCCGGCGGGACACGGCGGCCGCCCGCCCGAAACGCAGCCACGCGTAGCCGAGGCCCAGCCCGAACCCCACCAGGTGCGCCAGGTACGCCACCCCCGGCCCGTCGGCCGCCTGCCCGGCCGCCGCCCACTGCAGCGCCGCCCACAGCGGCAGCACCACCCACGCCGGGAAGCGCACCGGCAGGAAGAACAGGAACGGCAGGAGACTGGTCACCCGCGCCCGGGGGAACAGGAAGAGGAACGCGCCGAGGACCGCCGAGATCGCCCCGGAGGCCCCGACCAGGGGCTGTCCGGAGCCCGCGTGGGCGGCGGCGTACCCCAGCAGGGCGAGGTAGCCGCAGCCCACGTAGCACACGGTGAACCGCACGCGGCCCATCCGCGCCTCGGTCATCACTCCGAAGACGTGGAGGAAGAGCATGTTGCCGAGCAGGTGCACCCAGCCGCCGTGGACGAACAGCGCCGTGGCGGGGGTGAGGAGGGCCCCGGGGGATCCTTCGAACAGGTCTGCGGGGATCACGCCCCAGCGCCGGAAGTAGGCCCGCTGCGCGGCGAGCAGCTCCTCCTCGGAACCGTGGGCCGGATTCAGGCCCGAGGCCGGCCCGAGCAGGAAGACCAGGCAGCACAGGACGACGAGGGTGTGGGTCACCGGGGCCGGCGAACCCCGCAGGGCCCCGGCGGCCGACGCGCTCCAGTCGCGGATCATGAACACAGAGCATGACGTAACCGGACGCAACCGCACAGACCGCCTCGCCGCCGTGGACGGGCGGGCGGCCGGGACCCGGCAGGCCGTAGGGTTACGAGCCACACGCACCGGGGAGCCGGTGTGTCACGGACACTGGAAGGAAGGCGAACAGCCACGATGACGGTTCCTCTGCCGACCGCCTCGACGCGGTGGCGCTGCACCCTCTGCGGCAACCTCACCCGGTTCGACGTGACCCGCTCGTCGAAGGTCGTCGAGTACGTCCACCTCGACCTGGCCGGAGAGCCCAGTGTCGAGGAGCGCGAGGTGCTCGATGAGACGATCGAGTCGGTGCGGTGCCGCTGGTGCAACGCCGTGGACCAGGTGGAACTCGTGGACAGGCCGGGTGCCGGCTCCTGAAGGGGGGCGGGCCCCGCTGACGGCGACCCCGCACGGGGGTCGCACACAGGCATTGGGGTGTGACGGATGGTGGAGACCACGGGCGGGGGGCCGCAGGACGGCGCCGCCGAGGTGCTCGACCGTCCGCTGCCCGACGGGGTGCGCCGCCGGGTCGTCCAGATCGTCGCCGACGGCTTCGGCGGGCTGACGGTCACCGAGCTGCCCGCCCAGCTGCGGCAGTACGCCCGGTTCACCCCCAGCCGCCGCGCCAAGTTCGCCGGCAACGCCATGGCCACGGCGCTGGAGAGCGATCCGCTGTTCCGGCAGCGCATCGGGGAGAAGCTCAGAGAGGCCCAGCCGGAACTGACCGGCGCCCTCGACTCGGGCTCCCCGCCCCCGGCCGCGGACCCGCTCGACGTGGCGGCCGCGGCCTACGTGCTCCGCCCGGCCGGCTGGGTCAAGCTGGTGACCGCCGCCGGCGAGGAGGCGCAGCGCGCCGACGCCGAGCGCGCCGACGAGGAGACCCGGGCCGAGATGGAGCGGCTGCGCGCCGAACTCGCCCGGGCCCGCGAGCACACCAGGGCCGAGACCGAGCGGCTGCGCGCCGAGCTGGAGTCGTCGAAGAAGGAAGCCGAGTCGCTGCACCGCAAGCTGCGCTCCGCGCTCAGCGACGTCAAGCGCGGCGAGGCCGCCCTGCGCAAGCTGCGGGGCGAGATGGAGGCGGTCCGCGCCGAGGGGCAGGCCCAGGTGTCGGCCGCCGAGAGCGAGAGCCGGCGCCTCAGGGCGCGGCTGGGGGAGACCGAGGCCGCGCTGGAGGCCGCGCGCCGGGCGGCCCGGGAGGGCCGCAGCGTCGAGGACATGCGGGTGCGGCTGCTGCTGGACACCGTGCTGGACGCCGCCCAGGGACTGCGGCGCGAGCTCGCGCTGCCCCCGGTGTCCGTGCGGCCCGCCGAGACCGTGGACGCCGTCGAGCCCGGCCGCATGACCCCGAAGGACATCGCCGCCCGCGCGCTGTCCGAGGACGACCCCGCCGTCCTCGACCAGCTGCTGGCGCTGCCGCAGGCGCACCTCGTCGTCGACGGCTACAACGTCACCAAGACCGGCTATCCCCAGATGCCCCTGGAGAAGCAGCGGCTCAGGCTCCTGGGCCAGCTCGCCCAGCTCGCCGCCCAGACCGGTGCGGAGGTGACGTGCGTCTTCGACGGCGCCGAACTGGCCGCGCCGGTGCTGCTGGCGCCGCCGCGCGGGGTGCGGGTGCTGTTCTCCAAGCCGGGCGTCACCGCCGACGAGCTGATCCGCCAGCTGGTGCGCGCCGAGCCGCCGGGCCGGCCCGTCATCGTCGCCTCCACCGACCGCGAGGTGGCCGACGGGGTGGCCCGCGCCGGCGCCCGTCCGGTCGCGTCGGCGGTGCTCCTCAAGAGGCTTTCCTAGCACCTGGCCGGCTTCCGTCCCTCGTGCAACGTACGTGATCTATGCCCGAATTGACGGAACCGTCACGCGACGTAGCGTCAGCCCGGCATCACTGCAGGTGAGTTGAGGCCGAATAAACACGCTGTGACGAAGATTTTGTGTCCGGGGATTTGAACTGATCACAAGAGAATCATTAGGGTCGGCCTCGAACCCTCGACCGCGAGATCACCCTCGAGAAGGAGCTCGTCTCCGTGGCGTCCCACCGTCGTCCCAAGCAGCCGAGCCGTGCGCGCGTGACCGTGCTCACCACCGCTGCCGCAGCTGCCGTCGCCCTGAGCTCGCAGGCCGCCAACGCCGCCCCCAGCGAGAAGCCGAGCAAGGACGAGGTGAAGGCGAAGGTCGACAAGCTCTACGAGCAGGCCGAGCAGGCCACCGAGAAGTACAACGGGGCCAAGGAGAAGCAGGAGAAGCTCCAGAAGGAGATCTCCGCCATCCAGGACGACGTCGCCCGCGGTCAGCAGGAGCTCAACGAGCTGCGCGACGGCCTCGGTTCGATGGCCAGCGCCCAGTACCGCAGCGGCGGCATCGACCCCTCGGTCCAGCTCTTCCTCTCCTCCGACCCGGACGACTACCTCGACAAGGCGTCCACCCTCGACCAGTTGAGCACCCAGCAGGTCGACGCGCTGAAGAAGATCCAGGAGAAGCAGCGCGAACTCGCCCAGCAGCGCTCCGAGGCGTCCGAGAAGCTCGAGGACCTCGCCTCCACCCGCACCGAACTGGGCAAGAAGAAGAAGGAAGTCCAGGGCAAGCTCGCCGCCGCGCAGAAGCTGCTCAACAGCCTGACCGCCGCGGAGAAGGCGCAGCTCGCCGAGGAGCAGAACCGCGCCACCCGCACCAGCGAGCGCGAGGCCCTCTCCGCCGACGTCCCGGCCGGCTCCGGCCGCGCCGCCGCCGCCTTCGCCGCCGCCCAGAGCAAGCTCGGCAGCCCCTACGTCTACGGCGCCACCGGCCCGTCCTCCTACGACTGCTCGGGCCTGACCCAGTGGGCGTACGCCCAGGCCGGCGTCGGCATCCCGCGCACCTCCGAGGCGCAGACCGGCGCGGGCACCAGGATCTACTCGGTGAGCCAGCTCAAGGTCGGCGACCTGGTCTTCTTCTTCAACGACCTGCACCACGTGGGCCTGTACGCGGGCAACGGCCAGATCATCCACGCCCCGCGCACCGGCACCGTCGTGCGCTACGAGTCGATGAACACCATCGGCGGCCCGTTCATGTTCGGCGTCCGCGTCTAGGCCCCTCCGCCCCTGCCCCTCCGCCCTCCCCGCGAGACCGGCCCGTCGTGCCTCCGAACGGGGGAATCGCACCGGCGCCGACCGGCCCCCGCCCCGCCCGTGACCTGCGTCGCAGGCGGGGCGCCGCCGTAGGAGGCCGCCGCGGGCGTTGGTCCGCCCGCCGTCGCCGGCGCTACTGTCTGCCGCGTTTCCCGTCCGCCAGCGGAAGGAGCGCGGCTTCCCGTGGGGTCCCATCGCCGTCCTGCACCGTCCTTCGGATCCGACCGGGGCGCCGTCGCCGCCGTCGGTCTGCTGTCCGTCACGGCCGCCGCCCTGGGCGCGGTACCGGCCGCGGCCACGCCGCACGACGACACCCGGGCCGAGGTGGACCGCCTCTACGAGGAGGCCGAGAAGGCCACCGAGGCCTACAACGCGGCCGACGAGCGCGCCGACGACCTGCGCCGGCGGGTCCGCACCGCACAGGACGGGATCGCCCGGCAGCAGGAGCGGATCAACACCATGCGGGAGTCGCTCGGTCCGCTCGCCGGCGCCCAGTACCGCTCCGGCGGTCTCGACCCCTCCCTCGCGCTGCTGCTCTCCGACGACCCGGAGGACTATCTGGAGAGGGCCTCCGTCCTCGACCGGATCACCGCCCACCAGGCCGGTGAGCTCAGGAAACTGCGGGGCGCCCTGCGCTCCCTCGCCCAGGACCGCGCGGAGGCGGCCCGCACGCTGCGCGCGCTGGACAGGAGCCGTGAGGCGGTCGCCGCCCACAAGAGGACCGTCGAGGGCAAACTCGCCGAGGCCCGCCGGCTGCTCAACTCCCTCCCGCCCGGTGAACGCGCCGCCTACGACCGCGCCACCCGCTCCGGCCGTGCGCACCTGTACGGCCCGGGTGCGGCCGCACCGGCCTCGGCACGCGCGGCCGCCGCCGTGGCCGCCGTCCGCTCCGCCCTCGGCAGGCCCTACGTGTGGGGCGCCAGCGGGCCCGGCGCCTTCGACTGTTCGGGACTGACGCAGTGGGCGTACGCGCAGGCCGGGGTGTCCCTGCCGCGCACCTCGCAGGCCCAGCGGTACGCCGGCCGGCAGGTCCCGCTCTCCGAGGCGCGCCCCGGCGACCTGGTGCTCTACCGGTCCGACGCCAGCCACGTCGGGATGTACGTGGGCAACGGCCAGGTGATCCACGCGCCCTACCCCGGCGCCCCCGTGCGCCACGACCCGGTCGGGATGATGCCGGTCTCTTCGGTCACCAGGGTCTGACCGAAGCCGTCCGGTGCTCGTACCCTCGGGGAGATGGCTGGTCGAGGGCGGGTCCGGGGAGCGCCGGTGGCGGCGCTGTGTCTGCTGCTCGTCTCCCTGGTGGCGTGCGGCGGGAGGCCGGCCGCCGACGGCGTCCGCGCCGAGGTGCAGTCGCTCCTCGACCGGCGGGCGGCGGCGGTCCTCGACCACGACGCCGCCGCCCACGCCCGCACCGGGACCCGGGGCGGGTTCGACAACCTGCGCGCCGTACCGCTGGCGGACTGGTCCTACCGCGTGACCGCCCTCGACCGCACCGGTGACACCGCCACCGTCCTGGCCGACCTGAGCTACCGCGTCGAGGGCCACGACCGGTCCCCGGTCACCACCGCCCGCACCCTGCGCCTGAGCCGCGGCGCGGACGGCCGGTGGTCCGTCGACTCCGACCGGCCCGCGAGCAGGTCGGGCCGGCAGCTGTGGGACCAGGGCCCGGTCCGGGCGGTCCGGGGCGAACGGAGCCTGGTGCTCGGCGTCGGGCAGTCCGCCGCGAGACTGCGCGACTACGCCGGGCTGGCCGACCGCGCGGTGCCCGCGGTGTCGGACGCGTGGGGCCGGGACTGGGCCCGGCGCGTCGTCGTCCTGGTGCCGGAGTCCCTGGAGGACATGGCGGGCCTGCTGGGCTCGCCCGCCTCCTCCTACCGGGGGATCGCGGCGGTCACCACCGGCGAGACCGGTACCGGGGCGCGGGCGCCCGCGGACCGGATCATCGTCAACCCGGACGCCTTCGGGCTGCTCGGCGACTGGGGCCGGCAGGTCGTGCTCACCCACGAGGCCACCCATGTCGCCACCCGCGCCCACACCTCCGCCGCGACCCCGCTGTGGCTGTCCGAGGGCTTCGCCGACTGGGTCGGCTACCGCGGCGGCGGGCGCGGCCCGACCGAGACCGCGCCCGAACTCGCCCGCGCGGTGGGCCGGGGGGAGGTGCCCGCGGCGCTGCCGGACGACGGGGACTTCGGTTTCTCCGGCGACTCCGACCGGCTGGCCCGGGCCTACGAGAGCGGCTGGACGGCCTGCCGCCTCATCGCCGACCGCTGGGGCGAGGAACGCCTGGGCGCGTTCTACCGGGCCGTGGGCGCGCACCGGCAGCGGGAGGGCGCGGTCGAGGACGCGATGGACCGGGTGCTGGGCACCACCCGGGAGGAGTTCACGGCGCTGTGGCGGGACCACCTGCGGGACCGGCTCGGCTGACCCGGCCCGGCGGAGCGGGGGCTCAGTCCGGCTGCTCCAGCTCCGCGATGGCCTCCCGCAGCCACGCGCGCTCCGCCTCGCCCGTGGCCCGCGCGACCCGCAGCACCCCCTGCCGGAACAGGTCGTCGGCCTCCTCCGCGCGCACCGGATCGCCGTCCCGGTAGAAGAAGCTCGCCGGTGTCCGGAGGAAGTCCAGGCGGCGGCGCAGCACCGCGGCCTGTTCCCGGCGGTCCGGCAGGTGGCGCAGGAAGGCCAGCACGGTGTTGAAGCGCACCTGGTCGGTGATCTCCACCTGCTTCGGCCGGCGCAGCCGCGCCAGCAGGTCCGCGCGGCCGGCCTCGGTGAGGGAGAGGACACGGCGCGGGGCGGCGCTCGCACCCGGCCCCGTGTGCTGCTCGAGCAGGCCCGCGGTGACGAGCCGGGTGATCGCGGGGTACAGCGCCCCGTCGCTGACCGGGCGGACATGGCCGTTCAGCGCCTTGATGCGTTCCTTCAACTCGTAGCCGTGCAGCGGCTCTTCGGCCAGGAAGCCCAGGATCGACAGCTCCAGCATGCGGACGCGTTCCTCCTCGCGTTTCCCCGGGCGCCCCTCCTTGCGGGGGGCGTGGGACGCATGCTACCTCTTTCCGAGCTACCTCGAATCGAGGTACGCGTCCGAAGGAGGCCGCGCAGTGAACGCCCACCGCGCACAGCTCGTGTCGCTCGCCCACCCCGTCTACTTCTCGCTGCTGGCCTCCGTCGCCGCCGGGATCGTCAGCACCCTCTGGGTCTCCCGGCTGGGCGGTCCCGCCGTGGCCGCCGTGGCGGTGGCGACGAACACCGAGAACGTGCTGCTCGGGGTCGCCCTGGTCTTCGGCTCCGGCACGACCGTGCTCGTCGCGCACGCCAGGGGCGCGCGGGACCCGGGCGCGGTGCGTGCGGCGGTGCGCGGCGGCTGGGCGCTGTACGCGGTCGTGACACCGGTGGTCGTGGTGGGCGGGCTGGTGGTGCGGGAGCCGCTGGCCCGGCTGGTGCTGGGCGCGGGCGGGGACGAGGGGGCCGCGCTGCCGCTCGCCGTGGACTACTTCGCGGTCTCCCTCCCGGGCACCGCCGTCTTCTTCGCCCAGACCCTCGTCGACGGCATCCTCAAGGGCGCGGGCGACACCCGCACCCCGATGCGGCTCGCACTGCTGGCCAACGGACTGATCCTGGCCGGCGACCCGTTCCTGATCCACCTGTACGGCGTCCGGGGCGCCGCCGTCTCCACGGTGCTGGGCCGGCTGGTCGCCCTGGGCGCGGGCCTGCTCGCGCTGCGGCGCGAGGGGCTGCTGCGCGAGGCACGGGCCGCCGACCCGGGCGAGCCCGTCGCCGTCTCGCTGCGCCGGACCCTGGCCACCGGGCTGCCCATGTCCGCCGACTTCACCGTGCGGCAGACCGGCACCCTGGCGCTGGTCGCGATCGTGGCCCGCCTCGGGGTGACCGCGGTGGCCGCCTACGCGATCGCCTACAAGGTCCTGTACGTCGCCACCATGGCCTTCTACGCCGTGCGGCAGGCCGCCTCGATCCACACGGCGCACACGCGCGGGGCCGGGAGCGGGCAGGCGCGGCGGGCGATCGGCCGGCAGGCCGTGCTGGTCTCCGGGACGGCGGGCGCCGTGGCCGCCGTGCTGCTGGCCGCCACGGCCCCCTGGACCATGGCCGCCTTCGGCGCCGGACCCGACGTCGCGCGCGAGGGCGTGCTGTTCCTGCGCTGCGTCGGCCCGTACCTGCTGCTGATGGCCTGCTGCATCGCGCTCGGCGGGGTCTTCGAGGGCAGCGGCGGCGCCTCGGCGGTGCTGCGCGTGACGGTGCTCGGCACGGCCGTCCAGCTGCCGCTGGCGTACGCGCTGACCGGCCTGGGCCTGCCCGGGGTGGCCCTCGCGCTGGCCCTCGCCATGGCGGTGCAGTGCGCGGCGCTGCTGGTGCCGTTCCGGAGGGCCCGGGATCAGGAGGAGACCGGGGACCCGGTGGCGCGGGCCGGCTGAGGGACCGCGGGGAGCGGGCGGCGCCGGGGGACGGTCGCGCGCCACAGGACGCGGGCCGCGAGCAGGGCCGCGGCGACCAGCAGGCCGTTGCGGACGACCAGGAGGGCGATCCCGAGCGGGTCACTGGCCACGACGTGGGCGAACCACACCGGGAACTCCAGCACCGTCACGGCGGACGCGGCCAGCACCAGGGCGACCGGCAGCCGCATCCGGCTCTCGCCGAAGCACCGGCACACCGCCGCGAGCCCGACCAGCCACACCATGTACTGCGGGCTGATCACCCGGCTGGTGACGGTGAACATCAGCACCGCCGTGAACGCCGCGTCGGCGACGGTGTGCGCCTCGAAACGGGTGGCCAGCAGCCGCCACCGCACCAGCCAGCCGAAGGCGGCCCCGGACAGCAGCAGCGCGCCCGTGCTCACCCAGGACACGTACGGGCCGAGGAACTCCACCGAGCCGTAGTTGAGCAGCACCTCGCCGTCCCAGCCGTGGTGCCGGGCGACGTGGAGGACGAGCGCGCCCAGCGACTCGACCTCCGTGCCCCGGTCGCGCTGGAAGGTCAGGAACGCGAACGCACCCGGCATCAGGGCGGCGAACAGGGCCGCGACACCGGCGCCGGTCACGGCGGCCGACGCCCAGGCACCGCGCCGGCGGACCCCGAGGAGCAGCATCGCCGGCCACACCTTCAGCAGCGCCCCGAAGCCCGCGAGCGCCCCCGCCAGCCGGGGGTGCCGGGCGGTGGCCAGCAGCGCGGCCACCGCCACCGCCGTCACCATCACGTCGTAGCGGGCGTACACCGTCGGCCCGAGCAGCGGCACGCCCGCCACCCACACCCGGGCGCCGCGCGGCGACCGGCCGGGGCGCCGGCCGGCGCGCACCAGCAGGACCAGGACGGCCAGGTCGGCGAGGAGCGCCAGGGCGAAGAACGCGGTGGCGTACTCCAGGAAGGGCAGCAGGCCGGGGGAGAGGATCGCCAGGGCCGCGGCGGGCGGGTACTGCCAGGTGACGTCGTCCAGCGGGAACGTCCCGGTGCGCAGGACCTCGTACCAGCCCCGGTAGATCACCGACACGTCGCTGGTGACGTCCGGGCCGGGAAGGACGACCACCTTCAGGACGCACAGCAGCAGGGCGGCGCGCGTCAGCCCCCACAGGAGCAGCAGCGGGGCGGGGGACTCCCGCGCGGCCGTCGTCTTCATGCGCTCCCTGCCCGTCCGGTGTGCGGTCCCGAAGGGCCATGATGTCCCGGGGACCTGCGCGGGGGCCACCGAGCGCCGCCGTGGCCGGACGGGAAACGGTGTTCGGTAGGGTCTGCGGCGATGCACAAGACCCTGATCGTGACCAACGACTTCCCGCCCCGGCCCGGCGGCATCCAGGCGTTCCTGCACAACATGGCGCTGCGGCTCGACCCCGAGCGCCTCGTCGTCTACGCCTCCACCTGGAAGCACACCCGGGAGGGCGTCCGGGCGACGGCCGCCTTCGACGCCGAGCAGCCCTTCACCGTCGTGCGCGACCGTACGACGATGCTGCTGCCGACCCCGCGGGTCACCCGGCGGGCCGTCGGGCTGCTGCGCGAGCACGGCTGCACCTCGGTGTGGTTCGGGGCGGCGGCGCCGCTCGGACTGATGGCGCCGGCGCTGCGCCGGGCCGGCGCCGAGCGGATCGTGGCCACCACCCACGGCCACGAGGCCGGATGGGCCCAGCTGCCCGCCGCGCGGCAGCTGCTGCGCCGGATCGGGCAGTCCACGGACACGATCACCTACCTCGGCGAGTACACGCGCTCGCGGATCGCCGCCGCGCTGACCCCCGAGGCGGCCTCCCGGATGGTGCAGCTGCCGCCCGGGGTCGACGAGAAGACCTTCCACCCCGGCTCGGGCGGCGACGAGGTCCGGGCGCGGCTCGGGCTGACCGACCGTCCGGTGGTCGTGTGCGTCTCGCGGCTGGTGCCGCGCAAGGGGCAGGACACGCTGATCGAGGCCATGCCCGCGATCCTGGCGGCCGAGCCGGACGCCGTGCTGCTGATCGTCGGCGGCGGCCCGTACGAGAAGGACCTGCGCGCGCTCGCGCGGCGCACCGGGGTCGCCGGCTCCGTCCGCTTCACCGGCTCCGTCCCCTGGGAGGAACTGCCCGCCCACTACGGCGCCGGGGACGTCTTCGCGATGCCCTGCCGGACCCGGCGCGGCGGGCTGGACGTCGAGGGGCTCGGGATCGTCTACCTGGAGGCCTCCGCGACCGGGCTGCCCGTCGTCGCGGGCGACTCCGGCGGCGCCCCCGACGCGGTGCTCGACGGCGAGACCGGCTGGGTCGTCCCCGGTGGCTCCCCCGCCCGGACCGCCGAGCGCGTCGTCACCCTCCTCGGCGACCCGGAGCTGCGCCGCAGGATGGGCGAGCGGGGCCGCCGGTGGGTCGAGGAGAAGTGGCGCTGGGACCTGCTGGCGGAGGAACTGAGGAAGCTGCTGTAGGACCCCCGCGACGCGCGACGGCGCGGCGCCCGGGTGCGGGCACCGCGCCGTCGCGCGTCCGGTCCGGCGCGTCCTACTTCGCGTAGATCGCCTCGATCTCGTGGGCGTAGTCCTTCGCCACCACGTTCCGCTTCAGCTTCAGGGACGGGGTCAGGTGCCCCGACTCCTCCGTGAACTGGGCGGGCAGGATGCGGAACTTGCGGACCGACTCCGCCTTCGACACCGCCGCGTTGCCGTCGTCGATCGCCGTCTGGACCGCCGCGAGGAGGTCCGGGTCCTCGCTCAGGGACGCCGCGGTGGAACCCGCCGGCTTGCCGTGCTCGGCGCACCAGCGGCCCAGGAACTCCTCGTCGATGGTGACCAGCGCGCCCACGAACGGCCGCCCGTCGCCCACCACCATGCACTCCGCGACCAGCGCGTGCGCGCGGATCCGGTCCTCTATCACCGCCGGGGCGACGTTCTTGCCGCCCGCCGTGACCAGGATCTCCTTCTTGCGGCCGGTGATCCGCAGGTAGCCGTCCTCGTCCAGGGTGCCGATGTCCCCGGTGTGGAACCAGCCGTCGGCCAGCGCCTCGGCCGTCGCGCCCGGGTTGTTCCAGTACTCCTTGAACAGGTGCTCGCCGTGCAGCAGCACCTCGCCGTCGTCCGCGATGCGGACCACCGAACCGGGCAGCGGCTGGCCGACCGTGCCGATCTTCTGCCGGTCCCACGGGTTGAACGCGGTGGCCGCACAGGACTCGGTCAGGCCGTAGCCCTCCAGGACGCTGAAGCCGATGCCGCGGAAGAAGTGGCCCAGGCGCTCGCCCAGCGGGGCGCCGCCCGAGATGGCGTACTCGCCGCGCCCGCCCAGCACCGCGCGCAGCTTGCCGAAGACGAGCTTGTCGAACACCTTGTGCTTGATCCTCAGGCCCAGCGACGGGCCCGAGGGGGTGTCCAGCGCCTGGCTGTAGGCGATCGCCGTGGCCGCCGCCCGGTCGAAGATCCTGCCCTTGCCGTCGGCCTGCGCCTTGGCGCGCGCCGAGTTGTAGACCTTCTCGAACACCCGCGGCACGCCCAGGATCAGCGTCGGGCGGAACGAGGCCAGTTCGTCGGTGAGGTTCTTGATGTCCGGCACGCAGCCCAGCCTGATCGGCGCCATCATGGGCGCGATCTGCACCAGCCGCCCGAAGACGTGCGCGAGGGGCAGGAAGAGCAGCACGGAGCACTCGCCGGTGCGGAACAGCGGACGCAGCCGCTCCACGATGTTGCCGCACTCGGCGAAGAAGCTGCGGTGGGTGAGCACACAGCCCTTGGGACGGCCGGTGGTGCCGGAGGTGTAGACGATCGTCGCCGGGTCGTCGGCCTTCGCGAGGGAGCTGCGCTCCTCGACCGTCCCGTCGGTGACGTCCCGGCCGAGGCGGCCCAGTTCCTCGACGCCGCCGGCGTCGATCTGCCACACGTTCTTCAACGCGGGCAGCCGGTCGCGCACCGACTCCACGGCCGCCGCGTGCGCGTCGAGCTCCACGAGGCAGGCGCTGGCGCCGGAGTCGCCGAGGATCCACGCCACCTGCTCGGGCGAGCTGGTCTCGTACACCGGCACGGTGACCGCGCCGGCGCTCCAGATCGCGAAGTCCAGCAGCGTCCACTCGTAGCGGGTGCGGGACATCAGCCCGACCCGGTCGCCCGGCTGGACCCCGGAGGCGATCAGCCCCTTGGCGGCCGCGCGGACCTCCGCGAGGAAGGCGGTGGCCGTCACGTCCTGCCAGGCGCCGCCGGTCTTGCGGGCGATGACGGCGACGTCGGGGTGCTGCGCGGCGTTTCTGCGGACGATGTCGGTCAGGTTGCCGTCCGCAGGGACCTCGTACAAAGCCGGAAGGCTGAACTCGCGCAAGACTGCTGCTCCTCTTAGGGCGCCGGCGCCACGACGTTGTGCGATGCGACGGTGCGGTCCAAGGCTGGGCGGGTACTCGCGGATTCACATGTTGAAATCCTGAGCACGACTGGACTGGCCGGACGTTACCCGCCGGTATGCCCTTCACGACAGGGGGGCCCGGCGAGATGTTCGCTGCGTCACACAGATGGGTGTTTCTTCGCGCACAGTAGTCCAACCCTTCACCGACGAGCCAGTAACCGCAGGTCCGGCCCATTGTCCGGGCCGTTGCACGCGCTTACTCTTGATCGCCATGGCAACCACACCAGGCGGCGGCCGTCGCACGCGCGTCCACGTGGTCAGCGACGTGCACGGCAACGCCCGTGACCTGGCCCGGGCCGGCGAGGGCGCCGACGCCCTGGTCTGCCTGGGCGACCTGGTGCTCTTCCTCGACTACGCCGACCACTCGCGCGGCATCTTCCCCGACCTGTTCGGCACCGAGAACGCCGACCGCATCGTCGAACTGCGCACCGCCCGCCGCTTCGAGGAGGCGCGCGCGTTCGGCGCCCGGCTGTGGGCGGGGCTCGACGAGGACCGGGCCGCGGCGATCGAGAAGGCGGTGCGCAGGCAGTACGCCGAGCTGTTCGCCGCCTTCCCCACCCCGACGTACGCCACCTACGGCAACGTCGACATGCCGGCCCTGTGGCAGGAGTACGCCCGGCCCGGCACGACCGTCCTCGACGGGGAACGGGTGGAGATCGGCGGCTGGACCTTCGGCTTCGTCGGCGGCGGCCTGCGCACCCCCATGCGCACGCCCTACGAGATCACCGACGAGGAGTACGCGGCGAAGATCGAGGCCGTGGGCGAGGTGGACGTGCTGTGCACCCACATCCCGCCGGAGGTCCCGGAGCTGGTCTACGACACCGTCGCGCGCCGCTTCGAACGCGGCAGCCTGGCGCTGCTGGACGCCATCCGCCGCACCCGGCCCCGCTACGCGCTGTTCGGACACGTGCACCAGCCGCTGGTGCGGCGGATGCGGATCGGCGCCACCGAGTGCGTGAACGTGGGGCACTTCGCGGGCAGCGGGCGGCCCTGGGCACTCGAATGGTGAGGACGCCCCAGGTGGGGTGAGCTGTGCCGGTCCGGTGCGCGGTAGCCTTCCGCTGCACAGACGTGCGCTGCACCGCGCACGGCGACCCGACGACCGGCGCGCATCCGGAGGAGCCACGGCGATGGCGGAACACACCAGCTCGAGCATCACGATCGAGGCCGCACCGGCCGATGTCATGGGGGTGATCGCCGACTTCGCCCGCTACCCGGACTGGACCGGTGAGGTGAAGGAGGCGGAGGTCCTCAAGGCCGACGGCCAGGGCCGCGCCGAGCAGGTGCGCCTCGTCATGGACGCCGGCGCGATCAAGGACGACCAGACCCTCGCCTACACCTGGAACGGCGAGCACGAGGTCTCCTGGACCCTGGTGAAGTCCCAGATGCTCCGCTCCCTGGACGGCACCTACCTCCTGGAGCCGGCCGGCCCGGGCACGACCGAGGTCACCTACCGGCTGACCGTCGACGTCAAGATCCCGATGCTCGGCATGATCAAGCGCAAGGCCGAGAAGGTCATCATCGACCGGGCCCTGGCGGGGCTGAAGAAGCGCGTGGAGTCGGGAGCGAAGTAGGGCGGGACCCGGAACCACCGGCGGGACCGGCCGGGAACGCGCACCGGGGCCCTCCCCGCGGCCCGGGCGCGGGGCCGGGCGGCCCCCGACGCCCCACCGGTACCGTTCACCCTCATGCGTACCCTCCTGATCACGGGCCCCGGCGGCAGCGGGCGTACCACCGTCGCGGCCGCCACCGCGCACGCCGCCGCCCGTGGGGGCACCCGCACCCTCCTCCTCGGCACCGACCGGACGGACACCCTGGGGGCGGTCCTGGGGGTGCCCGTCGGGTCCGAGCCGGTCCAGGCCGCCCCCGGGCTCACCGCGCGGCGGCTCGACGCCGACGCGGACCTGCGCGCCGACCTGACCGCCCTGCAGGACCGCGCCTCCTCCGCGCTGGGCCTGCTCGGCGCCTCCCGGCTCGACCCCGAGGAGCTCACCCCGCTGCCCGGCGCCGGGGAGCTCGCCCTGCTGCGCGCCCTGCGGGACGCGGCCCCGCCCGGGGCGTACGACCTCCTCGTCGTCGACCTGCCGCCCGTTCCGCGGGCCCTCGCCCTGCTCGCCCTCCCCGAGGAACTGCGCCGCTACCTGCGCCGCCTGCTCCCGCCCGAGCGGCAGGCCGCCCGCGCCCTGCGCCCCGTGCTCGGCCGCCTCGCCGGGGTCCCGCTGCCCGCCGAGTGGCTGTACGAGACCGCCGCCCGGCTGGACCTGCAGCTGGCCGCCGTCGAGGCCGTGCTCGCCGACCGTGACACCGCCGTGCGCCTGGTCGCCGAGCCGGGACCCGCCGGCGCCGACGCCGTCCGCACCGCGGCCCTCGGTCTGGCCCTGCGCGGACTGCGCGCCGACGCGCTGGTCGCCACCCGCGTGCTGCCGGACGGCGTCGGGGACGGCTGGCTCGCCGGCCCGGTCGCCCAGCAGCGCAAGACCCTGGAGGAGTGGCGGGAGACGTACGACGTCCACCCCGTCGCCCACCTCGGGCGCGACCCGCGCGGCGACGACGACCTCGCCGCGCTCGCCGTGCCCGGCGTCGGCACGGGCCCCTCCACCGTCGAGTGGCCCGTCACCGACTCCCGCGCCGAGGACGGCGTGCTGGTCTGGCACCTCCCGCTGCCCGGCGCCCGGCGCGAGGAACTGGACCTGATCCGGCGCGGCGACGAACTCGTCGTCACCGTCGGACCCTTCCGCCGGATCGTCCCGCTGCCCTCCGCGCTGCGCCGCTGCACCGTCGACGGCGCCGCCCTGCGCGAGGGCGAGCTGCGCATCCGCTTCCGGCCGGATCCGCGGCTGTGGCCGCGCACCCGCTGAAGCCGGTACGGGCGTTCGGGTAACGTCGAAAGGGCCACCCGTAGTCAGGAGTCCGTCATGAGCGAACAGCTCCCCCCGTCCGGCGACGCAGGGGACGAGGCCGTGGACGAGGCGCGGGCCGCGGGCGACGCCGACGCCTGGGCGACCGCCTGCGCCGAGGACCTCGAGGCGGAGAGGGCCCGCCGCCGGGCCCGGTACGGACCGCCCCCCGGTTCCGCCGCCGAGGAGCTGAAGAAGCTCGTCGACACGTTCGCGGACAAGCTCGACAAGCTCTCCGGCCTGCGCTCCCCGCTGTTCGGCGCGGTCGCCGGGCCCGCGGCGCAGCAGATGGTGCGGCAGGTCGTGCAGCAGGCCAGGGCCGCCGTGGAACCCGTCATCGAGCGCAACCCGGACGTCTTCGACCACCTCGCCGCCGCCGGCAACGAGCTCCTCGCCGCCTACCGCTCCGCGGTCCAGGACCAGGAGCGCCGCTGGACGGCCCGCGACACCGATCCCCGCGACCTGGACGAACGCCGTGACCGGGGCGACCGGGGCGACGAGGACGGCCCCGGCGAGCGCATCGACCTGGACTGAGGACCGTGCCGGCGGGTGCCCCACGGCCCCGCCGGGCCCTCTCGCCGTGCGGACGCCGCGACCCCGACGGCAGGGCCTCGGGTACCGTTGACGGCAGCGGGGCTCGACCGAAACTGAGGGATTCATGGGACTCACCATCGGCGTCGACATCGGCGGCACGAAGATCGCGGCCGGCGTGGTCGACGAGGAAGGCAACATCCTCTCGACCCACAAGGTGCCGACCCCGGGCACGTCCGAGGGCATCGTGGACGCCATCGCCTCCGCGGTGGAGGGCGCGCGTGCCGGGCACGACATCGTCGGCGTGGGCATCGGTGCGGCCGGATACGTCAACCGCCAGCGCTCGACGGTGTACTTCGCGCCCAACATCGACTGGCGCAACGAGCCGCTCAAGGAGAAGGTCGAGGCCCGCACGGGTCTCCCGGTCGTCGTGGAGAACGACGCCAACGCCGCCGCCTGGGGCGAGTACAAGTTCGGCGGCGGCAAGGGCCACCGCAACGTCATCTGCATCACGCTCGGCACCGGCCTGGGCGGCGGCATCATCATCGGCAACAAGCTGCGCCGCGGCCACTTCGGCGTGGCCGCCGAGTTCGGGCACATCCGCATGGTGCCGGACGGCCTGCTGTGCGGCTGCGGCTCGCAGGGCTGCTGGGAGCAGTACGCCTCCGGCCGCGCCCTCGTCCGGTACGCCAAGCAGCGCGCCAACGCCACCCCCGAGAACGCCGAGACGCTGCTGTCCCTCGGCGACGGCACCCCCGACGGCATCGAGGGCAAGCACATCTCCATGGCCGCCCGCCAGGGCGACCGGGTGGCCGTCGACTCCTACCGGGAGCTGGCCCGCTGGGTCGGCGCCGGCCTCGCCGACCTGGCCTCCCTGTTCGACCCCTCCGCGTTCATCGTCGGCGGCGGCCTCTCCGACGAGGGCGAGCTGGTCCTCGGCCCGATCCGCAAGTCCTACAAGCGCTGGCTGGTGGGCGGCAACTGGCGTCCCGTCGCCGACGTCCTCGCCGCCCAGCTCGGCAACAAGGCCGGTCTGGTGGGTGCGGCCGACCTGGCCCGGGAGCCCGACCCGGTGATGTGACCTCCCCCCCGCGCACGGCAGCGCCCGCCCGATCCCCCCGGGGACGGCGGGCGCCGCCGTTCCCCGCCCGGGGAGGGCGGCGCGCGCCGGGCGCGACGGGAGAACCCGGCGTATCTTGATCCACATGGCGACGATCCCGCTGCTGCCGAACTCCCGCACCGAGCCGGACGGTTCGGCCGTGATCCGCGTCCTGAGCTACAACATCCGGTCGATGAAGGACGACACGGCCGCCCTGGCCCGGGTGATCACCGCCTGCGCCCCCGACCTGGTCCTGCTGCAGGAGGCGCCGCGCTTCTTCCGCTGGCGCAAGAAACTGGCCCGGCTGGCCACCGGCTCCGGGCTGGTGGTCCTCTCCGGGGGCGCCACGGCCGCGGGCCCGGCGCTCCTGTGCTCCCTGCGGGCGACCGTCGAGCGCACCGAGGACGTGCTGCTGCCGCTCACCCCGGGACTGCACCGGCGCGGCTTCGCCACCGCCGTCGTACGGTTCGGCGGCGCCCGGCTGGGCGTGCTGAGCTGCCACCTGTCGCTGCAGAGGGACGAGCGGTACGCGCAGAGCGGCATGCTGCTGGACCGGCTCGCCGGGATGGGCGTGGAGCACGCGGTCGCGGGCGGTGACCTGAACGACGGACCGGACGGCCGCGCCTTCCGGCGGCTGGCCGGGAGCCTGACGGACTGCCGGGCCGCGGCCCCCTGGGGCGGCGAGCACACCTGGGTCCGCACCGAACCGCCCCGGCGCCTCGACGCGCTCTTCGTCACGAAGGGCGTCGAGGTCCTGGGCTGCGGGGTGCCGCACGGCCGGCCCGGGGTGACCGAGGCCGACCTGAGGGCGGCCACGGACCACCTGCCGGTCCTGGCCGCCCTGAGGGTCCCGGCCGCGTAGGGGCGCGGGCGGGGCGTCTGCGGACCACCGCGCCCCGGCCCTGGCCGGGGCGTGCTCAGACCACCGCGCCCCGGCCCGGGTCGTCGTCGTCCTCGTCGTCCGTGCGCATGCGCATCACCAGCGTGGCGAAGCCGCCCAGGAAGCCGCCGATGGAGAGCGTGGTCAGCCACCAGGTCATCTCCCAGCCGAGCAGCACCGCCAGCAGGAGCAGCAGCGGACCGCCCAGCACCCCGAGCCAGGCGAACTTGGCGGTGACGTCGGCCTCCGGCAGCGGCGGCGGCTCCGGCGGGACGAAGTGGCCCTCGTCGCCCTCGTCGAAGTCGTCCTCCGCCGGCTCGGACACGTTGTAGTCGCGCGGGCCGACCCCGGGCGCGAAGGAGACGGAGCCGCCCAGCGGCTTGGCCGGCTCGTCCTCGGCCTTCCGCGGGGCCTCGGCCTCCACCTGCCCGTCGTTGGTTCCGGACTCCAGCAGCGCCAGGTCCTCGACCGACTTGAACGGCTTGGTCCCCGGCGGATCCGGCGGCTCCTCGCCGTACCCGGCGACGATCGCCGCCCACGCGGCGTCCTCGTCGAAGGGGGCGCCCCCGTCCTCCGGCTCCTTCGGCGCGCGGTCCTCGGCGCCCTCGCGGCCCTCGCGGCTCTCGCGGTCCTCGCGGTCCGAGTCGTGCTCAGCCACCTGCGGTCGTCCCTTCCTTGCCGAGACCGGGCTCCTTGACGGTGCCGGGGGAGAGCCGGCCGATGAACGCGGTGCTCTCCTGGAAGATCCGCTCCGCGTCGTGGTCCAACGTCGCCACGTGGTAGCTCTGTTCCAGCAGGACCTCCGTCACGTCCACCGACGAGACCCGGGCGAGGACGCGGGCCGAGTCCGCGGGCGGCACCACGTGGTCCTGCGGGCTGCGCAGCAACAGCAGCGGCTGGGTGACCCGGGGCAGCTCGCCGTCGAGGCGACGCAGGAACGCCCGCAGGGAGTGCGCCGCGTGCAGCGGCACCCGGTCGTACCCCAGCTCCGTCTGGAACGGCTTCGCGATGTCGCTCGCGATCCCCTTCGTCGCCGGGACGAGGTGACGGAGCACCGGGAGGGCGTGCGCGGCCACGCCGTGCACCCGGTTCGCCGGGTTGACGACCACGACCCCGCTCACCGCGTCGCCGTGGAGCGCGGCCAGCCGCAGGGCGAGCGCGCCGCCCATCGACAGACCGGCCACGAACACCCGGGGGCAGCGGTCCAGCAGCAGCCGCAGCTCGCGGTCCACCTCCGCGTACCAGTCCTGCCACCCGGTGACCCGGAGGTCCTCCCAGCGCGTGCCGTGCCCGGGCAGCAGCGGCAGCGACACGGTCAGGCCGTGCCCGGCGAGGTGCTCCGCCCAGGGGCGCAGCGACTGCGGTGAACCGGTGAAGCCGTGGCAGAGGAGGACGGCGGTCTCCCCGCCCTCGTGGTGAAACGGCTCGGCTCCGGTCAGGAGCGGCACCTTCGGCCTCCTGTTCGTGGGAACTCGTGGAAGGGCCCGGCACGTCATGACGGCCGGGGCGGGGACGGCACACGGATTGCAGGACCTTCACCGTACGCGACCGCACTGACACCGACCAGGGCCGTCGGGTCCTTCCGCGGCGCTCCGGGATATGGTCTGACCTACACACACAGGAGGCACTCGGTTGTTGTACGGCGCGATGAAGGTCACCATCGGAGGGCCGCTGAAGCTTGCCTTCAGGCCCTGGGTGGAGGGCCTGGAGAACGTCCCCGCCGAGGGCCCGGCCATCCTGGCCAGCAACCACCTGTCGTTCTCCGACTCCTTCTTCCTGCCGGCCGTGCTGGACCGCAAGGTCACCTTCATCGCCAAGGCCGAGTACTTCACCACGCCGGGCGTGAAGGGCCGCCTGACGGCCGCCTTCTTCAAGGGCGTGGGCCAGCTCCCGGTGGACCGCTCCGGCGCCCGCGGCGCGGGTGAGGCGGCGATCAGGAGCGGCATCGAGGTCCTCGAACGCGGCGAGCTGTTCGGCATCTACCCGGAGGGCACCCGCTCGCCCGACGGCCGCCTCTACCGCGGCAAGCCCGGCGGCCTCGCGCGCGTGGCGCTGGCCACCGGCGCGCCCGTGATACCGGTCGCCATGATCGACACGGAGAAGATCCAGCCGCCCGGGAAGGTCGTGCCGAAGCTGATGCGGCCGGGCATACGGATCGGCCGGCCGCTGGACTTCCGCCGTTACCAGGGCATGGAGCACGACCGCTTCGTCCTCCGCGCGGTGACCGACGAGGTCATGTACGAGATCATGAAGCTCTCCGGCCAGGAGTACGTCGACATGTACGCGACCGCCATGAAGCGGCAGATCGCGGAGGCGGCCAAGGCCGAGAAGGAGGCCGGGAAGGCGGCGAAGGCCGCCCTCGCGCGCGCGGAGAGGGAACAGGCCGAGAAGCTGAAGGCCGCCATGGAGCGGGCCGACAAGGAACAGGCCGAACGGGATCGGGCCGGCAAGCGGCGTTCCGACCCCTAGACGGGGTCCGGGACGGAAGTGGGGGGACATGCGGGGGCGCGAGAAGGTCATGAGGATGTCGGTCGAGCTGCCGCTGTGGCGCGCGCTCACCGGCTACCGGTTGCTCGCCATGGTGTACGCGATCGGCCTGTTCGCCGCCGCCCGCGAGGAGTTCGCCCGTCCCTGGCTCGCCGCCGCCTACTTCGCCCTCCTCGCCGTGTGGACCCTGGCCACCCTGCCCAGGGTCGCGAACGCCGCCGCCTGCACCAGGGGCTTCCTCGCCGCCGACCTGACCGTCGCGCTCGCCGGCATCCTGCTCACCCCCGTCGCCGACGCGCACGAACGCGTCCAGGCCGGCGGCCCGACCCTGCCGTCCATCTGGACCGCCGGAGCGGTGCTCGCCTTCGCCATCAAGGGCGGCTGGCGCTGGGCGGCCCTCGCCTCCACCCTCGTCGCCGTGGCCAACCTGGTCGAACGCGGCAGCCCCGCCCGCGACACCGTGCACAACGTGATCCTCGTCTGGGTCGCCTCCATCGCCATCGGCTACGTCGTCGAGGTCGCCCGCGCCTCCGAGCGCACCCTCGCCCGCGCCCTGGAGATCGAGGCCGCGACCAGGGAGCGGGAGCGGCTCGCGCGGGACATCCACGACAGCGTGCTCCAGGTGCTCGCGATGGTGCAGCGGCGCGGCGCCGTCATCGGCGGCGAGGCGGCGGAGCTGGGCCGGCTGGCCGGGGAGCAGGAGGTCGCCCTGCGCACGCTGGTCTCCGGCGGGCTGGTACCGGCCCCCCGGGTCCCGCAGGACACCGCCCGGGGCGCCGTCGTACGGGCCGTGGACGAGGACGGCACCGGGGACGACGAGCCGGTCGACCTGCGCACCCTGCTCGCCCCCTGCGCCGGATCCCTGGTCAGCCTCGCCGAGCCCGGAGCGCCGGTGCGGCTGGCCCCGGCCGCCGCGCGGGAGGTGGCCGCCGCCGTCGGGGCCGCCCTGGACAACGTCCGCAGGCACGCCGGGGAGGGGGCGCGCGCGTGGATCCTGGTCGAGGACGAACCGGACCAGGTGATCGTCACCGTCCGCGACGACGGACCCGGCATCCCCGAGGGCCGGCTCGCCCAGGCCGAGGGCGAGGGCCGGCTCGGCGTGGCCCTGTCCATCCGGGGCCGGCTGCGCGACCTCGGCGGCAGCGCCGAGGTGATCTCGGTGCCGGGGCAGGGCACGGAGGTCGAGTTGAGGGTGCCGAAGGCAGGGAACGACGGGACGGACGTCCGGGGGAAGGCGGAGCAGCGATGACGGACACCGCAGCCGAACGGGAGGCCGGCCGGGGCCCGGTCAGGGTGATGGTGGTCGACGACCACCCCATGTGGCGCGACGCCGTCGCCCGCGACCTGTCCGAGTCCGGCTTCGACGTGGTCGCCACCGCGGGGGACGGCGACCAGGCGGTGCGCCGCGCCAAGGCGGCCGCCCCGGACGTGCTCGTCCTCGACCTGAACCTGCCGGGCAGGCCCGGCGTCCAGGTCTGCAAGGAGGTCGTCGCCGCGGACCCCGCCCTGCGCGTCCTGGTGCTGTCGGCGAGCGGTGAGCACGCCGACGTGCTGGAGGCGGTGAAGTCGGGCGCGACCGGCTACCTGCTGAAGTCGGCCTCCACCGAGGAGCTCCAGGACGCGGTGCGCCGCACCGCCGCCGGGGACCCGGTGTTCACCCCCGGCCTGGCCGGACTCGTCCTCGGCGAGTACCGCCGCCTCGCCTCCGAACCGGCCGGGCCCGCCCCCGGCGGCGCCGAGTCCAAGGCGCCCCGGCTGACCGAGCGCGAGACCGAGGTGCTGCGCCTGGTCGCCAAGGGCCTGAGCTACAAGCAGATCGCCGAACGGCTCGTCATCTCGCACCGCACGGTGCAGAACCACGTGCAGAACACCCTCGGCAAGCTCCAGCTGCACAACCGCGTCGAACTCGTCCGCTACGCCATAGAACGCGGCCTCGACGACGAGTGACCCCACGGCCCGGCGGCCCGGAAGTCCGCTTCCCCGGACGCCCGGGATCCGGGCGGGGGCGGCGCGAGCCGCCGGCCGCGAGGGCCGGACGGCCCCGTTCCCGGCCCCTGCGGCCCGGGCGCCCCCGCCCCCGGGCCCGTATATTCGCCCGTACGGCGACGGACCCGGCACGACCCCCGGAGGGAACCCGTGGAGATCCTGGCTTTCGGTGTGCAGGCCGACGAGAAGCCCCTGATCGAGCGGGCCTTCGAGGACCACCACCCGGTGCGCGCCCTGGACGTCTTCCTGAACGAGGACACCGCCCCCATCGCCGCCGGCCACGAGATCATCTCCACCAGCGTCAACTGCGACCTCGGCGCCGAGGTGCTGTCGGACCTCGCGGCCGGCGGCACCCGGATGGTCGCCCAGCGGTCCACCGGCTTCAACAACGTCGACCTGTCGGTGGCCGAGCGCCTCGGCCTGACGATCGCCCGCGTGTCGTCCTACTCGCCCTACTCGGTCGCCGAGTTCGCCTGGACCCTCGCCATGGCGGTCAACCGCCGCGTCGTGCGCGCCTCCACCCGCACCCGCGACTTCGACTTCCGGCTCGACGGGCTGATGGGCCGCGACCTGCACGGGCGCACCGCCGGTGTCCTCGGCACCGGCAGGATCGGCGAGGCGTTCACCCGGATCGCCCACGGCTTCGGCATGCGGCTGCTCGGTTGGGACGTCAACGAGAACCCCGCCTGCCGCGAGCTCGGCATGACCTATGTCTCCAAGGAGCAGCTGCTTGCCGAGTCCGACCTGGTCAGCCTGCACGTTCCGCTGCTCCCCGCGACCCAGCACCTCATCGACGCCGACGCCCTGAAGGCGATGCGGGACGACGCGATCCTGGTGAACTCCAGCCGGGGCGGCCTCATCGACACCGCGGCCCTCGTCGCCGAGCTGCGCGAGGGCCGCTTCACGGGCGTCGGACTGGACGTGTACGAGGCGGAGGCGGGACTGTTCTTCCTCGACAAGTCCCTGGAGGCCGTCGACGACGACACCCTGGCCCGCCTCGTCACGTTCCCGAACGTCCTGGTCACCTCCCACCAGGCCTACTACACCGCGGACGCCGTCGGGCAGATCGTCGGGACCACGGTCGGCAACGTCCTCGACTACACCGCCGGCCGCCGCTCCGGGAACGTGCTGGTGCCGCGCAGCTGACCCATCAGCTCCCGCACGATCGCCGCGCCGTTCAGGGTCAGCACCGACTCCGGGTGGAACTGCACCCCCGCGAAGCCGGGTCCGCGCAGCGCGTGCACCTCGCCGTTGGCGGCGCGGCTCACCTCGACGCCGCGCGCGGCCAGTTCCCGCGCGGTGTCGTCGTCGCAGTGCGCCACGAAGCTGTTGTAGAAGCCGACCGTCTCCGGGCGCCCGAACAGGTCGATCTCCGTCTGCGCCCCCTGGTACGGCACCTCCTTGCGCACGGTCTCCAGGCCCAGTCCGGCCGCGATCAGCTCGTGGCCCAGGCAGACGCCGAGGACGCCGTGCCGGTTCACGGGGGCACCCCCCGCCCGGGCGGAGCCGGGAGCCCGGGAGGCGATCACCTCGGCGGTCAGCGCGCGCAGGAACCGCATCTTCGGGTCGGCCCTGTCGGACGGGTCGCCCGGCCCGGGCCCGAGCACCAGCGGCCCCTCGTGCGCCGGCACCGCCTCCCGCAGCCCCGGCTCGTCGTACCGCCGCACGGTCACGTCCAGCCCGGCGGCGCGCAGCACATGGGCGAGCATCGCGGTGAAGGTGTCCTCCCCGTCGACGACCAGGGCGTGACCGGCCGGCGCGGCCGGCCGCTCCTGCATCCGCAGCCAGAACGGCGCCAGCGAGGCCCGGCGCCCGTCCAGCGCCGCCCGCACCCGGGGATCGTCGGCCAGCCCCGGCCGCAGGGCCCCGTCGCGCGGCCGCCCGGGACGCACGCCCAGCGCGGCCAGCACCCCGGCCGCCTTGGCGTGGGTCTCCGCGACCTCGCCCGCCGGGTCCGAGCCGCGCACCAGGGTGGCCCCGACCGGCACCCGCAGCCGCCCGGCCGCGTCGATGTCGGCGGTACGGATCAGGATGGGGGAGTCCAGCGTCTGGGCCCCGCCCTCGTCGCGGCCGATGAGCGCCAGCGCGCCCGCGTAGTAACCGCGCCCGCCGGCCTCGTGCCGCTCGATCACCCGGCAGGCGTTCTGCACCGGCGACCCGGTGACGGTCGCCGCGAACATGGTCTCCTTCAGCACCTCGCGCACGTCCAGCGAGGAGCGGCCGCGCAGCTCGTACTCGGTGTGCGCGAGGTGCGCCATCTCCTTCAGCCGGGGCCCGACAACGACCCCGCCCATGTCGCCGACGGTGCACATCATCTTGAGCTCCTCGTCGACGACCATCGACAGCTCCTCGATCTCCTTGCCGTCGGCGAGGAACTCCAGCAGGTGCTCCGGGGTCGGCCCCCCGGCCGGGTAGCGGTAGGTGCCGCTGATCGGGTTCATCACGACCGTCCCGCCGGACGCCCGCACGTGCACCTCGGGGCTCGCCCCGACCAGCGTGCGGTCCCCGGTGTGGACGACGAACGTCCAGTACGCCCCCCGCTCGCCCTCGAGGAGGCGCCGGAAGAGGCTCAGGGCGTCGGCCCGTCCGAACCCGGGGATCTCGCCCTCGTACGTCCGCCGGATCACGAAGTTGGCGCCCTCGCCCCGCCCGATCTCCTCGTCGAGGACCCGCCCGACGATCCGCGCGTACTCCTCGTCGCCGACGTCGAAGCCGCCGCCCTCCACCCGGACGTCGTGCGCGGGGAGCCGGTCGAGGGCCTCGGTGAGCGGAATCCCGTACCGCTCCTCGGGCGTCAGCACCAGCAGCGGGGTGCCGTCGTCACGGACGTCGAAGCCCCGCTCGCGGATCTGCCGGAAGGGGACGACCGCCAGGCCCTCGTCGGGCAGGTCGGCCAGGCGGTCACGGGTGCCGACCGGGCCGATCAGCAGCTCGACCACGTCGTGATCGCGGCCCGGCGTGCGGCGGTGCAGCAGGGCGAAGGGGCGTTCGTCGTGCGGGAGCTGTGCCAGGTCCATGGGGTGTCCCTCGTCTCGTCGCTGTCATGAGCGTGAGGAACGGCCCCGGGAAACGCCGAAGGCCGCCCCTCGGGCGGCCTTCGCGGAGTCTGTGCGTACGCGCAGTCAGTGGGCCGCCGGAGAAGCGGTCCACCACCAGTTCTGGGTCGGGTGCGCGAACATGCGACGCACCCTATCGCATCGGTGGCGGGCCGGGGCCCGGTCCGGACGGCTGTCCGGCCCCGCGCCCCGGGCGGTGAGGCCGGTACGGCGTGGCCGAGCCGGACGTGGCCCAGGTGGACGCCGTACGCGAGCAGTCCGCGGCGGCGTGCCCCGGGTTCGCGGCGCCCCGTGCGGGCGAGCGGTGCGTGTCTCACTTGGTGAGCGGCGGGGTGGACGGCGGTTCGGACCCCGTAGTGTTGATGCCGTGACCGTGAACGCTAAGACCAGCGCGAGCGCTGGCAACACCTGGCAACATCTGCCCGCGGCGCAGCAGCCCGAGTACCCCGACGCCGAGGCTCTGCGCGCAGTGATCGCGGACCTCGAGTCGTATCCACCGCTCGTCTTCGCGGGCGAGTGCGACCAGCTGCGCGCCCGGATGGCGGCTGTCGCCAAGGGAGAGGCGTTCCTCCTCCAGGGCGGCGACTGCGCCGAGGCCTTCGACGCGGTGTCCGCCGACCACATCCGCAACAAGCTCAAGACGCTGCTCCAGATGGGCGCCGTGCTCACGTACGCGGCCTCCGTGCCGGTCGTGAAGGTCGGCCGGATCGCCGGCCAGTACTCCAAGCCGCGCTCCAAGCCCACCGAGACCCGCGACGGCGTGACGCTGCCCACCTACCGCGGCGACTCCGTCAACGGCTTCGACTTCACCGAAGAGGCCCGGATCCCGGACCCCGAGCGGCTGAAGCGGATGTACAACGCCTCGGCCTCCACGCTGAACCTGGTGCGCGCCTTCACCACCGGCGGCTACGCCGACCTGCGCCAGGTGCACGCCTGGAACCAGGACTTCGTGAAGTCGTCCCCGTCCGGCCAGCGTTACGAGCAGCTCGCCCGCGAGATCGACAACGCGCTGAACTTCATGCACGCCTGCGGGGTCGACCCGGAGGAGTTCAAGACCGTCGAGTTCTTCTCCTCGCACGAGGCGCTGCTGCTCGACTACGAGTCGGCGCTCACCCGCGTGGACTCGCGCACCGGTCAGCTGTACGACGTCTCCGCGCACATGGTGTGGATCGGCGAGCGTACCCGGCAGCTGGACCACGCGCACATCGAGTTCGCGTCGAGGATCCGCAACCCGATCGGCATCAAGCTCGGCCCGACCACGACGGCCGAGGAGGCGCTGCAGTACATCGAGCGCCTCGACCCCGAGCGCGAGCCCGGCCGGCTGACCTTCATCGTCCGCATGGGCGCGGACAAGATCCGCGACAAGCTCCCCGAGCTGGTCGAGAAGGTCACCGCCTCCGGCGCCACCGTCGCCTGGGTGACCGACCCGATGCACGGCAACACCTTCGAGGCGGCCTCCGGCCACAAGACCCGCCGCTTCGACGACGTGCTCGACGAGGTCAAGGGCTTCTTCGAGGTCCACAAGGAGCTCGGCACCCACCCGGGCGGCATCCACGTGGAGCTCACCGGCGACGACGTCACCGAGTGCGTGGGCGGCGGCGACGAGATCTTCGTCGACGACCTGCACCAGCGCTACGAGACGGCCTGCGACCCGCGGCTCAACCGCAGCCAGTCGCTGGACCTGGCGTTCCTCGTCGCCGAGATGTACCGGGACCAGTGACCGGCTGTGCCGGTGACGGCACCGGCAGGGGTGGGGCGTGGATCACAGCGATCCACGCCCCACCCCGCTTTTGCGGCCTCCGAGCGCCGAGTAAGGTTAGGTTTGCCTCACCGATCAGTCGGGCCTCCGGTCAGTCGGTACGGCACGACCATGGACCCCGCCCGGGAGGTGAACCGCGTGTTCGTCTGCAGCTGCTTCGGTGTGACCGAGGAACAGGTGAGGAGTCACGCGGAGGCCGGCGCGAGCACGCCCCGGCAGATCGCCTCCGCCTGCAAGGCCGGAACCGACTGCGGCGGCTGCGTACGGCGCATCCAGGCGCTGCTGGGCCGCGGTGCCTGCCCCCGCCGCCGGCTGATCGACCAGGGGGAGCCGCCGCTCACGGCGGAGCTGCCCGAAGTCGCCTAGGGGCGGCCCGGAGGCCGTCCGGAATCCGCCCGGTGCGTCGCGCCTAGTGCGTCGAGAACCCGCTCGTCCCCGGACCCGAGGAGTCGGGCTGGGACTGCTCGATGACCGTCGACAGGTACAGCGACTCGCCCAGCTTCTCGATCAGGTCCAGCTGGGTGTCCAGGTAGTCGATGTGGTGCTCCTCGTCGGCCAGGATCGCCTCGAAGACGTTGGCCGAGGTGATGTCGCCCTTGTTGCGCATGACCTCCACCCCGCGGCGCAGGCGGTCGATCGCCTCGAGTTCGATCTCCCGGTCGGCCTGGAACATCTCGGTCACCGTCTGCCCGACCCGGACGTGGAACAGCCGCTGGTAGTTCGGCAGGCCGTCGAGCAGCAGGATGCGGTCGGTGAGCACCTCGGCGTGCCGCATCTCGTCGAAGGACTCGGCGCGCGTGTACCGGGCGAGTTTCGTCCAGCCCTTGTGGTCCTGCAGCTTCGAGTGCAGGAAGTACTGGTTGATCGCCGTGAGCTCGGCGGTCAACTGCTCGTTCAGGAATTCGATGACCTCGGGGTCGCTCTGCATCGCGTGGGTTCCTTCCGCGCGGGAACGGGCGGGTTGCGCCGCATGATTGCACCGGTGGAGAAGATCGTCCAGTAAGTCTTCACTTAGTAAGTAAGTCCATGCTCGGTGGAATTCGTAACGTCTTGTCCGAGTTTATAGAGGCCCATTCGGAGGCATTGCCCCGGGTCTGTCAGGATGGAGGCATGGGTCATCCGGCGGGACGCGAATCGGGGGAGCGCGCATCAGAGGGAGCGGCGCGGTTCGAGCTCCCGCCGGGACAGCGCCTGCAGCGCGGCTGGCCGGTCACGCACTACGGGCCGGTCCCCAAGTTCCGGCCCGAGCGCTGGGAGTTCCGGGTCTTCGGCGCCACCGCCGACGGTGAGAAGCACGGCTGGAGCCACGAGGAGTTCACGGCCCTGCCGTACGTCACCGTGGTGGCCGACCTGCACTGCGTCACGAAGTTCAGCATGGTCGGCGCCGAGTGGGGCGGAATCCCGGCCCGCACCATCCTGGACGTCGCCCCGCCCGCGCCCGACGTCACCCATGTGATGGTGTGGGCGGAGTACGGGTTCAGCTCCAACCTCCGGCTGGCCGACTTCGCCTCCGAGCGCACCCTGTTCGCCACCCACAAGGACGGCGAGCTGCTGACCGCCGAGCACGGCTTCCCGCTGCGCCTGATCGTCCCCCACCTGTACGCCTGGAAGGGCCCCAAGTGGGTCCGCGGCATCGAGTACATGACCGCCGACCGCCGGGGCTTCTGGGAGGAGCGCGGCTACCACAACATCGGCGACCCCTGGAAGGAACAGCGTTACTCCTACCAGGAGGAGCCGGGGGAGGGCCCCGAGCTCTGACCCGGGAGCGCGCCCCGGGACCGCCCCGGGCCGGCTCGACGCGTCCCGCGCGTCCGGCGGTGTCCCGCGTGTCCCGGCGTGTCAGGCGTCCCGGAGCTTCTTCAGCCGCTCCACGTCCGCCGCGTGCCCCTCCTTGCCGCCCGGGGTCTCGATGATCAGCGGCACGCCCTCCGTCGCGGGGTGCGTCATCAGCGCCCGGAAGGGGTCCTCGCCGATGTGGCCGGCGCCGATGTTCGCGTGCCGGTCCTTGTGCGCTCCGACCACGTCCTTGGAGTCGTTGGCGTGGATCAGCTTCAGCCGGCCCGCGCCGACCGTGTCCACCAGCGAGTCCAGCGTCTGCCGCACCCCGCCGGGCCCGGTCAGGTCGTGGCCGGCCGCGAAGACGTGGCAGGTGTCCAGGCAGACGCCCAGCTTCGGATGGGCGTCCAGCGCCTCGAAGTACGGTCCGAAGTCCCAGGTCCGCGAGCACAGCGAGGCCCCCTGGCCCGCCGTCGACTCCAGCAGCAGGAACGGGTCGTCGTCATGGGTGAGCTCGTCGAGCAGCGGCAGCAGGTGCTCCCGCACCTGCCTCAGCGCCACCGGCCGCTCCCGCCCGCCGGTCGCGCTGCCGGTGTGCACCACCACGCCCAGCGCGCCGATCTCCCGGCCGCGCCGCAGGGAGTGCCGCAGCGACTCCACGGACCGCAGGGCGGTCGCCTCGGTGTGGGACCCGAAGTTGATCAGGTACGGGGCGTGCACGTACACCGGGACCGACTCGGCGGCGCAGGCCGCGCGGAACGCCTCGTCCTGCTTCGGGTCGCCGGACGGCGTGGCCCAGCCGCGCGGGTTGGCGACGAAGACCTGCACGGCCTCGGCGCGCAGGTCACGGGCGTAGGACAGGCCGACGGAGTGCAGGCCCCCGGCCACGGGGACGTGGCTGCCGATGGGGTTGCGGGCGGGGCCGGACGGGTGACTCTTCACCCGTCAAGGGTGTCATGATCGCCCGGGTCCCCGGCCGGGACCCCGTCCCGTCCCGCCCCGTTCCGCCGGTCCGTCGTACCGTCAGCCGATCCCGATGGTGATCGTCGAGCCCTTGGGCGCGGTGTCCCCGCCGTCCACCGACTGGTCCTCGACCGTGTCGCCGAACAGGCCGAGCAGACCGCGGTCCTCCTCCACCCGGAACCCGGCCCCCTCCAGCTTCTCCCTGGCCTCGTCCACGCTGTCGCCCACCACGTCCGGCACCTCGACCATCTCCGGCCCCTTGGACAGCGTCAGCGTCACGGTGTCGCCCCCGGCGGCCTGACGGCCCGCCTGCGGGGTCTGCCGGGCCACCCGGCCGGCGTCGTGCTCGGAGGTGACCCGCCCGGCGGCGACCTCCACCTCCAGGCCGGCCTCCTCCAGCTCGGCGCGGGCGTCCTGGAGGTCGTCGCCGGTCACGTCCGGAACGTCCACCGGGCGGCCCTTGCTCACGGTGAACGCCACCGCCGAGCCCGCGCGGACCTTCGTGCCCTTCCCCGGCTCGGTGGAGACCACGAAGCCCTCGGGCACGTCCTCGCTGAACGCCCGGGTGACCATGCCCGGCTCCAGGCCCTCGTCCTCCAGCACGGAACGCGCCTTGTCCAGCCGGTAGCCGTCCACATCGGGCACCCGCACGGTCTGCGGGCCCTTGGAGACGGTGAGCGACACCGAGTCGTTGCCGCGGATGCGGGCGCCGGCCTCCGGGTCCGTGCTGATCACCGTGCCCCGCTTCACGGTGTCGCTGTACGCCTCCTCGACCCCGCCGACCTCCAGCCCGGCGTCCGCCAGCCGGTCCCGGGCCTCCTGCTCGGTCTTCGACAGCAGCGGCGGCACCTTGGTGAACTGGCCGGAGTTGATGTACCACACGCCCGTGCCCACGCCGAGGACCAGCAGCACGGCCACGACGATCGCCGTCGGTCCGCCCCGCAGCGCCGGGCGGCGCCGGGGCGGCAGCGGCGGCGGGGACGCGAGCCGGCTGGTGCGGTGGAAGGCGTCCGCGCCGTCGGTTCCGGCCGGGACGCCCCCCTCGTCCTCGCCGGCCGGCAGCGGGCGGGACGGGGGTCCCCCCGCGCGGGCGAAGCCGGGCGCGGGGGAGGTCAGCGCGCGCGGGATGACGCTCGTACGGTCCTCGGCGTTGTCGTGCTCGGCCGTCAGCGCCTGCGGCGGCACCGCGTCCAGCTGCTCCTCGCCGAGCCCGCCGCGCGTCCCGCGGACCCGCGCGAGCAGCGCCACCGCGTCGTGCGGGCGGAGGTCCGGGGTGCGCGCGGTCGCCGACGCGACCAGCTCGTCCAGCTCGTACGCCATGCCGGGCACGGCGGCCGACGGCGGCGGCACGTCCTCGTGCAGGTGCTTGTAGAGCACGGTCGCGGGGGAGTCGCCGTCGTGCGGCTTCCCGCCGGTCAGCATCTCGTACAGCAGGATGCCGCAGGCGTAGACGTCCACCCGGGGATCGGCGGTGCCGCTCTCGATCTGCTCCGGCGCGAGGTAGGAGACCGTGCCCAGCACGGTCCCGGTGGTGTTCGTCACCGTGTCCACGGCCCGGACCAGCCCGAAGTCGGCGACCTTGACCCGGCCGTCGTCCCCGATCAGCACGTTCTCGGGCTTCATGTCCCGGTGCACGAAACCGGCCCGGTGCGCGGCGCCGAGCGCGGCCAGCACCGGCTCCAGGATGTCCAGCGCGGCCCGCGGCTGCAGCGCGCCGCGCTCGCGCAGCACGTCCCGCAGGGTGCAGCCGGCGATGTACTCCATCGCCAGGTAGACGTACGCCCCGTCGGTGCCCTGGTCGAAGACCTGCACCACGTTCGGGTGGGCCAGCCGGGCCACCGACTTCGCCTCGCGGATGAACCGCTCGACGAACGAGCCGTCGGCCGCGAGGGAGGGGTGCATCACCTTGAGCGCGAGGATGCGGTCGAGGCGGGTGTCCACGGCCCGGTAGACCGTGGCCATCCCGCCGACCGCGATCCGCGCCTCGACGCGATAGCGGCCGTCGAGCACCTGCCCGACCAGAGGGTCCTGAAGGGTCGTGTCCACGCAGGCGAGTTTACGAGCCGGCACCGGCGGCCCCGACCGCTCCGGCCCCGTTCGGAGCGGGACTGCAGCCGAGCTGTGACGCAACGCACGCGCCCGCGCCCCCACGCCCCGCGCGCCCGCCGGCCGGGAACGGGCGGCGCGGGGGCGGTGAGGGGGCAACGGCGACCGCACCGACGGCGACGGCCGGCCGCACCGCCGGTCAGAACGCGGGGCGCTCCGGGTCCAGCACCGCCAGGCCCTCCCCGGGGGACGACGCCTGCGCGAAGTGCCTGCGCGGGATCCGCCCCGCCAGCCGGGCCAGCCGGCCCGCCTCCACCGCGTGACGCATGGCGCCGGCCATCATCACCGGCTCCTGCGCCCGCGTCACCGCCGAGGCCAGCATCACCCCCGCGCAGCCCAGCTCCATCGCCAGCGCCGCGTCCGACGCCGTGCCCGCCCCCGCGTCCAGGATCACCGGCACGCGCGCGTGCTCCACGATCAGCTGGAAGTTGTGCGGGTTGCGGATCCCGAGCCCGGACCCGATCGGCGACCCCAGCGGCATGATCGCCGCACAGCCGACGTCCTCCAGCTTCCGCGCCAGCACCGGGTCGTCGTTGGTGTACGGCAGCACCGTGAACCCGTCGTCGACCAGCGTCTCCGCCGCCTCCAGCAGCTCGACCGGGTCCGGCAGCAGCGTGCGCTCGTCGGCGATGACCTCCAGCTTGACCATCTCGGTGCCGAGCGCCTCCCGCGCCAGACGCGCGGTGAGCACGGCCTCCCCGGCGGTGAAGCACCCCGCCGTGTTCGGCAGCACCCGGATGCCCAGCTTCTCCAGCACCGACAGGACGGACCCGTGCACCGACGGGTCCACCCGCCGCATCGCCACGGTCGTCAGCTCCGTCCCGGACGCCACCAGCGCCCGCTCCAGCACGTCCAGGCTGGGCGCCCCGCCGGTTCCCATGATCAGACGGGACGTGAACGACGTACCGCCGAGGACGAACGGATCGTCGGCCATGGTCAGCCTCCTTGGACGGCGGTGAGGACTTCCACGCGGTCGCCCTCGGAGAGGGCGGTGGCGGGCCACTGCGCGCGCGGGACGACGGTCTCGTTCAGGGCGGCGGCCACTCCCGAGGGCGCCGCGGTGAGCGAGCGCACGACGACGTCGAGGGCCGTGCCGGGCTCGACCGCCCGGGGTTCCCCGTTGACCGAGATGTTCATGCGGACTGCTCCGTGAGTGCGGCGGCGGTGAAGCGCAGGGGGGTGAAGGCGCGGGCCTCCTCCGGGAGTTTCCCGGTGGTCAGGACGTGCGCCAGCACGTCGCCGGTCACCGGCGTCAGCAGGACGCCGTTGCGGTAGTGGCCGGTGGCCAGCACCAGCCCCTCCAGCGCGGTCGGGCCGAGCAGCGGCGCGTTGTCGGGGGAGCCGGGGCGCAGCCCGGCCCGGGTCTCGGTGAGCGGCAGCTCGGTGAGCCCCGGGACCAGCTCGTGGGCGTCGCGCAGCAGCTCGTACACCCCGCCCGCGGTGACGGTCGTGTCCCAGCCCATCTCCTCGCTGGTCGCCCCGATGACCAGTTCGCCGCTCTCGCGCGGCACCAGGTAGACGTGGCTGCCGCGCACCACGGCCCGCACGGTCCGGCTCAGGAACGGCGCGGTGTGCGCCGCGTGCCCCGGCATCGTCAGCCGCACCACCTGCCCCTTCACGGGACGCACGGGCGGCAGCACGTCCCGGGGGACGCCCGCGAGCCGCCCGCTGAGGCTGCCCGCGGCGAGCACCACCTGCCCGGCGCCCCGTTCGGTGCCGTCGGCGGTGACGACGCCCGTCGCCCGGTCCCGCGCGACGGTGAGCCGCTCGGCCCGCGTGCGGTGCACGACCACACCGGCCCGTTCGCACGCGGTCACCAGCGCCGCCGCCAGCCGCCGCGGGTCGATCTGGTGGTCGCCGTCGACCCTCAGGCCGCCGCGCACACCCGGCGCGAGCATCGGCTCCAGGCGCCGGCACTCCCGCCCGGTCAGCCACTGCGAGTCCAGCCCCGACTGCCGCTGCAGCGCGTGCAGTTCCCGCAGATGGGCACGGTCGTCGGCGTCCAGCGCCACCGCGAGGGTGCCGCACCGGCGGTAGCCGAGGGCGTGCCCGGTGAGCTCGGTCAGCTCGGCCGCGAAGTCCGGGTAGCGGCGCGCGGAGGCGAGGTTCAGACCGAGCAGGGTCTGCTCGCCGTAGTGCAGTTCCGTGACGGCGGCCAGCATCCCGGCGGCCACCCGGGCGGCGCCGCCGCCCGGCTCGGGGTCCACCAGGGCCGTGGCGAGACCGCGCTGCGCGGCCCGCCAGGCCGTGACCAGACCGATGATTCCGCCCCCGACGACGAGGACGTCCGAGGTGCGCGTGGGCGACATGGGCGTCCAGCCCCTCCCTTCGCCGGCATGACCCGGATCAGGTTCGTACGGTCGGAGGCCGCCAGCCTCCCTCTCAGCCCGGTGCGTCCGGGCTCCCGCGAGTGCTTTACGTTGGCCACCCTAGCCCGCGGAGCACCGCACTCGTAAGGGAGCCTCATGGTGGCAGGTTCGCTCGACGGTCTCGTCCTCGCCCCGGTGGCCGACCAGGCCCCGGGACAGGTCGGCACCCGCACCCGGTTCGCCTACCACGAGCGGGACGGCGAGGTCTGGGCCGAGTACGCGGGCGGCGACGTCGTGCGCGGGCATCTGGTGGGCACCCGGGAGGGAGACCGGCTGGACTTCCGGTACGTGCAGCTCGGGCGGGACGGCACGACGGCGTCGGGGCACTGCGTGTCGGCGGTCGTGGAGCTGCCGGACGGGCGGATACGGCTGGAGGAGACCTGGCGGTGGGAGTCGCAGCCGGGCAGCGGGACGAGCGTCGTGGAGCAGCTCGCGGCGGACGGGGGCTGACTGACGCCTTGTCGGGTGCCCTCCGGTGTCTAAGGTGATCGGGTGAGCGAGCAGAGGCAGGAACCGGGACCGTCCGAGCCGCGGCGGGTGGTGGTGGCGGGCGCGGGCATGGCCGGCGTGCAGACCGCGGTCGCCCTGCGGGAGCAGGGCTTCACCGGCACCGTGACCCTGATCGGCGCGGAGCCCCACCAGCCCTACGACCGGCCCCCCTTGTCCAAGGCGGTGCTGCTCGGCACGGCCGAGAACTCCGCCTTCGACGTCGACTTCGAGTCGCTCGGCATCGAGCTGCGGCTCGGCTGCGAGGTGCTCGGCCTGCGCGCCGGGGACCACGAACTGGACACGGAGGCCGGACCCGTCCCCTACGACGTCCTGGTGATCGCCACCGGCGCGGAACCGCTCCGGCTGCCGGGGGCGGAGGGCGTCGCCGGGGTGCACCTGCTGCGCACCCTGGACGACGCCGAGCGGCTGCGGCCGGTCCTCGCGCGCCAGCACGACGTCGTGGTGGTCGGCGCCGGCTGGATCGGCGCGGAGTTCGCCACGGCCGCGCGCGAGGCGGGCTGCGCGGTCACCGTCGTGGAGGCCGCCGCGCGGCCGCTCGCCGAGACGCTGCCCGCCGAGGTGGCCGCCCCGATGACCGCCTGGTACGCCGACGCCGGCGTCGGCCTGCGCACGCACACGCGCGTGGAGCGCGTCGAGCCCGGTGCCGTGGTCCTCGACGACGGCACGCGGCTGCCCGCGGGGGCCGTGGTCGTCGGCATCGGGGCCCGGCCCGCCACGGCCTGGCTGGCCGGCTCCGGGATCACGCTCGGGGAGCACGGCGAGGTCGTCGCCGACCGCCACCTGGCGACCTCCCTGCCGGACGTCCACGCGGTCGGCGACTGCGCGTCCTTCCCCTCGGGGCGGTACGGCGAACGCCTGCTGGTCCACCACTGGGACAACGCCCTCCAGGGACCGCGCACGGTCGCCGTGAACATCCTCGGCGCGGCCACCGGCCGGGCGCCGGCGGTGTACGACCCGGTGCCGTACTTCTGGTCCGAGCAGTTCGGGCGCTTCGTCCAGTACGCGGGACACCACGTGGACGCCGACCGCACCGTGTGGCGCGGGGACCCCGCCGGTCCGGCGTGGACCGTGTGCTGGCTGAGGCGGTCGCGCCTGGTCGCGCTGCTGGCGGTGGGACGGCCCCGGGACATGGCCCAGGGGCGCCGGCTGATCGAGGCGGGCGCGGCGATGGACCCGGAGCTGCTGGCGGACCCGGCGCGGCCGCTGAAGGCGGCGGCCGCGTGACGGCCGGCGGACGCGTCCGCCCAGGTGGGCGGGGCTGACTTCCTCCTGTCAGTGGCAGATGGCAGGCTTGTCCCGTGACCGAGATTGACGCAAAGATCGATGCTCTCGTCCCCGGCTGGCTCACTCTCCCCGACATCGCCGAGAAGCTCGGTGTCGAGGTGACGCGCGTCCGGCAGCTGGTCAAGGAGGGCCAGCTCATCGCCGTGCGCCGAGGTGAGAACCGCGCGCTGCACGTCCCCGCCGCCTTCATCGACGGGGACAAGGTCGTCAAGGGCCTGACGGGCACCCTGACGCTCCTGCGGGACGACGGCTTCACGGTCGAAGAGATGCTGGAGTGGCTGTTCACTCCCGACCCCACGCTGCCGGGCACGCCCGCGCAGGCGCTGAACGAGAACCGCGGCACGGAGGTGAAGCGCCGCGCCCAGGCGCTCGCGGTCTGATCCCCGCCTGACCGTCCGGAGCCCGACGGCGACCACCGCCCGGCGCCCGCGGACCGCGACGCCGGGCTCGAACCACACCGACCGCCCGCCCCGGGACCCGGGGCGGGCGTGTCCCCACACACAGATCCGGCCGGTGCCCCGCGGCCTCAGGGGCGGGCCGGCCCGCGGCCGCCGGACACGCGGCGCTCCGGCCGCCGGGCACGGGACGTCCCGGCGCCCCGCCCGCCCGGGCCGGCGAGGCGCCGTTGATATCCTCCGACCCGATCCGCCGGACAGGCCCCGGCGGCGCGTGCGCCGCGGTCCGGGCCGGCCGGGGCGGTCCGCCGACGACCACCCGGGCCGTCGGGCCCGGACGCCACGACGCCACCGACACCGGGGGGACACCCGCATGTCCGACACCGCAGCCACCACCGCCCGCGCCCGGCTCGCCGACGCCCGGCTGTACCTGTGCACCGACGCCCGCAAGCGGCAGGGGGACCTCCCGGAGTTCCTGGACGCCGTCCTGGCCGGAGGGGTCGACATCGTGCAGCTGCGGGACAAGGGCATGGAGGCCGCCGAGGAACTGGAGCACCTGGCGGTCCTCGCCGAGGCCTGCGCCCGGCACGGCAGGCTGCTCGCGGTCAACGACCGCGCGGACGTCGCCCACGCCGCCGGCGCCGACGTCCTCCACCTGGGCCAGGGCGACCTGCCCGTCCCCGCGGCCCGCGCCCTTCTCGGCGACGACGTCCTGATCGGCCGCTCCACGCACGCCGAGCCCGAGGCCGCCGCGGCCGCCGTCCAGCCCGGCGTGGACTACTTCTGCACCGGCCCCTGCTGGCCCACCCCCACCAAGCCCGGCCGCCACGCCCCCGGCCTCGGCCTGGTCCGCTACGCCGCCGCCCTGCGCACCGAGCGCCCCTGGTTCGCCATCGGCGGCATCGACCTCGGCAACCTCGACGAGGTGCTGGAGGCCGGTGCCCGCCGGGTCGTCGTCGTCCGGGCCCTCACCGAGGCGGACGACCCGGGAGCGGCGGCGGCCGAGTTCGCCGGGCGGCTGCGGCAGGCCGCCGCGGACGCCGGATGACCCCGGCGCGTCTCAGGTTTGTCCAGAGTATGGACAACAAGTCGGCGAATCAGACAAATCTCTCGCTTTCGGTTGGGGGACCGCCGCACCCTGGCTAACCTGCCGGTATGGCCCTCGGAACCGCATCCACCAGGACTGATCGCGCGCGCACCGTGCGTGACATCCTCGCCGCCGGCAAGACGACGTACTCCTTCGAGTTCTCGGCGCCGAAGACCCCCAAGGGCGAGCGGAACCTGTGGAGCGCGCTGCGCAGGGTCGAGGCGGTGGCCCCGGACTTCGTCTCCGTGACCTACGGGGCCGGGGGCTCCACGCGGGCCGGCACGGTCAAGGAGACCGAGCAGATCGTCGCCGACACCACCCTCACGCCGGTCGCCCACCTCACCGCGGTCAACCACTCCGTCGCCGAGCTGCGCAACATCATCGGCCAGTACGCCGACGCCGGGATCCGCAACATGCTCGCCGTGCGCGGCGACCCGCCCGGCGACCCGATGGGCGACTGGGTGCCGCACCCGCAGGGCCTGACCTACGCCGCCGAACTCGTCCGGCTCATCAAGGAGTCGGGCGACTTCTGCGTCGGCGTCGCCGCCTTCCCGGAGATGCACCCGCGTTCGGCCGACTGGGACACGGACGTCGCGCACTTCGTCGACAAGTGCCGGGCCGGCGCCGACTACGCGATCACCCAGATGTTCTTCCAGCCCGAGTCCTATCTGCGCCTGCGTGACCGAGTCGACGCGGCGGGCTGCCGGACCCCGGTGATCCCCGAGGTCATGCCGGTGACCAGCGTGAAGATGTTGGAACGGTTGCCGAAGCTCAGTAACGCCTCGTTCCCGGACGCCCTCAAAGAGAGGATCCTCGCAGCGAAGGACGATCCGGCGGCGGTACGCTCCATTGGCATCGAGTTCGCCACGGAGTTCTGCGCTCGGCTGCTGGCCGAGGGAGTGCCCGGACTGCACTTCATCACGCTCAACAACTCCACGGCGACGCTGGAAATCTACGAGAACCTGGGTCTGCACCACCCGCCGCAGGCCTAGACCGGTCGCACCGGTGTACGACACACTGCGTAGCGGCCACTGGGAGAGGGGCGTACATGGGCTGGACGGTCCTCTACATCGCGTTCGGCATCGTCGCGCTGTGGCTGCTCGGCGAGGTGCTGCTGCAGTACAAGGCGCGCCTGCGCTGGCGGCTGCTCGCCTTCGCCGGGTTCCTCGGCGTCGTGATCGGCGTGCTGATCCCGTCCGTCGTCGTCATCGGGCTGGGCGCGGCCGCCTTCGCGGTCGGCCAGACCTACGTCACGCTGTCCTTCCGCCGCGGCTTCGCGTCCGGCTGGGCGGTCAACGCCCCGATGCTGGCCGCCGCCAAGGGCCGCCGCGGTGACCGCGGGCGCCAGGAGCCGACCCTGGAGGTCTCCGGCCTGGAGGCGTCCGGCGGTCACGGCGACGAGGGCGCCGACCACCGCGGTGACCGGGCCGGCCACGGCACGGACGACGACTACGACCACGACGACGTGTTCACCCCCGCGCGCCCCGACCGGCCGGCGGCCGACGGGACCGCCGTCTACGAGCCGCAGCCCATGCCCGACGACACCGGCTCCTACGGCGTCTACGGCGACACCGGGTACTCCGGCCCGTCCCAGGACCAGTACGCGGCGGCCGCCCAGGGCGCCGACCAGGGCTACGCCTACGACTACTCCGGCTACGGCCAGCAGCAGGGCTACGACGCCACCGGCCAGCAGCAGTACGCCGCCTACTCCGACCCGTACGTCGGCACCCAGACCTACGGCGGGGCCTCCTACGACGCCGGCTACGCCGACCCGCAGCAGTACGGCCAGCAGGCCTACGGCCAGGACCAGTACGCCGGCACCTACGGCGGCGAGACCCCGCCCGGCGGGCTGTGGGTCCCGCAGCAGCGCACCACCGACGACCCGTACGGCGGCGAACTCCCGCCGGAGCAGCCGTACCCGTACCAGGGCGGCGGACAGACGCCCGGGAACGGCCACGGGTACGACGAGCAGTACCGCTTCTGACCCCCGCCCGGGGGGTCACCGGGATCCGCGGAACTCCGGCCCCTCCACGATCAGCCCGGCGACCAGCGCCCCCGACATCCCGGCGTGCGGGAGCCCGCCGCCGGGGTGGGACCGGCCGCCGACGCGGTACAGCCCCGGCAGGGCGGTGCTGTTGGCCGGGTGGAGGAAGCGTCCCCCGCCGGCGGCGAGAGCGGGCGCGGGTATCCCTCCCCGCGGGGCGCCGGTCTCCTCGCCGAAGTCGCCGGGCGTGCGCACCTCGCGCCACAGCAGGCGCTCGCGCAGGCCGGGCACGGCGGCCTCGGCGGCCTCGACGAGCAGCCGCGCGAAGCGTTCGCCGGTGCCGCCCCCGTCCGGCTCCTCCCGGGACGGCAGGACGGCGGACACGACCACGGACTCGTGCTCCGCGTCGGGGCGGAGGGCGGGGTCGTCCGGCCGCAGCACCGTCACCGTGGGCGGCACCGGGTCGGCGGAGCGGCCGGAGAGGAAGTCCAGCTCCGCCGTGCGGTCGGGGGCGTGCACCACCGTGCGGTGCGGCGCGCCGGGTTCGCGCGGCCCGCGCAGCGCCAGCAGCACCGTGCACCGCCCGGGCCGTCCCGGGGTCCCGGGGCCGGGGCGCAGATCGCCCGCGGCGTACAGCGGGTGCCCGGTCATCGACTCCAGCCGCGCCGGATCGACCCCCGCGACCACGAAGTCCGCCTCGGCCGCCGTTCCGTCGCGGAACCCGACCCCGGCCACCCGGCCGTCCTTCTCCAGCACCCTGGAGACCTCCGCGCCGAAGCGGAACTCCACCCGGCGGGCCACGCACCGCTCGTACACCGCCCGCGCCAGCTCCCGCATGCCGCCGCGCACGTACCACATGCCGAAGGCGTGCTCCATGTACGGCAGCACCGCCGCGCTCGCCGGGGCCTCGCGCGGATCGAGGCCGTACGCCAGCGCGTGGCTCTCCAGCAGGGCGACCAGCCGGGGATCGCGCAGCTCCCACGCGCCGACCTCCGCGAGCGTGCGCGCCGCACGCGTGCGCAGCAGCCTCCTGCGGGGGACCGCCGGATACGGCTCACGCTCGGCCAGCACCTGCCAGTTGGGCCACAGCGGCTCCTCCAGCAGCGGCCGGCGCGACCGGTCCCAGGCCTCCCGGGCCCGCACCAGGAAGTCCCCCCAGCGCCGGGCGGCGGCCGGTCCGAGGGCCTCCCCCAGGGCGGAGACGACGCCCGCGCGGGAGGCGTTGGGCAGCGACACGCGCGTGCCGTCCGCGAACACGTGGTGCGACGACGGGTCCACCTGGACCAGCTCGACGCACTCCTCCAGCGGCTCCCGGCCGGTCTTCACGAACAGATCGCGGTAGACGGCGGGCAGCGGGAGCAGCCCGGGCCCGGTGTCGAAGGCGAACCCGTCCCGCTCGAGGCGGCGCAGCGCACCGCCGTACGTCTCCGTCCGCTCGTACACCGCCACCCGGTGGCCCGCGACGGCCAGCCGGGCGGCGGCCGCCATCGCGCCCATCCCGGCGCCGATCACCGCAATCCGTGCCATGCCAGGGACTTTATCCGCCGGCGCCGGCCGGTCCGTCCCCGAGTACCCGCGCCCCCGTCCGGGGGACCAGCCGGCGGCACCGGGGCGTGGGCGGGGGTGCGCAGCACTGAGTACCCGTACCTAGGCGCCGACTTGAGTACGCGGGCGGATGGGGGCCGGCCCGCGCGGACGGGAGAGTGGAGACCACGGAGAGGGGCTCGGCTCCCGGAACCGGCGACACGGGGCGCCGGAACGGTACGGGCCCGCGATCCGCTCCTTCCGCCGGCGCCGTCGGCGGGAGCGAGGCACGGGGGAACACCGGGGGGACGACCGGAACGGGGGTTCACGGGGGACGTACGGGGGAGCAAGGAGGCGCCGGTCCGGCCGGTGGCCCGCGGGGGACGCGGCCACCACCGGACCGGCGCTTCGCGCGCGCCGGCTTCGGGGGCTCCGGGTTCGTTCGGAGGCCCCGGGTTCAGGGCCCCGGATTTCAGGGGCGTCCGCTGACCCGTCCCTGGAGCAGCCGGGACAGCGCGGCGTGCACGTCGTCCAGGGAGCGCTCCGGCTGGAAGGACTTCCAGTCCAGCGCGGCCACCAGCACCATGCCGACCAGCGCCGCCGCGGTCAGCGGGACGTCGATCTCCTCGCTGAACTCGCCGCCGGCCACGCCCTCGCGCAGCACGCCCTCGACCACCGCCACGGCCTGCTGCCGCACCACCATCAGCGTGGACTGCCAGGCCCGGTTGGTGCGCCACAGCTCGGCCACGTACAGCTGGGTGAAGGCCGGGTAGCGGTCGATGAAGACCAGGCCCGCGCGGATCATCGCGTCCAGGGCGTCGACCTTGCCGCCGCCCTGAGCGGCCGTCCTCTCGGCCGCCTCCCGCAGGGAGGCGGTCAGGAGGCCGACGCCGTGCCGCAGCAGCTCCTCGAAGAGGACCGACTTGCTCGCGAAGTTGTAGTAGACCGTGCCCTTCGCGACCCCTGCCCGCTCGGCGATCTCGTCCACGGTGGTGGCGGAGAAGCCCTGCTCGGCGATGAGGGTGACGGCCGCCTCGTAGAGCTTCTGCCGGGTGGCCTCGCGGCGGGTGCTGCCGCCCGACGTGGTGCTGCTGCGTTCCATGGCCCTGATTGTCACAGGAACGCCGGTCCGCCCGTTCACAGGCTCAGCTCCGGGTGCAGCCGGTCCATCGTCCACACCTGCCGGCGGCGGGCCGACAGCGTGGTCAGCGCGAGGGCGCCGACGGTGAAGGCCGTCAACACGGCGCACGCCTGCCACACCGGTGCGAGTCCGCCGCCCGTGATGAGCCGCCGGAGCGCCTCGACGACGTGGCTCATCGGCAGGAACGGGTGCAGCGCGTTGAAGAAGGCGGGACTGGTCTGGATGGGGTACGTGCCGCCCGCCGAGGTCAGCTGGAGCATCAGCAGGGCGAGGACGAGGATCCGGCCGGCCGCTCCGAAGCGTGCGTTCAGCCACTGCACGATCGCCGCGAAGCACGCCGTCACCAGGAAGAGGAAGCCCACCGTCCCCGCCGCCCGGGCCATCTGCAGCCCGACCGCCCAGTGCAGCACCGACATCAGGGCCACCGTCTGCAGCACCCCGATCGCCACCACCGGCAGCCAGCCCGCGAGCGCGATCCGCAGGGCCGAGGCGCCCAGGGCGAGGGCGCGGCGGTTCATCGGCGCGATCAGCATGTACGCCACCATCGCGCCCACCCACAGCGACAGCGGGATGAAGTACGGGGCGAAGCCGGTGCCGTAGTTGGGCGCCTTGTGCAGATCGCGGGTGACGAGCTGGACCGGGTCGGCCATCACCTCGGTGCGCCGGTCGCGGTCCTGCTTGTCGTAGTCGGGGATCTTCTCGGCGCCGTCGTGCAGGCCGCCGGCGAGTTCGCCGGACCCGTCGACGAGCTTGTAGAGGCCGCCGTTCAGATCGTCCGCGCCGGTCCTCAGCTCGCCGACGCCCTTGTCCAGGTCCAGGGCGCCGGTCTCGGCGGTGCCGAGCCCCTTGTTCAGCTTCCTGGCGCCGGCGGCGACCTCGGCGGCGCCGGCGTCCAGCTTGTTGATCCGGGCGACGGCGTCGTCCAGGTCCTCGGAGAGGTGCGGCGCGCGGCCGGCGAGCGTGCGTGCCTGCTTCTCCAGGGTGGCGAGGTGCCCGTCGAGCTTCTCCAGGTCCTCGCGGTGGCCGGTGACCAGGGAGCCGGCGTCCTGCGCGACGGTCGCCGCGTCGGCCGCCGCGTCCCTGGCCTTCTTCAGGTCGGCGCAGGCGGCGTCGGCCGGGACGGCGTCCTCGCAGCGCGCCTTGTGGACGCCGTTCAGGGTGTCGGACGCCGCGCGGGCGTCCTTCGCGGCGGCCGGGGCGCGCTCGTCCAGGGCGTCGAGGTCGTCGCGGAGCCCGCCCGCCGCGTCGGCGACGAACCGGGCCGTGTCACCGATGGTCTTCTCGTTGTCCTCCAGGAACGGGCCCACCCCGGCGTCGACCGCGTTCACCTTGCCGGCGAGCGCCCGGGTGCCCTCCGCGACCTTCCGCGAGCCGTCCTCCAGGCGGTCCGCGCCCTTGTGGAGGTCCTTCAGCCCCCCGGACAGCTTGCCGCTGCCCTCCTCGGCGTCCTTCAGGCCGTCGGCGAGGTCCTTGGAGCCCTTCTCCGCCTTCCCGATGCCGCCCTTGAGCCGGTCGGCGCCCTTCGCCGCCTTCACGGTCTCGCCGTGGATGTCCGAGAACGAGACGAAGATCCTGTCCAGGAAGGAGCGCGCGGTCTTCGTGGACGCGGCCCGGCGCACCTCGCCGAAGACCGTCCGGGAGATCTGCCCGACGACGTAGTTGTTGGCGTCGTTCGTCCGCACCTCCAGCGCGCCGGTCTCGGGGGAGTCCCCCGAGCCGGAGGCGACGCGGCGGCTGAAGTCGGCGGGCATGGTCAGCGACAGGTAGTAGGTGCCGTCCTCGACGCCCCGCCGGGCCTCGTCCGCGCTCACCTCCCGCCAGTCGAAGGTCTCGCTGTCGCGCAGCCCCTCGGCGAGGTCGTCCCCCGCGGTGATCCGCTTCCCGTCGGCGGTCGCCCCCTCGTCGTCGTTCACCAGCGCCACGGGGATCCGGTCGAGGCGGCCGTAGGGGTCCCAGAACGACCACAGGTACAGGGCGCCGTACAGCAGGGGCAGCACCAGCAGGGCCACCAGGGCCGCGCGCGGCAGCTTGCCGCGGCCGAAGCGCCGCAGCTCAAGCGCGGCCAGTCCCGGCGAGCGCATCGGCCGCCTCCTCCTTCTCGTCGTGCCCGGCGGCTTCCGCGTCGTCGTGCCCGGTGGCTCCCGTGCCGACGGCCACCGTGTCCGGGGGTGCCTCGCTGCACACCGCCACCACCGTCGTGCCGGTGCCGGCGATCGACCTCAGCAGGGTCCAGACCTCGTCCCGTTCGGCGGACGAGAGCTTCAGGTCCACGTCGTCCACCCCGAGCAGCCGGGGGCGCCCGATGAGGGCCAGCGCGAGCGACAGCCGCAGCGCCTCCACCCGCTCCAGGTCCCGTACGGCGGTCCGCGCGCCCTTGGGCAGTGCCGCGAGGTCCAGCCCGGCGGCGGTCAGCGCGGTGCCGACCTGCCGCCTGCGCTCGCTCGCGCGCTCCCCGCGCGGACGGAGCAGCCCGCGACGGCCCTCCCCCCGCCCGGGCGGGGACGGGAGCGGGGGAGGGCCGCCGAAGCGGCGCTGCAGCAGCGCCCGTTCCCGCAGGTGCTCGCCGGCGGTCAGGACCGGATCGAGATCGGTCACGCCGGTGACGTGCGCGAGCGCGCTGATCCGGCGCACGGCGGCCATGCGCCGGGGCAGTTCGAGCCCGCCCACGGCGGCCCGGCCCTCCGTGGACCTCATCCGCCCGGTGAGCGCGAGCAGCAGACAGGTGCGGCCCGACCCGGACGGCCCCTCGACGGCGATCAGCGAGCCGGGCTCCGCGTCGACGCCGACCCCGCGGAACGCCCAGCCCCGCGGTCCCCGGAGCCCGAAGTCGCGGGCCGAGACGGCGAGTCCGGACGGACCGTGCACCACGTCCCCCATGGGTCCCCCATTCCCCTTCCGAATCCCTGCGGGATTTTTTGAACTGACTGGTCAGTGCAAAAACTAGCCCGAACGCGCGCTCGAAGCAAAGGCCCAGGTCAGAACGGATTGTCAGTGCCATACCGCACGATGAGCACATACGGCACCGCGTAGCCGTGCGTGCCGTCACGAAGACGACAGGAGGTTCGTCATGGCCCACTCGTCCGCAGCCGCCGCCCGCCGGCGCCGCGCCACCGGCCCTGCCCCCTCACTGAACGGCCCGGCGAGCGACGTCCACCCCGTGCTGCGCCGCGCCGCGGCCCCGCCCGCCGCCCTCGACCTGCTCGCCCAGGCCCGTGCCGGACTCGACGAGGCCGCCGTCCTCGAGACCCCCAACGAGCGCTACGCGACGGCCCACCTCGCCGCCCTGCGCACCGCCGCCGCCGTGCTCGCCGCGCGCGGCCGGCCCGAGACCTCGCCCCGGGCCCGGGCCAGGATCAGGAGTGCCTGGGAAGTGCTCCCCGAGATCGCGCCCGAGCTCACCGAGTGGAGCGCGCTGTTCGCCTCCGGGGCCCGGCGCCGCGCCCGGGCCGAGGCGGGCATCCAGGGCGCGGCGAGCGGCCGGGACGCCGACGACCTGGTACGGGACGTGGCGATGTTCCTGCGCCTGGTGGAGCGCATGCTCGTCCTCCAGCCGGTCCTCCCGCAGCCGCGCGGGGACACGGAGCGGCCGGAGACCCGGGACCCGGTCGGGGACGCGGAAGCGGACCCGGCCCGGGACGTCCCGGACGCGGGCTGACCGCCCGTCCGCGGCGGTCCTCCCCGCGACGGCGCAGGCAGGTGACCGGGCACCGCGCCGTAGGCAATAGGGTGGAGAGCGCCTGAACCCCTCCCCGGCCCGGTGCTCCGGGCCGGGGAGGGAGCCCGATCGCTCCGCCGAGAACGAGGCGGTGCCGCGCCGAGGAGTCAACTGCCGTGTCGGACCCAATGCGGCCCCGCGCCGCTCTCCGTACCGCCGTGGTCTGGGAGGTCCTCCAGGACGCCCTGGAACGCCGGGTCAAGGCGACGGGACGGCAGGTGCTGGACGTCCTCGACACCGGCGGCGGCAGCGGCAACTTCGCGGTGCCCCTGGCCCTCCTCGGCCACCGGGTCACCGTCGTCGACCCCAGCCCCAACGCGCTGTTCGCCCTGGAGCGCCGCGCGGCCGAGGCCGGCGCCGCCGACCGGGTCCGGGGAGTCCAGGGCGACGTGCACGGCCTCTTCGACGTGGCCGAGCGCGGCGGTTACGACGTCGTGCTGTGCCACGGCGTCCTGGAGTACGTCGACGACCCGGCCGAGGGCGTCCGCAACGCGGTGGCCGCCCTGCGCCCCGAAGGCGTCCTCAGCCTGCTGGCCGCCGGCCTCGGCGGCGCCGTGCTCGCCCGCGCCCTCGCCGGTCACTTCAAGGAGGCCAGGCAGGCGCTCGACGACCCGAACGGCCGATGGGGCGCGGGTGACCCGGTGCCCCGCCGCTTCACCGCCGAGCAGCTCACCGGGCTCGTCGAGGGCGCGGGCCTCGCGGTCGGCGCCGTGCACGGCGTGCGGGTCTTCGCCGACCTCGTTCCCGGTGTGCTCGTGGACACCGAGCCCGGAGCGCTCGACGCACTGCTGAAGCTGGAGGCCGCGGCGGCCGAACTCGCCGCCTTCCACTCCGTGGCCACGCAGCTCCATGTGCTCGGTGAGGCGCCGGGGTCCTCTGAGGCGCCCGGGGCCTGAGGGACCCCAGAGGACGCGCCGCTGATCAGCGGCGCGTCCGGCACCCGGGCCGCGCATGGAGTGCGCCACAGGCCCCCGAATGGCGGCTTGGCGCCGTATGATCGAGGGAGACCGCCCGGCATGACGGGTCGGCCGCCGGGGAAAGAGATGCCTCAGCGGGCCGGGACGTCCATGGCGGGTTCTGGTTGGCCAATTGGCGCAGAGGGGCGGGTTTCACGGGGGCGATTCCCTGCCTATCCTGAAGGGACCCCCCGGGTCGCCCCGGCGACTGCACGATGAGGAGGACTCCGTGCCGCTCTCGGAGCACGAGCAGCGCATGCTCGAGCAAATGGAGCGAGCGCTGTACGCCGAAGATCCCAAGTTCGCGTCGGCGCTTGAGGGAAGCGGGCTGCGTACGTACACCCGACGGCGGGTCTACCAGGCGGTCGCGGGCTTCCTCGTAGGTATTGCGCTCCTCATGGCCGGTATGGTCGCCCAGCAGGTCTGGCTCAGTGTCGTGGGGTTCCTCGTGATGCTGGGATGCGCGGTCCTCGCGGTGACCGGCTGGCGCAAGGCGCCCAAGCCGGGCGAGCAGGCCGCCGGTGCCCCAGGTATCCCCCAGGCCGGCCGTCAGGGCAGGCAGCGGCGCTCCATGATGGACCGGATAGAGGAGCGCTGGCAGCGCCGCCGGGACGAACAGGGCGGCCACTAGCCCTCCGCGCCGCTCCCCGGGAGACGGCCGAAGACATGCGTCAGGGGGTGACCACCGGCACGGTGGTCACCCCCTGACGCATGTCCTGGCGCACACCTGTCCTGACGCGGACACGGTCGCGAACGCACAGGAGCGCGTCACAGGGGAAGGGGCGGGACGGCCGAAGCCGTCCCGCCCCTTCCCTTCACCCGCCGCCGTCGGCCGCGCCCGGCCCGGCCGCCGCGACGGTCCGCGTCACACCGGCTTGCGCCACGCCGGCCGCATCGCGAGGATCCGCTCCCGGACACCGGACCACCGGGCCGAGACCGCCCACACCACGCGCACGGTGGAGCGCGGGGCGAACAGCGCGCGCAGTCGCGTGCCCCGGCCGGAGGCGGACCGCAGGGCGGCGACCACCCGGCGCACGTCGTCCGTCAGACCCGCCGCCGGCCGCGGTCGCGGCGCGTACAGGACCTGCTCGACCGCATCGGCCACCCGGTGCACCGAGGCCGCCGCGGCCTGGTCGAGGTGCCCGAGCCGCACGAGCCGGGCGGCCGCCTTGCGCGGGGTCAGCGACTCGTCCGGCGGGATGCCGTGGTCCCACGCCGTGTCGCTCAGCTCGTCCCAGAGGGCCAGGACGTACGGCGCGGCGTCCGCCTCCGAACGGCCGCGCGCGCCCAGGCGCACCGCCCGGGTCCTCGTCCGCCACAGCATCGGCGCCAGCGGCAGCACCAGGACGGCGAGACCGGCCAGTGTCCACCCCAGCGGCGTGGTCCACTTCGGCCCGTCGTCCCCCGCGGCCGGCGCCGCCTGCGGCGACTCGCTCTCGCACGCCCCCAGCTTCCTGCGCTCCGCCGTGCAGCCCTCGCTCTCCGAGGGAGCGGCGGACGGCTCCGCGGGCGCGGTCCGGGACGGCAGGGCCGGGTCGGGCAGCGTGCTGTCCGCGGCCTCCGGCACGGTGTAGGACGGCACCGAACCGCGGGTCGGGGTCGGCTCGAAGCGGGTCCAGCCCACACCCTCGAAGTACAGCTCCGGCCAGGCGTGCGCGTCCCGCAGTCCGACCGCGATCGTGCCGTCCCCCTGCGGGGTGCCGGGCGCGAAGCCCACCGCGACCCGCGCCGGTATGCCCAGGGAGCGGGCCATCGACGCCATCGCGAAGGAGAAGTGCACGCAGAAGCCCTGCTTGTCCCGCAGGAAGCGGGCGATCGCCTGCGAACCGCTGCCGACGTCCACCTCGGTGTCGTACTCGAAGCCGCCGTTCAGCGTGAAGTACTCCTGGAGCGCGACCGCCCGGTCGTAGGCGCTGTCCGCGCCCGCGGTGACCTCGCGGGCGGTCCGGGACACCACGGCCGGCAGCGAGTCGGGCAGCTCGGTGTACTCGCGCTCCAGGGCGGGCGGCGGCTGAGGGGCGTCGGCCAGCTGCTCCGGCGTGGGCCGCACGTCGAGGCTGCGCACCTCGTACGTCAGACCGCGCGTGTTCTGGCCGTGGTCGCCGACCAGCGTCATGCCGACCGGTTCGTAGCGCCAGTCGCCCTCGATGCTCACCCCGCTCGGCGGGTACGGCATCGGCAGCCAGTCCTGGCCGTACCAGTCGGCGGTCGAGACCGTCGTGCCGACCTCCGTGCGCCTGATGTCGGGGCCGAGCCCCATCGGGGTCGGGAACGCGCCGTCGGGCACGGTGGTGATGGAGCGCTTGGACGGCTTCCACGTGGTGCCGTCGAAGTCGTCCAGGGACACGATCCGCAGGTACAGGTCCGAGACGTTCGCCGTGTCGGAGCGGACCGACATGACCTGGCGGTCCTCCTCCACGTTCAGCGAGTCGCGCAGCGACACCAGGGGGTTCACCGCCGAGATGGTGCCGCCCGAGCCGGTGCCCGTGCCGACGCCCGTGCCGGCGGCGTCCAGCAGGCCGCCTCTCATCGCGGGCAGGCCGAGCGGCACCACCAGGGCGATGCCCAGCGCGACCGCACCGATCCGCCGGCCGGTGCGCACCGGTGCGACGGCCCCGGCCGGCTCCCCGCCCGGGCCGCGCGCCGCCCCGGCGAAGACCCGCCCCCACTGGGAGAGCCGGTCACGCCCCTCGGCGAGCAGCAGCATCAGATAACCGGCGGCCGCCAGCAGGAACCACAGCCAGTCGAGGCCGTCGTCGGACAGTCCCGCCGCCACGGAGTACAGGGCGAGCAGCGGAAGACCGGCCGGGGCCGCGCTGCGGAAGGTCACCGCGAGGGTGTCCACCAGCAGCCCGATCACCAGCACACCGCCGATCAGCATCAGCCGGATGCCGTCGGACAGCGGCGCCGGGGTCGCGTACCGGCTGACGTCGTCCCCGCCCCGCTCCAGCAGTCCGCCGAGGAACCGGAAGGCGTCCGGGCCGGGTATCAGCCCGGCGAAGGCATGCTCACGCGCGAACACCAGGGTCAGCAGCATCAGTGTGACGAGCGCCTGCGCCGCCACCGTCAGCGCACGGGCCAGCGGCACCCGGCGGGTCGCCGCGCCCACGCCCGACTGCACCGCCAGGAGGAACGCCGCCTGGACGATCCACGTGGGCGGATCGACCAGCGGCAGCATCGCGCACGCCGCCATCAGCGTGGCCGCCCACGCGGCCAGCGCCAGCCTCGCCCGCCCGCTGATCACGGTCCCTCCCCACCGCTCGCCGCGGCCAGGCCCGAGCGCTCCCGGTCCGCCTGCCGCCACAGCCCGTCCAGCGAGGCGCCCCGCGGCACCGCCAGGGCCGTCCAGCCCGCCTCGCGCAGCATCCGCAGCCGCTCCCCGCCCCGGTCCGACGGACCGGGCACGCCGGCCGGTTCCCGCAGCCAGGTCCCGCTGTCCAGCAGGAAGGCGAGGGCGCCTCCACTGCGCTGCCGCATCCGGGCGAGGACCGCGGCCTGCTCCTCGTCGAGGTCGCCGAGGAAGGCCACCAGCAGCCCCTCGTTCCCGCCGCGCAGCACGTCGTAGGCGCGGGACAGGCCCGCCTCGTCGGAGTGGTCCACCACGGCCAGGGTGTCCATCATCAGCCCGGCCGCGTCCGCCGACTCCTGGGTCGCCCCCGCGAACCCGTCGGAGCCCTCGCCGGGCACCGAGGCGCCGGTGTCGGTCAGCAGCCGCACCGAGAAGCCGCGCTCCAGCATGTGCACCAGCACCGAGGCCGCGCCCGACACCGCCCACTCGAACGCCGAGTCCGGGCCCGCTCCCTCGTAGGCGACGGCGCGGGTGTCCAGCAGCACCGTGCACCGCGCCCGCTGCGGCTGCTCCTCGCGGCGCACCATCAGCTCGCCGTAGCGCGCGGTGGAGCGCCAGTGCACGCGGCGCAGATCGTCGCCGTAGCGGTACCCGCGCGGGATCACGTCGTCCTCGCCGGCCAGCGCCAGCGAGCGCTGCCGCCCGTCGCCGTACCCCTTGGCCTCCCCGCTCAGCCGCACCGGCGGCAGCGGCTCCACGCGCGGTGTCACCGTCAGCGTGTCGTACGTGGAGAAGGACCGGGTCAGCTCGCACATACCGAACGGGTCGGACAGGCGCAGCTGCAGCGGGCCCAGCGGATAGCGGCCGCGCAGGTCGGAGCGGACCCGGTAGGACACCTCGCGGCGGCCCCCCGGCTCCACCCGGTCCAGCACGAACCGCGGACGCGGGCCGAGCACGTACGGCACCCGGTCCTGGAGCATCAGCAGGCCCGTGGGCAGCCGTGAGACGTTGTCCATCCGCAGGTGCACCCGTGCCTCGGAACCGGCCGGCACCCGCGCGGGGGAGAGGCGGCGGTTGCCGGCGACCCGGTAGCGGGTGCGGTACAGCACGGCCGCGCACACCACCGGCAGCACCGCCAGCAGCAGTCCGACCCGCAGCAGATCGCCCTGCCCGAGCACGTACGCGCAGATCGCGGCGGCCACGCCGGCGGCCAGGAAGGAGCGCCCGCGGGTGGTCAGCCCGGCCAGGGCCGTCCTGACACCGCCCCCGCCGCGCCGGTCGCCCTCCGCGTGGAAGGCCTCCGCGCCGGCCATCAAAGCCTCCGCGGCGGCTGCTGGCCGTAGCCCGGGCCACCGCGGCCCAGGCCGAAGCCGCTCTGCTGCGGGGCCGCCGCGGGCACCGGGGTGCGCTGCACGATCTCCTGGACCACCTGCTCCGCGGTACGGCGGTTGAGCTGGGCCTGCGCGGTGGGCAGCAGCCGGTGGGCGAGCACGGCCACGGCGAGCGCCTGCACGTCGTCCGGCAGCGCGTACTCCCGGCCGCTCAGGGCCGCGGACGCCTTCGCCGCGCGCAGCAGGTGCAGCGTCGCGCGCGGGGAGGCGCCGAGTCTGAGGTCGGGGTGCGTGCGGGTGGCGGCGACCAGCTCCACCGCGTACCGGCGCACCGGCTCGGCCACGTGCACGCCGCGCACCGCCTCGATCAGCTTCAGGACCTCGTGCGCGTGCGCCACCGGCTGGAGGTCCTCCAGCGGGGAGACGCCGCCGTGCACGTCCAGCATCCGCAGCTCGGCCTCCGCGCTCGGATAGCCGACCGAGACGCGGGCCATGAAGCGGTCGCGCTGGGCCTCCGGCAGCGGGTAGGTGCCCTCCATCTCGACCGGGTTCTGCGTCGCCACCACCATGAAGGGGCTGGGCAGCTCGTAGGTCTTGCCGTCGATGGTGACCTGGCGCTCCTCCATCGACTCCAGGAGCGCGGACTGCGTCTTCGGCGACGCGCGGTTGATCTCGTCGCCGATCACCACCTGCGCGAAGATGGCGCCCGGCTTGAACTCGAAGTCGTGGCGCTGCTGGTCCCAGATGGACACACCGGTGATGTCCGACGGCAGCAGGTCCGGTGTGAACTGGATCCGCCGCACCGAGCAGTCGATGGACCGCGCCAGCGCCTTGGCCAGCATCGTCTTGCCGACTCCCGGGACGTCCTCGATGAGCAGGTGTCCCTCGGCGAGCAGCACGGTCAGCGAGAGCCGTACGACCTCGGGCTTGCCCTCGATCACGCCTTCCACCGAATTCCGCACGCGCTCGACCACGGCGGTCAGATCAGTGAGGCTCGCTCGATCGTCATAGGTCGTCACCCGGCCCTCCTCGGCCTTTCCCCACGCTCCGGAAGGGAGCGGGGAACCCCAAATGTCCCGGGCCGACGCCTCGGTGCGCGGACCGGCCCACCCCGAATCACGGACACCACGCGGGAAAAGTTCCGCGTGACACCACTCCCGCATTCTTGCCGCCGTTACCGATTCGTGTCACTCGCCTGTGGACAACTGGCGGTGACATGTCGGTTCCTGCGCCCTTCGCGGAACCGGGGGTCCGGGGGTCGTCGGGGTGGGCGGCCGGGTCAGGCGGGGTCGATCTCGCGCAGCAGGCCGGTCTTCACGTCGAAGACGAAGCCGCGCACGTCGTCGGTGTGCAGCAGGAACGGCGAGGTGCGCACGCGCTGCATCGACTGGCGCACGTCCTGGTCGACGTCCCGGAAGGCCTCCACGGCCCAGGAGGGACGCTGGCCGACCTCCATCTCCAGGTCGTGCCGGAACTCCTCGGTGAGGGACTCCAGGCCGCAGCCGGTGTGGTGGATGAGCACCACGCTGCGGGTGCCGAGCGCCCGCTGGCTGATGGTCAGCGAGCGGATCACGTCGTCGGTGACGACACCGCCCGCGTTGCGGATGGTGTGACAGTCACCCAGCTGGAGGCCGAGCGCGGCGTGCAGGTCGAGCCGGGCGTCCATGCAGGCCACCACGGCGACGTGCAGCACCGGCCGGGCGTCCATCCCGGGGTCGGTGAAGGCGGAGGCGTACTCCTGGTTGGCCTCGACCAGGCGGTCGGTGACCGTGCCGTGGCCGACGGTGGCGTTCTCGGAGGCGGCGGGAACCGATGCAGAAGTCGTCATACTCATGACGTTACTGGTCACCCGGGGATCGGGCCCGCTGTGGGACAGGACAAAGAGCGTCATCGGCCCCGGGTGTGAGGTAACCCACAAGAGTGGTGTGAGCCCCCTCCCGCGGGTGATTTCACCCGGCGCGCGCCTTGACCCGCGGGCGGGCCGCGACGCGCAGGCCGGTTGATTGACCGGGCGACACCGTGGACTAAAGTGACGCGAAGCGGGAGGCGAGACCATCCGCTGCACTGTTTTTCCGGAGATCCCGGCGAGAACCGGGGGTCTCCCCGCGCGCGCGGCGCGTACGTACGGCTCGGCCTCCTTCCGTTCCCGGCCGGCTGGCGCTTCCGGCGGCGGCCGGCCGCCCCTCCACCGGGGGAGGGCGGGAACCCGGCGGTGCGTCACGGCCGCGCCGGACCTGAGAGGGCCCCTTGAGTCACAGTCGACACGTCCCGGTGATGCTCCAGCGGTGCCTGGATCTGCTGGCACCCGCCCTGGAGCGGCCGGGAGCGGTGGTCGTCGACTGCACCCTGGGTCTCGGCGGCCACAGCGAGGCCCTGCTCCGGCGGTTCCCCGAGGCGCGGCTCGTCGCCCTGGACCGCGACAAGGAGGCCCTGCGCCTGTCCGGTGAGCGGCTCGCCCCCTTCGGCGAGCGGGCCACCCTGGTGCACGCCGTCTACGACGAGCTCCCCGACGTCCTCGCCCGGCTCGGCGTCCCGCGCGTCCAGGGCGTCCTGTTCGACCTCGGGGTGTCCTCCATGCAGCTCGACGAGGCCGACCGCGGTTTCGCCTACGCCCAGGACGCCCCGCTCGACATGCGCATGGACCAGACGACCGGCGTCAGCGCCGCCGAGGTCCTCAACACCTACCCGCCCGGCGAACTCGTCCGCATCCTGCGTGCCTACGGCGAGGAGAAGCAGGCCAAGCGGATCGTGGCCGCGATCGTGCGCGAGCGCGAGAAGGAGCCGTTCACGCACAGCGCCCGCCTGGTCGAGCTGATCCGGGACGCGCTGCCGCAGGCCGCCAAGCGCACCGGCGGCAACCCGGCCAAGCGCACCTTCCAGGCCCTGCGGATCGAGGTCAACGGCGAGCTCTCGGTACTGGAACGGGCGATCCCGGCCGCCGTGAAGGCCCTCGACGTGGACGGGCGGATCGCCGTGCTGTCGTACCACTCCCTGGAGGACCGGCTGGTCAAGCAGGTGTTCGCGGCGGGCGCCGCCACCACCGCGCCGCCCGGGCTGCCGGTCGTCCCCGAGCGCTACCAGCCCCGGCTCAAGCTGCTCACGCGCGGTGCCGAACTCCCCACCGAGGAGGAGATCGCCGAGAACCGCCGCGCGGCCCCCGCGCGGCTGCGCGGCGCCCAGCGGATCAGGGAGGATCCCGAGTGAGCCCGAGCGAGGCGGACGTGGCGTCACCAGGCGCGCGCGGACGCACCGGCCGTGCGGGTGAGGCGGGTGACGGGCCGGGCGTGCGGGCGGGAAGAGCGGACTCAGGGGAGCGTGAGTGAGCAGGAAACCCGAACTGAAGGGGAGGGCGGCCCGTCTCGCCCAGCTCTTCCCCACCGGGCGCGCCCAGGCGGCGCGCACCCCCTTCGTCCTCCTCGTCGTCCTGCTCCTCGGCGGCGGCCTGATCGGCCTCCTGGTGCTGAACTCGGCCCTGAGCGAGGGCGCCTTCCGGCTCGACGACCTCCAGCGGGAGACCAAGAACCTCACCGACGAGGAACAGGCCCTGCAGCGGGACATCGACGCCCACTCCGCCCCCGACGCGCTCCAGCGCCGCGCCCGCGAGCTCGGCATGGTGCCCGGCGGCGACCCCGCCTTCCTCGGTCCCGACGGAAAGGTCAAGGGCGTTCCCGGCCCCGCCTCCGCCGCCCGCGCCCCCGTGCTCCCTCCCCCCGGGGCGCCGGCCACCGCGACGGCCCCGCCCCCCGCGACCCCCGCCCCCAGCTCCTCGTCGACCCCCGGCAGGTGACGGAAGTGTCCGACAGGGAACCGCCCCGCCGCCGGGTGCCCGCACCCGCCAGGCCCGTCCGCCCGGGCACCGCGCGGCGCCCCGGGCCCGGCGCCCGTCCGGCCCGCCGCCCCGGCCCGCCCCGGCCCGGGGCCCCGAAGGTCATCCGGCTGGGCAGCCCGCGCCCCCGCCTGCGCCTGATCGGCGTGGCCCTGACCCTGGTCCTGCTCGCCTTCGTCGTGCGCCTGTTCCAGGTGCAGGCCGTCGACGCGAGCACGTACGCGGCCAAGGCCGAGCAGAACCGCTACGTCGGCCAGGTGCTGGCCGCCGAACGCGGCGAGATCACCGACCGCAACGGCGTGGCCCTGGCGACCAGCGAGGACGCCTACGACATCACCGCCGACCCCACGATGTTCACCCGGGACGAGCTGAAGATCGCCGACGGCCCCGAACAGGCCGCGGCCCTCCTCGGCCCGATCCTCGGCCAGGACCAGGACGAGCTGGTCGAGAAGCTGCGCCCCGAGAACGAGTCCCTGCGCTACGTCAAGCTGGCCGGCCGCCAGACCCCGCAGGTCTGGAAGCAGATCAAGGACCTGAAGTCGGCGCTGGCGAAGAAGGCGGAGAGCGACGGGTCCGCGGCCAACGTCCTCGCCGGCGTCTTCTCCGTGCCCACCAGCAAGCGGGTGTACCCCAACAACGAGCTCGCCGCCGGGATACTGGGCTGGGTCAACGCCGAGGGCAGGGGCGGCGGCGGCATCGAGCTCCAGCTGGACAAGCGGCTGGCCGGCAAGGACGGCAAGATCCGCTACGCCCAGTCCGGCGGCCGGCTCGTCCCGACCGCGGGCGGTTCCACCGAGACCCCGGCCGTGCCCGGCAGCGACATCGAGCTCACCATCGACCGCGACATCCAGTGGGCCGCGCAGAACGCCATCAGCCGGCAGGTGAAGGAGTCCGCGGCGGACCGCGGCTACGTCATCGTCCAGGACACCCGCACCGGCGAGGTCCTCGCGATGGCCAACGCGCCCGGGTTCGACCCGGGCGACCTCTCCGAGGCCGAACCGGAGACGCTCGGCAACGCCGCCCTCCAGGACGCCTTCGAACCCGGCTCCACCGCCAAGGTCCTGTCGATGGCGGCCGTCCTGGAGGAGAACGCCGCCACGCCCGGGACGCACGTCGTCGTGCCCAACCGGCTGCACCGCGGCGACCGGCTGTTCAAGGACGACATCGACCACCCGACCTGGTACCTGACGCTCAACGGAGTGCTCGCCAAGTCCAGCAACATCGGCACCATCCTGGCCACCGGCCAGCTCGGCAGGACCCAGGCCCAGGCCAACAAGGTCCTGTACGAGTACCTGCGCAAGTTCGGCCTCGGCAGCCACACCGGGCTCGGCTTCCCCGGCGAGACCAAGGGCATCCTCGCCCCGCCCGACACCTGGTCGACCTCGCAGCAGTACACGATTCCTTTCGGCCAGGGCGTGTCCGTCAACGCCATGCAGGCCGCCTCCGTCTACTCGACCATCGCCAACGGCGGCGTGCGCATCGAACCCACGCTGGTGCGCGGCTCCACGGGACCCGACGGACGCTTCACCCCCGCCCCGGAGCCCGACAGGACGCGGGTCGTCAGCGAGAAGACGGCGAAGACGCTCGCCCGGATGCTGGAGTCGGTCGTGGACGACGAGGAGGGCACCGGCACCAAGGCGCGCATCCCGGGGTACCGGGTCGCGGGGAAGACGGGCACGGCCAACCGCGTGGATCCGGCCACCGGCAAGTACCGCGGCTACACCTCGTCCTTCGCCGGGTTCGCCCCCGCCGACAAGCCCCGGATCACCGTCTACTGCGTGATCCAGAACGCCACCGAGGGCAGCTACTTCGGCGGCCAGATCTGCGGGCCCGTCTACAAGCAGGTCATGGAGTTCGCCCTGAAGACCCTCCAGGTGCCGCCGACCGGCGCCGAACCCGCCGACCTCCCGGTCACCTTCACCCCCTGATCAGCACCGAGCCACCAGGAACCACCCCGTGACGACGATCACCCCCGACCCCGGGAACCAGAGCACCCCCGCCCCTCACTTCGCCCGGAAGCAGGTACGCCCGGTACGCTCACCGCCGTGCCACACGCTGATCAGTCCCAAACCACCCAGAAGGGCCGTCCCGTGACATACCCGGGACCGCCCCGGCCGGTGCAGGTCTCCGCCACACCCCTCGCGGAACTCGCCGACCAGCTGGGTGCCCCCGCGCCGGACCGGACCGCCGAGGTCACGGGCATCACCCACGACTCGCGCGCCGTCCGCCCCGGCGACCTGTACGCCGCCCTCCCCGGCGCCCGCGCCCACGGCGCCGACTTCGCCGTCCAGGCCGCCGGCCTCGGCGCGGTCGCCGCGCTGACCGACCCGTCCGGCGCCGAGCGGGTCGCCGCGGCCGGGCTGCCGGCGCTGGTGGTCGACGACCCGCGCGGGCGGATGGGCGAGCTGGCGGCGACCATCTACGGCCACCCGGGCCGCGACCTGCTCCAGATCGGCATCACCGGCACCTCCGGCAAGACCACCACCGCCTATCTCGTCGAGGGCGGCCTGAGGACCGCCCGCAGCGCGGACGGGGGTGGCGGCGGGCGCCGGGTGGGGCTGGTCGGCACCGTCGAGATGCGCATCGGCGAGGAGCGCATCAAGTCCGAGCGCACCACGCCCGAGGCCACCGACCTGCAGGCGCTGTTCGCCGTCATGCGCGAACGCGGCACCGACGCGGTCGCCATGGAGGTCTCCAGCCACGCCCTGGTCCTCGGCCGGGTCGACGGCTGCGTCTTCGACATCGCCGTCTTCACCAACCTCAGCCCGGAGCACATGGAGTTCCACTCCGGCATGGAGGACTACTTCCGGGCCAAGGCGCAGCTGTTCACGCCGAAACGCAGCAGGGTCGGCGTGGTCAACGTCGACGACGAGTACGGCCGCCGCCTCGCCGAGGAGGCCGGCGTCCCGGTCGTCACCTACTCCGCCGAGGGCCACCCCGACGCCGACTGGCGCGCCGAGGACGTGAAGGTCGGCCCGATGGACTCGACGTTCACCGTGGTCGGCCCCGGGGACGAGCGGATCGCCGCCCGGGCGCCGCTGCCGGGCGCCTTCAACGTCGCCAACACCCTCGCCGCGATCGTCGCGCTGGCCGCCGCCGGCCTCGACCCGCAGAGCGCCGCCGACGGCGTCGCCGCCGTGCCGGGCGTGCCGGGCCGGCTGGAGCGCGTGGACGCCGGACAGCCGTATCTCGCGGTCGTGGACTACGCCCACAAGACCGACGCCGTGGAATCGGTGCTGCGCGCCCTGCGCAAGGTCACCGAGGGCAAGGTGCACGTCGTGCTCGGCTGCGGCGGCGACCGCGACACCACCAAGCGCGCCCCCATGGGCGCCGCCGCCGCGCGGCTCGCCGACACCGCCGTACTGACCTCCGACAACCCCCGCTCCGAGGACCCCCTCGCGATCCTCGCCACCATGCTCCAGGGCGCGGCCTCCGTGCCCGCCCACGAGCGCGGCGAGGTGCAGGTCTTCGAGGACCGGGCCGCCGCCATCGCCGCAGCCGTGGCCCGGGCGCAGCCCGGCGACACCGTGCTGGTCGCGGGCAAGGGCCACGAGCAGGGGCAGGACATCGCCGGGGTGGTGCGTCCCTTCGACGACCGCCAGGTGCTTCGCGAAGCCATCAAGAAGACCCAGGGATGAACTTGTGATCGCCCTCTCCCTCGCCGAGATCGCAGAAGTCGTCGGCGGGCAGACGCACGACATACCGGACCCCTCCGTCCAGGTCACCGGACCGGTCGTCCGGGACTCGCGGGAGGCGGGTCCGGGCAGCCTCTTCGTCGCCTTCACCGGCGAGCGCGTGGACGGCCACGACTTCGCGGCCCAGGTCGTCGGGGCGGGCGCGGTGGCGGTGCTCGCCTCCCGCCCGGTCGGCGTGCCCGCGATCGTCGTCGAGGACGTCCAGGCGGCCCTCGGCGCCCTCGCCCGGCACGTCGTCGGACGCCTCGGCACCACCCTCGTCGCGCTCACCGGCTCGGCCGGCAAGACCAGCACCAAGGACCTCATCGCGCAGGTGCTGCAGCGCAAGGGGCCGACCGTCTTCACCCCCGGTTCGCTCAACAACGAGATCGGGCTGCCGCTCACCGCCCTCACCGCCACCGAGGAGACGAAGTTCCTCGTGCTGGAGATGGGCGCCCGCGGGATCGGCCACATCCGTTACCTCACCGGTCTGACGCCCCCGAAGATCGGTCTCGTCCTGAACGTCGGCTCCGCCCACATCGGCGAGTTCGGCGGCCGGGAGCAGATCGCGCAGGCGAAGGGCGAGTTGGTCGAGTCCCTGCCCCCGGCCGAGGAGGGCGGCGCCGCGATCCTCAACGCGGACGACCCCTACGTGCGGGCCATGGCCTCCCGTACGAAGGCGAAGGTGGTTCTTTTCGGAGAGTCCGACGAAGCGGACGTTCGGGCCGAGAACGTGCGACTCACGGACAGCGGACAGCCTTCCTTCAGGCTTCACACACCCTCCGGTGCATCCGATGTGACCATGCGCCTGTACGGTGAGCATCACGTGTCGAACGCGCTCGCCGCGGCCGCCGTCGCCCACGAGTTGGGCATGCCCGCAGACGAGATCGCCCGCGCACTCTCCGAGGCGGGCTCCCTCTCCCGCTGGCGGATGGAGGTCACCGAGCGCCCGGACGGCGTGACGGTCGTCAACGACGCCTACAACGCGAACCCCGAGTCCATGCGGGCCGCCCTGCGCGCGCTCGCGGCCATGGCCAACGGGCGTCGCACGTGGGCGGTGCTCGGCAAGATGGCCGAGCTCGGGGACGAGGCGCTCGCCGAGCACGACGCGGTCGGACGGCTCGCCGTCCGGCTCAACGTCAGCAAGCTCGTCGCGGTCGGGGGCAGGGAAGCCGCCTGGCTGCAACTGGGCGCATATAACGAGGGTTCGTGGGGTGAGGAGTCGGTGCACGTGTCCGACGCACAGGCGGCGGTCGACCTGTTGCGCAGCGAATTGCGCCCGGGAGACGTCGTACTCGTGAAGGCGTCCCGTTCGGTCGGGCTCGAGAGCGTGGCGCAGGCGCTGCTCGAGACCGGTGCCGAGGGTGAGGTCGCAGCCCGATGATGAATCAGATCCTGTTCGCAGGTGTCATCGGCCTCTTCCTGACGCTGATCGGCACCCCGTTGCTGATCAAGCTGCTCGCGCGCAAGGGGTACGGCCAGTACATCCGTGACGACGGCCCGCGCGAGCACGCCAGCAAGCGCGGTACGCCGACCATGGGCGGCATCGCCTTCATCCTGGCGACGGTCGCCGCCTACTTCCTCAGCAAGGTGATCACCGGCAAGCCGCCGACCTTCTCGGGCCTGCTGGTGCTCGGCCTCATGGTCGGCATGGGCCTGGTCGGCTTCCTGGACGACTACATCAAGATCGTCAAGCGGCGTTCGCTGGGTCTGCGGGCCAAGGCGAAGATGGCCGGCCAGCTGATCGTCGGCATCGCCTTCGCGGTGCTCTCGCTGCAGTTCGCGGACGCCCGCGGCAACACCCCGGCCTCCACGAAGCTGTCGTTCATCACGGACTTCGGCTGGACCATCGGCCCGGTGCTGTTCGTGGTCTGGGCGCTGTTCATGATCCTCGCGATGTCGAACGGCGTGAACCTGACCGACGGCCTGGACGGTCTGGCCACCGGCGCCTCCGTGCTCGTCTTCGGCGCCTACACGTTCATCGGCGTCTGGCAGTTCCAGGAGTCGTGCGCCAACGCCCTGGAACTGACCAACCCGGGCGCCTGTTACGAGGTGCGCGACCCGCTCGACCTCGCGGTCGTCTCCTCCGCGCTGATGGGCGCCTGCCTCGGCTTCCTGTGGTGGAACACCTCCCCGGCCAAGATCTTCATGGGCGACACCGGTTCGCTGGCGCTCGGCGGTGTGCTCGCGGGTCTCGCGATCTGCTCCCGCACCGAGCTGCTGCTCGCCATCCTCGGCGGTCTGTTCGTCCTCATCACCATGTCGGTGGTCATCCAGGTCGGCTCCTTCCGGCTCACCGGGAAGCGGGTCTTCCGGATGGCGCCGCTCCAGCATCACTTCGAACTCAAGGGCTGGTCCGAAGTCCTCGTGGTGGTCCGCTTCTGGATCATCCAGGGCATCTGTGTGATCGTCGGACTGGGCCTCTTCTACGCGGGATGGGCAGCGGACAAGTGACCTCCTCGGTGTCTTCGGAACGCCCGGACTTCCAGGGCAAGCACGTCACCGTCGCCGGGCTCGGCGTCTCCGGCGTCCCGGCGGCCAAGGCGCTGCACGGCCTCGGCGCGCGCGTCACGGTCGTCAACGACGGCGACGACGAGCGCGCCCGGGCCCAGGCGGCCGAGCTGGAACGGCTCGGCGTCACCGTCCGCCTCGGCGACGGCGACACCCTGCCCGAGGGCACCGACCTGATCGTCACCGCACCCGGCTGGAAGCCCGACAAGCCGCTGTTCGCCGCCGCCGGGCGGGCCGGCGTCCCCGTCTGGGGCGACGTCGAACTCGCCTGGCGGCTGCGCGGCCCCGACGCCGCCCCGTGGCTCGCCGTCACGGGCACCAACGGCAAGACGACGACCGTCCAGATGCTCGCCTCCATCCTGAAGGCGGCGGGCCTGCGCACCGCGGCCGTCGGCAACATCGGCGTCTCGCTGCTCGACGCGGTGCTCGGCGAGGAGCGCTACGACGTGCTCGCCGTGGAGCTGTCCAGCTACCAGCTCCACTGGGCGCCCTCCCTGCGCGCCCACTCGGCGGCGGTGCTGAACCTCGCCCCCGACCACCTCGACTGGCACGGCTCCATGGAGGCGTACGCCAGGGACAAGGGCCGCGTCTACGAGGGCAATCGCGTCGCCTGCGTCTACAACGTCGCCGACAAGGCCACCGAGGACCTGGTCCGCGAGGCCGACGTCGAGGAGGGCTGCCGCGCCGTCGGCTTCACCCTGGGCACCCCGGGCCCCTCCCAACTCGGCGTCGTGGAGGGCATCCTGGTCGACCGCGCCTTCGTGGAGAACCGGCACAGGAACGCCCAGGAGCTGGCCGAGGTCTCCGACGTGAACCCGCCGGCCCCGCACAACATCGCCAACGCCCTCGCGGCCGCCGCCCTCGCCCGCGCCTTCGGGGTGCCCGCGAGCGCCGTACGGGACGGCCTGCGGGCCTTCACCCCGGACGCCCACCGCATCGCGCACGTCGCCGACGTGGACGGCGTCGCCTACGTCGACGACTCCAAGGCCACCAACACGCACGCCGCCGAGGCCTCGTTGGCGGCGTACGGGTCGATCGTGTGGATCGCGGGCGGCCTGGCGAAGGGCGCGACCTTCGACGAACTGGTCGCGGGGGCGGCGAAGCGGCTGCGCGGCGCCGTCCTGATCGGCCGGGACCGCGCCCTGATCCGCGAAGCCCTCGCGCGACACGCCCCCGAGGTACCGGTGGTCGACCTCGACCGGACCGACACTGGGGCGATGCTCCAGGCCGTCCAGGAGGCGCGGCGGCTCGCCCGGCCCGGCGACACGGTGCTGCTGGCCCCGGCCTGCGCCTCGATGGACATGTTCGCCAACTACAACAGGCGCGGCGAGGCGTTCGCCCGGGCGGTGCGCGAGCTCGGCGCCTGACCCGGCCGGCTGCGCCGGGCGACCTTGGGAGGGACGCGTGGCACCGTCGAGGCCTTGTCCGGCGTACACCTGTCCGGCGTGCAGCGGAGGCCGTGATGTCCAGTAGCCGTACCGGCGGACCGCCCGTGCAGCGGGCCGTCCGCAGGCCCGCCGCACCCCGGCCCCCGCGCGAGAACCCCCTGCGCACCCTGCACACGCGGGCCCGCAGGGCCTGGGACCGGCCGCTGACCGCGTACTACCTGATCCTCGGCGGCAGCGCGCTGATCACCGTGCTCGGCCTGGTGATGGTCTACTCGGCCTCCCAGATCACCGCGCTGCAGATGTCCCTGCCGGGCTCCTACTTCTTCCGCAAGCAGCTGCTGGCCGCCGTGATCGGCGCCGTGCTGCTGCTCGTGGCCTCCCGGATGCCGGTGAGGCTGCACCGGGCGCTGGCCTACCCCATCCTCGCGGGCGCCGTCTTCCTGATGGTCCTGGTGCAGGTGCCGGGGATAGGGGTCGCGGTCAACGGCAACCAGAACTGGATCGCCCTCGGCGGCTCCTTCCAGATCCAGCCCAGCGAGTTCGGCAAGCTGGCGCTGGTGCTGTGGGGCGCCGATCTGCTCGCCCGCAAGCAGGACAAGCGGCTGCTGACCCAGTGGAAGCACATGCTGGTGCCGCTGGTGCCGGCCGCCTTCATGCTGCTCGGGCTGATCATGCTCGGCGGCGACATGGGCACGGCGATCATCCTGACGGCGATCCTGTTCGGCCTGCTGTGGCTGGCCGGGGCGCCCACGCGGCTGTTCGCCGGTGTGCTGTCCGTGGCCGCCCTGCTCGGCGTGATCCTCATCCGCACCAGCCCCAACCGCATGGCGCGGCTCTCCTGCCTCGGAGCCACCGAACCCCAGTCGGGACCGGTCGACTGCTGGCAGGCGGTGCACGGGATCTACGCCCTCGCCTCCGGCGGAATTTTCGGTTCCGGACTCGGTGCGAGTGTGGAGAAATGGGGCCAACTCCCCGAAGCCCACACCGACTTCATCTTCGCCGTCACCGGTGAGGAACTGGGGCTGGCGGGGACGCTGTCGGTGCTCGCCCTCTTCGCGGCTCTAGGCTATGCGGGCATCCGCGTGGCCGGACGCACGGAGGACCCCTTCGTGAGGTATGCCGCGGGAGGCGTGACCACCTGGATCACGGCCCAGGCCGTGATCAACATCGGTGCGGTGCTCGGTCTGCTGCCGATCGCCGGTGTCCCGCTCCCGCTGTTCTCCTACGGAGGATCCGCCCTGCTGCCGACCATGTTCGCCATCGGGCTGCTGATCGCCTTCGCGCGTGAGGACCCCGCTGCACGGATGGCGCTTGCGATGCGGCAACCCCGCTTTGGTAAAAAGCGGACCAGGGGTTCTCAGCGGCCCCGGAGATGGAACACGATGCGACGGCGCGCCACTGCGGCGCGCTCGTCCGGAGAGCGGTGAATTTCGGTGCATGTCGTACTCGCCGGCGGAGGAACCGCGGGCCACATCGAGCCCGCGCTCGCCCTCGCGGACGCTCTGCGCAGGCAGGACCCGACCGTGGGCATCACGGCCCTGGGCACGGAGCGCGGCCTCGAGACGCGCCTGGTACCCGAGCGCGGGTACGAGCTGGCGCTGATCCCCGCCGTACCACTGCCACGCAAGCCGACCCCCGAGCTGATCACCGTCCCGGGCCGGCTGCGCGGCACGATCAAGGCGACCGAGCAGATCCTGGAGCGCACCAAGGCGGACGCCGTGGTCGGCTTCGGCGGCTACGTCGCCCTGCCCGGCTACCTCGCCGCCAAGCGGCTCGGCGTGCCGATCGTGATCCACGAGGCCAACGCCCGGCCCGGCCTGGCCAACAAGATCGGCTCCCGCTACGCCGCCCAGGTCGCCGTCTCCACGCCCGACAGCAAGCTGCGGGGCGCCCGCTACATCGGCATCCCGCTGCGCCGCTCCATCGCCACGCTGGACCGGGCCGCCGTGCGCCCCGAGGCCCGCGCCGCGTTCGGGCTCGACCCCAACCTGCCGACGCTGCTGGTCTCCGGCGGCTCGCAGGGCGCCCGCCGGCTGAACGAGGTCGTCCAGCAGGTGGCTCCGTGGCTCCAGCAGGCCGGGATCCAGATCCTGCACGCGGTCGGCCCGAAGAACGAACTGCCGCAGGTGCACCAGATGCCGGGGATGCCCCCCTACATCCCGGTAAGTTACCTGGACCGGATGGACCTCGCGTACGCCGCGGCCGACATGATGCTCTGCCGCGCGGGCGCGATGACCGTCGCCGAGCTCTCCGCCGTCGGACTCCCGGCCGCCTACGTCCCGCTGCCCATCGGCAACGGCGAACAGCGGCTCAACGCCCAGCCGGTGGTCAAGGCCGGCGGCGGCCTGCTGGTCGACGACGCGGAACTGACGCCGGAGTGGGTGCAGCACAACGTCCTGCCCGTGCTCGCCGATCCGCACCGGCTGTACGAGATGTCCCGCGCCGCCGCCGAGTTCGGCCGCCGGGACGCCGACGACCTGCTCGTCGGCATGGTGTACGAGGCGATCGCCTCGCGCCACCACCACTGAAAGGAGCGCGTGCGTGGCCGGATCGACCACCGCCGAGCGCGGTGAGCGCCGCCAGGGGTCGTCCGGCCCGCCGCCCGTCCTGCGGTCCCGGCGACGGCGCCTCCGGGTGCTCGTCGTCCTGGCCGTCGCCCTCGCGTTCCTCGGGAGCGGGACCTTCTGGCTGCTGTACGGCTCGGACCTCGTGCGCGTGGAGCGGGTGTCCGTGTCCGGTACCCGGGTCCTGGCGCCCGCGCAGGTGCGGGACGCCGCGGACGTCCCGCTCGGGGAGCAGTTGGTTTCCGTGGACACCGAGGCGATCGAGGCACGGCTTGCCCGGGAATTGCCCCGAATCGACACGGTTGACGTGGTGCGTTCCTGGCCGCGCGAAATCGAGCTGAAAGTGACCGAGCGCACTGCGGTCCTTATCGTGAAAAAGGGCGGAAAGTTCATCGAAGTGGACAATGAAGGTGTCCGATTCGCCACGGTTTCTCGGGCTCCCCGGGGCGTGCCCGCGCTGGAATTGGCCGTCTCCCGGACCGGTTCCGCGGCCGCGAGCCTGCGGCGCTTCGGCGAGGACCGGCTGGTGCGGGAGGCGGTGCGGGTCGCCGCCGCCGTCCCGGACCCCGTCGCGCGCGCGACCCGCAGCGTCAAGGTCCGCTCCTACGACGACATCTCGCTGCGGTTGACGGACGGCAGGACGGTCGACTGGGGGAGCGGCGAGAAGGGGGCCGCGAAGGCCCGCGCCCTCACCGCCCTGATGAAAGCGGCTCCCGGTGCGCGGCACTTCGACGTCAGCGTTCCCACGGCCCCCGCGTCATCGGGGAGTTGACGCGCGTCGACGCAGGCCAGCACCCTGGCTGGGCAGCGCTATGGCTGATCACATAGGGTGAAAAGAAAAACGGGAGGTTCGGCGTGTTCGTTGAACGGGCGCCGCTTGTCGACTTAGTGTCCTGTTCAGAAGACTCCAGGGAACAGACACACTGGTAACCCTAAACTTAAACGTTAGGGTTCGGGTCGGCGCTACGGACCGTCCCATTCGGCATCCGTCGTCGGATCGCGAGACGCAACCGCGTCCCGGTGATCCGGCGACACGTAACTCGAGGCGAGAGGCCTTCGACGTGGCAGCACCGCAGAACTACCTCGCAGTCATCAAAGTCATCGGTGTCGGCGGCGGTGGTGTCAATGCCATCAACCGGATGATCGAGGTCGGTCTCAAGGGCGTCGAGTTCATCGCCATCAACACCGACGCGCAAGCCCTGTTGATGAGCGACGCCGACGTCAAGCTCGACGTCGGCCGTGAACTCACCCGCGGACTCGGCGCCGGAGCCAACCCGGCCGTCGGCCGCAAGGCCGCCGAGGACCACCGCGAGGAGATCGAGGAGGTCCTCAAGGGGGCCGACATGGTCTTCGTGACGGCCGGTGAAGGCGGCGGCACCGGCACCGGCGGCGCGCCCGTCGTGGCCAACATCGCCCGCTCGCTCGGTGCCCTCACCATCGGCGTGGTCACGCGCCCGTTCACCTTCGAGGGGCGGCGCCGCGCGAACCAGGCCGAGGACGGCATCGCCGAGCTCCGCGAAGAGGTCGACACCCTCATCGTCATCCCGAACGACCGGCTGCTGTCCATCTCGGACCGCCAGGTCTCGGTCCTCGACGCCTTCAAGTCGGCGGACCAGGTCCTGCTCTCCGGTGTCCAGGGCATCACCGACCTCATCACCACGCCCGGCCTGATCAACCTCGACTTCGCCGACGTGAAGTCGGTCATGTCGGAGGCCGGTTCGGCCCTCATGGGCATCGGCTCGGCCCGCGGCGACGACCGCGCGGTGGCCGCCGCCGAGATGGCCATCTCCTCCCCGCTGCTGGAAGCCTCCATCGACGGCGCCCGCGGCGTGCTGCTCTCCATCTCCGGCGGCAGCGACCTCGGTCTGTTCGAGATCAACGAGGCCGCCCAGCTGGTGAGCGAGGCCGCCCACCCGGAGGCCAACATCATCTTCGGCGCGGTGATCGACGACGCCCTCGGCGACGAGGTCCGGGTCACCGTGATCGCGGCCGGCTTCGACGGGGGCCAGCCGCCGGCCAAGCGGGAGAACGTCCTCGGTTCGTCGTCGGTCAAGCGCGAGGAGCCGGCCCCGGCGCGGCAGCCGGAGAGCCGCCCCTCCTTCGGCTCGCTCGGCAGCGTCAAGCCGAAGGAGGACCCGGAGCCGGTGGTCCCGGAGCCGGTGAACGACATCCCGGTCGCCCAGCCGCCGGTCCCGCCGTCGCGGACCTACGACAGCGCGGCCGAGGAACTGGACGTACCGGACTTCCTGAAGTGATAGGACGGCGCGGGAGCGTGAGCGGCGCGCACTTCGCCTTCACCGACCGGTGGGGCGGGGTGAGCGCCGCTCCGTATGAGGAGCTCAACCTCGGCGGAGCGGTCGGCGACGAACCCGGCGCCGTACGCGCCAACCGGGACCTGGCCGCCAAGTCCCTCGGCGTCGACCCGGCCCGGGTGGTCTGGATGAACCAGGTGCACGGAGCCGACGCGGTCGTGGTCGACGGGCCCTGGGGCGACCGCCCGGTCCCCGAGGTGGACGCGATCGTCACGGCGCGGCGGGGTCTCGCCCTCGCCGTGCTCACCGCCGACTGCGTGCCGGTGCTGCTCGCCGACCCCGTCGCCGGGATCGTCGCCGCGGCCCACGCGGGCCGGCCCGGACTGGTCGCCGGGGTGGTCCCCGCCGCCGTACGGGCCATGACGGAACTCGGCGCCGAACCCTCCCGGATCGTCGCCCGCACCGGACCCGCCGTCTGCGGCCGGTGCTACGAGGTGCCGGAGGAGATGCGCGCCGCGGTGGCGGCCGTCGAGCCGGCGGCGCACGCCCGGACGAGCTGGGGCACACCGGCGGTCGACGTGGGCGCGGGGGTGCACGCGCAGCTCGAACGGCTCGGGGTGCGCGACCGGGAGCAGTCGCCGGTGTGCACGCTGGAGTCGGGGGATCACTTCTCGTACCGGCGCGACCGCACCACCGGGCGGCTCGCGGGCTATGTGTGGCTGGACTGAGGGACATGAAGGACCGTAGGGACGAACTCGCCGCGAACCTGGCGAGAGTGGAGGAGCGGATCGCCGCCGCGTGCGCCGCGGCCGGACGCGCGCGCGACGAGGTCACCCTCATCGTGGTCACCAAGACCTTCCCGGCGAGCGATGTGCGGATCCTGTCGGAACTCGGTGTGCGCCACGTCGCCGAGAACCGTGACCAGGACGCCGCCCCCAAGGCGGCCCAGTGCTCGGATCTGCCCCTTTCGTGGCACTTCGTCGGCCAGCTCCAGACCAACAAGGTGCGCTCCGTGGTCGGTTACGCCGACGTCGTGCAGTCCGTCGACCGCTCCCGGCTGGTGACGGCCCTCTCCCGTGAGGCCGTGCGGGCCGGGCGCGAAGTGGGCTGCCTCGTCCAGGTCGCGCTCGACGCCGGCGAGAGCGGCCGGGGGGAGCGCGGGGGTGTCGCGCCCGGCGGCGTCGCGGAGTTGGCCGGGCTCGTCGCCGGGGCCGAGGGGCTGCGGCTGGACGGGCTGATGACGGTCGCCCCGCTCACCGGGGAGTACGCCGGGCGTCAACAGGCCGCGTTCGAGCGGTTGATGGATTTGTCGACCGACCTGCGCAAGGCCCATCCGGCTGCGAACATGGTCTCGGCAGGAATGAGTGCGGACCTCGAACAGGCCGTTGCCGCCGGAGCGACACATGTGCGCGTCGGCAGTGCGGTACTCGGAGTCCGCCCCAGGCTCGGGTAACGTCGCCAAGAAGTCGGACCACAGCAGAAAATATGGTCATTGCCGCCAATAGCGGACATAAGGACCTCGTGGATCGCGGGCACTTGGCGGTCGTCAGCGGATCCACCACAGAGCGGAGGACTCGGAGCATGGCCGGCGCGATGCGCAAGATGGCGGTCTACCTCGGCCTCGTGGAGGACGATGGGTACGACGGCCGCGGATTCGATCCAGATGACGACTTTGAACCCGAACTCGACCCGGAGCCCGAGCGTGACCACAGGCGGCACGAACTGTCGCATCAGTCACATGCTTCACATCAGCCCCAAAGGGACGAAGAGGTGCGAGTCGTGCAGCCGCCCGCGCCCCGCGAACCGGTCGCCCGCGCCGCTTCGCTCCCCGCGGAATCACCGCGCCCGGCGCGCATCGCGCCCGTGGCATCCATCACACAAGAACGCGCAAGCCTGGAGAAGAACGCACCGGTGATCATGCCCAAGGTCGTGTCGGAACGAGAGCCTTACCGGATCACCACGCTTCACCCCCGGACCTACAACGAGGCCCGTACCATCGGGGAACACTTCCGTGAGGGCACGCCGGTGATCATGAATCTCACTGAGATGGATGACACGGACGCGAAGCGACTTGTCGACTTTGCGGCCGGTTTGGTGTTTGGTCTTCACGGCAGTATCGAGCGGGTGACGCAGAAGGTGTTCCTGCTGTCTCCTGCTAACGTCGATGTCACGGCGGAGGACAAGGCCCGCATCGCAGAGGGCGGGTTCTTCAACCAGAGCTGAGACGCAGGACCGATCGAGCAGGGCACAGGGGAGAGGGAAGAACAGACCATGAGCGTGTTCGCGCAGGTGATCTACATCGCGCTGATGGTGTTCCTCATCGTGCTCATCTTCCGGCTGGTCATGGACTACGTCTTCCAGTTCGCCCGCTCGTGGCAACCCGGCAAGGCGATGGTGGTCGTCCTGGAGGCCACCTACACTGTCACCGATCCACCGCTGAAGCTTCTGCGGCGGTTCATCCCGCCGCTGCGTCTCGGGGGCGTGGCGCTCGACCTGTCCTTCTTCGTACTGATGATCATCGTCTACATTCTGATCTCCCTCGTGGGCAGTGCACTGAGGTGACTGTGGACGACATGGGCCTGCCGACTGCCGATGACTACGTTGAGGTGAAGAGATGCCGTTGACCCCCGAGGACGTGCGGAACAAGCAGTTCACGACCGTCCGCCTCCGAGAAGGCTATGACGAGGACGAGGTCGATGCCTTCCTCGACGAGGTCGAAGCCGAACTGACGCGTCTGCTCCGCGAGAACGAGGACCTGCGCGCCAAGCTGGCCGCGGCCACGCGCGCCGCTGCCCAGAACCAGCAGAACATGCGCAAGCCCCCGGAGCAGGACCAGCAGCAGCCGCCGCAGGGCATGCCCCAGCAGGGCATGCCCCAGCAGGGCATGCCCCAGCAGGGCATGCCTCAGCAGGGCATGCGAGGTCCCGGCGCTCCGGTGCCCGCCGGGATATCGGGCCCGCCGCAGCAGCAGATGGGTGGCCCCATGGGTGGCCCGCCCCAGCTGCCGAGCGGTGCTCCCCAGCTGCCCGCCGGCCCCGGCGGACAGGGCGGCCCGCAGGGTCCCGGCCCGATGGGTCAGGGTCCCGGGCCGATGGGCCAGGGTGGCCCGATGCAGGGGCAGATGGGCCCCGGTGGCCCGATGGGCGGTCCCATGGGCGGCCCCGGTATGCCCGGTCAGGGCGGCCCCGGCGGCGACAGCGCCGCCCGCGTGCTGTCGCTGGCCCAGCAGACCGCCGACCAGGCGATCGCCGAGGCCCGTTCCGAGGCCAACAAGATCGTCGGCGAGGCGCGTTCGCGCGCCGAGGGCCTGGAGCGGGACGCCCGCGCCAAGGCCGACGCCCTGGAGCGGGACGCGCAGGAGAAGCACCGCGTCGCGATGGGCTCCCTGGAGTCCGCCCGCGCCACGCTGGAGCGCAAGGTCGAGGACCTGCGCGGCTTCGAGCGCGAGTACCGCACGCGGCTGAAGTCCTACCTGGAGTCGCAGCTGCGTCAGCTGGAGACCCAGGCGGACGACTCGCTCGCCCCGCCGCGCCAGCCCGCGAGCGCCGCGCCGTCGCTGCCGCCGTCCCCGGCGCCCTCGATGGCTCCGGCCGGTGCCGGTGCGCCGTCCTACGGCGGCAACCAGGGGATGGGCGGTGGCCCCGGCGGTCAGTCCGGCCCGTCCTACGGCGGTCAGCAGCAGATGCAGCCGGCGATGACCCAGCCCATGGCACCGGTGCGGCCGCAGGGGCCGTCGCCGATGGGGCAGGCACCCTCGCCGATGCGCGGGTTCCTCATCGACGAGGACGACAACTGACGGCCTCGCGGCCATGAGTACGGCGTAGCCGTCGGCAGCGTTCAGGGCGGGGCCCCGGGTTCACCAACCCGGGGCCCCGCCCTCGTGCTACGCGCGTTCGTCCCGATTGCGGTGGTTGTTCGAGGTCCTGGGTGTCTGTCCGTAGGACACAACGCCGAGGGCCCGGGCCCTCCGAGATTTTTCTCGGCGGGGCCCGGGCCCTCGGGTGCGGGGTTCCCGCGCGTCACACCTTGCGCAGGCGGAACGTCAGGGACAGGCCCTCGTCCGTGAACGCGTTCCCGTAGGTGTCGTCCGCCTCGCCCCGGGCGAAGTCCGTGGCGAGGACCTCGTCGGCGATCAGGGCGGAGTGGTCGGTCAGGGCCGCGACGGTCGCGGGCTCCGTGGCCGTCCAGCGCAGGGCGATGCGGTCGGCCACGTCGAGGCCGCTGTTCTTGCGGGCCTCCTGGATCAGCCGGATCGCGTCCCGGGCCAGGCCCGCGCGGCGCAGCTCCTCCGTGATCTCCAGGTCCAGCGCCACGGTGGCGCCGGCGTCGGAGGCCACCGACCAGCCCTCGCGCGGGGTCTCCGTGATGATCACCTCGTCCGGGGCGAGGGTGATCGTCTCACCGTCGACCTCGACCGAGGCCGTGCCCTCGCGCAGGGCCAGGGACAGGGCCGCGGCGTCCGCGTTCGCGACCGCCCTGGCCACGTCCTGGACGCGCTTGCCGAACCGCTTGCCCAGCGCGCGGAAGTTGGCCTTCGCCGTCGTGTCCACCAGCGAGCCGCCCACCTCGGACAGCGACGCCAACGACTCGACGTTCAGCTCCTCGGTGATCTGGGTGTGCAGCTCCGGGTCGAGGGCGTCGAAGCCGCCGGCCGCGATCAGCGCGCGCTTGAGCGGCTGGCGGGTCTTGACGCCCGACTCCGCGCGCGTGGCGCGACCCAGCTCCACCAGGCGGCGCACCAGCACCATCTGCTTCGACAGGTCCGGGTCGATCGCGGTCGGGTCCGCCTCCGGCCAGGAGGACAGGTGCACCGACTCCGGTGCGCCCGGGGTGACCGGGACGACCAGGTCCTGCCAGACCCGCTCGGTGATGAACGGGGTCAGCGGGGCCATCAGCCTGGTGACCGTCTCCACGACCTCGTGCAGGGTGCGCAGCGCGGCCTTGTCGCCCTGCCAGAAGCGGCGCCGGGAGCGGCGGACGTACCAGTTGGACAGGTCGTCGACGAAGGCGGACAGCAGCTTGCCGGCCCGCTGGGTGTCGTACGAGTCCAGCGCCTGCGTGACCTCACCGACCAGCGTGTGGAGCTCGCTCAGCAGCCAGCGGTCCAGCAGCGGGCGGTCGGCCGGGGCCGGGTCGGCCCCGGACGGGGCCCAGCCCGTCGTGCGGGCGTACAGGGCCTGGAAGGCGACCGTGTTCCAGTACGTCAGCAGCGTCTTGCGGACGACCTCCTGGATGGTGCCGTGGCCCACCCGGCGGGCCGCCCACGGCGAGCCGCCGGCCGCCATGAACCAGCGGACCGCGTCCGCGCCGTGCTGGTCCATCAACGGGATCGGCTGGAGGATGTTGCCCAGGTGCTTGGACATCTTCCGGCCGTCCTCGGCGAGGATGTGGCCGAGGCAGACGACGTTCTCGTAGGACGACTTGTCGAACACGAGGGTGCCGATCGCCATCAGCGTGTAGAACCAGCCGCGGGTCTGGTCGATGGCCTCGCTGATGAACTGCGCCGGGTAGCGGGCCTCGAACAGCTCCTTGTTCTTGTACGGGTAGCCCCACTGCGCGAACGGCATCGAACCCGAGTCGTACCAGGCGTCGATGACCTCCGGCACGCGCGTGGCCGTCTGCCCGCAGCCGTCCTGCGGGCAGGCGAAGGTGACCTCGTCGATGTACGGGCGGTGCGGGTCGAGGCCCGACTGGTCGGTGCCGGTCAGCTCGGTCAGCTCGGTGAGCGAGCCGACGCAGGTCAGGTGGTCGTCCGCGCAGCGCCAGATCGGCAGCGGGGTGCCCCAGTAGCGGTTGCGGGACAGCGCCCAGTCGATGTTGTTGTTCAGCCAGTCGCCGAACCGGCCGTGCTTGACCGTGTCCGGGAACCAGTTGGTGTTCTCGTTCTCCTGGAGCAGGCGGTCCTTGACGGCCGTGGTGCGGATGTACCAGGACGGCTGCGCGTAGTAGAGCAGCGCGGTGTGGCAGCGCCAGCAGTGCGGGTAGCTGTGCTCGTACGGGATGTGCCTGAAGAGCAGGCCGCGCTCGTCGAGGTCCGCGGTCAGCTTCTCGTCGGCCTTCTTGAAGAAGACTCCGCCGACCAGGGGGACGTCCTCCTCGAAGGTCCCGTCCGGGCGGACCGGGTTCACGACCGGCAGGCCGTAGGAGCGGCAGACCCTGAGGTCGTCCTCGCCGAAGGCGGGGGACTGGTGGACCAGGCCCGTGCCGTCCTCGGTGGTGACGTACTCGGCGTTCACCACGTAGTGCGCGGGCTCGGTGAACTCCACCAGCTCGAAGGGGCGCCGGTACGTCCAGCGCTCCATCTCGGCGCCGGTGAAGGACTGGCCGGTGGTCTCCCAGCCCTCGCCGAGGGCCTTGGCGACGAGCGGCTCGGCGACGACGAGCTTCTCCTCGCCGTCGGTCGCGACGACGTAGGTGACCTCGGGGTGGGCGGCGACGGCGGTGTTGGAGACCAGGGTCCACGGGGTGGTCGTCCACACCAGGAGCGCGGCCTCGCCGGCCAGCGGGCCGGAGGTGAGCGGGAAGCGGACGTAGACGGAGGGGTCGACGACCGTCTCGTAGCCCTGCGCCAGCTCGTGGTCCGACAGGCCGGTGCCGCAGCGCGGGCACCAGGGGGCGACGCGGTGGTCCTGGACCAGCAGGCCCTTGTTGAAGATCTCCTTCAGGGACCACCAGACGGACTCGACGTACTCCGGGTCCATGGTGCGGTAGGCGTCGTCGAGGTCGACCCAGTAGCCCATGCGGGTCGTCAGCTCGGTGAAGGCGTCGGTGTGGCGGGTCACCGACTCGCGGCACTTGGCGTTGAACTCGGCGATGCCGTACGCCTCGATGTCCTGCTTGCCGGAGAAGCCGAGCTCCTTCTCGACGGCCAGCTCCACCGGGAGGCCGTGGCAGTCCCAGCCGGCCTTGCGGGCCACGTGGTAGCCGCGCATGGTGCGGAAGCGGGGGAAGACGTCCTTGAAGACGCGCGCCTCGATGTGGTGGGCGCCGGGCATGCCGTTGGCGGTGGGCGGGCCCTCGTAGAACACCCACTCGGGGCGGCCCTCGGACTGCTCCAGGCTCTTGGCGAAGATCTTCTGCTCGCGCCAGAAGTCGAGCACCGCGTGCTCGAGGGCGGGCAGGTCGACCTGGGCGGGTACCTGGCGGTACGTCGGCGTTGTCATCAGCGAGCTTCCTCCGGCGGATCTGCTGCCTTCCGTCCGGAGGGACGAGAGCTGTGTCGATCCCTGCGCCGTCTTCGGCGCGCTCCCGCGGTACCACCCTCCTTGGCCCCCCGGTGCGTCGTGTGCGCCGGTGAGCCCCCTCATTCGGGTCGCGATGCCGGTTCTACTCGCCGATGCTGTGCTGCTGCGGCTTTCTTCCGGCGGCTCCGGGGTGATCTTCACGTCGCGCTCGCCCCCGGGCTCACACCCTCCCCGGGTCGCTCTGGGCTGCGTACGCCGCTACTCGTCCCCATCTCCGCTTTTCGCTCCGCCCAGTGTACGGCGCGGGAGAGGCGGCGGCCGACCGGTTTCCCCGTGGCCGGGGGAGGGGGGAGGCGTACGGGTTTCGTATGACCTGACATGGGCCGGTGTGCCCCGAATGGCGTGGTGCGCGCGTTCGGGCTCCGGGAGGCCGTCCCCGGCGGCATACCCGGCGGGGAGCTGGGCACAACGCATGCAGGTTCGCCGCGCGGCGCTCGCGGGGCGAGGGAATCGGGCGGTGTGCCCCGTTGCCGCGGGACTCGAGTCGATTTATCGTCCCAGCACGATTCGCGCGCGAGATCACAATATGTGAAGGGGCCGCGGCCATGGTGGCGAAGAAGACCGCCGTACAGCAGTCGGCGTCCGGCGGGCCCGGGCGCGCCGGTGGCGGCGCCCCCCGTGCGGAGGCCGTCGGCGGAGCGGTCAAGGGCGTGGACGGGAAGAGGAGCGCCCGGGGTGCGGCGGACCGCGCGGTGAAGCCCGCGAAGCGGGTGCGGGGGCCCGCCGCCGGCCCGGGGGGCCCGGAGCGCGCGAAGAGGACACCGGCCGCCGGGAGCGGGGCGGGGGAGTCCGCCGAGGGCGGGGCGGCGAGGAGGACGGCGGCCGGGGCCGCGCCGACGAGGCGGACGGGGAAGGCGCCGTCCGGCGGTGTGCCCGCGGAGAAGGCGGCGGCGGGGAAGAGCACGGCCGGGAGAGCGGCGAAGAAAGAGGCGAGGAAGACGGCGGGCGGAGCCGCCCCGGCGGAAAAGGCCGCGGTGAAGAGGGCCACGGCGGAAAAGGCCCCGGCGGAAGAGGGCACGGTGAAGAAGACCGGGGCGAGGAAGGCTGCGGCGAGGAAGACCGGGGCGAAGAAGGCGGTCGAGACCGCGCCGACCGGGAAGAAGTCGGCCGGGAAGGCGGCGGTGAAGAGGGCGCCGGCGGGGAAGGCGGCGGTCGAGGCCGCGCCGGCCGGCAAGGCGCCGGTGCCGGGTGCGGCGGTGGAGAAGGGCGGGGGCGTGCCGGGGGAGGGAGTCGTGGTCGAGGGGGTCCGGGGCGGGGAGGCCGGTGGCGCCGTCGAGGCGGGCGCGCGCGGAGCCGGAGGCAGCGGCGCCCGGGGCGGGGGCGGCGGCGCGCGGGGCGGGGGCGGCAAGAGGGCCGCCGCCCGGCACACGGGGGGCACGGGGGGAAGGAGCAGGGGCACCGCCGGGAACAGCGGGGGCACACAGGACATGGCCGGGCGCGGCACGGCCACTGACGCGGGCGCGGCCGAGGCCGCGGCGCAGACGGGAGCGACGACGGTGGGTGCGAAGAAGACACCTGGCCCGGCCACGGCGGCGAAGACCGCCGTACCCAAGGCACGGATCGCCGCGGCGGAGCCGGGCGACCTCGCGGTGCGGCCGGGCGAGGACCCCTGGACGCCGGAAGAGGTCGAGGAGGCGCGGGCCGGGCTGACGGCGGAAGTGACGCGGCTGCGCGACGAGATCAGCTCGTCCGAGCAGTCGCTGGCCGGCCTCATGCGGGACTCCGGGGACGGCGCGGGCGACGACGACGCCGACACCGGTACCAAGAACATCACGCGCGAGCACGAGCTGGCGCTCGCCGCCAACGCGCGCGAGATGCTCACCCAGTCCGAGCGGGCCCTGCAGCGCCTGGACGCCGGCACCTACGGCCTGTGCGAGAACTGCGGCAACCCCATCGGCAAGGCCCGCATGCAGGCCTTCCCCCGGGCCACCCTGTGCGTCGAGTGCAAGCAGAAGCAGGAGCGCCGTTACTGATCGCCTCCGTATGCCTCCTGAGCACGAGGGCCGCGCGGGGCGTGCCGTACCCTCGTCCTCAGTCAGGCACCTAGGTCGAGGGACTCACGTGGCAGAGGCGGAGCGCATCATCGGTACGCCGGACACCCCGGACGCGGACCGGGACGGGCAGGAGCGGGACGAGGTCCGCGCGGACGGCACCCCCGGGGCCGACGCCCCGGCCGGCACGTCCGGCACCGAGGGGACGGCGGAGGCCGGGCGGCCCCGCGGCAGGCGGCGCGTCGCCGTGCTGTTCGCCGTCGCCGCCGTCGCCTACGCCCTCGACCTGATCAGCAAGATGATCGTGGTCGCCAAGCTGGAGCACCACGAGCCCATCGAGATCATCGGTGACTGGCTGAGGTTCGAGGCGATCCGCAACGCGGGCGCGGCCTTCGGCTTCGGCGAGGCCTTCACCGTGATCTTCACGGTGATCGCGGCGGCGGTGATCGTGGTGATCATCCGGCTGGCCCGCAAGCTGTACAGCCTGCCCTGGGCGATCGCGCTCGGCCTGCTGCTCGGCGGCGCCCTCGGCAACCTCACCGACCGGATCTTCCGGTCCCCGGGCGTCTTCGAGGGCGCGGTCGTCGACTTCATCGCGCCCAAGCACTTCGCCGTGTTCAACCTGGCGGACTCGGCGATCGTGTGCGGCGGCATCCTGATCGTGCTGCTGTCGTTCCGGGGCCTCGACCCGGACGGGACCGTCCACAAGGACTGAACGCGCGTACGGGGCCGCCGGACCCGTCCGGCATACTCGACGGGTGAGCACGATTCCCGAGATCCGTACCCTGCCCGTGCCCGACGGCCTGGAGGGCGAGCGCGTCGACGCCGCCATCTCCCGCATGTTCGGCTTCTCCCGCACCAAGGCGGCCGAACTCGCCGCCGCGGGGAAGGTCACGGTCGACGGGTCGGTGGTCGGCAAGTCGGACCGGGTGAGCGGCGGCGCCTGGCTCGAGGTCGAGATGCCGCAGGCCCCCGCGCCGGTGCAGGTCGTCGCCGAGCCGGTCGAGGGCATGGAGATCGTGCACGACGACGACGACGTGGTCGTGATCGTCAAGCCCGTCGGGGTCGCCGCCCACCCCTCGCCCGGCTGGAGCGGCCCGACCGTGATCGGCGGCCTCGCCGCCGCCGGGTACCGCATCTCGACCTCCGGCGCCGCCGAGCGCCAGGGCATCGTGCACCGCCTCGACGTCGGCACCTCCGGTCTGATGGTGGTCGCCAAGTCCGAGTACGCGTACACGTCGCTGAAGCGCCAGTTCAAGGAGCGCACGGTCGACAAGCGCTACCACACGCTCGTCCAGGGCCACCCCGACCCCACCAGCGGCACCATCGACGCCCCCATCGGCCGGCACCCGCAGCACGACTACAAGTGGGCGGTCACCGCCGACGGCAAGCCGTCCGTCACGCACTACGACCTCATCGAGGCCTTCCGCGCCGCCTCCCTGCTCGACGTCAAGCTGGAGACCGGCCGCACCCACCAGATCCGCGTCCACATGGCCGCCCACCGGCACCCCTGCGTCGGCGACCTGACCTACGGCGCCGACCCCACGCTCGCCAAGCGGCTCCGCCTCGCCCGCCAGTGGCTGCACGCGGTGCGGCTCGGCTTCGAGCACCCCGGCGACGGCCGGTGGGTGGAGTTCTCCTGCGACTACCCCGAGGACCTGCAGAAGGCGCTGGACCAGGTCCGCGAGGAGACCTACGCATGAGCACCCCCGCCTACGTGGTCCGCGTGGCGGAGGAGGCCGCCGACCGGGAGGCGTGCTTCGCGGTGCGCAAGGAGGTCTTCGTCGCCGAGCAGGGCGTCCCCGAGGACATCGAGTACGACGCGTACGACGCCGGTGCCGTGCACGTGCTGGCGGTCCGGGAGGACGGCGTGCCGCTCGGCACCGGGCGGCTGCTGCACGGCGAGGCCGCCGCGGCGAAGAACGGCGGCGACCCGGAGGCCGGGTCCCTCGGGCGGCTCGCGGTGACCCGGGAGGCACGCGGGCTCGGGGTCGGGGCGGCGCTGGTGCGGGCCGTCGAGGAGGCGGCCCGCGCGCGCGGCCTCACCGCCGTCGACCTGCACGCGCAGACCCACGCCCTGGGTTTTTACGAACGGCTGGGGTACACGGCGTACGGACCCGAGTTCCCGGACGCGGGGATACCGCACCGGGCCATGCGGCGCGTTCTGTAGCCGAGGTCCGCGGACGTCCTGGTGAGGGCGGTGGCGTGGCAGGCTGGAGATCCGCCGGCCGATCGTCGACCCTCCGGGAGCACCGACCGTGGATCAGTTGGCCCTGCTGTTCGCCCTGCTGCTCGGGGCCGTGGTGAGCGTCCCCGTCGGAGAGCGGCTGGGGCTGCCGGCGCCGGTGCTGATGACGCTCCTCGGGATCGTCCTGGCGCTGCTGGAGTTCGTCCCGAACGTCGACGTGCCGCCGGACCTGATCCTGCCGCTGCTGCTGCCGCCCCTGCTCTACGCCGCCGTACGCCGGACGTCCTGGCGCCAGTTCGCGGCGAACGTCAGACCGATCCTCCTGCTGGCCGTGGCGCTGGTCTTCGTCACCACGCTGTGCGTGGCCGTGGTCGCCCACGCGATCGTGCCGGGGCTGCCGCTCGCCGCCGCCGTCGCCCTCGGCGCCCTGGTCGCGCCGCCCGACCCGATCGCGGCGACCGCCGTCGCCGGGAAGCTGGGGCTGCCGCGCCGGCTGGTGTCCATCCTGGAGGGCGAGGGGCTGTTCAACGACGTCACGGCCATCGTCCTGTACCACGTGGCGATCGCCGCCGCCGTGAGCGGCACCTTCTCGCCCTGGCGGGCCGGCCTGGACCTGGTGCTGTCGGCCGTGGTGGCGGTCGCGGTCGGGCTCGCGCTCGGCTGGGGCACCAACAGGCTGATGAACCTGCTCGGCGACCCGACCCTGCAGATCGCCCTGACCCTGCTGGTGCCGTTCGCCTCCTACGTCCTGGCCGAGGAACTGCACGGCTCGGGGGTGCTCGCGGTGCTCACCACCGCGCTGTTCCTCGTGGAGTACGCCACCGACGCCGACGACGTCATGGTCCGGCTCGCCGGGCACACCTTCTGGGACATCGTGGACACGCTCGTCACCGGTGTCGCGTTCGGGCTGGTCGGTCTCGAACTGCACAACGCGGTCGAGACCGCGGCCGGTCACTGGGGCGAGCTGCTCGCCTGGGCGGCGGTGATCGTGGGCGTGGTCGTCCTCGTCCGGCTGCTGTGGCTGCTGCCGGCGACCTGGCTGACCAAGCGGCTGCACACCGCGCGGGACGTCGACGAGGAGATCCCGGTGAGCTGGCGCGAGACCGTGGTGATGTGGTGGTCGGGGATGCGCGGGGTGGCCTCCGTCGCCCTGGTCCTCGCCGTTCCGCTGGAGACCGATGCCGGGGAGCCCTTCCCCGCCCGGGGCGAGATCGTCTTCATCGCGTTCGGCGTGGTGCTGGCGACGCTGCTGGTGCAGGGGCTGACCCTGCCGCGGCTGGTGAGCCGGCTGGGGGTGCGGGGCGACACCGGGCGCGAGAAGGAGTTCGAGCGGCAGCTGGCGGTGCGGGCGGCGAAGGCGGCGAAGCGGCGGCTGCGGGAGATCGAGGAGGTCGAGGACCTGCCGGAGGAGCTGTCCGAGCAGATGCTGCGGAGGTCGTTCGACATCGGGGTGCGGATCAGCCCGGAGATGGCGCAGGACGAGCGGCGGGAGGCGTACCGGCAGCGGGCGCGGCGGCTGAAGCGGGTGCGGCGGATCGAGGGGGAGATGCTGAGCGCCGCGCGCCACGAGGTGCTGGCGGCGCGGAGCGAGGAGGGGGCGGACCCGGAGGTGGTGGACCGGGTGCTGCGCCATCTGGACGTGCGGAGTCTGAGGTGAGGTCACCCTCCCGCGCGCCGTCCGCTCCGAGCCGGTGGAGAAACGGGCGTTTCCCGTGGATCTTCGCGCGTCGGCGGTCTTCTGTTCGTAGGGTCTCCCCATGACTCGGAATGTCGTGATCAGCGGGGGCGGTACGGGGATCGGACTGGCCACCGCGCAGGTGTTCGCCGCGGACGGGGACCAGGTGCTGCTGCTCGGGCGGCGCGGTGACGTGCTCGAACGGGCCGCGGTGCCGGGAGCCCTGACGTACGCCGCCGACCTGGCCGATCCGGAGGCCGTGCGGGGCGTGGCCGGGTTCGTGGGCCGGGAGTTCGGGGCGGTGGACGTGCTGGTCCACTGCGCCGGCGGCAGCGGGCTCCTGGAACCCCCGGTCGGCGGCGACGACCCGCTGGACGCGGTCGCCCGCGACTGGACGGTCAGCTTCCGGCTCAACGTGCTGACCGCCGTGCTGCTCACGGAGGCCCTAAGGGAGCGGCTCGCCGAACCCGGCGGGCGGGTGCTGTTCCTCAGCTCCATCGCCGCCTACCGGGGATCGGGGCGGGGGTCGTACGCGGCGGCCAAGGCGGCACTGCACCCGTACGCCCACGACCTGGCCCGGAGCCTGGGACCGCACGGCATCACGGTGAACGTGGTCGCGCCCGGCTACATCGAGGACACCGGGTTCTTCGGCGACGGCATCGACGAGGAGAGGCGGGCGCGGCTGATCGCCGAGACGTCCGACAGGCGGGCCGGGACGCCCGGGGACGTGGCCGCGACCCTGCACTGGCTCGCCTCCCCGGGCGCCGCCCACATCACCTCGCAGATCATCCAGGTCAACGGCGGCGCCGAGCGCGGTCACTGAGGGCGGTCAGCGCTCCCTGGGATGGCTGTGCGCCCGGCGGGCCGCCGGTATGCCGACGGGGGCCCGGCGGCCGTCGAGGCCCGGCGGCGGCACCGCGTCCGCCGTGTTGACCCGGGGCAGGGCGTACGGGTGCTCGTCGGCCAGCCAGCGGATCATCTGCTCGCGGACCTCGACCCGCACCGTCCATATGTCGTCCGCGTCCTTGGCCGTCACCAGGGCCCGCACCTCCATGGTGCTGGGCGTGCTGTCCGTCACGTTCAGGTTGTAGGCGCGGCCGTCCCAGGCCGGGCACTCCCGCAGGATGTCGCGGAGCTTGTCGCGCATCGCCTCCAGCGGGGCCGAGTGGTCGAGGTGCCAGTAGACGATGCCGGTCATCTGGGGCGTGCCGCGCGACCAGTTCTCGAACGGCTTGGACGTGAAGTACGACACCGGCATGGTGATCCGGCGCTCGTCCCAGGTGCGCACGGTCAGGAAGGTCAGTGTGATCTCCTCGACCGTGCCCCACTCGCCGTCCACCACGACCGTGTCCCCGATGCGCACCATGTCGCCGAAGGCGATCTGCAGCCCGGCGAACATGTTGCCCAGCGTGGACTGGGCGGCGACACCGGCGACGATGCCGAGGATGCCGGCCGAGGCCAGCAGCGAGGCCCCGGCCGCCTGCATCGCGGGGAAGGTCAGCAGCATCGCGGCCGCCGCCACCACCCCGACGATCGCCGACACCACCCGCCGGATCAGCGTCACCTGGGTGCGCACCCGGCGGACCCGTGCCGGGTCGCGGTGGTAGCGGGCGTTGGCGTAGCGGGTGTAGGTGGTCTCGACGACCGCCGCCGCGATCCGGATCATCAGCCAGGCGGCCGACCCGATCAGCACCAGGGTCAGTGTGCGGCCGATGCCGATCCGGTGGTCCGGGAACACCCCGGCCTCGACGTACGACCCTCTCAGCAGGGCCGAGCAGAGCACCAACTGGTAGGGGATACGGGCACGGCGGAGCAGCCCCCACAGCGGAGTCTCGTGGTGGCGTTCGTCGGCCTTGCGCAGCAGCAGGTCGGTGGCCCAGCCGATCAGCAGCGTGAGCAGCACCGACCCGCCGACCACGATCAACGGGCGGAGCACGTCATCCATGCCTTCGAACCTAACCGGCCCCGGGCGGGCATGAACATGTGACTTCCGCACGCTCGCGGGTACTGCCGCGATCCGCCCTCGTCACACCGGGCTGGCACGATGGGGTTCATGAACATCGTGCTCTTTCACTCGACCTACGGTCTCAGGCCCGCCGTGGACCGGGCCGCCGACCGGCTGCGCGCGGCCGGCCACGAGGTCTGGACGCCCGACCTCTTCGAGGGCCGTACGTTCGGCACGGCCGAGGAGGGCATGGCGTACAAGGAGGAGACCGGCAAGGACGAGCTGCTGAAGCGGGCCGTGCTGGCCGCCGCGCCCTACTCGGAGCGGGGGCTGGTGTACGCCGGGTTCTCCTTCGGCGCCTCCGTGGCCCAGACGCTGGCCCTCGGCGACGAGAGGGCGCGCGGACTGCTGCTGCTGCACGGCACGTCCGACATCGCGGAGAACGCCTCGGTGGACGACCTGCCGGTGCAGCTGCACGTCGCCGAGCCGGACCCGTTCGAGACCGACGACTGGCTCACCGCCTGGTACCTGCGGATGGGACGGGCGGGCGCCGACGTGGAGGTGTACCGGTACGCCGGGGCCGGCCACCTCTACACCGACCCCGACCTGCCGGACTACGACGAGGAGGCCGCCGAGGCCACCTGGCGGGTGGCGCTCGGCTTCCTCGGCTCGCTGGAGGGGGATCAGCCGGCGCGGTAGGCGGCCCAGCTCTCCTGCATGCGCGTCACCTGGCCCGGGGTGAACTGGTACATGCACGCGTCGTACGTGTAGTCCATGAAGTTGTGGATCGGGTCGGCGCCCGCGCTGCGGGCGCAGGTGTCGCGGCCCTCGGGGCACTGGTAGGCGGCGCTCTTCTCGGCCGGGGTGTCGCCGACGTAGTCGCCGCTGCCGTTGCAGCCGCCCTGGAAGGTGTGGTAGAGGCCCATCCAGTGGCCCACCTCGTGGGTGGCGGTGTCGCCCTCGTCGTAGTGCGTGGCGGAGCCGCCGGGCAGCGAGGAGTTCAGGACGACGACGCCGTCCATCTCCGGGCTGGAGCGGTAGGAGCTCGGGAAGGTGGCCCAGCCGAGCAGGCCGTCGCCGATGTCGGCGGTGTAGAAGTTGAGCGCGTTCGCGCCGCCCTGGTGCAGGGCGGTCTTCATCGCCTTCTCCTCCGGCGAGCCGTAGCCGACGGTGTACCAGGCGGCGTTGTCGGTGTAGTCGGTGCCGGCCAGCGTGAACTGGAAGCCGGAGTCGGTGTTGCCGGTGCCCTGGCCGGCGTAGGCCGCGTTCAGGACGTCCATCTGCGCGGTGATGTCGGCGGAGCTGAGCTTGCCGGTCTCGCCGTCGTGGATGACGTGGAAGTAGACCGGGATGGTCGCCGAGGCGGCGGTGGCGGTGCTCCGGCCGGAGGCGCGCAGCTTGTCCAGCTTGGCGCGCAGATCGGCGTCCATGGCCCGGGCGCGGGCCTCGCTGATCTCGTTCGGCTCGGCGGCGTGCTCCTCGTGGCCGGGGTGGGCCTTGCGGGCCGCGGAGTGGGCGTCCTCGGCGCACTCGGCGGTCAGGGTCCCCGCCGCGGCGACACCGGTCGGCGCGGACAGGGGGGTGAGCATCAGGGTTCCGGCCACGACGGCGGTGCCGAGCAGGCGTCTGCGCGACAGCGACGATATCCGGGCGAGCGTACGCATGGGGGCTCCTGGCGGATGCGGTGGGGAAAGGGCCAGGGATCTTCCTGGCCGCCGCCGGGAGATTACGTGTGCATGACTACACGCCAAGAGGAGTGATCAAGCCCAATCAACTCCCCGACAAACACGGGCAATCGGGGAAGTGACCGATGCGGGAACGTCACGTTGCGAGGAGTCCGGGAGCGGGGGGTCATCATTCCGGCCATCGGGCGGGTGGTGTGTCCGGATTCGGCTCACGGCCCACACCACCCGCCGTGACGACGCGATCCGTCCTCGACGGCCGGCCTCGTGTTCGTGAGTGGCTGGAAATCGCCCTTCGGAGGCGGGACTACACCGGGTCGTAGGTGCGCTCGACCTTCTGCGTGCCGCTGCGCGTGCGGTACGAGCGGGCCCAGGCCGAGGCCGCGTCCGGCGCGGTGCGGCTGGAGAGCACGTAGTAGTCCATCTGCGCCCGCTCGGCGGTGATGTCCAGCACGCCGTAGCCGTGGCGGTCGGTGTCGACCCAGTGGACGTGCCGGTTGGCGGCCCGGATCAGCGGCGCGGCGATCGCGGAGACCGATCCCTCGGGCACCTCGACGATGTCGTCGAGGTTGTCGGAGGTGACCGAGGTGACCACGAACTCCGTGGCGGCCGAGGGCGACAGCGGGTAGGTGCCGGCGTTGACCGGCACGTCGTTGGCCCACGCCATGTGGATGTCACCGGTGAGGAAGACCGTGTTGCGGACGGCGTTCGCCCGCAGGTGGGCGAGGAGTTCGCGACGGTCGTCGGTGTAGCCGTCCCACTGGTCGGTGTTGAGGGCGAGGCCCTCCTGCGGCAGGCCGAGCAGCTCGGCGAGCGGCTTCAGGAGGTTCGCGGGCAGGGAACCGACCGCGAACGGCGAGATCATCACCGAGGTGCCGACCAGCCGCCAGGTGGTGTCGGACGCCGTCAGGCCGGCCTTCAGCCAGTCCAGTTGGGCGCGGCCGGTGAGCGTGCGGTCCGGGTCGTCGACCTCGCCGTCGCCGAGGGAGACCTGCTGGGAGCGGAAGGAGCGCAGGTCCAGCAGGGAGAGGTCGGCGAGCTTGCCGAAGCGCAGCCGGCGGTAGGTGGTGCCGGCGAGCGCGGGGCGCACCGGCATCCACTCGAAGTAGGCCCGCTTGGCGGCGGCCTGGCGGGCGGCCCAGGTGCCCTCGGCGCCCTCGGTGTGGTTCTCGGCGCCGCCCGACCAGGTGTCGTTGGCGATCTCGTGGTCGTCCCAGATCGCGACGACCGGCGCCTTGGCGTGCAGGGCCTGGAGGTCCGGGTCCGTCTTGTACTGCGCGTGCCGGACGCGGTAGTCGGCGAGGGTGACGATCTCGTGGGCGGGGGCGTGCGGGCGGACCACCCGGTCGCGGGTGCCGTACTCGCCGGTGGCGTACTCGTAGATGTAGTCGCCCAGGTGCAGCCAGGCGTCCAGGTCGCCCCGGGCCGCGAGGTGGCGGTAGGCCGAGAAGTGGCCGGCCTCCCAGTTGGAGCAGGACACCACCCCGAAGCGCAGTCCGGTCACGGCGGCGTCGGCGGCCGGGGCGGTGCGGGTGCGGGCGACGGGGGAGTCGGTGCCGCCGGCGGAGAAGCGGAACCAGTAGTCGGTGGCCGGCCGCAGGCCGCGGACGTCCGCCTTGACGGTGTGGTCGGAGGCGGCGGTGGCGAGCGTCGAGCCCTCGGCGACGACGTCGGTGAACGCCCGGTCACGGGCGACGGTCCAGCTCACCTCGGTGTCCGGGCCGAGCCCGGAGCCGGGTATCGCCTCCGGTGTCGGCGTCACGCGGGTCCACAGCAGGATGCCGTCCGGCAGCGGGTCGCCGGAGGCGACGCCGTGCAGGAAGGCGGGGGCCTGCGTCGCCGCCCGGGCGGGCAGGGACGCGGCGAGCGGTCCGGCCAGCACCGCGGTGGCGGCGGCCGCCTTGACGACCGTACGGCGGCGCGGGGAAAGGGAGCCGGCGTCCGCGGTGGCGGAGGCGGTGCTCTCGGATGATCTGTGTCGGCTGGTCACAGCCGATCAGGTTACTGACAGGTACACGCGAGAGCGGGCGAACCCGTGAAGTTCGCCCGCTCTTCAACGCCCGGTCAACCGACCGGCGTTCAGGCCTTGAGGGCCTTGTCGACCGCCGTGTTGAACTCGTCCACCGTCATGGGGGCGTTCTGGCCGTCGGAACCGGTGAGCTTCTTGCCGTCCATCATCAGGGTCGGCGTGCCGCTCACGTCGCTCTCGTCGAACGTCTCGGACATCTCCAGCGCCCACTTGTCGTAGGTGCCGTCCTTGACGTCCTTCTGGAACTGCTTGTTGCCCTTCAGGGCGTCGACCGTGTTCGCGACCTCGATCAGGTACGAGTCGTCCTTGAACTTGTCCTCGCTCTCCTCGGGGTGGTACTCGGCCGAGTAGAGCGCGGACTTGTAGGCGAGGAACGCCTCGGGGCCGACGTTCAGCGCGGCGCCCAGGGCGCTCAGGGCGTTCTTGGAGCCCTCGCCGCTCAGGTTGCGGTCGAGGAACGAGGCGCCGACGAACCGGACCTTGTACTTGCCGTCCTCGACGTCCTTCTCGATCGTCTCGCCGACGCTCTGCTCGAAGGTGGCGCAGATCGGGCAGCGCGGGTCCTCGTACAGCTCCAGGGTCTTCTTCGCGTCGGACTTGCCGATGACGACGGTCGTGCCGTTCTCGCCGCTGCTGTTGGCCGGCTTGACGAGCTTGTCGTCCTGCGCGGCCTCCCAGTAGCCGGGCTGGTTGCCCTGGACGACGGCGTAGCCGATGCCGCCGGCTATCGCCAGGACGCCGACGACGGAGCAGGCGACGACGATCTGCCGCTTGGCCTTGGCGCGCTTGGCCTCGCGCTCGCGCTCCACGCGCAGACGCTCTCGGGCCGCCGTCTTCGCCGCCTGGCTGTTCCGCTTGCTCATGGTGATGTTCTCCACGGGGGACGCACACGGTCGTGTGCGGGATGCGTACGGGGGACTGCTCGTGCTCGGGGCGCCGCCGGCGCCGGGGCGGGGACCGCCTCAGGCGGGGGCGGCGGAGCACGGCGGGCCACGCCGTCCCAGGGAGTGCACGAGGATCCGGGTCCGGGCGGCGGCGCCCTCGCGGACCGGGAAGGCGGGCCGGCGGACCTTCGGGGTCCGGCGGCCCGCCACCGCCGCGACCGCGAACAGCAGCGGCCGGACCGCCGTCGAAGCCGTCGCCGCCACCGCGCCGAGCAGCTGGGCCAGCGCCCGCTCGCCGCGGCGCAGCCAGGCGGCGGCGAGCAGGCCGACGCCGATGTGCGCGCCGAGCAGCCACCAGGCGGTGGCCGGATCGGCGTGGGCGAGCAGGACCACCGGCCGGTCGCCGCCCTCGGCGGCGGTGCCGGTCACGCGGGCGAGCGGCGCGCCCACACCGGTGCCGTCGCCGCACAGCACGTCGAAGCCCACGGAGCGCAGCGGGCCCGCGACCGGGCCGCCCATCCGTCCGTAGCAGACGTGCTGGCCGGTGGTGAAGACGGTGTCGGCGGCCAGCTCCAGCGGGATCAGCAGGGCGGCGATCCGCCCGAAGGAGCGCTCCCGCCCCGCCAGCGCGTACGCCAGGCCGAACACGGCGGCGGCGATCACGGCCACCGTGTTCAGCGGCAGCGGAGCCCCGGACAGCAGCACGTGCGACGCGGTGCTGAGCGTCACGACCACTGCCGTGAACAGCGCCGCGCGGACGGCTCTGAGCTGGGTTCCGGATATGTCCATGGCGGTGAAGAGTCTGTCACGTACTCCGGTAAGGGATCCCTAAAGGGTTCCTGTGGGCATGAGGACGGTCACAGCCCGGGAATCCGGCCGTTGCGGAACAGGTCCAGGAAGATCTGGTGGTCGCGGCGGGCCCGGGCACCGTAGTCGTGCGCGAAGTCGACCAGCAGCGGCGCGAGGCCCTCCTCGTCGGCCGCGATCGCCGCGTCGATGGCCCGCTCGGTGGAGAACGGCACCAGGGACTCGCCGGAGGTGTCGTCCGCCGCCGCGTGCATCGTGGCCGTGGCCCGGCCGAGGTCGGCGACGACCTGGGCGATCTCCTCGGGTTCGTCGATGTCGCCCCAGTCCAGGTCCACGGCGTACGGCGAGACCTCGGCGACCAGCTGGCCCGCGCCGTCCAGCTCGGTCCAGCCCAGCCACGGGTCGGCGTGCGCCTGGAGGGCGCGCTGGGAGATCACCGTGCGGTGCCCCTCGTGCCGGAAGTAGTCGCGGATCGCCTGGTCGGTGACGTGCCGGGAGACGGCCGGGGTCTGGGCCTGCTTGATGTAGATCACGACGTCGTTCTCCAGGGCGTCGCTGTGGCCCTCCAGGAGGATGTTGTACGACGGCAGCCCGGCCGAGCCGATGCCGACGCCGCGGCGGCCCACGACGTCCTTCACGCGGTAGGAGTCCGGACGGTCCAGGGAGGTGTCCGGCAGCGTCTCCAGGTAGCCGTCGAAGGCGGCGAGCACCTTGTAGCGGGTGGCCGCGTCCAGCTCGACCGCGCCGCCGCCGGGCGCGAAGCGGCGCTCGAAGTCGCGGATCTCGGTCATCGAGTCCAGCAGCCCGAACCGGGTCAGCGAGCGGGCGTCGCGCAGCGCGTCGAGCAGCGGCCCCTGGGCGGTGTCCAGCGTGAAGGGCGGCACCTCGTCGCTCTTCGCGCCCGTGGCCAGCGCGTGGACGCGCTCGCGGTAGGCGCCCGCGTAGATCCGCACCAGCTCGGTGATCTGCTCGTCGCTGAGCGCCTTCGCGTAGCCGATCAGCGCCACGGAGGCGGCGAAGCGCTTGAGGTCCCAGGTGAAGGGGCCGACGTAGGCCTCGTCGAAGTCGTTGACGTTGAAGACCAGGCGGCCGTGGGAGTCCATGTACGTGCCGAAGTTCTCCGCGTGCAGATCGCCGTGGATCCACACCCGGGACGTCCGCTCGTCCAGGTACGGTCCGCCCTGCGTCCCCCCGCCGGCCCGCCCGGCGTCCAGGTCGTGGTAGAAGAGGCACGCCGTCCCCCGGTAGAACGCGAACGCCGAGGCCGCCATCTTCCGGAACTTCACCCGGAAAGCGGCGGGGTCGGCGGCCAGGAGCTCGCCGAAGGCGGTGTCGAGGACGGCGAGGATCTCCTCGCCGCGGTGCTCGTCGTCGAGCTGCGGGACCGACATCGCTGGGTGCCTCCTGGTGCGGGCTGGTGCGGGCTGGTGCGGGACGTCTCGTCGGACGGCTGGTCCGTCCTCTGTCTAACGTGTGAAGGGACACGGGAGTGCCCGTGCTCCCCGTCCGAAGGTACGCGTGGACGGCCCCCCGGTGTCAGTGCCGGGGCATAGACTTCGACGCTGTCCCCCGGACCGTCCGCCCGCCCGTCACCGACCGTTCTCCCGCCGCCCGACCAACCGCCCCCCATCGAGGCGCCCCGCGCCGCAGCGTTCACTTCTGGAGGCCGCACCGTGTCAAAGCCGCCGTTCACGCACCTGCACGTCCACACCCAGTACTCGCTGCTGGACGGTGCCGCGCGGCTGAAGGACATGTTCAACGCCTGCAATGAGATGGGCATGACGCACATCGCCATGTCCGACCACGGCAACCTGCACGGGGCGTACGACTTCTTCCACTCCGCCCAGAAGGCCGGAGTCACCCCGATCATCGGGATCGAGGCGTACGTCGCGCCCGAGTCCCGGCGCAACAAGCGCAAGATCCAGTGGGGCCAGCCGCACCAGAAGCGGGACGACGTCTCCGGTTCCGGTGGCTACACGCACAAGACGATGTGGGCGGTGAACAGCACCGGCCTGCACAACCTCTTCCGGCTCTCCTCCGACGCGTACGCCGAGGGCTGGCTGCAGAAGTGGCCCCGGATGGACAAGGAGACCATCGCCAAGTGGTCGGAGGGGATCGTCGCCTCCACCGGCTGCCCCTCCGGCGAGGTGCAGACCCGGCTGCGCCTCGGCCACTTCGACGAGGCCCTCAAGGCCGCCGCCGACTACCAGGACATCTTCGGCAAGGACCGCTACTTCCTGGAGCTGATGGACCACGGCATCGAGATCGAGCACCGGGTCCGCGACGGCCTGCTGGAGATCGGGCGGAAGCTCGGCATCCCGCCCCTGGTCACCAACGACTCGCACTACACCTACGCGCACGAGGCGGGCGCCCACGACGCGCTGCTGTGCATCCAGACCGGCAAGAACCTCTCCGACCCCGACCGCTTCAAGTTCGACGGCACCGGCTACTACCTCAAGTCCACCGACGAGATGTACGCCATCGACTCCTCGGACGCCTGGCAGCAGGGCTGCGCCAACACCCGGCTGATCGCCGAGATGGTCGACACCACGGGCATGTTCGAGAAGCGCGACCTGATGCCCAAGTTCGACATCCCGGAGGGGTACACCGAGGTCAGCTGGTTCCGCGAGGAGACCATGCGCGGCATGCACCGCCGCTTCCCGGACGGCATCCCGGACGACCGCATGAAGCAGGTCGAGTACGAGATGGACACCATCATCTCGATGGGCTTCCCGGGCTACTTCCTCGTGGTCGCCGACTTCATCATGTGGGCCAAGAAGCAGGGCATCGCCGTCGGCCCCGGCCGAGGCTCCGCGGCCGGCTCGATCGTCGCCTACGCCCTCGGCATCACCGACCTCGACCCGATCCCGCACGGCCTGATCTTCGAGCGGTTCCTCAACCCCGAGCGCATCTCGATGCCCGACGTCGACATCGACTTCGACGAGCGCCGGCGCGTCGAGGTGATCCGGTACGTGACCGAGAAGTACGGCGCCGACAAGGTCGCCATGATCGGCACCTACGGCACCATCAAGGCCAAGAACGCGATCAAGGACTCCGCGCGGGTCCTGGGCTACCCGTACGCGATGGGCGACCGCATCACCAAGGCGATGCCCGCCGACGTCCTCGGCAAGGGCATCCCGCTGTCCGGCATCACCGACCCGAACCACCCCCGCTACTCGGAGGCGGGCGAGGTCCGGTCGATGTACGAGAACGAACCGGACGTGAAGAAGGTCATCGACACCGCGCGCGGCGTGGAGGGCCTGGTCCGGCAGATGGGCGTGCACGCCGCCGGCGTGATCATGTCCAGCGAGACCATCACCGAGCACGTCCCGGTCTGGGTCAGGCACACCGACGGCGTGACCATCACGCAGTGGGACTACCCGAGCTGCGAGTCGCTCGGCCTGCTGAAGATGGACTTCCTGGGCCTGCGCAACCTGACGATCATGGACGACGCCGTCAAGATGGTGAAGGCCAACAAGGGGATCGACATCGATCTCCTGAGCCTCCCGCTCGACGACCCCACGACCTTCGACCTGCTCCAGCGCGGCGACACCCTCGGCGTGTTCCAGTTCGACGGCGGCCCGATGCGCTCCCTGCTCCGGCTGATGAAGCCGGACAACTTCGAGGACATCTCCGCCGTGTCGGCCCTGTACCGGCCGGGCCCGATGGGCATGAACTCCCACACCAACTACGCCCTGCGCAAGAACGGCCAGCAGGAGATCACGCCGATCCACCCCGAGCTGGAGGAGCCGCTCAAGGAGGTCCTGGACGTCACCTACGGCCTGATCGTCTACCAGGAGCAGGTGCAGAAGGCCGCCCAGATCATCGCCGGGTACTCGCTCGGCGAGGCCGACATCCTCCGCCGCGTGATGGGCAAGAAGAAGCCCGAGGAACTGGCGAAGAACTTCACCATCTTCCAGGCCGGCGCCCGCAAGAACGGCTACAGCGACGAGGCCATCCAGGCGCTGTGGGACGTGCTGGTGCCCTTCGCCGGCTACGCCTTCAACAAGGCGCACTCCGCCGCGTACGGACTGGTCTCCTACTGGACCGCCTACCTGAAGGCGAACCACCCCGCCGAGTACATGGCCGCGCTGCTCACCTCGGTGAAGGACGACAAGGACAAGTCGGCCGTCTACCTCAACGAGTGCCGCCGCATGGGCATCAAGGTGCTCCCGCCGAACGTCAACGAGTCCGAGGCCAACTTCGCCGCCCAGGGCGACGACGTGATCCTCTTCGGCCTGTCGGCGGTGCGCAACGTCGGCACCAACGTCGTCGAGTCGATCATCAAGTGCCGCAAGGCCAAGGGGAAGTACACGTCCTTCCCGGACTACCTCGACAAGGTCGACGCGGTCGTCTGCAACAAGCGCACCACGGAGTCGCTGATCAAGGCCGGCGCCTTCGACTCCATGGGCCACACCCGCAAGGGCCTCACCGCCCAGTACGAACCGATGATCGACAACGTGGTCGCGGTCAAGCGCAAGGAGGCCGAGGGGCAGTTCGACCTCTTCGGCGGCATGGGCGAGGAGGAGAACAGCGAGCCCGGCTTCGGCCTCGACGTCACCTTCACCGACGAGGAGTGGGACAAGACCTACCTGCTCGCCCAGGAGCGGGAGATGCTCGGTCTCTACGTCTCCGACCACCCGCTGTTCGGCCTGGAGCACGTGCTGTCCGACAAGGCCGACGCGGGCATCTCCCAGCTCACCGGCGGCGACTTCGGCGACGGCGCGGTGGTCACCATCGGCGGCATCATCTCGGGCCTCCAGCGCAAGATGACCAAGCAGGGCAACGCCTGGGCGATCGCCACGGTGGAGGACCTCGCGGGCTCCATCGAGTGCATGTTCTTCCCGGCGACCTACCAGCTGGTGTCGACGCAACTCGTCGAGGACGCCGTGGTGTTCGTCAAGGGCCGCCTCGACAAGCGGGAGGACGTGCCGCGCCTGGTGGCGATGGAGCTGATGGTCCCCGACCTGTCCAACGCGGGCACCAACGCGCCCGTCGTCCTCACCATCCCGGCCACCCGCGTGACCCCGCCGATGGTCAGCCGGCTCGGTGAGATCCTCACCCACCACAAGGGCGACAGCGAGGTCCGCATCAAGCTCCAGGGGCCGACGAAGACGACGGTGCTGCGCCTGGACCGGCACCGGGTCAAGCCGGACCCGGCCCTGTTCGGCGACCTGAAGGTCCTCCTCGGACCCTCCTGCCTGGCGGGCTGAGCGGGCCGGCGTGGCGTGTCCGGCGCAGAGGGCCGGACACCGTGCGCCGGACACGCGTGAGGGGCGCACCCGATGGCGACGGCGGGTGCGCCCCTCTTCCTGTGCCCGGGTCTCAACAACCCGTCATGAAAATGTCAGTTGTGGCCGAAGCGCTTCTGCCGGCCCTTGCCGCGCCCGATCTCGCCGGGCGTGGCCTCCGTGGTGCGCTGCTCGTCCGGCGTCTCCATCGCGGCGGGCTGCGCCGTCCGCCGGGCGCGCTCGGCCTGCGGCTGCTTCCGGTCACGGTTCTTGTTCTTGGCCATGGTGATGCCTCCTGTGGGGGATCTAGGGGCCAGGGCCGGAACCAGATTCACACAGCCCGACAACAAACGCATGCCGGACAATTACCGTGTGTGACCGGGGTGGTCGGGGGAGGATGTGTGGAAACGCCACGCCGAAGATCGAGTTCGGGCCGTTAACCCCGGCGTGGTCGGGCAGACTCGAAGCAAGCCCGAAGCAAACCTCCCGGAAAGAGGGTGGATCGCGTGGACCGCTGCATCGTCCTGGTGGACGCCGGGTATCTGCTGGGGGCCGCCGCCAGTCTCCTCGCCGGGGAGCCCTCGCGGTCCCGCATCACCGTCGACCACGCCGCCCTCATCCAGGGGCTGCGCGAACGCGCCGAGTCCGACACGCGGCAGCCCCTGTTGCGCATCTACTGGTTCGACGGCGCCCCCGACCGCGTCCCGCAGCCCGAGCACCGCAGGCTGCGCGTGATGCCCCGGGTCACCGTCCGGCTCGGGGCGCTGACCCGCAGCGACGGCCGCTGGGCCCAGAAGGGCGTCGACGCCGCGATGCACGCCGAACTCACCGAACTGGCCCGCAACCGGGCCTGCTCCGACATCGTCCTGGTCACCGGCGACGGCGACCTGCTGCCCGGCATGATGGCCGCCAAGGAACACGGCGTCGCCGTGCACCTGTGGGCCGTGCAGGCCGCCGACGGCGACTACAACCAGTCCGAGGACCTGGTCGCCGAGGCCGACGAGCGGCGGGTGCTGGACCGCGCGTGGATCATCCGGGCCGTACGGGCCAAGGAGTTCACCGGGGTGTGCGCCCCGCCGCCCGTGCCGCGGCCCGAGATCGCCGCGATCCTCTCCGCGCCGCTGCCGGAGTCCGCGCTCGCCGCGGCGGCCGAGCGGACCGCGCAGGAGCCGCAGCACCCGGCCGCCGCCGCGCAGAACGGCACCGCGGAGCGGACGCCCGCGGTCAAGGGCGTGCCCACCCCCAAGGACCTGGCCGCCCTGCGCGGCCCCGGCACCCAGCACCCCCAGCCGCCGGCGTCGGCCACCCTGCGCTGGTCCTCCGACAAGGGCTGGGTCGACCGGCCCGTGGCCGAGCCGCCGGACGCCGCGTCCATGCCGACGCTCGCCCAGCTGACCACCGCCGAACAGCGGTGGGCCGACCGGGAGGAGGACATCACCACCGTCGGCGGCGACCCCTTCGAGGTGGGACAGGTCTTCGCCCGGCGCTGGGTGGAGCGGCTCGGCGACCAGAGCCACATCCAGAAACTGTCCGCCATGTACCCCCGCATCCCGCACCGCATCGACGGCGAGCTGCTGCGCTACGCGGCCCGCTTCGGGCTCCTCGCCCACAAGGACGACCAGATCGACGAGCGCGACCGGTACGCCATCCGGGCCGGCTTCTGGCGGGAGATCGACGTGCGCACGGGCACGGAACGGGCCGCCTCCGGCGAATGAGGCGGCAGACGGTCCGGCGGCCTGCGGACCATGGGCCGGACGGACGACGCGCCGCGGCCCGTCCGGGTGCCGCGGCCGGGGTGCGGCGGTTCGGGCGGGGCGGCCCGGGGCGGGAGCCCGGTGGTCCCGTGCGGGCCGGTCCTGCCGGCCGTCCGGGCGGGGCGGGGGAGGCGCCCCGGCGCCGGTGTCCGTGCCGGGCGCCGGGGTTGACCGGCATCGCCGCGGGTTCACGGGGTACCGGCGGATGTGCGGCGCCGGGCCGACCCGGAAGCGGACCGGGGCGGCCGACCCCGTAGGCTCGTCCCTTGTGAGTACGCGCGCGGCACAGGCATTCCGGCACGGTGGTGACGTCGTGTGCGCGGTGCGCGGGCTGACCAAGACCTATCCGGCGGTGCGCGGACGGCGCGGAGCACCGGCGACACCCGAGGTCAGGGCCACCGACGACGTGCGGCTGGAGATCCGGCGCGGCGAGATCTTCGGGCTGCTCGGGCCGAACGGGGCCGGCAAGTCCACCCTCGTACGGCAGCTGACCGGACTGATGCGGCCCGACCACGGCAGCGTGGAGATCCTCGGCCACGACATCGTGCGCCACCCCGAACGGGCCTCCCGGATCCTCGCCTACCTCGGGCAGGAGTCCACCGCCCTCGACGAACTGACCGTGTCCCTCGCGGCCGAGACCACCGGCCGGCTGCGCGGGCTCGACGCGCGCCGGGCCCGGGCCGAGCGGGACGGCGTGCTGGAGGAACTGGGGCTCACCCCGATCGCCGGGCGCCCCCTCAAGAAGCTGTCCGGCGGGCAGCGGCGGCTGGCCTGCTTCGCCGCCGCGCTGGTGGGGGAGCGGCCCCTGCTCGTGCTGGACGAGCCCACGACCGGCATGGACCCGGTGGCGCGGCGCGCGGTGTGGTCCGCCGTCGACCGGCGCCGGGCCGAGCGCGGTACGACCGTGCTGCTGGTCACCCACAACGTCATCGAGGCCGAGACCGTCCTCGACCGGGTGGCGGTCCTGGACCGGGGACGGGTCATCGCCTGCGACAGCCCGGCCGGGCTGAAGGAGCGGGTCGCGGGCGAGGTCCGGGTCGAGCTGGTGTGGCGCGAGGCGGCGCCGCTGCACGTGCCCGAGGTCGCCGCGCTGCGGGACCGGGTCGTCGAGTCGGGCCGCCGCTGGACCCTGCGGCTGGCCCCCGAGGAGGCCCGTGCGGTCGTCGCCACCGTCACCGGCGGAGCCGCCTTCGCCGCCCTGGACGACTTCACGCTGGCCACGCCCAGCCTGGAGGACGTGTACCTGGCGCTGGGCGGCGCCGTACGGCAGGGACTGGTGAAGGCATGAGCACACGGGCCGTGTCATCCGTACGGAACGGGGCGACTGCCGGAGCGGATCCGAGCGGACCTCCGAGCGAAGGGGAGCAGCACGACGTGAGTGTCGTACCCGCCGATGTCCTGCCGGGCGGCGTCCTGGCCGTGGAGGAGGCCGCACCGGAACCGGCCGGGCTCGGCCCCCGGGCGCGGCTGTGGCCGTCGCTGGCGGCCGTCTACCGGGCGCAGCTGTCCCGGGCGCGGGTGGCGCGGATCCCCCTGCTGTTCGTGGCGACCTTCCAGTCGGTCGGGATCATGATCCTGATGCGCGGGGTCGTGGACGGCGGCGGCGAGGCGCAGGCCGTGGTCGCCGGCTCGTCGGTCCTGGTCGTCGCCTTCGTCGCGCTGAACCTCCTCGCGCAGTACTTCGGGCAGCTGCGGGCCAGCGGCGGGCTCGACCACTACGCCACCCTGCCCGTGCCGCCGGCGGCGGTGGTGCTGGGCGCGGCCGGCGCGTACGCGTCCTTCACCGTGCCGGGGACCGTCGTGACCGCCGTCTTCGGATGCGTCCTGTTCGGGCTGCCGCTGACACACCTGTGGGTGCTCGCCGCCGTGATCCCGCTCGCCGGGGCCGCGCTCGCCGGGCTGGGAGCGGCGCTGGGCCTGCTCGCGCCGCGGCCGGAGCTGGCCACGCTGCTCGGCCAGCTGGGCATGTCGGCGGCGCTGCTGCTGGGCGTGCTGCCGGCGGAGCGGATGCCGGAGGCGGTGCGCCTGGCGCGGGACCTGCTGCCGTCGACGTACGGCGTCGAGGCGTTCGCGCGGACCTTCGGCCCGCACCCCGACTGGGCCCGGGTGCTCGGTGACCTCGCCGTGTGCGGGGGCGTCGGCGTGATCTCGCTGGCCGTGGCGACCTGGGCGTACCGCAGGGCCGCCGTCCGGTGACGCGCCGCACGGCCGGGCCTGGCACGATGTCAGGGTGAGCGCACCTCTGACACCACCGCCGCCTCCGCACGAACACTCCCCGCACGACGCGTGGCAGCCGCCGTCCGCCGGGCACGCGGACGCCGCGTTCCGGAAGACCGGACCCGCGGGGCACGGCGAGGGGCACGGCTGGTACGGACAGGACGGCCCTGCGATGAAGAAGGAAGTGCGGGAGGCCGCCGTGACCGCGGTGGCGGTGGCGCTCGGCGGGGTGCTCCTCGGGGTGCTGTGGTGGTGGCTGGCGCCGCGCGTGCCGCTCGTGGGCGACGTGGTGGACGACAGCTGGGTCGTCTACCTGAAGGACAGCGAGGGCGAGCAGGCCGTCGGGGTGGACGGAACGTTCTCCCTCCTGGCGCTGGGCTTCGGCGCGGTGAGCGCGCTCGCCGTGTTCCTCATGAGGCGGCACGGCGGTGTGCCGCTGGTGGTGGCGCTGGCGGTCGGGGGACTGCTCGGCTCACTGCTGGCCTGGCGGACCGGCGTGTGGCTCGGTCCCGCGCAGGACGTGATGGCCCAGGCGAGAAGCGCGGGCAAGGGAGTCACCTTCGACGCGCCGCTGAAGCTGAGCGCCAAGGGCGCGCTGCTGGCGTGGCCGTTCGCGGCGCTGGTCCTGCACCTGGGGCTGACCGCCCTGTTCGGTCCCCGCGACCCGGACCACTTCCCGCCGCTGGACCCGCACGTCCCGCAGGGGCCGTACGGGGCGGCGGGCTCCTGAGACCTTCCGCCGGAACGGCCCGGGGCCGGTCCGGCGGTCCGCGCCCGGCGCCGTCCGTGGTCCGCCCGGGCCTTCCGCGCGCGCCGTCCGCGTCCGAGGGTCCTCATCGGCGCGTCCTTCCCCGCGGGCCGGGGAAGGACGCGCCGAGGGGTCACGCACGCCCGATGGGGGCCAGGGTCGCCGACGTCAGCCCGGCCAGGTCGCCGGGGGAGAGCTCGACCTCCAGGCCGCGGCGGCCGGCCGAGACGCAGATCGTGTCGTGCCGGGCGGCCGACTCGTCCAGGACCGTCGGCAGTCTCCTGCGCTGGCCCAGGGGCGAGATGCCGCCGCGGACGTAGCCCGTGGTGCGTTCCGCCAGCGCGGGGTCGGCCATCGCGGCCCGCTTGCCGCCGACCGCCGCCGCGAGCGCCTTCAGGTCCAGCTGGCCGGCCACCGGGACCACCGCCACCGTCAGCGCGCCGTCGACGTCCGCCACCAGCGTCTTGAAGACGCGGTCCGGCGCGACGCCCATCGCCTCGGCCGCCTCCTCGCCGTAGGACGGGTGGGAGGGGTCGTGGTCGTAGGAGTGGACCGTGAACGGCACCCCGGCCGCGGTGAGGGCCACCGTCGCGGGCGTGCCCGCCCGGCCTCCGCCACCGCCCTTGTTCGGACGCGCTTCGCGCGCCCCCGCTCCCTGCTGCTTCCCGGACTTCTTCGCCATCGCGGTCTGCACTCCAGACAGTCGTGCGTCAGTTGAGACTCGTCGGCCCGCGCGTGAGATCCGCGGCCGGCAACGACGGCAGGCTACGGATGACGGCCGTCTCCGCGCGAAGGAGTTTCAGCTCGTCGCGCAGCCGGGACGCCGTGTCCGGCGCCTGGAGCAGACGCTGCTTCGTCGGCGTGTCCAGCACCATCGCGGCGGCGACCAGGTAGGAGACGACGCCCGGCTCGTCCGGCAGGTCCGCGCCGGTCGCCAGCGACCGCTCCCGGGCCCCCGCCAGCCGCTTCTGGTACTGGCGGAACGCCCGCAGCACCCCCTCCGCCAGCGTCCCCGCCTCGTCGCCGGGCTCCTCGGCCACCGTCTCCAGTTCGGCCGTCAGATACGGCCCGGAGGCGTCGACCGACAGCAGCCGCACCCGGGTCGTGCCGGTCGCCAGCACCTCGAAGGTGCCGTCGGCCCGCTCCCGGATCGTCGCCGCGTCGGCCACACAGCCCACCTTGTGGAAGGCCCGGAGCGGGTCGGTGCCGAAGCCGGCCGCAGGCCCCCTCTCGGGCACCGCGGTCGGGTCGGGCAGGCCGGGGGCGCTCGGCGCGACCTCGTGGCCGTCGCGGATCGCCACGACGGCGAACCGGCGCGGCTCGTCCTCCGAGGTCTTCAGCAGCTCGCGCATCATGGCGCGGTAGCGCTCCTCGAAGACGTTGAGCGGGAGCACGAGCCCCGGGAACAGCACCGTGTTCAGGGGGAAGAGCGGGAGCCGGACGGTGGTCACGACGCAAAAGCCTAATGGTCGCCGAAGCGGGCCCGTCCGCCCCGTCCGCTCCGCGGGGGGCCGAAGCCCGCGGCGGAGGGAGCGGCGCCCGCTCCGGAGGAGCCGGACGCGACCGCCGCGCGCACGTCCTGACGCACCTCCAGGAACCGCCCGAGCGGATCGTCCGCGTCCCGGTCCCAGGGGAAGGACGTGGCGTACGGGCCGGTCAGGCGCAGCTGTTCCAGGGCGTCCGGCCAGCGCTCGAGGCGGACCAGGACGTAGGTCAGCAGATTGCGCAGTTCGGCCGGCCGGGAGTGGCCCGCCGGCAGCCGGCCGGACAGGGCGGCGGCGCGGTCGGCCGCCGCCTCGAGCCGCTCGCGCGGCACCCCGGTGCCGCCGCCGTCGGTCAGACAGCCGAACGCCGCCCGCAGCGGCAGCGCCTGCGTGAACGAGCCGTCCGGCGCGTCCTGGGCGGCCAGGTCCGCGAAGTCGAAGCACTCGCGGTGCGCACCGCGCCAGGAGGACGACAGGTAGCGCAGGGCCGCCACGTGGCAGCCGTAGTGGTGCGGGGCGCGGCGGACCGCGGCCTCCCACAGCTCCTGGAAGTACCGGTGCCCGGCGCGCGCGCCGCGGGCGTGGTCCAGGGCGAGCCGCCAGGGCACCGGATCGCGGTCGTCCCCCTTCGCGGCGGCGGTGATCAGCGGGCTCACCTCACGCAGCAGCTCGGCCCTGGCCGGTGAGCCCCAGGCGCGGTCCACCGCCCGCTGGGCCTCCACCAGCAGCCCGTCGGGGTCGTACGGGTCGAGGGCGCGCCAGGTGTCCAGCCACTCGGGGCGCGAGCGGGCGAAGGCGGCCAGCCGCCGCACATAGCGGTCGCGGTCCTCCCAGGTGCCCCGGCGCCGGGTGGCGGCGAGCAGGCCGGCGGCGGGCGCGTGATCGCCGATCGCGGCCGCGACCAGCGCGGGACCCAGCACGTCGTCGGGTGCGTCGAGGAGCACGTCGTCGTCGGCGGGCAGCACGACGGCGACGGGGGCGGCACCCGTCCTGCCGCGTGCCCGGGACGTACGGGTGAATCCGTGCAGCAGAGCCATGGTGTCGACCATTGAAAGACCGCAGGTCGCAGCCGCGCCAGGGGCCACGCTGAAGTCGCCGAAGGTTGTACGCGAACCGGTCAAGACCCGGTAAAAAGCCGACGCTCCCTCGCCGTGCGCGACGCGCACGGAGCACCCGGGGCCCGGCCGCCGCGCACGGCGCCGCCCGCCCCTCAGGTGCGCCGCAGCGTCCGCGTCGCCCCCGCCGCCACCGTCGTCGCCAGGATCCAGCCCAGCAGGATGAACGCGGTCGCCAGCCACTGCCAGCCGCCGCGCAGCTGCCAGAAGCCCACCTGCCCCAGGTCGATCACCGGCAGCAGCAGGTCCAGGGCGAACAGGGGCGCGTTCCACGCGGGATGCTCGCCGCTCTTCAGGGGCGGGGGGTGTCCGTGCGCGAAGGCCAGCGAACCGCCCGCCCACAGCACCGCCATCCACACCGCGGCCCGGCCCGGCCGGTACCCGTAGGCGACCGTCCAGTCCTGCGCGTAGCCCCACAGCTTGGCCGCGAGCGGCAGGCTCTCCCGGCGGCGGCGCTGCTTGGCGAGCAGCACCTCGCGGGCGTCCTCGTCCTCCCCGCCCGCCCGCAGCACGGCGGCCAGCCGCTCGTACGGCTCCGGGTTGTACTCGGCGCTCGCCGCGTCCACCCACCGCAGCCGGAGCGACAGCGGGAACGGGCCGCGCGGCACCAGGTTCTCGTAGGCGAAGCCGCCCATGTGCAGCCGGCCCGGTCCCGGCCAGCTGTCCGCCCGGTCCATCAGGTTGACCACCCGCGCCCCCGACAGCACCACCCTGCCGCGCGCCGGCCGCTCCCCGAGGAAGCGCAGCTCCGGCGTCTGCACCCGGCGCAGCGACAGTTCCTGGTCGTCGGTGAAGGTGAACCTGGCCCCCTCGAAGTCGACCGCGTCCCCGAACCGCCCGTCGTCCAGCCGCACCCCGCCCTGGCACTCGAACCGCTGGATCCGCGTCCCGCGGGCCGGGGTCATCCCGCTCCGCGCCTGGGCGCCGACGCCCGCCGGGGTCAGGTACAGCGAACGCTCCACGGTCAGCTGGGGGGCGTTCAGCGCGAGCCGGGTGTACGGGTTGGCCAGCCGGGCGCCGCGCAGGCTGAGCGAGACGCCTATCGTCGCGCTGCGCAGGCTCAGCTCGCCGTGCGACTCCAGCATCTCGGCCTGGAGGTCCTGTCCGACCGTCAGGCCGTCCCCGGCGATCGAGCGGCCGCTGCGGTCCCGGTGCACGATCGCCTGGTTGAGCAGCAGGTCCGTGCCGATCCGGGCGTCGGTGAGCCGCACACCGCCCGGGAACCGGCAGCGCGGCAGGTGCAGGTCGCCCTCGGTGTGCAGCCGGGCCGCCTCCAGGCGCGGTATCGAGCAGTCCACCATCCGCACGGTCGTGAAGCGGGCCTCCGGCAGCAGCACGTCCCGCTCGAAGCGGCAGTCCCGCATCTCCACGTACGGCACGACCGTGCCGCCCGCCAGGTCCAGGGCGCCGCTGATCCGCACCCCGACCAGCTTCAGCGAGGACACCCGGCCGGCCAGGGCGGGCGGTCCGTCCAGCAGGAGCCAGCACACGACGCGGGCCCGGACCGTCCGCTCGGGGCCCCACGGGTGCCCTCCGTGCGGATCGTCGACGACCGCGTCCCCGCTGCTCAGGTCGTACACGCTGCCGTTGCGGAAGGCCTGCCACATCCCGGCCTCCACGGCGGTCAGGTCCTCCGGCACGTCCCCGGCGCGCGGTCCCGCCCCGTCGGTCACGGCTTCCCCCTCCCTCCCTGGTACTCGTCGGTTCGTCCCTTCGTACAACCGTTCATGCCCGGTTCCGTGAGAGGTTGAACACGGAAAGTGAAAAAGATCTCCGGGGTGTGTGCGCACTGTCACCGGGGGGTTCCGTATCAGCCATTGGAACGGACGGACGTCCTACCGCGCGGGTCTGAGAGAATTGAGCACGTGATCTCCCGAATCGATCTGCGCGGCGACGCCCTTCCCGAGGGCCCCGCCCTGCGCGACCTGCTGCCCCGAGCCGACTTCGACGTCGCGGCCGCCCTGGAGAAGGTGCGTCCGATCTGCGAGGACGTGCATCATCGCGGCGACGCGGCGCTGATCGACTTCGCCGAGCGGTTCGACGGCGTGCGTCTGGAATCCGTCCGGGTCCCGGCACGGGCGCTCACCGACGCCCTGGAGGGGCTGGACCCGGCCGTGCGCGCCGCCCTGGAGGAGTCCATCCGGCGCGCCCGGCTCGTCCACCGCGAGCAGCGCCGCACCACGCACACCACCCAGGTCGTGCCCGGCGGCACGGTCACCGAGAAGTGGGTGCCGGTCGACCGCGTCGGCCTGTACGCGCCGGGCGGACGGTCCGTGTACCCGTCCTCCGTGATCATGAACGCCGTGCCCGCCCAGGAGGCCGGCGTCCCGTCGGTCGCGCTCGCCTCCCCGGCCCAGGCCGAGTTCGGCGGGCTGCCGCACCCGACCGTCCTCGCCGCGTGCGCCCTGCTCGGCGTCGACGAGGTCTACGCGGCCGGCGGCGCCACCGCCGTGGCGATGTTCGCCTACGGCACCGAGTCCTGCCCGCCCGCGAACATGGTCACCGGCCCCGGCAACATCTGGGTCGCCGCCGCCAAGCGCTACTTCACCGGCCGCATCGGCATCGACGCCGAGGCCGGCCCGACCGAGATCGCGATCCTCGCGGACTCCACGGCCGACCCGGTGCACGTCGCCTCCGACCTGATCAGCCAGGCCGAGCACGACCCGCTGGCCGCCGCCGTCCTGGTCACCGACTCCGCCGACCTCGCGGACGCGGTCGAGAAGGAGCTCCGGCCGCAGGTCGAGGCCAGCAAGCACGTGGACGACCGGATCGTCCCGGCGCTCTCCGGCCGGCAGTCCGCCATCGTCCTGGTCGACGGCCTCGACGAGGGCCTGCGGGTCGTCGACGCCTACGGCGCCGAGCACCTGGAGATCCAGACCGCCGACGCCGCCGCGGTCGCCGACCGGGTGCGCAACGCCGGCGCGGTCTTCGTCGGCCCCTGGGCCCCGGTCTCGCTGGGCGACTACGCGGCCGGCTCCAACCACGTCCTGCCCACCGGCGGCTGCGCCTGCCACTCCTCGGGCCTGTCCGTCCAGTCCTTCCTGCGCGGCATCCACATCGTCGACTACACCGAGGACGCGCTGGCCGAGGTCGCGCACCACGTGGTGACGCTGGCGGAGGCGGAGGACCTGCCCGCGCACGGCGCGGCGATCAAGGCGAGGTTCGGCTGGAAGGTACCCGAGAGCAAGTGACCGGCATCGACGATCTCCCCGTACGGGACGAGCTGCGCGGCAAGTCCCCCTACGGCGCGCCCCAGCTGGACGTCCCCGTACGGCTGAACACCAACGAGAACCCCTACCCGCTGCCCGAGCCGCTGGTCGAGCGGATCACCGAGCGGGTCCGGGAAGCCGCCCGGCACCTCAACCGCTACCCCGACCGGGACGCGGTGGAGCTGCGCACCAGGCTGGCCGAGTACCTGACGAAGACGGCCGGCCACCCGGTCGGCCCGGAGAACGTGTGGGCCGCCAACGGCTCCAACGAGGTCATCCAGCAGCTGCTGCAGACCTTCGGCGGACCCGGCCGCACCGCGATCGGCTTCGAGCCGTCGTACTCGATGCACGGACTCATCGCGCGCGGCACCGGCACCGGCTGGATCTCCGGCCCCCGCGGCGACGACTTCACCATCGACGTCGCCGCCGCGAAGGAGGCGATCGCCGAGCACCGCCCGGACGTCGTCTTCATCACCACCCCCAACAACCCCACCGGCAACGCGGTCCCGCCCGAGACGGTCCTCGCCCTGTACGAGGCCGCCCAGGCGGCCGGGCCGTCGATGGTGGTCGTGGACGAGGCGTACGTCGAGTTCAGCCACGGCGACTCGCTGCTCCGGCTGCTCGACGGACGGCCCCACCTGGTCGTCTCCCGCACCATGTCGAAGGCGTTCGGCGCGGCCGGACTGCGCCTCGGCTACCTCGCCGCGCACCCCGCGGTCGTGGACGCCGTGCAGCTCGTCCGGCTGCCGTACCACCTCTCGGCCGTCACCCAGGCGACCGCGCTGGCCGCCCTGGAGCACACCGACGCCCTGCTCGGCTACGTCGAGCAGCTCAAGGCCGAACGGGACCGGCTGGTCGCCGAACTGCGCGCCATCGGCTACGAGGTCACCGAGTCCGACGCCAACTTCGTCCAGTTCGGCAGGTTCGAGGACGCCCACGCCGCCTGGCGGGAGATCCTCGACCGGGGCGTCCTGGTCCGGGACAACGGCGTGCCCGGATGGCTGCGGGTGACCGCCGGGACCCCCGAAGAGAACGACGCGTTCCTCGACGCGGTACGTGAGTTGAAGAAGGAGCAGAGTTCATGAGCCGCACAGGACGCGTGGAACGCACCACCAAGGAGACGTCCGTCCTCGTCGAGATCGACCTCGACGGCACCGGGAGGACCGAGATCTCCACCGGGGTCGGCTTCTACGACCACATGCTCGACCAGCTCGGCCGGCACGGTCTGTTCGACCTGACCGTGAAGACCGAGGGCGACCTGCACATCGACTCCCACCACACCATCGAGGACACCGCCCTCGCGCTCGGCGCCGCCTTCAAGCAGGCGCTCGGCGACAAGGTGGGCATCTACCGCTTCGGCAACTGCACGGTCCCGCTGGACGAGTCCCTCGCCCAGGTCACCGTCGACCTGTCCGGCCGCCCCTACCTCGTGCACACCGAGCCCGAGAACATGGCGCCGATGATCGGCGAGTACGACGTGACGATGACCCGGCACATCCTGGAGTCCTTCGTCGCCCAGGCCCAGATCGCGCTGCACGTGCACGTGCCCTACGGGCGCAACGCGCACCACATCGTGGAGTGCCAGTTCAAGGCGCTCGCCCGGGCCCTGCGCTACGCCTCCGAGCGCGACCCGCGCGCGGCGGGCATCCTGCCCTCCACGAAGGGGGCGCTGTAGGCATGAACGGCCTGTCCACCGTCCTGATCGTCGTCGGCCTGTTCTTCATCGGCGGGATCATCTCCTTCGTCAAGCAGAAGATGCCCACGAGCCTGATCGTGCTCCTCTCGATCGGCGCCGCGCTGTGCCTCGGCGCGGGCGTCCTGAGGCTGGAGGTGTGACCCCGTGAGCACCGCCAAGAAGGTCGTGGTCTTCGACTACGGCTTCGGCAACGTCCGCTCCGCCGAGCGTGCCCTCGCCCGCGCGGGGGCCGACGTCGAGATCACCGGTGACTTCGACCGGGCCATGAACGCCGACGGCCTGCTGGTGCCCGGCGTCGGCGCCTTCGCCGCCTGCATGAAGGGCCTGAAGGAGGCGCGCGGCGACTGGATCGTCGACCGCCGGCTGGCCGGCGGCCGCCCGGTGATGGGCATCTGCGTCGGCATGCAGATCCTGTTCGCGCGCGGCGTCGAGCACGGCGTGGAGACCGAGGGCCTCGACGAGTGGCCCGGCTCGGTGGAGCCGCTGCAGGCCGACGTCGTGCCCCACATGGGCTGGAACACCGTGGAAGCACCGGCCGGCTCCGAGCTGTTCGCCGGCCTCGACGCGGACGCCCGCTTCTACTTCGTGCACTCCTACGCGGTCCACGACTGGACCCTGGAGACCGCGAACCCGGCGATGCGCGCCCCGCTGGTCACCTGGTCCACGCACGGCAGGCCGTTCGTGGCGGCCGTGGAGAACGGCGCCCTGTGGGCCACCCAGTTCCACCCCGAGAAGTCCGGCGACGCCGGTGCCCAGCTCCTCACCAACTGGATCGGAACCCTGTAGAGACATGGCCAAGCTCGAACTGCTCCCCGCCGTCGACGTCCGCGACGGCCAGGCCGTCCGCCTGGTGCACGGCGAGTCCGGTACGGAAACGTCGTACGGCTCCCCCCTCGAGGCCGCCCTCGCCTGGCAGCGTTCGGGCGCCGAGTGGCTGCACCTGGTCGACCTGGACGCCGCGTTCGGCACCGGCGACAACCGCGAGCTGATCGCCGAGGTCGCCGGGGCGATGGACATCAAGGTCGAGCTGTCCGGCGGCATCCGCGACGACGACACCCTCGCCGCGGCCCTCGCCACCGGCTGCACCCGCGTCAACCTCGGCACGGCCGCCCTGGAGACCCCCGAGTGGGTCGCCCGGGTCATCGCCGAGCACGGCGACAAGATCGCCGTCGGCCTCGACGTGCGCGGCACCACCCTGCGCGGCCGCGGCTGGACCCGCGACGGCGGCGACCTCTACGAGACGCTGGAGCGTCTCGACAAGGAGGGCTGCGCCCGCTACGTCGTCACCGACATCGCCAAGGACGGCACCCTCCAGGGCCCCAACCTGGAGCTGCTGAAGAACGTCTGCGCCGCCACCGACCGCCCGGTGGTCGCCTCCGGCGGCGTGTCCTCGCTGGACGACCTGCGCGCCCTCGCGGGGCTCGTGCCGCTCGGCGTCGAGGGCGCCATCGTCGGGAAGGCCCTGTACGCCAAGGCGTTCACGCTGGAAGAGGCCCTGGAGGCTGTGTCGCGATGACATCCGGAGCCGTACGGCGCGTGCAGAGCGGAAGTCCCTGGGAGGAGTCCTTCGGTTTCGCGCGCGCCGTGGCGGCGGGCGACCGCGTCCTGGTGGCGGGCACCACCGCGTTCCGGGGCACCGTGCTCCACGGGGAGGGCGACCCGTACGAGCAGGCCAAGGCCGCCTTCACCACCGCGCTGGAGGCGATCGGCGAGTTCGGGCTCGGCGTCGAGTCCGTGATCCGCACGCGCGTCCACCTCGCCCACGCACGGGACGTCGACGCGGCCGGACGCGCCCACAAGGAGCTGTTCGACGCGGTGCGCCCGGTCACCACCCTGCTGGTGGTCGAGGGCTTCGTCGACTCGCGCGTACTGGTCTCAGTGGAACTCGAAGCATTCAGAGGAGCCGTGGATTCATGACCCTGGCGGTCCGAGTCATCCCCTGCCTGGACGTGGACAACGGCCGGGTGGTCAAGGGCGTCAACTTCCAGAACCTGCGCGACGCGGGCGACCCCGTCGAGATGGCCAAGGTGTACGACGCCGAGGGCGCCGACGAGCTGACGTTCCTGGACATCACCGCCTCGTCGGGCAACCGCGAGACGACGTACGACGTGGTGCGCCGCACCGCCGAGCAGGTGTTCATCCCACTGACGGTGGGCGGCGGCGTGCGCACCGCCGAGGACGTGGACAGGCTGCTGCGGGCGGGCGCCGACAAGGTGGGCGTGAACACCGCCGCCATCGCCCGCCCCGACCTGATCCGCGAGATCGCCGAGCGCTTCGGCCGGCAGGTCCTCGTCCTCTCGGTCGACGCCCGCCGCACGGAGTCCGGAACCTTCGAGGTCACCACGCACGGCGGCCGCCGCGGCACCGGGATCGACGCCGTGGAGTGGGCGCACCGCGCCGCCGAGCTGGGTGCCGGCGAGATCCTGCTCAACTCCATGGACGCCGACGGCACCAAGGACGGCTACGACCTGGAGATGATCGCCGCCGTCCGGAAGCACGTCACCGTCCCGGTGATCGCCTCGGGCGGCGCCGGCAAGGCGGCCGACTTCCCGCCCGCGGTCGCGGCGGGCGCGGACGCGGTCCTCGCGGCCTCGGTCTTCCACTTCGGCGACCTGCGCATCGGCCAGGTCAAGGACACCCTGCGGGAGGCCGGGCACCCGGTGCGCTGACCCCCGGCCCGGCCGCCCCGGTCAGATGCCGAGCTGCCTGGTCTCCTGCAGCTTCGCGATCGCGTTCTCGTCGCCCTCCAGCGCGACCTTCGCCGCGTTCTGCCGCCCGTAGGCGAACAGCACCAGCTCCGACGGCTCGCCGGTCACCGTGACCACCGGGGTGCCGCGGTGGGCCACCACCGTCTGGCCGTTCGGGCGGCGCAGCACCAGGCCCGTCGGAACGCCGCGGCCCACCAGGCGGGCGGTGCGCTCCAGCCGGGACCACAGGGCGTCCTGGAACACCGGGTCGAGTTCGCGCGGGGTCCAGTCGGGCTGGGCCCGGCGGACGTCCTCCGTGTGGACGTAGAACTCGACGATGTTCGACATCTCGTCGATCTGCTTGAGCGAGAAGGGCGAGAAGCGCGGCGGCCCGGTGCGGATGAGCTGGATCAGCTCCTCGTACGGCTTCGCGGCGAACTCCGCCATCACCCGCTCCAGGCGCGGCGCCAGCTGCTTGACCAGGATGCCGCCGGCGGCGTCGGGGCGGCGCTCGCGCACCACCACGTGGGCGGCGAGGTCCCGGGCCGTCCAGTCCTCGCACAGGGTGGGGGCCTCGGGCCCCGTAGTCTCCAGCAGATCGGCCAGGAGGAGTCGTTCACGCTTGGCATGGGTCGACATGCCAGCCAGCGTACGGCCGCCCGTCCGGTCCGCCCAGTGGACGCTCCCCCCGGCCCGCGGGCGGGACGCGGCACAATGGCACCCATGACCAGCACGTCCCGGCCCGGCCGCCTCGACCCGGAGATCGCCGCGCGCCTCAAGCGCAGCCCCGACGGCCTCCTGCCCGCCATCGCCCAGCAGTACGACACCAAAGAGGTGCTGATGCTGGGCTGGATGGACGACGAGGCGCTGCACCGCACGCTGACCACCGGCCGCTGCACCTACTGGTCGCGCAGCCGGCGGGAGTACTGGGTCAAGGGGGACACCTCCGGCCACTTCCAGTGGGTCAAGTCGGTCGCCCTCGACTGCGACGCGGACACCCTGCTGGTCACGGTCGACCAGGTCGGCGCCGCCTGCCACACCGGCGCCCGCACCTGCTTCGACGCCGACGTGCTGCTGGCGGACGGCCCCGTGGACGTTCCCGCCGGCGGCGCCGGTTCCGGCACGGCCACCCCGGATCAGTAAGGTCTGGCGCCATGGACCTCGAGACGTTCCGCAAGCTCGCCGCCGACCGCCGGGTCATCCCGGTCACCCGCAAGCTGCTCGCCGACGGCGACACCCCGGTCGCGCTCTACCGCAAGCTCGCCGCCGAGCGCCCCGGCACCTTCCTGCTCGAGTCCGCGGAGAACGGACGCTCCTGGTCCCGTTACTCCTTCGTCGGCGTGCGCAGCGCCGCCACCCTCACCGAGCGCGGCGGGCGGACCCACTGGCAGGGCACCCCGCCCGTCGGCGTGCCCGTGGACGGCGACCCGCTCGCCGCGCTGCGCGCCACCCTCGAGGCCCTGCACACCCCGCGCGACCTCGCCCACGACCTCGGCCTGCCGCCCTTCACCGGCGGCATGGTCGGCTACCTCGGCTACGACATCGTGCGCCGTCTGGAGAAGATCGGCCCCGGCGAGCGGGACGATCTGCGGCTGCCCGAGCTGACCATGCTGCTCACCAGCGACCTGGCCGTCATGGACCACTGGGAGGGCGCCGTCTGGCTGATCGCCAACGCGATCAACCACAACGACCTGGAGACGGGCGTGGACGAGGCGTACGCCGACGCGGTGGCCCGCCTCGACGCCATGGAGGCCGACCTCACCCGCGCGGTGGCCCAGCCCCCGGCCGTGCTGCCGCCCTCCGAGCTGCCCGAGTACACCGCGCTGTGGGGCGGCCCCGACTTCCGGCGGGCCGTGGAGGACATCAAGGAACGCATCCGCGCGGGCGAGGCCTTCCAGGTCGTCCCCTCCCAGCGGTTCGAGACCCCGTGCACGGCGAGCGCCCTGGACGTCTACCGGGTCCTGCGCGCCACCAACCCCTCGCCGTACATGTACCTGTTCCGCTTCCCCCACGAGGACGGCGGGGCCTTCGACGTCGTCGGCTCCTCGCCCGAGGCCCTGGTGAAGGTCGAGGACGGGCGGGCCATGGTCCACCCCATCGCCGGCACCCGGCACCGCGGCGCCACCCCGCAGGAGGACCAGGCCCTCGCCGACGAACTGCTCGCCGACCCCAAGGAGCGCGCCGAGCACCTCATGCTCGTCGACCTGGGCCGCAACGACCTCGGGCGGGTCTGCGAGCCCGGCTCGGTCGAGGTCGTCGACTTCATGTCCATCGAGCGGTACTCGCACGTCATGCACATCGTCTCGACGGTCACCGGCCGGGTCGCGGCCGGCCGCACCGCCTTCGACGTGCTCACCGCCTGCTTCCCGGCCGGCACGCTCTCCGGCGCGCCCAAGCCCCGCGCGATGCAGATCATCGACGAACTCGAGCCGTCCCGGCGCGGACTGTACGGCGGCTGCGTCGGCTACCTCGACTTCGCCGGCGACTCCGACACCGCCATCGCCATCCGCACCGCGCTGCTGCGAGAGGGCACCGCGTACGTGCAGGCCGGCGCCGGAATCGTCGCCGACTCCGACCCGGTCGCCGAGGACACCGAGTGCCGCAACAAGGCGGCCGCGGTGCTGCGCGCCGTCCACACGGCGAACCGGCTGGGAAAGCCCTGAGGTGAACCCCGGGTGACGGTTCGCCCGGGGTTCGGGCGATAGTGGAGTACGTGACTGCCGTACCTCACCCCCGTACCGAGGCCGCCGGCTCCGCCCGGGCCGGCCGCCTCAGCCTCGCCGCCGCCCTGCTGTGCGGCGCCCTGGGCGCGGCCGTGGCCCTGCTCGCCAGCCGGCAGCAGTGGTCGGAGGGCACCGCGACCGTGGCCGGCGGCGCCTTCCCCCTGACCGCCAAGGGCAGCGACGTCACCGGCGTCCCCGCCGCCCTGGCCGTCGTGGGCCTGGCCGCGCTGGTCGCCGTCTTCGCCGTCCGCCGTGCCGGACGCCTCGCCGTCGCCGCGCTGCTCACCCTCACCGGGGCGGGCACCGTCACGGCGGCCCTGGCCGGAGCCTCGGACAGCGCCGCGCTCGACGAGAAGGCCGCACAGGCCTCCGGCGACACCTCCGCCACGGTGGAGGCCCTCACCCACACCGCGTGGCCCTACGCCGCGGCCGTGGGCGGCCTGCTGCTCCTGCTGGCCGGGCTGCTCGCGCTGCGCTACGGCCGGCTGTGGCCCGCCATGTCCGGCCGCTACGAACGCAACGGCGCCCCGCGGGAGCGCCGCAAGGCCCCCGCCGTGGACCCCGACCGCCCCGAGGACCTCTGGAAGGCCCTCGACCGCGGCGAGGACCCGACCGGCGCCTGAGCGCCCGCGGGCGGCTGCCGGGGAGCCGGGGCGGCACGCCCGGGACGCCGCGCCGCGGACCGCCGTCCCCGCGCGGACCGTCAGGGCCCCGCGAGCCGGCCGGCCGGGGCGGACCCCGCCGGACGCTCCGTCAGCGCGCCGGGAAGCACCCCCGCTCACCGCGCACGCGCGCGTGCGGGACAATGAGCGTGAGCGTCCTGCTCAGACACGCACACAGCAACGAGGAGCAAGCAATGGCGGGCAGCAGCCACGGTCACACCCCGGCCGCCTGGACCGGTGTCATCATCGCCTTCATCGGTTTCTGCGTCGCGGGCGCGTTCATGGTGATGGCCCAGCCCGTCGGCTTCTGGGCGGGCATGGGCATCGTGATCCTCGGCGGTGTCGTCGGCGGCATCATGCGCACGATGGGCATGGGCCAGCCGAAGAGCAACCACCCGGTGCACCAGCTCACCGGTGACCGCGAGCCGGCCCGCGCCGAGGGCTGAGCCCGCGGAGCACTCCCGGCAGGGGCGGCCGGCACGGTGGTGCCGCGGCCGCCCCTGACGCGCGTCCGGGGCACAATGCACGGTGTGAACGTCCCCGGAGCGGCCCGCGGCAGGGCGGCCCGGCTGGCCGCCCCCGCCGGGGTGCTCGCCGCCGTCGCCGGAGCCCTCGCCTACGTCGGGACCGTGGACCCCAACGAGCCCGGCCACTACCCGGCCTGCCCGCTGCTGCGCCTCACCGGCCTGTACTGCCCCGGCTGCGGCGGACTGCGCAGCGCGCACGCCGTCGTCCACGGCGACCTCCTCACCGCCCTCCAGGCCAACGCGCCGGCCGTCCTCGGCTACGCGGGCTTCGCCGTGCTGTGGACCGTATGGGTGGTCCGCGCGGTACGCGGGAAGCCGCTGCGGGTCGACCCGCCGCCGGTGCTCCTGTGGTCCCTGGGGGCGTTGCTGCTGGTCTTCACGGTTGCCCGGAACCTGCCGTCCGGTGGCTGGCTGCACCCGTGATCCGCGGATGAACGTCCAGGTGGTGGGACCGGCGTCAACCGGATGCGAGGCATACGCCCGGCTGCGGATACCATCGCAGTGACCACCGGTTTCGTCCGGCGGCCCGGCCGCGAGGGCGGGCCCGTGGCGGAAGCCGACGCATCGAAGACCGAACCGTCCGGAAGGGGGGCCGCTCGCGTGAGTGTGCTCGACGAGATCATCGACGGAGTCCGTGCCGACCTCGCGGAGCGGCAGGCGCGCGTCAGCCTCGACGAGCTCAAGGAGCGCGCGGCGAAGGCTCCCGCGGCCAAGGACGGCGCGGCCGCCCTGCGCGGCGACGGCGTCAAGGTGATCTGCGAGGTCAAGCGCTCCAGCCCGTCCAAGGGCGCGCTCGCCGCGATCGCCGACCCGGCGGGACTCGCCGCCGACTACGAGGCGGGCGGCGCGGCCGTCATCTCCGTCCTCACCGAACAGCGCCGCTTCGGCGGCTCGCTGGCCGACCTGGAGGCGGTCCGCGCGCGCGTGGACATCCCCGTGCTGCGCAAGGACTTCATCGTCACCTCGTACCAGCTCTGGGAGGCCCGCGCGTACGGCGCCGACCTCGCGCTGCTGATCGTCGCCGCCCTCGACCAGCCGGCCCTGGAGTCGCTGATCGAGCGCGCCGAGTCCATCGGCCTCACCCCGCTCGTCGAGGTGCACGACGAGGACGAGGTCGAGCGGGCGGTGGACGCGGGCGCCAAGGTCATCGGCGTCAACGCGCGCAACCTCAAGACCCTCGAGGTCGACCGCGGCACCTTCGAGCGGGTCGCCCCCGAGATCCCCGCCCACCTGGTCAAGGTCGCCGAGTCCGGCGTCCGCGGCCCGCACGACCTCATCGCCTACGCCAACGCCGGCGCCGACGCGGTCCTGGTCGGCGAGTCCCTCGTCACCGGACGCGACCCGAAGGCGGCGGTCTCCGACCTGGTGGCGGCCGGCGAGCACCCCGCGCTGCGGCACGGGCGGAGCTGACCCCCGGTAGGCTTGGCACCGAGATGACGCTTCCGATCACCCTCGCGGCCAGGGACCCGTACGCCCGCCTCGCGCGCGGCTGCCGGCCCCGGGGCTGCCGTGCGCCCGCACGGCGCGTGCACGGCCGCAGGGTGCGCTACGTCATCGGGGACGAGCCGGGACAGGTCAACGGACGGCGATGGCAGCGCCCTTCCAGGGGCGCGGGGCTGTACCGACACATGCGTCGCACGAGCGCGGCCGGCCACGGATGACCTGAGGCCGCGCAGCGAGCTCCGCCCCCACGGCGAACAGTGCCCACCACACACTCACCGTGAGGTTTCCGCATGCCCAGCCAGTTCTTCGTCCCCGATCCGGAGGGCCGACTCCCCAGCGCCGAAGGCTACTTCGGCGCGTTCGGCGGCAAGTTCATCCCGGAGGCGCTCGTCGCCGCCGTGGACGAGGTCGCCGTCGAGTACGACAAGGCCAAGGCCGACCCCGAGTTCGCCCGCGAGCTCGACGACCTGCTCGTCCACTACACCGGCCGCCCGAGCGCCCTCACCGAGGTACCGCGGTTCGCCGAACACGCGGGCGGTGCCCGGATCTTCCTCAAGCGCGAGGACCTCAACCACACCGGGTCCCACAAGATCAACAACGTGCTGGGCCAGGCCCTGCTGACCAAGCGCATGGGCAAGACCCGCGTCATCGCCGAGACCGGCGCCGGCCAGCACGGCGTCGCCACCGCCACCGCCTGCGCCCTGTTCGGCCTCGACTGCACCATCTACATGGGCGAGATCGACACGCAGCGCCAGGCCCTCAACGTGGCCCGGATGCGCATGCTCGGCGCCGAGGTCATCGCCGTGAAGTCCGGCAGCCGCACCCTCAAGGACGCCATCAACGAGGCGTTCCGCGACTGGGTCGCCAACGTCGACCGCACCCACTACCTCTTCGGCACCGTCGCCGGGCCGCACCCCTTCCCGGCGATGGTCCGCGACTTCCACCGCGTCATCGGCGTCGAGGCCCGCCGCCAGCTGCTGGAGCGGGCCGGCCGGCTGCCCGACGCCGCCGTCGCCTGCGTCGGCGGCGGCTCCAACGCCATCGGCCTCTTCCACGCGTTCATCCCCGACGAGGGCGTCCGCCTCATCGGCTGCGAGCCCGCCGGACACGGCGTCGAGAGCGGCGAGCACGCGGCCACGCTGACCGCGGGCGAGCCCGGCGTCCTGCACGGCTCGCGCTCCTACGTCCTCCAGGACGACGAGGGCCAGATCACCGAGCCGTACTCCATCTCGGCGGGACTCGACTACCCGGGCATCGGGCCCGAGCACGCCTACCTCAAGGACTCCGGCCGCGGCGAGTACCGCGCGGTCACCGACGACGCCGCGATGCAGGCCCTGCGGCTGCTGTCGCGCACCGAGGGCATCATCCCGGCCATCGAGAGCGCCCACGCGCTCGCCGGCGCCCTGGAGGTCGGCAGGGAACTGGGCGGGGACGGGCTGATCGTCGTCAACCTGTCCGGCCGCGGCGACAAGGACATGGACACCGCCGCCCGCTACTTCGGGCTGTACGACACCGACGCCGAGGTCGCCGCCGACGAGGCCGGCACCACCGCCGAGATCGAGGGGGACGCCAAGTGAGCGGCAACATCCAGTTGTTGACGGACACCCTCGCCGCGGCGAGGTCCGAGGGGCGCTCGGCGCTCATCGCCTACCTCCCGGCCGGGTTCCCGACCGTGGACGGCGGCATCGAGGCGGTCAGGGCCGTCCTCGACGCCGGCGCCGACGTCGTGGAGGTGGGTCTGCCGCACAGCGACCCCGTCCTCGACGGTCCCGTCATCCAGACCGCCGACGACATCGCCCTGCGCGGCGGCGTGCGGATCGCCGACGTGATGCGCACCGTCCGTGAGGCGTACGAGGCCACCGGGAAGCCGGTCCTCGTCATGACGTACTGGAACCCCATCGACCGTTACGGCGTCGAACGGTTCACCGCCGAACTCGCCGAGGCGGGCGGCGCCGGGTGCATCCTGCCCGACCTGCCCGTCCAGGAGTCCGCGCTGTGGCGGGAGCACGCCGACAAGCACGGCCTCGCCACGGTCTTCGTGGTCGCGCCCAGCAGCAGGGACGCGCGGCTCGCCGAGATCACCGCGGCCGGCAGCGGCTTCGTCTACGCCGCCTCCCTGATGGGCGTCACCGGCACCCGTGAGTCGGTCAGCTCGCAGGCCCGGGACCTGGTGGAACGCACCCGGGCCACCGGCACCGGGCTGCCGGTCTGCGTCGGGCTCGGCGTCTCCACCCCCGCCCAGGCCGCCGAGGTCGCCGGCTTCGCCGACGGTGTGATCGTCGGCTCGGCCTTCGTCAAGCGGATGCTGGACGCCCCCGACCACGCCGCCGGCCTCGAGGCCGTCCGCGCGCTCGCGGGCGACCTCGCCAAGGGTGTGCGCGGACAGGCGTAGGGACGGCGCGACGGACGGCGCGAGCGGCCGGATGTCCGCAGGCAGTCATACGGGTCCCTCGTAAGGGTGGACCTGCGGCCGGGGAGGCGCGGTGCGCCTCCCCGGTTCGTTCTGCGGGGTGTGAGCGAGAAGAATCGTGAGGGAAAGCGCACCGCCCGGGAGCGGCTGGCGGTCGAGCGCGAGAAGCAGAAGGCGGCGGAGAAGCGGCGCCGCGGTCTGATCGTGGGCGCGAGCGTGGTCTGTGTCCTCGGGCTCGCGGCGGTGATCGGCGTCGTCGCCGCCAACTCCGGCGAGGACGAGGGGAGCGACTCGGCGGGCCCGGTCGTGGCGCCCTCGGGCGCGACGGGCGAGGGCGGCACCGTCATCCCGGTCGGCGAGGAGGACGCCAAGGCCACGCTCACGGTGTGGGAGGACTTCCGCTGCCCCGCCTGCAAGGCCTTCGAGCAGGCCTACGGCCCGACCGTCCAGGAGCTGGCCGAAGCGGGCCGGCTGAAGGTGGAGTACCACCTGGTCACCCTCATCGACGGCGGCATGGGCGGCACCGGCTCCCGCAACGCGGCCAACGCCGCCGCCTGCGCCCAGGACGCCGGGAAGTTCGACGCGTACCACAAGGTGCTGTTCGACAACCAGCCGATGGAGAGCGACGACGCCTTCGCCGACAACGACAGGCTCATCGAGCTGGCCGGCAAGGTCGACGGCCTGGACACCCCCGCCTTCCGCTCCTGCGTCGAGGACGGCAAGCACAACAGCTGGGTCGCCAAGTCCCACGACGCCTTCCAGAAGGGCGGCTTCACGGGCACGCCGACCGTCCTGTTCGACGGCGAGAACATCTACCAGGACCGCTCGATGACCCCGGAGAAGCTGAAGCAGATGGTGCAGGAGGCCAACGAGGGCTAGCACCGCCCCCGGAATTCCCGCGGTCCTGTTATGGAGCCGTAGCCGGGCTGCCCGCCGTGCGGCCGGTCCGGCACGGTAGCGTCGACCCTGCCATGGAACTTGCCTACATTCCCAGCCCGTCGAGCGGGGTGCTGTACCTCGGCCCCGTTCCGCTGCGCGGCTACGCGTTCTGCATCATCATCGGCGTCTTCGTAGCCGTCTGGCTCGGCAACAAGCGCTGGATCGCCCGGGGCGGGCGGGCCGGCACGGTGGCCGACATCGCCGTCTGGGCCGTGCCGTTCGGCCTCGTCGGCGGCAGGCTCTACCACGTGATCACGGACTACCAGCTGTACTTCAGCGAGGGCCGCGACTGGGTGGACGCCTTCAAGATCTGGGAGGGCGGCCTCGGCATCTGGGGCGCGATCGCGTTCGGTGCCCTGGGCGCGTGGATCGGCTGCCGGCGCCGGGGCATCCCGCTGCCCGCCTACGCCGACGCCGTCGCGCCGGGCATCGCCTTCGCCCAGGCGATCGGACGCTGGGGCAACTGGTTCAACCAGGAGCTGTACGGGCGGGCCACGGACCTGCCGTGGGCGGTGGAGATCACCTCCTCCGCCGACGGGCGGGTCCCGGGCACGTACCACCCGACGTTCCTGTACGAGTCGCTGTGGTGCGTCGGCGTGGCGCTGCTGGTGATCTGGGCGGACCGCCGCTTCGGGCTCGGCCACGGACGGGCGTTCGCACTGTACGTCGCCGCGTACTGCGTGGGCCGGTTCTGGATCGAGTACATGCGCGTCGACGAGGCCCACCACGTCCTGGGCATGCGGCTGAACAACTGGACCTCGGTCGTCGTGTTCCTGCTCGCGGTGCTGTACATCGTGCTGTCGGCGAGGAAGCGGCCGGGGCGCGAGACGACGGTGGAGCCGGGAGCCCCCGGTGGCGAGGCCGGTGCCGGCGAGGCCGGGGACGCGGAGAAGGACGCCGCGGAGAAGAACGACACGGAGAACACCGCGGAGAGCGCCACGCAGGACACCGCGGAGAAGAAGGACGCGGACTCGCCGGGCGCCGGGGACGGCGCCGCGGCGGAGGAGGCCCCCGGTGATGCCGGGAGCCCCGAGGACCCCAAGGTCGCCGAGAACTCCGAGGACTCCGAGGACTCCGAGGACTCCAGGGACGGGGCCGGTTCGGCGAAGAAGAGCTGACGGCCCGCCGCACGAAGCCGAGGGCGCCCGGAGACGTTCCGGGCGCCCTCGGCGTGTGCCGGGCGGTGGTCCCGGCGCCCTCCGGCATCAGGTCCTGCGGGCCAGGGACAGGGTCCGCCGGGCCGCCGCCACCACCGCCGCGTCGATGAACCTGCCGTCGGGCAGGGCTTGGGCGCCCTGCTCGGTCGCCGCCGCCTTGACGATCGTCTCCGCCTGCTCGATCTCCTCCTCGCCGGGGAGGTAGGCCCGCTCGATGACCGGCAGCTGACGGGGGTGGATCGCGGCGCGGCCCAGGAAGCCCAGGGCGCGGCCGCGGGCGCAGGAGGCGATGAGGCCCTCCAGGTCGCGGATGTCCGGGTGGACGCACTGGACGGGCGGAGCCAGGCCCGCCGCCCGCGCGGCCACGACCACGCGGGAGCGGGACCAGTCGAGGCCCGCGTCGTCGCGCACCCCCAGGTCGGCCCGCAGGTCCGCCTCGCCGATCGCGATGCCGCGCAGGGAGGGGTGGGCGGTGGCCACGGCGTGGGCCCGCTCGACGCCGAGGGCCGACTCCAGCAGGGCGTACAGGGGGAGCGCACCGCCGCGCGCGGACACGGCGCGCCGCGCGACGCGCACGACCTCGGCGGGGGAGGTCACCTTGGGCAGCCGCAGACCGGACAGGCCCGGGGCCGGGACGACGGCCGCGAGGTCGGCCTCGGCCCAGGGGCCGCCCGGGGCGTTGACGCGGACGTGGACCGGGACCGGCTGCGGGTCGCGCAGCAGCTCGGCGGTGGCCGCGCGGGCGTAGTCCTTGCGGTCCGGGGCGACCGCGTCCTCCAGGTCGATCACCACCACGTCGGCGCCGGAGGCGAGCGCCTTCGCCACCACGGCGGGACGGTCCCCGGGGACGTACAGCCAGGTCAGCGGGAACCCCGTCACAGGGCGCCCTCCGCGCGCAGCGCCGCGAGGTCGTCCGGGGTGAGGCCCAGCCCGGTCAGGACCTCCTCGGTGTCCGCGCCGTGCGGGCGGCCGGCCCAGCGGATCGCGCCCGGGGTGCCGGAGAGCCGGAAGAGGACGTTCTGCATGCGCAGCGGGCCCAGCTCGGGATCGTCGACCGTGGTGATCGTGTCCAGGGCCCGGTACTGCGGGTCCGCCATCACGTCCCGTACGTCCTGGACGGGGGCGACCGCGGCCTCCGCCTTCTCGAAGGCCGCGAGCACGTCGGCGCGGGTGTGCCGGGCGATCCAGCCGCCGACCGCCTCGTCCAGGACGTCCGCGTGCCGGGCCCGGTCCGCGCCGGTGGCGAACCAGGGCTCGTCGATCAGCTCCGGCCTGCCCACCAGGCGCATCACGCGCTCGGCGACCGACTGGGCCGAGGTGGAGACGGCGACCCAGGTGCCGTCGGCGGTGAGGTAGGTGCCCCGGGGGGCGTTGTTCTGGGAGCGGTTGCCGGTGCGGGGCTGGACGTGACCGAGCTGGTCGTACCAGGTCGGCTGGGGGCCGAGCACGGTGAGGATCGGCTCGATCAGCGCCATGTCGACGACCTGGCCCTCGCCGGTGCGGTCGCGGCCGGCCAGCGCGGTCATGACCGCGTACGCCGTGGCCAGGCCCGCGATGGAGTCCGCCAGGCCGAACGGCGGCAGCGTCGGCGGGGCGTCCGGTTCGCCGGTGATCGCCGCGAAGCCGCTCATCGCCTCGGCGAGGGTGCCGAAGCCCGGGCGGTGCGCGTACGGACCGAACTGCCCGAAGCCGGTGACCCGGACCAGGATCAGGCGGGGGTTGACGGCGGACAGTTCGGGCCAGCCCAGGTCCCACTTCTCCAGGGTGCCGGGGCGGAAGTTCTCGATGATCACGTCGGCGGTCCCGGCCAGGCGCAGGAGGGTGGCCCGGCCGCCGGGTCTGGACAGGTCCAGGGTGATGGTGCGCTTGTTGCGGCCGAGCACCTTCCACCAGAGGCCGACACCGTCCTTGGACGGGCCGTGGCCGCGGCAGGGGTCGGGTTTCCTCGGGTGCTCGACCTTGACGACCTCCGCGCCGAAGTCGCCGAGCAGGGTCGCGGCGAGGGGTCCGGCGAAGAGGGTGGCGAGGTCCAGGACGCGCAGGCCGGTCAGCGGGGGACCGGCGGGGGCGGGGCGGTCGGGTCGGGCGGGGTCATGGGCGGGTGGCCTCCAGGTGGGTCAGACGGGCCAGGGTGTCGAAGCCGGTGCCGTGGAAGTCGCCGACGGAGGTCGCCAGCCGGTTCTTCAGCGGGGCCGTCCAGCGTTCGGGGAGCGCGCGCGGCGAACCGGCGAGCAGGGCGGCGACGCCGCCGGCCGTCGCGCCGTTGGAGTCGGTGTCCCAGCCTCCGGACACCGCGCGGCAGACGGAGCCGGTGAAGTCGCCGTCGGCGTGGGTGAGGGCGGCGGCGATCAGGGCGGTGTTGGGGACGGCGTGCACCCAGTGGTGGGTCGCCGCGTAGGTGTCGTGCAGCAGGTCGACGACGGTGGCGAAGTCGGCGTGCTCGCGCGCCAGTCGCACGGCCCGCCGGACGGCCCGGGCGAGACGGGAGCGGGGCGGGACGACCGTGAGGCCGGTGCGCAGGCAGGCGTGGACGTCGTGGGCGCCGGTGGCGGCGCCGGCGACGACGGCCGCGGTGAACATCGCCGCGTAGACGCCGTTGGCGGTGTGCGTGAGGACCGCGTCGCGGTGGGCCTGCGCGGCGGCGGCCGCCGGGTCGCCGGGGTTGGTCCAGCCGTGCACGTCGGCGCGGATCAGGGCGCCGATCCACTCGCGGAAGGGGTTGTGGTGACGGGCGGTCAGCGGGGGTTCCAGGCCGCAGAGGAGGTTGCGGTAGGCGACGCGCTCGGCGGTGAAGGCGCGGCCGGCGGGGAGTTCGTCGAGCCAGACGCGGGCCACGTCCGCGGTGGTGAAGGCCCGGCCGTGGCGCCTGAGGACGATCAGGCCCAGCAGGGGGTAGTTGAGGTCGTCGTCCTCGGGCATGCCGTCGATGTTCTCGGCGAGGGAGGTGGCCGCCGAGCGGCGGTTCCAGGGGTGGCGGGCCAGCAGCTCCTCCGGGACACCGCGGGCGGTGAAGTAGGCCGTCAGGGGCCAGTTGCCGGCGGCCCGGGCGAGGCTGCGGATGGCGTCGAGGGGGAGCTTCTCGACCGGTTTGCCCAGCAGACAGCCGACGGCCCGGCCGAGCCAGGCGGCTTCGAGGCGTTCGGGGTCCGGCGGGGAGGGGGCGGGCGCGGGCGGCTGCGGCCAGTCGGGGCACAGGGCCCGGATCCCGGCCAGGTCGGTCGGCTCGTCGTCCGCCAGCGCGCTGGGCAGGTCGGCCAGTTCGTCCAGCAGGTCGGTGGCCAGCAGGCGGAGGTAGCGGGACGCCGGCCGCGGGGACGCGCCCGCGCCGACCGGGGCCTCGGGGCCGCCCGCGGCCCGCCAGCGGGCCGCGACGGCCGAGGGCTCACGGCCGTCCTGGACCGCCTGGCGCAGCTCGTGGCCGACCAGGTCCTCCGGCTGCACCCACGTCAGCCGGAGCATCCCGGACCCCCCAGCTCCGCGAACGCCCGCTCGTGGGCCCGGCGGCGCCGCACGTCCCGGGCGAAGACCTCGCGGGCCACGCCGGTGAGCGCGACCGCCGGTTCCCACAGGTCGAGGCGGCTGGCCTCGGCGACGGTCTTGGCCCAGTCCTCGGGGACCGGCGAGCCGAGGGCACCGGTCACGGCACCGGCCATCGTGGCGATGGAGTCGCAGTCGCGGCCGTAGTTCACCGCGCCCAGCACCGCGTGCCGGAAGTCGCCGCCGGCCACCACCACCATGCCCAGCGCCACGGGCAGTTCCTCGATCGCGTGCAGCCGGGACGGGCGGCGGGCACCCAGGGACGGGGAGCGGTAGTCGGGGCCCACGGTGTCGTAGGGGGCCACCGCCTCCCGCAGGGGACGCAGCGCCGACTCGAAGTCCGTGTGCCGGGACGCCTCCTCGCAGACCCGCTCGATCGCCGCCCGCGTGCCGTCCTTCGCCAGGGACAGGCACGCGGCGACCACCGAGTCCGGTGTCGCGCCCGGCGCGCACGCCGCCGCGACGGCCGCCGCGAGGACCCCGGCCGCCTCCCGCCCGTAGGACGACTGGTGGGCGCCCGCGACGTCCAGCGCCTCGGCGTAGGCGGCCTCCGGGTGGGCCGCGTTGACCAGGCCGACCGGCGCCATGTACATCGCGGCACCGCAGTTGACGATGTTGCCGACGCCCGCCTCGCGCGGGTCGGCGTGGCCGTAGTGGAGCCGGGCCACCAGCCACTTCTCCGCGAGGAAGACGCGGTGCAGCAGGAGTGCCTCCGCCTCCAGCTCCGGGATCCAGCGCGGGTTCGTCATCAGGTCCGGGACCAGGTGGTCGGCGACCGCGTGGGCGTCCAGGTGGTCGCGGACCGTCGTGTAGACCCGGACCAGGGCGTGCGTCATCAACGTGTCGTCGGTGACGTGGCCGTCGCCCTTGTGGTACGGGGCGATGGGGCGGGCGGTGCGCCAGGCGTCGCCGTTCCAGGGGCCGACGACGCCGTGCACGCGTCCGCCGTGGCGTTCGACGATCTGCTCGGGGGAGTAGCCCTCGACCGGGCCGCCGAGGGCGTCGCCGACGGCGGCTCCCACGAGGGCGCCGGTGATCCGCTCGTCCAGGGGCGCGCCCCGGTCACGGTTTTCTGCCTCTTCGCGCGTCATGTCCGAATCATCCCCCGAGGGGGGCCGGTTGTACGGCTTCCAGGAGCCCGGCGAGTTCCACCAGGTCCGTGCCGGTGAGCCGGGGGAGCGCGCAGCCGGACAGGACGCGGCAGCTCTCCCGCCACGTCGCGGGGATCGCCGCGCCGCCGCCCAGCGCGCCGGTGAGGGCGCCGACGAGCGCCGGGGCGGAGTCCGCGACCCGCGACAGGCAGGCCGCCGCGGGGACCGCCTCCGCGATCCGGCCGTGGGCGGCGGTGGTCAGGGCGAGGGCGACGGGGACGGTCTCGGCGGCGGCGATGCCGTAGCTGTAGACGTGGTCGACGATCTGGTGCTCCAGCGGCGGGACGAGGGCGAAGGCGCCGTCGGCGGCCGCGGCGAGCCCCAGCGCGTGCCGGGCGTTGCGGCCGATCTCCGTCTCCTCGGGCAGCTCGGCGAGCGCGGCGGCCACGCACGCGTGCGCGTCCGCTCCGGCCAGCGCGAGACAGACGGCGGCGGCCATGGCGCGGGCGCCGCGCACCCCGTCGCCGTCCTGGGTGTAGCGGGCGTCGAACTCGGCGAGTCCGGCCGCGCCCTCGGGGTCGCCGGGGTGGGCCACGGCCAGCACGCAGGCGCGTACGCAGGCCGCGTCGTCGAAGTAGTGCGGGTTGTCGTGGCCGGTGGCGGGCGGGCGCAGACCGGCGGCCAGGTTGCCGAGGCCGGCCCGCACGGAGATGCGGGCGCGCAGGGGGAGGACCGCCGACTCGATCTCGGGGGCGCGTTCGGTGGCCGCGGCGACCTCGGCGGCGACGGCGTTCCAGGTCAGATCGATGGCGGCGCGCGTCCGGCGCTCCCTGCTCAGATTCCCGAGCGCGTCGCCGTCACCGGCCAGCAGCATCGCCTCGGCCGCGAACGCGGCCCACTCGGCGTCGTCGGAGGGGCCGAGGCGCAGGGGCTCCGGGGGCTGGTTGAGGGCGATCGGCACGGGGAGGGTGGTGGTCGCGTTCTGCTCGGCGAAGGTGTCCAGCTCACGGGTGAGGCGCCGGGTCCACTCGGGCATGCGCGCGGCGCGGTGGCGGGCGGCGGGCCATCCGGCGGCGTCGCCGGCGGCGAGGCCGAGGAGGAGCCCCTCGACGCGGCGTGCCCGCGGCGGCGGTGCGGGACGTCCGGCTCCGGCCGCGCCGCCCGTGCGGGTCGCGCGGCCGGGGGCGGGTGGCCCCTGGGGGACCCGGGCGCCGTCGGCGGCCGCGGGTTCGGGCGGGTTCACGAGGGCGCCTCCGTCTCGTCGTCCGCGGCCAGGACGAAGGCGTCCGGGGCCGGCCCGTCGCCCCGCAGCGGCACCTCGCCCGGTGCGCGCCCCTCCCCGTCCCGTATTCCGTCCCGTCCCCCGTCCCCGCCCGGCGTCAGCAGGTCCGCGACGTCCAGGACGTGGTGTCCCGCCATCGCCGGCAGGCAGCTGCCGCGGGCCGGGCCGATGGCGGCCGCCCAGGGCTCCGGGATCGCGCGGACGCCCCGCGTCGCGCCCGCCAGGGCGCCCGCGACCGCCGCCGTGGTGTCGGCGTCGCGCCCCATGTTGACGGCCGTCAGCACCGCCTGTTCGAAGTCGCCGTCGGCCGCCGCGTAGGCGCCGAAGGCGAGGGCCACCGCCTCGGGGGCCAGGTCGGTCCAGGGGTAGCCGCCGATCACGACCGCCGAGCGGACCGCGCGTTCGCCGAGGTGGGCCGCGGTGACGGCGCGGCGCAGCGAGCGGGCGGTCCAGGAGTCGTCCGGGACCACCGCCAGGGCGGAGGCCACGACCGCGACCACCGGTGCGCCGGCCATCGCCGCCGCGACGCCCGCGGCGACCGCCTGCCCGCCGTAGATGCCCTCGCCGTCGTGGCTGACCGAGCCGTCGACGGCCGCCAGCCGGGCCGCCTCGTCGGGGCGGCCGGCCGCGAAGACCCCGCAGGGCGCCGCCCGCATCGCCAGCCCGTCGCTCCAGGCGTGCCGGTGCTGGGCGGAGATGGGCGCGGCCAGCCCCCGGCGCAGGTTCTCCAGCGTGCCGCGCTCGCTGAAGCCGGCGCCCCGGAAGGGACCCTCGGCGCGGTCGGCGATCAGCTCGTGCCAGGCCGCCTCGACGTGCGCCGGGGTGAGCGCGTGGCCGTGCCGGGCCAGCAGCAGGCCGGAGAAGATCGCGTATTCGGTGTCGTCCGTGCCCGCGGGGTGCTCGGCCACGTATCCCGTGATGCGGCCCCAGGCCGCACGGATCTCGGAGGGCTTCATGTTCTCGGCCGGGGCGCCCAGCGCGTCGCCGACGGCCAGGCCGAGCAGCGCGCCGCGGGCCCGTTCGCGGAGCCCGACGGCGTTCCCGAGCGCCGGGACCGGGGGGGTGCGGGCGGTCGATGCCATGCGCGGCTCTCCTCTCAGGGGCGCCCCGAGAGGCGCGAGGCCCTTTGCGGATCTGTCCCCGGTGCGGTGCCCGGCGCAGCCTCATGAGCCCCAGCGTCACCCGGTCGACATGTGAGCGAGCGTTCACGCAACCGAGCGAAATCGACAAAACCGCAGGTTAGCCCAGCCTTTCCTTGCTGGCGGCGGGGAATTCCGCGACGTACATTGGGTGTTGTCGAAAAGTAGAACAAGTCCAAGATGGGCTCGGAAGAGCCCGGTACGAGCTCCCTGGGGGACGCGCCATGGCCATCATCGAGACCGAGGCGGTGCTGCACGAGGCGCACCGTGACAACCACACGCACCGGGACGTCAACGGCGGCTGGCTGCGCCCGGCCGTCTTCGGCGCGATGGACGGCCTGGTCTCCAACCTCGCCCTGATGACCGGTGTCGCCGGCGGCTCCGTCAGCCAGCAGACCGTCGTCCTCAGCGGCCTCGCGGGCCTGGCCGCCGGCGCCTTCTCCATGGCCGCCGGCGAGTACACCTCCGTCGCCTCCCAGCGCGAGCTGGTCGAGGCCGAGCTGGACGTCGAGCGCCGCGAGCTGCGCAGGCACCCCAAGGACGAGGAGGCCGAGCTCGCCGCGCTCTACCAGGCCCGCGGCGTCGAACCGGCGCTGGCCCGCGAAGTGGCCCGGCAGCTGTCCCGGGACCCCGAGCAGGCCCTGGAGATCCACGCCCGCGAGGAGCTCGGCATCGACCCCGGCGACCTCCCCTCGCCCACCGTCGCCGCCGTCTCCAGCTTCGGCTCCTTCGCGCTGGGCGCCCTGCTGCCCGTGCTGCCCTACCTGCTCGGCGCGAGCAGCCTGTGGCCCGCCGTGCTGCTGGCGCTGCTCGGGCTCTTCCTGTGCGGTGCGGTGGTGGCCAAGGTGACGGCGCGGACCTGGTGGTACAGCGGACTGCGGCAGCTCGCCCTCGGCGGCGCGGCGGCCGGTGTGACGTACGCCCTGGGCACACTGTTCGGAACGGCCGTAGGATGACCCGGCTCGGACTTATGCGTCGGACCGCATAAGTAGTCGTTACTCGCTGGTTTCGACCGCGTGACCGCCGGGCATGAGCCGTAAGCGCTGTGGGCAACGAGGCCCACGGCGTGCCCGCGGGACGGACGAGGACGCCCGTTCCCGCCCCGGGCCGGCGGACACCGATCTGTCCGAACCGGCCTCCACGACTTCCGCCGCCAGGCGCGGAACCCCGCCGCGACCCGTGTGGTGTCCGCATGCTGGAACGGGTTATCCCGGTTCCCGAGAACCGCTCCATCATGTAACCTGCACGAAATTTCGCATCTCCGCAGAGGGCCAACGTCGTCCCTCGGCACTTGCACATGCCAACAGACGACGACGGGAGAGCCGATGCGTACGCCGCGCCAGCCGTCCCAGCACTCCGCGAATGGCCAGAACTGGTCGTTCATGGATGCTCGCCCTGCTGCGCAGGGTATGTACGACCCCCGCAACGAGCACGACGCCTGCGGTGTCGGTTTCGTCGCCACCCTCACCGGCGAGGCGTCCCACGCCCTGGTCGACCAGGCCCTCACCGTCCTGCGCAACCTCGAGCACCGCGGTGCCACCGGCTCCGAGCCGGACTCCGGCGACGGTGCCGGCATCCTCTCCCAGGTCCCGGACGCCTTCTTCCGCGACGTGGCCGGATTCGAACTGCCCGACGCCGGCGCCTACGCCGTCGGCATCGCCTTCCTGCCGCGGGAGGCCACCGAGGACGCCGTCGCCCGGATCGACGCGATCGCCGCCGACGAGGGCCTGACCGTCCTCGGCTGGCGCGAGGTGCCCACCGCGCCCGAGCTGCTCGGTGCCACCGCCCGTTCCACGATGCCGGTCTTCCGGCAGATCTTCGTCACCGACGGGACGAGCCGGGGCATCGACCTCGACCGCAGGGCCTTCGTGGTGCGCAAGCGCGCCGAGCGCGAGGTGGGCGTCTACTTCCCCTCCCTGTCGGCCCGCACCCTCGTCTACAAGGGCATGCTGACCACCGGCCAGCTCGAGCCCTTCTTCCCGGACCTGTCCGACCGCCGCTTCGCCTCCGCGATCGCGCTCGTGCACTCCCGGTTCTCCACCAACACCTTCCCGTCGTGGCCGCTGGCACACCCGTACCGCTTCGTCGCGCACAACGGTGAGATCAACACCGTCAAGGGCAACCGCAACTGGATGGCGGCCCGCGAGTCCCAGATCGTCTCCGACCTCTTCGGCGACCAGGAGAAGATCGACCGGATCTTCCCGATCTGCACGCCCGACGCCTCCGACTCCGCCTCCTTCGACGAGGTCCTGGAGCTGCTGCACCTGGGCGGGCGGTCGCTGCCGCACTCCGTGCTGATGATGATCCCGGAGGCGTGGGAGAACCACGACTCGATGGACCCGGCCCGGCGCGCCTTCTACCAGTACCACTCCACGATGATGGAGCCCTGGGACGGCCCCGCCTGCGTCACCTTCACCGACGGCACCCAGGTCGGCGCCGTGCTCGACCGCAACGGTCTGCGCCCCGGCCGCTACTGGGTCACCGACGACGGTCTGGTCGTCCTCGGCTCCGAGGTCGGCGTCCTCGACATCGACCCCGCCAGGGTCGTCCGCAAGGGCCGCCTGCAGCCCGGCCGCATGTTCCTCGTGGACACCGCCGAGCACCGCATCATCGAGGACGACGAGATCAAGGCCGCCCTGGCCGCCGAGCACCCCTACGCGGAGTGGCTCGAGGCCGGCGAGATCGAGCTGTCCGACCTGCCCGAGCGCGAGCACATCGTGCACACCCACGCCTCGGTCACCCGCCGCCAGCAGACCTTCGGCTACACCGAGGAGGAGCTGCGCGTCATCCTCGCGCCGATGGCCAAGGCCGGTGCCGAGCCGATCGGCTCGATGGGCACCGACTCGCCGATCGCCGCGCTCAGCGAGCGCCCGCGGCTGCTCTTCGACTACTTCACCCAGCTGTTCGCGCAGGTCACCAACCCGCCGCTGGACGCGATCCGCGAGGAGCTGGTCACCTCCCTGCGCTCCTCCCTGGGCCCGCAGGGCAACCTGCTGGAGCCGACGGCCGCCTCCTGCCGCAGCGTCGTGCTGCCGTTCCCGGTGATCGACAACGACGAGCTCGCCAAGCTCATCCACGTCAACGCCGACGGCGACATGCCCGGCTTCAAGGCCGCGACCCTGTCCGGCCTGTACCGGGTCTCCGGCGGCGGCGACGCGCTCGCCGAGCGCATCGAGGACATCTGCGCCGAGGCCGACGCCGCGATCGAGAACGGCGCCCGCCTGATCGTCCTGTCCGACCGGCACTCCGACGCCGAGCACGCGCCGATCCCCTCGCTGCTGCTCACCGCGGCCGTCCACCACCACCTCATCCGCACCAAGCAGCGCACCCAGGTGGGCCTGCTGGTCGAGGCCGGCGACGTCCGCGAGGTGCACCACGTCGCCCTGCTCATCGGCTACGGCGCCGCCGCCGTCAACCCGTACCTGGCGATGGAGTCCGTCGAGGACCTGGTCCGCGCGGGCACCTTCCTGCCGGGCATGGAGTCCGAGAAGGCCATCCGCAACCTGATCCACGCCCTCGGCAAGGGCGTGCTGAAGGTCATGTCCAAGATGGGCATCTCCACGGTCGCCTCCTACCGCGGCGCCCAGGTCTTCGAGGCCGTCGGTCTCGACGAGGCCTTCGTGGAGAAGTACTTCAACGGCACCGCGACCAAGATCGGCGGCGTCGGCATCGACGTCATCGCCCAGGAGGTCGCCGCCCGCCACGCCAAGGCCTACCCGGCCTCCGGCATCGCGCCCGCGCACCGTGCCCTGGAGATCGGCGGCGAGTACCAGTGGCGCCGCGAGGGCGAGCCGCACCTGTTCGACCCGGAGACGGTCTTCCGCCTCCAGCACTCCACGCGCTCCGGCCGCTACGACATCTTCAAGAAGTACACCGAGCGCGTGAACGAGCAGTCCGAGCGGCTGATGACGCTGCGCGGCCTGTTCGGCTTCAAGTCCGACCGGCAGCCGATCCCCGTCGACGAGGTCGAGCCGGTCTCGGAGATCGTCAAGCGGTTCTCCACCGGCGCCATGTCGTACGGCTCCATCTCCCAGGAGGCGCACGAGACCCTCGCCATCGCCATGAACCAGCTGGGCGGCAAGTCCAACACCGGTGAGGGCGGCGAGGACCCGGAGCGCCTGTACGACCCGGCCCGCCGGTCGTCCATCAAGCAGGTCGCCTCCGGCCGCTTCGGCGTGACCTCCGAGTACCTGGTCAACTCCGACGACATCCAGATCAAGATGGCCCAGGGCGCCAAGCCCGGCGAGGGCGGCCAGCTGCCCGGCCACAAGGTCTACCCGTGGGTCGCCAAGACCCGGCACTCGACGCCGGGCGTGGGCCTCATCTCCCCGCCGCCGCACCACGACATCTACTCCATCGAGGACCTCGCCCAGCTGATCCACGACCTGAAGAACGCCAACCCCCAGGCGCGCATTCACGTCAAGCTGGTCTCCGAGGTCGGCGTCGGCACCGTCGCCGCGGGCGTGTCCAAGGCGCACGCGGACGTCGTGCTCATCTCCGGCCACGACGGCGGCACGGGTGCCTCCCCGCTCACCTCGCTGAAGCACGCCGGCGGCCCCTGGGAGCTCGGCCTCGCCGAGACCCAGCAGACGCTGCTGCTCAACGGTCTGCGCGACCGGATCGTCGTGCAGACCGACGGCCAGCTCAAGACCGGCCGCGACGTGGTCATCGCCGCGCTGCTCGGCGCCGAGGAGTTCGGTTTCGCGACCGCGCCGCTGGTCGTCTCCGGCTGCGTGATGATGCGCGTGTGCCACCTGGACACCTGCCCGGTCGGCATCGCCACCCAGAACCCGACCCTCCGGGACCGGTTCTCCGGCAAGGCCGAGTACGTCGTGAACTTCTTCCGCTTCATCGCCGAGGAGGTCCGCGAGCTCCTCGCCGAGCTGGGCTTCCGCTCCATCGAGGAGGCCGTCGGCCACGCCGAGGTGCTCGACGTGACCCGCGCGGTGAACCACTGGAAGGCGCAGGGCCTGGAGCTGGCCCCGCTGTTCCACGTCCCCGAGCTGCCCGAGGGCGCCGTCCGCCACCAGGTCGTCGCCCAGGACCACGGCCTGGAGAAGGCGCTCGACAACGAGCTGATCAAGCTCGCCGCCGACGCGCTCGCCGCCTCCGGCGCCGAGGAGGCCCAGCCGGTGCGGGCCCAGGTCGCCATCCGCAACATCAACCGCACGGTCGGCACCATGCTCGGCCACGAGGTGACGAAGAAGTTCGGCGGCGCGGGCCTGCCCGACGACACCATCGACATCACCTTCACCGGATCCGCCGGCCAGTCCTTCGGCGCCTTCGTCCCGCGCGGCGTCACGCTGCGCCTGGAGGGCGACGCCAACGACTACGTCGGCAAGGGCCTGTCCGGCGGCCGGATCGTCGTCCGCCCGGACCGGGGCGCCGACCACCTCGCCGAGTACAGCGTCATCGCGGGCAACACCCTCGCCTACGGCGCCACCGGCGGCGAGATGTTCCTGCGCGGCAGGGTCGGCGAGCGGTTCTGCGTCCGCAACTCCGGCGCGCTGGTCGTCTCCGAGGGCGTGGGCGACCACGGCTGCGAGTACATGACCGGCGGCCACGCGGTCGTCCTCGGCGAGACCGGCCGCAACTTCGCGGCGGGCATGTCCGGTGGCGTCGCCTACGTCGTCGACCTGAACCGCGACAACGTCAACGCCGGCAACCTGGACGCCGTCGAGGCGCTGGACGACGCCGACAAGCAGTGGCTGCACGACGTGATCCGCCGCCACCGGGAGGAGACGGGCTCCACCGTCGCCGAGAAGCTGCTGGCCGACTGGGACACGGCCGTCGAGCGCTTCAGCAAGATCATCCCCAGCACGTACAAGGCAGTGCTCGCCGCCAAGGACGCCGCCGAGCGAGCCGGTCTGTCCGAGACCGAGATCACCGAGAAGATGATGGAGGCGGCGATCAATGGCTGATCCGAAGGGCTTTCTGAACCACGGCCGCGAGGTCGCCAAATCCCGGCCGGTCGAGGAGCGCAAGAAGGACTGGAACGAGGTCTACGTCCCCGGCTCCCTGCTGCCGATCATCAGCAAGCAGGCCAGCCGGTGCATGGACTGCGGCATCCCGTTCTGTCACAACGGCTGTCCGCTGGGCAACCTCATCCCCGAGTGGAACGACTACGCCTACCGCGAGGACTGGGCGGCGGCGAGCGAGCGCCTGCACGCGACGAACAACTTCCCGGAGTTCACCGGCCGGCTGTGCCCCGCCCCGTGCGAGTCGGCGTGCGTGCTCGGCATCAACCAGCCGCCGGTCACCATCAAGAACGTCGAGGTCTCGATCATCGACAAGGCGTGGGAGACCGGGGACGTCGCCCCGCAGGTCCCCGAGCGCCTGTCCGGCAAGACCGTCGCCGTCGTCGGCTCGGGCCCCGCGGGGCTGGCCGCCGCCCAGCAGCTGACCCGGGCCGGCCACACGGTCGCCGTGTACGAGCGGGCCGACCGCATCGGCGGTCTGCTGCGCTACGGCATCCCCGAGTTCAAGATGGAGAAGCGGCACATCAACCGCCGTATCGAGCAGATGCGCGCGGAGGGCACCAAGTTCCGCACGGGCGTCGAGATCGGCCGCGACATGCCGGCGACCGCGCTGCGCAAGCGCTACGACGCCGTGGTCCTCGCCGTCGGCGCGACGACCGCGCGCGACCTGCCGGTGCCGGGCCGCGACCTCAAGGGCATCCACCAGGCCATGGAGTACCTGCCCCTGGCCAACAAGGTGCAGGAGGGCGACTACGTCGCACCGCCGATCTCGGCCGAGGGCAAGCACGTCGTCGTGATCGGCGGCGGTGACACCGGCGCGGACTGCGTGGGCACCGCCCACCGCCAGGGCGCGGCCTCCGTCACCCAGCTGGAGATCATGCCCCGCCCGAACGAGGAGCGGAACCCGCTCTCGCAGCCGTGGCCGACCTTCCCGATGCTCTACAAGGTCACCTCGGCGCACGAGGAGGGCGGCGAGCGGATCTACTCCGTCTCCACCACCCACTTCGAGGGCGACGAGGACGGCAACGTCCAGTGGCTGCACCTGGTCGAGGTCGAGTTCGTCGACGGCAAGCTGACCCAGAAGCCGGGCACCGAGCGCAAGATCCCCGCGCAGCTGGTCACCCTCGCCATGGGCTTCACCGGCACCGACCGGGAGAACGGACTGGTCGAGCAGTTCGGCCTGGAGCTCGACGAGCGCGGCAACATCGCCCGCGACGCCGACTTCCGGACCAACGTGCCCGGCGTGTTCGTCGCCGGTGACGCCGGACGCGGCCAGTCGCTCATCGTGTGGGCGATCGCCGAGGGCCGCTCGGCCGCCCGCGGTGTGGACCGGTTCCTGACCGGCGCCAGCGACCTGCCGGCCCCGATCCGGCCGACGGACCGCGCGCTGGCGGTCTGACCGGCCCGGGAGACGTCCCGTACAACGGCGTACGGAACACCGACGGCGCCCGCCCCCTGTCCCCGACCGGACGAACGGGCGGGCGCCGTCGCCTTCTCCACGGCGCCCGCGGCTACGGCACGCGGAACGTCTCCCCGTACATCTCCCACACCAGCGGCGTCTCCAGCTCCAGGTTCCCGGCCTCGAGGAACCGCCGCTGGGCGGTGTCGACGCGGGAGGTGTCGCCGTCCGGCCGCCTGTCGAGCATCGCCTCGCGGCGGACGTCGAGGAAGGCGTCCAGGTACGCCTCCTCCGAGCCGCCCCGGGCCGGCGTTTTCGCCCGTTTCATCGCGCGCTCCCGCAGGCCGTAGAAGCCCTCCGGGTCGGTGTCGGGTCCGTGGAAGACCATCGCGTCGTAGTAGACGAACTGGCCGAGCGTGTTCAGGCCGTCGAGCTTGGCGAGGCGGACGGACGGCTCGAAGTAGACGCGGTCGCGCTCCTCCTCCTGCGCCTCGCGGAACTCGGGCAGCTCCGCCTCCGCCCGCCAGGCCTCCGTGAAGCCGGGGTCCAGGCCCTCGTGCGAGTCCGTGCCGTCCACCTCGCGCAGGGCGGGCAGGTAGCGCTCCAGGCCGTTCCCGGGGTGCTCCTCGCTGTAGCGCTCGACCAGCATCAGCAGGTCGTGGGTGCCGGTGCAGAAGCCGATGACGCCGGCCGTGTAGCCCTGGCCGTCGCCGAGGTCCTCGATGCTGCCGTACAGGCTGCGCCAGTCCAGGGTGGAGTTCTCGGCGCTGGCCACCAGGCGCTGCGCCAGCTCCTTCTTCCCCGGCGCGGCGAGCCCCGGCGGCAGTTCGGCGATGAGGGCGTCGTCCTGCGCCCGCTCCTGCTCGGCCCGGTCCTTGGCCTCCTCGGGGGCCGACCGGGCGGTGGCCGCGGGCGGGGTGACCGGGGCGTCGGACGAGTCCGCCGGCACGACGAAGTACACACCCGTGGCGATCACGGGAAGGGCCGCGAGGAACAGCACACCGGAACGTTTCACTGGGGGACTCCTCCACCCGTCAGCTCGGACACCTTGACCGCCGCCGCCACCGCCAGCAGCACCACCAGACCCACGCACGCCGCCGCCTGGACCAGGCCCCGGCGCGGCCCCCGCGGCACGTACGCGAACACCAGGGCCACCGCGCCGCCCGCCAGCAGCCCGCCGAGGTGCCCCTCCCAGGACGTGACCACCGCGGAGACCACCAGCCACAGCAGCAGACCGGTCATGAACCGGTTGACGGTGCCCATGTCGACGCCGACCCGCCGCGCCATGACGTAGTACGCGGCCCCCACCCCGAAGATCGCACCGGACGCCCCCACCACGGCGTCCCCGGGCGCGAGCAGCAGCACCAGCACCGAACCGCCCAGCGCCGACAGCAGGTACAGGGCCAGGTAGTGCACGCGGCCCAGCATCGGCTCGACGAGCCGGCCGAGGTTCCACAGCGCCACCATGTTCATCACGACGTGGAGGACGCCGAACGTCCCCTCGGTGGGCGGCATGTGCAGGAACGCGCCGGTCAGCAGCCGGTACCACTCGCCGCCCGCCAGCCCCTCCGGACGGAAGCCCTCGGGGTACGGGTCGGCCCACAGGTAGTGCCCGCCGTCCGGCCCGGCCAGCCCCGCGCCCAGCATCGCGAACCGGTCCACGGCCTCCGGCCGCACCGACTCCGCCAGATACGCCAGCACATTGACCGCGATCAGCACGTACGTCACCACGGGCACCGCCGAGACCCGGCCGCCCACCACGGTGCGCGCCTGCCGTATCGACCGCGCGCCCTCCTTCACGCACTCGGGGCACTGGTGGCCCACGGCGGCCTCGCGCATGCAGTCCGGGCAGATGTACCGCTCGCAGCGCGTGCAGCGGACGTAGCACTCCACCTCGGGATGGCGGTAGCAGGTGGTGACGGTGGAATCGGGATCCACGGACCGGCTCCTTGCGGGGGACGGGGACGGAACTGAGCCGGTGGGGGCGGCGGCGAACAAAATAACGAACCCGGGGGGACGGAGGGAGAGGTGGGGTGAGGGTGCCGTACCCTCGGGGCCGGTGCCGGTGGCCGGACGGCCGGCCCCGGTGAGGGCGAGGGGGAGGACGCGTGGCCGCGATCAGTCTGCGCAAGATCGAGGAGACCGCGCCCGCGCTGGTCGACCTCTACAGGACGGCCGGGGCGTCACTGGCCGGGCACGGGCTGGACGGGCTGCGCGCCGCGGTCTACCTGGTCGTCGACTACTCCGGCTCGATGAAGCCGTACTACCGGGACGGCAGCGTGCAGGCGCTCGCCGACCGGGTGCTGGGCCTGTCCGCGCACCTCGACGACGACGGCACCGTGCCGGTGGTCTTCTTCTCGACCGACGTGGACGCCGTCACCGACATCGCCCTCGCCGACCACCGGGGGCGCGTCGAGCGGATCGTGGCCGGGCTCGGGCACATGGGCAGGACCAGCTACCACCTGGCGATGGACGCGGTCATCGACCACTACCTGGACAGCGGGTCGACCCGGCCCGCGCTGGTCGTCTTCCAGACCGACGGCGGGCCGGTCAACCGGCTCGCCGCGGAGCGGTACCTGTGCAAGGCGGCCCGGCTGCCGCTGTTCTGGCAGTTCATCGGCTTCGGCGACCCGGGCAGCCGCCAGTTCGACTACCTGCGCAGGCTCGACGAACTGGCCGTCCCGGCCAAGCGGGTCGTCGACAACGCGGGCTTCTTCCACGCCGGTTCGGACCCGCGCGAGGTCCCGGACGCCGAACTGTACGACCGGCTGGTGGGGGAGTTCCCCCGGTGGCTGGCGGCGGCGCGGGCGCTGGGGATCGTGCGGTCCTAGCGGCCGGGGGAGCCGGCCCCGGACCGCGGCGGGGCCGGGCGGGCCCTGCGGCTCCCGGGACCTACCGCCCCAGCGAGAAGCCCAGCACCACACCCGCCGACACCTCCACCGTCCCCGGCACGAGGTCCCCGGACGAGGCGCCGCCCCCGCCGCCGTGACCGCGGTACTGCCTGAACTCGTACGACTCGGAGTCCACGTCCTGGATGTGCAGCACCGTGCCCATCCGCACGCCCGCCGCCTCCGCGTACACCTCCGCCTTGCGCCGGGCCGCGGCCACGGCCCGGCGGCGCGCCTCGTCCCGCAGCGCCGGCTTGTCGTGCACGTCGAACTCGATGCGGTCGATGTGGTGCGCCCCCGCCCCGACCGCTTCCACGATCAGCTGCTGGAGGCCGTCCAGCGCCTCGCTCTCCACCACGTACGCGGCCCGGCAGCGGTAGCCGAGGAACTTCCGCTCGCGGCCGTAGTTGTCCTCCTCGGAGCTCAGCTTGAGCCGCGAGCCGGACACCGACGCGTCCGGCACCCCGTGCCGGCGCAGCACCTCCCGCAGCCGTGCCGCCGCCGCGCCCGCCTCCCTGAACGCCCGGTCCGGCTCGGGCTCCAGCACGTCCACCCCGAGCCGGACCCGGACCAGCTGCGGCTCGGCCCGCACGCTGCCCGCGCCGAAAACGCTGATGCCCCAGGGTTCCCCGATCGTCTCCGTCATGCGGGCATTGAAACACCACCGGACCGCGGCGCACCGGTGATCACCGGAACCCGCGACCCCGCCCGCCCCGCGTCCGCACGCCCGTCCGCCCCGGGCGAGGCCCCCTCACGTGTCGCACTCCAGCACCGTCCGGCACAGCCCGCACCGCGCCCGCACCCGTCCCCGCACCGGCACCCGGATCCGCTGGTGGCAGGTGGGGCACGGGAACGACACCCGCAGCGGGCCGCGGCCGTCCGGCGCGAAGCTGTACGGCACGTCCGGCCGGGCGGACGCCGGGGCGGCGCGGGGAGGGTGGTCCTGGGCGTGGCGGCGGTCCCGCGCGTAACGCCGGCGGCCCGCCCAGCCGGCCGCCGTCAGCGGCGGCTGCCGCTCGTCACGGAGGGCCAGCGCCCTGCCCTCGGTGTACGCCGTGTACGCCTGCGCGCTGGTGAACCACACCGACGGATCCTCCCCGAACACCAGGGACCGCTTCGCCAGCACGTACCCGAACTCCTCCGGCGTGAGGTACCCCAGCTTCTGCGACGACACCCCGTCCTGCCGGAACGCGTCCAGCAGCAGCCACCCCGTCCCCAGGTACGTCGCCGTCGTGTCGGTCAGGACCTCGTTGTCCCGCGTGCCGGGGAACGACAGCCCCAGGCGGTGCAGGTACACGTGCGTCACCTCGTGCGCCAGGGCCGCCCCGATGTCCCGCCGGTGGGTACGGAACCGGTCGTTCAACTCGACGAAGTACTCCGGTCCGGCCTCGAGTTCCACGTTCGCCGCGTGCTCCATCTCCCGGAAACCGACGATCAGCCGCGCGTCCGGCAGCCGGTAGTGCCGCACCAGCTCGCGGGCCACCCGCTGCGCCCCCAGGTGGAGGTCGTCCGTGTCGCAGAAGGCCACGTCGGCCGGCGCCACGCTGGAGGAGAACGTGCGGACCGTGTCGTACGACAGGCGCCGGTACAACGCGGTGACGGCCGCCCGCACCGTCTCCAGATGCGGATAGCCGTGCTCGACCGGCCCGTCGTTCGCCACGTCTCACCCCCAAGACGCCCTGAACCCGATTCCACTGTACGGGGAACACCCGCCCCCGGCCCGTGCTCCGCGGACGCGCCGGGGCGCGCGCGGACCGGCGGCACGCCGGACGGGAGGGCCGGCCCGTGCGCACCGCGCGGGCCGCGGGGGACGGGGCCGTGCGCTCCCGCGGGCGCACCGGGGTGACCGAGTGCCGGAACGGGGCGCGGCGGGCGGGCCCGCCCCGTAGGCTGATCCTCCATGACCACCAGCAACACCGGTACCGGGGACGTCGACCCCGCCGTGCGCGAGGAACTCGTCCGGCTGCGCGACAGCATCGACAACATCGACGCGGCCGTCGTCCACATGCTCGCCGAGCGCTTCAAGTGCACCCAGCAGGTCGGCCGCCTCAAGGCCGAGCACCGGCTGCCGCCCGCCGACCCGGCCCGCGAGGCCCGCCAGATCGCCCGGCTGCGCGCCCTCGCCGAGAACGCCAAACTCGACCCGGCCTTCGCGGAGAAGTTCCTGAACTTCATCATCGCCGAGGTGATCCGCCACCACGAACACATCGCCGACGCGGCCGTGAACGGCTCCACGCCCTCGGCGAACCGACCCACAACGGCCTCCCCCGGGGAGTGACACGGCGGCCCGTGCGGGGCATGCTGCGCTGTGCACTCCTTGTCGGCCGACGGGTACCGCCCGCCGGCACCCGGACAGCTCACCTCCGGTCCCTTGCGAGGAGGGACGTGCGCCATGCCACCCGATGCCCGCATCCTCATCGTCGACGACCATGAGGACACCCTGTACGCGCTGGAGAACGCCCTGGCCCCGCTGGGCCACCTGCTGGGCCGGGCCACCAGCGGCGACGAAGCCCTCAAGCAGCTGCTGCGCGGACACGTCGGCCTGCTGCTCCTCGACGTCCACATGCCCGGCACCGGCGGCCTGGAGGTCGTGCGCTACATGCGGCGCCTGGAGCAGACCCAGCACATCCCCGTGGTCCTGCTCACCGGCTTCGTCCGCGACCGGCACCTGGGCGCCGCCGCCTACGCCCTCGGCGTCGCCGACCTCGTCACCAAACCCGTCGACCCCTGGGCCCTGCGCACCAAGATCCGCCACCTCTACGACGCCCACCAGCGCCGCCTCGCCCTGGAACGCGAGATCCGCACCCTGCGCGCCCGGCTCGAGGAACGCACCGCGAACCCCGCGCATCCCGCCCTGCCCCGTCCCCACGCGCACGCACCGCCCGGACAGCCCGCGGGGGCGCACACCGGGGAGCTCGAACGAGACCGGACATAGGCCGCGTACCCGATCCGCCCCTGTGCCTCGGCAACGGCATCAGGCAGCATGGCCTGCATGTCCGTACTGACGCGCGACGAAGCGCAGAACCGAGCACAGCTCCTCGACGTCCACCGGTACACGATCGACCTCGATCTGACCACCGGCGACGAGACCTTCGAATCCCGCACCCTGATCCGGTTCACCGTCCGCGCGGACCAGGACGTCACGGACACCTTCGTCGAGGTCAAACCCGCCGAGCTGCGCTCCGTCACCCTCGACGGACAGCCCCTGGACCCCGAGACCCTCGACGGCAACCGGCTGCCGCTGAAGGACCTCGCCGCCGGCGAACACGAACTGCGCGTCGACGCGAGCATGCGCTACTCCCGCACCGGCGAGGGCATGCACCGCTTCACCGACCCCGCCGACGGCGAGACCTACGTCTACACCCAGCTGTTCCTGGACGACGTGCAGCGCGTCTACGCCGCCTTCGACCAGCCCGACCTCAAGGCCGTCTTCGAGCTGACCGTCACCGCCCCCGAGAACTGGACCGTCCTCGCCAACGGCAGCACCGAGCACCTCGGCGGCGGTCGCTGGCGGGCCGCGGCCACCCCGCCGATCTCCACCTACCTCGTCGCCGTCGCCGCCGGCCCCTGGCACTCCGTGCGCACCGAGCACCGCGGCCTGCCCTTCGGCATCCACTGCCGCCGCTCCCTGGCCCCCCACCTGGACGCCGACGCCGACGAACTCCTCGGCATCACCCGCGCGTGCTTCGACCGCTACCACGAGAAGTTCGAGGAGCCCTACCCCTTCGACTCCTACGACCAGGCCTTCGTGCCCGAGTTCAACGCGGGCGCCATGGAGAACCCCGGACTGGTCACCTTCCGCGACGAGTTCGTCTACCGCTCCGCCGTCACCGACACCGAGCGCCAGACCCGTGCCATGGTCGTCGCCCACGAGATGGCCCACATGTGGTTCGGCGACCTCGTCACCCTCAAGTGGTGGGACGACATCTGGCTGAACGAGTCCTTCGCCGAGTACATGGGCTACCAGACCCTCACCGAGGCCACCCGCTTCACGGACACCTGGACCGACTTCGGCGTCGTCCGCAAGGCCTGGGGCTACGACGCCGACCAGCGCCCCTCCACCCACCCCGTCGCCCCCGGGAACGTCACGGACACCGCCTCCGCGCTGCTCAACTTCGACGGCATCTCCTACGCCAAGGGCGCCTCCGCCCTGCGCCAGCTCGTCGCCTGGCTCGGCGAGAAGGACTTCCTCGCCGGCATCAACGTCCACTTCGAGCGGCACCGGTTCGCCAACGCCACCCTCGCCGACTTCATCGACTCCCTCGCCGCCGCCACCGAGCGCGACGTCCACGCCTGGGCCGACGCCTGGCTGCGCACCACCGGCGTCGACACCCTCACCGCGTCCGTCGACGCGCGCCCCGGCCAGTGGACGCTCGCCCTCGACCGCGACGGCGGCCGCCCCCACCGCGTCACCGTCGGCGTGTACGACCGCGCCCTCGGCGACGGCCGCGCCCTCGTCCTGCGGGAGCGCTACGAGACCGACGTCCCCCGGGACACGGCCCCCGAGCCGCGCCCCGGCACCCGCCCCGCCCTGGTCGTCCCCAACGACCTGGACCTGACCTACGCCAAGATCCGCCTCGACGACACCTCCCTGGAGACCGTCCTGCGCGGCCTGTCCGGCATCCCCGACGCGCTCACCCGCGCCGTCGTGTGGAACGCGCTGCGCGACATGGTCCGCGACGGCGAACTCGGACCCGCCGACTACCTGGCGACCGCCGCCGCCCACCTGCCCGAGGAGACCGACCTCGCCCTCGTCCAGGGCGTCCTCGCCTTCGCCGCGGGCCACGTCGCCGACCGCTACCTCGTCCCCGAGCAGCGGCCCGCCGCGCTCGCCACCCTCACCGAGCTGTGCCGCGACCTCATCCGGCGCACCGAGGACGGCGACCACCCCGGCCTGCGCCTGATCGCCGTGCGCCACCGCATCGACACCGTCGCCCACCCCGACACCATCGCCGCCTGGCTCGCCGAGGGCACCGTCCCCGGCGGCCCCGAGCTCGACCCCGAACTGCGCTGGCGCGTCCTCGCCCGGCTCGCCGTCCTCGGCGCCGTCGGCGAGGACGACATCGCCGCCGAACTCGAGCGCGACCCCAGCGCCACCGGCCTGGAGGGGGCCGCCCGCTGCCGCGCCGCCCTGCCCGACGAGGCCGCCAAGGCCCGCGCCTGGGAGGCCATGTTCGGCTCCGACGGCCGGGCCGACCTGTCGAACTACCTGTTCACCGCCACCGCCCAGGGCTTCTGGCAGCCCGAGCAGGCCGACCTGGTACGCCCGTACGTGGCCCGCTACTACAAGGACGCGGTGGCCGTCGCCGCCCGGCGCGGCCCCGCCATCGCCGAGGCCGCCGGCCGCTGGGCCTTCCCCGCCCACGCGGTCGACGCCGAGAACCTGAAGCTCGGCGAGAAGTGCCTGCGCAAGGCCGACCCGATCCCCGCCCTGCGCCGCAAGCTCGTCGACCAGCTCGACGACCTGGCCCGCGCCCTGCGGGTCCGGCAGGCGTAACCCGGCACACCGGGGGTGCCGCCGGCGGTCCGGCGGCACCCCCCGCGCCACCTCGCCCGTCCCCGTTCACTCCCCCGAAAGGGGACGTACCCCCTTCGGGGGGTGTTCGCCGGGCTCCTCGGTCAGGGCGTCCCCTCCCCGTACAAGCTGGACCCTCCCCGCGGAACTCCGTCCCGCGCCGCGCCCCGGAGGACAGCCCATGCGCACGCCGCCCCTCGCCTCAGGCCCCCAAGGCCCGGGCCACCTGAGGCCGCTGCTCGACACCGTCCTCGACGCCCTGCGCACCGGCGCCCACGCGCGCGGCGGACCCCTGCCCGCCGGCGGCCCCGACACGGTCACCGCGCGGATCCGCGACGCCGCGGGCGACGTCCTGCCCGACCGGGGCGACCCCGACGCCCTGCGCACCCTCGTGCACGCCCTCGCCGAAGGCGCCGCCGACCCCGCGCACCCCCTGTGCGCCGCCCACCTGCACTGCCCGCCGCTCGCCGTCGCGGCCGCCGCCGACCTCGCCGCCTCGGTGCTCAACCCCTCCCTCGACTCCTGGGACCAGGCCCCGGCCGCCTCCGCGCTGGAAGCCCTGGTCACCCGGGCCCTCGCCCGCGAGACCGGCCACGCCGACGGCCTCGTCACCACCGGCGGCACCGAGGCCAACCAGCTCGCCCTCCTCCTCGCCCGTGAAGCCCACGGCACCGTGCGGCTCGTCCACGGAGCCAACGCCCACCACTCCCTGCCCCGCGCCGCCTGGCTGCTGGGCCTGCCCGAACCCGTCGTCGTCCCCGCGCCCGCCGGCGTCCTCGACCCCGTCGCCCTCGACGACGCCCTCACCCACCTGCCCGGCCCGCGCGGCTCCGTCCTCGTGACCGCCACCGCCGGCACCACCGACGCCGGTCTCATCGACCCCCTGCCCGACATCGCCGCCCGCTGCGCCGCCCACGGCGCCCGCCTCCACGTCGACGCCGCCTACGGCGGCCCCCTCCTCTTCAGCGACCGCCACCGGTCCAGGCTCACCGGGCTCGACGCCGCCCACAGCATCACCCTCGACCTGCACAAACTCGGCTGGCAGCCGGTCCCCGCCGGTCTGCTCACCGTCCGCGACGCCCGGGACCTCACCGCCCTGCACCACCGCGCCGACTACCTCAACGCCGACGACGACACCGAGGCCGGCCTGCCCGACCTCCTCGGCCGCTCCCTGCGCACCACCCGCCGCCCCGACGTCCTCAAGCTCGCCGTCACCCTCAAGACCCTCGGCCGCACCGGCCTCGGCGCACTCGTCGACCAGGTCTGCGCCCATGCCCAGGGGTTCGCCGACCTCGTCCACGACGACCCCCGCTTCGACCTCCACGACCGGCCCACCCTCAGCACGGTCCTCTTCCGGCCCGCACACGCCGCGGACACCGCCGTCGCCGCCGTGCGACGCCGCCTCCTCACCACCGGACGCGCCGTCCTCGGCCGCGCCCGCGCCGACGGACGGCTCTGGCTCAAGGCCACCCTCCTCAACCCCGCCACCCGTCCCGACGACCTGACCGCACTCCTCACCCTGGTGCACCGCACCCACGCCGAAGGGCCCCGGTGACCCCCGCCCCCCACGGCCTCGTCGGCATCGGTACCGGCAGCGAACCCCACGTCCCCGCCCCCCTCCTCGCCGCCCCGGCCCCCACCCGCGCCACGGTCCTCGGCCACCTCACCGGCGGGCGGGCCCACCCCCTCCCGGCCCGCACCGCCTTCACCGCCTTGGGCCCCCGGCCCCGGACGCCGCGGGTCCCGCCCGCCCGGCGAGCCGACCGGCTCACCCCACTGGCGGACGGGACCCGAGGAACCGTACGGACGGGGAGGATCAGAACACCGGCGTACCGTCCCGGGTCAGCCTCCAGTCCACCGACGCGAAGTCCTCCGGGTCCAGCACGCCCTTCGCCGTCACCCACTCCGCGATCCGCGTGCGGATCTCCGTCGACTCCGACCACAGCTCCTTCGCGGACGCCACGTGCGGGAAGGCGCCGCCTCCGTTCGCCCGGTAGTTGTTCACCGCGAACACGAACTGCTGCGCGTCGTCCAGCGGGGCGCCGCCGAAGGTGACGTTCCTGATCCGCGAACCGGCCGGCCGGGCGATGTCGATCTCGTAGCCGAGCCCCGAGACGTAGTCGTAGTTGTAGTCGGGGCGGCCGTTCGCGTTCGTCAGCTTCGCCACGTCCACCGGCGCGCCGGCCGCGGTCTGCACGAAGTACTCCGCGGAGTACTCCAGGTACGCCCGGACCTGCGCACCCGTCATCAGCTTCGCGACCAGCGTGTTGTCGTACACGTACAGGCTCGACAGGTCCCGGATCGTCACCTCGCCCGCCGGGATCTGGGACGTCCGCGAGAACGGCGAAGCCTGCGCCAGCACCGGCAGCGAGGCGTACTCGGTCCCCGCGAGGGCCGCCTTGACCACGTCCTCCTGCACCTTGGCGATCAGGTCGATGATCGGCGCGTCCTTGTAGCGCGCCTCCGCCGTCGTCAGCGTCTGCGTCGCCGTGCCCACCACCTGGTTGACGTACGCCACGACCTCGGCGTGCTCGTCGGACAGCAGCTTGGTGATCGCCGGGTCGTCCTCCACCGTCGCCGCGTCCCGCAGCGACGCCTTCACCGACTCCACCCGCCACCGGCCGCGCTCGAGGACCAGCTCGAAGTCGAACAGCGCCAGCCGTTCGGCGTAGCACAGCGGCTCCGACAGCACCACGGCCCTGCCGGTCTCCTCGTTGGTGACCAGCAGCTCCTCGATCTCCTGGTGCGCGTGACCGACCAGGATCGCGTCGATCCCCGGCACCTGCCGCGCCACGTTCGCCGCCGCGTTCTCCACGTGCGGCAGCTGGTCACCGTACGACGACGTCCCCGACGTCCCCGAGTGCGCCGACACCACGACCACGTCCGCGCCCATCGAGCGCAGCTTCGGCACCCACTTCGCCGCCTGCTCCTCCAGGCCCGGGAACGTCAGCTTCCCCTGCACGTACGCCTTGTCCCAGACCGCGATGCCCGGGTTGGTCAGCCCCAGCACCGCCACCTTCACCGGCGGGGCGCCCTTCACCCGGAACGTCTTCATGAAGTACGGCGGGAACGCGGGCCTCAGCGTCTTCGCGTCCAGCGCGTTGGCGCCCAGCAGCGGGAAGTCGCACTGCTCCTCGAACTTGCGCAGCGTCTCGATGCCGTAGTTGAACTCGTGGTTGCCGAGCGCCACCGCGTCGTACCCGATGGCGTTCATCGCCTGCGCCATCGGGTGCACCGGGCCGCCCTCGGCGGTGATCGGGTCCACCTTCGCGTAGTAGTACGTCAGCGGCGTGCCCTGGATCGTGTCGCCCGCGTCCAGCAGCAGTGTGTTGGCACGGCCCTTCTCCTCGCGGACCTGGTTCACCAGCGTCGACACCCGCGCCAGCCCCTGCGCGTTGCCGGCCGCGTCGGAGTACTCCGCGTCCTTGAAGTAGTCCCAGTTGAACACGTGTCCGTGCAGGTCGGTCGTCCCCATCACGGTCAGCGCGTACCGCTTCGCCGGCTTCCTCCCGCGCCCCGCCTCGGCGGCCCCGGCCGCGGGCGCCGCGGCGCCCGCCAGCGCCACCCCCGCCCCCGTCACAGCGGACCTCTTCAGGAACTTCCGGCGGTTCAGCGGCATGTCAGGCTCTCCTCGGACGGTGAACAACGCGCGTAGACCGCGCGCGACGATTCTGACCTGAACACGTCGGCCTCGAACAGACCCCCCAGGTTGCGATCTGGTGACCGGTACCGGTGTCCCGGACGCTCGCCGGAGCGGTCGGACGCATACTTCAACGCTTGTCAACAAGCCTTCACCGACCGGCCGTTGAGTCGTCATGCGTCACCGAATCACTACCCGTCGGTAAGCCCTAGGCTCGAATCATGCGCCGAGCGAAAATCGTCTGCACACTGGGCCCCGCCACCGACTCGTACGACCAGCTCAAAGCCCTGGTCGACGCCGGGATGGACGTCGCCCGATTCAACCTCAGCCACGGCACCCACGCCGAGCACGAGGAACGCTACCGACGGGTGCGCAAGGCCGCCGACGAGACCGGCCGCAGCGTCGGCGTCCTCGCCGACCTTCAAGGTCCGAAAATCCGCCTCGGCCATTTCGGTGAAGGTCCCGTACTCCTCGAACGCGGCGACACCTTCACCATCACCGTCGAGGAGGGCGTCCGGGGCGACCGCCACGGCTGCGGCACCACCTACGCCGGCCTCGCCGACGACGTCACCGCCGGCGAGCGCGTCCTCATCGACGACGGCAAGGTCACCCTCGAGGTCACCGCCGTCGACGGCCCCCGCGTCCGCACCACCGTCGTCGAGGGCGGCGTGGTCTCCGACCACAAGGGCCTCAACCTCCCCGGCGTCGCCGTCTCCGTCCCCGCCCTCTCCAAGAAGGACGAGGACGACCTGCGCTGGGCGCTGCGCACCGGCTTCGACGTCGTCGCCCTCTCCTTCGTCCGCACCGGACGCGACATCAAGGACGTCCACCGCATCATGGACGAGGAGGGCCGCCGCCTCCCGGTCATCGCCAAGATCGAGAAGCCCCAGGCGGTCGAGAACCTCGACGAGATCGTCGCCGCCTTCGACGGCATCATGGTCGCCCGCGGAGACCTCGGCGTCGAAATGCCCCTCGAACAGGTGCCCTTCGTCCAGAAGCGCGCCGTCAAGCTCGCCAAGCGCAACGCCAAGCCGGTCATCGTCGCCACCCAGATGCTCGACTCGATGATCGACAACGCCCGCCCCACCCGCGCGGAGGCCTCCGACGTCGCCAACGCCGTCATCGACGGCACCGACGCGGTCATGCTCTCGGGCGAGACCAGCGTCGGCAGGCACGCCGTCGAGACGGTGCGGACGATGGCCCGCATCGTGGAGGCCGCCGAGGAGGACATCCTCGCCAAGGGCCTCCCGCCCCTGACCGAGCACAACAAGCCCCGCACCCAGGGCGGCGCCGTGGCCCGCGCGGCGGCGGAGACGGGAGACTTCCTCGGCGCGAAGTTCCTCGTCGCCTTCACCCAGTCCGGCGACACCGCCCGCCGCCTCTCCCGCTACCGCTCCCCGATCCCGCTGCTGGCCTTCACCCCGGAGCCGGCGACCCGCTCCCAGCTCAGCCTCACCTGGGGCGTGGAGACCTTCCTCGGCCCGCACGCGGACACCACGGACGCGATGGTCCGCCAGGTCGACGAGCTGCTGCTGGAGTACGGCCGCTGCGAGAAGGGCGACACGGTCGTCATCACGGCGGGCTCCCCGCCGGGGGTGTCCGGCTCGACGAACCTCGTCCGGGTCCACCGCATCGGAGAGGACTAGGAGGGCGGGTGCACGAGAAGGCGAAGATCCGCTCTTCGGGTGATGACCTTGGATATGGAGGAAAAGTACCCCGGGTCGGATTCGAACCGACGCTGGATGGTGTTTGAGACCATTGCCTCTACCGCTGGGCTACCGGGGCTCCCTTGGAAATGAAGGTCGACAGTCACCCGCCGTGCCCCCACCTTATCGCAGCTGGGTACGCTCTTGTCAGCAGTACCGGCCTGCCCCGCATCAAGGAGCCCACGTGAGCGCCCCCGAGTCGCCCCAGCCCGCAGACGTGCCCGACGACGACAAGTCGCACGTCCCTCCGATGACGACCCGCGTCGTGATCGCCGAGGACGAGGCCCTGATCCGGCTCGATCTCAAAGAGATGCTGGAGGAGGAGGGTTACTCCGTGGTCGGTGAGGCCGGCGACGGCGAGCAGGCCGTCGAGCTGGCCCGCGAGCACAGGCCCGACCTCGTGATCCTCGACGTGAAGATGCCGAAGCTGGACGGCATCTCCGCGGCGGAGAGGATCGCCGAGGAGCGCATCGCCCCCGTGCTGATGCTCACCGCGTTCTCGCAGCGCGACCTGGTCGAGCGGGCCCGGGACGCGGGCGCGATGGCGTACCTGGTGAAGCCGTTCAGCAAGAGCGACGTGGTGCCGGCCATCGAGATGGCGGTGTCGCGGTTCACGGAGCTGAAGGAACTGGAGCGCGAGGTCGCGGACCTGAGCCAGCGGCTGGAGACGCGGAAGCTGGTGGACCGGGCGAAGTCGGTGCTGCAGACGCAGTACGGGCTGACGGAGCCGGCCGCGTTCCGGTGGATCCAGAAGACGTCGATGGACCGGCGGATGTCGATGCAGCAGGTGGCGCAGGCGGTCATCGACGACGCCGAGGAGAAGAAGGCGTCCAGGGGATAGACCGCCCGTGCCGTGCACGTGACGAGGCCCGCGCCCCTGTCGGGGGCGCGGGCCTCGTCACGTGCGGGCCGGGGCCGGCCTCAGTCCTCGCCGAGGTAGGCCTTGCGGACGGACTCGTCGTGCAGGAGATCCCGTCCGGTGCCGGAGAGGACGATGTTGCCGACCTCCATGACGTGGCCGTGGTCCGCGAGGGAGAGGGCGGCCTGGGCGTTCTGCTCGACGAGCAGGATGGTGGTGCCCTGGGACTTCAGCTCGGCGATGGTCGCCATGATCTTCTGCATCATGATCGGCGAGAGGCCCATGGAGGGTTCGTCGAGCATGAGCAGCTTGGGCCGGGACATCAGGGCCCTGCCCATGGCGAGCATCTGCTGCTCTCCGCCGGAGAGGGTTCCGGCGGCCTGCTTGCGGCGTTCCCCGAGGATGGGGAAGAGGTCGTAGGCGCGCTGGATGTCCTTCTCGATGCCCGCCTTGTCGCTGCGGAGGAAGGCGCCGAGGCGGAGGTTGTCCTCGATCGTCATGCGGGGGAAGATGTGCCGCCCCTCGGGGGAGTGGGCGAGCCCGAGGGAGACGACCTTGTGGGCGGGGACCTTCTTCAGCGACTTGCCGTTGAACTTGATCTGGCCGCCGACGGGCTTGAGGAGCCCCGAGAGCGTGCGCAGGGTGGTGGTCTTGCCGGCGCCGTTGGTGCCGATGAGGGTGACCACTTCGCCGGCGTCGACGCTGAACGAGATGCCCTTGACGGCCTGGATCTTGCCGTAGGCGACTTTGAGGTCCTCGACTTCGAGGAGTGCGGTCATCGGTCGTTCTCCTTGCCGGGCGCGGCGTCCGTGGCGGCCTCGTCCGCTGCCTCCGCCGCGGCTTCGGCGGCTTCGACTTCGGCGGCCTCGGCGGCGCCGGGATCGTTCTCCAGGGGTTCACCGATGTAGGCGGCGATGACGCGTTCGTCGCCCTGGACGGTGGCGGGGTCGCCCTCGATGAGCTTCTGGCCCTGGACGAGGACGGCGACGCGGTCGCAGAGGTTGAAGATGAACCGCATGTCGTGCTCGATCACGAGGACGGCGGTTCCCTGGTCGCGGATGGCGAAGATGAGCTCCTCGGCCGCCCGGGTCTCCTGGGGGTTCATACCGGCGGTGGGCTCGTCGAGGAGCAGCAGGCCGGGTTCGCTGGCCAGGGCGCGGGCGATCTCGAGCTTGCGCTGTTCGCCGTAGGGGAGGTTGCGCGCGAGGTGGTCGGCCTTGGCGGCGAGGCCGACGAACTCCAGGAGTTCCATGGCGCGTTCGCGGGAGGCCGCCTCGGCCTTGTGGAAGCCGGGTCCGCGCAGGACGGCCGACCAGAAGCCTTCCTTGGTGCGGGTGTGGCGGCCGACGAGGACGTTCTCGAGGACGGTCATGTTGGCGAACAGCCGGATGTTCTGGAACGTCCGGGCGATGCCGGCGGCGGTGACCTTGAAGGACTTGGGCGGCAGGACCTTGCCCTTGTAGCGGACCTCGCCCTCGGTGGGGATGTAGAGGCCGGTCAGGCAGTTGAAGAAGGTGGTCTTGCCGGCGCCGTTGGGGCCGATGAGACCGACGATCTCGCCGCTGCGGACGGTGAGGTCGACGTCGCGGACGGCGGTGAGGCCGCCGAAGCGCATGGTGACGCCGCGTGCGTCGAGGACGGTGGTGCCGGGGGCGGCCGCGCCCGGGGCGGTGTCCTTGGTGGTGGTGTCGGTGGTCATGGTGGTCAGGCCCCTGTCTTGCTCAGGACTGTGGGCGCGTCGGCCTCTTCGTGGAACTCCAGCTGGCGGCGCCGGTTGGGAATGAGTCCCTCGGGCCGGAAGCGCATCAGCAGGACCAGCGCGATACCGAAGGCGAGGAGCTGGAAGTCGCCGAGGAACTGGAGCTTGTTGGGGATCAGGAAGAGCAGCGCGGCTCCGATGAGGGGTCCGGCGATGGTGCCCATGCCGCCGAGGACGACCGCGGCGAGCAGGAAGGCGGAGTTGGGCGGGGTGGTGCCGGCGAACAGGTACTGCTCGGGGGTCACGGTGTAGGTGACGTGTGCCTGGACGGTTCCGGCGAGGCCGGCGAGGGTGGCGCCGACGGCGAAGGCGATGAGCTTGACGCGGAAGCCGTTGATGCCCATGGCGAGCGCCGCGGTCTCGTCCTCGCGGATGGCGACCCAGGCACGGCCGATGCGGGAGTCGCCGCTGCGCCGGAAGACGAGGACGACGACGGCCGTGATGAGCAGCATCAGGAAGAAGTAGTTCGCGAACCGGCCGATGGTGAAGCCGGCGATGTCGTGCTGGACCCCGAGGTCGAAGCCGAGGATCTTCAGGTCCGGGATGGACGCGATGCCGTTGGAGCCGTTGGTGATGTCCGGACCCGAGGTGCCGTCGGTGTTGTTGACCGCGATGCGGAAGATCTCACCGAAGCCGAGGGTGACGATGGCGAGGTAGTCGCCGCGCAGTCGCAGCGTCGGGGCGCCGATCAGCACGCCGAACACCAGGGAGGCCACGGCCCCGACGAGCACGGCGGCCCAGAAGGGGAAGTGGACGCCGAACGGCGAGCTGGGCGAGCCGGAGACGAGCGCGGCGGCGTAGGCGCCGACGCCGAGGAAGGCGACGTATCCGAGGTCGAGCAGGCCGGCCAGACCCACGACGATGTTCAGGCCCAGGGCGACGGTGGCGAAGATGAGGATGTAGACGCCGAGGGTGGCGTACTGGTCGTCGGTCTGGGTGAACGGGAAGCAGGCCGCCGCGACGAAGGCGCCGCAGACGGTGATGTTCTGGTGCCGTGCGGTGATCTGCGAGGCGTGGGCGATCAGGCCGGAGCGGTTGAGCGCGCTGAACCCGAAGCCGGCGGTGATCAGGAAGCCGACGAAGAGTTCGTCGTACTCGGTGCCGATGCCGTAGGTGAAGACGAGCAGGGCGAGGGCGAGGACGCCGACGATGATCAGGATTTCGGCGTACGACGGCAGGGCGCGCACGGGGCGGGGGCTGCCGGAGGCGAAGGCCGCCCGCAGGACGGCCACGCTGTGGCCGGCGTTGTGCTTGAACCGCTCCCAGCCGGTGCCGTCCGGGTCGAACAGGTCGGGTTCGGGCCGCTCGAAGGGCAGGGCGAGGGCGCCGAGGAGGGCGATCAGAGTGGCGGCGGCGACGATGTAGCCACCGGGCTCCAGGTTGACGAGGCCGCCGAGGTCGAAGCTGATCGCGAGGACGGTGTACCAGGCGGTGGCGAAGGTGCCGAGCGTGGCGTACTTGAGGGCGGCGTCGCCGCCGGCCGGGGTGAGCCAGCGCAGTCCCTTGACGCCGTAGGAGGCGAGTCCGAACAGGGTGGCGAGCGCGCCGCCCACGAGGACGAGGACCTGGAGTCCGCCGGGGTAGCCGTAGACGGTGAGGTCGCCGGGGAACGCGGAGGTCCAGGTCCACGCGAGGAACGTGGAGACGACCGCGAGGACGCTGCCGCCGGTGGCGAGGGCGCGGCCGATGTGCGGGGGGATGCCGATGAGGCCGGTGGGCGTGGTCGCGGCGGGGACGGCCGCGGTGGTGGAAGCGGTGGTCTGTGTGGTCATCGGTGTCACGCCCTGTCCGCAACGCGTTCGCCGAGCAGGCCCTGTGGCCTGAACAGCAGCACGAGGATGAGGAGGATGAAGGCCCAGACCTCGGCCCAGGACTGGCTGCCGAACTTGTCCAGGCCGGGGATGTCGGCGATGTAGGCGGTGGCCAGGGTCTCGACGACACCGAGGACCACACCGCCGATCATGGCGCCGTAGATGTTGCCGATGCCGCCGAGGACCGCCGCGGTGAAGGCCTTGAGGCCGAGGATGAAGCCCATCTTGAAGTCGATCTGGCCGTACTTGAGGCCGCTGGCGACACCTCCGACGGCGGCGAAGACCGCTCCGAGGGCGAAGGCGATCACGATGATGCGGTCGGTGTTGACGCCCATGAGCTTCGCGGTGTCCGGGTCTTGCGCGGTGGCCTGCATGCCACGCCCGGTGCGGGTGCGCATCACGAAGTAGGCGAGGAACGCCATGCTGATGGGGGCGGCGACGAGAAGGAAGATGTCGCCGGTCTGGATGGTGGCGCCGCCGATGCTGAAGGGGCCGCCTTCGATCTGCGGGAAGGCCAGCTTGGACTTCGCCTCGGGGTAGAAGGCCCAGACGGCCTGCTGCAGCGCGAGGGAGAGTCCGATGGCGGTGATGAGCGGTGCCAGGCGGGGCGCGCCGCGCAGGGGGCGGTAGGCGAACCGTTCCGCTCCGATGGCGACCAGGACCGAGACGATCACGGCGCCGAGCAGCATCAGGGGCAGCGCCACCCAGATGGAGGTGCCGTCGGGCAAGAGGTACAGATGCACGGTGAGGGCGCCGAAGGCGCCGACCATGAAGATCTCGCCGTGGGCGAAGTTGATGAGCTGGACGATGCCGTAGACCATTGTGTAGCCGATGGCGACAAGGCCGTACATGGATCCCAGTAGCAGGCCGTTGACCAGCTGCTGCGGCAGTTCGTTCACCGCATGTCCTCCGAGACTTTCGGAATGTTCGACGGATGGGGCCGGATGCGAGTCCGCGCGGGGCGCCAGTGGAACAGCGCCCCGCGCGGCTCGTGGGAGTGGTGCGGGCGGTCAGCCGGTGAAGGTGCCGGACTTCACCGTGGTCCACTCGCCGTTCTTGACGGAGTACACGGTGAGCTGCTTGTTGGTGGCGTCACCGAACTCGTCGAAGGAGACCTTGCCCGTCACCCCGTCGAAGGAGACGTTCTGCATGGCGTCGACGACCTTGGCGCGGGCGTCGTCGGGGAGCTTGCCGTCGTTGTCCTCGACGACCTTCTTGACGGCCTCGATGATCGCCCAGGCGGAGTCGTAGGAGTAGCCGCCGTACGCCTCGAAGGCCTCCTTGTATCCGGCGTCCTTGTAGTTGGCGACGAACTCCTTGGCGGAGGGGAGCTCCTCGACGGGCGCGCCGACCGAGGTGGCGAGGTCGCCGGTACCGGCGGCGCCGGCCAGCTTGATGAAGTCGGCGCTGTAGATGCCGTCACCGCCGACCAGCGGGATCTTGGCGCCGGCCTCCTTGATCTGCTTGCTCAGCGGGCCGGCCTGCGGGTACTCGCCGCCGTAGTAGACGACGTCGGCGCCGGAGTTCTTGACCTTGGTCGCGACGGCGCTGAAGTCCTTGCTCTCGGGGTTGATGTGCTCGGTGCCGACGACCTTGCCGCCGAGCTTCTTGAACTCCTCGGTGAAGGTGGCGGCGAGGCCGGCGCCGTAGGTCTTCTTGTCGTCGATGACGAAGACCTTCTTCTTCTTGGCGTCGTTGTAGACGTACTGCGCGGCGAACGGGCCCTGGATGGCGTCCGTGGTCGCGGTGCGGAAGTACGACTTGTACGGCCGGACCTTCTCCTTCTGCCAGTTCACGCCCTGGGTCAGGGCGGGGTTGGTGTTGGCCGGGGAGACCTCGACCAGCTTGGCCGTGTCGAAGACCTTCTGCATGGACTCGCCGACGGAGGAGTTCAGCGGGCCGACGACGCCGAGGACGTCGTCGTTGGCGACGAGCTTGGTGGCGTTCTGCTGGCCGACGGAGGCCTGGCCCTGGTCGTCGAGGGCTTCGATCTTGAAGGTGACGCCCTCGACGTACTTCTCCTTGTTGGCGGTCTTGGCCGCGAGGTCCACGGAGTTCTTGATGCCGAGACCCAGCGCGGACAGGTCGCCGGTCAGCGGCGCGTCGACGCCGATGACCACGGTGGTGCCACCGTTGCCGGAGTCCGAGCTGCCGCCGCCGTCGTCGTCGCGTGAGCCGCAGGCGGTGAGGGTGAGTGCTCCCGCCGCCAGAGCGGCGGTGATGGCGATGAGCGAACGTTGACGCACGATCCAGTCCTTTCCCCTGACAGCCGCTTCCCGGTGGAAACGGCCGAGTCGAGCGCTGGGCCGACGTGTGAATCGGGCGGCGCGGTGACTGGCCGTGACTCTAAGCGTGGGTGGGGAATGCGGAGGAGACTCTGGCCAAGGCTGTGACGCTCTTGTTATGACACGACGTATTGCAGAGCGGTACCGAGTGGGGGGAACGGCTGAATTCTCGCCGTTTTGCCCTGTCCGGATGGTGAGAAACCGCAGGACCCGGCGGGGTCCGTTCAGGCGTGTCGAGCATTTTGGTGATTACCTGAAGTCGTTGCTGCAGGCTACTTGCAGGGCGCGGGAGAGGTCCTGTGCGTACCGGGATCCGAGGATGAAGCTGTGGTCTTCGATTGCGTGCGTATTACGCAAAGTTACGTCCAGGAAAGGGAGTCCGGCGTTCCGTGGCACTTTTCCGCATTCCGTCACCCGTACGGTGATCGTGATCTTGCGTGGGGATCCTGTGCGTGTCCGAAAGGGGGTGCGCGGGCTGGATGTCACGGACAGTCCGGCATACGGCTGGGATATCCGCGTGACGGTAACCGGAGGGCCGTATTCCATAGTCATCCCCACGTCGAAGGAAAAACTCCGCGGGTCGGTCCCGACGCCTGTGACCTGCGGATTCAGGTAGGCGATGGCGGTCACCTGGCTCGGGTACGGCGGGGGCGGCGGTGGCTCAGGCCGGGGCCGGGTGGCGTAGAGGTAGCCGCTGCCCGCGAGCGCGGCGGAGGTGAGGAGCGCCCCCAGCACGGCCCTGCGGTGCTGCTCGAAGCACCGCTCCAGGGGGCCGCGTCGGGAGCGGGGCGCGAAGGAGGCGTCCCGGACGTGAGTGCCCTCGCCCGGCTCCACCGGGCCGACCCCGCTCACCGCCAGGGTCCCTTGTCCGGCCCGCCGGCGCGGTACCACTCGACGCACCCCTCGCGCGCCTCACGGTCGATCAGCCGGCCGACGTCCGCGGCTCCTTGACGCTGGGCGGCCCGCGCGGAATCGACCACCTCGCGCAGGACGTCGTACTGTCCGCCGGACAGCCCCATGGACTGGTAGTCGCCGTAGGTGCGGCCGTTCAGCACCTCGCGCGACCAGTGGCCGACGAGCTTCGTGCACAGGTCCTCGTCGGACGTGACCCGCGGTGACGGCGGGGTCGTGCGCCCGCCGTCCGCGCCGGCCGAGGGGGTCCGGCCCGCGTGGCCGGAACCCGCCGCCCCGCAGCCGGTCGCCGCCGGGCCCGCCAGAAGCACGGCCACGAGGGGCACGGCGAACGCCCCCGCCCACGCCCGAGAGGTGCCTCCCCGTCGCATGCTCCGAACGCTAGGACGCCGGCCGGCCGGAGGCAACGGTGGCGGGGTGCGGGGGCTCCCCGCACCCCGACGGCCGTCAGCCCCCGGCCTGTTCCCCGTCGCCGGGCCTCACGTCCCGCAGCAGACAGGTCAGCCGCGCGGTGCACACCCGCCTGTCCGCCTCGTCGGTGACGACGATCTCGTACGTCGCGGTGGACCGCCCCCGGTGCACCGGCGTGGCCACCCCGGTGACCAGGCCGGAGCGGACGCCGCGGTGGTGCGTGCAGTTGAGGTCGACGCCGACCGCGATCCTGGAGCTGCCGCCGTGCAGCATCGACCCCACCGAGCCCAGCGTCTCGGCCAGGACGGCGGAGGCGCCGCCGTGCAGCAGCCCGTAGGGCTGGGTGTTGCCCTCCACCGGCATCGTCCCGACGACCCGCTCGGCCGAGGCCTCGAGGATCTGCACGCCCATGCGCGTGCCCAGGTGGCCCGCGGAGAACAGGGCCTGCAGGTCCACGCCGAGCGCGGCGTACTCGTCGATGACCTCTTGCGGGAACTTCACGTGCTGTTGCTCTCCCATGGGGTCCGGCTCCGTTCGTCGTGATCACTGCGGCCGACCGCGCGGGGCGCACCGCCGCCTGCCGCGGTGCGCCGTACCGCGCCGTCGCTGAGCGAACGCTCAGTCGGCAGCGGATTGTTCCAGACGCACCACGACGGACTTGCTGGCCGGGGTGTTGCTGGTGTCCGCGGTGGCGTCGAGCGGCACCAGGACGTTGGTCTCCGGGTAGTACGCGGCGGCGCAGCCCCGGGCCGTCGGGTAGTGCACGACGCGGAAGCCGGGCGCCCTGCGCTCCACGCCGTCCCTCCACTCGCCGACCAGGTCGACGTAGGCGCCGTCCACCAGTCCGAGCTCCCGCGCGTCCTCGGGGTTGACCAGCACCACCCTGCGGCCGTTCCTGATGCCCCGGTAGCGGTCGTCGAGGCCGTAGATCGTGGTGTTGTACTGGTCGTGCGAACGCAGCGTCTGCAGCAGCAGCCGCCCCTGCGGCAGCTTCGGGTACTCCACCGGCGCGGCGGTGAAGTTGGCCTTGCCGGTGGCCGTGGGGAAGCGGCGCTCGTCGCGCGGGGCGTGGGGGAGCGCGAAGCCACCGGGGCGGGCCACGCGCGCGTTGAAGTCCTCGAAGCCGGGGACCACCCGCGCGATGCGGTCGCGGATCGTGGCGTAGTCCTTCTCGAACTCCTCCCAGGGCACCACGCTGTCCTCGCCGAGGACCCGGCGGGCCAGCCGGCACACGATGGCCGGCTCGGACAGCAGGTGCGGGCTCGCCGGCTCCAGCCGGCCCCGGGAGGCGTGCACCATCCCCATGGAGTCCTCGACCGTCACGAACTGCTCGCCGCCGCCCTGCAGGTCGCGCTCGGTGCGGCCCAGGGTCGGCAGGATCAGGGCCCGCGCGCCCGTGACGACGTGCGAGCGGTTCAGCTTGGTCGACACGTGCACCGTCAGCCGGGCCCGCCGCATCGCGGCCTCGGTGACCGCCGTGTCGGGGGAGGCGGAGACGAAGTTGCCGCCCATGGCGAAGAACACCTTCGCGCGGCCGTCGCGCAGGGCGCGGATGGCCCGTACGACGTCGTAGCCGTGCTCGCGCGGCGGGGCGAAGCCGAACTCCCTCTCCAGGGCGTCCAGGAAGGCCGGCGCGGGGCGCTCGAAGATGCCCATGGTGCGGTCGCCCTGCACGTTGGAGTGGCCGCGCACCGGGCACACGCCCGCCCCCGGGCGGCCGATGTTGCCGCGCAGCAGGAGGAAGTTGACGATCTCGCGGATCATCGGCACGGAGTGCTTGTGCTGGGTGAGGCCCATCGCCCAGCACACGACGGTGCGCTTCGAGGCGAGGACCATCCGCAGGCACCGCTCGATGTCCCCGCGCGTGAGACCGGTCGCGGTGAGCGTCTCGTCCCAGTCGGCGGCGCGCGCGGCCTCGGCGAACTCCTCGAAGCCGTGCGTGTGTTCGCGCACGAACCGCTCGTCGACCGCGCCCGGCGCGTCGAGGATCAGCTTGTTGAGGAGGCGGAAGAGGGCCTGGTCGCCGCCGATGCGGATCTGCAGGAACAGGTCGGTCAGCGCGGCGCCGGTGGTCAGCCCCTTGGGGGTCTGCGGGTTCTTGAAGCGCTCCAGTCCCGCCTCCGGCAGCGGGTTGACGCTGATGACGCGCGCGCCGTTCGCCTTGGCCCTCTCCAGGGCGGACAGCATGCGCGGGTGGTTGGTGCCGGGGTTCTGCCCGGCGACGATGATCAGGTCGGCCCGGTGGAGGTCCTCCAGCAGGACGCTGCCCTTGCCGACGCCGATCGTCTCCGACAGGGCCGAGCCGGAGGACTCGTGGCACATGTTGGAGCAGTCGGGCAGGTTGTTGGTGCCGAGCTCGCGCGCGAACAGCTGGTAGAGGAAGGCCGCCTCGTTGCTGGTGCGCCCGGAGGTGTAGAAGACGGCCTCGTCGGGGGAGGAGAGGGCGCCGATCTCCTCGGCGACGATGTCGAAGGCGCGCTCCCAGGTGACCGGCTCGTAGCGGTCACCGCCCTCGGGGAGGTACATGGGGTGGGTCAGGCGGCCCTGCTGGCCCAGCCAGTAGCCGCTGCGGCCGGCCAGGTCGGCGACGGGGTGCTCGGCGAAGAACTCCGGGGTGACCCGGCGCAGGGTGGCCTCCTCGGCCACGGCCTTCGCGCCGTTCTCGCAGAACTCCGCCCGGTGCCGGTGCTCCGGCTCCGGCCAGGCGCAGCCCGGGCAGTCGAAGCCGTCCTTCTGGTTGACGCTGAGCAGCGTCAGCGCCGTGCGCCGCACCCCCATCTGCTGCTGCGCCACACGCAGGGTGTGGCCGATCGCCGGCAGGCCCGCTGCCGCGTGCTTCGGCCCGGCGACCTGCGGCGCGTCCTGAACCGGATCACCCTTGGGCGGCTTCGTGGCCATCGCGCACTCCCCTTCGCGTACACGTGTGAGCTACGTCTCCGATCCTGCCACGCGGTGCCGACGACGACCGTGGCCGGGCGGGCCCGGGGGCGGAAGCGGAGGCTGCGCGGCCCGGACCGCCGGGCGGTCCGCCCGGCGGGGACCGGTCCGTGGGCGCGGGCGGACGGGCACGAGGGCGCATGGCGGGAGGGACGGGCCGGGCGGAGGTGACGGGTGGGCTGGATGCGACGGGCGGGTGGGCTGGATGCGACGGGCGGGCGGGCCGGATGCGACGGGACTCGGCGGTGGGCGCGGACGGCGGCCCCGCGGCGTGGCGCGCGAGGGCCCGGCGGTGTGGGGACGGGGCCGAGTGTCGGTGGGGCGTGGCAGGATCGGGGGCGTGGCAGAGACAGCATCGAAGAAGACCGACCAGACCTCCGGCGGGACTCGTCCGCGACTGATGCTCATGGACGGGCACTCGCTGGCCTACCGCGCGTTCTTCGCGCTGCCCGCGGAGAACTTCACCACCGCGACGGGCCAGCCGACGAACGCCGTCTACGGCTTCGCGTCGATGCTGGCCAACACGCTGCGCGACGAGGCGCCCACGCACTTCGCGGTCGCCTTCGACGTCTCCCGCAAGACCTGGCGGTCCGAGGAGTTCACCGAGTACAAGGCGAACCGCTCCAAGACCCCGGACGAGTTCAAGGGCCAGGTCCAGCTGATCGGCGAGCTGCTCGACGCGATGCACGCCCCGCGCTTCGCCGTCGAGGGGTACGAGGCGGACGACGTCATCGCCACGCTCGCCACCCAGGCCGAGGCCGAGGGCTTCGAGGTGCTGATCGTCACCGGCGACCGGGACTCCTTCCAGCTGGTCTCCGAGCACACCACGGTGCTGTACCCGACGAAGGGCGTCTCCGAGCTGACCCGGTTCACCCCGGAGAAGGTGGTCGAGAAGTACGGGCTGACGCCCGCGCAGTACCCCGACTTCGCGGCGCTGCGCGGCGACCCGTCCGACAACCTGCCGGGCATCCCCGGCGTCGGCGAGAAGACGGCCGCGAAGTGGATCAACCAGTTCGGTTCCTTCGCCGAGCTGGTCGAGCGCGTCGACGAGGTCAAGGGCAAGGCCGGGCAGAACCTGCGCGACCACCTGGAGTCGGTCAAGCTCAACCGCCGGCTCACCGAGCTGGAGCGGCAGGTCGAGCTGCCCAAGGGCGTCCTCGACCTGGAGCGGACCGCCTACGACCGCAAGGCCGTGGCGATGATCCTGGACACCCTGGAGATCAGGAACCCGTCGCTGCGCGAGCGCCTCTTCGCCGTCGACCCGGGCGGGGAGCAGGCCGAGGCCACCCCGGTCGTCGCGGACGGCGTGGAGCTGGACGGCACCGTCCTGGGCACGGGCGAGCTGGCCGGCTGGCTCACCGAGCACGGCACCGGGCCCCTCGGCGTCGCCACCGTCGGCACCTGGGCGCTGGGCACCGGCTCGGTCGCCGAGGTCGCGCTGGCCACGACCGCCGGCCCGGCCGCCTGGTTCGACCCGGCCGAGCTGGACGAGGCCGACGAGCGGGCGTTCGCCGCCTGGCTCGCCGACGCGGACCGCCCCAAGGTGTTCCACGACGCCAAGGGCGCGATGCGGGTCTTCGCCGAGCACGGCTGGAGCGTCGAGGGCGTCACCATGGACACCGCCCTCGCCGCGTACCTGGTCAAGCCGGGCCGCCGCTCCTTCGACCTGGACGCGCTGTCCCTGGAGTACCTGCACCGCGAGCTGGCGCCCGCCGCCGCCCCCGACGGGCAGCTCGCCTTCGGCGCGGACGACGGGGCCGAGGCCGAGGCGCTGATGGTGCAGGCCCGCGCGATCCTCGACCTGGGGGAGGCCTTCGAGGGCCGCCTCGAGGAGGTGGGCGCGGCGGACCTGCTGCGGGACATGGAGCTGCCGACGTCGGCGCTGCTGGCCCGCATGGAGCGGCACGGCATCGCCGCCGACCGGACCCACCTGGAGGCCATGGAGCAGATGTTCGCGGGCGCCGTGCAGCAGGCGGTGAAGGAGGCGCACGCGGCGGCGGGGCACGAGTTCAACCTGGGCTCGCCCAAGCAGCTCCAGGAGGTCCTCTTCGGCGAGCTGGCCCTGCCGAAGACGAAGAAGACGAAGACCGGCTACACCACGGACGCCGACGCGCTGGCCTGGCTCGCCACGCAGACCGACAACGAACTGCCGGTGATCATGCTCCGCCACCGCGAGCAGGCGAAGCTGCGCGTCACCGTCGAGGGCCTGATCAAGACGATCGCCGCGGACGGCCGCATCCACACCACGTTCAACCAGACGGTCGCCGCCACCGGCCGGCTCTCCTCGACCGACCCGAACCTGCAGAACATCCCGGTCCGCACGGACGAGGGCCGCGCCATCCGCCGCGGCTTCGTCGTCGGCGAGGGCTTCGAGTGCCTCCTCACCGCCGACTACAGCCAGATCGAACTGCGCGTGATGGCCCACCTCTCCGAGGACGCCGGCCTGATCGAGGCGTTCACCTCGGGCGAGGACCTGCACACCACGGCGGCCGCGCGGGTGTTCTCCGTCGACCCGTCCGCCGTGGACGCGGAGATGCGCCGCAAGATCAAGGCGATGTCGTACGGCCTGGCGTACGGTCTGTCGGCCTTCGGCCTCTCCCAGCAGCTCAGCATCGAGGCGGCCGAGGCGCGTGCGCTGATGGACGCCTACTTCGAGCGGTTCGGCGGGGTGCGGGACTACCTGCGCCGGGTCGTGGACGAGGCGAGGGCGACCGGCTACACGGCGACGCTCTTCGGCCGCCGCCGCTACCTGCCCGACCTCAACAGCGACAACCGCCAGCGCCGCGAGGCGGCCGAGCGCATGGCCCTGAACGCGCCGATCCAGGGCACGGCCGCGGACATCGTCAAGATCGCCATGCTGAAGGTGGACGGCGCGCTGCGGGAGGCGGGCCTGACGTCCCGGATGCTCCTGCAGGTCCACGACGAGATCGTCCTGGAGGTCGCCCCCGGCGAGCGGCCGGCCGTGGAGGAACTGGTCCGCCGCGAAATGGCGGACGCGGTCCGGCTCCGCGTCCCCCTGGGCGTCTCGGTGGGCGCGGGCAGCGACTGGGAGTCGGCCGCGCACTAGCCCTCCCGGGCGGGTGCGGGGTGGGAGACCGGAGAGGCCGGCCGTCCCTCCCGCCCCGGCCGCTCCCGCCCGCCGCGGCGGCGCGCACCCGCGGGGGCGCGGTCCGGTGCCGCCCGGCGGGCCGCGCCCCGGGCGGTCTCGGGCGGCCCCGGCCGGTCTCGGGCGGGCTCGGCCGCAGGGGGCGCGGTCCGGCGATGTCCGGCCGGCCGTGCACCCGCGGTCACCGGCATCCGCCGGGCCGGGGACGACGTCCGCCCCGGACCCTCGTGCCGCCCACCCCCCCCGCACCGCTCTTCACCCGCGTGGCCCCCGCGAGGCGGCCCCGCGCAGGCTCGCCCGCCAGGATGCGGGGCATGGGTATACGCATGCTTCACCGCAGAGCGGCACCCCCGCGGGCCGGCACCGACGGACCCACCCTCGAGGCGTTTCCGCCGGTTCCGGTCTTCGCGGCCGCCGCAAGCACCGCCCGCACCCCCGCCACCCGCGCAGCCACGCTGCGGCACGCCACGGCGGACCTCGGCCGCCGCGTCACCGACGGCCGGTGGCACACCGACCGCGCGGCCACCGCCGCGCGCCCCGTACGCCCCGGCGCGCCGCCGCCCTGGCGGCTGTGGGCCGAGCTGGCCCGCGACTGCCTCACGCTCGCCCTCACCCTGCTGCCCCGGTCCCGTCCGGTCCGCACGATCACCGTGTTCGTCGCGGCCGGCGAGACCCTCAGCGTGCGGTCGTACGGTCCGGCCGCCGCGTACCGGCGCCTCCAGGGCCCTGCGCGGCCGGGACCGGACGCCACGCCCTGACGGCCACCGCGTAGACCGGCAACGCGAGGACGAGCCCGGCGCCCGCCCCGAAGCACACCGTCGGGACCAGCTCCCAGGGTTTCGCGGTCGCCCCCTGGAAGGCCCACCACCGCGAGGCCCGCTGCACCGCCGCCGCCAGCGCGCAGCCGCCGAGCAGCGCGGCGGCCCACCACCGGTCCGCGACCGACAGCACCGGTACTCCCGCCGGCGCGGCGGACCGGGGCATCCGGCGCAGCGCCCGCACCACGAACACGGCGATCACCAGCGCGGCCACCGCCGAACCGCCGTACTGCAGGTACCAGTACAGGGGTGAGCCCGCCACCTTCTCGCCGAGCACGGGGAACACCCGCATCCCCCACCGGTCGAGGTGGGTGAAGGCGTCCCACACGACGTGCGTCAGCGCGCCGAGCACCGCCGAGACGTACCAGCGCAGCACCAGGGACGGCCGCACGCGCGCGCGTGGCGCCCCGCAGCGCAGCAGGGCGGCCGCCCGCCCCTGCCGGGCCCGCGGCCCCAGCGCCACCAGCGGTTCGCGCACCAGCAGCCACAGACCCACCAGCGCCCAGGCGACGAGCACGTCGATCGTGAACACACCCGGGAAGGAGTGCGTGACGTCCCCGAACTCCATCGCCCCGGACAGGACGCTCGCCGCGTAGTAGGTCATGTCGGGAGCGGAGGAACCCGCGACGAGCACGGCCGGAACCAGCGGGCCACGACCGGCCCCGTCGGTGCGCACGGCGGGCAGCACCGCCGCCGCATGGCTCAGTGTGAACGGCAACGCGTCTCCTCGCGGCGGACGTCGGCGGGGACCGGCGAGCCCCGGCGATCGGCGAACCCCAGTATGCGGGACGCCCCGCAGCGTCACCGGTCACGCACGAACATGGCCAATGGGTGAATACCGGGCATGAACGGGTGTCCGGGCAAAGGAAGTTGTCGTAGGGTCACGAGGGCCGTCGTGTCCGGGCGCGGGACGAACGGGCGCGTACGGAGGACAACGGAAAACATTCACGCCCGCCGAGGACAACCGGTGAGGCGGGTGGATCGTCACAACAGGGCGGATACGAAGACGGCGACGGACGCTCCGGCGTTCACGGGAGGGGTTCACTCTATGGCGGCGCAATTCGGCAGGCGGCTGCGCAAGGGAGCCGCAACCACCGCCGTGGCCGCGGCGGCGGTCGCGGCCCTGTCCGCGTCCCAGGCTCCGGGGGTGACGGTCGACGGCGGGGGCGGACAGACCACCGCGGACGCCACGCCCGCGCCCGAGAAGAGCGCCGACGGCGTCGGCGCGACCGGCAACTCGCCCTACTACACGGACCTGCCGCCGCTCAACAGCCCCCGTCCCTCCCCGTCCGCGAGCACCGGCCCGGGCGTGTCCGGCGGCAGCGAGGCCGGCATACCGGCGACCGTCCTGGACGCCTACAAGAAGGCCGAGGCCGAGCTGCGCGAGAAGAAGCCCGGCTGCAACCTGCCCTGGCAACTGCTCGCGGCCATCGGCAAGGTGGAGTCCGGCCAGGCCCGCGGCGGCCGGGTCGACGCCGACGGCACCACCCTCAGCCCGATCATCGGCCCGCAGCTCGACGGCAACGGCTTCGCGCTCATCAAGGACACCGACGACGGCGCGTACGACGGCAACAGCAGCTACGACAACGCCGTCGGCCCCATGCAGTTCATCCCGTCCACCTGGGAGTGGGCGGGCCGCGACGGCAACGGCGACGGCCGTGAGGACCCCAACAACGTCTACGACGCCGCGCTCGCGGCCGGCCACTACCTGTGCCGCTTCGGCTGGGACCTGTCCGACCAGGGCGACCTCAACAAGGCGATCCTCAGCTACAACAACTCCACGGACTACCTGAACACCGTCCTGTCGTGGCTGGAGTACTACCGCAAGGGCACCCACGAGATCCCGGACGGCACCGGCGCCCTGCCCGTGGGCCGCAGCGACGGCCGCACGGCCGGCTCCACCCCGTCGGCGCCGGGCACCTCGACGCCCAAGCCCGGCACCAAGCCGGGCGCCAAGCCCGGGAAGCCGGCCGGCGACAGCCCGGGCTCCAAGCCGCCGGCCCCGCCCGCTCCCGAGAAGCCCTCCCCGTCACCGACGCCGCCCGGCACGCCGCAGACGCCCACCGACACGGTGGACCACCTGGAGAACGCCGGCACCGGGAAGCTCACCGCGATGGCGGGCGACACCTTCACCGAGAGGATCGGCGCCCGCGCCGAGACGGACGCCGGCAGGGCCGTGGCGAAGGTGCGGATCCGCTTCACCATTCTCGGCGACACCGACACCACCTTCACCGGCGGCGAGAGCGTGGCCACCGTCGTCACCGACAGCTCGGGCGTCGCCGTGGCACCCGCCCTGCGGGCGGGCGAGAAGACGGGCGACGTCACGGTCCGCGCCACCGTCGCCGGCCGGACGGTACCGGGCCTCGACTACCGGGCCACCGTCACCGAGCGCGCCGCCGACACCCTCGTGCGCACCGGCGACGAGGCGCTCACCTGCGTCCCGGGCGGCGAGTTCGCGCACCGGGTCGAGATGAGGGCCACCCGCGGCGGCGCCGCCGCCGACGGGGTCGCGGCCACCGCCACGCTGATCAGGTCGGCCGACGACCCGACCGCGAGCGACAAGGGCCCCTACTTCAAGGACGCCGACGGCAAGGCCGTCCGCACCCTCGGCGGCCTGGAGACGGACGCGGACGGCCTGCTGAAGCTGCCGCAGCTGTACGCCGACGACACCACCGGCACGTTCCTGCTCCGCGTCACCACCGCGGGCGGGGCCACCCTCACGGTGGAACTGACCGTGGCGGCGGCCGGGACGGCGTCACCGGGCCCGTCCCCGTCCACCAGCCCTTCGGCGAGCCCCGGCGCCTGACCGCACCGGAACAACCGGAACACCCGGAACAACGGGCGAGGGCGCCCCTCCGCGAACGACGGAGGGGCGCCCTCGCCCGTGTGCGGGCCGGTGACGGAACCGGAAGCGGCTCACCGCCCGAGCCGCGCGTTGGTGTGCCGGGTCGGCTCGGCGGTGGCCGGGTCCTCCGGCCACGGATGCCTGGGGTACCGCCCGCGCAGCTCGGCCCGTACGCCCCTGTAACCGTCCCGCCAGAAGGAGGCGAGGTCGGCGGTCACGGCGGCCGGCCGCCCGGCCGGGGACAGCAGGTGCACCAGCAGCGGCACCCCGGCCACCCGGGGCGACTCCTGGAGCCCGAACATCTCCTGGAGCTTCACGGCCAGCACCGGCTGCTCCGGGTCGGAGTAGTCGATCCGGATCCCGGACCCGCTGGGCACGGTGATCCGCTCGGGGGCGAGCTCGTCGAGCCGTACGGCCTGGCCGGAGGCCCAGGGCAGCAGCCGCGCGAGCGCCCGCCCGGCGTCGATCCGCGCGAGGTCGGCCCGCCTGCGGGCACGGCCGAGCTCCGGCTCCAGCCACTCCTCCACCCGCGCGTGCAGCGCCTCGTCCGAGACGTCGGGCCACGGCTCGCCGAGCCGGCGGTGCAGGAACGCCATCCGCTGCCGCAGCACGCCCGCCTCCGCCGGCCACCGCAGCAGCCCGAAACCCTCGCGCCGCAGACCGTCCAGCAGCGCCGCCCGCACCAGCGAGGGGTCGGCGCCGGTGTGCGGCCGCACGGCCAGCTCCACCGCCCCCAGCCGCTCGACCCGCCGCGCCACGACGTCCCCGTCGGCCCAGCGGACCTCCTCGCGCGACTCCAGCAGGGCCCCCGCCGCCCGGCGCGCGACGTCCTCGCCGACGACCGCGCCGAGCCGCACGCGCGCGTGCCCCCGCCCCACGGGCCGGTCGGCCACGGCGACCGCGATCCAGGGCGCACCGCGCAGTGCGCTCCCCGCGTCCGTCTCGGCACGGGTGCCGGACACCATCAGGTACGAGCCGCCGTCCGCGCGGGCCACCCGCTCGGGGAAGGCGAGCGCGGCCACGAGCCCCATCCGGGCGTCCTCCCCGTCCGGCCGCACCGGCGAGGAGCCGGGGCCGTGGACGGGCCGCCCGGGAACCTCCGCGGCTTCCGGGGCCCCGGGGACCTCCGGGGCGAGCGAGCGCAGCCTGCGCACCTCCGCCCGCCACCGCCCCGCGTACGCGTCACCGCCGCGCCGCGCGGCCCGCAGCGCACCGGCGAGGTCGTCCCCGTACTCCCGGGGCGGCTCCTCACCGATCAGCGCGACCACCTCGGCCGCGAGCCCGGCGCCCACGACCGGTGCCGCGTCCAGCAGCGCCCGCCCCAGCCGGGGGTGCAGCCCCAGCCGCGCGAGCCGCGCGCCCCGCTCCGTGGCCCGTCCGTCGGGACCGACCGCCCCGATCGCCGCGAGGACGTCCCGGGCCGCCGCCATGGCCCCGCCCGGCGGGGGATCCAGCAGCGCCAGCCCGGAGGCGTCGGGATCGCCCCAGCACGCCGCCTGGAGCGCGAACGCCGTCAGGTCGGCCACCTTGATCTCGGGGGAGGGGAACCGCGGCAGCCGCGCGTCCTCCGCCTCCGCCCAGCAGCGGTACACCGCACCCGGCGCCTCACGTCCGGCCCGGCCCGCCCGCTGCCGGCCGGCCGCCTGCGAGGCCCGCACCGTCGTCAGCGCGCTCAGCCCGCGCACGTGGTCGACCCGGGGCTCGCGCGCGAGCCCCGAGTCCACGACCACCCGCACCCCCGGAACCGTCAGCGACGACTCCGCCACCGAGGTCGCCAGCACCACCCGGCGCCTCCCGCCGGGCGACAGCACCGCGTCCTGCACGGCCGCCGGGGCCCGCCCGTGCACCTGGAGCACCTCGACACCGCCGAGATCCCCCAGCTGCCCGGCCACCCGGGCGATCTCGCCCACCCCCGGCAGGAACACCAGCACGTCCCCGTCCCGCTCGGCCAGCGCCCGCCGCACCACCGACGCCACGTGCGTCAGCAGCGCCGGGTCGACCCGCGTGCCGTGCGGCGGCCGCACCGCACGCGCGGGAGGCGCCCACACCACCTCCACGGGGAACGCGGCACCGGCCGCCTCGACCACCGGCGCGCCGCCCAGCAGCCGCGCCCAGCCCTCGGCGTCCGTCGTCGCCGACGCGGCCACCAGCCGCAGCTCCGGGCGCAGCGCCTCGCGCACGTCCCACAGGAACGCCGCCGCGGTGTCCGCGTCCAGATGCCGCTCGTGGCACTCGTCGAGCACCACCACGTCCACCCCGGTCAGCTCCTGGTCGCGCTGCAACCGCTGCAGGAGCACACCGGTCGTGACGACCTCCACGCGCGTGTGCCGGCCGACCGCCCGCTCCCCGCGCACGGTGAAGCCGACGGACCCGCCGACCTCCTCGCCCAGCAGCCACGCCATCCGCCGCGCCGCCGCGCGGGCCGCGATCCGCCGCGGTTCGGCGACCACCACGCGCCGCGCGGGCCCGTCACCGAGCAGCCCCGCCAGCGCCGGCGGCACCAGCGTCGTCTTGCCGGTGCCGGGCGGCGCCACCAGCACGGCGGTGCCGTGCGCGTCGAGGGCGCCGGTCAGCCCGGGCAGGGCCTCCCGCACGGGAAGGGCGTCCAGGGCGTCGTGGCGGATCACGCGCTCAGTCCCGCACGCACACGAAGACCGCCGTCCCCGGGATCAGGCCGCCGCGCAGCGGGGACCAGCCGCCCCACTCGGAGGTGTTCCAGGCCGGCCACTCCGGCTCCACCAGGTCCACCAGGCGGAAACCCGAGGCGACGACGTCGCGGACGCGGTCGCCGAGCGTCCTGTGGTGCTCGACGTACACCGCGCGGCCCTCCTCGTCCTGCTCGACGTAGGGCGTGCGGTCGAAGTAGGAGGCGGAGACGCTGAGCCCCTCGGGACCGGGCTCGTCGGGGAACGCCCAGCGGATCGGATGGGTCACGGAGAAGACGAGGCGCCCGCCGGGCCGCAGCACCCGGTGCACCTCGCGCAGCACCAGCCGCGGGTCGGCGACGAAGGGCAGCGCCCCGTACGCCGAGCAGGCCAGGTCGAAGGAGCCGTCCGCGAAGGGGAGCGCGATCGCGTCGGCGCACACCAGGGGGAACGATCCGCCGATGCGCAGCGCGTGCTGCAGCTGCCGGTGCGAGAGGTCCAGGGCCACCGGGCGCGCGCCCTGGGCGGCCAGCCAGCGCGAGCACTGCGCCGCGCCGGCGCCCAGCTCCAGGACGTCCCGTCCCTTCAGCTCCTCCGGCGGGCCGAGCAGCTCGGCCTCCACCTCGTCCAGGCCCTCGGGACCCCACACGAAGCGGTCGTCGCCGAGGAACGTGCCGTGCTCGATCTGGTACTCGTCCGCGTTGCGGTCCCACCAGCCCCGGTTGGCGCGGGAGCTCTCCGCGACACCGGCCTCCCGTCGGGTGGCCTCCGGTTCGGGTGCTTCGGGCTCTTGGATGATCGGCTCCCTCGTCGTACTCTTCCGTCCAGCCCGTCCCCGGCGTGTCGCCGCAGGGGCGCGACACGGCCTGCGCGGCCTCGTGGGACGGGAATTGTGCCGGTTATGCGGCGATCCGCCCCGGGTGGGGGGCTTCGCGCATTGACCCTGCCCGGCAGCCCCCGTATGCTACAAGTTGCGCTGCGGGCCTGCGCACCTCAGACGTAGCAGGCTGCGCTCGCATCTGTTGTATGTCCCCTCGGTTGTCGAGGCGCCGTCACCGTCGCAGGTGAGGCGCTTCCTTGGCTGTCCGGCTTCTGCAGAGCGAAACGGGCTCCGGCGTAGCAGTACCTACGACTTCAATGTCCGTACCGGAGCCCTTTCCCACATGACGAGCAGCACCGAGACCACCGCCACCACCCCGCAGGTAGCGGTCAACGACATCGGTAACGAGGAAGCGTTCCTCGCAGCGATCGACGAGACGATCAAGTACTTCAACGACGGCGACATCGTCGACGGCGTCATCGTGAAGGTCGACCGGGACGAGGTCCTGCTCGACATCGGTTACAAGACCGAAGGTGTCATCCCGAGCCGCGAGCTCTCGATCAAGCACGACGTCGACCCGAACGAGGTCGTCGCCGTCGGCGACGAGATCGAGGCCCTGGTCCTCCAGAAGGAGGACAAGGAAGGCCGCCTGATCCTCTCGAAGAAGCGCGCCCAGTACGAGCGTGCCTGGGGCACCATCGAGAAGATCAAGGAAGAGGACGGCATCGTCACCGGTACCGTCATCGAGGTCGTCAAGGGTGGTCTCATCCTCGACATCGGCCTCCGCGGCTTCCTCCCGGCCTCCCTGGTCGAGATGCGCCGCGTCCGCGACCTCCAGCCCTACGTGGGCAAGGAGCTCGAGGCGAAGATCATCGAGCTGGACAAGAACCGCAACAACGTGGTCCTGTCCCGCCGTGCCTGGCTGGAGCAGACCCAGTCCGAGGTCCGCCAGACGTTCCTCACCACCCTCCAGAAGGGTCAGGTCCGTTCCGGCGTCGTCTCCTCGATCGTCAACTTCGGTGCCTTCGTGGACCTGGGTGGCGTCGACGGTCTGGTCCACGTCTCCGAGCTGTCCTGGAAGCACATCGACCACCCGTCCGAGGTCGTCGAGGTGGGCCAGGAGGTCACCGTCGAGGTCCTCGACGTCGACATGGACCGCGAGCGCGTCTCCCTGTCGCTGAAGGCGACCCAGGAAGACCCGTGGCAGCAGTTCGCCCGCACCCACCAGATCGGCCAGGTCGTGCCCGGCAAGGTCACGAAGCTGGTTCCGTTCGGTGCGTTCGTCCGCGTGGACGAGGGCATCGAGGGTCTGGTCCACATCTCCGAGCTGGCCGAGCGCCACGTGGAGATCCCGGAGCAGGTCGTCCAGGTCAACGACGAGATCTTCGTCAAGGTCATCGACATCGACCTCGAGCGCCGCCGCATCAGCCTCTCGCTGAAGCAGGCCAACGAGTCCTTCGGTGCCGACCCGACGGCGGTCGAGTTCGACCCGACCCTGTACGGCATGGCCGCGTCCTACGACGACCAGGGCAACTACATCTACCCCGAGGGCTTCGACCCGGAGACCAACGACTGGCTGCCGGGCTACGAGAAGCAGCGCGAGGAGTGGGAGCGCCAGTACGCCGAGGCGCAGCAGCGCTTCGAGCAGCACCAGGCGCAGGTCATCAAGTCCCGCGAGGCGGACGCCCAGGCCGCTGCCGAGGGTGGCGAGGCCGCCGCTCCGGCCGCGTCCGGCGGCGGTTCGTACTCCTCCGAGGGCGGCGACACCTCCGGTGCGCTGGCCTCGGACGAGGCGCTGGCCGCGCTGCGCGAGAAGCTGGCCGGCGGCCAGAGCTGAGCGCACGCACGCTGAGCGGAACCCGCGCCGGGCGCGGTGACCGCTGAGCGCGAGCTCCAGGGCCGAGGGCCCGCACCCCATCCGGGGTGCGGGCCCTCGGCGCGTTCCCGGCGCCGGGAATGCGGGTGCCGCGCGTCACGTTGTGCAGTACGGACACGAGGAGGAGCGGTCACTGTGCTTGATCCGCAGGATTTGTACGCCTGGGAGCCGAAGGGGCTGGCCGTCGTCGACATGGCGCTCGCCCAGGAGTCGGCCGGACTTGTCATGCTCTACCACTTCGACGGATACATCGACGCGGGGGAGACCGGGGACCAGATCGTCGACCGGCTGCTCGACGCGCTGCCCCACCAGGTCGTCGCCCGGTTCGACCACGACCGGCTGATCGACTACCGCGCCCGGCGCCCGCTGCTGACCTTCACCCGCGACCGCTGGAGCGACTACGAGGTGCCCGCCCTCGAGGTGCGCCTCGTCCAGGACACCACCGGAGCCCCCTTCCTGCTGCTCTCCGGCCCCGAACCGGACGTGGAGTGGGAGCGCTTCGCCGCGGCCGTGCGGCAGATCGTGGAGCGGCTCGGCGTCCGCCTGTCGGTGAACTTCCACGGCATCCCGATGGGCGTCCCGCACACCCGCCCCGTCGGCCTCACCCCGCACGGCAACCGCACCGACCTCGTCCCCGGGCACAGCAGCCCGTTCGACGAGGCCCAGGTCCCCGGCAGCGCCGAGGCCCTCGTCGAGTACCGGCTCATGCAGGCCGGACACGACGTCCTGGGCGTCGCCGGGCACGTCCCGCACTACGTCGCCCGCTCCCCGTACCCGGACGCGGCGCTCACCGTCCTGGAGGCCATCACGGCCGCGACCGGGCTGGTCCTGCCCGGCGTCGCGCACGCCCTGCGCACCGACGCCCACCGCACCCAGACCGAGATCGACCGCCAGGTCCGGGAGGGCGACGACGAACTCGCCGCCCTCATCCAGGGCCTGGAGCACCAGTACGACGCCGCCGCGGGAGCCGAGACCCGGGGCAACATGCTCGCCGAGCCGGTGGAGATCCCGTCGGCGGACGAGATCGGGCGCGAGTTCGAGCGGTTCCTGGCGGAGCGCGAAGGGGACGGCTGACGGGACCCCGCGACGGGAGGGTCCGCCGGAGGGCCCGCCGGCGCCAGGCCCTAAGCTTCCGCTCATGCTGAAGGTGGGCCTGACCGGCGGGATCGGCGCCGGCAAGAGCGAGGTGTCCCGGCTGCTCGTCGAGTGCGGGGCGGTGCTGATCGACGCGGACCGCATCGCCCGTGAGGTCGTCGCGCCGGGGACACCCGGCCTCGCGGCGGTCGTGGACGCCTTCGGCGAGGAGGTGCTCACCGCGGACGGCAGCCTGGACCGGCCCAGGCTGGGCTCCGTCGTCTTCGCCGATCCGGAGAAGCTGGCCGTCCTCAACTCGATCGTCCACCCCCTGGTGGGCGCCCGCTCCCGTGAGCTGGAGGGGGCCGCCGCCGAGGACTCCGTCGTCGTCCACGACGTCCCCCTCCTCACGGAGAACGGCCTCGCCCCCCTCTACGACCTCGTGATCGTCGTCGACGCGAGCCCCGCGACCCAGCTCGACCGGCTCGTGCGGCGCCGCGGCATGACCGAGGAGGACGCCCGCGCGCGCATGGCCGCCCAGGCGACCCGCGAACAGCGCCGGGAGATCGCCGACATCGTCATCGACAACGACGTCCCCCTCGACGCGCTGGAGCGGCGCGTGAAGGAGGTGTGGGCCGAGCTCGTCCGCAGGGCGCGGGCGTCCCGGCGGACCCCTCAGGAATAGCGGCCCCGGACGAGGCGTTGAACCCCTCCAGCGAGGGAAGGATTGCGCCGTGCCCGAGACCAGTGGTTCGACCGGACGTACGCCGGAGACGCATGTCATCGACTTCCGTGCCGCCGAGCAGCTGCTCGCCTCCCGGGATCCGCAGGGCGCGGTGAAGCTGCTCGACGGCGTCATCGACGTCCACCCGGAGAACACCGCCGCGCGGCTGCTGCGCGCACGGGCCTTCTTCGCCGCGGCCCAGCTGCGCCCCGCCGAGCTGGAGTTCTCCCTCGTCCTGGAGCGCGAGCCGGACAACGCCTTCGCCCACTTCGCCCTCGCCCGCACCTATCAGCGCCAGAACCGCCCCCGCCCGGCCAAGCGCCACTTCCGGCTGGCGGCGGCGCTGGACCCGAACCCGGAGTACCTCGAGGCGGCGCGCTTCGAGGCGTGAGCGGCCCGCGCCCGCCGCCACGCCCGCACCCGTCGCCGCCACGGCTCACGGGCGGCTGCTCGGCGGCTCGTACGGCGGGACGTCGCGGCCCGGCTGGTAGTGGGCGCCCTGGCGGATGCGCCGCACGACGACGGCCAGGTCGACCATGACGACCAGCCACAGCAGCCCGCAGGCGAGCGCCCAGCCCCAGCGCCCCACGACCGCGAACGCCGCGGTCCCGAACACCGTCCAGACCGCACCCCAGACGCTCAGCCAGAGCCGCATCCGCAGAGGACTGCGCGCGGTCACCGGTTCACTGCCCGTACGCATCACCCTCACCACTCCCGTCCGCGTCTCCTCCTCCCTTCCGGGTTCCCCGGACGAGGAGCACATACGGCGCTGCCGGACGCCCCGTGATCCGACGCCGGCTGACTCGAACGGGTGAATCCGCGGCGGAGGGGAACGGGCGTGCGGAAACGGGCCGTTGGACGGGCATGGAACCGGAAATGCGTGAGGGGTACGAGGGGACGGGACCCGGGGCGATCACCCCGGACGGCTGCGCGGTGGAGCTCTACGCGCGGCTGCCCGTCGGGGACGAGCCGGACGTCATCGCCGCGGCGGTGCCCGCGGGTGCACGCATCCTGGAGCTGGGCAGCGGGGTCGGGCGGATGACCCACGCCCTGCTGGAGCGCGGCTTCGAGGTCACGGCGGTGGACGAGTCCGCCGAGATGCTGGAGCGGGTGCGCGGGGCGCGGACGATACACAGTCCCGTGGAGAGGCTCGACCTGGGCGAGACGTTCGACGTGGTGCTCCTGGCGTCGTTCCTGGTGCACGTGGGGGACGTCGAGGTGCGGCGGGGAATGCTGCGCACCTGTGTGCGGCACCTGGCGAAGGGCGGGTGCGTGCTGATCCAGCGGGAGGGCGAGGACTACCACACCGACGTGCCGCGCGAGCGGGTGGACCCCTCCGGCTTCACCGTGCGGATCGTGTCGTCGGAGCCGGTCGGCGACGGGGTCGACTCGGTGCGCGCGGAGTACGTGTTCCCGGACGCGACCTGGACGCAGACGTTCCGGGCACGGCCGCTGACGAGGCAGCAGTTCGAGGAGGCGCTGGGGGAGGCGGGCCTGAGGGTGGACCGGTACCTGACGGCGGACCGGATGTGGGTGAGGGCGGTGCCGGTGACGGGCGGCTGAGGACGGGACCCCCTCGGGCGGGCCCCCTCGGGTGGGGACGGGCGCGAGGGCGGGGCGCGGTCCCCTCCGGGACAGCGGCCGGAAAGGGTGTCCGGCAGGGGCGCCCCCGCCGGACACCGGGTGCTCACGGCCGGGCCGCGCCGCCGGACCCCTTGCCGCGGGCCTTGCGGCCACCGGTCGTCCCACGGCCGGCGGCCCCACCACGACCGGCGGATCCGCCGCGGCGGACGCCGGACCCGCCCGGTGCGGCGCCCGGGTCACCGGCTCCGCCCGGTCCACCGGGCGTGCCGAACCCGCCCGGCGCGCCGAAGGGGCCCGGTCCGCCCAGAGCACGCAGGCGCTCCAGTTCGCGGCGGTCGCGCTTGGTGGGGCGGCCCGCGCCGCGGTCGCGGATCCCGGCCGGGGCGACGGCCTCGCGGGGCGGGGGCGGCGGGGAGTTGTCGATGTAGCACTGGGCGGCGACCGGGGCGCCGACCCGCTTGCGGATCAGCCGCTTGACGACGACGACCCGCTCCCGGGTCTCGACCCGCACGCGCACCTCGTCACCGACGCGGACGGAGTGCGCGGGCTTCACCCGCTCGCCGTTCACCCGCACGTGGCCGCCCCGGCAGGCGGCGGCGCCGAGGGAACGCGTCTTGACCAGGCGTACGGACCAGATCCAGCTGTCGATCCGCACGGTCTCGCCGGGCTGCGGCCCGGCCGCCTCGGCCGCCGCCACGGCAGCGGCGATCTTCGGGTCCGGGGGAGCCGCCGCCTCCTGGGAGGCCCCGTCCGTCGCCCCCGCCGTGTCCCCGGCCCCACGCGTCCTGTCGTACTCCGCACCCTCAGAAGCCATGTCCCCGACCTTAGTCCTCCTCGCCGGTGGACCGTGCCCGGATTTCGAGCGGTGCCGCGCCCCGCGGGACCGCCGCCGTACCGGTCACGGGCCCGGAGCGGTCAGCACCTGGTCCGCCCGGCGCGGCCTCCCGTCGCCCCGTACCCCTACCGTGGAGTCATGGACCCCGGCGGCCTCACCGCACTCGACCGGCGCATCGCCGGCTGCCGCGCCTGCCCCCGGCTGGTCGACTGGCGCGAGGAGGTCGCCCGCACCAAGCGCGCCGCCTTCATGGACTGGACGTACTGGGGCAGGCCGGTGCCCGGTTTCGGGCCGCCGGACGCCCGGCTGCTGATCGTCGGGCTGGCGCCCGCCGCGCACGGCGGCAACCGCACGGGGCGCATGTTCACCGGGGACCGCTCCGGGGACGTGCTGTACCGGGCGCTGTACGACGTGGGGCTCGCCTCGCAGCCGACCTCCGTGCACGCCGGGGACGGCCTGGAGCTGTACGGCGTACGCGTCACCTCGCCCGTGCACTGCGCCCCGCCCGCCAACAAGCCCACGCCCGGGGAACGGGACACCTGCCGGCCCTGGCTGGTGCGGGAGCTGCACCTGCTGCGGCCGACGGTGCGGGCCGCGCTCGTCCTCGGCGCCTTCGGCTGGCAGGCCGCGCTGCCCGCGTTCGCCGAGGCCGGCTGGACGGTGCCCCGGCCGCGTCCCGCCTTCGCCCACGGCGCCCACGTCGTGCTGCCCGCCGCCGACGGCCCCGGTCTCCACCTCCTCGGCTGCTTCCACGTCAGCCAGCGCAACACCTTCACCGGCCGGCTCACCCCCGGGATGCTCCGGGAGGTGCTGAGCACGGCGGCCGAGGCGGCGGGACTGCCCGTGCGGGGCGGCGGGACCGCCCGCACGGAAACGGGATGATCGTCCGCCGCGCGGCCGCTACTGTGCCCGGATGAGCCTGTATCCGGAGATCGAACCGTACGACCGCGGCATGCTCGACGTCGGTGACGGCAACCGCGTGTACTGGGAGACCAGCGGCGACCCGCGCGGCAAGCCCGCGGTGGTGCTGCACGGCGGGCCGGGATCCGGTACGAGTCCGAACCTCCGGCGGTACTTCGACCCGGCCGCGTACCGGATCGTGCTGCTCGACCAGCGCGGCGCCGGACGCTCGACACCCCGGGCGAGCGACCCCGCCACCGACATGAGCGTCAACACGACCGCCCACCTCATGGCGGACCTGGAGCGGCTGCGCGCCCACCTGGGGATCGAGCGGTGGCTGGTGTGGGGCGTGTCGTGGGGATCGGTCCTGGGACTGCGGTACGCGCAGACGCACCCCGAAGTGGTGTCCGAGCTGGTGCTGACGGGGGTCGCCACCGGGTCCGACCAGGAGGTCTCCCTGCTGACCCGGGGGCTGGGGAAGATCTTCCCGGAGGCCCACGAGCGGTTCCTCGCCGGACTGCCCGCGGACGAGCGCGACGGCGACCCGGCCGCCGCGTACAACCGGCTGCTGGAGTCGCCCGACCCCGAGGTGCGGGAGCGGGCCGCACGGGCCTGGACCGACTGGGAGACGGCGATGGTCCCCGCCCCGCCCGGCTCGGTCGCGCGCTTCCGGGACCCGGAGTTCCGCATGGGCTTCGCCCGCACCGTCACCCACTACTGGAGCAACGGCCACTTCCTCGGCGGGGGCGGCGACGAGGGCGTCGTCCTCCGGGACGCCCACCTGCTGCACGGCGTCCCCGGCACCCTGGTGCAGGGCGGCCTCGACCTCGGCAACCTCCTCGGCGTCGTCTGGCGCCTCCACCACGCCTGGCCGGACAGCGAGCTGGTGATCGTGGACGAGGCCGGCCACGACGCCGGTGCCGCCGGGGACGACGCGCTGGTGGCGGCGACGGACGCGTACGCGCGCGGCGACCGGTGGGCGCCGTCGCGCTGTGCTCCATAAGAGGGAAATCCAACGCTCCGTGAGCATGATCCCACCAATGGACATACGCTTCCGGTGAGGGGAGGGAAAGTCTCAGACATTCCAGCCGAGGAGAGCCGATGGCTGAACGCATTGCACATCGACGCGGCTATCGAAAAGACCTCTTCGGCGAGATGCTCGCCGAATTCCTGGGGACGTTCGTCCTGATCCTGCTGGGCATCGCGTCAGTGGCCGTGGCCGTCGTCGGACTGCCCGGATCGGGCCGGCAGGTGGTGGAGTTCGGGCCCGCCAACTGGCTCATCATCGCGTGGGGCTGGGGCCTCGCCGTGGTGTTCGCCGTCTATGTGGCCGGCGGTGTCAGCGGCGCCCACCTCAATCCCGCGGTGACCCTCGCCTTCGCCGTCCGGCGGGACTTCCCCTGGCGGAAGGTCCTGCCCTACTGGCTGGCGCAGGTCGTGGGCGCCTTCGTGGCCGCCGCGCTCGTGTACGCCTGCTACCGGTGGGCGATCGACGCGTCCAACGCCGGGGAGGGAATTCCGCGGGACGAGTCGCTGGGGACCTATTCGATCTTCGCCACGTTCCCCGCCGAATACTTCGGGGATTCGTGGTGGGGCCCCCTGCTCGACCAGATCGTGGGCACCGGAATCCTGCTCCTTCTGATCTGCGCGCTCATCGACACCCGCAACACGGCCCCGCTGTCGAACCTCCACCCGTTCCTCATCGGCCTGGTGGTCGTCGCCATCGGCCTGACGTTCGGCACCAACGCCGGATACGCGATCAATCCCGCACGGGACTTCGGCCCCCGCCTGTTCACCTACTTCGAGGGCTGGGGAGCGATCGCCCTGCCCGGGACGTTCCAGTGGTTCAGCGGCTACTGGTGGATCCCCATCGTCGGCCCGCTCATCGGCGGGGTCCTCGGGACCGTCGTGTACGACCTGCTCATCGGCCCGGTGCTCAAGGCCAGGCAGCAGGAGCCCGAGGAGGGCCCGGCCACCGAAGAACCCTAGACGCACCAGGAGGTCGCAACGATGCCCGAATTCGTCGGCGCGGTGGACCAGGGGACCACCAGCACACGCTTCATGGTCTTCGACCACTCCGGGAACGAGGTGGCGAAGCACCAGCTCGAGCACAGCCAGATCCTGCCGCGGTCGGGGTGGGTCGAGCACGACCCGGTGGAGATCTGGGAGCGCACCAACACGGTGATCCAGAACGCCCTGCGCACCGGCGGCCTGTCGGCCACCGACCTGGTGGCCGTCGGCATCACCAACCAGCGCGAGACGACGGTGGTCTGGGACCCGCGCACCGGCCGCCCGTACTACAACGCCATCGTCTGGCAGGACACCCGCACCGACAGCATCGCCGCCGCCCTCGAACGCGACGGCCACGGCGAGGTCATCCGCCACAAGGCCGGACTGCCGCCGGCCACCTACTTCTCCGGCGGCAAGCTCAAGTGGCTGCTGGAGAACGTGGAGGGACTGCGCGAGGCCGCCGAGGCGGGACACGCCCTGTTCGGCAACACGGACGCCTGGGTGCTGTGGAACCTCACCGGCGGGCCGGCCGGCGGGGTGCACGCCACCGACGTGACCAACGCCAGCCGCACCATGCTGATGAACCTGGAGACCCTGGACTGGGACGACGAACTGCTGGAGATCTTCGGCGTCCCGCGGGCGATGCTGCCGGCCATCCACCCCTCGTCCGACCCCGAGGCGTACGGCCGGGCCCGCACCTCCCGGCCGCTGAGCGCCGCCGTCCCGGTCACCGGGGTGCTCGGCGACCAGCACGCGGCGACCGTCGGGCAGGTCTGCTTCTCCCCCGGCGAGGCCAAGAACACCTACGGCACCGGCAACTTCCTGGTGCTGAACACCGGCACCGAACTGGTGCGGTCGCAGCACGGACTGCTGACGACGGTGGCGTACCAGTTCGCGGGCAGTCCCGTGGTCTACGCGCTGGAGGGGTCCATCGCCGTCACCGGCGCGGCCGTGCAGTGGCTGCGCGACCAGCTGAAGATCATCAGGAGCGCCGCGGAGAGCGAGCAACTGGCGCGCCAGGTGGACGACAACGGCGGGATGTACTTCGTGCCGGCCTTCTCCGGTCTGTTCGCCCCGTACTGGCGCTCCGACGCCCGGGGCGCCATGGTGGGCCTGGCCCGCTACAACACCGGCGCCCACCTCGCGCGGGCCGCGCTGGAGGCCATCTGCTACCAGAGCCGCGACGTCGTCGAGGCCATGGAGCAGGACTCGGGCGTGCACCTGGACGTGCTCAAGGTCGACGGCGGCGTGACCGCGAACGACCTGTGCATGCAGATCCAGGCCGACGTGCTGGGGGTGCCGGTCAGCCGTCCCGTGGTCGCCGAGACCACCGCGCTGGGCGCCGCCTACGCCGCCGGGCTCGCCACCGGCTTCTGGCGCGACACCGACGAGCTGCGCTCCCACTGGCAGGAGTCGAAGCGCTGGAACCCGGAATGGAGCGAGGAGCAGCGCCGGGACGGCTACCAGGACTGGAAGCGGGCCGTGGAGCGCACCCTCGACTGGGTCAGGGTCACCTGACGGCGCCGGCGCCGCCCGGCGTCAGCGGTCGGCGATGTCCTCGCGCAGGCCGTCGGAGAACTCCCACCAGGACAGGGCGAGCCAGTCGCCGTTGACGAAGGCGTCGACGCTCGCCCCGCGACCACGCACCGTCACGGTCGTTCCCGGCGGGTAGACGGTGCCCGACACCCCGGGCACCGGGACCAGCAGGGTCCCCAGTCGCTGTGCCGCCATTTCCCGCCTCCTCTCGTTCTCGGTACCGCTCGGGTGTGGTACCGGACGCATTTGAACCTCTGTCGCCGGACATTACCGGTTTGCCCGACCCGGTAGGTCGCGGAATCATGAGAGATGAGTCACGCGGAGAGCGGGGGGCGTGACGAAAAGATTCCCGTGCCGTCGAGCGGAGGTCACCGCCATGAAGGCCGTCGTGTACAAGGGACCGTTCAGCGTCGCGGTCGAGGACGTCGAAAAGCCCGGTATCCAGCATCCCAACGACGTGATCGTGCGGATCAGCTCCACCGCGATATGCGGTTCCGATCTGCACATGTACGAAGGACGCACCGCCGCCGAACCCGGCATCGTCTTCGGTCACGAGAACATGGGAATCATCGAGGAAGTCGGCCAGGGGGTCACCTCGCTCAAGGAGGGCGACCGCGTGGTCATGCCCTTCAACGTCGCCTGCGGATTCTGCCGCAACTGCGCCGAGGGATTCACCGGGTACTGCACGACCGTCAACCCCGGTTTTCCCGGGGGTGCTTACGGATACGTCGCCATGGGCCCCTGGAAGGGCGGCCAGGCCGAATACCTGCGCGTCCCCTACGCCGACTTCAACTGTCTGAAGCTGCCGCCGGGAGAGGAGCACGAGACCGACTTCATCCTCCTCGCCGACATCTTCCCCACCGGCTACCACGGCTGCGAACTCGCCCAGGTGCGCCCCGGCGAGAGCGTCGCGGTGTACGGCGCGGGACCGGTCGGGCTCATGGCCGCCTACTCGGCCCTGCTGCGCGGCGCGAAGAAGGTGTTCGTCGTGGACCGGGTCCCCGAGCGGCTGCAGAAGGCCGAGGAGATCGGCGCGGTGCCCGTCAACTTCGCCGAGGGCGACCCGACCGAGCAGATCAAGGAGCAGACCGGGGGCCTCGGCACGGACAAGGGCATCGACGCCGTCGGCTACCAGGCGACGAAGGGCGGCACGGACCGCGAGGAGCCGGCCACCGTCCTGAACTCGCTCGTCAACACGGTCCGGGCCACCGGAGCGCTCGGCGTGCCCGGCCTCTACGTCCCGGCCGACCCGGGGGCCCCGGACGAGCAGGCCAAGCAGGGCATGCTCCTCGTCGCGATCGGCAAGCTCTTCGAGAAGGGCCTGCGGGTGGGGACGGGGCAGTGCAACGTCAAGCGCTACAACCGGCATCTGCGGGACATGATCATCGAGGGCAGGGCCAAGCCCAGCTTCGTGGTCTCCCACGAACTCCCCCTGGAGCAGGCGGTGTCGGCCTACGACAAGTTCGACAAGCGGATCGAGGGCTACACGAAGGTGGTGCTGCACCCGTAGCCCGCGGCCCCCGGGGACGGGAAGCGCGGGCGCCCCGTACGGGGACCGTAGGCGCCCCGTGCGGGGCACGGGGCGCCTACGGCCGCCACGCGTACCGCACGTCCGGTTCGCGTTCCTCGTTGCCGGAGCCGTCCGTCCACTGCACGGCCGTGAAGCCGTGCCGTTCGTAGAAGCGGTGCGCGGGCCCGTTGACCTGGAAGGTCCACAAGGAGAGCCCCGCAGGGCTGCGCTCCTTGGCCAGGGCGACGAACCGGTCACCGATCCCGCGCCCGCGCCACTCGGGGGCGAGGTAGAGCTGCGCCAGCTCCTCGCCCTCCAGCACCATCACCCCGACGACGTCCCCGCCCGCCGCCGCCACCCAGGTCTCGCGCAGCGGGACGAGTACGTGCCGGAAGTAGGCGTGCACCTCGGCGTCGGACCGGGGCCGCACCACGGCCGGCAGGGCGGCGGCGAAGGACCGCAGCCAGACGTCGGCCGCGGCGCCGGCGTCGCGGGGCAGGGCCCGGCGCAGGACCACGGCCCGGTCGCCGCTCCTCACGAGCCCGCGGCGGTGTCCGCCTCGACGGGGGAGGCGTGGCAGCAGGCGGGCGGGGGGAAGGGGCCGGGGGCGGTGACGCGCCGGATCACGCGGGCTCCGATCATCCAGGGGGCGTGGCGGGCAACCCACCGATCATGCGGGCCCCCGGGCGCCGCCGCATCCCTTTTTCGTTCGCCTCCGTCCGGGCGCCCTCCTAGTCTTTCCACCGGCCCGCAGACCGTCCCCGCCCGTCAGGAGCCGCAGCCGTGCCCTCCCTCCCCGACCAGGTCTTCCTCGAGGCGACCGCCGACCGGCTCGCCGCCCTCCCCGGCGTCCTGGCCGTCACCCTCGGCGGCTCGCGAGCCCAGGGCACCGAACGGCCCGGCAGCGACTGGGACCTGGCCGTCTACTACCGGGGCTCCTTCGACCCCGACGACCTGCGCGCCGTGGGCTGGCAGGGCGAGGTCTGCGGGATCGGCGACTGGGGCGGCGGTGTCTTCAACGGCGGCGCCTGGCTCACGATCGACGGGCGCCGGGTCGACGTCCACTACCGCGACCTCGACGTCGTCGAGCACGAGCTGGCGGAGGCGGAGGCGGGCCGGTTCCGCGTCGAGCCGCTGCTGTTCCACCTCGCCGGCATCCCGACCTACCTGCTGGTCGCCGAGCTCGCGATCAACAAGGTGCTGCGGGGCGGCCTGCCCCGCCCCGCCGCCTACCCGCCGGCACTGCGCGCGTCCGCCCCGCCCCGCTGGCACGGCACGGCCACCGCCACCCTCGCCTACGCGAGGACCGGCCACGCCCCCCAGGGCGCCCTCACCCAGGTCGCGGGAAGCATCGCCGTCGCCGCGACCCAGACCGCGCACGCGGTGATGGCGGCGCGCGGGGAGTGGGTGACCAACGAGAAGGGCCTGGTGCGCCGGGCGGGGCTGACCGGCGTCGACGCCCTGCTCGAGGGGCTGACGGCCGGACCGGATGCCCTCGCGGCAGCCGTCACCGAGGCGGAGGAGATCCTCCGGCGGTCGGTGGAGGGCTGACGGCCCCGGGCCGCGGGGGCGTCGTCGCAGCGGAGACCACCCGGGGACGGTCCCGCGACGACGAGGGCGTGCGCACGGGCACGACGTACCGCTTCAAGGGCCCCGGCACCGGTCCACGGTCATCGCCGGAGTCGCGGAGGGACCGGTACCGCGGTCGTCCGCCGGCGCCCGGGGAGCGCACCGGCCCGCCGCGCCACCGGCGGGAACCCCAGCGGGCCCGCCCACTGCTCCCCGTCGCCGCGAGCCGGGTGCCCGCCGGGCGGACGGCACCGTGTCAGTGCCGGGCGAACTGGACGCGGGTCGGCTGTACGGCGTCCGGCCGCACGGGGACGCCCTCGACGGTCAGCCGCTCCCCGTAGATGTCCGTGAGCCTCAGGGCGCCGCCGCATCCGGTGCCGTCGGGGGAGAGGAAGTAGTTGTACTCGGTGCGGGTCAGCCGGTGCCACCCGGAGCCGGTGCCGACCTCCAGGCGGGCCAGCGGGTTGCGGTGGCCGATCGCCTGGATGCCGCACCAGTGGCTACTGGAGCCGGTCTTGTAGCGGATCGAGACGGTGTCGGACGTGCCGGGGCTGAGCAGGCTCCAGGTGACCGGGATCCGCCCCGCGGAGAGGCCGGCGAGCTTGCCGAAGGCCTCCCGGCTCAGGTCGAGCTGCCCGGGGGCGCAGGGCGAGGGGCACTCGTCGGTGATCCGGACCGTCACGGAGGCCCCGCCGGCCGCGCGGACGAGGACGTACGCCCCGCACGCCCCGGACGTCTCGTGGTCCGTGGTGTTCATCGCCGCGACCATGAGGTCGGGGCTCGGGCCGTACAGGCAGGCGCCGTTCCCGTCCCCGGCGTCGTAATGGGTGGCGACTCCGCTGTAGGTGACCCCGGGCCGGATCCGCCCCGCCGACGGCGCCCCGCCGGAGGCCGGGCGCGGGGCGGGCGCGGGGGTGCTCGCGCGCGACGGCCGGGCCGACGCGGTCGTCGCGGAGGGCTCCGGGGCCGGGGACGCCGTGGACGGCTTCGCCCCCGGTTCCCGCCCGGTCGCCGTGGGCGGGACGCTCGGCCGGACGCCGGTGCCGGTGGCGGACGCGGCCGTGGCCGTGGCCTGCGCGGTGCCGGACCCGTCGTCGGGGGCGAGGGCGACGACCAGCGACATGAGGAGCCCGGCGGCGGCCACGGCGACGGCCGGGACCAGGGCGCCGCGCCGCTCGCGACGGGGGCGGCGGTGGGAGGGGGATGCCACGGATGAGTCCTTACGTGGTTCGGGAGACACGCGCTTCCGCCTCGGCAGTGGTCACAGCCGCCGGAAAGGTTGCCGGACGTCCGGCGGCGTGCTGCGGAAAACCTCCGCCCCCACGGGCCGGCCGGGTCCGGCGGGCCGGGCGTGACGCCCCGGTCGTCCGCACGGGGACGGCGAGACCCGGCCGCGCACCCGCGCGCACGGCGACGGCCCCCGCGGGAACCCGGTGGAATGGACGCGGCGCGGAGTGTGTTCACGAGGGGCGCGTCTTTCGTCCCGCATCGTCACATCCCGGAAACACGGCCGTTCGCTGCTCTTCGACCCCGCCGCCTACCGTGGACACCACACCCCACCAGCCCGGTCACCGCCGCCCGCGAGCCCACCCGCCCCGACGCGACGACTGGAGCCCCGTGTCACGATCCGCCCCCGCCCTGCCCCTCTGGCTCGCCCACGCCCTGCGGACCCAGCGGGGGCCGGTCCCCTGGAGCGCGGTCGTGCGGGGCGCGCTGGCCGCCGGGCCGCTGCTGGCGGGGGCCGTGTCGCTCGGGCGGCCGACCCTCGGGGTCGTCGCCGCCATCGGTGCCATGCTCGCCGGGATCAACGACCGGCCCGGCAGCCGGCGGGCCTCGATCGGGCGGCTCGGGGCGCCCGCGCTCGCGGGGGCGGCCGGGCTGGCCCTCGGGACGTACGCCGGGGACCACACCCCGGCGGTCCTGCTCACGCTCCTGCTGACCGGCCTCGGCCTGGTCGCCGGAGGCATCAGCGCCCTCGGCCCCGTCGGCTCCTCCGTCGGCACCCAGGTGCTGGTCGGGGCCGCCGTCGGGGCCGGGATGCCGCTGCCCGAGCCGGGATGGCAGCGGGCGCTCGCCTTCCTCGCCGGCGCCGGGTGGCTGCTCCTGCTGCGGCTGGCGCTGCCCACGCCGGGCTCGCTCGCCGGGGACCTCCGCTTCGGCTTCCGGTTCGACGGGGAACGCAACGCCGTCGCCGGGGCGTACGAGGCCGTCGCCGCGCTGCTCGACGCCGCCGGGTCACCGGCGGCCACCGCCCGCCGCGCCGCGCTCACCGCCGCCCTCGACCACGCGCAGGACGCACTCGCCGGGCCCCGGCTGCGGAGGTACGCCTCCTCCGCGGCCGAGCGCCGGCTGCACGCGCAGTACGCCGCCGTGCTGCCGCTCGCCGAGGCCGCGACCGCGCTGGCCTGGGCGGGGGAGCCGGTACCCGCCCGCGCGGCCGAGGGCCCCAGGCGGCTGGCCGCCGCCGTACGCGCCAACACCCCCACCGGCCGCCTGCCCGCACCCTCCCGCACGGCCCCGGCGCTGCGCGCCCTCGACGACGCCCTCCTGCACGCCGCCGAGGCGTTCGACCGGGCCGAGGGCGGTGACCTGCACGGCCGCAAGCGGTCCCGGGCCGCCCTGGTGCGGACCGTCCTCGGCGTGCGGGGGCGGGAGTACGGGATGCGGGTCGCCCTCTGCTTCGGCGCCGGCGTCGCGATCGCCCAGGCCCTGCACCACGCCCGCTGGTACGGGCAGCACGAGCACTGGTACTGGCTGCCCGCCACCGCCGTCTTCCTCGTCAAGCCCGACCTCGGGCCGCTCGCCTCCCGGGTGCTGTGCCGGGCCGCCGGGACCGTGCTCGGGGCGCTCCTCTTCGCCGGGCTCGCCGCCGTGCTGCCCCGGCCCGAAGGGCTCATCGCGCTGGTGGCGGTCAGCGGGGCGCTCATCCCGGTCGCCACCCGGCACTTCGCCGCGCAGACCGCCGTCGTCACCGTGCTCGTGCTCGCCCTGGTGATGGTCGGCGGCGAACCCGAGGTCTCCGTCGTCCGGATCAGCGAGACGCTGCTGGCCTGTGCCGTCGTGCTGGTCGTGGGGCACCTGCCGATGCCGGGACAGCGCGGCGGCGGCATCCGCGCCCGGCTCGCGGAAGCGGGCGGTGCCGCGCAGGCGTACCTCGACCACGTGCTCGGCGGGACCGGCGACCGCGCCGCCCGCTGGGCCCTGCGCCGCGAGGCCTACCGCACCCTCGCCGAGGCCCGCACCGCCATCGCCCTCGCCTCCGCCGAACTCCCTCCGCTGGCCCGGCACACCGACGGCACGGACGAGGTCGCCGCCCTCCTCGAACAGTTCGTCGACACCATCACCGCCTGCGCCGTCCACCTCGACGACACCGGGCGGATCGGCCCCCGGCACGCCGAGCGGCTCGCCGAGCTCCGGGACGAACTCGTCCGGCGCCGCGACCGGACGGGGCTGCGCCTTCCGGAGCTGCCGGACGGGGCTCGCGCCGAGGCCGGGACGCGCGCCCGGCCCGCCCCGCCACGGAGCCGCGACGGCGATGCCGCGGTTCGGCCCGCCCCGGACCGGGAGGGCGTCGTACGGTGACGTGATGACGCCCACCGCGACGACGTCCGCCGCCGCGGAGCGGCCGGCCGATCTCGTCATCACCGGATGCTCCGTCCTCACCCACGACGACCGGGAGCGGATCGGGTTCGCCCACGACGCGGCGATCGTCGTGCGCGACGGGGCCGTGGAGTCGGTGACGAGCGCCGAGGCGGTCGAGGGCCTGGCGGCCGGGGAGCGGATCGACGCCCGGGGGCAGGTCGCGCTGCCCGGCCTGATCAACTGCCACACCCACGCGCCGATGGTCGCCCTGCGGGGTCTCGCCGAGGACCTGCCGACCGGGGAGTGGTTCAACGACGTGATCTGGCCGGTGGAGTCCAACCTCACCGAGCGGGACGTCGAGCTGGGGGCACGGCTCGCCTGCGCCGAGATGATCCGGGGCGGCGTCACCTGCTTCGCCGACCACTACTTCGCCATGGACGCGGTCGCCGCCGTCGTCGCCGAGTGCGGCATGCGGGCGCTGCTGGGGGAGGCGTACTTCTCCTCCCAGGGGCCGCGGGGGAGGGAGCGGTCGCTGGAGTTCGCGCTGCGGCACCGCGGCTTCGCCGGCGGCCGCGTCACCACCGCCCTCGCCCCGCACGCCCCCTACACCGTCGACGACGCCGACCTCGCCGCCACCGCGGAGCTGGCGCGCGAGCACGGGCTTCCCGTGCACCTGCACGCCGCCGAGAACCGCGACCAGACCGACACCAGCCTCGCCCGGCACGGCGTCACCCCCGTCCAGGTCCTGGAACGCACCGGGATCCTCGACACCGACGTGCTCATCGCCCACGGCACCGGCATCCTCGACAGCGACCTGCCGTCGCTGGAGCGCGCGGGCGGCCGTACGGCCGTGGCCACCGCGCCCCGCGGCTACCTCAGGTTCGCCTGGCCCACCACCACACCCGTGCGCGCCCTGCGCGACATCGGCATCCCCGTCGGACTCGCCACGGACGGCGCCGCCTCCAACAACTCCCTCGACGTGTGGGAGTCGATGGCGCTCACCTCGCTGATCCAGAAGGCGGCGGAGGGCGACCCGCGGTGGCTGACCTCCCGGCAGGCGCTGCACCACGCCACCCTGCAGAGCGCCCGGGCGGTCGGCCTCGGCGGGGAGACCGGCAGCATCGCCCCCGGCCGCCGCGCCGACATCATCCTGGTCGACCTCACCGGCCCGCACACCCAGCCGGTGCACGACCTCGCCGCGACGCTGGTGCACAGCGCCCGCGCCGCCGACGTCCGCACGACCGTCGTCGACGGCCGGATCCTGATGCGCGACCGGCGCCTGCTCACCCTCGACGTCCCGGCGGTGGTGAGCGAGCTGCGGGAGCGGCTGCCCGCCCTCGTCGAGCGGGGCCACGGCCGGCGCGTCCAGGAGTACGACACCTGAAACCGGCGGAACCCCGCGGGCGCGCGAAGGGCTCCGCCCCGCCTTCTCGACCCCGCCGCGCCGCCCCTCGCACCCCGGCGGCTGCGGCGAGGACACCGCGTCCGGCCGGCAGGGGAGTGCGAGGAACCCAGGGGCGCGCGTCGACTCCCGAGGCGCCTGTGAGAGGCGAGCACATCCGATATCACGGTGCGTGTGCGGAACGGCGCGGACGGCGACGGATTACTCCGAAAAGACGAGAGCTCGCTCACACTTGGCGGTGAACAGGTGTCAACTACGTCTCAGTACCGTCACCGGACGAGGCGTTCGCCCCATGGTTGGCGTTTAACTCTACGAGTACAGCGCTACATGGAGGTGGCAGGGTGAACGGGCGAACGGTGCTCGAACGCTTTCCCGCAGGTGGGCCGCGCGGGTCCTGGCCGGCGGAGGAGTTCGCGCAGGCGCGGCGTCTGGAGGGCCTGCCCGCCGAGGTTGTCATGGACCTCGCGACCGACATGTTCCTGGTGATCGTGCGGAGCGGCGACGGGGGCGGTGACGTGACGGCGTGAGCCGCCGGCCCGGCAGCCGGCCGGACCGGCCGGTTCAGCCCGCCTTCGGCGACGGCACCTTCCCGGCCGGCGACGGGGAGGGCGCCGCGGTGAACTGCTCCGCCTGGAGCGCGTACAGCTCCGCGTAGAGGCCGTCCGCGGCCAGCAGCTCCTCCGGTGATCCGGACTCCACCAGCCGGCCCTGGTCGAGCACGTGCACCAGATCCGCGTGACGCACGGACGCCAGCCGGTGCGTGATCAGCACGACCGTCTGGCCGCCGTCCGCCAGGGCCCGGATCCGGTCGAAGACCTCCAGCTCGGCCCGGGCGTCCAGGGCGGCCGTCGGCTCGTCCACGATCAGGATGCGCCCGCGCCGGTACGCGGCCCGTGCGATCCCCAGCCGCTGCCACTGTCCCCCGGACAGCTCGTGGCCTCCGCTGAAGTGCCGGGCCAGCAGGGTGTCCAGGCCGCGCGGCAGGTCCTCGACCACCGACTGGGCCCCGGCCTCGGCGATCGACGCGGCCAGCCGCTCCTCGCTCACCGGTGCCGACGGCCGCCCCAGGAGGACGTTCACCCGGGCCGTGAACGGCCACCGCTTGAAGTCCTGCGCCACCATCGCGATGCGCTCGGCCAGCCGGCGCCGGTCCACGGCCGCCGCGTCCACGTCGTCCCACAGGATCCGCCCCCGCTCGGGCGTGTACAGGCCGGCGAGCAGCTTGACCAGGGTCGTCTTGCCGGAGCCGTTCTCGCCGACCAGCGCCACGATCCGGCCCAGCGGCAGGGTGAGCGAGACGTCGTCCAGGGCGGGACGGGCGGCGTCACCCGGGTAGCGGAAGGTGACGTTCTCGAAGCGGATCTCCCGCGGGTCGTCCGGCAGCGGGAGACCACCCACGGGGATCGCGCGCTCGGCCGCCTCGACGTACAGCCGCTGCAGATCGCCCACGAACAGGGCCTCCTCGTGCAACTGGTTCACCTCCAGGACCAGGGTCTCCAGGCTCGCCGAGCCGGTGCGGATCGCGATCATCGCCGTGCCCGCGACCGATAGCGCCATCGCCCCGGCCAGCAGCAGCCCCCCGAGCGTGGCGTACGTCGCCACCGTCGCCAGGCCCGTCCACGCCGCCGCGAACAGACCCGTACGGGCCGCCAGCCGGGCCAGCCGGGCCTGCTCCGCCTCCGCGGTCTCCGACATCGCCCGGAAGTGGCGCAGCAGGAACGGGCCGACGCCGTGCACCCGGATCTCCGGTGCCGCCTCCGGCTCGGTGAGCAGGCGGCTGATCAACTGGCCGGCGCGGGCGTGCTGCACCCAGGTGTGGAACGAGGCGTAGCGGCGGCGCGCGTTCGTCAGCGCGCTCCAGGCGCTCGGCAGCGTCATCGTCGCCAGCAGCGGGAGCAGCGCCGGATGCAGCACGGTGAGCACGCCGGCCGCCGCGACCAGCGAGATCGCCGCGTTGATCACCCGCGTGCCGTACATGATCATGCGGCGGGCCGAGGAGGCGCCGTGCTGGGCGGTGTCCAGCAGCTTGTGGAAGGCGTGGTCCTCGATCGCGGCCAGCTCCACGGCCGCGGCGCGCTCCAGGTACAGCTCGGTCGCCACCCGCTCGACCTTGGGTTCGAGGCGTCCGGTGGCGTAGGTGCTCGCCGCCCGCAGCAGCGCCGCGACCATCATGACGGCGGCCACCGCGACGAGGGCGGGCACGGCACCGCGCAGCCGTTCCTCCATCGGACCGTCACCCAGCAGCCGGCCCAGGACGCTGTTGACCGCGAGCAGGCTCACCGCCTGGGCCAGGCCCCGGCCCACCTCGGCGGCCAGCACGGTCCGCGCGGCCCGCCGGTCGGCCTGCAGGGCGAGCCGGAGGCTGGAGGCCAGCAGGGAGGGCAGGCGGGTGATCATGGCGCGGAAGTTCAGCTCCAGGAAGGCCTCGGAGTGCTGGTTCCAGCCCATGTCGTAGCGCAGCGGTCCCCCGAAGAGCAGCCGCTCGGACTCGGAGAGGGGCGGGGCGCCGGGCTCGGGCCGCTTCCCGCGGCGGGCGGGGCGCCAGGGCCTCCTCCGCCCGCCGGGACGGTCCGTGCCCGCAGTGCGGTCCGTGCCCGGTGCGCGGTCCGTTCCCGGTTCGTCCGCCTCCCGTGACCGTGGCCTCGGAGCCCCGGATCCCCGTGCGCTTCCCACCGCTGGCCTCCCCCGATCGCCGAGTCCGACGAACGGCCACTATGGCGGGGCGCGGCCCGCGGGGGCAGGGCGCGGAGCGGAGCGGAGGATGCGCGCGGGCGCACGACCTGGGGAATCGGTCGGGGCGGGGGCGCTGAGAGCCGGGCCCGGGTGTGCGGACGCGGGACCGTGCGCCGGGCCGGGCACGGAGCGGCGCGGAGAGGCGCGGAGCGATGCGGGGGTGGCGCGGGCGCGGTGTGCGTCCTTCCGGACGGCACCGGGCGACCGGGGGCGGGGAGAGGCGGCCGGAGTCGTGGGAGGGGGCGGCCGGAGCCGTGGGAGGGCGGCCGGGCGTCGCCGGAGGGTGCCGGCCCGCCCGTTACGCGCTGACCGGGCGGGACCAGGCCGGCGTGGTGCCCGTCAGACGGCACAGGGCGAGATAGAGGGGGATCGGCGGGGTGTAGGGGAGCGTGCCCTCGGGGCGGTGGATCAGGCCGGGCAGGACCGCAAGGTCCGGGGCGTCGGGGAGGACCGCGCCGGTGGCGTAGCGCGCGGGGGCGGGCCACTCCAGGGCGTAGTCCGAGTCGGACGGGACCAGCCACCACCAGTGCGCCTCGTCGGCGTAGACGCAGCCCACCCGGGGCAGCCGGGGCATCACCAGCGGGCCGAAGCGGGCGGGCGTCGCCACCGCGTCGCAGCCCATCGGGGCCGTCATGCCGTCGGGTACCGGGAGCCGCCGGAGCGTGCCGGGGGCGCGGTGCGCGCGCTGGAGGCGGACCAGCGTGTCCAGGCTCACCACCCGGGTGCCGGACGTGCTCGTCACGCCCGTCCCCCGTCCCGGCGGTGCTGCTGCGGGGGCACGGCCGGGCTCTTTCCCGTGCGCCGCGTCCCGTCGGGCCCGTCGCCGTCACGGTCGCCGTCGTCCGGGCCGCGGGACGGTCCGGGCTTCGGGCGGGCACCCCAGCCCAGGTCGTCGCGGGGTTCCGCGGGATCGCACGGGGCGTCGGCCTCGCGGGGCAGGTCGGCCCAGACCAGCAGCCCGGGGCCGTGCTCGAGGGCCCCCCACGCGTGGCACAGGGTGTCGACGAGGAGCAGGCCCCTGCCGTGCTCCTCCTCCGGCCGCTGCCGGGTGTTCGCCCGCGGGCGGCCCGGCGCGCAGCCCTCGTCCTGCACGGCTATGCGCACGAGGCCGTCGCCGTCGTGCAGCTCGCAGACTATGTGGCTGCTCGCCGTGTGCACGATGGCGTTGGTGACCAGTTCGGAGACGATCAGGGCCGCCGTGTCGCAGGTGTCCTCGCACACCGACCAGCCGGTCAGCCGGGCCCTCGTCAGGCGTCTGGCCTGGGCGGGGGAACCCGGATGAGCGGCCAGTTCGAAGCGGAACCGGCGCTCGGCGGCGGCCCCCGCGGGGCCGGCTCCCGAGGCGGCGCCGAGGCCGACGGAACCTGCGGCGGCGTCTGTTCCTAAGGGCGCGGACGGAATCACGCTTGCCACTATCGCCCCGCCGTGAACACTTGGCAAGTGCCACTCTGAAAAATGCAGAGTGCTGTGTGACGGTCTGGACGGGCGTGGCACACTGCTCGCAACAGCACCTCGCGCGGCGCCAGTTGAGGCTCCCGAAGGCTTGTTCGAGTCGATGATCGGACCGACGGCCCTCGGAACGGGTCCTCGAACGGCGCCGCCGGGCTGTCAGCATTCCTTTTCGTGGAGGTGGAGCGTGAGCGAACCGCGGTCCGCGCCGACGGTCGGCCAGGTCGTCCTCGGCCGGCGCCTGCTGGACCTGCGGGAACGCGCGGGGCTCAAGCGGGAGGAGGCCGCCCGGGTCCTCCGGGTGGCCCCCGCCACCATCCGCCGCATGGAGACGGCCGAGGTCGCGCTGAAGATCCCGTACCTCCAGCTCCTGCTGAAGGCGTACGGCGTCGGCGACGACGAGGCCGAGGCGTTCGTGCAGCTGGCGGAGGAGGCCAACCGGCCCGGCTGGTGGCAGCGCTTCCACGACATCCTGCCCGGCTGGTTCTCGATGTACGTCAGCCTGGAGGGCGCCGCCTCCCTCATCCGCAGCTACGACCCCCACTTCGTCCCCGGACTGCTCCAGACCGAGGACTACGCGCGCGGGGTGCTGCGCTCGGGCGCCGTCGGGCAGACGCAGCCCGAGGACATCGAGCGCCACGTCGCCCTGCGCATGCAGCGGCAGGAACTGCTCACCCGCGAGGACGCGCCCCGGCTGTGGGTCGTGATGGACGAGACCGTGCTGCGCCGCCCGGTCGGCGGCCCGGAGGTGATGCGTGCCCAGATCGACAGACTGCTCGAGGCCACGAAGCTGCCCAACGTGACGCTGCAGGTCGCCCCGTTCGCCGGCGGGCCGCACCCCGGCACGTACGGGCCGTTCGTGCTGTTCCGATTCGCCGTGTCCGAACTGCCGGACATGGTCTACAGCGAGTACCTGACCGGCGCCGTCTACCTGGACGCGCGCGCCGAGGTGGCGACCCACCTCGAGGTCATGGACCGCATGGCGGCGCAGGCCGCTACGGCACATCGCACGAAGGAGATCCTCCGGGATCTCCGCAAGGAGCTGTGAATGGAACTCACGGAGTCCCTCAAGTCCCTGCCCCAGCCGCGGGCCCGCACCGAGCGGATCTACAACGGCATGCCCGCGCGGGAGCTGGGCAGCGAGGGATGGCACAAGCCGTGGAGCGGCGGCAACGGAGGCAACTGCCTGGAGGCGATGAAGCTCGACGACGGCCGGATCGCCGTACGGCAGTCCACCGACCCGGACGGACCGGCGCTCATCTACACCTCCGCCGAGATGACGGCCTTCATCGAAGGAGCGAAGGCGGGAGAGGCGGACTTCCTGCTGTCCTGAGGCCTGTTGCCGCCCCTTTTTTGTTCCACCTGACTTGGCACTGAATTGACCACTAACAGTTGCAGAGACTCATGGAGTCCGTCATGACCGGGCAGCACCCCGTCGAGATCGACACGAGCAGGCCGCATCCCGCGCGGATGTACGACTGGTACCTCGGCGGCAAGGACAACTATCCGGTCGACGAGGCCATGGGCCGGCAGATGCTGGCCCTGGACCCGAGGGTGCCGGTGATGGCGCGGGTGAACCGTGCGTTCATGCAGCGGGCCACGCGCTGGCTGGCCGGCCGGGGCATACGCCAGTTCCTCGACATCGGCACCGGCATCCCCACCGAGCCCAACCTCCACCAGGTCGCCCAGCGGATCGCACCCGACGCGCGCGTCGTGTACTGCGACAACGACCCCATCGTGCTGGCCCACGCGGCGGCCCTGCTGCGCGGCACGGACGAGGGGGCGACCGAGTACCTCCAGGCGGACGTGCGCGACCCGGACGCCATCCTGGAAGGCGCGCGGAAGGTCCTCGACTTCACCGAGCCGATCGCGCTGTCGCTCATCGCGCTGCTGCACTTCGTCCCCGACGAGGACGGGGCGCACGACCTGGTGGGGCGGCTGCTGGCCGCCCTGCCCTCCGGCAGCCATCTGGTCGTCACCCACGCGACGGCCGACTTCACCCCCGAGGAGTCGATGGCGGCCACGGAGAAGCTCAAGGCCGCGGGCGTCACCCTGGCGCTGCGCTCCCGCGAGGAGTTCACCCGCTTCTTCGACGGTCTCGACCTGGTCGAGCCCGGCGTCCAGGTGCCGCACCAGTGGCACCCCGAGCTGGGGGAGCCGGTCGAGGGGCAGGACGACGGGGTGATCCCGGGTTACGGGGCGGTGGGGCGCAAGCCCTGACCCCCGGCGGGGCGGCGGCCCGGATCCGGTTCCTCACCGGTCCGTGGCCGCACCCCGTGCCGCCGTGGGCGGAGCGGTGGGGCATGAAGCCCTGGGTTCCGGCACCGCTCCGCCCACGGCGGCCCCTCCGTGCCGGACGGCGGACCGCCGCCGGTCGTCCGCCCGCGCACGGCCGGCCCCCGCACGGCGTGCGGTGAGGACCGGAACGGCACGCGTCCGGCACCCGCGCGGCGATCGACCGGATCCGTGCGGCACCCGCGCGGCATGCGCCCGGTGCCGGTCAGGCCGTCATCGGCCGGTCGTACGGGCCGATGGGCGCAGGGAGCCGGGTCGTGCCGCCGGTCAGGTGGCGGTCGACGGCCGCCGCCACCGCGCGGCCCTCGGCGATCGCCCACACGATGAGCGACTGCCCGCGGGCGGCGTCCCCGGCCGCGAACACGCCCGGCACGTCGGTGGCGAAGCCGGCGTCCCGCGCGATCGTGCCGCGCGGTTCCAGTGCGAGGTTCAACCGGTCGACGAGCCCGTCCCCCCGGTCCGGCCCGGAGAAGCCGAGCGCGAGCAGCACGAGATCCGCGGGCAGGGTGCGTTCGGTGCCCGGCACGGGCCGGCGTCCGGCGTCCACCTCCACCAGGTGCAGTGCACGCACCCGTCCGCCCGCGTCGCCGGTGAAGTGCAGGGTGGACGCCGCGAACAGGCGCGCGTCCGCGTCCGCCGCCGGGGCGGTCCGCAGATCGCGGGCCTCCTCGTGCGCCGGGGACAGCCGGTAGAGCTTCGGGTACGTCGGCCAGGGCTCGGCGTCGTCGTCCCGCTCGGTGCCCGGCCGGGCGTAGATGTCGAGCTGGGTGACGGACGCGGCGCCCTCCCGCACGGCCGTGCCCAGACAGTCGGCGCCGGTGTCACCGCCGCCGACGATGACGACGTGCCTGCCCGCGGCCGACAGCGGCGACGACTCCAGGTCCCCCTCGCACACCCGGTTGGCCAGCGGCAGGTACTCCATCGCCTGGTGTATCCCGGCGAGTTCCCGTCCCGGTACGGGAAGTTCCCGCCACGCGGTCGCCCCCGTGGCGATCACCAGCGCGTCGTGACGCGCCCGCAGCCCGGCGGCGTCGACGTCGCGCCCGACCGTCGTGGACGTGCGGAACTTCGTGCCCTCGGCCCGCATCTGCTCGACGCGCCGCTCCAGATGGCGCTTCTCCATCTTGAACTCGGGGATGCCGTACCGCAGCAGCCCGCCGATCCGGTCGTCCCGCTCGTACACGACGACCGTGTGGCCGGCCCGGGTCAGCTGCTGGGCGGCGGCCAGTCCGGCGGGGCCCGAGCCGATGACCGCGACCGTCCGGCCGGAGAGCCGCTCCGGCGGGGCCGGCGGTGCGAAGCCCTCCTCCCAGGCCCGGTCGGCGATGGCGCACTCGACGTTCTTGATGGTGACGGCCGGCTGGTTGATGGCGAGGACACAGCCCGCCTCGCAGGGCGCCGGGCACAACCGGCCGGTGAACTCGGGGAAGTTGTTGGTGGCGTGCAGCCGCTCCGCCGCGGCCCGCCAGTCCCCGCGCGAGACCAGGTCGTTCCACTCGGGGATCAGGTTGCCCAGCGGGCAGGCCTCGTGGCAGAACGGGACACCGCAGTCCATGCAGCGGCCGGCCTGCGGGCCGATGAGGGGCAGCAGCGCCCCGGGGACGTGGACCTCGTTCCAGTCCCGGACCCGTTCCTCCACCGGCCTGCGCGGCCAGTCCTGGCGCGGCGTGGTCAGGAAACCCCTGGGATCGGCCATGGCCGTCTTCCTTGCGTGCGCGGGTGACGGGGCCGTGCGTCGTCGGGCGGCACCCCTTCGGCCGTCCTCCGGTCACGATACGTCCGCTCGCGCGGGCCCGCAGGATGCCGGACAGCGCTTTCCCGAGGGCCGGTACGGGAGTCCGTCAGGTGAGCGCCAGGAGGTACGCCACCGACGCCCCGGCCGAGGCGAGGGTGCGGAGGTGGTTCCACCTCGTCCACTCGCGCACATAGGCCGGCCAGTACGCGGACGCCTCCGCGCCTTCCGGGTCGAGCCCGGCCAGCGCGTCGTTGCGCGGCACGTTCGCGACCGCGGTGAGCCCGAAGGATCCGATCAGGTACAGCGCGCCGCCCACCAGCGACTCGACCGCCCCCTCCTGCGGCCACCGCACGAACGTCACCACGGTGAGCACCGCGCACAGCACCGCCGAACCGAGGAACAGCACCATGAAGGCCGGCCGCACCGCCGCCACGTTGACCGCCTGCATCGCGGCCACGCCCCGCGCGGGCGGCAGGGCCGCGAGCCCCCTCATCACGAAGGCCGAGAAGCCGCAGAAGACCCCGGCCACCAGCCCGGTCCCGAGCACGCCCAGCACCGTCAGCACGAAGTACGGCCCGTCGGTCATGTCGTCCATTCCCTCGTCGGCCGGGATCACGCCCGGCCGTCACCGTTTGCGCCGTCACCCCCAGTGAAGGCGAAGGGGGTGCGGCCGGCCATGGCCGGGGAGCGCGGCGGCATGCGCGAGCGTCCACGGGCGGCGGCGCGTGCCGTCACCCGGCGGAGTCCTGCCCGGCCCCCGACCACCCCGCCAGCACCGTCTCCACGGCCGGGGCGATCCGCCGCCGCGCCTCGTGCCGGGGCACCCCGCTCATCAGCAGACGGTTGTACGGCGTGTCCAGATGCCGTACGGACGCCGCGACCGCCGAGATCACCGCTCCCTCGGACAACGCCCGGCCCGCCGCGCTCCGGCCCACCCGCCCGCTGCCCCGGACCGAGGTGTGCGCGGCCACGTCCCGGGCCCGCTCGGCGGGACACCCGGGGAACAGCCTCCGTATCTCCGCCGCGAAGGCCTCCGTCAACCGCGCGTCCTCGGCCGCCCGCCGCCGTGCGTCCCGTGCCCGGCGCCGTCGGCGTGCCTCGGCGTCCGCGAGACAGCGCCGCTCGGCCCGGGCCAGCGCCGCCTCCTCCACCAGGACGCCCTGCCGCTCGTACCGGCCCCTGCGCCGGTCGAACCGCACGACCACCGCGGACAGCGTGCTCTCCTCCCGCGCCCTGCGGGTGAGCGCCGTGTCGCCGCGCGGCACGAGGACGAGATGGCCCAGGTCGGCGCAGTCGAGACAGCGCGGCGCGCCGTTCTCCAGCACGAGCAGGGGGAGGGGACCACGGCGGCAGCCGGCGCAGTGGCGCCTCCTGAGCGGCTGGTGGACGACAAGTCCGAAGCCCCAGAGGGAAGTTGTGCGGGATGCCATACGTCCTTCCTTCCCCCCGACGGGGCGGGGGCCACGTGCCGGGCACCGCGTGCTCCGCCCGGCGCACGTCCGTGCGGCCCGCGCGGCCGTTGACGCATCATGGGCCGTGTGCGACTGGAAGCGATCACCTGGGACCGGCTCGGCGACCTCCTCGCCGAGCGCCTGCTGGAGCTGAAGACGGCCGACGGCGGTCCCTGGCCGCGGCTCGCCGTCGACGGCGCCCCCGCCGCCCGCCCGGGAGACCTCGCCGAGCGGATCGCCGGGGCGCTGCGGATACGCGGCCGTCCCTCCCTGGTCGTGGGCGCCGGGGGCTTTCTGCGCCCCGCCTCCGTCCGCCTCGAGTACGGCCACCGGGACGTGGAGTCCTACTACGGCGGCTGGTACGACACCGGCGCCCTGTGGCGCGAGGTGTTCGGTCCCCTCGAACCCGGCGGGAGCGGACGGGTCCTGCCCGATCTGTGGGACCCCGTCACCGACCGCGCCACCCGCAGCCCCTACGTCCGGCTCCCGCCCGGCGGCGTGCTGGTGATGCACGGTCCGCTCCTCCTGCGCCACTGGTTCCCCTTCGACCTGACCGTCCACGTCCTCCTCTCCCCGGGCGCCCTGCGCCGCCGCACCCCCGAGGCCGAGCACTGGACCCTCCCCGCCTTCGAACGCTACGAGCGGGAGACGGATCCGGCCGCAACGGCGGACGTGCTGGTACGGGCCGACGACCCCCGGCATCCGGCATGGCGCGGCTGAGACCGCCGGGACCCGGGCACGGGGGAGGGGCTCCCGACGGGACGGGCGGCCCGCCGGCCGGACGCCCGGCCCCGGCGGTCCCCTCCGGGTGCCGGCGGCGGGCGGGGCGGTGAGAATGAGGGGCGCCGGGACTCGCGGTGCGCCCCGCGCCGCGCCGGCCGTCCGGCACCGGGAGGCACCCCATGACCACCGCCGGAGACATCATGCACCGCGGCGCCCAGTGGATCCCCGCCCACGAAACCCTCGACCGCGCCGCCCAGCTGATGCGCGAGCTGAACGTCGGCGCCCTGCCCATCAGCGACGAGAACGAGCGGCTGTGCGGCATTCTCACCGACCGGGACATCGTCGTCGGCTGCGTCGCCGTGGGACATGATCCCGCCCGGGTCACCGCCGGTGACATGGCCAAGGGGACACCGCGCTGGATCGAGGCGGACGCCGACGTCGGCGAGGTCCTCCGGGAGATGCAGACGCACCGGATCCGCCGGCTCCCCGTCATCGAGGACAAGCGCCTCGTCGGCATGATCAGCGAGGCCGACCTCGCCCGGCACCTGTCGCAGGACCAGATCGCCACCTGGGCCGGGAGCGTCTACGCCAGGACCACCGAGGGCTGACCGCGGTCCGCCGCACCGGCGGGCACGGGGGCGGGGGTCAGAGCCAGCCGCTGCGCCGGAACGCCCGGTGCAGCAGCAGACACGCCACGGATATCACGCCGATCACCATGCCGTACCCGTACCGCCAGTGCAGCTCCGGCATGTGGTCGAAGTTCATGCCGTACATCCCGCAGACCATCGTCGGCACCGCGACGATCGCCGCCCACGCGGTGATCTTGCGCATGTCCTCGTTCTGCGCGACGGTCACCTGGGCGAGATGCGCCTGGAGGATGGAGTTGAGCAGTTCGTCGAAGGCCGCGATCTGCTCCTTCGCCCGCTGCAGGTGGTCGGAGACGTCGCGGAAGTACGCCTGTATCTCCGGGGCGACCACCCGGATCGGCCGCGTGGCGAGCTCCTCCAGGGGCCGGCCGAGCGGCACCACGGCCCGCTTCAGTTCGAGGAGTTCGCGCTTGAGCTGGTAGATGCGGCCCGGATCGACCCGCGCGCCGTGCTCCGCGAACACGTCCGTCTCGACCTGGTCCATGTCCTCCTGCACCGAGTCGATGACGGTCAGGTAGTCGTCGACCACGTGGTCCGCGATCGCGTGCAGCACCGTGGACGGCCCCTTGACGAGCTGTTCGGGGTCGGACTCCAGCTCCTCGCGCAGCGGTCCCAGCGACCCGTGCCGCCCGTGCCGGACGGTGATCACGAAGTCCTCCCCGACGAACACCATGATCTCGCCGGTGTCCACCACCTCGCTGGTGGCGGTGAGTTCGTCGTGCTCGACGTAGCAGACCGTCTTGAGCACCGCGAACAAGGTCTCGCCGTACCGCTCCAGCTTGGGGCGCTGGTGGGCCTCGACCGCGTCCTCGACCGCCAGCGGATGCAGGTCGAACAGCTCGGCGATGCCCGCGAACTCCTGGTTTGTCGGCTCGTGCAGGCCCAGCCAGAGGAAACCGTCGCCGCTCTCGCGCACCCGCTTCACGGCGTCCACCAGGTCCCCGCGCGCGGACGTGCGGCGACCGTCCCGGTACGTCACGCAGTTGACCACCGAGGAGCCCAGCGGGGACCGGGCCGGGTGACTCAGATCCACGCGGGGGCGCCGCCGGGCGAACCGGGCCATCCCGCGCAGGCCGCCGACCCTGCCGAGACCGGTGACCTTCCGCAGGTTTCCTGCCATGGACATCTGGTTCTCCTCGCGTGGTTCCCCCGCGCCGGTCCCGTTCCCCGCGGCTCGGTGCGCCAGTCTGCCAGGCCCGCGCGAACCGCGTGCGGACCTGTGGAAACGGGTCATTCCGCTTGGTTCCCGGCTGTGGGCGAACGGAGTTCACCCCTTCCGGCACGCCCCTTCCCGCCTCTTCCCGGCCCATTCCCTCCCGTCTCCTTCCGGCCGTCCCCTCCCCGCCGGGACCGGGTGCGGCCGGCCCGTGCCCACCGGCCGTCCCCCGGCCGCCGCGCCTCGTGCGTCAGCCGAGCGCGGGCGGACGGCCCCCGTCCGTTCCACCGCCCGGGCGCCCGCCCCGCACCCCTCCCGCGCCGCCTGCTCCGGGTCGGCGCCCGCGAGCAGGGCCGCGAGGAACGCGCCCGTGAAGGCGTCGCCGGCGCCCGTGGTGTCCCGGGGAGCCGCCGGCACGGCGGGGACGCGTGCGCACACCTCGCCGGACCGCGCGAGCAGGGCGCCCCGCGCCCCCTGCTTGGCCACCACCAGCGGGACGTGCCGGCTCAACCGCGCCGCCGCCTCCGCCGCGTCGGACACCCCCGTGAGCAGGCACGCCTCGTCACGGCTGGGCAGCAGGACGTCCACGCCCCCGATCAGCGCCAGGAACCGGTCGGCGCCCAACCGCCGGAGGAACCCGGCCGACGCCGGATCCAGACTCACCGGCACCCCGCGCGCGCGTGCCGCCTCCAGGGCCACCGCGACGAGGGCGCGGCTCGGTTCGGTGAACAGGAGGTAGCCCGACAGGTGCAGCCGCGCCACTCCGTCCAGCAACGCGTCCGACCAGTCACCGGGCTCCAGCCGCAGCGACGCGCCGCTGTCGGTGAGGAAGGTCCGCTCCCCGGCCGCGTCCTCGTCGACGAGGCAGACCACCGTCCCCGTCGGCGCCTGCTCGTCGACGACGAGCAGGGGACGCACCCCCCGGGCGGCCAGCTCCCGCTCGTGCCAGGCCGCAGAGTCCGACCCCACCCGGCCCAGGAGCCGCACCTCGCCGCCCCGACGCGCCGCCCAGCAGGCCACGTTGGCGCCCGCGCCGCCGGGCAGCGTCCGGATCGCCGCCGCCGTGTCCGTCCCCGGGGCGAGCGGTCCCCGGTGCCGGGCGACCACGTCCGTGATCACGTCACCGACGACCAGCAGCGCCCCGTCCCGCACGGCCCCCGTCACTCCCCGGCGGCCCACGCCGCCGCGACGCGTGCCGCCAGGCGCACGTTGCCCCGGACCGCGGCCAGGTTGGCGGCGAGGGAGGCGCCGTCGGTGCGGCGGACCAGGTGGTCCAGCAGGAACGGAGTGACCGCCTGGCCGGTGACCCCCTCCGCCTCGCACGCGCGCAGCGCCTCGTCGAGCACGCGCGCGTGCAGCTCGGGATCCAGCTGCTCGTCCTCGGGGACGGGGTTGGCCACGACCAGCGCCGACCCGGGCCCGCCCAGCGCGTCCTGCGCCCGCATCACGTCCGCCACCTGCTCCGGGGTGTCCAGCCGCCAGTCCACGGGATGTCCCGAGTCGGAGAGGTAGAAGCCCGGGAAGCGGTCCGTGCCGTACCCGGCGACCGCGACGCCCAGGGTCTCCAGCCGCTGCAGCGTCGCCGGTACGTCCAGGACCGACTTCACCCCCGCGCACACCACGGTGATCCGCGTACGCGCCAGCAGGCCCAGGTCGGCCGACTCGTCCTGGGTCACCGTCCACTCCCGGTGCACCCCGCCGAGCCCCCCGGTCGCGAACACCCGTACGCCCGCCAGCGACGCGAGCAGGGCGGTGCCCGACACCGTGGTCGCCCCGCTCGCCCCGCCGGCCACCGCGAGCGGCAGGTCGCGGTGGCCCAGCTTGCGGATGCCGTCCCCGCCCGCGATCCGCTCCAGCTGCCGCTCGTCCAGGCCGACCCGGGGCCGCCCGTCCAGCACGGCGACCGTCGCCGGCACCGCGCCCTCCCGCCGCACGGCCGCCTCCAGCTCCAGCGCCACCCGGAGGTTGTGCGGCCGGGGCAGTCCGTGCGCGATGATCGTGGATTCCAGGGCCACCACCGGCCGGCCCGCGGCGATCGCCCCGCGCACCTCTTCGGACACCATGAGCACCACGTGCCTGCCTCCCGTCTCCCGGTCTCCCCTCATCCCTGGCGGGCCGCGGGCCGGGCCAAACCCCTTGCGGGCCGTCGCGGAGATCGCGGAGGCTGGGACCATGACGGATCACACGACGCGTCTCGACCACATCGTCCTCTGGGTGCGCGACCCGGTCGCCGCCGCCGGCTTCTACGAGAGGGCGGTGGGCCTCGAGCCCGTCAGGCTCGCCGACTTCTCCGCCGGCGAGGCACCCTTCCCCTCGGTGCGCGTCAACGAGGAGACCATCCTCGACCTCATGCCGCTGGCCAAGGCCGAACGCATGACGATGCTCCCCGGCGCCGCCGAGAGCTCCGGCCACCCCGTCAACCACGTCTGCCTGTCCCTGCCGGCCGACGGCTTCGACGCCCTCCGCGGCCGCCTCCAGGAGCAGTCCGTACCGGTGACGGACCTCGCGCACGACTCCTTCGGGGCGCGCGGCCCGGCCAAGCGAAGCTTCTACTTCCGCGACCCGGACGGCAACATCCTCGAAGCGCGCCACTACGACTGACCCGGGGCCCCGCCGCCCGAGCCGTCAGAACAGCGGCTCGGGCAGCACGCCCTCCAGGGCCAGCAGCCGGCGTTTGGTCTCCAGCCCGCCCCCGAACCCGCCGATGCCGCCGCCGCTCTCCACGACCCGGTGACAGGGCACGACCACCGGCAGCGGGTTGGCGCCCATCGCCATGCCCACGGCCTGGGCGGCGCCCGGCTGTCCGACCCGTCCCGCCAGGTCGCCGTACCCGACGACCGTGCCGAACGGCACGCCGCGCGCCAGCTCCCGCAGGACCTCGCGGGGGAAGCCGGAGACCAGCGACCAGTCCAGCGGCAGGTCGAAAGCCTGCCGCTCACCCGCGAAGTACGCCTCGACCTGGCGTACCGCCTCGGCCAGCAGAGGGGATCCGGGCTCCTCGACGGGCTCGGTGCCGAGCCGGGACGCCAGCCGCTCCAGCGCGCTGTCGCGCACCGCGTCCGTGGCGTGGAACACGACGCTGACCAGGCCCGCACGGGTCGCGGCCAGCAGCAGCGGGCCGATGCCGGTGCCGACGACGGCCCACACGACCCGCTGCTCGTACCGCCCATGGCTGTCCATGCGCCCCACCGTACGGCCCGCCACCGACAACGCGGGGGCGGGGCGGGCGCCTCAGTCGCGCACCGCGTCCCGCACCACGTCGGGCGTGTCGGTGATGATCCCGTCGACCCCGAACCCGGCGACCCGCCGGGCGGCCGCCGCGTCGTTCACGGTCCAGGTGAAGACCTCCAGCGGCTTGCCGTGCGCACCGTCGAGGGCGTGCACGGCGGCGACGTACCCGGCGGAGAGGGAGGCGTGCGAGGGGTTGATCTGGTCGGTGAAGGCCGCGTACGCGGGCAGGTCCGCCGCGGGCGGCGTCCCGAGGAAGCCGGTCTTCACCGCGGGCTTCAGCTCATGGACGGTCCGCACGCTGTCCGCGCTGAAGCTCTGCACGATCAGCCGGTGCTTCACGTGCCGGCGGTCGAGCCAGCCCTGGTTGCCCAGGACCTTGAGGGCCTGCCGCTCGATGCCGGGGTACAGCTGCGGGTTCTTGATCTCCAGCAGCAGCTTCTGGCGGTGGTGCTCGACCCGGTCCACGAACTGCTCCAGCGTCGGCACGCGCGCGCCCGCGTACGCGGGGCCGAACCAGCTGCCCGCGTCCAGGCGGGCGATCTCCGCGAGGGTGAAGTCCTTCACCTTCCACGGCGCCCGGCCGGGGAAGACCTCCTCGACGTCGGTGGTGCGCCGCAGGCTGTCGTCGTGGAGGACGACGAGCTCACCGTCCTTGGTGCGCTGGACGTCGTTCTCCACCCAGTCGGCGCCGAGCGCGGCCGCCTCGTCGACGGCGGCCAGGGTGTTCTCGGGGGCGTACGCGGAGGCGCCCCGGTGGGCTGTCACCAGGGGGCGCGCGGTGTCGCCGGCGGCCCGGGCGGGGGAGAGCGGGAGCAGGAGGGCGGCGGTTCCCAGGAGCGCGGCGGCCGATGAGATGACAGCGCGTGCGTGCATGCGTACTCCTCGCGTCGAACGGTCACGGACGGTTCAACTGTGACAGCCGAGGGTCAACGCGAGAGGGGTGCGGGATGGCCGCGGTTTGAACGGAGTTGCCCGTACTCCGCACACTGGGGGCACACATATGGGGCAGGGGCGTGTTTCTTTGCCGGAAAGTCGTTCGACCATTCCGGTGGGGGTCATACTCTCTGCGTCAACCCTGGCCGCCGGTGCGGCCCTGGGAGGGGGGCTTGTATCGGGAATTCCGGGACGCACAGGGCGGGAAGGGCAGCCGCGCATGCAGGGCACGGTCGACGGATTCAGCTACGGCCTGGTCACACCGCTGGTGGCCTACCTCATGGCCTGCCTCGGCGGTGCCCTGGGGCTGCGCTGCACCACCAGGGCCATGACGGCCAACCGTTCCCGGCGCCCCGCCTGGCTCGCCCTGGGCACCGCGGCCATCGGCTCCGGCATATGGACGATGCACTTCATCGCCATGATGGGCTTCGCCGTCGAGGGCACGCCGATCCACTACGACCGGACGATGACGTTCGCGAGCCTCGCCGTCGCCGTCGTCATGGTGGGCACCGGGATCTTCATCGTCGGTTACCGGGGCCCGTCCGGAACGGCCCTGTTCACCGGGGGCACCGTCACCGGCCTCGGCATCGCCTCGATGCACTACCTCGGCATGGCCGGCATGAGCCTCGACGGACGTCTGGAGTACGACGTCCCCACCGTCGCCGCGTCCGTGGCCATCGCCATGGCCGCCGCCACCGCCGCCCTCTGGGCGGCCGGACGGGCCAGGGGATTCCTGTGGAGCGTGGGCGCGAGCCTCGTCATGGGACTCGCCGTCGCCGGCATGCACTACACCGGGATGGCCGCCGTGGACGTGCACGTCCACGGCACCTCCGCCCCCACCGCCGGGGAACCCGCGGCCGCCCTGCTCGGGCCGATGATGGTCGGCCCGCTCGCCCTCCTCGTCCTCGTGGGCATCGTGGTGATCTTCGATCCGCTCCTGATCACGGGCGGTCCCGCCGCGGCGCCCGCCGAGCGCAGGCCCGGCGTCCCCGCCCACTCCTCGGCCCGCCGCGCCCCGGCCCGCGGGCGGCCGAGTGCCCGGGGCCCCGTCGAACACCGCTCCCGCGCTCCGCAAAGGCACTGACCGGGACCGGCTGTCAGTGGGGGGTCGTACGGTGGATGGCATGCGGCCCGTTTCCCACATCGAACGCACGGTGGCGCCCTTCGAGGTCGTCAGTCCCTACCGGCCCAGCGGCGACCAGCCCACGGCCATCGCCGACCTCGCCCGGCGCATCGAAGCCGGTGAGAAGGACGTCGTCCTGCTGGGCGCGACCGGTACCGGAAAGTCCGCCACCACGGCGTGGATGATCGAGAAGCTCCAGCGCCCCACCCTGGTGATGGCGCCGAACAAGACACTGGCCGCGCAGCTGGCCAACGAGTTCCGCGAGCTGCTGCCGAACAACGCGGTCGAGTACTTCGTCTCGTACTACGACTACTACCAGCCCGAGGCGTACGTCCCGCAGTCGGACACCTACATCGAGAAGGACTCCTCGATCAACGAGGAGGTCGAGCGGCTGCGGCACTCCGCGACCAACTCGCTGCTCACCCGCCGCGACGTCGTGGTGGTCGCCTCCGTCTCCTGCATCTACGGCCTCGGCACACCGCAGGAGTACGTGGACCGCATGGTCCCCCTCCGCGTCGGCGACGAGGTCGACCGCGACGAACTGCTGCGCCGCTTCGTGGACATCCAGTACACGCGCAACGACATGGCCTTCACCCGCGGCACCTTCCGCGTCCGCGGCGACACCATCGAGATCTTCCCGGTCTACGAGGAGCTCGCCGTGCGCATCGAGATGTTCGGCGACGAGATCGAGGCGCTGTCCACGCTCCACCCGCTCACCGGCGAGATCATCAGCGACGACCGGCAGCTGTACGTCTTCCCCGCCTCCCACTACGTCGCCGGCCCCGAGCGCCTGGAGCGGGCCGTCAACGACATCGAGAAGGAGCTCGCCGAGCGCCTCGCCGAGCTGGAGAGGCAGGGCAAGCTCCTGGAGGCCCAGCGCCTGCGCATGCGCACCACGTACGACATCGAGATGCTCCGCCAGATCGGCACCTGCTCCGGCGTGGAGAACTACTCGATGCACTTCGACGGCCGCTCGCCCGGCTCCCCGCCCAACACCCTGCTGGACTACTTCCCGGACGACTTCCTCCTCGTCATCGACGAGTCGCACGTCACCGTCCCGCAGATCGGCGCCATGTACGAGGGCGACGCCTCCCGCAAGCGCACCCTGGTCGACCACGGCTTCCGGCTGCCCTCCGCCCTGGACAACCGGCCGCTGAAGTGGGAGGAGTTCCAGGAGCGCATCGGCCAGACCGTCTACCTGTCGGCCACCCCCGGCCAGTACGAGCTCTCCCGCTCGGACGGCACCGTCGAGCAGATCATCCGCCCCACCGGCCTCGTCGACCCGGAGGTCGTCGTCAAGCCCACCGAGGGCCAGATCGACGACCTGGTGCACGAGATCCGCTCGCGCGTCGAGAAGGACGAACGCGTCCTGGTCACCACGCTCACCAAGAAGATGGCCGAGGACCTCACCGACTACTTCCTGGAGCTCGGCATCCAGGTGCGCTACCTGCACAGCGACGTCGACACCCTGCGCCGGGTGGAACTGCTGAGGGAGCTGCGGGCCGGCGAGTTCGACGTCCTGGTCGGCATCAACCTGCTGCGCGAGGGCCTCGACCTGCCCGAGGTGTCCCTGGTGGCGATCCTCGACGCGGACAAGGAGGGCTTCCTGCGCTCCGGCACCTCCCTGATCCAGACCATCGGCCGCGCCGCGCGGAACGTCTCCGGCCAGGTCCACATGTACGCCGACAAGATCACCCCGGCGATGGAGAAGGCCATCGACGAGACCAACCGCCGCCGGGAGAAGCAGATCGCCTACAACCGGGCGAACGGCATCGACCCCCAGCCGCTGCGCAAGAAGATCAACGACATCGTCGCCCAGATCGCCCGCGAGGACGTCGACACCGAGCAACTGCTCGGCTCCGGCTACCGCAGGGCCGGGAAGGCCGGGAAGGACGGCGGCGGCACCAAGGCGCCCGTGCCCTCCCTCGGCACCAAGGCGGCCAAGGGCGCGAAGGGCGCCAAGGGCAAGGCCGGCGAGACGGTGCCGACCGACCGCCCCGCCGCCGAACTCGCCGAGCAGATCGAGGAGCTGACCGCGCGGATGCGGGCCGCCGCCGCGGACCTCCAGTTCGAGATCGCGGCCCGGCTGCGCGACGAGGTCTCCGAGATGAAGAAGGAACTGCGGCAGATGCAGGAGGCCGGCCTGTCCTGACGGCTGCGGAAGGCGCCGGCCCGCGACCGGCGCCTTCGGCGCGTTTCGGACCCCGCCCGGTACGGACTGTGTTGCAAGACCGACACAAAGTGCGGACCTGGGTACGTCACTGTCGGTCCCCCTGCGTAGGGTTCAGGTCAACCGCGGCTTCGCGGCAACAGGGGACAGTTCGAGAGGGGAATCAGCGCGTGACCGTCAACATGACCAAGGGTCAGGCCATCAGTCTGCAGAAGAACGACGGCGGCAGCCTGACCGCGGTGCGCATGGGTCTCGGCTGGCAGGCGGCTCCCCGTCGCGGCCTGTTCGGCTCGCGCACCCGGGAGATCGACCTGGACGCCTCCGCCGTCCTGTTCGCGGACAAGCAGCCGGTCGACGTCGTCTTCTTCCGCCACCTGGTGAGCGACGACGGCTCCGTGCGGCACACCGGTGACAACCTCGTCGGCGGTGTCGGCCAGGGCGGCGACGACGAGGCCATCCTCGTCGACCTGTCGCGCGTCCCGGTCCACATCGACCAGATCGTCTTCACCGTGAACTCCTTCACGGGCCAGACCTTCCAGGAGGTGCAGAACGCCTTCTGCCGCCTCGTCGACGAGACCAACGGCCAGGAACTCGCCCGCTACACGCTGGCCGGCGGTGGCGCCTACACGGCCCAGATCATGGCGAAGGTGCACCGCTCGGGCTCGGGCTGGACGATGACGGCCCTCGGCAACCCGGCCAACGGCCGCACCTTCCAGGACCTGATGCCGGCGATCCTGCCGGTTCTCTAGGCACCCGGGACCGGGCCCGGCCGGACCGGCCGGCGGCACACGCACCCATCACACGCGACACAGGGGGACGAAGGCGATGACGGCCGAGCTGGTGCGGGGGCAGAACCACCCGCTCTCCCAGTCCCGTCTGGAGATCCGGATCTCGGCCGGCACGCCGGTCGTGGCCGCGGCCGCGCTCGGCGACGAGAACGGCCGGATCCACGGGACGGAGTGGGTGGCCCATCCGGGCGCCCCCACCCAGCCCGGCCTGGAGGTGTCGCGGCAGGCGGCCGCGGACCACCGTCTCGCGGTGGACCTGGACGCCATGACGGACGCGGTCCACCGGGTCAGCGTGCTGCTCGCCCTGCCCGCCCCGGGCGGCGGCCCGGGTCCGGTCCGGTTCGGCGCCGTGGCGGCGCCCTTCGTCGCCGTCACCGGCCTGGACGGCACCGAGGTCGCCAGCTACACCATCACCGGTCTGGAGGCCGAGTCGGCCGTCATCGCCCTGGAGCTCTACCGGCGGCAGGGCGCCTGGAAGGTGCGCGCCGTCGGCCAGGGGTACGCCGGCGGCCTGGCCGAACTCCTCGCCGACCAGGGCCTGTCCCAGGCCCAGCAGCTCGCGGCCGGCATCGGCGAGGCGGTCGCGCGGGGGCTCGCCCGCTCCGTGCAGGCGCCCCCGCCCCGCCCGTCCGACGGCGACCGCTCCCGCCAGGCCGCCGCACCGGCCGTCGGCCCGGACCAGGGCGGCACCGCGCCCCAGGGCGCCCCGGGGCCCGTTCCCCCCGCGTACGGAGGGCAGCCGGCCGGCCGGCCGGGACAGGACGGACCACAGCCCGCCTACGGGGGAGCCGGCGCGGCGGACCCGTCCCCGGCCACCGGCGGCGGCCCGATCGACTACAGCCACCCCCGGCGGCAGACCTCCGCTCCGCCGCCGCCCCCTCCGGCCGCGCCGCCGGCCCGGCCGGGGCAGCCCGCGCAGCCCGTCGCGGGGGACGCCACCGGCTGGTCCATGGAGGAGCGGCTCTACAACCAGGTCTGGGGCATGTTCGAGGACCTGGCCCGCACCACCGCCGCCTACCGCAGCGCCGTCGACTTCGCCGAGTCGCGCATGGACAAGGAGCTCGAGCAGGCCCTGTCCGACCCGCGCAGCCGGATCGGCGGCCAGGGCGACGCCGCGCGCGAGGCGGCCCGCGCCCGGCACGGCCGGCTCGTCGACCAGGCGAGGGAGGCCCTCGACCGGGACCTCGACCAGCTCGTCGCCGAGGCCGAGGTCGTCGAGCCCGCACTGCCCCCCGCCTTCGCGCGCTGGGACAACCCCGTCTGGCACGCCTACCGGGTGCCCATGGAGATACCCATGGCGCTGCGCCTGGGCGACCTCCGCCTGCCCGAGGCCGACCGGATCCGCATCCCCATGCTGCTCCGGCTGCCGCTGGAGCGCGGGCTGTGGATCGACAGCGGACGGACCGGCTCGCTCGACGGACCGTTCCACGACTCCCACGACATGCGGCGCCTCGCCATGGAGACGGCGGTGGTCCACGCGGCCCGGCTGCTCGCCGTCTACCCGGCGGGGGAGTTCACCGTGCACGTCGTCGACCCGGCCGGATCCGGCGCGCAGGCGCTGGTGCCGCTGACGCAGACCGGTGTGCTGGCGGCCCCGCCCGCCGTGGGGGCCGCGGGCGTGACGGACGTGCTGGGCAGGCTCACCCAGCGGGTCGACCTGGTGCAGATGGCGCTGCGCGGAGGCGCGCCCGACGCGCTGCCCCCCGGGTTCGACACCTCCCAGCAGCTGCTGATCGTCAACGACTTCCCGCACGGGTTCGACGACCGCGCCGTCAACCAGCTGCGCTACCTCGCCGACGAGGGCCCGTCCGTCGGCGTGCACCTGATGATGGTCGCCGACCGCGAGGAGTCCGCCGGCTACGGCCCGCTGCTCGACCCGCTGTGGCGTTCGCTGCTGCGGCTGACCCCGGTGGCCGACGACCACCTGGCCGACCCGTGGGTCGGGCACGCCTGGACGTACGAGCCCCCGCTGGTGCCGCCCGGCAGCCAGGTCCTCCACCAGGTCCTCACCCAGGTCGCCGCCGCCCGCCGCTCATGGGACCGGTGAGCGCCCCGCGCCCCTGGGGAAACCCTCCGTAAAGCCACCCCGACCTGCGTTTTTATACTGTCCTTTACCCAGCTCTTTACCAACCCTTGGTGAATGGGGTAGTGTTGCTTGCACGGAGGGGAGTACTCCCTGTCTGTGCGGCGACCCCGTCAATACGGATCAGGCCAGATCCCGGGGCGTCGGCCCATGGGCCCACTCGGTGCCGTCCGGCACCCGGGTCCGGGTGGAAGAGACCTCCGGCAGCGACGACGCTGACATCTACCGTGTGACGTATCTGCCGGAGGCGCAGTGGAAGTTTCCATGACCCTGTGGGTCCTGACGATCGTGGGCCTCGCCGCCCTGATCGCGGTCGACTTTTTCATCGGCCGCAAGCCCCACGACGTATCCATCAAGGAAGCCGGAATCTGGACGGTCGTCTGGATCGTCCTGGCCGTGCTCTTCGGGCTCGGCCTGCTGGTCTTCGGCGGCGGCCAGCCCGCCGGTGAGTTCTTCGCCGGCTTCATCACCGAGAAGTCGCTGAGCGTCGACAACCTCTTCGTCTTCGTCCTGATCATGGCGAAGTTCGCGGTGCCGTCGCAGTACCAGCAGCGGGTCCTCCTGATCGGTGTCCTCATAGCCCTGGTGCTGCGCGCGGTCTTCATCGCCGCGGGCGCCGCGATCCTCGCCAGCTTCTCCTGGGTGTTCTACCTCTTCGGGGCCTTCCTGATCTGGACCGCCTGGAAGCTCATCCAGGAGGCCCGGGCCGACGAGGAGGACGAGGAGTACGAGGAGAACAAGCTCCTCAAGGCCGCCGAGCGCCGCTTCGGCGTGGCCGACCGGTACCACGGCACCAAGCTGTGGATCGAGCAGAACGGCAAGCGGGTCATGACCCCGATGCTGGTCGTGATGCTCGCCATCGGCACCACCGACGTCCTGTTCGCGCTCGACTCGATCCCCGCGATCTTCGGCCTGACCCAGGACCCGTACATCGTGTTCACCGCGAACGCGTTCGCCCTGATGGGTCTGCGGCAGCTGTACTTCCTCATCGGCGGCCTGCTGAAGAAGCTGGTCCACCTCTCCTACGGCCTGTCGATCATCCTCGGCTTCATCGGCGTGAAGCTGGTGCTGCACGCGCTGCACGAGTCCGGGGTCCACGTCCCCGAGATCAGCATCCCGGTCTCGCTGGGCGTGATCTGCACGGTCCTGATCGTCACCACGATCACCAGCCTGCGGGCCTCCCGCAAGACGGCGGAGGCCGAGGCCGCACAGAGCCCGGGCGAGGGCCACGCGAAGGACAGCGTCGACGCCTGACCCCGTCGCCGCACAGAACAGCCGGCACCGGGAACGGAGGGAGGCACATCGCCGACCTCCGCTCCCGGTGCCCGCGCGTTTTCGGCGGCGTGCCCCGGCAACGGCACGCCGCCGGGGGCGCGAGAACGCCCCGCGCCGCACTCCGGCGCCCACCGAACACGACTCGTACGAGGAGGCCATGCGTGACCATGACGACCCCGGGACGATCAGGAGGGCGCAGCGGACGGACCCGGCCGGAGGGGGCGGCCGGCGAGGTGCGACGCCCCTTCGCGTCTGGGACGATCGCCCCATGAGCGCTCCGCTCGGGCGGCTCACGGCGCAGTGGACGACCCTGGTGCCCCCGCTCGCCGTGGTCCTGCTGGTCCTCACCTGGGGACGTGATCTGCCCGGACCGGCCGTCGCCGTGAGCACGCTGGTCCTCGCGGGGGCCGTGCTGGCGGCCGTGCACCACGCCGAGGTGGTCGCCCACCGGGTGGGGGAACCCTTCGGCTCCCTGGTCCTCGCGGTCGCCGTCACCGTGATCGAGGTGGCGCTGATCGTGACCCTCATGATCGACGGGGGGGACAAGGGCGCGACGCTCGCCAGGGACACCGTGTTCGCGGCCGTGATGATCACCTGCAACGGCATCCTCGGACTGAGCCTCCTGGTCGGCTCACTGCGCCACCGCACCGCGGTCTTCAACTCGGAGGGCACCGGTGCGGCCCTCGCCACGGTCGCGACGCTGGCGACCCTCAGCCTGGTGCTGCCGACGTTCACCACGAGCAAGCCGGGCCCGGAGTTCTCCACCGTGCAGCTCACGTTCGCGGCGGTCTCCTCGCTGGTCCTCTACGGCCTGTTCGTGACGACGCAGACCGTGCGCCACCGCGACTACTTCCTGCCCGTCCCCCGGCCGGGCAGGGCGGCCCCCGGCGGCGAGCACACGCAGGACCACGCCGAAGCGCCGTCCGCGCGCACCGCGCTGACCAGCCTGGGGCTGCTGGGCCTGGCCCTGATCGGGGTGGTCGGTCTGGCCAAAGGCGTCTCGCCCACCATCGAGTCCGCAGTGGACACGGCCGGCCTGCCCCACGCCGTCGTCGGTGTGATCATCGCGCTGCTGGTCCTCCTCCCCGAGACCATCGCCGCGGTGCGCGCCGCGCGCCGCGATCAGGTCCAGATCAGCATGAACCTCGCGCTCGGCTCGGCGATGGCCAGTATCGGCCTGACCATCCCCGCGGTCGCGCTGGCCTCCCTGTGGCTCCCCGGTCCGCTCGTCCTCGGCCTCGGCAGCACCCATATGGTGCTGCTCGCCCTGACCGTGGTGGTGAGCGCGCTGACCGTGGTCCCCGGGCGGGCCACACCGCTCCAGGGAGGGGTGCACCTGGTGCTGCTCGCGGCCTATCTGGAGCTGGCGGTCAACCCGTAGGACGGAAGGCGGGCCGCGGCCCCGGGACGGCCGCGCGCGGCCGTCCCGGGGCCCGGGCGGTCTCAGTACGTGACGGTGATGCGCCGGGCGGGGCCGTCGACCCGGACCTGACCGCCGTAGGGGATCACCAGCTGCGGGTCGGTGTGCCCGAGGTCCACGTCGAAGACGACGAGGGCGTCCGGGGCGTAGGTCCGCATCGCCCGCCGGACCGCCTCGCGCTGCGCGGCGGCGTAGGCCGCGCCCTCCTGCGGGCCGAGGGGCCGCTCGAACGACCAGGTCTTCGGGCGGCCCATGAGGAGCGCCGAGAAGCGCCCGAGCAGCCCCCGCTCTCCCATGTTCCGCAGGGTGCGGAAGACCTCCTCGGCGCTCGGCAGCTCCTCCGAGGTCTCCAGGAACAGCACGCCGCCGTCGTACTCCGACAGGTCCCGGGCGACCCCGCGGTCGGCCATCAGCATCCAGCCGACGATCTCCAGACAGCCGCCCCAGGTGCGGCCCTCGGCCACCCGGTCGGCGTTCACCCAGGTCCAGCCGGTCCCCGGCCGGGTCTCCGGCTCCGCGTCGAACGTCGCCGGATCCGCCCAGTCCCGGTCGACGTCGCGCCACCGTCCGGCGGGGCGCAGCTCGTACGCGCCCGGGGTGAACAGAGCGGCCCGCAGGGACTCGGCGGTCTGCGGGTGCATCGCCCCGGGGCGGCCCAGCTCGACCATCACGCTCGCGCCGTGGAACGCGACGATCCCGGCCTCGCGGAGGAAGGCGAGCAGATGGGTGTTGTCGCTCGTCCCGAAGAACGGCTTCGGGTGGGCGCGGATCAACTCCCGGTCCAGCAGCGGCACCACGGTGATCTGGTCGTCACCGCCGGTCGACGCGACGACCGCCTTGATCCCCGGGTCGGCGAAGGCGGCGTGGATGTCGTCGGCGCGTTCCCGCGGCGTCGAGCCCATGGTGCGCGTCGCCGGGTACTCGACCGGCTCCAGCCCGAACTCCTCGCGCAGCCGCTCCAGCCCCAGTTCGAAGGGGAGCGGGAAGAGACCCGGCAGGCCGGAGGAGGGCGAGATCACGGCGATCCGGTCGCCCGGGGAGGGCTTGGGAGGGTACGAGAGGGTCGTCATGCCGGGAGGTTAGGGCCCGGCTGCCGTGCGGCGCACCGTGATAAACCGGGTCCGAGCAGCGGTTCCGCCGAGGACCGCCCCACCCCGAACGGACCGGAGGAACCGTGCCCCGCAACCTGGCCACCGCCCCGATCATGATCCTCAACGGCCCCAACCTGAACCTGCTGGGACAGCGCCAGCCGGAGATCTACGGCTCCGACACGCTCGCCGACGTGGAGGCGATGTGCGCCGAGGCGGCGGCCGCGCACAACGGCACGGTGGACCTGCGCCAGTCCAACCACGAGGGACAGCTGGTGGACTGGATCCACGAGGCGCGCCTGAACCACTGCGGGATCGTCATCAACCCCGGCGCCTACTCGCACACCTCCGTCGCGATCCTGGACGCCCTCAACGCCTGCGACGGCCTGCCCGTGGTGGAGGTCCACATCTCCAACATCCACCGGCGGGAGTCCTTCCGGCACCACTCCTACGTCTCGCTGCGCGCCGACGGCGTCATCGCGGGCTGCGGGGTGCAGGGGTACGTGTTCGCGGTGGAGCGGGTCGCGGCGCTGGCCTGCCCGGGAGCGGCCGAGGCGTAGGGGCGCTCCCGCGGGGCGGACGGCGCTTCCGCGGTCCGCCCCCGTGTCCCGTCCGTGCTCCCGCGGCTCCGCGGCTCACCACCCGCGCGCGTGCCACTCCGGCAGGTGCGGGCGTTCCGCGCCCAGCGTGGTGTCGTTGCCGTGGCCGGGGTAGACCCAGGTCTCGTCGGGGAGCACGTCGAAGATCTTGGTCTCGACGTCGTGGATCAGGCTGGCGAACGCCTTCGGGTCCTTGTGGGTGTTGCCCACACCGCCCGGGAACAGACAGTCCCCGGTGAACACGTGCGGATGCCCGTGCGGATCGTCGTAGACGAGGGCGATCGACCCGGGCGTGTGCCCGACCAGGTGACGGGCGGTGAGTTCCACCCGCCCCACGCGGACGATGTCGCCGTCGTCGACCAGGACGTCGGTCGGCACCGGGATGCCCTCGGCGTCGTCCCGGCCGGCGTGGGTGCGGGCGCCGGTGGCGGCCACCACCTCGGCCAGCGCCTGCCAGTGGTCGCCGTGCCGGTGGGTGGTGACGACGGACGCGATGCCGTCGTCACCGATCGTGCCCAGCAGGGTCCGCGCGTCGTCGGCCGCGTCGATCAGCAGCTGCTCGTCGGTGGCCCGGCACCGCAGCAGATAGGCGTTGTTGTCCATGGGGCCGACCGCGATCTTGGTGATCATCAGGTCCTTGAGCTCGTGCACGTCGGCTGGGCCGCCGACCGTCACCCGACCGCTGTACGTCATGGCTGTCAGCCTATAGCGGCGACCCCCGCGCGGTCGCCCCGGTGCGGCGGGGAGCGCCGCCGCACCCTCGCGTCGCCGGCCCCGCGCGCCGCCGTCCCGCTACAGCGGCGGGAGCGCCGGGAGCGCGCCGCCCTTCACCCTCAGCCCGGAGCCGTCGCGGCGCCCGGCGAGCCAGCCGAGCAGGTCGGCGGCCGCGCCCTCGACCGCGACCGGGCCGCCCTCGGCTCCGCCCCCGGTGCTCCAGGAGCGGCCGTCGTCGGCGGTCAGGCCCGTCGCGGGCACGTCCCGGTGCCCGGCGAACCGCCGCGCCAGGAAGTCGATCTCGCGCTCCACGAACTCCGCCGGCAGGTCCTCCAGTTCGTAGCCGACACCGAGGTCCACGTGGTGCAGCTCCACCTCGACCCAGCGCCGGAACGGCACCCCGGCCGCCCGGTCCGTGACCCCGTTGCGCAGTTCCACCGTGCGCGACCAGTCCGCCGGCGCCGCGCACACCGCCCGGAAGCGCTCCGCGCTCTCCCGCACGTCGGCGAGGTGCGCGTCGAGGGGGCGCGGGGCGCCCCGCTCGATGTCGGCGTCCCGTGCCGCGCCGGAGACGTACATGGGGCGGCCCCGGAGGACGTTCACCAGGGCGTCCGCGTTGCGGGCGAGGTGGGCCAGCACGTGACCGCGGGTCCAGCCGGGCAGCCGTGACGACTGGGTCACAGCCGCGTTGTCCAGTGCGCCGACCGCGCTGAGCAGCCGCTCGGTCGCGGCCTGCACAGACACCAGGTCATGAGCGTGATCAATCATGGTGCTGACCCTAGCCGCGCCACACCTTCGGGTGAAGAGGCCGCAGGAACGCCGTGAATCGAATGTGCGTGCTATAGGGTCGTGGGCGGCGTCGGGCATGCTGGATGGCCGGGGTGTGTTCTCAACCCGTGAATCCGACCGGCGTTGTCAGTGGCTCCCCCTAGTCTGAGAAAGCACAGGGGCTCCGCCCCTGTCACTTCTTCCAAGAAAGGTGCGGACCGGCGTGGCCGACCGTCTCATCGTCCGTGGAGCGCGCGAGCACAACCTCAAGAACGTCTCGCTCGACCTCCCGCGCGACTCGCTCATCGTCTTCACGGGTCTGTCGGGGTCGGGCAAGTCCTCGCTGGCGTTCGACACGATCTTCGCCGAGGGACAGCGGCGCTACGTGGAGTCGCTCTCCTCGTACGCCCGGCAGTTCCTCGGCCAGATGGACAAGCCGGACGTCGACTTCATCGAGGGCCTGTCCCCGGCGGTCTCCATCGACCAGAAGTCGACCTCCCGCAACCCGCGTTCCACGGTCGGCACCATCACCGAGGTCTACGACTACCTGCGTCTGCTCTTCGCGCGCATCGGCAAGCCGCACTGTCCCGAGTGCGGCCGGCCCATCTCCCGCCAGTCGCCGCAGGCCATCGTCGACAGGGTCCTGGAGCTGCCGGAGGGCAGCCGCTTCCAGGTGCTCTCCCCGCTGGTGCGCGAGCGCAAGGGCGAGTTCGTCGACCTCTTCTCCGACCTCCAGACCAAGGGCTACTCCCGCGCGCGGGTGGACGGCGAGACGATCCAGCTGTCCAACCCGCCCACGCTGAAGAAGCAGGAGAAGCACACCATCGAGGTGGTCGTCGACCGCCTCACGGTGAAGGAGAGCGCCAAGCGCCGCCTCACCGACTCCGTGGAGACCGCCCTCGGCCTGTCCGGCGGCATGGTCGTGCTCGACTTCGTCGACCTCCCCGAGGACGACCCCGAGCGCGAGCGCATGTACTCCGAGCACCTGTACTGCCCGTACGACGACCTGTCCTTCGAGGAGCTGGAGCCCCGCTCCTTCTCCTTCAACTCGCCCTTCGGCGCCTGCCCCGAGTGCACCGGCATCGGCACGCGCATGGAGGTCGATCCCGAGCTGATCGTCCCCGACCCGGACAAGAGCCTCGACGAGGGCGCCATCCACCCCTGGTCGCACGGCCACACCAAGGACTACTTCGACCGTCTGATCGGCGCCCTCGCGGACGCGCTGGGCTTCCGCACGGACATCCCCTTCGGGGGCCTGCCGCAGCGTGCCAGGAAGGCCCTGCTGTACGGCCACAAGACCCAGGTCGAGGTCCGCTACCGCAACCGCTACGGCCGCGAGCGCCGCTACACCACGGCCTTCGAGGGCGCCGTCCCCTTCGTCAAGCGCCGGCACAGCGAGGCCGAGAGCGACGCCAGCCGCGAGCGCTTCGAGGGCTACATGCGCGAGGTGCCCTGCCCCGCCTGCGAGGGCACCCGCCTCAAGCCGGTCGTCCTCGCCGTCACGGTCATGGGCAGGTCCATCGCCGAGGTCTCCGGGATGTCCATCAGCGACTGCGCGGACTTCCTGGGCGAGCTGAAGCTGACCGCCCGCGACAAGAAGATCGCCGAGCGCGTGCTGAAGGAGGTCAACGAGCGGCTGCGGTTCCTGGTCGACGTCGGCCTGGACTACCTCTCGCTCAACCGCGCGGCGGGCACGCTCTCCGGCGGCGAGGCCCAGCGCATCCGCCTGGCCACCCAGATCGGCTCCGGACTCGTCGGCGTGCTCTACGTCCTCGACGAGCCGTCCATCGGCCTGCACCAGCGGGACAACCACCGGCTGATCGAGACCCTGGTCCGGCTGCGCGACATGGGCAACACGCTCATCGTCGTCGAGCACGACGAGGACACCATCAAGGTCGCCGACTGGATCGTCGACATCGGCCCCGGCGCCGGCGAGCACGGCGGCAAGGTCGTGCACAGCGGCTCGCTGAAGGAGCTGCTCGCCAACGCCGAGTCGCAGACCGGCCAGTACCTGTCCGGCAAGAAGTCCATCCCGCTGCCCGACGTCCGCCGCCCGCACGACCCGTCGCGCCGGCTCACGGTGCACGGCGCCCGCGAGAACAACCTCCGGGACATCGACGTGTCCTTCCCGCTGGGCGTGTTCACCGCGGTCACCGGCGTGTCCGGCTCCGGCAAGTCCACGCTGGTCAACGACATCCTGTACACCCACCTGGCCCGCGAGCTGAACGGCGCCCGCAACGTGCCCGGCCGGCACACGCGCGTGGACGGCGACGACCTCGTCGACAAGGTCGTCCACGTCGACCAGTCGCCCATCGGCCGCACCCCGCGCTCCAACCCGGCGACGTACACCGGTGTCTTCGACCACGTCCGCAAGCTGTTCGCCGAGACCACCGAGGCGAAGGTCCGCGGCTACATGCCCGGCCGCTTCTCCTTCAACGTCAAGGGCGGGCGCTGCGAGAACTGCGCCGGCGACGGCACCATCAAGATCGAGATGAACTTCCTCCCGGACGTGTACGTCCCGTGCGAGGTCTGCCACGGCGCCCGCTACAACCGGGAGACCCTGGAGGTCCACTACAAGGGCAAGTCCATCGCCGACGTCCTGAACATGCCGATCGAAGAGGCCATGCACTTCTTCGAGGCCGTCCCGGCGATCTCCCGCCACCTGAGGACGCTCAACGACGTCGGTCTCGGCTACGTCCGGCTCGGCCAGTCCGCGACCACCCTGTCCGGCGGTGAGGCGCAGCGCGTGAAGCTCGCCAGCGAGCTGCAGAAGCGCTCCACCGGCCGCACGGTCTACGTCCTGGACGAGCCGACCACCGGTCTGCACTTCGAGGACATCAGCAAGCTGCTGAAGGTCCTGTCCGGCCTGGTCGACAAGGGCAACACGGTCATCGTCATCGAGCACAACCTCGACGTGATCAAGACCGCCGACTGGGTCGTCGACATGGGTCCCGAGGGCGGTTCCGGCGGCGGCCTGGTCGTCGCGGAGGGCACGCCCGAGCAGGTCGCGAGCGTCCCGGCCAGCCACACCGGCAAGTTCCTGCGCGAGATCCTCGGGCCGGAGCGGATCAGCGACGCCGCCCAGACGCAGGCCCCGCGCAAGACGGCGGCGAAGAAGACGGTCGCCGCCCGGGCCACCACCCGGAAGACCGCCACCAAGGCGGTCGACGGCGCCACCGCCGGGAAGGCGGCCAGGAAGACCACCGGGACCACGAAGACCGCCGCGAAGCGGACGTCCCGGGGGACCAAGGCCTGACGGCCGGCCCGCCCGCACCGACGCGCGCCGTGCCCGGGGAGCCGACAGCTCCCGGGGCACGGCGCGTGCGCGTGTCCGGACCCCGCTCCGGGGTCAGGCGGTCCTCGGCTCCACGAACTGCATGTCCAGCTGGATCTTCACCACGTCCCCCAGCAGACCGGGGGCGAAGTCCAGCCCGAAGTCGCTGCGCCGGATCTCGCCCGTCGCCTCGAACCCGGCGTGCCGGTGATCGCTCATCGGCACGGCCACCAGCCCGCCGAACTCCACGGCGAGCGTCACCGGCCGGGTCACCTGGCCGATCGTGAGCTCACCCTCCATGGTCCAGTCCTCGCCCTCGCCCGAGACGCGGGTCGAACGGAAGGCCATCGCCGGCCGTTTCTCGACGTCGAGCAGGTCGGCGGCGCGCACATGGGCGTCCCGGTCGGCGTTCCCGGTGTCGATCGAGGCCAGGTCGATCGTCGCGGACACCCGGACGTCCTCGGCCCTCTCCCCGACGTGCAGGTCGGCCCGCACCTTCTCGAACCGCCCCCGCACCTTGGCGATGCCCAGGTGGCGGATGGTGAAGTTCACGGCGGAGTGCAGCGGATCCAGCGCCCAGTCGCCCGGGGCGAGCGGCAGAGCGGCGGCGGTGGTGGCAGCGGCGGCGGTGGTGGGTTCGTTCGTCATGCCCACCACCCTGGGCGCCCGCCGGCCCGGCAGGGAGGCCGGGTGAAGCCTGGTAGTGACAGGGCCACCCTGCGACGCGCGGGCGTTGGTACGTTCGAGCCGTGAGCGACAACGAGTTGGGCACGTACCTGCGCACCTGGCGCGAGGCGGTCACCCCGGCCGAGGTGGGACTGCCCGCGGGCCACCGGCGCCGCACCCCGGGCCTGCGCCGCGCGGAGCTGGCCCTGCTCGCCGGCATCAGCGTCGAGTACCTCACCCGGCTGGAACAGGGCCGCGACCGCAACCCCTCCGCCCAGGTGCTCGGCGCCCTCGCCGACGCCCTGCACCTGTCCCTCAAGGACCGGACGGTGCTGCGCCGGCTGACCAAGGAGGCCGGGGGCGGCGACCCCGTGCTCTGTGCCGCCGCGCCGCCGCTCGGCCGGACGGTGCGCCCCACCGTGCGGGCCGTACTGGACAGCCTGGAGCCCGCCCCCGCCGCGGTGCTCAACTGGATCGGCGACGTCATCGCCCACACCGCGGGCTACGCGCGGCTCGTCGGCCCCATCGGGCTGCTCGACGACGAGCGGCCCAACCTGCTCCGGTACCTCTTCACCGACGAGCGGGCGCGCGAGGCCCACCCCGACTGGGACCGGGTCGCCGACGACCTGGTCGCCCGGCTGCGCCACGAGGCGCCCCTGAGGGACCCCGCCGTCACCGAGCTGGCCGACGAGCTGACGGTGACGGCGGGAGCGGAGTTCGCCGACCGCTTCGCCGACCTGGCCGCGGCCCCGCGCACCCTCGGCTCCCAGGAGATCCGGCACCCGCAGGCCGGGCCGCTGCGCCTGCTGCACGAGACGCTCGCCCTCCCCGACGACGGCCAGCGCGTGGTCGTCCACCTTCCCGCGGACGACACCACGGCCGCCGCGCTGGACCGCCTCAACGGCCGCCGGCCGGGCGCCCTGTTCGCCGTGCCGGAGAGGCCCGTGCGCGAAACCGGGTGACCCCGCCGCGGGCTCAGCCGTCGGTTTCCAGCTCGTGGGCGTACGGCGGTTCCGCGCCCGGGCGCGAGCAGGTGACCGCCGCCGCGCGCGCCGCGAAGCCGAGCAGCTCCGTCCAGCCGTCGGCGTCCAGGGCGGCCACGCCCTCGTCGCTGAGCGCGTCGCGGACCGCGAGGCCGTGCAGCAGGGCCGCGTTCACCGTGTCACCGGCGCCGATGGTGTCCACCACCTCGACCCGCTCGCCCGGTACGGAGTACTCACCGCCTCCGCGCGTGAACACGGTCAGCCCGTCACCGCCCCGGGTGACCACGACCGCCGCCGGACCGGCGGCCGGCCATTCCCGGGGGGACCCGCCGAGCCACTCGGCGTCCTCCGCGGACAGCTTCAGCAGGGACACCGACGGCAGCCAGCTCTCGAACCGGGCCCGGTAGGCGTCGGGGTCGGGGATGAGCCCCGGACGGATGTTGGGGTCCAGCGCGGTGAACACACCCCGGGCGGACGCGGTGCGCAGCAGCTCCTCGTACGCGCTCGCGCCCGGCTCCAGCACGAGCGAGCAGGTGCCGAAGGACACCGCCCGGGTGCCGGCCGGCAGTGCCCGGGGCGCCGTGAACAGCCGGTCGGCGGTCCCCTCCACGTAGAAGGAGTACGCCGCCGAGCCGTCCGCGCCGACCGTGGCGACGGCGAGCGTCGTCGGCTCGTCACCGCGCTGCACCGACGACACGTCCACGCCGGTCTCCCGCAGCCGGTCCAGCAGCGCCTCGCCGAAGGCGTCGCGGGACACCCGGGAGCAGAAGGCGGCGGGGGAGCCGAGGCGTCCCAGCGCCACCGCCGTGTTGAAGGGGCCGCCCCCGAGGGCCGGCGTCAGCGCCGCGAGCGCACCCGCGCCCTGCGGTACCAGGTCGATCAGTGCCTCACCGGCTACGACGATCACGAAGGGTTCCTTTCAGACTGCACGGGCTGCACGGGCTGCACGGATTCCACGGGCTGAACGGGTTCCAAGGACCGCACGGGCTGCCGCGGTCCGTCCGGGCAGCCGCAGGACGTGCGGTGCACGAAGGCGCACGGGAGCCGCACCGTCCGCGCGGGCCGGTCCGGTTCGGCGAGGCGGTCCAGGAGCACCTGGACCGCACGGGCGCCCATGTCCCTGCTGGGCTGCGCGATCGCGGTGAGCCGGGGCGAGAACAGGTCCGCCCAGGCGAAGTCGTCGAAACAGCACAGCGCGATGTCCTCGGGCACGGACCGTCCGCGGGCCCGCAGGGCGCGCAGCGCGCCGATCGTCATGGCGTTGTTGGCGGTGACCAGCGCGGTGGGGCGCGCACCGAGGGACAGCAGGGCGGCGGTGGCCCGTTCGGCACCGGCCGACTCGGAGTCGCCGTGCACCAGGAGCCGCTCGTCGTACGGCAGCCCGGCGGCCCTCAGGCCGTGCCGGTACCCGGTGATCCGCTCGGCGGTGGTGCTGAGCCCGGGCAGCCCGGCGACCAGGGCGATCCTGCGGTGGCCGAGCCCGGCGAGGTGGGTGACCAGCAGGGCCGTCGGTTCCGTGTTCTCGGCGCAGACCTGGTCGAAGCGCGCGCCGCCGTCCCCGGGGCCGTCGGCCGCCCGGTCGTCCCCGCAGCCGTCGACCACCCGGTCCAGGAACACGGCCGGCACCCGGTGGCGCCCGAGGTAGGCGAGGAGCTCGCGCGGTCGCGCGGAAGGCGCGACGATCATGCCCTCGACCCGGCGCTCGTGCAGCAGCTGGACGACCTTGCGCTCGTGCTCCGGGTCGTCGTGCGGGTCGGCGATGAGCAGGCTGTAACCGTGTTCCAGGGCCTCGGCCTCGACGCCCTGGAGGATCTCGGTGAAGTACGGGTTGCTGATCGCCGACACCGCCAGTCCGATCGACCGGGTGCGGGAGGTCACCAGGGAGCGGGCCAGGGTGTTGGGGGTGTAGCCGAGCTCCTCGACGGCGGCCAGCACCGCCTGACGGGTGTGCGGCAGCACCGGCCGGGTCCCGTTCAGGACGTGCGAGACGGTCGCGACCGAGACGCCGGCGCTCCGTGCCACGTCCGCCATCGTCGCCATCGTCCGCCCTCCCTCCGGCGCCCGCGAGGCACCTTCCGGGTCGGGAAGGTATCCCATCCGGCGGCGGACGTAAACGCTTGCGCAAGCGTTTACGCGAACGCCCGCGGGTGCCCGTGCGCCCGGGCACCCGCCCCCGGCCGCCGCGACCGCCCCGGGTATCGTCCCCGTGTACCGCCGTTCGACCCGTGGAGCACCTCATGTCCGCCCGCCCCGCCGCGAGCCGCCGTACCGTCCTGCGGGGCGTGGCTCTCACCCCCGTCGCCGGACTCGGCCTCACCGCCTGTGGAGGCGCCGGGGACACGCCCGCGGGACTGACCGAGCCCGTCGAGCTCGGCCCCGAGAGCGAGGTCGCCAGGGGCGGCGCGAAGCTGTACCGGGACCACAAGGTCGTGGTCAGCCGGAGCGAGGACGGCGCCTTCACGGCGTACAGCTCCGTCTGCACGCACGCGGGATGCCCCGCCAACGAGCTGGAGGGGACGAGGCTGATCTGCCCCTGTCACGGCAGCGAGTTCGACGCCACCACCGGCAAGGTGCTGCGCGAGCCGGCCGTGGCCCCCCTGACGCCCGTGGTCATCGAGGTGAGGAACGGCACGGTGATCGCCAAGCCGCAGGCCTGACCGGGTCCCGGCCCGGACGGGATCCCCCGCCCCGCCGTCCCCCGCCCCGCCGCCCGGTCACTCCCACTCCCAGGCGATCCCCACGTACCCCGACCGCACGCGCGGTTCCACCAGGTGCACCGAGCGGTGCCGGCCGCTGAGCGCCAGTTCCCGGCGGCCACCGCGCGGGGCCGCGGCGGAGTGCTGGGCGAACCGGTGGCAGCGCACCGGGAGCGCCCCGGCGTCGAAGCACACCTGGAGCGCGTACTGGCCCCCCGGGGTGTTCGTCCCGTGCACGTACTCGCGCGAGACCCCGGCCGTGCCGTCCTCGACGGCGTAGCGGAAGAGGAAGGTGTCACCGGCCCGCAGTCTGGTGTCGAAGAGCAGCTCGGCCGCGAGCACGCCGGTGTCGTGGTGCCGGCGCACGCGTCCGGTACGGCAGTTCTCCAGGGCGTGCACGGTCATCCGGTCCGGCGCGGAGCCCGGATCGCCGTGGTGGACGGCGACGAAACGGTCGACGCCGTCCCGGTGCGCGCGCACGATGTGGTGCGACTCGCGCTCCGCCAGCTCGCGGCGGGCGCCGATCCGGACCCGCTCGTGGTGCCCCAGGGTGTGCAGTCCGCCCTCCCGCTCCGCGCCGAGGTCGGCCAGCAGCCGCTCCAGGACGCCCGAGGCCTCGATCCGCGAGCGGTAGGACCGGACCGCGGAGGGCCGGTCCGCCGGGCGTTCGTCCGCGTCGGCGAGCAGCCGGATGAGCGACTCCTCCGGCAGCTGCAGGATCTCCTCCAGCGCCCGTACGGCCCGCAGCGACTCCGGGCGCTGCGGGCGGCGGGCGCCCTGCTGCCAGTAGCTCAGGCTCGTGACGCCGACCTTCACGCCGTGCCGGGACAGATGGTGCTGGACCCGTTGCAGCGGCAGTCCGCGCGCGGCGATCGCGGCCCGCAGGGCGACGTGGAAGGGACCACCGCGCAGGGCCGAGTCCAGTTCCGCGGTGGCGACGTCCGCGTGCTGTGTGGCGTGCGGCATGCAGGGGCCTTTCTGTGAATGTCCACAACGGCTGGTCAGACCGTTCGCACGGAGCACTCCGGAGCCCGCCCCCGTCGGCACGGCGCAGTCCTCACATCCGTACGCCGCCGTTCAGGGCCCCGAGTTCCCCCGCATTGAAGCGTGTTGACCAAGTCCCGACAACACCTGACGCCCGACAGCGGCGCACACCTGCCAGGGGCCGTCCCGGCCCGGGGGCCGGAACGGCCCCTGGGGTCCGTACCGGGATGCGGTTTTCGTCCCGAGTGGTGCGGCGGCTCCGCGCGCGACGGGGTCCGTTCTACGCGCGACCGGGCCCGTCCCGCTCCTGGAGGAGGCGCAGCCGCTTGGCGCGCACGATGTCGGGATCGCGCGGGTCGAAGGACCCGACGGGCGCGGCCGTCTCCTCCGTGTGACGGCGGGCCCGGGCCGGCCGTCGTGGTTTCTCGATCCGCGTCCGTCGCATCCGACCGGCCCTCCGACTCGTCACCGTCCGCCGCTCACCCGAGGGGCGGACCCCCCACCTTCCCGCTTCCGGCCGGTGGTAACCCGTCCGGAGCATCAGGGGTCCCGCCGGACCCCACCGGTCCCACCGGACCCGCGGTCACGGCCCCGCCGGAGTGTCGGCCCCCGCCAGTAGGGTGTGAGACATGGCCGACCCCTCCAGCTACCGCCCCAGACCGGGTGAGATCCCCGACTCGCCGGGGGTCTACCGGTTCCGTGACGAGCACCGCCGGGTGATCTACGTCGGAAAGGCGAAGAGCCTGCGTCAGCGCCTGGCGAACTACTTCCAGGACCTGGCCGGGCTCCACCCGCGCACCCGCTCCATGGTGACCACGGCCGCGTCCGTGGAGTGGACGGTGGTGTCCACGGAGGTCGAGGCGCTCCAGCTGGAGTACTCCTGGATCAAGGAGTACGACCCCCGGTTCAACGTCAAGTACCGCGACGACAAGAGCTACCCCTGCCTCGCGGTGACGATGAACGAGGAGTTCCCGCGCGTCCAGGTGATGCGCGGTCACAAGAAGAAGGGCGTGAGGTACTTCGGCCCGTACGCGCACGCGTGGGCGATCCGCGACACCGTGGACCTGCTGCTGCGCGTCTTCCCGGTGCGCACCTGCTCGGCCGGCGTCTTCAAGAACGCCGCCCGCACCGGCCGCCCCTGCCTGCTCGGCTACATCGGCAAGTGCTCGGCGCCCTGCGTGGGCCGCGTCTCGGCCGAGGACCACCGGGGACTCGCCGAGGACTTCTGCGACTTCATGGCCGGCCGCACGGGCACGTACCTGCGCCGCCTGGAGAAGCAGATGACCTGGGCGGCCGAGGAGATGGAGTACGAGCGGGCGGCCCGCCTGCGCGACGACATCGAGGCCCTGAAGAAGGCCATGGAGAAGAACGCGGTCGTGCTCGCCGACGCGACCGACGCCGACCTGATCGCGGTCGCCGAGGACGAGCTGGAGGCGGCCGTCCAGATCTTCCACGTCCGCGGCGGACGCGTGCGCGGCCAGCGCGGCTGGGTCACCGACAAGGTGGAGGAGATCACCACCGGTGCCCTCGTCGAGCACGCCCTGCAGCAGCTCTACGGCGAGGAGAGCGGCGACGCCGTCCCCCGGGAGGTCCTGGTCCCCGCCCTGCCCGACCCGGTGGAGCCGGTCCAGCAGTGGCTCGCCGAGCGGCGCGGCTCGGGCGTCTCCCTGCGCATCCCGCAGCGCGGGGACAAGAAGGCCCTGATGGAGACCGTGGAGCGCAACGCCCAGCAGGCGCTCGTGCTGCACAAGACCAAGCGCGCCTCCGACCTCACCACGCGCTCGCGCGCGCTGGAGGAGATCGCCGACGCCCTCGACCTCGACGGCGGCCCGCTGAGGATCGAGTGCTACGACGTCTCGCACCTCCAGGGCGACGACGTCGTGGCGTCCATGGTCGTCTTCGAGGACGGGCTGGCCCGCAAGAGCGAGTACCGCCGCTTCCAGATCAAGGGCTTCTCCGGGCAGGACGACGTCCGCTCCATGCACGAGGTGATCACCCGGCGCTTCCGGCGCTACCTCGCGGAGAAGGAGCGGACGGGGGAGTGGACCGACGGGCAGGACGACGGCGGGGGCACGCCCCCCGACGGCCTGCCCGAACCGCCCGTGGACACCCTCACCGAGGACGACGGCCGCCCCAGGCGCTTCGCCTACCCGCCCCAGCTCGTCGTCGTCGACGGCGGCGCGCCGCAGGTCGCGGCGGCCCGGCGGGCCCTGGACGAGCTCGGCATCGACGACATCGCCGTCTGCGGTCTCGCCAAGCGGCTGGAGGAGGTGTGGCTGCCGGGCGACGACGACCCGGTGGTGCTGCCCCGCACCAGCGAGGGCCTCTACCTGCTCCAGCGGGTCCGTGACGAGGCCCACCGCTTCGCGATCACCTACCAGCGCACCAGGCGCGCCAAGCGCTTCCGCTCCGGTCCCCTGGACGACGTGCCGGGCCTCGGCGAGACCCGCAAGCAGGCCCTGATCAAGCACTTCGGTTCGGTGAAGAAGCTGCGGTCGGCGACAATCGACCAGATCTGCGAGGTTCCGGGCATAGGCCGCAAGACGGCCGAGACGGTCGCCGCGGCCCTGGCCGCGGCGGCGCCCGCCGCCCCCGCCGTGAACACGGCGACGGGCGAGATCATGGAAGACGTGGAAGAACCCGGGCAGGGCACGGGTTCTCCCGGGGAGCCCGTGTCCGCGGGTGCCCCGGACGAACGACGGGGGCAGGAGACATGACCGAGCACGAGACGGGACCCGCGGCACGGCGGGAGCGGGCGCAGCAGGAGACCGCCGGGGACGGCACCCCCGACGGCGCACGCCAGGACGACGGAGCACAGGTGAGTACGGGCAAGGAAAAGGCCGGGGCGCCCGAGGCGGCCATCCCCGAGCTGGTGATCATCTCCGGCATGTCCGGGGCCGGCCGCTCGACGGCCGCGAAGTGTCTGGAGGACCTGGGCTGGTTCGTCGTCGACAACCTGCCGCCCGCGCTGATCCCCACCATGGTGGAGCTCGGCGCGCGCTCCCAGGGCAACGTGGCGCGGATCGCCGTCGTGGTCGACGTCCGCGGCCGGCGCTTCTTCGACAACCTCCGCGAGTCCCTGGCCGACCTCGACACCCGGGGCGTCACCCGGCGGATCGTCTTCCTGGAGTCCTCCGACGAGGCGCTGGTGCGCCGCTTCGAGTCCGTGCGCCGCCCGCACCCCCTCCAGGGCGACGGCCGCATCGTCGACGGAATAGCCGCCGAGCGCGAGCTGCTGCGCGAGCTGCGCGGCGACGCCGACCTGGTGATCGACACCTCCAGCCTGAACGTGCACGAGCTGCGCGCCAAGATGGACGCCCAGTTCGCCGGTGAGGAGGAGCCCGAGCTGCGGGCCACCGTCATGTCCTTCGGCTTCAAGTACGGCCTCCCGGTCGACGCCGACCTGGTCGTGGACATGCGCTTCCTGCCCAACCCGCACTGGGTCCCGGAGCTGCGCCCGTACACCGGCCTCAACGAGGAGGTGGCGTCGTACGTCTTCAACCAGCCCGGCGCCAAGGAGTTCCTCGACCGGTACGCCGAGCTGCTGCGGCTGGTTGCCGCGGGCTACCGTCGTGAGGGCAAGCGCTACGTGACCATCGCCGTCGGCTGCACGGGCGGCAAGCACCGTTCGGTCGCCATGTCGGAGAAGCTCGCCGCCCGGCTCGCCGCCGAGGGCGTGGAGACGGTGGTCGTCCACCGGGACATGGGACGGGAATGACACCACGTACTCCGCGGCTGAGCCGGCTGCGCCGAGCGGTCCCCGAGGGGCGCGCCGGCCGGCCGGCCGAGACCCGCGGCGCGAGACCGCGCCGCCGGGGCGCCCAGCCCAAGGTCGTCGCGCTCGGCGGCGGCATGGGGCTGTCCGCCTCGCTCGCCGCGCTGCGCCGGATCACCGGCGACCTCACCGCCGTCGTCACCGTGGCCGACGACGGCGGCTCCAGCGGGCGCCTGCGCGACGAACTGGGCGTGCTGCCGCCCGGCGACCTGCGCAAGGCGCTGGCCGCGCTGTGCGGCGACGACGACTGGGGCCAGACCTGGGCCCGGGTCATCCAGCACCGCTTCCAGTCCAGGGGCGACCTGCACGAGCACGCGGTCGGCAACCTGCTGATCGTCGCCCTGTGGGAGCAGCTCGGCGACCACGTCCAGGCCCTGGACCTGGTGGGCCGGCTGCTGGGCGCGCACGGGCGCGTGCTGCCCATGTCCGCGGTGCCGCTGGAGCTCCAGGCCCTGGTCAAGGGCCACGACCCGCGGCGCCCGGAGGACGTGGGGACCGTCCGCGGGCAGGCGACCGTCGCCCTCACCCCCGGCGAGGTCCAGTCCGTGCACCTGGTGCCCAACGACCCGCCCGCCGTCCCCGAGGCGGTCGAGGCGGTCCTCGACGCGGACTGGGTGGTGCTCGGCCCCGGGTCCTGGTTCTCCTCGGTCATCCCGCACCTGCTCGTGCCGGAACTGCTGGACGCCCTCGTCCAGACGAAGGCGCGCCGGGTACTCTCCCTGAACCTCGCCCCGCAGCCGGGAGAAACCGAGGGCTTCTCCCCGCAGCGTCATTTGGAGGTTTTGGGACGACACGCCCCTAAACTCGCCCTGGACGTGGTGCTGGCCGACGAGGCCGCCGTGCCCGACCGGGACTCCCTGACCGACGCCGCCGAGCGGTTCGGGGCCGCGGTCGAGCTGGCGCCGGTGGCCCGGCCCGACGGAAGCCCCCGGCACGACCCGGAGCTGCTGGCCGCCGCGTACGACCGTATTTTTCGGATGCATGGAAGGATCGGCCCATGGCGATGACGGCAGCGGTGAAGGACGAGATCTCCCGGCTCCCCGTCACCCGGACCTGCTGCAGAAAGGCGGAGGTATCCGCCGTCCTGCGGTTCGCCGGCGGCCTCCACCTGGTGAGCGGGCGCATCGTGATCGAGGCCGAGCTGGACACCGCGATGGCGGCCCGCCGGCTCAAGCGGGACATCCTGGAGATCTTCGGCCACAGCTCCGAACTGATCGTGATGGCTCCGGGCGGGCTGCGCCGCGGCTCGCGCTACGTCGTGCGCGTGGTCGCGGGCGGCGACCAGCTGGCCCGCCAGACCGGTCTGGTGGACGGGCGCGGCCGCCCGATCCGCGGCCTGCCCCCGCAGGTGGTCTCGGGAGCCACCTGCGACGCCGAGGCGGCCTGGCGCGGGGCGTTCCTGGCGCACGGCTCGCTCACCGAGCCGGGCCGCTCCTCCTCCCTGGAGGTGACCTGCCCCGGCCCCGAGGCCGCGCTCGCCCTGGTCGGCGCCGCCCGCCGCCTGTCGATCGGCGCCAAGGCGCGCGAGGTGCGCGGCGTGGACCGGGTCGTCGTGCGCGACGGCGACGCGATCGGCGCCCTGCTCACCCGGCTCGGCGCCCACGAGTCGGTGCTGGCCTGGGAGGAGCGCCGGATGCGCCGCGAGGTGCGGGCCACGGCGAACCGGCTGGCCAACTTCGACGACGCCAACCTGCGCCGCTCCGCCCGCGCGGCCGTCGCCGCCGGTGCCCGGGTGCAGCGCGCCCTGGAGATCCTCGGCGAGGACGTCCCCGAGCACCTCGCCGCCGCCGGCCGGCTGCGCATGGAGCACAAGCAGGCGTCCCTGGAGGAGCTGGGCGCGCTGGCCGACCCGCCGCTGACCAAGGACGCCGTGGCCGGCCGCATCCGCCGGCTGCTCGCCATGGCCGACAAGCGCGCCGCCGACCTCGGCATCCCGGGTACGGAGGCCAATCTCAGCGAGGAGCTCGCCGACAACCTCGCGGGCTGACGTTCCGTCAAAAGGCCGGTGCGGGCGCCCACTCGGGTGACCGGCACCGGCCTTCGCGTGTCGCCGAGGCACCCTTGACTCGATCATGATGTGTCATGAGCCTGGCATCTGTTCGCTGCTGTGGCGGACCACCTCTAGGGGAGGTCGTGGGGTTCATGAGACATAGAGCGAGATCGATCCTCGCTGTCGGCGCGCTCCTGATCGGCTCGGCGAGCGTCGCACCCGTCGCCCGGGCACAACCGGAGAGCACCGGGGCTCCCGGCGCGGAGGAGGTCAAGGTCTTCCGCGCCGAGGTCACCGGCCGGCAGGTACCCCTGCTGCTGGCGGCCGGGCAGGACGCCCACGAACTCGGCGAGCAGGTGCCCGAGAAGGGCACCGGCACCGTCGAGGTCTACCTCACCGACCGGCAGGCCGACCGGCTGGAGGAGCAGGGCGTCGACCTCACCGAGCACACGCTCTCCGCCCGGGCGGAGGACCGGGTCGCGGACGCGGCCGAGGGCGTCTTCCGCCCCTACAGCGGAGAGGGCGGCCTGAGGGAGGAGATCCTGCGCACCGCCCGGGAGCACCCGGACCTCACCAAGGTCGTCTCCATCGGCAAGACGGTCAGGGGCCAGGACATCCTCGCCCTGAAGATCACCAAGAAGGCGCGCAAGAGCGAGGACGGCTCCCGGCCGGCCGTCCTCTACCTGTCCAACCAGCACGCGCGCGAGTGGATCACCCCGGAGATGACCCGGCGGCTGATGCACCACTACCTGGACAAGTACGGGACGGACCGGCGGATCAAGAGGATCGTCGACTCCACCGAGCTGTGGTTCGTCCTGTCGGCCAACCCCGACGGCTACGACCACACCTTCGCGAGCGACGCCAACCGCCTGTGGCGCAAGAACCTGCGCGACGTCAACGGCGACGGCGTCATCGGCACCGGCGACGGCGTCGACCTCAACCGCAACTTCCCCTACAAGTGGGGCTACGACGACGAGGGCTCGTCCCCCAACCCCACCAGCCAGACCTACCGCGGCGCGAGCCCCGGCTCCGAGCCCGAGACCAAGGCCATCGACGCCTTCCAGAAGCGGATCGGCTTCACCTACGGCATCAACTACCACTCCGCCGCCGAACTCCTGCTCTACGGGGTCGGCTGGCAGGTGGCCACGCCGACCCCCGACGACGTGCTCTACCGGGCCCTGGCCGGCACGCCCGGCAACTCCGCGATCCCCGGCTACCACCCGCAGCTCTCCTCCGAGCTGTACACCACCAACGGCGAGGCCGACGGCCACGCGGCCAACGTCAACGGCATGGCGATGTTCACGCCCGAGATGTCGACCTGCCAGACGGCCTCCGAAGCCGATCCGGACGACGCGTGGAAGCCCGGCGACTGCCGCTCGATCTTCACCTTCCCCGACGACGAGAAGCTGATCCAGCAGGAGTTCGCCAAGAACGTCCCGTTCGCGCTGTCCGTCGCCGAGAGCGCCGCCCACCCCGACCGGCCGTCCTCCGCGGTCGGCCTGGAGGCCGCCGACTTCACCCCGGCCGCGTTCACGACGTCGTACGCCCGCGGCAGTGACCAGGAGGTCTCCGTCGTCGTGCGCAGGGCCGTGCGCGACAAGGAGCTCAAGTACCGCGTCAACGGCGGCCGTACGCGCGAGGCGGACCTCAGGCGCTTCGAGGGCGGCGAGAGGTTCGGCGGCGAGGACAACCTCTACTTCGACGAGTACCGCGCCAAGGTGCGGCACGGCGCCCCCGGCGACGAGGTGGAGGTGTGGTTCACCGGTGAGGACCGGCGCGGGAAGAACGTCTCCAGCGAGCACTTCACCTACACCGTCGCCGAACGGCCCCGCGCGGACGTCCTCGTGGTCGCCGAGGAGGGCGCGAAGGCCGTCCAGGCCCAGAAGTACGCCGACGCCCTCCGGGCCAACGGCCGGAAGGCGGCCGTCTGGGACGTCGCCGAGCAGGGCGCGCCCGACGCGCTCGGCGTGCTGAGCCACTTCGACACCGTCGTCCACCACACCGGTGCGAGCACCCCGGGCGTCGCCACCCAGCTCCAGCTGCGCGCCTTCCTCAACGAGGGCGGCCGGCTGATCGAGGCGGGCGAGCGGGCCGGCGGCAGCGTCGACCTCGGCGGCGGCACCCTGTCGGACGACTTCAGCCAGTACTACCTGGGCGCCTACACGCGCACCTCGACCTCCGGGGTCACCGGGTTCACCGGGGCCGGCGGGCTGGACGGCTTCTCCGGTCCGCTCGGCGACGCGCCCGGCAACCCGCTGGACCAGGCCGGCACCTACGGCGTCACCTCCGACGAGCTGCCCGCCGAGCGGTACCCGCAGTTCGCGAGCGCGGGCGCGGGGCAGTTCCCCGGGACGGTCAACCCCTACGGGCCGTACGCCGGCTCCCACATGGCCGCCGCCGTCCACACCGACGACGGCTACAAGCGCCTCACCCGCACCATCGACCTCACCGGCACCAGCGCGGCCGACCGGCCCACCCTGCGCACCCAGCTGCTGTGGGACACCGAGCCGGGCTACGACCACGTCGTCGTCGAGGCGCACACCACCGGCGCCGACGACTGGACGACGCTGCCCGAGGCGGGCGGCGCGACCCGCACCACCGTGCCCGCCGAGTGCGAGGGCGGGTTCTACGTCGGTGAGCACCCCTGGCTGGAGCACTACCTCACCCTGGCCGAGGACGGCTGCACCGCGACCGGCACCACCGGTTCCTGGAACAGCCTCACCGGCTCCTCCAACGGCTGGCGGCAGGTGGAGTTCGACCTGAGCGCCTACGCCGGGAAGTCGGTCGAGGTCTCGATCGGCTACGTCACCGACCCGGGCAGCGGCGGTCACGGCGTCCTCGCCGACGACGCCTCGCTGGTGGTGGGCGGCGTCGCGGCCGACACCGAGGGCTTCGAGACCTCGCTCGGGGCCTGGAAGGTCCCCGGACCGCCCGCGGGGAGCCCCGCCGTCCTGAAGGACTGGGCGCGCACCGGAGCGCTCTTCCGGACCCACGGAGCGGTCACCACCGAGGACACCGTGCTGCTGGGCTTCGGCCTGGAGCACCTCACCTCGGCGGCGGACCGGGCCGCGCTGATGAGGAAGGCGCTCGCCGCCCTCGACGCGTGACCGGAAGCGCCGACGGACGCTGACCCGCTGTAGCGAAAAGGAGTGAAAAGAAGTCCTTCGGTTCGGGCGGTCCGTACCCTACTGGCGGGTACGGACCGCCCTGCCGGGTATGGGGCAACTCGATGTCACGGCCGGGGCCCTGGAGAGGTAGGGTCGACAGTGGTCGGGGACATCCCAAATACAGCTCGCCGGCGACTAGAGCCGGCGTACCAACGAGGAGATCGGTTCGTGACGATCCGCGTAGGCATCAACGGGTTTGGCCGCATCGGTCGCAACTACTTCCGCGCACTGCTGGAACAGGGCGCCGACATCGAGATCGTGGCCGTCAACGACCTGGGTGACACGGCGACGACTGCGCACCTGCTGAAGTACGACACCATCCTGGGCCGCCTCAAGCAGGAGGTCTCCCACACCGCCGACACGATCACCGTCGGTGACAAGACGATCAAGGTGCTCTCCGAGCGCAACCCCGCCGACATCCCGTGGGGCGAGCTGGGCGTCGACATCGTCATCGAGTCGACCGGCATCTTCACCAAGAAGGAAGACGCCGAGAAGCACATCGCCGGCGGCGCCAAGAAGGTCATCATCTCCGCCCCGGCGAAGAACGAAGACGTCACCATCGTGATGGGCGTCAACCACGACCAGTACGACGCGGCCAACCACCACGTCATCTCCAACGCCTCCTGCACCACCAACTGCGTGGCGCCGATGGCGAAGGTGCTCGACGAGAACTTCGGCATCGTCAAGGGCCTGATGACGACGGTCCACGCGTACACGAACGACCAGCGCATCCTGGACTTCCCGCACAAGGACCTGCGCCGCGCCCGCGCCGCCGCCGAGAACATCATCCCGACCACCACGGGCGCCGCGAAGGCCACCGCCCTGGTGCTGCCGCAGCTCAAGGGCAAGCTGGACGGCATGGCCATGCGCGTCCCGGTCCCGACCGGCTCGGTCACCGACCTGGTCGTCGAGCTCGGCCGCGAGGTCACCAAGGAAGAGGTCAACGCCGCCTTCCAGAAGGCCGCCGAGGGCGAGCTCAAGGGCATCCTCGAGTACACCGAGGACGCGATCGTCTCCTCCGACATCGTCAACGCCCCGGCGTCCTGCACCTTCGACTCCTCCCTGACCATGGTCCAGGAGGGCAAGAACGTGAAGGTCATCGGCTGGTACGACAACGAGTGGGGTTACTCCAACCGTCTCGTCGACCTGACGGTCTTCGTGGGCAACCAGCTCTGATCGGTCAGCGGGCAGCCTGATATGAGTGCAGGGCTCGGCCGGTGCGGCAACGCGCCGTCCGAGCCCTGACGCGCGTATCGGAACGGCCGCCCTCTTCCGATCACGAGCGATCACGAGCGAACACGAGCCCCAACAGGGAGCCCCTCATGAAGACGATCGACGAACTCCTCTCCGAAGGTGTCGCGGGCAAGCGGGTCTTCGTCCGCGCCGACCTCAACGTGCCGCTGGACGGCACCACCATCACCGACGACGGCCGCATCCGCGCGGTGCTGCCCACCGTCGAGGCGCTCGCCGGCGCGGGCGCCCGCGTGGTCGTCGCCTCGCACCTGGGCCGCCCCAAGGGCGCCCCGGACCCCGCCTTCTCCCTCGCCCCGGCCGCCGCGCGCCTCGGCGAACTCCTCGGCGCCGACGTGGCCTTCGCGACGGACACCGTCGGCGAGTCCGCCACGTCCACCGTCGCCGGCCTCGCCGACGGGCAGGTCGCCGTCATCGAGAACCTGCGCTTCAACGCCGGTGAGACCAGCAAGGACGACGCCGAGCGCGGAGCCTTCGCCGACCGGCTCGCCGAGCTCGCCGACCTCTACGTCGGCGACGGCTTCGGCGCGGTGCACCGGCGGCACGCCTCGGTGTACGACCTCCCGGCCCGCCTGCCGCACTACGCCGGCCACCTCATCGCCACCGAGGTCGGCGTCCTGAAGAAGCTCACCGAGGACGTCGCGCGGCCCTACGTCGTCGCCCTCGGCGGCGCCAAGGTCTCCGACAAGCTCGCCGTCATCGACGAGCTGCTCGGCAAGGCCGACCGGCTCCTCGTCGGCGGCGGCATGGCGTACACCTTCCTCAAGGCCAAGGGCTACGAGGTCGGCATCTCCCTCCTCCAGGAGGACCAGATCCCGGTGGTCAAGGAGTACATGGAGCGCGCGGAGAAGAACGGCGTCGAACTGGTCCTCCCGGTCGACGTCCTCGTCTCCACCGAGTTCCCCGACCTGAAGGCCAAGGCCGCCACCCACCCCACCACCGTCGCCGCGGACGCCATCCCGGCCGACCAGGAGGGCCTGGACATCGGTCCGGAGACCCGCAAGCTGTACGCCTCGAAGCTCGCCGACGCCGCCACCGTCTTCTGGAACGGCCCCATGGGCGTCTTCGAGCACCCCGACTACGCCGAGGGCACCAAGGCGGTCGCCCAGGCCCTCGTCGACTCCCCGGGCTTCACCGTGGTGGGCGGCGGCGACTCCGCCGCGGCCGTCCGTACCCTGGGCTTCGACGAGCAGGCATTCGGCCACATCTCGACCGGAGGCGGCGCCTCCCTCGAATACCTCGAGGGCAAGACGCTCCCCGGCCTCGCCGCACTGGAGGACTGACCCTCAATGACCACCCGTACGCCGCTGATGGCGGGCAACTGGAAGATGAACCTCAACCACCTCGAGGCCATCGCCCACGTCCAGAAGCTCGCCTTCGCCCTGGCCGACAAGGACTACGAGGCCGTCGAGGTCGCCGTCCTGCCGCCCTTCACCGACCTGCGGTCCGTGCAGACCCTCGTCGACGGCGACAAGCTGAGGATCAAGTACGGCGCCCAGGACATCTCGGCGCACGACGGCGGTGCCTACACCGGCGAGATCTCCGGCCCCATGCTGGCCAAGCTGAAGTGCACCTACGTCGCGGTCGGCCACTCCGAGCGCCGCCAGTACCACGGCGAGACCGACGACCTCGTGAACGCCAAGGTGAAGGCCGCCTACAAGCACGGCATCACCCCCATCCTCTGCGTCGGCGAGGAGCTGGAGGTCCGCGAGGCGGGCAACCACGTCACCCACACCCTCGCCCAGGTCGAGGGCGGCCTGAAGGACCTCCCGGCCGAGCAGGCCGAGTCGGTCGTGATCGCCTACGAGCCCGTCTGGGCCATCGGCACCGGCAAGGTCTGCGGCGCCGAGGACGCCCAGGAGGTCTGCGCCGCCATCCGCGGCAGGATCGCCGAGCTGTACTCGCAGGAGCTGGCCGACAAGGTCCGCATCCAGTACGGCGGCTCGGTCAAGGCCGGCAACGTCGCCGAGATCATGGCGCAGGCCGACATCGACGGCGCGCTGGTCGGCGGCGCCTCGCTGGACGCGGACGAGTTCGTCAAGATCGTCCGCTTCCGCGACCAGTGAGTATGCGCTAGCGGCGATCCGTCGTACCCTTGCGGGGTCCAGCCCTGTGCTGGGCCCCGCGTCGTCCATCCGCATCCGAGGAAGTTGGTCCAGCCGTGGTTCTGGGGTTCTCCATCGCCCTGATCGTCTTCAGCCTGCTGCTGATGCTGCTGGTGCTGATGCACAAGGGGAAGGGCGGCGGCCTCTCCGACATGTTCGGTGGTGGCATGCAGTCCTCCGTCGGCGGCTCCTCGGTCGCCGAGCGCAACCTCGACCGGATCACCGTCGTGGTCGGTCTGCTCTGGTTCGCGTGCATCGTCGTGCTCGGCATCATGATGAAGGTGAACAACTGATCCGAGGGGACGTTCCGCACCCGTCCCCTGGCGCATTCCCCACGTAAGGCCCCATGTTCGGTACGCGCGGCACGGCGCGGCCTATCATGGGGCCTGCGTCCGGACGTGGGGGTGGTAACTCCGGACACTGGACGCGCGTTGGGCCTTACGTAGACTGAGGCGCTCGCGGCGAAGCGGCACGCCGACTCGCTTCGCGGCACCATCACGCAGGGAGTTACGACCGTGGCAAGTGGCAACGCGATCCGGGGAAGCCGGGTCGGGGCGGGGCCGATGGGCGAGGCCGAGCGCGGCGAGTCCGCGCCGCGGCTGCGCATCTCCTTCTGGTGCTCCAACGGGCACGAGACACAGCCGAGCTTCGCCAGCGACGCGCAGGTGCCCGAAACCTGGGACTGCCCCCGCTGCGGCTTTCCGGCCGGACAGGACCGCGACAATCCCCCGGACCCGCCGCGCACCGAGCCCTACAAGACGCACCTCGCCTACGTGCGGGAGCGGCGCAGCGACGCGGACGGCGAGGCGATCCTCGCGGAGGCGCTCGCCAAACTGCGGGGCGAGATCTAGCGGCCGAGGACCGGCCGGACGCCCGTGAGGGCCTGGCCGGAGCCGTTTCCTCGCATGTGCCGTGCCGCCGTGCCGACACCCCCTGGGCCGACCGCTGACACCCGTGGGCCGGCCGGACGTACCTGTTGTTGCGCCGTACGACGGCACCACGACAACTCGCGTCCACCGCCGCTCCATTAGGTTGGGACCGGCAGCGGGGCAGGTACGCAGCACAGGCAGCAAGGAAGAAGGCTGAAGTCCCAGATGAACGCAGACGGCCGTACCAGGCTCAACCAGACGCCCGAGTGGAGCGCACTGGCCAAGCACCGGGAGGAACTCGGCGAGGTGCGCCTGCGCGAGCTGTTCGCCGCCGACCCCGGCCGCGGCACCGCGTACACCCTCCGGGTCGGTGACCTGTACGTCGACTACTCCAAGCACCTGGTCACCGACGAGACGCTCGCCCTGCTGCGGGAGCTGGCCGAGGCCACCGGCGTGTTCGGGCTGCGCGACGCCATGTTCCGCGGGGAGAGGATCAACACCACCGAGGACCGGGCCGTGCTGCACACCGCGCTGCGCGCCCCGCGGGACGCGGTGATCGAGGTCGACGGCGAGGACGTCGTCCCGGCCGTGCACGCGGTGCTCGACAGGATGGCCGACTTCGCCGGGCGGGTCCGCTCCGGTGAGTGGACCGGGCACACCGGCAGGCCGATCCGCAACGTCGTCAACATCGGCATCGGCGGCTCCGACCTGGGCCCGGCGATGGCCTACGAGGCGCTGCGGGCGTACACCGACCGCTCGCTGACGTTCCGGTTCGTGTCCAACGTGGACGGCGCCGACCTGCACGAGGCGGTGCGCGACCTGGACCCGGCCGAGACGCTGTTCGTCGTCGCGTCCAAGACCTTCACCACCATCGAGACGGTCACCAACGCCACCTCGGCGCGCTCGTGGCTGCTGGCCGGCCTGGGGGGCGACGAGAAGGCGGTCGCCCGGCACTTCGTGGCCCTGTCGACCAACGCGGACAAGGTCGCCGAGTTCGGCATCGACACGGCGAACATGTTCGAGTTCTGGGACTGGGTCGGCGGGCGCTACTCCTACGACTCGGCGATCGGCCTGTCGCTGATGATCGCCATCGGCCCGGACCGCTTCCGGGAGATGCTCGACGGGTTCCGCCTGGTCGACGAGCACTTCCGCACCGCGCCCGCCGAGGCCAACGCGCCGCTGCTGCTGGGCCTGCTGGGCGTCTGGTACAACAACTTCCTCGGCGCCCAGTCGCACGCGGTGCTGCCGTACTCGCACTACCTGTCGAAGTTCACCGCCTACCTCCAGCAGCTCGACATGGAGTCCAACGGCAAGTACGTCGGCCGGGACGGGCGCGAGGTGGAGTGGCAGACCGGGCCCGTGGTGTGGGGCACGCCCGGCACCAACGGGCAGCACGCCTACTACCAGTTGATCCACCAGGGCACGAAGCTGATCCCGGCGGACTTCATCGGCTTCGCCCGGCCGGTCGCCGAGCTGAGCGGTGAACTCCAGGCCCAGCACGACCTGTTGATGGCCAACTTCTTCGCCCAGACCCAGGCCCTCGCCTTCGGCAAGACCCCGGACGAGGTGCGCGGCGAAGGGGTGCCGGAGGAACTGGTGCCGCACAGGACGTTCAAGGGGAACCACCCCACCACGACGATCCTGGCCACCGAACTGACCCCGTCGGTCCTCGGCCAGCTGATCGCGCTGTACGAGCACAAGGTGTTCGTGCAGGGCGCCGTCTGGGACATCGACTCCTTCGACCAGTGGGGCGTGGAACTGGGCAAGGTGCTCGCCAAGCGCGTCGAGCCCGCCCTCACCGAGGGCGCCGACGTGCCCGGCCTGGACGCCTCCACCCAGGCCCTCGTCAGCGCCTACCGGGAGCTGCGCGGCCGGCGGTGAGCAGGGCGCGGGAAAGCGGGCGGCAGGGCGCCGCCCGCTTCCCGTAGAATCCCCGGCGATCATCACGGCGAGCGCTCGGGGGAGCACGAAGTGGCACGTACGCACGGGAGTTGGACCGGTGGCACGCTGACGGTCGGGTCCTTCCTCAGGCCCCACAAGGCCGCGCGGGCGGTGTTCCACCCCGCGTGGATCCCGGACTCCCTGGATCCGTCCATCGAGCGGCTCAAGCGGTTCCGGATCATCGCCGGGGCGGTGGCGTCGCTGGGCGTCTACACCTTCGTCGAGGGCGGCTTCTCCCTCACGGAGCTGATGGAGAACGCGCTGACCGCCTCGGCCGTCCTGCTGTTCCTCACCCCGCTGACGGTCGGCGTGATGCTCTTCGTCTGGCGGCGCACCGGCACGGTACGGCAGCTGCGGGTGCCGCTGCTCAACGCCCTCAAGCTGCTCCTGCTGTTCATCGGCTGTGTCGTCGGGCTGGTGCTGCTGGTGCAGACGACGAACTCGTCGGGAAACATGCTGCTGACCATGGGGGTCGGCCTGACGATGATGTGGCTCCTCGTCTTCGTCGTCTCCGGAGCCGTGCGGGTCTCGGGGAACTTCTTCGGCACGGCCGCCGTCCACCGCTGTCTTCCGGCGCTCCTCGCCACGGTGACCAGCTGGCTGATGGCGATCCCCGACCTCGTCACCGGGGATCTGCACGGGCTCGGCCTCACCATGGGCATCGTCTTCATCCTGGGCGCGCCCGTCACGGTCACGGCGATCGCGCTGCTGGAGACGGGTCGGCTGAAGCGGCGCTACGGTGTCCGGCTGGGCACGCACCCGGCGAGCCTTCCGGCCCTGCCGGGTCCCGTCCCGCCGATGCCGCCGACGGGACTGCCGCACGTGCCGCCGCAGGGCAACCCCTACGGCCCCCCGCACGCGCCCGCGGCAGGCGGCCCGTACGCCCCGTACCCGCAGCCGCCGTACGCGCCCGGAGCGGGTGGCAACCCGTACGCGCCCGGCCCGCAGCACCCGCACGCCCGGCCGCCGTACCCTCCGCGGAACCCGCACGGCCCCTACGGCGGCTGATCCCGCGGGGCTCAGGCGACCGCGCCCAGCGTGTCCGCGAGGCGGCGGCGGGCCGCGCGGGCGGCCGGGAGGGCGGCGAGGGCGGCGGCGCCCAGCACGGCGGCCGCCCCGAGCAGCAGCAGGAGCACGGGGGAGGGCCCCTGGGCGATCCCGGCGCCGATGCCGCTCGATCCGCCCTGGGCGTCGATCAGCCAGTGCGCCAGCGGCAGCCCCAGGGCCGTGGCGACGAGCACGGCCGCCAGCGCGGTACCGGAGGTGGCCGTGACCGTGATCGCGGTGATCTGCCGGGGGGAGAGGCCGATGGCCTTGAGCGCCAGCAGGTCGCGCTCGCCCTCGCGGACCGTGCCGCCGATCACCGTCAGCAGCTCGATCAGCCCGATCAGCGCGAGGACCACGATCAGCCCGAGGACCACCGCCCGCAGCGGGGACAGCCCGTCGGCCGGATTGGTCACGGCGTGCACGTCGAGATGACCGCGCCCGGCCTCGGTCAGCCGGCCGGCCACCGCCTCCGGGTCGGCGCCGGGTTCCAGGCGGAGCTGGTGGAGGGTCGGCCGGAGGTCCGGGTCGTTGGCGCGGAGGGTGTCGAGCGAGGTGGAGATGGTCCGGCCGGCGTTCTCCGGTTCGATGCTGCGGCCGACGATGTGCAGGATCTGCGGCCGGTCGCCGACGGTCATCCGCACCCAGTCGCCGACCCGGACGTGCAGCAGGTCGAGCAGCCCCTGCCCGGCCACCGCCTCGTCGGGGCCGCGCGCGGCACGGCCCTCGGCCAGCGTGAACGGGTACGGCTCCCGGTGGGTGCCGAGACCGCGCAGGGCGATGGTGGCCGTCTGGCCGGGCACCAGGGCGGCCACCTCCACGCCCGGGTAGGCGGCGGCGACCCCGGGATCGCGCTCCAGCAGGGCGCGGACCTCCCGCTCGGCCGTGCCGGCGTCCGCGCGGACGCTGAGGGCGGTGGGCAGTCCCATCCGCTCGGGGGCGCTGTGGAAGCGGTCGAGGGTGGTCCACGCGCTCATCGCCACCACGATCAGCAGCAGCGGCAGCGCCAGCCGGGCCACCGCGCCCAGGGAACGCGGGTGGCGCGTGAACGCCTTGTGCCAGCCGAGCACCAGCGCCGGCGGCACCCGTGATCCCAGCGCCCGCCGCGCCACGCCCGTCAGCCGCCCGGCCCGCGCAGCGGTGGGCCGCGGCACCGGCACCGGCGGCACCCGGCCCGCCCGCCAGGCGGCGAGCCCGGTGGTCGCGCCGATGAACAGCACCGCCCCCACCGGCACCGCGAACAGCGTCACGGTGTGCCCGGGCAGCCCCTGCCACACGCCGACCGCGTCGCCGAGCCGCCCCGGTGTCGCGCTGCCCAGCGCCTCGGTGAGCACGGCGGCGGCCGCGGCGCCCAGCAGGGCGTAGACCAGGTGCTGGACCAGGAAGACGCGGACGACCTGGCCGGGGGTGAAGCCGATCGCCTTGAGGATCGAGATGTCCCGCAGATGCCCCCGGATCCGGGTGGAGATCGCCCCGTGCACGGCGAACCCGGCGGCGATCAGCGCGCCCAGCCCGAACAGGCCCAGCACCTGGCCGAGCAGCCGGTTGTCGCCCTGGGCCTCGGCACGCGCCTGCTGCCAGGTGGCGACCTCGCCGATCGCCCCGGCGCCCAGCACGGTCACGGCCCGCTGCACGGCGTACCCGGTGTCGCCGGGGTCGGTCAGCCTGAGCCCGATCACCTGCCCGTCCGGGTCCGTCACGGCCGACGGAAGGGCCCACACCAGGCCGGACCGCTCACCGGGCCGGTAGCGCGGCTCGGCGCTGTCGGCGACGCCGACGACGGTCAGTCTCCGCGCGGTGCCGGGCACGGTCAGGGTGTCACCGGGTGCCGCCAGCAGCGCACCGGCGAGCCGGCTCTCCAGGACCACGCCGTCGGGGACGGCCGGGTCCAGCCAGCGCCCGGAGGTGACCAGCGGGCGGCCCACGCCGGGGCGTCCGTCGGTGCCGCGCAGTTCGACGGAGGCGCGGCTGCCGCGCGAGGCGAGGGTGACCGAGGCGGTGGGGTGGGGGCCGGCGACGGAGTCCACGCCGTCCAGGCCGGCCAGTTCCCCGGCGTCGGCGGAGGCGGTGGTGTGCAGCGTCACGTGCGCGCCGTGCGCCTGTGTGAAGACGCGCTGCCAGGGGTTGGTCGCGTACCCGAACAGGGCCGTGGCCAGCAGCAGGGACGCGACGATGCCCGCGGTGGCGAGGACCAGGAACAGCGCCTCGCCACGGTGCGTGCGCAGATCGGAGTGCGCCCAGCGCAGGGTCGCCCGCACCGGTCTCAGCCCCTCGGCGCGCGGCGGTCGTGGAACGTCAGGTCGGTCACGGCAGGTCAGTCCTTGAGCTCCAGCACACCCGATATCCCGGTCCGGTGCGGCGGCGGGCCGCCGTCGAGTTCCGCGTCGTCGACGATCCGCCCGTCGAAGAAGCTGATCACCCGGTCCGCGGCGCTGGCCAGCCGGGCGTCGTGGGTGACCAGCAGGATCGTCTGGCCGCGTCGGTGGAAGCGGGACAGCAGCCGCATCACCTCGCGGGTGCCCTTGCTGTCCAGGCTGCCCGCGGGCTCGTCGGCCAGCAGCAGCGGGGGGTGGTTGACCAGCGCCCGGGCCAGGGCGACCCGCTGCTGCTCACCGCCGGACAGCTCGCCCGGCATGCTCCGCTCCTTGCCCTGGAGCCCCAGCTCGGCCAGCAGCTCCTCGCGCTCGGCGCGGGCCTTCCTCGGGGACACGCCGGCGAGCAGGGCGGGCAGTTCCACGTTGTCGGCGACCGACAGGTCGGAGACGAGGTTGAAGAACTGGAAGACGATCCCGATCCGCCTGCGGCGCTCCACGGCCCAGCGGGCCTCGCCGTAGGCGTCGGTGCACTCGCCGTCCAGCCAGATGCTGCCCGCGTCCGGCCGCTGCAGGCCGCCGAGCAGGTGCAGCAGCGTCGACTTGCCCGCGCCGGACGGGCCGGTGATGGCGACGAACTCGCCGCGCGTCACGCGCAGGTCGACCCCGCGCACGGCGTGCGCCGGGGCGCCCTCGCCGTGGTGCGTCTTGACCAGGCCTTCGGCGCGCAGCACTTCAGCGGTGCTCTCGCTCACTGAAGCTCCTCCAGCTCTTCCTGACACCGCTCCAGCCAGTCGAGATCGGCCTGCAGGTGCAGCATCGCGCCCTCGATCAGCAGATGGGCGATGCGGTTGTCCCGGTCTTCGGCGGCGGCCAGCTTCGACAACTGCCGCATGGTGTTGAGGTACTGGCGCCGCTGCTTGTTGATCAGGGCGATCTGGTCGGCGAGACCGGTCCGCGGGGCCAGGGCCAGCTTCATGAAGAACTCGTCCCGTACCCGCGGCTCGTCCGCCGTCTCCTCGTACCAGGCGCCCAGCGCCTCCCGTCCGGCGTCGGTGAGGTGGTAGACCTTCTTGTTGGGCCGGCTCGACTGCTCGACGTCCTCGCCCTCGATCAGTCCCGACTTCTCGAGGCGGCCGAGGGTGACGTAGATCTGGCCGACGTTCGGCTGAGGGTACGCGGAGCCCAGCAGTTGCTCAAGGTCCTGCTTGAGCTCGTAGCCGTGGGCCGGGCCGCGCGCGAGCAGGGCCAGGAGGGGCAGCCGCACTCGTGCTCTCCTCCTCGCAACCTGGGTAATGTGCCGCAGGCCCTAGTATCGCTCATACCTAACAGGTATACATGGCCTCTGACTCCCGGACGAGGGTGACCGGGTGCCGGTGTACAGGGAGGAACCTATGCGGTGGATCCGTGCCGCGGGTAGAGGCCTCCTCGTCCTGATCGTGGTCCTGACCGGTTACGTCGCCTCCGGCGCGCGGGCCGGCGAGGCCGGCGCGGACGGCCGCGGCCCGCTCACCCTGGCCACCGCGGGCGACCTCACCGGCTATCTCGGCTCCGTCCTCGAGGGCTGGAACCGCACCCACCCCGGCGAGGAGGTCACCCTCGTCGAGCTGCCCGACTCGGCCGACGAGACCCGCGCGCAGATGATCACCGACCTGCGCGGCGGCGAGCGCGGCCGGTTCGACGTGCTCAACATCGACGTCAGCTGGACCTCGGAGTTCGCCGCCGCCGGCTGGATCCGCCCGCTGCCCCGCGACCGCTTCCCGCTCGGCACCTTCCTGCCCCGGGTCGTGGACACGGCGACCTACGACGGCCGGCTCCACGCCGTCCCGTACGTCACCAACGCCGGGCTGCTCCTGTACCGCAAGGACGTCCTCGCCGAGGAGGGCGTCGAGCCGCCGCGCACCTGGGCCGAGCTGGAGCGGGCCGCCAGGACCGTCGCCCCGGAGCACGGCCTGGACGGCTACGCGGGCCAGTTCCTGCCCTACGAGGGCCTGACCGTCAACGCGGCCGAGGCCGTCTACTCGGCCGGCGGCACCATCCTCGGCGACGAGGGCGAGCGCGTCACCGTGAACTCCCGGGGGGCCAGGGAGGGCATCGGTTTCCTGGCGCGCGGGGTCCGCGAGGGCTGGATCCCGAAGGAGGCGCTGACGTACAAGGAGGAGGAGTCCAAACAGGCCTTCCAGGACGGCCGGCTGCTCTTCCTGCGCAACTGGCCCTACGCCTACGTCGCCGCCTCCGCCCCGGGCTCGAAGGTCGCCGGCAAGGTCGGCGCCGTACCGCTGCCCGGACCGGACGGCCCGGGGACCAGCGTCCTGGGCGGCTCGAACCTGGCCGTCAGCAGCCACGCCCGGCACCCCGACTCCGCCGCGCGCCTGATCGCGTACCTCACCAGCGAACGCGTCCAGCGCCAGGTCCTCACGCGCGGCGCGCTGCCGCCGGTGCGGGCCGCGCTGTACGACGACCCCGGACTGGTCCGGCGGTTCCCGTACCTGCCGACCCTGCGCGAGAGCGTGCTCGCCGCCGCCCCGCGCCCCAAGAGCCCGCACTACGACCAGGTGAGCCTGGTGGTGCAGGCCGTCGTGCACGACGCGATGGCCGGGCGGCAGACGCCCGAAGCGGCGGTGCGGCGACTGGCGCGCGAGCTCGCCGCCGTGTCCTCCCGGTAGCCCTCACGGAGATCGTCGTAGTTACTCGTTAAGTAACGCGGACGTCTCATCTGTGTCCGACGTGCACCATTACATCCAGATGTGACCAGGTCAACTCCCGGGTAATCCGCCGTACGTTCATTGACACCCTCGCGACACGCCTACTTAACATGCATGCATAACCGTACGCACGCACAGACAGGTCGACGGGGTGAGTCCCAAGCACATCGACACCCACCGCTGGTGGCGCGACGCAGTGATCTACCAGGTGTACGTCCGCAGCTTCCTGGACAGCACCGGTGACGGCATCGGCGATCTCGCCGGGGTCAGGGCGGGACTGCCGTACCTGAAGAAGCTCGGCGTGGACGGGATCTGGCTGAGCCCCTTCTACCCCTCACCGCAGCACGACCACGGCTACGACGTGGCCGACTACTGCGACGTCGACCCGGTCTTCGGCGACCTCGCCGAGTTCGACCGGCTGGTGGGGGCCGCCCGCCGGCTCGGCATCAAGGTCCTGCTGGACATCGTCCCCAACCACTGCTCCAGCGAGCACCCCTGGTTCCGCGAGGCGCTCGCCGCACCGCCCGGCAGCCCGCAGCGCGCCCGCTTCCACTTCGCCGACGGCCGCGGACCGGGCGGCGCCGAGCCGCCCAACAACTGGCACGCCATGTTCGGCGGCCCCGCCTGGACCCGCGTCACCGAGCCGGACGGCCGGCCCGGCCAGTGGTACCTGCACATGTTCACCCCCGAGCAGCCGGACTGGAACTGGCGCAACCCCGAGATCGCCGCGGAGTTCGACCGCACCCTGCGCTTCTGGCTGGACCGGGGCGTCGACGGCTTCCGCATCGACGTCGCCGCCGGGCTGTTCAAGCACCCCGAACTGCCCGACTCACCCGATCCGGAGGCCGACGCCCGCACCCGCGACTCGGTCAACCCGCTCGCCTGGAACCAGCCCGAGGTGCACGAGGTGTGGCGGCACTGGCGCGCGGTGTGCGAGGAGTACGCCGCCCGCGACGGCCGCGAACGCCTCCTGGTCGGCGAGGTCTCCGTGCCCACCGCCCGCGAGCACGCGCGGTACGTCCGCCCGGACGAGCTCCACCAGGCGTTCTTCTTCGACCTGCTCGGCGCCCCCTGGGACGCCGACGCCTTCCGCAAGGTCATCTCCGAGGCCATGCAGGACATAGCCGGCACCGGCTCGACCGTCACCTGGGTCCTCAACAACCACGACCAGGTCCGCACCGTCACCCGCTACGGCGAACCCGCCCCCGAGGGCAGCGGTCTCGGCCCCGCCCGCGCCCGCGCCGCCGCGCTGCTGATGCTGGCGCTGCCCGGCGCCGCGTACATCTACCAGGGCGAGGAGCTGGGCCTGCCCGAGGTCGTCGACCTGCCCGACGACGTGCTCACCGACCCGATCTTCCGCCGTACCGGCAGCCGGGCCCGGATCCGCGACGGCTGCCGGGTGCCGCTGCCCTGGTCCGGACAGGCCTCCCCGTTCGGCTTCACCTCGGGTGCCGAGGGCGCCAAACCCTGGCTGCCGCAGCCCGAGTGGTTCGCCGAGCACGCCACCGACCGCGCGCTGGCCGACACCCGCTCCTTCTGGCACCTGTACCGCGACGGCCTGCAACTGCGCGCCGCCCTGCCCCAGCTGGGCGAGGGAACACTGCGCTGGCTGGACACCCAGCCCGGCGTCCTCGCCTTCGTCCGCGGCGACGACCTGGTCTGCGCCGTCAACTTCGGCACCGCCCCCGTACCCGCCCCGGTCCCCGGCACCCCGCTGCTCGCCAGCGGCCCGTGCCCGCCCGGGGTGCTCCCCGGCTCCACCGCCGCCTGGTGGATCAGCGGCTCCTGAAACCCCGCTCGACCTCCGTACACCCGAAGGGACATCAACGATGATGCGACGACGTACCACCCTGCTCACCGGATGCACCGCCCTCGTCCTCGCCGTCGGCGCGACCGCCTGCGGCAGCGGCGAACCCGTCACGGCCGGCGGCGGCGACAAGGCGCTCCAGGGCCAGACCGTCACCGTCGCCGGCGTCTGGTCCGGCAGCGAGCAGAAGAACTTCCAGAAGGTGCTGGACGCCTTCACCGAGAAGACCGGCGCCAAGACCCAGTTCGTCTCCACCGGCGACAACGTCTCCACCGTCGTCGGCAGCAAGATCGAGGGCGGCAACGCCCCCGACGTCGTGATGGTCCCGCAGGTCGGCGTGCTCAAGCAGTTCGCCGAGAAGGGCTGGCTGAAGCCGCTGGACGAGAAGGTCCGGTCCACCGTGGGCGCCAACTTCGCGAAGGTGTGGCAGGACTACGGCAGCGTCGACGGCACCCTGTACGGCCTGTACTTCAAGGCCGCCCACAAGTCGACCGTCTGGTACAGCCCCGAGGCCCTCGAGCAGGCCGGCGTCACGCCGCCCAAGACCTACGACGCCATGCTGAAGGACGGGCGGACCGTCTCCGACTCCGGTCTCGCCGCCTTCTCCGTCGCCGGACAGGACGGCTGGACGCTCACCGACTGGTTCGAGAACGTCTACCTCTCCCAGGCCGGGCCCGAGAAGTACGACGCCCTCGCCGCGCACGAGATCAAGTGGACCGACCCGACCGTGGTCGAGGCGCTCACCACCCTCGGCAAGCTGTTCAAGGACGAGCAGCTCGTCGCGGGCGGCCGCAAGGAGGCCCTCAACACCGACTTCCCCGGCTCGGTGGAGAAGGTCTTCGGCCCGAAGGCCGAGGCCGCCATGGTCTACGAGGGCGACTTCGTCGCGGGCGTCGCCAAGGACCAGTTCGGCAAGAGCATCGGCACCGACGCCGACTTCTTCCCCTTCCCGCCGGTCGGCTCCGGCAAGGCCCCCGTGGTCAGCGGCGGCGACGCGGCCGTCGTCCTCGAGGACGGCAAGAACAGCAAGGCCGGCATGGCGCTGCTGGAGTACCTGGCCACCCCCGAGGCCGCCGCCGTGTGGGCCGAGGCCGGCGGCTTCCTCTCCCCGAACAAGAAGCTCGACCTCTCCGCCTACGGTGACGACGTCACCCGCGCCACCGCCGAGTCCCTGGTCGCGGCCGGCGACTCGGTCCGCTTCGACATGTCCGACCAGGCCCCCGCGGCCTTCGGCGGCACCAAGGGCGCCGGCGAGTGGAAGATCCTCCAGGACTTCCTGCGCGACCCGTCCGACCCGGAGAAGACCGCGGCCGAGCTCGAGGACGCCGCGGCCAAGGCGTACGGGAACTGACGGCCGTGACCGCCACACTGGTGAAAGAGGCGAGCCCCCCGGCGCCCGCACACCCCGGCGCGCGCGGCCGGCGTCCGCGCCGCCGGGGGCGGGTCATCGCCCTGCTGTTCGTGCTCCCCGCGCTGCTCCTGCTGGGCGCGCTGGTGGTCTACCCGGTGCTGTTCTCCGTCGGCCGCAGCCTCTTCGACGCCTCCGGCACCACGTTCGTGGGCGGCGAGAACTACGCCGAGATGTTCCGCGACCCGACCACCCTCAAGGCCGTGCGGAACACCGCGATCTGGGTCGTCGTCGCCCCCACCCTGCTCACCGGGCTCGGACTGATCCTGGCCGTGCTGGTGGAGAAGGTCCGCTGGGCCACCGCCTTCAAGCTGCTGCTGTTCATGCCGATGGCGGTGTCCTTCCTGGCCGCCGGGATCATCTTCCGGCTGGCCTACGACCAGGACCCGGACAAGGGCGTCCTGAACGCCGCCGCGGTCACCGTCCACGACGCCTTCAAGGGCACCTCCTCCTACCCGACCGCCCGCGCCCGGGACGGCGAGGGCCTGACCGAGGGGGCGGACGGCTCGTACGTCACCGGCGCGGACGTCACGCCCGGCGGCACGGCGGCGCTGGGCCTGGTCGGAGTCGCTCCCAGGGACCTGCCCGGGGACGCCGAACCCGCCCGCGCCGCGGCCGCCCGCACGGCCGGCCCCGACGAGGTGCGCGGCGTGGTGTACCTCGACTTCACCCCCGGCGGGGGAGGGGAGCCGGGGGTGGTCGACCGGCGGGAGAGCGGACTGCCCGGCATGAAGGTCGAGGCGGTCCGTGACGGGAGGACGGTCGCGAGCACGACGACCGCGGCCGACGGCTCCTTCCGCTTCACCGGCCTGGACGGCGGCCCGTACGCGCTGAAGCTGCCCTCCGCCAACTTCGCGCCGCCCTACGAGGGCGTCTCCTGGCTCGGACCGGCCCTCGTCACGCCGGCGATCATCGGCGCGTACCTGTGGATCTGGACCGGCTTCGCGATGGTGCTGATCGGGGCCGGCCTGTCCACCCTGCCCCGGGACGCGCTGGAGGCGGCGCGGATGGACGGCGCGAACGAGTGGCAGATCTTCCGCCGCATCACGGTCCCGCTGCTCGCGCCCGTCCTCACCGTCGTCTTCGTGACCCTGGTGATCAACGTGATGAAGGTCTTCGACCTCGTCTACATCATCGCGCCCGGTCCCGTGCAGGAGGACGCGACCGTGCTCGCGACGCAGATGTGGCTGGTGTCGTTCGGCGGCGGCAACGACCAGGGCCTCGGCAGCGCCCTCGGCGTGCTGCTGCTGCTCCTGGTCATCCCGGCCATGGTCTTCAACGTCCGCCGTTTCCGAAGGAGTCAGCGATGAACGCGGTCCGGCGCGGCCTGGGCAACGCGGTGGTGCAGGCCTTCCTGGTCGTGATCGGCCTGGTCTGGATGACCCCGCTGGCCGGCCTGTTCCTGTCCTCGCTGCGCTCCGCCGAGGACACGGCCGAGGGCGGCTGGTGGACCGTGTTCACCAGCCCCGGGCAGCTGTCCTTCGACAACTACGCGGCGCTGCTGGAGAACTCGGGCATCACCCAGGCGTTCTGGAACACCGTGCTGATCTCGGTGCCGACGACCGTCCTGGTCGTGGTCGTCGCCGCGCTCGCCGGATACGCCTTCGCCTGGCTGGACTTCCCCGGGCGCGAGCCGGTCTTCCTCGTCGTGGTGGCGCTGCTGGTCGTCCCCGTCCAGATCGGCCTGCTGCCGGTGGCCAAACTCTTCGGGCAGCTCGGCCTGTTCGGCACCATCCCCGGCGTCGTGCTGTTCCACGTGGCGTACGGGCTGCCGTTCGCGGTGTTCCTGCTGCGGAACTACTTCGCCGAGATGCCCAAGGAGATGCTGGAGGCCGCCCGGATGGACGGCGGCAGCGAGTGGCGCATCTTCACCCGGCTCGTGCTCCCCGTCGGCCGCCCGGCGATCGCCAGCCTCGCCATCTTCCAGTTCCTGTGGGTCTGGAACGACATGCTGGTCGCCCTGCTCTTCGCCGACAGCTCCTCCCAGCCGCTGACGGTGCAACTCCAGTCGCAGATCCGTCAGTTCGGCAGCAACATCGACGTCCTGGCGCCGGGCGCGTTCCTGTCGCTGGTGGTGCCGGTGGCCGTGTTCTTCGCCTTCCAGCGGCACTTCGTGCAGGGGGTGATGGCCGGGTCGGTCAAGTGACGCCCCTCGCACAGGGACCCCCTCACGCAGGGACCCCCGCCTCCTGACGGGGCGGGGGTCCCGGTGTGCGAGGGGTGCGTCAGGCCGACGCCGGCGGATACAGCGACCGCGGCAGCTGCGACGCCGCCGTCGCGTCCAGCAGCCACAGCGTGCGGGCACGGCCCCGCGCGCCCGCCGCCGGGGCCTGGATCTCGCCCGCGCCCGACAGGGCGATCGCCGCCGCCTCGGCCTTGTCCTCGCCGGCCGCCAGCAGCCACACCTCGCGGGCCGCGCGGATCGCCGGGAGGGTGAGGGTCACCCGGGTCGGAGGGGGCTTGGGCGCGCCGTGCACACCGACCACCGTGCGCTCCGTCTCCCGGACCGCCGGGAACTCCGGGAAGAGGGAGGCCACGTGCGTGTCCGGGCCGACGCCCAGCATCAGGACGTCGAACGTCGGGACGGGCCCGTGGTTCTCCGGACCGGCCGCACGGGCCAGTTCCTCCGCGTAGGCGGCCGCGGCCGCGTCCACGTCGGTGCCGTGCGGTCCGTCGGACGCGGGCATGGCGTGCACGCGCTCCGGGTCCAGCGGCACCGCGTCGAGCAGCGCCTCACGGGCCTGGGTGACATTGCGCTCCGGATCGCCCTCCGGCAGGAACCGCTCGTCGCCCCACCACAGGTCGAGCCGGGCCCAGTCGACCGCGTCCCGGGCCGGGGCCGCCGCCAGCGCGGCCAGCAGGCCGTTGCCGTTGCGGCCACCGGTCAGGACGACGGAGGCCGAGCCCCGCGACGCCTGGGCGTCCACGATCTTCGTGATCAGCCGGGCCGCCGCGGCCCGGGCCATCAGCTCCTTGTCGCGGTGCACGACGAGCTGCGGTGCCGTGGTCACTTCGCCGCCGCCCTCTTCACCGGCGCCTGCGCCGTCGCCCGGTCCGCGGGACCTTTCGCAACCGACTCGACGGGCGCGGGGACCGCCTCGCGCTCCGCTCCTCCTTTGGCCGGCGGCTCACCCGACGGTCCGCCGGACGCCCCGTCCGACGGCTTCAGCCGCTCCACGCCGTACCGCAGCGCCGACGCGTACGTGTCGTCCGGGTCCAGGCGCCGCAGCTCCTCCGCGATCAGCTCCGCCGTGTCCCGGCGCTTGAGCGCCACCGCACGCTTGGGCTGGCCCTGGATGGACAGCGTCGCCAGCGAACCGTCGGCACGGTCCAGCACGATCGGACCGCAGTCGGTGTCCATGCGGACCGCCGTGAGCCCCGGGCCGCCCGACAGCGAGCGCTTCACGGGCACGTCCAGCCGGTCCGCGAGCCACATCGCCAGCAGCTCGCAGCTCGGGTTGAACTCCTCGCCCTCCACCTCGACGCCGACCACCTCGCAGGCGATCTGGTCCAGGGCCGCGGCCAGCATCGAACGCCACGGCGTGATGCGGGTCCAGGACAGGTCCGTGTCGCCCGGGGTGTAGGCGGCGGCGCGGGCCGCGAGCTCCCGGACGGGCTGCTCGCAGGCGTAGGTGTCGGTGACCCGGCGCTGGGCCAGCGCGCCCAGCGGGTCCTTCGCCGGGTCCAGCGGGGCGTTGACCGGCCACCAGACCACCACCGGGGCGTCCGGCAGCAGCAGCGGCAGCACCACCGACTGGGCGTGGTCGACGACCTCGCCGTACAGCCGGAGCACCACCGTCTCGCCGGTGCCCGCGTCCGCGCCCACCCGCACCTCGGCGTCGAGGCGGGACTGGGTGCGGTCGCGGGGCGAGCGGGAGACGCGCCTGATGACCACGAGCGTGCGCGAGGGGTGCTCGTGCGAGGCGTCGTTCGCCGCCTTCAGCGCGTCGTAGGCGTTCTCCTCGTCCGTCACGATGACCAGCGTGAGCACCATGCCGACGGCCGGGGTGCCGATGGCACGGCGGCCCTGCACCAGCGCCTTGTTGATCTTGCTGGCCGTGGTGTCCGTGAGGTCTATCTTCATGGCCGGCGCCAGCTCCGTCCGTCTCGCTCGAGCATTTCGTCCGCCTCGACGGGTCCCCACGTTCCGGCCGGGTAGCGGGCCGGCTTGCCGTTGGTGTCCCAGTACTCCTCGATCGGGTCGAGGATCTTCCAGGACAGCTCGACCTCCTCCGTGCGCGGGAAGAGGTTGGAGTCGCCGAGCAGGACGTCGAGGATCAGCCGCTCGTACGCCTCCGGGCTGGACTCGGTGAACGACTCGCCGTAGGCGAAGTCCATCGACACGTCCCGGATCTCCATCGACGTGCCCGGCACCTTGGAACCGAAGCGCACCGTGACGCCCTCGTCCGGCTGGACGCGGATCACGATGGCGTTGGAGCCCAGCTCCTCGGTGGCCGTGGTGTCGAAGGGCGAGTGCGGGGCGCGCTGGAAGACCACCGCGATCTCGGTGACCCGGCGGCCCAGCCGCTTGCCGGTGCGCAGGTAGAAGGGGACGCCCGCCCAGCGGCGGTTGTCGATGCCCAGCTTGATCGCCGCGTAGGTGTCGGTCTTCGAGGAGGCGTCGATGCCCTCCTCGTCCAGGTAGCCGATGACCTTCGCGCCGCCCTGCCAGCCGGCCGTGTACTGCGCGCGCACGGTGTCCCGGCCCAGGTCCTTCGGCAGCCGGACGGCGCCGAGCACCTTGGTCTTCTCCGCGGCGAGCGCGTCCGCGTCGAAGGAGGAGGGTTCCTCCATCGCGGTGAGCGCGAGCAGCTGGAGCAGGTGGTTCTGGATGACGTCGCGGGCGGCGCCGATGCCGTCGTAGTAGCCCGCGCGGCCGCCGATGCCGATGTCCTCGGCCATGGTGATCTGCACGTGGTCGACGAAGGACCGGTTCCAGACCGGCTCGAACATCTGGTTGGCGAAGCGCAGCGCCAGGATGTTCTGGACGGTCTCCTTGCCCAGGTAGTGGTCGATCCGGAACACCTGGTCCGGGGCGAACACCTCGTGGACGATCGCGTTCAGCTCCTCGGCCGACCGCAGGTCGTGCCCGAACGGCTTCTCGATGACCGCGCGGCGCCAGGAGCCTTCCTTCTGGTCGGCCAGGCCGTGCTTCTTGAGCTGCTGGATGACCACCGGGAAGGAGCGCGGCGGCACCGACAGGTAGAAGGCGAAGTTGCCGCCCGTGCCCTGTGCCTTGTCCAGCTCCTCGATCGTGGCCCGCAGCCGCTCGAAGGACTCGTCGTCGTCGAAGGTGCCCTGCACGAACCGCATGCCCTGGATGAGCTGCTGCCAGACCTCCTCGCGGAAGGGGGTGCGGGCGTGCTCCTTGACCGCGTCGTGGACCTCCTGGGCGAAGTCCTCGTTCGCCCACTCGCGGCGGGCGAAGCCGACCAGCGAGAAGCCGGGCGGCAGCAGGCCGCGGTTGGCGAGGTCGTACACGGCCGGCATCAGCTTCTTGCGGGACAGGTCGCCCGTCACGCCGAAGATGACCAGGCCCGACGGCCCCGCGATGCGCGGGAGCCGTCGGTCCGCCGGGTCACGCAGCGGATTGCTGCTGGACAACGTGTCAGCCCTCCGCGGGGGCGAGGCGCTGCAGCTCCGCCTCGGTCGACTTCAGCAGGTCGTTCCAGGAGGCCTCGAACTTCTCGACGCCCTCGTCCTCCAGGAGCTGCACCACGTCGTCGTACTTGATGCCGAGCCGCTCCACCGCGTCGAGGTCGGCGCGGGCCTGCTCGTAGGTCCCGGCGACGGTGTCGCCGGTGATCTCGCCGTGGTCCTCGGTGGCCAGCAGTGTGGCCTCCGGCATGGTGTTGACCGTGTTGGGGGCGACCAGCTCGGTGACGTACATGGTGTCCTTGTACGCCTTGTCCTTCACGCCGGTGGACGCCCACAGCGGACGCTGCTTGTTGGCGCCCTCGCGCTCCAGCGCGCTCCAGCGGTCCGAGGAGAAGACCTCCTCGTACGCCTGGTAGGCGAGGCGCGCATTGGCGACGGCGGCCTTGCCGCGCAGCGCCTTGGCCTCGTCGGTGCCCAGCGCGTCGATCCGCTTGTCGATCTCGGTGTCCACGCGGGAGACGAAGAACGACGCCACGGAGTGGATCTTCGACAGGTCCAGGCCGCGCTCCCGGGCCTTCTCCAGGCCGGTGAGGAACGCGTCCATGACCTTGCGGTAGCGCTCCAGGGAGAAGATCAGCGTCACGTTCACGCTGATGCCCAGGCCGATGGTCTCGGCGATCGCCGGGATGCCGGCCTCGGTCGCCGGGATCTTGATGAGGGTGTTGGGCCGGTCCACCAGCCAGGCGAGCTGCTTGGCCTCGGCGACCGTCGCCCTGGTGTCGTGGGCCAGACGCGGGTCGACCTCGATCGAGACCCGGCCGTCCCGGCCGTCGGTGGCGTCGAAGACCGGGCGCAGGATGTCGGCGGCGTCGCGGACGTCGGCCGTGGTGATCATGCGGATGGCCTCTTCGACCGTGACCTTGCGGGCGGCGAGGTCGGCGAGCTGCTGGTCGTAGCCGTCGCCCTCGGAGATCGCCTTCTGGAAGATCGTCGGGTTGGTGGTGACGCCCACGACGTGCTGCTGGTCGATCAGCTCGGCGAGGTTGCCGGACGTGATCCGCTTGCGCGACAGGTCGTCCAGCCAGATCGCGACGCCTTCCTCGGAGAGGCGCTTGAGTGCGTCTGTCATGGAAATTCCATCTCCTACGTGTCGTATATGAGCGTCAGCGCCGGGCTGCGGCGATCGATTCCCGGGCCGCGGCGGCCACGTTCTCGGCGGTGAAGCCGAACTCCTGGAACAGCACCTTGCCGTCCGCGGAGGCACCGAAGTGCTCCAGGGACACGATGCGGCCGGCGTCCCCCACGTACTTGTGCCAGGTGAGGCCGATCCCCGCCTCGACGGCCACGCGCGCCCTCACGGACGGCGGCAGGACGCTGTCCCGGTACCCCTGGTCCTGCTCCTCGAACCACTCGACCGACGGCATGGACACCACACGGGTCGGCACGCCGTCGGCCTGGAGCGCCTCACGGGCCTCGACGGCGACGTGCACCTCGGAGCCGGTGGCGATGAGGACGACCTGCGGCTCCGCGCTCTGCCCGGAGGGCCCCTCGGCCTCGAACAGCACGTAGCCGCCGCGCGCCGCGTCCTCGTTCGGCTCGTACGTCGGCACGCCCTGGCGGGTGAGGGCCAGACCGTGCGGGGTGCCCTTGCCGAACTCCTTCGTCCAGCGCCTGAGGATCTCGCGCCAGGCGATCGCGGTCTCGTTCGCGTCCGCCGGACGGACGACGTTCAGGCCCGGGATCGCGCGCAGCGAGGCCAGGTGCTCGACCGGCTGGTGGGTCGGGCCGTCCTCGCCCAGGCCGATGGAGTCGTGCGTCCACACGTACGTCACCGGCAGGTGCATCAGCGCCGACAGCCGCACCGCGTTGCGCATGTAGTCGGAGAACACCAGGAAGGTGCCGCCGTAGATCCGGGTGTTGCCGTGCAGCGCGATGCCGTTCATCTCCGCGGCCATGGCGTGCTCGCGGATGCCGAAGTGGATCGTGCGGCCGTACGGGTCCGCCTCGGGCAGCGGGTTGTCCGCCGGGAGGAACGACGACGTCTTGTCGATCGTCGTGTTGTTGGAGCCGGCCAGGTCGGCCGAGCCGCCCCACAGCTCCGGGATCACCGCGCCCAGCGCCTGGAGCACCTTGCCGGAGGCGGCACGGGTGGCGACGCCCTTGCCCGGCTCGAAGACCGGGATCTTCTCCTCCCAGCCCTTGGGCAGCTCACCGGCGGCGATGCGGTCGTACTCGGCCGCGCGCTCGGCGTTGTTGCCGCGCCACTCCTGGAACGACTTCTCCCACTCGGCCCGGGCCTGCTTGCCCCGCTCCAGCGCCTTGCGGGTGTGGCCGATGACCTCGTCGGACACCTCGAACGTCTGCTCGGGGTCGAAGCCGAGGACGCGCTTGGTGGCCGCGACCTCGTCGTCGCCCAGCGCCGAGCCGTGGGCGGCCTCGGTGTTCTGCGCGTTCGGGGCCGGCCAGGCGATGATCGAGCGCATCGCGATGAAGGACGGCCGGTCGGTGACCTTCTTCGCCTCCTGGATCGCGTCGTGGATCGCGGCCGGGTCCAGGTCGCCGTCCGGCTTGGGGGCCACCCGCTGCACGTGCCAGCCGTAGGCCTCGTACCGCTTGACGGTGTCCTCGGAGACGGCCGTCTCCGTGTCGCCCTCGATCGAGATGTGGTTGTCGTCCCACAGCAGGATCAGGTTGCCGAGCTTCTGGTGGCCGGCCAGCGAGGACGCCTCGGCGGAGATGCCCTCCTGGAGGCAGCCGTCACCGGCGATGCAGTAGACGAAGTGGTCGAAGGGGGACTCGCCGGGGGCGGCCTCCGGGTCGAACAGGCCGCGCTCGTAGCGGGCGGCCATCGCCATGCCGACGGCGTTGGCGACACCCTGGCCCAGCGGACCGGTCGTCGTCTCGACGCCCTTGGTGTGCCCGTACTCCGGGTGGCCCGGCGTCTTCGAGCCCCAGGTGCGGAAGGACTTCAGGTCGTCCAGCTCCAGACCGAAGCCGGCCAGGTACAGCTGGGTGTAGAGGGTCAGGGACGAGTGACCGGCGGACAGCACGAAGCGGTCGCGTCCGACCCAGTCGGGGTCCGCGGGGTCGTGCCGCATCACCTTCTGGAAGAGGGTGTAGGCGGCAGGCGCCAGGCTCATCGCCGTACCCGGATGGCCGTTGCCGACCTTCTGTACGGCATCGGCGGCCAGGACGCGGGCGGTGTCGACGGCCCGCTGGTCCAACTCGGTCCACTCGAGGTCTGTGGTGGTCGGCTTGGTGCTCACCCTGAGTCAGGGCTCCTCTCCACATGTCGGGTGCCGGCGATGCCCACCGGCGAGGTCGAGCCTACCCCCGTAGGACGTGCGTTTTTTCGAGTCGTTCCAGACTGTGGGCACTCCCGCGCATCCGCCTCCTGACTGGGTCGTTCGCGTATTCGGCAGATGAATACGGGGCCGCTCATCCGGGTGCTCAATCGAGCTCGGACACGCACCTCGGAGGGCGCCGTCCAACACGATCGGACCCCCGCGAATGCCCGGGTCTGGGCAACGTCTACAGTGGCGTGGTACGCGCGAGCCCTTACCGCCGTTTCCCGTGCGGGGGCTTGCTGGGATCTCTGTAGGGGTGTGCGTGACGGCCGTTGAATCCCGTCCAGCGGGAATGCTCGGGACGAGCCAGAGCCCGGCCCATCGGCCGTTCGGGGCACGTGTCATGGCGTTCGTGGCTCTCACCAAGCCGCGGATCATCGAGCTGCTGCTCATCACCACCGTCCCGGTGATGTTCCTGGCGCAGCAGGGCGTGCCCGACCTGAAGCTGGTGCTGCTGACCTGTGTCGGCGGCTACCTGTCCGCGGGCGGCGCCAACGCGCTCAACATGTACATCGACCGCGACATCGACGCGCTGATGGACCGCACCTCCCGGCGTCCGCTGGTGACCGGCATGGTCGGCCCGCGCGAGTGCCTGGCCTTCGGCATCACCCTGGCGGTCGTCTCGACGCTGCTGTTCGGCCTCACCGTCAACTGGCTGTCGGCCTGGCTCGCCCTCGGCGCGCTCCTCTTCTACGTCGTCGTCTACACGATGATCCTCAAGCGGCGCACGTCGCAGAACATCGTGTGGGGCGGCATCGCCGGCTGCATGCCGGTCCTGATCGGCTGGACGGCGGTGACGAACTCGCTGTCGTGGGCCCCGGTCGTCCTCTTCATGGTCATCTTCTTCTGGACGCCGCCGCACTACTGGCCGCTGTCGATGAAGGTGAAGGACGACTACGCGCGCGTGGGCGTGCCGATGCTGCCGGTCATCGCCGGCAACAAGACGGTCGCCAGGCAGATCGTGATCTACAGCTGGGTGATGGTCGCGGTCTCGCTGCTGCTGACCCCGCTCGGCTACACCGGCTGGTTCTACACGCTGGTCGCGCTGGCCGCGGGCGGCTGGTGGCTGTGGGAGGCGCACGCGCTGCAGAACAGGGCGAAGGCCGAGGTGACCGGCGCCAAGCTCAAGGAGATGCGCCTGTTCCACTGGTCCATCACCTATGTGTCGCTGCTCTTCGTGGCGGTGGCGGTGGACCCCTTCCTGCGGTAGCCGCCTCCGGGACGTCCGACGGGCGGGGTCCGTGGCCAAGGCCACGGACCCCGCCCGTCGCCGTTCGCCCTACCCATCGGTAGCATCCTGGTCATGGCAGACACGCAAGCGGTGGACCCGAAGGCCGAGCAGAAGGCGGCCCGGCTCGCCCAGCAGATCAGCAGCTTCGCCAAGGCGCACGGCGGTGCCGAGGGACAGGTCGCGTACCTCGGCCGGCGCGGCGCCCGGATCGTGCTCGTCGGTGAGGACGGCGGCTGGGGCGACCTGGTCGCGCCCTCCTACGCGATCGCCGAGCGGGCGGTGGAGAAGGCGGGGATCACCGCCCACGAGAACTTCGACGGCGAGTTCGCGGCCAAGGTCAGGACCGGTCCGTACGAGTGGAGCCGCATGGCGGGCATCCAGGTGGGCGGCCCGTCCAACGGCTGACCGGCCGACCCCAACACCTACTCACCGGTTCACCCGTTAGGACCTGTAGGCAGCACAGCGTCCACACGGGGAGCCCCGGATGATCGACCCGCCGTCCCTCGTGGACCAGTACTGCCACGGCGTACTGCGCACCGAGCTGGGCCTCGGCACCTTCGAGGCCCAGCTGGCCCGCACCGAGGGCCCGCCCGCCCCCGGCACCACCCTCTTCGACACCCAGACCGGGTTCGCCGTGCGCCGCTGGTGCCCGCCCCTGCTGGGCCTGGAGCCGCACTGCCCGCCCGCGAGGTACCTCGCCCGGCGCCGCGAACTGGGCGCGATCGAGGCGGGGCGCCGGCTGCTGCGGGGCAGCGGCATCACCACCTACCTGGTCGACACGGGGCTGCCCGGCGACCTCACCGGGCACGCCGAGCTGGCCACGGCCGCCGGCGCCGAGGCCCACGAGGTCGTCCGCCTGGAGCAGCTGGCCGAGCAGGTCGCCGACACCTCCGGCACGGCCGAGTCCTTCCTCGCCAACCTCGCCGAGTCCGTGCACGCCGCCGCCGCGCACGCCGTCGCCTTCACCTCCGTCGCCGGCCCGCGGCACGGGCCGGCCCTCGCCCCCGAGCCGCCCGGGCCGGGGGAGGTGCGCGGCGCGGCCGGACGCTGGCTGGCCGCTCGCCGGGTCGGGGACGAGCTGAGCGACCCGGTGCTGCTGCGCCACCTGCTGTGGATCGCCGTCGCCTCGGGCCGCCCCCTGCAGCTGCACGCGGGGCTCGGCGCGCCGGGCGCCCGCGTCGACCGCACCGACCCCGTGCTGCTGACCGACTTCGTCCGGGCCACCGCCGGGCTGGGCACCGACCTCGTGCTGCTGCACGGCTACCCCTACCACCGCCACGCCGCCCACCTCGCCGGCGTCTTCCCGCACGTCTACGCCGACTCCGGCGCCGCCCTGGTGCGCACCGGCGCCCGCGCGGCGACCGTCCTCGCGGAGATCCTGGAACTCGCCCCCTTCGGCAAGATCCTCTTCTCCACCGGCGCCCGGGGCCTGCCCGAGCTGCACGTCGTCGGCGCCCGGCTGTTCCGCGAGGCGCTCGGCCGGGTGCTCGGCACCTGGGTGGCGGAGGGCGCGTGGGCACCGGCGGACGCCCGGCGGGTGGCCGGAATGATCGCCTCGGGCAACGCGGGCCGGGTGTACGGGCTGGAGTGAAGCGGGAAGACCGGTCGTATGCCGACCGACACCCTGCTCGACCGCTTCCTCACCGGCCTCGCGCCGCTCGCCCCCGTCGCCGTCTGGGCGCACGGCTCACTGGCCGGCGGCGACTACCGGGAGGGCCGCAGCGACCTGGACCTGATCGCGGTCCTGGACCACCCGATCACGGCCCGGACGGTGTGGCGGGTGGCGCTGCTGCACGCCCGGCTGCGGGCCGAGCCGCTCGTCGACCGGCTGCACTGCACCTACCTGACGCCGGACACCGCGGCGGGCGCCGAGCGGCGCCACCTCACCTGGGCGCACGAGCAGCTGTTCGCACGGCCGGTCACCCCGGTCACCCGGACCGAGCTGCACACCTTCGGGCGCGTCCTGCACGGGGCGCCGCCCGCGGACGTGCTGCCGCCGGTGCCGGACGGCGAACTCGCCGCGTTCGTGGTGCGCGACCAGCGCGACTTCTGGCGGCCGGCGGTGGACCGGGCCGCTCTCTGGGAGCGGGACGTGTGGGTCGACCTGGGCCTGCTGACCTTCGCGCGCGCCACCGTCACCCTGCGCGCGGGCCGGCTGATCTCCAAGCGGGAGGCCCTGGAGGCACTGCCCGGCCTCGGCGCGCCCGCCGAGGTCGTCGAGGACGTCAGGAGCAGGCGCTACGGCGATCCCGCGCCACCGGCCGAGGGGTGGACCGCGCGCCGGGCCCGGCTGACCCGGGACTACCTGGGAGCGGCGATCGACGCGCTCGTCGCGCGGGAGGGCTGAGCCGCCGGAGCCGCCAGGTCGGGTACGGCCGCCTCCGGGCGCTCGCGCAGCGACAGCAGGACCCGGATCACCCAGATCCACATCACGCACGAGCCGAACATGTGCAGGCCGACCAGGACCTCGGGCAGGTCCGTGAAGTACTGCACGTAACCGATCAGACCCTGCGCGAGCAGGATCAGGAACAGCTCGCGGGTGCGGTCCAGCGGGCCCCTGGGGGCGTCGACGGCCTTGAGGACGAACCACAGGGCGAACGTCAGCGTCACCACGATCCACGCCAGCACGGCGTGCACCTTGCTCACCGTCTCCCAGTCGACCGGCATCCGCGGGACCTCGCTGGAGTCGCCCGCGTGCGGGCCCGCGCCGGTCACCACCGTGCCGACCGCGATCAGCAGCACGGACGCGGCCACCAGGAACCACACCAGCTGCTGCACGGCCCTGCCGACCAGCGGACGCGGCGGGGCGTCGCCCTCGCGGGTGCGCTGCCACATCACCGCGGCGACCGCGATCAGCGCCGAGGAGAGCAGGAAGTGCGCCGCGACCGTGTACGGGTTCAGGCCGACGAGGACCACGATGCCGCCGAGGATCGCGTTGCCCATGACGATCCAGAACTGCGCCCAGCCCAGCCGGGTGAGACCGCGCCGGTAGGGCTTCTCGGAGCGCGCGGCGATGATCGCCCAGCCGACCGCCGCGCACAGCACGTAGGTCAGCAGGCGGTTGCCGAACTCGATGACGCCGTGCAGGCCCATCTCGCTGGTCGTGGTGAGCGAGTCCTCGGTGCACTTGGGCCAGGTCGGGCAGCCCAGGCCCGAGCCGGTCAGCCGCACGGCGCCGCCGGTGACCACGATGACCACCGACATGACGAGCGCGGCGAGGGCCGCCCGCCGGACCGTCCGGGGATCCGGGGTCCAGCGTGCGGCGATGAGGGCGAGCGGGTTGCGCACGGCCGCCTGGGCGTCGGCGCGGGTCACGTTTGGCACGCGTCCCATCGTAGGCGGCCGCTTGTGCACGCTTTCACGAGGGTCCGTCTCGGTCATGCCCCTACTCCCAGCGGAAGAACTTCCCGGCCGCCGCGAGACCCGCGACCGCCCAGACGGCGAGGATCCCGAGGTCGTCCCACGGCATCCCGGCCCCGTGCCGGAGCACGTCCCGCAGCCCTTCCGACAGCGCGGAGATCGGCAGCAGGCCGAGCACGGCCTGGGCCGCGTCCGGGAACCTGTCCAGCGGCACGACCACCCCGCCGCCGACGAGCAGCAGCAGGAACACCAGGTTGGCGGCGGCGAGCGTCGCCTCGGCCCTCAGGGTGCCCGCCATCAGCAGGCCGAGCCCGGAGAAGGCGGCCGTGCCCAGCACCAGCAGCAGGAGCACCGCGAGCGGGTTGCCCCGCGGCGACCAGCCGAGCGCGAGGGCGATCGCCGTGACCAGGAGCACCTGGAGGACCTCGGTGACCAGCACGGACAGCGTCTTCGCGGTCATCAGGCCCCAGCGCGGCAGCGGTGAGGAGGCCAGCCGCTTCAGCACCCCGTAGCGGCGCTCGAAACCGGTCGCGATGGCCTGCCCGGTGAACGCCGTCGACATCACGGCGAGCGCGAGGACGCCCGGAGCGAGGAAGTCCACCGTCTCGCCCTCGCCGGTGTCCACGACGTCCACGGTGCTGAACAGCACCAGCAGCAGGGTGGGGATGATCACCGTCAGCAGCAGCTGCTCGCCGTTGCGCAGCAGCATCCTCGTCTCGAGGGCGGCCTGAGCGGCGATCATGCGGGGGAGCGGGGCCGCGCCCGGCTTCGGTGTGTAGGCGCCGGTGGCCGTCATGAGCGCAACTCCTTGCCCGTGAGCTCCAGGAACACGTCTTCGAGGGTGTGCCGCTCCACCGAGATCCGGTCCGGCATCACCCCGTGCTGGGCGCACCAGGAGGTGACCGTGGCGAGCAGTTCCGGATCCATCTTGCCGACGACCCGGTAGGAGCCCGGTGCCGGCTCGTCGGCCGAGGAGTCGGCGGGCAGGGCCTTGAGCAGCGAGGCCACGTCCAGGCCGGGGCGGCCCGTGAAGCGGAGCGTGTTCTCGGCGCCGCCCCGGCACAGCTCCTCGGGGGAGCCCTGGGCGATGACCCGGCCGGCGTCGATGATCGCGACGTCGTCGGCGAGCTGCTCGGCCTCGTCCATGTAGTGGGTGGTGAGGATGACGGAGACGCCGTCGGCGCGCAGGTCCCTCACGAGGTCCCAGGTGGCGCGGCGGGCCTGCGGGTCGAGGCCGGCCGTCGGTTCGTCCAGGAACACCAGCTCGGGGCGCCCGACCACGGCCATCGCCAGCGCGAGCCGCTGCTGCTGGCCCCCGGAGAGCCGCCGGTAGGCCGTGCGGCCGCAGGAGCCGAGCCCGAGCCGCTCGATCAGCGCGTCCACGTCCAGCGGGTGCGCGTGCAGCTTCGCCACGTGCCGGAGCATCTCGTCCGCCCGCGCGCCCGAGTAGACGCCGCCGGACTGGAGCATCACGCCGACCCGGGGCCGCAGTGCCGCGGAGTCCCGCACCGGGTCGAGGCCCAGCACGCGCACCGTGCCGGAGTCCGGCCGCCGGTACCCCTCGCAGGTCTCGACCGTGGTCGTCTTGCCCGCCCCGTTGGGGCCGAGCACGGCGGTCACGCCCTGCCGGGCCACCAGGTCGAGGCCGTCCACCGCGGTCTTCGTTCCGTACCGCTTCACCAGGGCCTGGACCTGGACCACGGGCTCACTTCGCATGGGTCACGAGTCTAGGGAGGCGGCCCGGGTCCCGGACCGGAGGGTGCCGGAACTCCTCCGTACGGGACCGGTGCGCCTGCGGCCGCCGCCGTGCGCGCGCCACCGCGTCCGCCGGCCGGAGCAGCCGCGCCCCGGCCCGGCCGCGCGCCGGGCCCGCGCGGCTGCGCGGGCAGGCCGTCACGGGTGGCGGGAGGGCCGGTCGGAGGGGCGCGGGCACGGTCCGCGCGTCGCCGGACGCCGCTGCCGGACACCGCCGGACTGATCGATCAAAGATCGTTTCCGCAGGTCAGATTAGGTCTGCCTAAGTGACGCAGCGCACCTTCGGGCCGTCCGGGCGCGGCTTGCCCGGCTCGGACGAATTACGCAACAATGGCGTTGTGAAAAACGGCGCACGATCAACGGAGCCTCCCAGCGAGGAGCTGGCGACCGGTGAGCGGTCCACCCGCAACCGGGTCGCCCGCTCCATCCTGGACCACGGCCCCTCGACCGTCGCCGAGCTCGCCGAGCGACTCGGGCTCACCCAGGCGGCCGTACGCCGGCACCTGGACGCGCTGACCGCGGACAACGTCGTGGAGGCGCGCGAGCGACGGGTCTACGGCGCGCGTACGCGCGGGCGCCCGGCCAAGGTGTTCGCCCTCACCGACTGCGGGCGGGACGCCTTCGACCAGTCGTACGACAAGCTCGCCGTGGACGCCCTGCGGTGGATCGGCGAGCAGGAGGGCGGCAGCGAGGCGATCGCCGCGTTCGCCCGGGCCCGGATCGCCGCGCAGGCGGACGCGTACCGCAAGGCGGTCGAGGCCGCGGCCCCCGAGGAGCGGACGGAAGCCCTGGCCAGGGCCCTGAGCGCCGACGGGTACGCTGCAACGGCGCGCAGCGCGCCCCACCCCCAGCGGGGTGAGCAGCTCTGCCAGCACCACTGCCCGGTCGCCCACGCCGCCGAACAGTTCCCGCAGCTGTGCGAGGCCGAGACGGAATTTTTCGCCGAGCTTCTCGGTACGCACGTACAGCGGCTGGCGACCATCGCGCACGGCGACGGCGTCTGCACGACGTTCATCCCCAAGATTTCCCACCACGCATCTGCAAGCACGTCCGGGAGGAACCCCGCATGACTCTCCCCACGGAGACTGCCCACCCCGAGCTCGAGGGTCTGGGCAAGTACGAATACGGCTGGGCCGACCGTGACGAGGCCGGTGCGTCGGCGCGCCGCGGCCTGAACGAGGACGTCGTCCGGGACATCTCCGCGAAGAAGGACGAGCCGGAGTGGATGACCAAGCTCCGCCTCAAGGGCCTGCGCCTGTTCGAGAAGAAGCCCATGCCGAACTGGGGCTCGGACCTGTCCGGCATCGACTTCGACAACATCAAGTACTTCGTGCGCTCCACGGAGAAGCAGGCGGAGTCCTGGGAGGACCTGCCCGAGGACATCAAGAACACCTACGACAAGCTGGGCATCCCCGAGGCCGAGAAGAAGCGCCTCGTCGCCGGTGTCGCCGCCCAGTACGAGTCCGAGGTCGTCTACCACCAGATCCGCGAGGACCTGGAGGAGCAGGGCGTCATCTTCCTGGACACCGACACGGCCCTGAAGGAGCACCCGGAGCTCTTCAAGGAGTACTTCGGCACCGTGATCCCGGCCGGTGACAACAAGTTCGCCGCGCTGAACACCGCCGTGTGGTCCGGCGGCTCCTTCATCTACGTGCCGAAGGGCGTGCACGTCGAGATCCCGCTCCAGGCCTACTTCCGGATCAACACCGAGAACATGGGCCAGTTCGAGCGGACCCTGATCATCGTCGACGAGGGTGCCTACGTGCACTACGTCGAGGGCTGCACCGCCCCGATCTACAAGTCGGACTCGCTGCACTCCGCGGTCGTCGAGATCATCGTCAAGAAGAACGCCCGCTGCCGCTACACGACCATCCAGAACTGGTCGAACAACGTCTACAACCTGGTCACCAAGCGCGCCGTGGCCTACGAGGGCGCGACCATGGAGTGGGTCGACGGCAACATCGGCTCCAAGGTGACGATGAAGTACCCGGCCGTCTACCTGATGGGCGAGCACGCCAAGGGCGAGACCCTGTCCATCGCCTTCGCCGGCGAGGGCCAGCACCAGGACGCGGGCGCCAAGATGGTCCACATGGCCCCGAACACCTCGTCCAACATCGTCTCGAAGTCCGTGGCGCGCGGCGGCGGCCGCACCTCCTACCGCGGTCTGATCGAGATCGGCGAGGGCGCCCCGGGCTCCAAGTCCAACGTGCTGTGCGACGCGCTGCTCGTCGACACCATCTCCCGCTCGGACACCTACCCCTACGTGGACGTCCGCGAGGACGACGTGTCCATGGGTCACGAGGCGACCGTCTCCAAGGTCTCCGAGGACCAGCTCTTCTACCTGATGAGCCGCGGCCTGTCCGAGGACGAGGCGATGGCGATGATCGTGCGCGGCTTCGTCGAGCCGATCGCCAAGGAACTGCCGATGGAGTACGCCCTCGAGCTCAACCGGCTGATCGAGCTCCAGATGGAAGGCGCGGTCGGCTGACACCGGCGCCGTTCCGTCAAGCCCCTCAAGCAAAGGAAAGCGAGCACTACGACAGCCATGGCTGAGGCTCAGAACATCCCGGTGGGCTCCACCACCGCCGGTTCGATCGCGGTCGCCGCGGAGTCGACCGTCGCCACCCGCATGAGCGCGCCCCCGTCCTTCGACGTGGCGGACTTCCCCGTCCCCCACGGCCGTGAGGAGGAGTGGCGGTTCACCCCGCTGGAGCGGCTGCGCGGCCTGCACGACGGCACCGCCGCCGCCACCGGCGGCGTCAAGGTCGCCGTCGAGGCGCCCGAGGGCGTCACCGTCGAGACCGTCGGCCGCGACGACGCGCGGCTCGGCCGCGCGGGCACCCCGGTGGACCGCGTCGCCGCCCAGGCGTACTCCGCCTTCGAGCGGGCCTCGGTCGTGACCGTGCCGAAGGAGACCGTCCTCACCGAGCCGGTCCGCATCGCGGTGCACGGCGAGGGCGGCACCGCCTACGCCCACCAGGTGATCGAGCTCGGCGCCTTCGCCGAGGCCGTCGTGGTCATCGACCACACGGGTGACGCGGTGCTCGCCGCCAACGTCGAGTACGTCCTCGGCGACGGCGCCAAGCTGACCGTCGTCTCCGTCCAGGACTGGGACGACAAGGCCGTGCACGCCGCCCAGCACGACGCCCTCGTCGGCCGGGACGCCTCCTTCAAGTCGGTGATCGTCACCTTCGGCGGCGACGTCGTCCGGCTGCACCCGCGCGTCAGCTACGCCGGCCCCGGCGGCGAGGCCGAGCTGTTCGGCCTGTACTTCACCGACGCCGGCCAGCACCAGGAGCACCGCCTCCTCGTCGACCACAACGTCCCGCACTGCACGTCGAACGTCGTCTACAAGGGCGCGCTCCAGGGCGACGACGCGCACGCCGTGTGGATCGGCGACGTGCTCATCGAGGCCAAGGCCGAGGGCACCGACACCTACGAGATGAACCGGAACCTGGTCCTCACCGACGGTGCCCGCGTCGACTCGGTGCCCAACCTGGAGATCGAGACCGGCGAGATCGTCGGCGCCGGCCACGCCTCCGCGACCGGCCGCTTCGACGACGAGCAGCTCTTCTACCTGATGGCCCGCGGCATCCCGGAGAAGGACGCCCGCCGTCTGGTGGTCCGCGGCTTCTTCGCCGGGCTGGTCCAGCAGATCGGCCTCCCCGACATCGAGGAGCGCCTGATCAGCAAGATCGAGGAGGAGCTGGAGGCGTCGGTCGCATGACCTACCGACGCGCCTGCGGGCTGAGCGAGCTGGAGGAGGACACCCCGAAGCGGGTGGAAATCGACGGCACGCCGGTCTCCCTCGTGCAGACCGAGGGCGAGGTGTTCGCGATCCACGACATCTGCTCGCACGCGAACGTCTCCCTCTCGGAGGGCGAGGTGGACGACTGCCACATCGAGTGCTGGCTGCACGGTTCGCGTTTCGACCTCCGTTCCGGCAAGCCCGACGCCCTTCCGGCGACGCGCCCCGTCCCCGTATACCCCGTAAAGATCGAAGGGGACGACGTGCTCGTCTCCCTCACCCAGGAGTCCTGAGGCACCCATGGCAACGCTTGAAATCCGAGACCTGCACGTCACCGTCGAGGCCGACAACGCCACGAAGGAGATCCTCAAGGGCGTCGACCTCACCGTGAAGCAGGGCGAGACGCACGCCATCATGGGCCCCAACGGCTCCGGCAAGTCGACCCTCGCCTACTCGCTCGCGGGTCACCCCAAGTACACGATCACCGGCGGCACCGTCACCCTCGACGGCGAGGACGTCCTGGAGATGTCCGTCGACGAGCGCGCCCGCGCCGGCCTCTTCCTCGCCATGCAGTACCCGGTCGAGGTCCCCGGCGTCTCCGTCTCCAACTTCCTGCGCACCTCCGCCACCGCCATCCGCGGCGAGGCCCCCAAGCTGCGCACCTGGGTGAAGGAGGTCAAGGAGGCCATGGAGCGCCTCAACATGGACCCCGCCTTCGCCGAGCGCAACGTCAACGAGGGCTTCTCCGGCGGTGAGAAGAAGCGCCACGAGATCCTCCAGCTCGAGCTGCTCAAGCCGAAGGTCGCGATCCTCGACGAGACCGACTCCGGCCTGGACGTCGACGCGCTGCGCGTCGTCTCCGAGGGCGTCAACCGCCTCCGCGAGACCGGCGAGGTCGGCACCCTGCTGATCACGCACTACACGCGCATCCTGCGGTACATCAAGCCCGACCACGTCCACGTCTTCTCCGGCGGCCGCATCGTCGAGTCCGGCGGTGCCGAGCTCGCCGACAAGCTGGAGGAAGAGGGCTACGAGGCATACACGAAGGGTGGCGCATCCGCGTGACACAGCTGCCGGGCCTCCTCGACACCGAGGCGATCCGCAAGGACTTCCCCGTCCTGGACCGCGTCGTCCACGACGGGCGCAAGCTCGTGTACCTGGACAACGCGGCGACCAGCCAGAAGCCGCGCCAGGTGCTGGACGCACTCAGTGAGTACTACGAGCGCTACAACGCCAACGTCCACCGCGGTGTGCATGTGCTCGCCGAGGAGGCCACGGCGCTGTACGAGGGCGCGCGCGACAAGGTCGCCGAGTTCGTCAACGCGCCCAGCCGCGACGAGGTGATCTTCACCAAGAACGCCTCCGAGTCGCTCAACCTCGTGGCCAACATGCTCGGCTGGGCCGACGAGCCCTACCGGGTGGACCACGAGACCGAGATCGTCATCACGGAGATGGAGCACCACTCCAACATCGTGCCGTGGCAGCTGCTCGCGCAGCGCACGGGCGCGAAGCTGAAGTGGTTCGGCCTCACCGACGACGGCCGGCTCGACCTGTCCAACATCGACGAGATCATCACCGAGAAGACGAAGATCGTCTCCTTCGTGCTGGTGTCCAACATCCTGGGCACGGTCAACCCGGTCGAGGCGATAGTGCGCCGCGCCCAGGAGGTCGGCGCCCTGGTCTGCGTCGACGCCTCCCAGGCCGCGCCGCACATGCCGCTGGACGTCCAGGCCCTCCAGGCCGACTTCGTGGCCTTCACCGGCCACAAGATGTGCGGCCCGACCGGCATCGGTGTGCTCTGGGGCCGCCAGGAGCTGCTGGAGGACCTGCCTCCGTTCCTCGGCGGCGGCGAGATGATCGAGACCGTGTCGATGAGCTCGTCGACGTACGCGCCGGCCCCGCACAAGTTCGAGGCGGGCACCCCGCCGATCGCCCAGGCGGTCGGGCTCGGCGCGGCGATCGACTACCTGTCCTCGATCGGCATGGACCGGATCCTCGCCCACGAGCACGCGATCACCGAGTACGCGGTCAAGCGCCTGTCCGAGGTCCCGGACCTGCGCATCATCGGCCCCGCCACGGCCGAGGAGCGCGGCGCCGCGATCTCGTTCACGCTGGGGGACATCCACCCGCACGACGTGGGCCAGGTCCTCGACGAACAGGGCATCGCGGTCCGGGTCGGCCACCACTGCGCGCGGCCGGTCTGCCTGAGGTACGGAATTCCTGCGACCACGCGAGCGTCGTTCTATCTGTACTCCACGCCGGCCGAGATCGACGCACTGGTCGACGGCCTGGAGCACGTACGGAACTTCTTCGGATGAGGGGCTGAGGCGTGAAGCTGGACTCCATGTACCAGGACGTCATCCTGGACCACTACAAGAACCCGCACGGGCGTGGTCTCAGGGACGGCGACGCCGAGGTGCACCACGTCAACCCGACGTGCGGTGACGAGATCACGCTCCGCGTGAAGTACGACGGCACGACCATCAGCGACGTGAGCTACGAGGGCCAGGGCTGCTCCATCAGCCAGGCCTCCGCCTCCGTGCTGAACGACCTGCTGGTCGGCAAGGACCTCGCCGAGGCGCAGCGGATCCAGGAGACCTTCCTGGAGCTAATGCAGTCCAAGGGGAAGATCGAACCCGACGACGCGATGGAGGACGTCCTGGAGGACGCGGTCGCGTTCGCCGGGGTGTCCAAGTACCCCGCCCGGGTCAAGTGCGCCCTCCTCAGCTGGATGGCGTGGAAGGACGCGACGGCCCAGGCGCTGGGCGCCGACGCCGACGCCGAAAGGACAACGGCATGAGCGAGACCGTGGAGACGAAGCCGGCCTCGGAGGAGGAGCTCCGCGAGGCCCTGATGGACGTCGTCGACCCCGAGCTGGGGATCGACGTCGTCAACCTCGGCCTGATCTACGGCATCCACATCGACGACTCCAACGTGGCGACCGTCGACATGACCCTGACCTCCGCGGCCTGCCCGCTGACGGACGTCATCGAGGACCAGGCCAGGTCCGCCACGGACGGCCTGGTCAGCGAGTTGCGCATCAACTGGGTCTGGATGCCGCCGTGGGGCCCCGACAAGATCACGGACGACGGCCGCGAGCAGCTCAGGGCGCTCGGCTTCAACGTCTGAGACGCACGGCAGTTCCAGGAACGGCGACGCCCGCGGGGCGTCGCCGTTCCGCGTGTGCGGCCCGGGAGCCGTTGTGTACGCTCGTACACATGGGATACCTGCTGCTGGCCGGCGCCATCGCCGCCGAGGTCGCCGGGACCACCGCCATGAAGTACAGCGACGGCTTCAGCAGACTCGGACCGTCCCTGCTGACCCTCCTCGGGTACCTCGTCTCCTTCGGGCTGCTCGCGCAGACCCTGAAGACCCTCTCCGTCGGCACCGCCTACGCCATCTGGTCCGGCGTCGGCACCGCCGCGATCGCCACCATAGGGATCGTGTTCATGGGCGAGGGGATGACCCTCGCCAAGGCCGCCGGCATCGCGCTGATCATCGTCGGCGTGGTGGTGCTGAACCTGGGCGGCGCGCACTGATGACCCGGCGCCACGACCCCGGACGGCGGCAGCGGATCATCGACGCGGCGATCCGGGTGGTGGGCCGCGGCGGCATCGCGGGGCTCAGCCACCGCAGCGTCGCCGCCGAGGCCGACGTCCCGCTCGGCTCCACGACGTACCACTTCAAGACCCTCGACGAACTGCTGGTCGCCGCCCTGCGCCAGGCGAACGAGGGCTTCTCCCAGATGATCGCCGCGCGCGACGGCCTGCAGGACCCGGAGACCGACCTGGCGGCCGAACTCGCCGCGCTGACGGGCGAGTGGCTCGCCGGTGAGCGCACCGGCGTGGAGCTGGAGTACGAGCTGTACCTGGCCGCCCTGCGGCGCCCCGCCCTGCGCCCCGTCGCGGCCGAATGGTGCGAGGGCGTCGCCGAGCGCCTGTCCCGCCGCACGGACCCGGTCACCGCCCGCGCCCTGGTCGCGCTGCTGGACGGCATCTGCCTCCAGGTCCTGCTGACCGGCACGCCCTACGACGAGGAGTACGCCCGGGAGATGCTGGCGCGCCTCATCCCGGGACGCTGAGGGCCGCGGCACCGGGCCGCTCGCCCGGCACGTGAGATACGGGCGCACCGGTTCGCATCGTCGGCCCCCCGCCGGTTAGGTTGCCCTCATGACCGACACGACTGCTCACCGCACCACCGGCGCCGCGGCCGCCGGCCTCGCCACCGTCGCCGCCGACGGCACCGTCCTCGACACCTGGTTCCCCGCGCCCGAACTCGTCGCCGAGCCCGGCCCCTCCGGCACCGAGCGGCTCTCCGCCGAACAGGCCGCGGAGCTCCTGGGCGGCGGCGCGACCGCGGCGATCGGGCCGGACGCCCGCCGTGGCGTCGAGGTCGTCGCGGTCCGCACGGTCATCTCCTCGCTCGACGAGAAGCCGGTCGACGCGCACGACGTCTACCTGCGCCTGCACCTGCTCTCGCACCGCCTGGTCAAGCCGCACGGCCAGAACCTGGACGGCATCTTCGGCTTCCTCGCCAACGTCGCCTGGACCTCGCTCGGCCCGGTCGCCGTGGACGACCTCGAGAAGGTGCGGCTCAACGCCCGCGCCGAGGGCCACCACCTGGCCGTGACGTCCGTCGACAAGTTCCCCCGCATGACGGACTACGTCGCCCCCAAGGGCGTGCGCATCGCCGACGCCGACCGGGTCCGCCTGGGCGCCCACCTCGCCGAGGGCACCACGGTCATGCACGAGGGCTTCGTCAACTTCAACGCCGGCACGCTCGGCACGTCGATGGTCGAGGGCCGCATCTCCGCCGGCGTCGTGATCGGCGACGGCTCGGACATCGGCGGCGGCGCCTCCACCATGGGCACGCTCTCCGGCGGCGGCAACGTGATCATCTCCATCGGCGAGCGCTGCCTGATCGGCGCCGAGGCGGGCGTGGGCATCGCGCTCGGCGACGAGTGCGTGGTCGAGGCCGGCCTCTACGTCACCGCCGGTACCCGCGTCACCATGCCCGACGGCCAGGTCGTCAAGGCCCGCGAACTGTCCGGCGCCTCCAACATCCTCTTCCGCCGCAACTCCGTCACCGGCACGGTCGAGGCCCGGCCGAACAACGCGGTCTGGGGCGGCCTGAACGAGATCCTGCACAGCCACAACTGACCGACGACGGCCGTGACCTGCGGCCGTCTACTTGATCATCGCTCTGACCTGCTGTCGAGCTGTTGACGGTTGTCAGCGTTGGTCATGGTTGAGCGCCCTTCCACGGCCCGAGGACGGCCCGGGAGGGCGCTCGTGCATGAATTGCACTGGGGTGCGAGAGGGGCGAGCGCTGACCTGAGTCATCAAACTCTCTTACTTCGAGAAACACCATGCGATGCCGAAGGACCACCTAGGATGGCAGGATGCGGGATCACGATGCTGGGGCGACAGTGGAGGGGAACGTGCCTGAACAGGATGCGGATTACGAAGAAATTGCGCAATCGCTGAGGAACTTTGCTCCCGCATTGGAATCCCTCCTTCGGGAGTTGCTCATATCTCAGGGTATCCAGTTCCATTATGTTCGGTCGCGCGTGAAGACTAAAACTAGCACCGTTCGCAAACTAGCCAATCCCGCGAAGAGCTATACTGGAATTGGCGATTTGACTGACATGTTGGGTGTGCGTATTGTTACGTACTTCCCCGATGACGTTGACCATGTCGCTAAACTCGTTCGCCAAGAGTTCTCAATTGACGAAGACAATTCTACCGATAAGAGGGCGCTGCTAGATCCGGATCGATTCGGCTACCTATCTTTGCATTTTGTGGCCAGCCTTGGAGGGGGCAGGGCACAGCTTGCAGAGTATGCCAGGTTTGCCGACGTAACTTTCGAGATCCAGATTAGATCCATTTTGCAGCACGCGTGGGCCGAAATTGAACACGACTTGGGCTACAAGAGCTCAAGTGCTGTTCCTGTGGAGATCAGGCGGAGATTTTCGCGGATCGCTGGCCTCTTGGAAGTGGCCGACAATGAGTTTCAGGAGATTAGAAATTACCTGGACAGGCACCAGCGCTCTCTCCAGGCGGCAAGTGGCCGGCAGTGGAGGGAGGTGGCCATTGATCAAGATTCCGTGTATGCGTTCATTAGGACGGAGCCTTTGGCTCGACGGCTGGATCGGCAAATCGCTAAGTCTGTCGGGATGTCGCTCACGCGTTCAGATCGAGGTTACGCCGCAACTCGCCAAGATGAATTGGAAGGTGCGGGATTCGAGACTCTGGCTGAAGTTAAAGGCTATATTGAGCAGAACTTTGACGCGATCGCCAATTTTGCCCGTGGCTGGATTTCGGACAAGAAAGTTGGCCCCCTTTGGCCTAAGGGTTCAAGCGGTGGGGAGGACCGAGATTCCGATGTGCCGGATTTTGTCGATGATGATGACTTCAATGTGCTTCCGTTGGGTGTTGGCCTTTTCTACGTGCATCTCTATAAGTGTGCCAGCGGTGACGTAGCGGATCCGCCTTACCATGAGCAAACGGTCCGTAAGCTGAAGGCGAAGTTTGCCGAGATTTCGAACGGTCAATAGATGGTGCTCGTGGTCGCCTTCGTGTTGAAGGTCGGTGGAGCGGCTTTGGGCTGGAGCTGCTTTGGGGCGAGTGATCTTGGCCCCGTAAGCTGATGGCGAGTCGGGCAGTCTGTGGACCTGCCCGTTAAAGCACGATGTTGGGGCCAAGATCTTAGAGGCTCGCCCCAAAGTGGCTGCCTAAAGCCGTGGAGCCGACCGCCCCAGCCACAGAGGGTGTCTCCCTGCTTTATGCCCGCAGCCGCCGAGCGCGCCGCCGGGCGCGGCCAGCCGGGGCGCAGACAGGAGGCAGGCCGCGCCGCAGAGGCGGCGCGCGCCCGCGCCGTGCGCGGGCCTTGATGAAGTAGGGAAAGTCTTACCGCGCTCTGGTCGGCAACCGCTCGATCGTGGCCTGTCGGCGCACTACTCGACTCGGCTACCGTTCCATCCATGCCTTCTGCACTGGACACACCCCAGGGAGCGGCCGAACTCGCCGAGTCTCTGCTTCCTCCGCTCGGGAACCGCTGGCTGCACACTCAGGCCGTGGCGGCTCGGGCTCGCGAGGCTTCTGCGGCTGTGTCCGAGGCAGACCGGGATCTCCTTGTCGCTGCCGCATGGCTGCATGACATCGGCTACGCGCCCGAGCTGCGTGACACCGGGTTCCATCCCCTCGACGGTGCCCGGCACCTCGAATCGCTGGGTGCGCCGGCGCGCCTGGTGCGGCTGGTCGCTCATCACTCCGGAGCCGTGTACGAGGCGGAGCAGCGCGGACTCTCGGCAGAGCTGGCCGTCTATGAGCGGGAAGACTCGCCGGTCCTGGACGCCCTGATTTTCGCCGACATGACGACCGGCCCCGCCGGGCAGTCCTTCGACTTCGACATCCGGATTGACGAGATCCTGGTCCGCTACGAGCCGGGCAGCGAGGTACACAACGCGATCAGCAAGGCGCGGCCTTATCTTCAGGGCGCTGTCGAACGGACTCGCGACCGCATGGCGCATCAGCCGATGTAGGGCTCCGCCCGGTCGGCCAGGCCGTGCTCGATCCGCATGCGCATCGACGGGTGGATGTTCAGCTCGTCCAGCTTGCTCGGGTCGACGAAGGCCACTTCCTTGCTCTCGCTGCTCGTCCGCAGCTGGCCGCCGGTGATGCGGGCGTGGAAGCAGATGGAGAACTGCTGACGGACCTCGCCGTCGTCGTATGCCATGACGTGCCCGGGGTTGGTGTAGATGCCGACGAGGCCGGTCACCTCCACGTCGAAGCCGGTCTCTTCCTTCGTCTCGCGTACGGCTGCGTCGGGCGCTGACTCGCCCAGGTCGATGCCACCTCCGGGCAGGGCCCAAAGATCGTTGTCGGTCTTGTGGATCAGCAGGACTTCCCCGGCCTTGTTGCGGGCCACGGCGGTCACGGAGGGGACGAGGCTGTTCGCCTTCGGAGCGTTGGGATCGTTGAAGTAGTCAACACGGGCCATGTGTTCAGCGTTGCACGTCCGGGGCCTGCTATGCCGTCCGGCCCCGCTCCCATGCGTAGTCGAAGCTCCGCATGTAGTGCCGGAAGGTCCGCGCTCCGGGGAGGTACCGGAAGTGCATCACCGGGTTCTGGCCGGCGGGAGCTCCGAGGACGTGCGGGTTCACGAGAACGTCCTCGTCGAACCGGTAGATCGAGTTGTAGAGGATCGTGTCGTGCAGCCGGACTTCGACCCCGGGCGTCGACATGGCGGGCTCGAGGTAGCGCCGGGTGATCCGGGCACGTGCGGCCAGGTCGTTGCCGATGCCCTCCTCTTCGCCACGCTGACGGACCGCTTCGGAGTCGGGATCGCCGAGCAGGATGCGGACCTGGGCGCCGGCCTTCGCCTTCTCGGCCAACTGGTCGGGCAGGTCCGGATTGCTGTCGAAGAGGAACAGTCCGGCGTACACGAGGATGTCGACCTGGTCCGTCGCCTTCTCGATCAGGGATGACCAGAGCGGGGCGGGCACCGCACCACGGTGCGGGTAGTACGTGATCAGCTCGGACGTGCTGGCCTTCTCCGCCTGCTTCTCCACGGACGGCCAGATGTAGACCTCGTCGACTCCGAGGAGGCTCGCCGCCTTCCAGCGGTGCCCGCGGTGAGGAGTGCGGCCGGTGGTGATCCACCGCTCGACGCTCTTGGGATCCACTCCGACGTGCTCGGCAACGGACTGGATCGTCTCGCCCTTCGCTGAAATCGCCGCACGCAGACGCTCGTTCGCCATGACGTGCCCTTCACTGGGACCGCTAGGGACGTTTTGACGGTAGCTCAGACGTCCCTAAACGTCCATACGGACGGTGATGCGTCCACCCTCCCTCACGGTCTCCTGATCTCACCGACGGGATGTCGGTCAACACCTCGCCCCAACAGGAGATAAGACGATGCGTCAGATTCCCGTGGACACCGCGAACGCCACCGTGATGGTCGCCAAGGCACCGCAGCCCAAGGTGAAGGACCGCCGTACCGGTGAGATAGCCCTCGACAAGGACGGTGCCACCCTGATGGTCGTGGAGGTCATGTTCTCCACGCCCGACGAGGTGGAGATCCTCAAGCTCACCGTTCCGCAGTCCGGCGTCTCCGAGGACCTGGCCATGGGCACCCCGGTGGTCCTGACCGGCCTGGTCGCCTCGCCGTGGGAGAACGAGTTCAACGGTCAGAAGCGGCACGGGATCGCCTTCCGCGCGGTCGCGGTCACCTCGCTGGCCGCTGCGGGTTCGGCCTCGAAGGCGGCCTGAGCCATGACGTGGCTGATCGTCGCCCTGGTGCTGGTCGTCGCCGCTGCGGGTCTCCTGCGGTGGCGGCGTCCCGCCTGGTACTGGCTGACCTTCGGGGTCACCCTCGCCGCGCTGCGGGTCCTGGTCCGCTACGGCTCGGTCATGGATGCCTGCGGCCTCACCGTCCCTGCCCCGCGTTGGCGTCTGGCGCTGGCCCGGATGACCAACCGGCCCGTTCCCGGCCCGCGGGCCCCGCGCATCCTGCGGGTGCGGGTGACGCGTACCGGCCTGGTGCTGCGGCTGAAGCTCCGGCCCGGTCAGGACGCCTTCGACGTGGCCGCCTCGTGCGACCGGCTGCGGCACTCGTTCGCCATGTACGGGGTCACCTCCCGTGAACTGCGCTCGGGCGTCGTCGAGGTGCGCATGACCGGCTATGACGTGCTCAAGCGGGTGCAGATGCCTGCCCTGGTCGACACCCGGCCGATGCGGGTCCCGGTCGCCCTGCGCGAGGACGGTGCCGTGCACTACCGCGACTACCGGGCCGTGCCGCACGCGCTCACCCTCGGTGCCACGGAGTCCGGCAAGTCGGTTTATCAGCGCAACCTCGTCGCCGCGCTCGCGCCGCAGCGGGTCGCCCTGGTGGGCATCGACTGCAAGCAAGGGGTGGAGCTGTTCCCGCTGGCGCGCCGGTTCTCCGCGCTCGCCGACAACCCTGACACCGCCGCCGAACTCCTCGACGCCCTCGTGTCCCACATGCAGGACGTCTACCAGCTCATCCGGGCCGAACAGCGGATCACCGCCGACGTGCCGAATGCGGAGATCGCCGCCGACATCTGGGACCTGCCCGAAGACCTGAGGCCGGTGCCGATCGTGGTCCTGGTCGACGAGGTCGCCGAACTCGCCCTCTTCGCCACCAAGGATGAGGAAAAGCGCCGGGACCGGATCATCACCGCCCTGGCTCGGCTCGCCCAGCTCGGCCGCGCGGCCGGCATCTACCTGGAGATCTGTGGGCAGCGCTTCGGCTCCGAACTCGGCAAGGGCATCACCATGCTCCGCGCCCAGCTCACCGGTCGCACCGCCCACCGCGTCAACGACGAATCCTCGGCGAACATGGCCCTCGGCGACATCGCCCCGGACGCCGTCTTGGCCGCGATCCAGATTCCCACCGACACCCCCGGCGTCGCCATCACCGGCGACTCGACCGGCGGTTGGGCCCGCATCCGCGCCCCGCACACGTCACTGCGGCAGGCCGTGAACACCTGCAACCGGCACGCCGACCTGACCCCGGACCTGCCCGCCCTCGCGCCGTTCCGGCCCGCGCTCGGCGTCCTCGCCCCGGTCCCGGCCCCGACCGTCGAGTCCGCCCCGGCCGCCGCCTGACCTTCCCGGAGGTTCATCATGCCCCGCTCGTCGCTGCGCGTGGATGCCGTCCTGGTGCAAGCCGTCATCGCCGGTGCCCTGTCCTTCGCCCACCTGCACGACCTCGCTGCCGCTGCCGGACAGGACGGTTGGAAAGCCTGGGCCTACCCGGTCTCGGTGGACCTGCTGCTGGTCGCCGCCTGGCGTCGGCTGCGCACGGACGGGCCGTCCCGGCTGGCCTGGTGCTGGTTCCTCATCGCCCTGGTCGCCTCCCTCGGCGCGAACGTCGCCACCGCCGGACTCCTCGACCTCGGCGACGTCCCGGCCTGGCTGCGCATCCTGGTTGCCGCCTGGCCTGCGCTGGCCTTCATGGGTGGCACCCTCCTCGCCCACTCACCCGCGGGTCACGCCCCAGACCCGGGTCCCGCGCCCGAGGTGGAGACCGAACCGGTCGCCGCTGAGCCGGACCCGGAACCGGTGCCGGTGGCGGCCGTCGACGACACCCCCGTCCTTCCGGCCGCAGATCCGGTCCCGGCAGCGCCGGCTGTTCCGGTCCCGGCCGCGCTGGTGAACCACGCCCGCAAGGTCGCCGCCGACCACGAGCACCGGACCGGTGCCCGGATCGACACCGACACCCTGCGCGCCCGCCTCGGCGTCCCGCCGCACCTGGCCGACGCCATCGCCGCCCAGCTCACCTGACCCGAAGGGAGACACCTCGTGCTCGGTGACCCGGCCGACCTGACCGCTGCCGACCACCTCGACGCCGCCCGCGAGATGGCCGCCACCAACCGGCCCTTCCTCGCCTACCTGCTCGCCGAGGAGGCCGCCCGCCTCACCACTGACCCGGCTACCGCCGCCGATATCCGCGCCGCCTTCCCCGACCCGAATCTGACCCGCAAGGAGACCGACTGACATGCCCGCCCGCGACTTCTTCCACTCCGTGATGCGGATCGGCCCGGTGCAGATCGGCACCCATCGCGACCGCAACGGCACCACCAAGCACGCCGCCGTGTGCAGCTCGGACGGCTGCGGCTGGTCCGCCGACTACACCAGCCAGTCCGCCGCCCAGCTCGCCGCCCGAACCCACCGCTGCAAGGTCCGCTAGGAGGCCGCTCGTGGACGTCCCGCTCTGGTTCGCCCTGCTGTGCGTCGGAGTCCTCGGCGTCAAGCTCATCCGCCCGCCGCTCTGGCTGGTCCTGGTGCTGTTGCTGGGCGGCTACCTCCTCGCCGACAGCCTCCTGGCCCCGGTCATCGACACCGCCGTCAAGTAAGGAGATCCGCTCATGTTCCGGCCCAAGCTCCCGACCATGCCCCAGCCCACCGGTACCGTCGCCCCGCCCGCGGTCGTCGTCGAGCCGACCACCATCACCCCCGGCACCCCGACCACGCCGCTGGTATCCGCCGCCCGGACCTCGGCCCCGGTTCCGTCCCGGCCCACGGTCCAGCTCACCCCGGGTACCGCGCTCGCCCTGGTCGGCGGCGGCACCGCCGTCGTCCTGGTCGTCGGCGCCGTCCTGGTCTCCATGCTCCTCGCGGTCGCCGTCACCGCCGCCTCGGTCGCCGTCTGCGCCCTCGTCCTGCGCTCTCTACTCGCCTCCGACGCCAAACGTCGCTGACCGGTCCCGAAGGCGACGCACAAGCCGCCAGCACGCCGCCGCCTCCGGGACCCGTACTCCGCCAACCGCCATCGTCAAAGGGGAACGTCATGGATCTGCAGATAGCCGCCGTCCTGGTGCCGTTACTGGGCTGGGCCGTACACGGGAGCGTCCTCGCTCACCGGCTCGCCTCCGCTCGCCGCGATCCGCTGACCGGTCTGCACACCCGCGCCGGATGGACCGCCCGCGCCGAACACTGCGTCCGCCGGCACCCGGCCGCCACCGTGGTCCTGGTCGACCTCGACTACTTCAAGACCCTGAATGACACCCACGGCCACGCCGCCGGGGATGCCGCCCTCGTCGCCACTGCCGACCGGCTCCGGGCCTGGTGCGGACGTCATGGCACCGCCGGACGCCTGGGCGGGGACGAGTTCGTCGCCGTCGTCCAGGACCTGGCTGTCGTCGACCTCGACGCACTCACCGCCGCACTGCACCGGCCGCTGGACTACAACGGTGCGTCGCTGCCGCTGGCCGCCTCGGTCGGGGTCTGCCGTCTCGCCGAGCTGCCGGTGCCGCTGCTGACCGATGCGCTCGCCGCCGCCGATGCGGCCATGTACGCGGCCAAGGGCCGTGGCCGCCGGGGCTCGCGCCTCTCTCACTGACCGGCCACCGGGTGGCGCACAAGCCGCCAAGCACGCCGCCACCCGGGGCCGTTCCTTCCAACCGCAATCGAAAGGAACCACCATCATGGCCCAGCACACCCCACCCGCGCCGCGTATCTGCCCGGGATGCGACGGCTTCGCCTCCGTCGCCGTCACCCTCGGCAGCCGAGACGCCCGCGGCCACCTGCGCACCATCACCGCTCACTGCCCGGCCTGCCAGGGCACCGGCACCGTTCCCGCCCGCCGCGTCCGGGAGGGTGCTGGTGCCTGAGACGCTGCTCGACCCGGCCACCCTCGGCGACCTGCTGAGGGTGGCTTCGGCTTCCGACTTCGACCGCTGGGAAGAGCAGATCCGCCGCACCGGCGGCTGCGCCGACCCCATCCACCTGACCGGCTGGACCCTGACCAAGGACAAGACCACCGGCCAGACCCTGCACCACTACTCCACCGAGGATGAGCCGGGCGGACGGCTCCGCGTCGCCTGCGGCAACCGCCGCGTCTCGCGCTGCCCGTCCTGCGCCTGGACCTACGCGGGCGACACCTACCACCTGATCCGCGCGGGCCTCGCCGGTGACGACCGCCGCGACATCCCCGCCACCGTCCGCGACCATCCCCGCGTCTTCGCCACCCTCACCGCCCCCTCATTCGGCCCGGTCCACAACCGGCCCGACCATGGCGTCTGCCGCTGCGGCACCCGTCACGCCCCGGACGCCCCGGAACTGGGCACCGCCCTCGACCCGGACACGTACGACTACGCGGGCGCGGTGCTGTTCAACAACCACGCCGGGCAGCTCTGGCAGCGCTTCACCAACCGGCTCCGCCGGGAGATCGCCGCTCGCGCCGGCCTCACCCAACGGGAGCTGAAAGAGCGGGCCCGGTTGTCGTACGGCAAGGTCGCTGAGTTCCAGAAGCGCGGTGCCCTGCACTTCCACGCCGTGATCCGCCTCGACGGACCCGACGGGCCGAACACCCCGCCGCCGTCCTGGGCCACCGTGCAGCTGCTCGCCGACGCGATCCGCGCCGCTGCCGCGCACTCCTACACCTCGGTCTCCGTCCCGGCCGCCGAGGGCCAACCGGCCCGGACCTTCCGCTGGGGCACCCAGCTCGACGTCCGGCCGGTCAAGGCGTTCGGGGACGGCTCGGAGATCACCGAACAGGCCGTCGCCTCCTACGTTGCCAAGTACGCCACCAAGGCGGCCGAGAACACCGGCACCCTCGACCGCCGCATCGGGGAGCTCGCCGAGCTCGACCGGCACGGCGTGCCCGACCACACCCGCCGCCTGATCACCGCATGCCGCGACCTCGACTCGCTCTATCCGGACCGGCGGCTGTGGGCCTGGGCGCACATGCTCGGCTTCCGCGGCCACTTCTCCTCCAAGTCCCGCCGCTACTCCACCACCCTCGGCGCACTGCGCCAGGCACGCGCCGACTACCGCGCCGCCCAGGAACACGCCGCCCTCAGCCTCGAGGACGCCGAGCCGGACACCGTCCTGGTCCTGGCCGACTGGCAGTACGCCGGCCACGGCCACACCCCCGGCGAGTCCGTCCTCGCCGCCACCATCGCCCGCAGCCTCCAGCTCAACCGCGAAACCGCCCGCGAAGAACTCGCCCTGCTGCCAGACGAGAAGGAATGGTGACCATGCCGACCCGACTGCCTGACCGCTACCTCACGCCCGAGGACCTGGTCCGGCTCTTCGAGCTGCCCAGTGTCGAGACCGTCTACCAGTGGCGGAGGAAGCGCATAGGTCCCCGCGGCTTCCGGGTGGGCCGGCACCTCCGGTACGACCCCGCAGAGGTGCAGGCATGGGTCAGGTCCCGCACGGAAAGGGCCGCCGCCTGATGGCCGGACACGTTCAGGACCGCTGGTACAAGACCGTCCCCGGGCCGGACGGCAAGACCGTCAGGGTCAAGACCGACCGTCATGGCGTCGGTCACCGCTACCGCGCCCGGTACATCGCGCCGGACGGCTCCGAGAAGTCCAAGAGCTTCCCGGACAAGCAGAAGCGCAAGGCCGAAGCCTGGCTGTCCAACATCGAGGCGGACATGTCCCAGGGCCGGTACATCGACCCGGCCGCGGGCTCGGTGACCTTCGCGCAGTACGCCAAGGAGTGGATGGCGGCGCTCACCATCGACCCGGTGACCCGTGAGAGCGTCGAGATCCGCCTGCGGGTCCACGCCCTTCCGTACCTCGGGGACCGGCCCATGGCGTCCTTCCGGCCCTCGCACCTGCGCGCGTGGATGCGCCAGCTGGAGGCGACCGGGCGCGCGGCGTCCTACCGGCGCTCGATCTTCGCCAACGTGTCGGCCGTGTTCACGGCGGCCGTGGAGGACCGGATCATCGCCGACAACCCCTGCCGCGCTCGCTCCGTCCGGGCGCCCTCCCTCGACGGCCGGAAGGTCAAGCCCTGGTCCGTCGAGCGCGTCATGGCCATGCACGAAGCCATGCCGGACGCCTACCGGGAGATGGTCTCCCTGGGGGCGGGCTGCGGCCTCCGGCAAGGCGAGATCTTCGGCTTGGCGCTCGAAGACGTCGACTTCCTCGGCGGCACGGTCCACGTCGTCCGGCAGGTCAAGCTCCTGCGAGGCACACAGGCGGTCTTCGGTCCGCCCAAGGGTGGCAAGGAACGGCACGTGCCCTTGCCCGAGACGGTCGCCTTCGCACTGGCCGATCACATCACGAGGCACGAGCCGGTAGAGGTCACGCTGCCCTGGAAGACCTTGGAGGGTCCGCCCGTGACGGCTTCGCTGCTGTTCGTCAACGTCCGGAACAAGGCTCTGGCCCTGCACCGGAATCGCTTCAACCACTACGTGTGGCGACCGGCTCTCGCCTCCGCCGGCGTCCCCCTCGGACGTGAGAACGGTATGCACGCCCTCCGTCACTTCTACGCATCCGTGCTTCTGGACGCGGGGGAGAGCATCAAGGCCCTGAGCGAGTACCTGGGTCACCACGATCCGAGCTTCACCCTGCGCACGTACACGCACCTGATGCCGAACAGTGAGGCGCGCACCCGGGCCGCCGTGGACCGCGTCTTCCGGGCCCCGGGCAGCACCGAGGACGGCCCCGAGACGGCCCCCGGGGCAGGCTGACCCACTGACCTGCATCATGATCAGAACAGCCACAACTGACTCGTTCACGCGATCCGTTCGCTCACGTATGGGTTACTCCCCGTGACTTCGAGGTCGTTTTGGCGGATGAACGGGTGGACACAGAGTCCGATCAGACGCCGGGACGACTGACATACAGGAAAAGGGGACGGGCGATGACGAACGAGCGGCTGTTGAGTGCACTGCGTTGTGTGACCGGGGTGGTCGGGGTCGCGGCCGTGGTGGTCCTGTGCGGGACACTGGCCGATTCCGCGTACGCGGACGAGACCAACACCGGCTCCCACAACGGGCCCCGGGTCGGACTGCTCAACGTCAACGTCGGGCAGGTCGACGACCCGGCGGAGGACGTGCTGGAGCACACCCTGCTGTTCGGGGACGGATACGCCTGGAACTGAGGGTTCCTCCTCGGCGGGCGTCCGCCATGACGGGCCGGGGCCGCACCGCGCCGTCGCGCGCGGTGCGGCCCCGGCCCGTCCGCTCTGTGGTTTTCCTGTGGGGGTGGCATAGCGGGAGGGGTCCGCGCGCGTCCACAGGGGGGCAGGGGGCGGACACCGGGTCCGCCCCCGGGGGCAGAGAAGGTGACGATGGATGCCGAAGCCGAGGAGAGTTTCCGGGAGTTCGTGGCGAACCGGTCGTCCGCACTGCTGAGGACCGCGGTCCTGCTGAGCGGCGGCGACCGGCACGCGGGCGAGGACCTGCTCCAGAACGCGCTGGTCAAGGCGGCGGGCCGCTGGCACCGGATCGACGAACCCGAGGCCTACGTCCGGCAGGTCCTCTACCGGCAGCAGATCAGCCGCTGGCGTCTGAAGTGGCGCGCACGCGAACTGAGCGTGGCCGAGCCCCCGGACGTCGGTGCCGACGGGGAGGCCTCGGCCGCCGCCGAACTGCGCCTGCTGATGCGCGGCGCACTGGCCCGGCTCACCGCGCGGCAGCGCACCGTGCTGGTGCTCCGCTACTTCGAGGACCTGCCCGAGGCCGAAGTGGCCCGCGTCCTGGGCTGCTCGGTCGGCACCGTGCGGTCCACCACCCACCGCTCCCTGGCCCGGCTGCGAGCCCTCGCACCCGAACTGAGCGCCCTCGGCCCGGCCGGAGGCGAGCGGCGGCCCTCCGGTGACTACCCGCCCGTGGAGGTGCGGTCGTGAACGTCGACGAACTCGTGCGAGACGCGTTGCGCGAACAGGCGGCGCGACTGACGGCGCCCGGACCGGGGTTCGCCGACCGCGTGCTGACGGTGCGCCGGCGCCGGCGCACACGCAGGCTGGCCTGTGCCGCCGCCGCCGCGACGGCGGTGGTCGCGGTCGCCGTCGGCGTGCCGCTGCCGGACGCGGGGAAGGAGGACGTCCGTCCCGCCGCCGTCCTGGACGGGAACGGCGTCCTCGCGCACCCGGACCAGTCGCCGCCGCGCGACCTGATCGCGGCCGGCCGGTCGGTGCTGGCCGCCTACTACACGGCGGAGCCCGTGGCGCGGTCGGACGACCGGGCCGTGCTCACCCGCACCTACCGGCTGCTCGACCCGGAGACCGGGAGGTACGAGAGGGACGACCGGTGGTCGTTCGTCGCCGTCGCGCCCGGTGCGCGCACCGCGGCCGTGCTGGAACGGGAGCTGCCCGCGCGGCGGATCGGCGTCCTCGACCTGGCGACGGGGCGCGTCGACCGGTGGATCCCCGCCGACCGCGGCGTCGGCGGCCTCGCCTTCTCACGCGACGGCGGCAGGCTCGTCGCCACGACCTACGGCGAGCACCCCGACCTGATGGAGCGGGTGGAGGGCTCCTCGGGCGACGTGGCGTGGGTGCCGCGGTTCGGCGGCACGTCGTCCCGGAGCGGCTTCTACGTCCTGGACGTGGCCGACGGCCGGGGAACCTGGAGCCCGGTCGCGGAGCGCCCGGACATCAACGGCCGGCAGGACTTCGCGTTCTCCCGGGACGGCCGGCTCGTGTACTCCCAGGTCATCGGGGGACGGGACGGGCTGCAGCAGTTCCACGACCTCGCCGGGAACGAGGTCGCCGCGCCCGCGGACGAACGGCACCTGCGGTCCGACGTCAGCGCGCGGCTGTCCCCCGACGGCAGGCTGGCCGCGCTCGGTCTGACGGCCGAGGCCAGGGACAGGTCCTGGTCCGGGATCCGCGATCCGCGCACGGGCGAGGAGGTCACCCGGGTGCGCGGGGCGGACCTGCTCGCCTGGGCGGACGACCGGCGGCTCATCGCCTGGGAGCGGGCTCCCGGGCCGGGGGAGTACCGGCCGCGGCTGGTCCTGGTCACCATCGGCAGCGAGAAGGTCGTACCGCTGAGCGGGGTGCGCGAGCCGGACGAGGTCTTCGAGACGGCGGAGTGGCAGCCGGTGTTCGCCGAACGCCGGGCTTAGGGGGTGTCGTTTGGATCTTGCCGGGGTCGCGGGGCCCGGCACGCGCATCTGCGGCGGCGACGGGTCACCGCCGGTGCCCTGCGGCCCGGTCCGAACGACGGACCCTAGGCGCGCCGCCCGGACGGGCCGGGTCCGCCGGGTCCGGTCAGGTGGTCGTACGCCGCCCTGAGGCCGTCGGCCGTCTCCCGGCCGGCGGGCCTCAGCGGCGGGCGGACCGGGCCCGCGGGGAGGCCCAGCGCGGCGAGCAGGGCCTTGGCCGTGACCGTGCCGGGGAGGCCGCCGGACATCATCGCCTCGATGAGGGCGGTCGCCCGCTGCTGGAGGCGGGCCGCCCGGGCGGTGTCCCCCGCGTCGAAGGCGTCCAGAACCGCGCGGAGGTGGCCGGGGACGACGTTCGCGACCGTGCTGACGTAGCCGGCGCCGCCGACCGCGTACAGGGCCAGGTTGTGCTCGTCGCATCCCGCGTAGAACGCGAGGTCCGTGCGGGCGAGCACCTTCTGGGCGGCCAGGAAGTCGTACGAGCAGTCCTTGACCGCCACGACCCGGGGGTGCCCGGCGAGACGGAGCAGGGTGGCGGGCTCGATGCGGACGCCCGTGCGGGCCGGGATGTCGTACAGGACGAGGGGGAGTCCCGTGGTGTCCGCGATCTCGCGGAAGTGCGCCTCGATCGCGTCCTGCGGGGGCCGGCTGTAGTACGGGGCGACCACCAGGAGGCCGTCGGCGCCGGCCTTCTCGGCCTCGCGGGCCAGTTCGGCGGTGTGGCGGGTGTCGGAGGTGCCGACGCCCGCGACGATCGAGGCGCGGGTGCCCACCGCCTGGCGCACCGCCGTGATCAGGGACGACTTCTCCGCGTCCGTGGTGGTCGGGGACTCCCCCGTGGTGCCGGAGAGGACCAGGCCGTCGCAGCCGTGGGCCACCAGGCGGTCGGCCAGCCGCTGGGCGCCGTCGAGGTCGAGAGCGCCGGCCGGGGTGAACGGAGTGATCATCGCGCACAGGGCGCGGCCGAAGGGACGTGCCGCGGGGGAGGTCGTGGGAGAGGCCATGGGAGCAGTCTCGGCGGCGTCATCGTGAAGTTCTACTTACGGTTTCTTCAGGGTACGGATAAGGGATGCTGACCAATGGCGGGTGGACGCCTCCGTGCCCCGCCCGGGAGCGGTAGTGAGGGGCGGGCAGGGGTACCCGGGTCTCCCCGACCGAGAGGAGGCGGTACACCGTGACCGGGACCATCGACCAACGGCCGGTTCGCGACGAGCATCACAGCGTGGGTGAACTCGTCGGACAGGCCACCGAACAGCTCTCGCGGCTCGTACGGCAGGAACTGGCCCTCGCCAAGGAGGAGCTGTCCGAGAAGGGCCGCCGTGCGGGGCGCGGCGGCGGGATGCTGGGCGCGGCGGGCGCGTTCGCCTACGCGGGGCTGCTCGCGCTGGCGGGGACGGCTGTCGCCGCTCTCTCGCTGGTGCTGCCCGTGTGGGCGGCGGCGCTGATCGTCACGGCGCTGCTGTTCGCCATCGCGGCCGTGCTGGGCGTCGCCGGTCGCAGTCAATTGCGCAGGGCCACGCCGCCCAAGCCCGAACGGGCGATGGGCAGTGTGCGGGCCGACGTGGAGGAGATCAAGGGAAGGGCGCACCGATGACGCAGGAAGTGACGCGCGCGGGTTCCCACGTGGGCGCGAGCGCGGAGGGTGCGGCCGCTCCGCAGGGAGCGAAGGGGCCGGACGAGCTGCGCAGGCAGATCGAGCGGACACGGCACGAACTCGGCGACACCGTCGAGCAGTTGGCGGGCAAGATGGACGTCAAGGGGCGGGCCCGGGCCCGGGCGGAGGACCTCCGGGACAAGGCCGGGGCGATGACCGTGCAGCTGCGCAGCAGCGCCGCCCACGCCGGCCGGACCGGACTGCGCTACCGGCGGCCGGTGCTGATCACCGGGGCGACCGTGATGGTGGTCGCCGCGGGCGTGATGGTGCGGCGGCACGGAGGGCACCGGTGGTGAGCGGGACCGGACGGGCGGGCGCACGCGTCTGACGCCCCCGGCGCGGCTCTCGGTTCGGTGGGGGTGCGCGCGGCGCCCACGGCGCGCGGTGGGCCGGCGTGCGCGGTCACCCGGCGTGCGCGGTGGGTGCCGGCGCGGGGCGTTCGCACCCGCTCCGGCGCGGAAACCGGTCGGCCCCCGCCCCGTCCCTCCCGTCCCCTTCCCGCCGTTGCGGCTTGACCTGAAGTCCGGTTGAGGTCGGAAGGTGGGGTCATCGCGTTCGCCGAGCAACTGGAGGCCGTCATGACCCGTCGTACGGACCGGTACCCCGACCCCGCCGACCCCCGGATCGGGGTGTCCCTGTTCAGCACCTGGCGGGTGGGGACGCCCGAGCGGCAGAAGGAGGCCGTGGAGGCGATCGGGCGGGCCTGGGAGCGGCGGGCCTGGCCCGCTTCCGGTCTGCTCGGCTACCACGTCTACGCCGGGGAGGACGGGGAGACGCTGCTGCACTACTCGCAGTGGGCGAGCGAGCAGGCGTTCGAGGCGTTCGTGAAGACCCACCGGCAGGAGCGGGTGGACGAGATCGACACCGCCGTGCCGGGGATCGAGCGGGTGGGGCTGCACCGGTACCGGCACCACCGCAGCGGCGCGCGGCAGGACGGCGCGGTTCCCGGGTGCGTCGTGATCGTCGACGTCGAGTTCGAGGGGCCCGACCACGGGCGGACGCGGGACTGGGCCGACGCCGTCCTCGACGCCCTGGAGAGCGAGCCGGACCCGCATCCCGGAGGGATCTCCGCCCACTTCCACCTGGGGGTCGACGGGACCCGGGTGCTCAACTACGCCGAGTGGGAGAGCGCCCGGGCGCACGCCGACGCGCTGGCCGGGCCCGGGAACGGGGTGGGTTCGGCGACCGCCCGGTGGCAGCGGGTGCAGGAGTGGCCCGGGCTGAGGAGCAGCACCGTGCGGCGGTACGAGCACGCCCTCGGGCTGGTGCCCGGGTAGGGCCGGCCGGTCCCCGGCCGGTCCTGCCCGGGCGGGCGCCTACGGGCGGAAGCGCAGGACCTGCGGGTCGTGGTCGCTGATCTGGTCGTGGAACTCGGCGTTGATGTGCACGCTGTCGTAGCTGAACGTGCAGTCGCGGCGGATCGACGGGCTGATCAGGATCTGGTCCAGGGCCTGGCTGTTGCCCTGGTAGACGTAGGAGTAACGCTCGCTCTCCGGCAGGGACTTGACGGCCGACCAGAGGGTGCCGTCGCCCTCCATGATCTCGGTCGTCGTGGAGAACTCGAAGTCGTTGATGTCGCCGAGGACGACGACGTCCGCGTTCTTCTGCGTCTTGAGGATCTTCGCGGTGAAGTCGTGGACCGCCTTCGCCTGGAGGTGGCGCTGGGTCTCCGAGCTGCGGGACGGCGGCTGGTACTGCGCGGTCAGGCCCTGGTCGCCGCCCTTGGAGGCGAAGTGGTTGGCGATCACGATGACCGGGCGGCCGCGGAAGACGAACTCGCCGGCCAGCGGCTTGCGGCTGTTCTCGAAGGCCTCGGACGCCGGGTCGACACGGCCGGGGGAGGCCGTCAGGGCCGCCCTGCCGCGGACCTTGACGACGTCGGTGGGCGTGGTGGCGTCGCCGCCCGCGCGGTCGGTGAAGGAGACCCGCTCGGGGTTGAACAGGAACACCTGGCGGATGTTGCCGCCGGGCTCGCCGCCGTCGGCCTTGTCGACCGGGTCGACCGAGCGCCAGTCGTACCGCGGGCCGCCCGCCGCCTCGATGGCGTCGATCAGCTCGGCCATCGTCGCGTCGGCGGCGACCGTGCCGTCGTCGGTGGCGCCGTTGTTGTCCTGGATCTCCTCCAGGGACACGATGTCGGGCGAGCTCAGGTTGTGCACGATCGCGGCGGCGTGCGCGGCGAAGGTGTCGTCGGAGGGGTCGAGGTTCTCGACGTTGTAGGTCGCGACCGCCAGTTCGCCGGCGTGCTGCTTGCGGGTCGTCTCGCGCCGCAGGCCGTTGTCCTGGAGGGTGCCGAGCTCGTTCGCCACCAGGGTGTAGCCGCCGTACTGGTTGAAGTCCAGGGGGCCCGTGGTGGTGCCGGCGAGGACGTCGCCGACGTTCGCGTCGGGGAAGTCCGCGGCGCGGCCCAGCGACTGGATCTGCAGACGGCCGGTGTTCTGGGCGTCGTAGGAGCCGTAGACCGTGCCGCCGCGCTGGTTGCGGTGCTCCTGGGGCTTCACCGTGATCCACAGCTCGGCGTACGGGTCGGTGGCGCCCACCACGCGGGTGTCGGAGACCTGGACGTTCATCCCCTCGAGGGACTCGTAGTGGTCCAGGGCGTAGGCGGAGGGGCGCAGCGGCAGGGCGTTGATCGAGCCGTTCGCGGCGGGGTCGCCGGCCGGGGCGTAGGCGGCGGGGACGGACTGCGCGTCGACGGTGGTGGCGGCCGGGACCGGGTTGCCGCTGGAGACGACCGTGAAGGTGGGGCGGGTGATCTCCGTCAGGGACTGGTTGCCCGAGGAGGTGCCGCCCGGGACGTACTCCGTGACCGTGCCGGAGACGGTGACGGCGTCGCCCACGGCCACGCCCTTCGGGGTCGAGCTCGTGAAGACGAACACGCCCTCGCTGGTGGCGGGGTCGGCGTCCGGGTTCGGGTCCTGGATCCAAAAGCCCCGGGACGAGCCGTAGGTGCGGATGCCGGTGACGATTCCGGCCACGTCGGTGACCTGCTTGCCGGCGTACGGGGACGTGCGGGTGGTGCCCTGGATGTCATGGACGCGCACGCCGTCGGCGTGCGCGGGCGAGGTGACCAGGACGGTGGACGCCGCGGAGCACACGGCGGCGACGGTGAGCGCGGCGAGACGCGCGGACGACTTGCTCGGCAACGGATTCCCTCCGGGAACGTGTGGAGCGCCGGGACGAGGGTGGAGCGTGGATGGTGGGGGCCGCGACCGGTGGGGCGGTGCGACGCGCGTAGAGAGCCGGCGGGGGGCCGGCCGGCCCCGAAAGGTCCGGTGAACACCTGTCCGCCGACTTCTACGCGCGTCAATCTCCAGCCTGACCAGGTCACTTGTCAAGGTTTCGGCCATGTACGGGTGCTGAAGGGCAGATGAAGCGGGCGGCATGGGTGGAAATCCGTCTAGGCTGAGCGGTTGAGTCGTTAGAGGCGCCCTAGGAGAACCGGCCGATGTCAGACAGCTCCCCCCTGCCGCCGGCGCGGCTGCACCCCGAAGCGGAGCTGGCGCGTGACGCGCTGTCCACCCCGCTGCTGTCCCGGGCGGCCCGGCTCGCCCGCTGGGCCGGGCCCCGGACCAGGGTCGACGCCGGTGGCGGGCTGGTCGGCGAGCAGCTGTCCGAGGCCGCCGACGTGCTGGGGCTGACCGGCGAGGGCGCCGCGGCCGACGCCGGTGCGGCCTGGCGCGTCGCCCTGGACGCCGGGCTCGTCGAAGTGGTCGACGAGGAGGCGGGGACGGTCGCGGCTGGCGCGGACCTGGCACTGCTCACCGGGGGGTCGCCGCGGGACGTGCTCGAGGTGTGGCTCGCCGCCCTGGAGGCGGTGCTCGCCGACGCGGGCGGACCCGCCGTCGCCGCGCGAGGCGGGTCCGCAGAGCGCGGCCCCGGCTCCCCGGACCGGGATCCCGCGGCCGAGGCGGAGTTCCTCGACGGCGTGCTCGGCAACCTGTACCTGCTGACCGCCGGTGAGGAGGGGCCCGCCGGGGCCCCGGTGCCGCTGCCCGCGCTGGCCGCGTCCGTGCTCGTCCCCGGCGACATGGCCGAACCGACCAACGACGTCCTCGAGCAGGTGTCGGACGCCATGGTGCGGCTGGACGGCCGGTTCCGCGCGCTGGAGCCGGCGGGGCTCGTGGAGTACCGGCCGGTGGACGAGGCGCTGCTGGGCGACGCCGACGACGAGGCGGCCGCGCCGGTGGACGACACCGACGTCTCCCGCTACGGCATGGTGCGGCTGACCCCCCTCGGGCTGTACGGACTGCGCGCCCGGCTGCTGGAGGCCGGGTTCGACGCCCCGGCGGTCGGGGACCTCGCGGACAAGGGCGCCGACGCGCTGCTCGACGGCACCGCCGCCTTCCCGCCGGCGGCGGCCCACGCGGAGACCGAGCACTGGCTGGCCCGGCGCGAACCCCTCGCCGCCGCCCGGGAGTTGCTGGCGGCGGCGCGCGGGACGGACGAGGGCGCGCCGCTGCGGCGGCTGCGCTGCCAGCAGGCGCTGTCGCTGGTCGGCGTCTCGGCCGAGCCCGCCCTGCGGGAGGTGCTCGACGACGCCGAACTCGGCGGACTGGCACGGGTGTGGCTGACCGAGCACGGCGCGTCCGACGTGCCGCCCCCGTCCGAGGCCATGATCTTCTGGCTGACCGTCGACACGGTGGCCGCCCAGCTCGCGGCCGAGGGCAACTCCGAGGAACTGCGCGCCCTGGTGGAAGGACTGGCGCGCCAGCACAGCGGCTTCTTCGCCACCGCCTGGCGGGTGGACCACCCGGCCACGGCGGACGTGCTGGAGGCGATGGGCCGGCTGCACCCGGACAAGAGGATCGCCAAGGAGGCCCGGAAGGCGGCGTTCAAGGCCCGGTCCCAGCACGGGGGCTGAGGACGCGGCCGGTGCGCGGCGCCCGCGCACCGGCGGGGCGACGGGTGACCGCGGTGCCTGCGGGACGACGGGAACCGCGCACCGGCGGGGTGGCGGGAGGCCGTGGCGCCGGCCGCCCCGTGGACCCGGTGGCGGCCTCCCGCGATTCACGCAAGCGAGACGCGGCATGCCCCGTGGAGTTCAACCGGCGTTCAGGCACGGGCGGGAGCGTGACTGCGCACGAGGTCCGCCCCCCTCCACGGCACACCCCCGTCACAGGAGACACCATGTCGCTCACCCGCAGGGACTTCGCCAGAACCTCCGCGATCGCCGGTGCCGGTGTCGCGCTGGTGGGCAGCGTCGCCGCCCTCTCCTCCGCGCCCAACGCCCTCGCGACCGCCGACACCGAGAGCGCGGACGGGCGGTCCGAGGACGCGGCCGACCGGCACGGCGGAGTCGGCTACGGCCCCCTCGTGGCGGACCCGGACGGCATCCTCGCCCTGCCCGCCGGATTCACCTACCGCGTCCTCACCCACACCGGCAGGACCCGGCTGGAGTCGGGCGAGTTCACGCCCGCCGAGCACGACGGCACGGCCGCCTTCCCCGGCCCGCGCGGCAGCACCCTCCTGGTCAACAACCACGAGATGGACGGCCCGCGCGACGAGGCCGAGTTCCCGGTGCCGCTCGTCGAGGGCCTCGTCTACGACCCGGCCGCGCCCGGTGGCTGCACGGTCGTCGAGGTGCGCCCCGACGGCGGTGTCGCCGAGTGGGTCGGCATCGCCGGCACCGCCAACAACTGCGCGGGCGGCAGCACCCCCTGGGGCACCTGGCTCACCTGCGAGGAGAACGCCGACCGCGCCGGCGAGAACGGCATGACCAAGGACCACGGCTACGTCTTCGAGGTCGACCCCGCCGACCGGCGCGCCAACCGCGACCCCAAGCCCCTGAAGTTCTTCGGCCGTTACGAGCACGAGGCCGTCGTCATCGACGTCAAGCGCGGCCACGCCTACCTCACCGAGGACGCCGACGAGCCCAACGGCCTGTTCTACCGCTGGACCCCGCCGGAGGGCTTCCGCCACGGCCCCGGTGCCCTGCGCAGGCTCGCCGACGACGCGGGCGTCCTCCAGGCGCCCAAGTGCTACGACTCCGGCGGCCGGTTCGTCGACGACCTCTCCCGCGCCACGAAGACCGGCACGGTGTACGGCGTCGACTGGGTGGACGTGCCCGACCGCGACGCCCGCGAGGTCCCGGTCCGCGAGCAGTTCGGCGCCGGCGAGGTCACCCGCGCCCGCAAACTGGAAGGCATGTGGTGGGGCGACGGCGGCGCGTACATCGTCTCCTCGTACGCCCGTGAGGAGAGCCCCGTCCAGCACGACGGCCAGGTCTGGTTCTACGACCCCAGGCGCCGCACCCTCACCCTGAAGGTCCTGCTCGGCGTCAACCGGAACCCGGCCGAGGACGGCGCCCTGGACGGCCCCGACAACATCACCGTCTCGCCGTACGGCGGCCTGATCATCGCCGAGGACGGCGAGGGCGTCCAGCACCTGTTCGGCGCCACCGACAGCGGACGCACGTACCCCATCGCCCGCAACGAGGTGAACATCGGCACCGAGGAGGAGCCGGAGTTCAGCGAATTCACCGGCGTCACCTTCTCGCCCGACGGGAAGACCCTGTACGCCAACATCCAGGAACCGGGCATCATGCTCGCCATCACGGGGCCCTGGAAGCGGCAGAGGCGCCACTGACGTCCCGGCCGTCCGGCCGTGGCCCGCACCTCCGGTGCGGGCCACGGTCTTGTTCCGGCTCTCACTGACATCTAACATTTCAGTCATGGAGGCCATGCGACCCGTGCGGCGCACCCTGCTCAGGGACCGCGCCCACCAAGCCATCCGGGACGCCATCGTGGCCGGGGAGATCGAACCCGGGGCGGTGGTGCGGGACGCCGAGCTCGCCGAGCGGCTGGGGCTGTCCCGGGCGCCGGTGCGCGAGGCGTTCTCGCGGCTGGTCGACGAGGGGCTGCTGGAGAGCAAGCCGCAGAGCCACACCCGGGTCACCCCGCTCGTCGCCGCCGACGTGCGGGACGCCGCCGCCGTCGTCGGGGCCATGCACGAGCTGGTCACCCGGGTCGCCGTGCCGCGGCTGCGGGAAGCGGACGTGGACGCCCTGCGCGCCGCCAACGAGCGGTTCGCCGCCGCCGTCCGTACCGGTGACGTGGACGGCGCCCTGCGCGCCGACGACGAACTGCACGACGTGCTCGTGAGGGTGAGCGGCAACCGGGCCGCCGCCGCGACCGTCGCCCGCTACACCCCGCTCATCCGCCGGCTGGAGCGGCGGCGCTTCGGCGAGGGCGGAAGCTGCCGCTCCGCCGGACTGCACGAGCGGCTGATCGCGGCCTGCGCGGCCGGTGACCCGGACGAGGCGGTCCGGGTCACGGCGGAGATCTGGCGGGGCCTGGAGGAGCTCGCCGACACACCCTGACAGGGGAGGACCCCTCATGTCCCTTTCGTCCTACGAGCGCTACCCGCTGCTCTTCGGGCCCTCGCCCGTGCATCCGCTCGAGCGGCTGACCGCGCACCTCGGCGGCGCCTCGCTGTGGGCCAAGCGCGAGGACTGCAACTCCGGCGTGGCCTACGGCGGGAACAAGACCCGCAAGCTGGAGTACCTGGTCGCCGACGCGCTCGCGAAGGGCTGCGACACGCTCGTCTCCATCGGCGGCGTGCAGTCCAACCACACCCGCCAGGTCGCCGCCGTCGCCGCCCGCGCCGGGCTCAGGTGCGTCCTGGTCCAGGAGAGCTGGGTGGACTGGCCGGACGCCGTCTACGACAAGGTCGGCAACATCCTGATCAGCCGGCTCGCCGGGGCCGACGTACGGCTGGTGCGGGCCGGGTTCGGGATCGGCTTCAAGGAGAGCTGGGAGCAGGCGCTGCGCGAGGTCGAGGAGGGGGGCGGCAAGCCCTACGCCGTCCCGGCCGGCGCCTCCGACCACCCGCTCGGCGGGCTCGGGTTCGCGGGCTGGGCGTACGAGGTGGCCGAGCAGGAGCGGGAGCTGGGCGTCTTCTTCGACACCGTGATCGTGTGCTCGGTGACCGGGTCCACGCAGGCGGGCATGGTCGCCGGGTTCCGCGCGCTGGAGGAGGCGGGCGGGCGGCCCCGGCGGGTGATCGGCGTCGACGCGTCGGCGGAGCCCGCCCGGACCCGGGAGCAGATCGCGCGGATCGCGCACCGCACCGGTCGGCTCATCGGCGTCGCGGCCGAACTGACCGAGGACGACGTCGAGCTGGACGAGCGGTACCACGCGGGGACCTACGGCGTTCCCGACGGGGCGACGCTGGAGGCGATGCGGCTCGCGGCACGCACCGAGGGGATGGTCACCGACCCCGTCTACGAGGGGAAGTCGATGGCCGGACTGGTCGACCTGGTGTCCCGGGGCGAGATCGGCCGTGACGCGACCGTGCTGTACGCCCACCTGGGCGGGCAGCCGGCGCTGAACGCGTACAGCGCACTGTTCTAGGCGTTCCGGGCGGTCACGCCCGGGCGGGCGCGTCGCGACCCCGTGTGCCCCCTGCCGGGGGCACACGGCGCTTCCCGCCGGTCGTCACAGCGCCTGGGCGGCCGGCTTCACCATGCCCCGCACCGTGCGGGACTTCACGAAGTCGCCCATCGCGGTCATCTCCCACTCGCCGGAGAACTGGCGGATCAGCTTCGCCATCATCACGCCCGTCTGCGGCTCGGCGCCCGTGAGGTCGAAGCGGACCAGTTCCTCGCCGGTGGTGGCGTCCAGCAGGCGGCAGTACGCCTTGGCGACCTCGGTGAACTTCTGGCCGGAGAAGGAGTTGACGGTGAAGACCAGACCGGTGACCTCCTGGGGGAGACGGCCGAGGTCGACGGTGATCACCTCGTCGTCCCCGCCGCCCTCGCCCGTGAGGTTGTCGCCGGAGTGGCGGATCGCGCCGTTCACGATCTGGAGCTTGCCGAAGTAGCAGCTGTCGATGTGGTTGCGCTGCGGGCCGTAGGCGATGACCGAGGCGTCGAGGTCGATGTCCTTGCCGCGGTACGCCGGCTCCCAGCCGAGACCCATCTTGACCTGGGAGAGCAGCGGGCGCCCGCCCTTCATCAGGGAGACGGTCTGGTTCTTCTGGAGGCTGACCCGGCCCTTGTCGAGGTTGATCTTCCCGGTGCCGGGGGCGGCGGGCGGGGCCGGGGGCGCCGCGGGCGCCGGGGGTGCCTGCGGGGCGGACACCGGCGGGACCGGCGGGGCGGCGGCCGGCTGCCGGGGCGCGGCGGCCGGCTGGGCGGGAGCGGCCGGTTCCTCGACCGTGACGCCGAAGTCGGTGGCGATGCCGGCCAGACCGTCGGCGTATCCCTGACCGACCGCACGGGCCTTCCAGGCGCCGTTGCGCAGGTAGATCTCGACCACGACCAGGGCGGTCTCGGTGTCCAGCCGCGGGGGCGTGAAGGTGGCCAGGACGGAGTTGTCGTCCGCGTTGCGCAGGGTGGCCGTCGGTTCGATGCCCTGGAAGGTCTGGCCGGCGGCGTCGGGGCTCGCGGTGATGACGATCTTCTCGATGCCCGGCGGTACGGCCGTGGTGTCGACCGTGATGGCGTCGGGGGCGGTGCCGCCGCCGGAGCGGTAGGTCACGCCGGGGCCGGCCGGCTGGTTGTAGAAGATGAAGTCGTCGTCGGAGCGCACCTTGCCGTCGGCGGTGAGCAACAGGCCCGACACGTCGAGCCGCACGGGCGCGGCGACGTCCACCGTCACACGGGCGGTGGGGAGGGGGATGTTCGAGCCGGGGGTCATAGCGGTCATGCCGGGTGAACGAGCGGGACGGTTTTGCCGTTCCCTTACCTGTGACCCGATCGGGACAGCCGTGCCGGCGGCGGTCGCGGGCGGCGCGGCCCGAGGGCTTCCGCCCCGCAGGCCCTTCTCGTCCTGCCCTTTCCCGTCCCGTTTCTTCCGTCTCCCCGTCCCGTCCTAGGGGACCTCGCCCCGGCCCCCTGCCGGGCCCCTGCCGGTCCCCGGCCTCGTCCGCGGGCGCCGGAAGGGGCCGGTCCCGTCCCGTCCGGCGCCCGCGGAGCCCCCTACGGCACCACCACGATCTTCCTGCCCACGCCCGCCGCGAACTGCTCCAGCGCCTCGGGGTACCGCTCCAGCGGGACGCGGTCGCTGATGAAGACCTCCGGGTCCAGGACGCCGCCCGCGAAGAGCTCCGCCGCCCGCTCGAAGCTGTGCAGGACCGCCATCGAGCCGGTGATGGTGATCTCCTGGTTGTAGATGCGGTACGGGTCGATCGTCACGCGGGTCGCGTAGTCGGCGACGCCGAACTGGAGGAAGGTGCCGGCCTTGGCGACGCGGTCCAGGCCGTCCTGGATCGCGGCCGCGTTGCCGGTCGCGTCGATGACGACGTCCCAGCCCTGCGGGCGGTCCAGCTCGTCGGCGCCCGCCGCCGCGGCCGACACGCCCAGCCGGCGGGCGGTCTCCAGGCGCGCCGGGTTCACGTCCACCACGTCCACGCTGGCCGCGCCGGTCCGCTTGGCCAGTTCCAGCATCATCAGGCCCATCGTCCCGGAGCCGTAGATCAGCACGTGGGCGCCGAGGCGGGACCGGAGCACGTCGTAGCCGCGCACCGCGCAGGAGAGGGGCTCGACCAGCGCCGCGTCCTGGGTGCGGACGTGCTCGGGGAGCTTGACGCAGTTCGCCACCGGGGCCACGGCGTACCGGGCGGCGCCTCCCGCCGTGGTGACGCCGATCGCCGCCCAGCGCTCGCACAGGTTGTTGTGGCCGGTGCGGCAGTAGCGGCACTCGTGGCAGTAGAGGGACGGGTCCACCGCCACCCGGTCGCCGACCGCCAGCTCGGTGACCTGCGTGCCGACGCCGACCACCTCGCCCGCGAACTCGTGGCCCGGCACGATCGGGAGCTTCGGGGCGAACTCGCCCTGGAGGATGTGCAGGTCCGTGCCGCACAGCCCGCAGGCGGCGACCTCGACGACGACGTCACGCGGCCCTGGCGTCGGGTCCGGGACCTCGGCGACGACGGCCTTGCCCACGGACTCGATGACGGCGGCCTTCATTTCACGGCTCCCAACGACAGGCCCTGGACGAGTTTGTCCTGGGCGGCGAACCCCGCGGCGAGCACCGGCAGGGAGATGACGAGCGACGCGGCGCACACCTTGGCCAGGAACAGGCCCTGGCTGGTGATGAAGCCGGTCAGGAAGACGGGGGCGGTCTCGGCGACCACGCCCGTCAGGACCCGGGCGAACAGCAGTTCGTTCCAGCTGAAGATGAAGCAGATCAGGGCCGTGGCCGCGATGCCGGGCAGGGCGATCGGGGCGACCACGCGGGTCAGCACCGTCGGCAGCCGGGCGCCGTCGACCCGGGCGGCCTCGATCACCGCGACCGGGACCTCGGCGAGGAAGGACTGCATCATCCACACCGCGATCGGCAGGTTCATGGAGGTGTAGAGGATGACGAGCAGCCAGATGTTGTCGAGCATCCCGGCGTTCTTGGCGAACAGGTAGATCGGCAGCAGGCCCGCCACGACGGGCAGCATCTTGGTGGAGAGGAAGAAGAACAGGACGTCGGTCCACTTCCTCACCCGGCGGATGGACAGGGCGTAGGCCGCCGGGAGGGCCAGCAGCAGGACCAGCAGCGTCGAGACCACGGACGCCACCGTCGAGTTGATCAGGGCCGGCCAGGGGCTCGCGCCGCCGCCCGCGCCGAAGAACTCGCGGTAGCCGTCCAGGGTGAGGGCGGCCCCGAAGGACGGCGGGTTGGTGGCCGCGTCCTCCTCGGAGTGGAAGGACGTCAGGGCCATCCAGGCGATGGGCAGGAAGAAGACGATCCCGGCCAGCCAGGCCACCAGGCCCAGACCCGCTCCCTTGCGGAACCGGTCGCGGCCGCGTACGGCGACGGTGCTCATGCGCGGGACACCTCCTCGCGGAACAGGGACGACACCACGCGCAGGGCGAAGGTCGCGATGACGATCGAACCGATGACGACCAGGACGCCGGCCGCGGAGGCGAGGCCGTTCTCGTGGGCCTGGTAGAAGGTCTGGTAGACGGTGTAGGGCAGGTTGGCGGTGCCCAGGCCGCCGGACGTGATCGTGAAGACCGCGTCGAAGTTCTGCACGATGTAGATCGAGCCGAGCAGGGCGCCCAGTTCGAGGTAGCGGCGCAGGTGGGGCAGGGTCAGGTGGACGAAGATCTGCCAGTCGCTCGCGCCGTCGACGCGGGCGGCCTCGATCTGCTGCTGGTCCCGGCTCTGCAGTCCGGCGAGCAGGATCAGCATCATGAACGGGGTCCACTGCCACACCAGTGACGCCTCGACGGCGAGCAGCGGGGTGCCGGAGATCCAGTCGGGCTGGGGGCCGCCGACGTAGTGCAGCAGACCGTTGAGGAGGCCGTACTCCGGGTTGTAGAGGACGTGCTTCCACAGCAGCGCCGCCGCCACCGGGACCACCAGGAACGGGGCGATGAGCAGGGTGCGGACGATGCCGCGCCCGCGGAACCTCCGGTCCAGCAGCAGGGCGAGGAGCAGTCCGAGGACGAGGCTGACGAGGACGACCGCGACGGTCAGCAGGATCGTCGTCCAGACGGACTTGCGCAGCGCCGCGTCGGTGAGGACCTCCCGGTAGTTGTCGAAGCCGGCGAAGTGCCGGGCGTCGGGGTAGAGGGAGTTCCAGTCGAAGAAGGAGATCACCAGCGTCGCCACGAAGGGCAGCTGGGTGACCGCGACCATGAAGATCAGGGCCGGCAGCAGCGGGGCGCGGGTGGCCCAGGCGCGCAGCCGGGGCGAGGGCCGGCGTGGGGCGGTGCGGGTCTCCGGCGCGGCCACGGGGGCCGTTGTCGTGGCGGTCATCGTCCCTCGTACTCCTCGGAGATCTCTTCTGCGAGCTGCTGGGACTTCTTCAGGGCCGACTCGACGGACTGGCGTCCGGCGATGGCCGCGCTGATCTCCTGGGAGACCTTGGTGCCGAGGTCGGTGAACTCGGGGATGCCGACGAACTGGATGCCGGGCGCCGGGCGGGGCTGGACGCCGGGGTCGTCGGGCCTGGCCCGTTCGATGGCCGCCTTGGTCATCTCCTGGAAGGCGGCGGCCTCCGCGCGGTAGGCGGGGTTGGAGTAGGTGGAGGCGCGCTTGCCGGCCGGGACGTTGGACCAGCCGAACTCGTCGCCGACCAGCTGCTCGTACTCCTTGCTGGACGCCCAGGAGACGAACTTCCAGGCGTTGTCGGGGTTGCGGGAGGCGTGCTGGATGCCCCAGGCCCAGGTGTAGAGCCAGCCGGAGGACTCGGTCTTCTCCACGGGCGCGGGGGCGTAGCCGACCTTGCCCTTGACGGGGGACTTGGCGGCCTCCAGGGAACCGGCCGCGGAGGTGGCGTCGTACCACATGGCGACCTTGCCCTGGGTCATGTTGTTCAGGCACTCGGCGAAGCCGGCCTGGGCGGCGCCGGACTCGCCGTGCTCGCGGACCAGGTCGACGTAGAACTTCGTCGCCTCCTGCCACTCGGGGGAGTCGAGCCGGGCGTTCCAGTCCTCGTCGAACCAGGTGCCGCCGAAGGTGTTCACCACCGTGGTCAGCGGGGCCATGACCTCGCCCCAGCCGGGCAGACCGCGCAGGCAGATGCCCTTCATGCCCGGTTCGGCCCCGTCGACCTTCGCGGCGAGGTCGGCCACCTGCCGCCAGGTGGGCTCGGCGGGCATGGTCAGGCCCTCCTTCTCGAAGACGTCCTTGCGGTACATCAGGAAGGACGACTCGCCGTAGAAGGGCTGGCCGTAGAGCTTGCCGTCGTCCCCGGTGAGGGACTGGCGCATCGGCTTCAGGACGTCCTGCTCGTCGTAGGCGCCGTCCTTCGCGGTGTACGAGTCCATCTCGCGCAGCCAGCCGTTGCGGGCGTAGATGGGGATCTCGTAGTTCGACAGCGTTGCCACGTCGTACTGGCCGGCCTGGTTGGCGAAGTCCTGGCTGATCTTGTCGCGGACGTCGTTCTCCGGCAGCACCGTGAAGTTGACCTTGATGCCGGTGTCCTTGGTGAAGTGGTCCGCGGTCAGCTTCTGCAGCTCGACCATCTGCGGGTTGTTGACCATCAGGACGTTGAGGGAGTCACCGCCGGATCCGGCCCCGCCCGCTCCGACCCAGCAGCCGGAGAGCAGCGGGGCGAGCAGCGTCCCTGCGGCGACCGCGGCGAGTGTGGCTCGCGGCGGCCTCCGTCGGCTCTGGGTTCGCATGGATCGCTCCTGGACGTATAGGGAGATAGGGGGCGTCACCTGACACGGATCGGCCCCATGGGGGGTGAGACGATGGGGAACGCGGTTCAGACCCGGATGACCTGCGGCCCGAGCAGGGAGTAGCGGTGGCCCTCGGCCGCCGGGAGCAGCGTGCTCGTGACGATCGCCTCCAGCGCGCCGACCTCGGCGAACCGGCAGAAGCTGACCGCCCCGAACTTGGTGTGGACGCCCGCGAACACCACCCGGCGGGCGGCCCGGACCGCCTGCGCCTTGACCTCGCTGACCGCCGGGTCGGGCGTGGTCAGGCCGTACTCGCGGGAGATGCCGTTGGCGCCGATGAACGCCAGGTCGATGACGAAGCCGGAGAGCATCTTCGTCGTCCAGTGGTCGACGGTGGCGAGGGTGCCGGAGCGGACGCGGCCGCCGAGCAGCAGGACGGAGGCGGTGCCGGACCCGGCGAGCGCGCCCGCGACCGGCAGGGAGGCGGTGACCACGGTCAGCGGCCGGTCCTGGGGGAGGGCCTCGGCGATGAGCTGCGGGGTGAAGCCCTCGTCGACGAAGACCGTCTCGGCGTCCCCGAGCAACCCGGCCGCGGCGGCCGCGACCCGGCGCTTCTCGGGGACGTGGCTGGTGGCGCGGAAGGCGAGCGTCGTCTCGAAGCCGGCGCTCTCCACCGGGTAGGCGCCGCCGTGGGTGCGGCGCACCAGACCGTGGTCCTCCAGGGCCCGCAGGTCCCGTCGTACGGTCTCCTTGGCCACGCCCAGATCGGCGGCGAGCGCGGTGACGTCGACCGAACCGGTGGCGCGCGCCATCCGCACGATCTCACGCTGACGCTCTTCGGCCGTCCTGTTGCTCATGGCCGGACACCCGCTTTCTGGTTTCGCTGCCCGTTCGGGCCCGGTGGGGCCACGCAGGAAGTTCTACAGCGGGGGCGCGATGCTGACCAGGCCTGTCGTGGGCCCGGTCGTGCCCGTTTGCGCCCGTTCGGATCGGGGCGTGTCCGCCTCGGAGCTGGGCGGGCGCGGGCGCGGGGGCGGAAGCGGGCAGCGGGTGTGCCCGAACACGGCGGCGGGCGGGCCCGTTCGGTGCCCGCCCGCCGCCGTGAGCGTCGATTTCGCGCCGCTCGGGGCGCGCGTGGTGGCCGTCAGTACGGCCAGATCGGCGGGTCGGTGACGAAGTGGCCGCCGAGGCGGGCGTGCGCCGGGTTGTCCGGGTCCAGCTCGCCCTGCTCGGCGACGAGCTTCTCGGCGTACGGCTCGGAGTCGTCCTGCGGGTCGTAGCCGAGCGCACGCGCGGAGGTGAGGTCCCACCACAGGCGGGTGTTGGCGGAGGAGCCGTGGACGACGGTGTGGCCGACGTTCTCGGCGGTCAGGGCCGCGTGGAAGAGGCGGGCGCCGTCGGCCGGGCTCATCCACACCGAGAGCATGCGCACGCTGGTCGGCTCGGGGAAGCAGGAGCCGATGCGCACGGAGACGGTCTCCAGGCCGTGCTTGTCCCAGTACAGCTGGGCGAGGTCCTCGCCGAAGCACTTGGACAGGCCGTAGAAGGTGTCGGGGCGGCGCGGGGTGTCGACGGGGATGAGGGGGTCGTCGCCCTGCGGGCGCGGGGTGTAGCCGACGGCGTGGTTGGAGGAGGCGAAGACGACGCGCCCGACGCCCTCCTCGCGGGCGGCCTCGTAGAGGTGGTAGGTGCCCTCGATGTTCGCCTTGAGGATCTTCTCGAAGGGGGCTTCCAGGGAGATGCCCGCGAGGTGGATGATCGCGTCGACCCCGCGGACCGCCTCGCGCACGGCCTCCCGGTCGGCGAGGTCCGCGACGATCGCGTCCGGCTCGCCCTCGATCGGGCGCAGGTCGAGCAGGCGCAGCTCGTAGCCGTAGGCGGGGAGCAGGTCCCGCATCAGGGTGCCGAGGCCGCCGGCGGCGCCGGTGAGCAGAACGGTGCGGGGAGCGGGCATCCTCGGGTCTCCTTGCGTCGCCGGCCGTGCGCACGAGGAGGCACGGACGTGCATATGGGCGCACGGCATTCATATTCGTGGACACGCTAAGAGGCGGGGTGCGGCCCGTCAAGTGTCCCGCCGCTCTTCGCGGAACCGAAAAATCCGCTGGTGCGTGGCGGGTTGCCGTGCTTGACCGGCGTCCCCGGGGCGGCTTAGCGTGGAGCGGTTCAGAAATATAGACGAGAATCAAGAATATGGACCTGGGAGAGCTCGTGACGTCAGCCCCTCTCGCCGCCCGACTCAGTATCCCCAGCGGGCCGCTGTTCTTCCCGGTCACCGCGTACGGGGCCGACGGCTCCGTCGATCTCGACACCTACCGGGTCCACGTGCGGCGCGGGGTGGAGGCCGGGGCCGCCGCCGTGTTCGCCTGCTGCGGCACCGGGGAGTTCCACGCGCTGGTGCCCGAGGAGTTCGAGGCGTGCGTGGCGGCCGCCGTCGAGGCCGCCGGGGGGCGCGTCCCGGTCGTCGCGGGCGCCGGCTACGGCACCGCCCTCGCCGTCCGCTACGCCCGGCTCGCCGAGCGCGCCGGGGCCGACGGGCTGCTCGCCATGCCCCCGTACCTGGTCCGGGCCGCGCAGGAGGGGCTGCTGCGGCACTACCGGGAACTGGCCGCGGCGACCTCCCTGCCCGTGATCGTCTACCAGCGCGACAACGCCGTGCTCACGCCCGGGAGCGTCGTCGAACTGGCCCGCACCGACGGGATCATCGGCCTCAAGGACGGTCTCGGCGACCTCGACCTCATGCAGCGGACCGTCAGCGCCGTGCGCACCGAGGCCCCCGGCGACTTCCTCTACTTCAACGGGCTGCCCACCGCCGAACTCACCCAGCCCGCCTACCACGGCATCGGCATCACCCTCTACTCCTCCGCGGTGTTCTGCTTCGCCCCCGAGCTCGCCCTCGCCTGCCACACGGCCTTCCGCACCGGCGACGAGGCCACCGCCCACCGCCTGCTGGACGGCTTCTACCGGCCCTTCGTCGAACTGCGCGCCCAGGGTCACGGCTACGCCGTCTCCCTCGTCAAGGCCGGCGTACGCCTGCGCGGGCTGGACGTCGGGGAGGTGCGGCCGCCGCTGCACGAGCCGGCCGAGGACCATGTCAAGCAGCTCGCCCGGCTGATCGAGCGGGGACACGCGCTCCTGGAGGAGGACAAGTGAAGGCGTCGGCATTCGTCTACCCGTGGGACGTCAACGGGGACCCGGAGGCACCCGCGCGGATCGCCGCACTCGGCATCGGGCAGGCGACGCTCGCCTCCGCCTACCACTCCACGCGCGCGCTGACCCCCCGCCACCCGCGCCACCGCGTCGTCACCGCCGAGCACGCGGCCGTGCTCTACCCGGCCGGGGAGCACTGGTCCGGCCGCACCCCGCGCCCGTACGCGGCGGGCGACTGGGCGCCCGGTGACGCCTTCGGCGAGGCCGCCGCCGCGCTCGCCGACGCGGGCCTGGAGGTGCACACCTGGGTGGTGCTCGCGCACAACTCCCGCCTCGGGGCCGAGCACCCGGACACCTCGGTGGTCAACGCCTACGGGGACCGCTACCCCTGGGCGCCGTGCATCGCCCAGCCCGCCACGCGCGCGTACCTGACCGACCTGGCCGCCGAGGCGGCGGTGCGGCCCGGGGCGCACGGCACCGAGCTGGAGTCCCTCGGCTGGTACGGACTGGCCCATCTGCACGCCCACGACAAGACCGCCGGCGTCGGCCTCGGGGACGCCGGGCAGTACCTGATGTCCCTGTGCTTCTGCCCGGCCTGCCGGGAGGGCTACGGGGCCCATGACCTGGACGCCGACGAGCTCGCCGCCGCCGTACGGGGCGCGCTCGAGCCGGTGTGGCGGGGGGCGGCGCCCTCCGACGGGGGCTGGACGGGCGTCGAAAAGCTCCTCGGCGGGACGACCGCGAACGCCACGCGCGCGTGGCGCGACGACACCGCGCGCACGCTCCAGGAGGCGGCGGTCCGCGCCGTGCGCGCCGCCGCACCCGAGGGCTTCCAGGTGCTGCTGCACGCGGACCCCGTGTCGTACCACTGCGGCGCCAACGCCGGCGTCGACCCCGCGCACGTCCTCTCCGTCGCCGACGGTGTGGTCGTGCCCTGCACCGGCGGTCCCGGCCTGCTGACGCCGTTCGCGCGCGAGGAGCGCGAGGGCGCCGTCCTCGCCGCCAACTTCACCGTGGTCTCCGGCATGGGCGGCAGCCCCGGCACCCTCGCGGCGGACGCGGCCGAGGCGCGTGGGCTCGGCGCGACCGAACTGCGCCTGTATCACGCAGGGCTGGCGTCGGACGGGGACCTGGAGGCGGTGCGCTCGGCACTCGCCGCGCTCTGAAGCAGCCCCGCCGCGGGAGCGAGCAGCACGAGCCCCAGGACGACCAGCAGCAGCCGGTGGTCGAGCAGTTCGACCAGGATCGCGCCGGCCGCCAGGCCGAGCACGTTCGGCGCGAACACCAGGGTGTGGGCGGTGGCGGTGGCCCGGCCCAGCAGCGGCCCGGGCGTCTCGCGCTGCACGGCGGTCAGCGCGGCGATCAGCACGGCGGGCAGCCCCGCCCCGATCGCCGCGCTGCACACCCACGCCAGCGGATCGTTCGGCACCGCGCGCAGCGCCACCGCGGCGGACAGCAGGGCGATGCCGTACGCCGCGAAGCGCAGCTCGCCGAAGCGGCGCAGGGCGGGACCGGCGAGCAGGCCGAGCACCACCGAACCCGCGCCCTGGACCGCGTACAGCACGCCGGCGTACGCGGGGGAGTGCCCCAGGCCGTCGACGACGGCGTACACCAGCGCCCCGCTCAGTCCCGCGCACAGCATCGTGGCGCCGCCCGCCGACACCAGCGGGCGCAGCACCGGATGCGACCACAGGTGGCGGGCGCCCTCCGCCGTCCGCCCCCGGCCGGCGCCGGCCGGGGGCCCGGGCCGTTCCTCCCGCACGCGCAGCAGCGCGTACAGCACCGTCGCGAGCAGGAAGGTGACCGCGTCCAGGAGGGCCACGCCCGCCCCGCCGTACGCGGCGTACAGGCCCGCTCCCGCCAGCGGGGCCAGCAGCTTCATGCCCTCGTCGGCGGTCGTCCGCAGTCCGTTGAAGTCGCCGAGCAGGGACCCGTCCACGGCGGTGGCGATCAGCGCCGACTCGGCCGCGTCGTGGACGACGCCCGCCGCGCCGTGCACGAACAGCACCGCGTACAGCAGCCACACCCCCCGCGGGGAGTCCACGGCGAAGAGGGTGAGCAGGAGCCCGGCCATGAGCAGGCTCGTGCCGATCAGCAGCGGCTTGCGGCGGACGCGGTCGGCGAGCGTGCCCAGCAGCGGGCCCGCCAGGGTGGGCGCCCACATCGCCAGCATGCACAGCGCGGCCAGCCCGTCCGAGCCGGTGAGGTCCTTGACCCACACGCCGGAGGCCAGCCACAGCGCGGACGTGCCGAAGCCCGACACCACCACTGAGGCGAGGTACAGCCCCGCGTTCCGGTCCCGCACCACGCGCGCCACGGTCCAGGTCCGCCCGCCCGGGCGCCTCGTCCTGTTCGTCGTCATGCCCGCCCATCGTGGGACTAAGGACCGGCCGCGCGGATCGGGCGGGTGCCCTAGACCGTGCACTGCGGGGCGAGACGGCCGGCGGCCCCGGTACGGGGGACGCCGGGGATCCTCCGGATATCGCGGGCGTATCGGAAACCGCGTACGCCACCGCAACGGTCCTCCGGCTCCCATGGGGGCATGAACCACGACGCATCCCCGTCGGCGCCGCCCCGCCGCACGCGCAGGACCGTGCTCCTCGGCCTGGCGGTCCTCGGCCCGGCGAGCGCCCTGTTCGTCCTGCGGGGGCCGCTGCTGATGTCCGCTCCGAGGTGCATGGCCGGGCGGTGGCACGGCTGCTACGACACGTTCAACGGTGTGGTGCTCATGACGCTGGTCACGGTGCCGTTGGCCGTGCTGGTGGCGTGGGCCCTGGCGCGCCGCCGGCGTGCCGCCGGCGCCGCTTCGGCGTGGCGGAGGTCGCTGGCCGAGGTGGGCATGGTCCACGGGACGGTCCCGTTCCTGTGGCTGACCCTGATGCCGGGCGCCGGGGCCGGCGTCGTCCCCGGCCGGGTGAGCCTGGTGCCGCTGCGGGACCTGGTCACGATGGGGCCGCTCGGGTTCGTCGGCAACCTGCTGGTCTTCGCGGCGCTGGGGTTCTTCGCCCCGGTGCGGTTCGCGGCGCCGGCGTCCGTGCCGCGGATCCTGGCGCTCGGGGCGGGCTGCTCGGTCCTGGTCGAGACCGCGCAGTACGTGCTGCGGCTGGACCGGGTGTCCTCCGTGGACGACGTGCTGGTCAACGCCGCCGGCGCCGTGCTGGCCGGGCTGGCGTCGCGCCGCTGGTGGCGCGCCACGGCGAAAGCGCCGTCGGACCGGCCGCGCCCCGCGCCGGCCCCGGCGGGCTGAGCCGCGCGCACCGGGGCGCACACGCCCTCGGATACGTCGGCGATACGTCGTGCTGCCTAGGCTTCGGGCATGCGCGTACTGATCGTGGAGGACGAGCCCTACCTGGCCGAAGCCGTCCGTGACGGCCTGCGGCTGGAAGCGATCGCCGCCGACGTCGCCGGCGACGGCGACTGCGCCCTGGAGCTGCTGAGCGTCCACTCCTACGACCTCGTGGTCCTGGACCGCGACATCCCCGGACCCTCCGGCGACGAGGTCGCCCGGCGCGTCGTCGCCTCCGGCAGCGGCATCCCGATCCTCATGCTCACCGCCGCCGACCGGATCGACGACAAGGCGTCCGGGTTCGAGCTCGGCGCCGACGACTACCTCACCAAGCCGTTCGAGCTGCGGGAGCTCGTCCTGCGGCTGAGGGCGCTCGACCGCAGACGCGCGTACGCCCGGCCCCCGGTCCACGAGATCGCGGGCCTGCGCGTCGACCCCTTCCGCCGGGAGGTCTTCCGCGACGGGCGCTACGTCGCCCTCACCCGCAAGCAGTTCGCCGTGCTGGAGGTCCTCGTCGCCGCCGGGGGCGGGGTCGTCAGCGCCGAGGAACTGCTGGAACGGGCCTGGGACGAGAACGCCGACCCCCTCACCAACGCCGTCCGCATCACCGTCTCCGCCCTGCGCAAACGGCTCGGCGAACCATGGGTCATCGCCACCGTGCCGGGCGTCGGCTACCGCATCGACACCGGCCCCGGCAGGACGCATGCGTAGGAGTCCGGGGCTCAGCGTCCGGCTGAAACTCACCCTCAGCTACGCCGGGTTCCTCGCCGTCGCCGGCGCCCTCCTGCTGGCCGTGGTGTGGGGGTTCCTGCTGCGCTACGTACCCGACAGCTCCCGGGGCCTTCTCGGGGTCGCGCCCAACCGCTACCTCCTGGTGCGCACCTTCGCCCCCGCCGCGGCCGCGGCGATGGTCTTCCTGCTCGTGTTCGGCCTCGCCGGGGGATGGATCCTGGCCGGCCGGATGCTCGCACCGCTCACCCGGATCACCACCGCGGCACGGACGGCCGGGAACGGATCGCTGTCCCACCGGATCCGCATGGAGGGCCGCCAGGACGAGTTCCGCGAACTCGCCGACGCGTTCGACACCATGCTCGAACGACTCGAGTCACACGTCGCCGAGCAGCAGAGGTTCGCCGCGAACGCCTCCCACGAACTGCGCACCCCGCTGGCCATCTCGCAGACGCTGCTCGACGTCGCCCGCAGGGACCCCGGGCGGGACCGGGACGAGATCCTCGAACGCCTCCAGGCCGTCAACACGCGCGCGACCGGCCTCACCGAGGCCCTCCTGCTGCTCAGCCGCAGCGACCGCGGGAACTTCACCCGCGAGAGCGTCGACCTCTCCCTCGTCGCCGAGGAGGCCGCCGAGACCCTGCTCCCCCTCGCCGAACAGCGCGAGGTCACGCTCGACGTCACCGGCGCGGCGGCACGGACCAGCGGCTCCGCGGAGCTCCTGCTGCGGATGGTGACCAACCTCGTCCAGAACGCCATCGTCCACAACCTCCCGGCCGGCGGCACCGTGACGGTCCACACCGAGGCGCGGGGCGGCGCGAGCGTGGTGCGGGTCGAGAACACGGGGCATCCGCTCCCGCCGGAACTGGTGCCGACCCTCACCGAACCCTTCCGGCGCGGAACGGAACGCGTACGCACCGACGAGCACGCCGGCGTCGGCCTCGGCCTGGCCATCGTGCACAGCGTCGTCCGCGCCCACGACGGGACCCTCGACCTCGTCCCCCGCCCCGCCGGCGGTCTCCTCGTCACGGTCCGGCTTCCCGGCATGCCGTAGGCGCCGCCCCCGGGGCCCGCCGGATCGTCGGCGGCGGGTCCGGCGTGGGCCGGGCCACCCGTGGCAGCAGCGGCCGGCGGCGCTCCGAAGGGCCTGCGGACGCGTTCCGCGGGACGCGACGGCCTCGACGGCGCCGTCCCGCCGGGGGGACCGGTGCCCGACGGGGCGTGCGCCGCCTGCCGACGAGGGCCGCAGCTTCCGCGGGCCATAGGAAACCCCTATGGCCCCTGCTCTCTTTTCGTCTTTGCCCGCCCGGCTTTCCCGGACCTACCGTGAAACAGCTCGACGAGAGGAGACGCGCACCGAGATTCCTCCGATATCGGCGTCCCGTGCGCATCCCCTCCCGTCCGGTCGAGCGAGAGGAAGCCCGGTGGCATGACCACAGAAAAGAAAAGCGCGGAAACGCGTGAACGCGCGGGAAAGCGAGCCCTGGTCACGGGCGGTTCGCGCGGAATCGGCGCGACCGTCGTGCGCCGGCTCCCGGACGCGGGCGCCGGGGTCCTCACGACCGCCGGATCGAGGACGGGCACGGTGCCGGAAGGGGCCGCCTTCGTGGAGGCCGGCCTGCGGACACGGGCCGGAGCGGAGGCGCTCGCCGAGGCCGCGCGGGAAACGCTCGGCGGGGTGGACATCCTGGTCGACAACGCGGGCGGGGCACGGCCGTTCCCGCACGCCCGGGCCGTCCCCGACGAGGAGTGGCAGGACCGGCTGGACCTGAACCACCTGCCAGCGGTACGGCTGGACTCACCGCTGACCCCGGGCACGCGCGAACGGCGCCCGGACGCGGTCGTGCACGTCTCCCCGGCCGCCGTCCCCCCCTCGGCACCGCCGTTCCCGCACTACACGGCGGCGAAGGCGGCACTGCGGAACCACAGCCGGGGACCGGCCCTGGAACTGGCCCCGTTCGGGGCGCGGGTCGACACCGTGCCCCCCGGCGGGACCGCCACCCCGGGCGGCGAGGCGACGCGGGAGGAGTGGGCGAGGCCGGAGGAGGGGCCGGGCCGGGACGACACCAGCCCTCCGCCGGGACGCGACGGCCGGCCCGACGACATCGCCGACGCGGTGCTGTTCCTCGTGTCGGACCGGTCGAGCCGGCTCACCGGGCAGAACGTCACCGTGGACGGCGGTGAGTTCCCGGTATGAGCGCGTACGGCGGCAGGAACGCGGTGATCACGGGCGGCAGCAGCGGCATAGGGTTCGCGACGGCGAGGCTGCTGGTGGACGCCGGAGCACGCGTGGTGATCACCGGCCGTTCCCGGGCCGCGCTCGACGCGGCCCGGCAGCGCCTCGGCGAGAACGCGACGGCAGTGCGCAGCGACGTGTCCTCACTGCCGGACCTGGACGCCCTGGCCGCCCGGGCGCGCGACGCACTCGGCACGGTGGACGCCCTGTTCGTCAACGCGGGCGTCACCAGAGCCATGCCCTTCGAGTCGACGACCGAGGAGATGTACGACGAATCGTTCGCGATCAACGTCAAGGGCGCCTTCTTCACCGTGCAGAAGCTCGCCCCGCTGCTGAGCACGGGCGCCGGCGTCGTCCTGACCACCTCGGTCGCGAACGTCAAGGGCATCGCGCAGACCAGCGTCTCCTCCGCCGGCAAGGCGGCGCTGTGCTCGATGGCCCGCAGCCTCTCCAGCGAACTGCTTCCGCGCGGGATCCGCGTCAACGCGATCAGCCCCGGCCCCGTGGACACGGGAACCCTGGAGAACACGATGACCGAGGAGGACGCCGAGCAGTTCAAGGCGGCACGGGTCGCGGAGAATCCCATGCGGCGTTTCGGGACTCCGGAGGAAATCGCCAGGGCGATGGCATTCCTGGCCTTCGACGCCACTTACACCACGGGCGCCGAATTGGTGCTCGACGGAGGCGTCACCCAGTTGTGAGCAGGCCCTGACCCGCTGCCGGAAAAACCGGTGCAGTTCCACCTCTCCTGCCGCAGGAATTCCAGCAGGGCCGTTTCCGCCGGCCCCGCGCCGGGCCGGACGGCGGCGACGGTGGGCAGGGAGACGGCGGGAGAGACGGGACGCGTGAGGTGCTCGAACCCGGGAGGCACCGCGGAGGTCGGAACGAGCGTCACCCCCAGCCCCTGGGCGGCCCAGCGCACCGCCGTCGCCGTCTGCGACACGCGGGCGACCGTGACCGGAGCCAGCTCGTTGTCCCGCAGCACGTCCCGGAGCACGGCGTCGAGCGCGCTGTCGTGATCGAACCTGATCCACGGTTCCCGCTCCAGCACGCGCAGCTCGACCCGTTCCGCGGCGAGCTGCGCGTGCTCGGGGCTCGTCACCACGACGAACTCCTCGTCGCCGAGGTGGTGGCCCTCGTACAGCTCCTCCCGGCACGGCCCGGCGATCAGTCCCAGGTCCACCACGCCCCGGCGCGCCAGCCGCTCCAGCTCGACGGGGTCCGCCTCCTCGAAGACGGTGACCTCCAGCCGCGGGAAGCGGCGGCGCAACGCGCCCAGCGCGCCCGGCAGCTGCCGCGTGCCCAGACCCATCTGCGCCACGACCACCAGCTCGCCCCCCAGCTCCTCGGCACCGGCCCGCGCCGTCGCCTTCGCCCGCCGCGCCGCCCTCACGGCGACCTCCGCGTCCCGCAGGAACGCGCGACCTGCCGCGGTGGGCACCAGCCCGGTCGGCGTGCGGGCGAACAGCGTCACGCCGAGCTCCCGCTCCAGGCCGCGGATCTGCTGGGACACCGACGGCTGAGCGACGTGCAACGACTCCGCCGCCGCCGCCGTCACCGAACCCGCCTCGGCCACGGCCAGGGCGTACTCGAACCGACGAAGACTCACCGGCTCCTGTCCTCTCCCCGCGTCGGCGGACCGCGTCCTGCACCTGCCGCAGGCCGGGACCGGCCCGCACGCGGCCCGGCCGAGTCCCCCGGCGGGCCACGAAGCCCGCGACGGCGGGCCCCGAAGACCGTCACCGGCGAACGCGGCAACGCGACCGCGACCTCGCCGTATTCCCGCGCACGACCGGGCGCGGCGCCGTCCTGCGCGCACGGCCGCGCAGACCCCTTCCTGCCCGGGCGGCACAGCGGGTCACGGCTCTGCACGTGGCAGACCGGGCGAGGCGGGTCCACGGATGGTCCACGGCCGGCTGAGCACCGCTTCAGGGGCGAAGCGGTGCCTGACCCGCAGTACCCGCAGTACCGGCAGGCCGTGTCATGCACGGCCGGAGACACGGGGGCCGGTCGACGACGGCCACGCTCACAAACGCTACGACATGGAGCGAAACTGCAGGTCATCGGCCCTGTACCGATTCCTGCGCGGCTCTTGACTCCGCTGGCCTACTGGGGAGTAACCTCCTCCCGGCCTCCCCCCACAGAGCCGATCACCCGAGGTACGCGTTGAAGAAGTACGTGCTTTCCGTCCTCGTGAGCACTCTGCTTGCGTTCACGTCCGCCGCTCCGGTCCACGCCGCCGATGCATCGACTTTCGGCCCGTCCAGCCACCCCGTCCTGTTCGTCCACGGATACAACTCGTCCGGCTCCTACTGGAACACCATGGCCGAGGCCTTCCGGGCCGACGGCTGGCCGTCGTCCCACCTGGACCAGTGGAGCTACGACTGGCGGCAGTCCAACGCCACCACCGCCCAGCAGCTGGCCGCCGAGGTGGATCGCCTGCTCGTGGCCACCGGCGCATCCAAGGTCGACATCGTCACCCACTCCATGGGCGGGCTGTCCAGCCGGTACTACGCCAAGAACCTGGGAGGCAGCGGAAAGACCGACGCCTGGGTCTCGCTGGCCGGTCCCAACCACGGCACCGACTGGGCCGACGGGTGCGGCTACGCCTCCTGCTTCGAGATGCGCATCGGGTCCGCCTTCCTCACCTCGCTGAACTCCGGGGACGAGACCCCGGGCGCCCCGCGCCACGGCACCTGGTGGTCGCCCTGCGACACCGTCATCAACCCGGACAGCAGTGTCTCCCTGAGCGGTGCGACGAACACCCGGACCGCCTGTCTCGGTCACGTGGCCATCGGCTCGGATCCGGCCGTCTACGGCCAGGTGCGCGACTTCGTCAACGGCTGAGGCGTCGCCTCGCCACCGGGCAGGGGGGCCGGCACCGCCCGGCCGGGAGCGGGCGCTCCGCGGAACGCCGGGTCACTGTCCCGCGGTGGCACCTCCGGCGGCCGGGCGAACGCCGGCGTCACGGCACCCGAGAGGCGAGCAGGGGGCCTGAATCCCTGGTGCCCGACATCTCGGCCGGAACAACGGAAGAACGACCAAGGTCCAGGCTTCCGGATCCCACCGGTGACCTGGGCCTCCGTCGTGTTTCCACGACTGGTGGGCCCGGACGGTTTCGTAGGTGGGCCGGGGGCCGGTGACCACCGACGTCCCCCAGCGTCACGACGGCCGGCCGGGGAACTCGCGACCACCCGCTCAGGATGAACCGTTCCGGGTCCGATGGCTCTGCCGTGGCGCGACCCGGAAGGGGAGGAGTGCGTCTTCGCCGGTGGCACGGGCACCGTGCTGGACCTCCCCTCCCGGCCTCGCCGCCGCACCGTGCTGCCACCGGCGACTTCCCCGTCCCGCCACGCGGGACACGGTCCCGGACGGTGACCGGGCGGGCGATGAGTTCCGGGGGCCCGGCCGGTCCACCTCCCAGGAGCGGGACCGGCGACACGGAACCGCACGCGCACAGCCATGAGGAGCAGCCGATGAGCGACATCCCCCTCGACCTCGGACCGCAGGCGCGGATCGTGGCGCGTCTCGCCGAGCGCGTCACCGACGAGCAGCTGGCGCACGGCACGCCCTGCCCGGGGTACGCGGTGCGCAACCTGCTGGGCCATCTCCTCGGGCTGGCCGTCGCCTTCCGCGACGCCGGGCGCAAGGACCTCGGCGCCACCACCGACACCAGCCCGGACTCCGTCGTGCCGGACATCGGTCCCGGCGGGCGCGGGGAACTGTCCGGGGCGCTCGGCCAACTCGCCGACGCGTGGCGCGACCCCGCCGCCTGGACCGGCATGACCCGGGCCGGGGGCGTGGACCTGCCGGGCGAGGCCGCCGGCGCCGTCGCCGCCGACGAACTGGTGATCCACGGCTGGGACCTGGCCCGCGCGACCGGCCAGGAGTACACGCCCGACCCCGCCGCGCTCCGCTCGGTGTACGACTTCCTCGTCGCGACGGCCGACGACCCCGACCGCGGCGGTGTCTTCGGCCCGGTCGTCCCGGTCCCGCCCGACGCCCCGCTGCTGGACCGTGCGGTCGGGCTGAGCGGACGCGACCCGGGCTGGAAGCGGTCCGTCTGAGCCCGCCGCGCGGGCGCCGGCGCGGCGGGCACGGGGTGCGGGGTGCCGGGTGCGGGCGCCCGGTGCGGTGAGGCACACGGAGCGCCCCGCGCGCCCCCGCCCGGACCGCCCCTGCTCCGGGTGTCTGCCGCGCCGCGGCGGGGCCGAGGAGTGGGCGGACGCCGGGACCGGGACGTTCGCGGAGTTGCGGCGGCACACCGATCCGGCGCGCACCGACGCCGTGTGGATCTCGCACCTGCACGCGGACCACAGTGCCGATCCGCTCACGGCGTTCCACGGCCTCGCCCACGGCGGGCTCACCCCGCCCGCGCCGGTCCCCGTCTACGCGCCGGACGGTTGCGCGCAGCGCGTCGCCGGGTTCCTCGGGCGCCCGGACGCCGGCTTCCTGGGCGGGATCCTCGACGTCCGGCCGTTGCACGACGGGCACGTCGCCCGGCACGGCGGTCTCACCCTCACCGCCCGCGCCGTCGTGCACGACGGCGCGGCCCACGGGCTGCGCGCCGAGTGCGCGGGGCGGGTCCTCGCCCACTCCGGGGACAGCGGCCCGTGCCCCGCGCTCACCGAACCGGCCCGCGGCGCCGACCTGTTCCTGTGCGGGGCCGACGTCGACGAGCATCGCGACAGCGAACGGGTCCACCTGACCCCCGAGGACGCCGGGGCCACGGCCCGGGCGGCGGGTGCGGAACGGCTGCTCGTGGCCCATGCCTGGCCCACGCTCACCCCCGAGGCCGCCACCGCCCGGGAGGGCCGCACGCACGCCGTGTGAACGGCAACCCCAAGTTCCTTTGCCGGAAGCATTGACGAAACACCGGGCCACTCCTACGGTCATCCGCGTCGTACTTCGTACGTCATATATGAGACGCGATACGCGAGATCCGATACGCGAGATCCGAGAGGCGCGCATGACCTCTGTGCCCACCCCGATCCCCTCCCGCACGCAGTACGTGCTGGAGGAGATCAAACGCCGCATCCTCACCGGCCGGTTGACGCCGGGCCAGGCCCTGGTCGAGACCGACCTCGCCGCGCAGTTCGGGGTGTCCAAGACCCCGGTGCGCGAGGCGCTCAAGACCCTGGCCGGCACCGGTCTGGTCGTGATGAGCCAGTACAAGGGCGTCACGGTGCGCATGGTCGACGCGGACATGGCGCGCGAGGTCTACGACGTGCGCCTGCTCCTCGAACCCGAGGCGCTCAGGCGCGCCGTGCGGCGCGGCGCCTCCCTCGACGCCGCCCGGGACGCGCTGACCCGGGCCGACGAGGCCGACGACACCGCCGAACGGTCGCTCGCCAACCGCGAGTTCCACCGCGCCCTCTACCTGCCGTGCGGCAATCCGCTGCTCGGCCGGATGCTCGACGAGGTCCGCGACCAGGCCGCCCTGGTCTCCGCCGTCGCCTGGGCCGCCGAACCCTCCTGGGAGCGGGAGGCCAGCGAGCACCGCGAGATCCTGCGGCTCGCCCTCGGCGGGGACGCCGACGGCGCGGCGCGCGCCCTGTACGCGCACATCGTGTCGTTCGTGCGACGGGCGTTCCCCGAAGCGGGATTCGAGATCCCGGAAACCCCGGAGGCCCCGGAACTCCCGGCGGCCCAGGAAGAGGACGGTCAGGCATGACGACGACGTTCGAGACCCAGCGGGCGGCCCTGGCCGACGTGGTGGCGATCCCGGTGACCCCGTTCGCCGAGGACGGCTCCGTCGACCCCGGCACCTACCGGGCCCTGCTGCGTCGTCTCCTCGACGGCGGCATCACGACCCTCACCCCCAACGGCAACACCGGTGAGTTCTACGCCCTGACCCCCGAAGAGCGCCGCCTGGTCACCGAGTTGACCGTCGACGAGGCCGGCGACGGCCCGGCGGTCCTGGTCGGCGTCGGACACGACGTGCCGACCGCCGTCGCCTCCGCGCGGCACGCCCGCGACCTGGGCGCCCAGATGGTGATGGTGCACCAGCCCGTCCACCCCTACGTCTCGCAGAGCGGCTGGGTCGACTACCACCGCGCCATCGCCGAGGCCGTGCCCGAGCTGGGCGTGGTGCCGTACATCCGCAACGCGCAGCTCACCGGCGCCCGGCTCGCCGAACTCGCCGACGCCTGCCCCAACGTCATCGGGGTGAAGTACGCCGTGCCGGACGCGGCGAAGTTCGCCGCCTTCTCCCGGGACGCCGGCCTCGACCGGTTCGTGTGGGTGGCGGGGCTCGCGGAGCCCTACGCCCCGTCCTACTTCTCGGCGGGCGCCACCGGATTCACCTCCGGGCTGGTCAACGTCGCCCCGGCCGTCTCGCTGAACATGATCGAGGCGCTGCGCGCCGGCGACTACCCGGCCGCCATGAAGGTGTGGGAGCAGATCCGCCGCTTCGAGGAACTGCGCGCCGCCAACGGCTCCGCCAACAACGTCACCGTCGTCAAGGAGGCCCTCGCCTCCCTCGGGCTGTGCCGCCGCGAGGTCCGCCCGCCGAGCAGGCCCCTGCCGGAGAGCGAGCGCGCCGAGGTCGCCGCCATCGCCGCGGGGTGGTCCATATGAGCGCCCCCGCAGAGCGGCGCAAGCGGCCCGAGGAGCTGCGCAGCCACCAGTGGTACGGCAGCGGCGTCTCGTCGGGCCTGCGCTCCTTCAGCCACCGCGCCCGCACCCGCCAGCTCGGCTACCTGCCCGAGGAGCACCTCGGCAAGCCCGTCATCGCGATCCTCAACACCTGGTCCGACATCAACCCCTGCCACGTCCACCTGCGGGACCGCGCGCAGGCCGTGAAGCGCGGGGTGTGGCAGGCCGGCGGCTTCCCGCTGGAGTTCCCGGTCTCCACCCTCAGCGAGACCTTCCAGAAGCCGACCCCGATGCTCTACCGCAACCTCCTCGCCCTGGAGACCGAGGAGCTGCTGCGGTCCTACCCGGTCGACGGGGCCGTGCTGATGGGCGGCTGCGACAAGTCCACGCCCGCCCTGCTGATGGGCGCGGCCAGCGCCGACCTGCCCGCCGTCTTCGTGCCGGCCGGGCCGATGCTCCCCGGTCACTGGCGCGGGGAGACCCTCGGCTCCGGCACCGACATGTGGAAGTACTGGGACGACAGGCGGGCCGGCGTCATCGGCGACTGCGAGATGCAGGAGCTGGAGAGCGGCCTGGCCCGCTCGCCCGGCCACTGCATGACGATGGGCACGGCGTCCACGCTGACCGCAGCCGCCGAGGCCCTCGGCGTGACGGTCCCGGGCGCGTCCAGCATCCCGGCCGTCGACTCCGGGCACGACCGGATGGCCGCGAAGGCGGGCATGACGATCGTCGACCTGGTCCACAAGGACCGGAGGCTGAGCGACATCCTCACCGCGGAGGCGTTCGAGGACGCGGTGACGACCGTCCTCGGGCTCGGCGGCTCCACCAACGCCGTGATCCACCTGATCGCCATGGCCGGGCGCGCGGGGGTGAAGCTCACCCTCGACGACTTCGACCGCATCGCCCGCACCGTCCCGGTGCTGGCCAACGTGCGGCCCGGCGGACGGACGTACCTGATGGAGGACTTCCACTTCGCGGGCGGTCTGCCCGGGTTCCTCTCCCGGATCCCGGACCTGCTCCACCTGGAGAGGCCCACCGTCTGCCACGACACCCTGCGCGAGCAGATCGCCGGCGCGCGGGTGCACGACGACGACGTCATCCGGCCGCGCGACAACCCGGTCGCGGACGAGGGCGGGGTGGCCGTGCTGCGCGGCAACCTCTGCCCGGACGGCGCCGTCATCAAGCACATCGCCGCCGAACCGCACCTGCTGAAGCACACCGGTCCCGCCGTCGTCTTCGACGACTACAAGGAGATGCAGCGCACCATCAACGACCCGGCGCTGAACATCACCGCCGACCACGTGCTGGTGCTGCGCAACGCCGGCCCCAAGGGCGGCCCGGGCATGCCCGAGTACGGGATGCTGCCGCTGCCCGACCACCTGCTCAAGCAGGGCGTGCGGGACATGGTGCGGATCTCCGACGCCCGCATGAGCGGCACGAGCTACGGCGCGTGCGTGCTGCACGTGGCCCCCGAGTCGTACGTCGGCGGACCGCTGGCCCTGGTGCGCACCGGGGACTCCATCACCCTCGACGTGGAGAACCGGACCCTGCGGCTCAACGTGGACGACGAGGAGCTGGAGCGCCGCAGGGCGCGGTGGACGCCGCCGCCCGTGCGCTACGAACGCGGCTACGGCGCGCTCTACCAGGACCAGATCACCCAGGCCGACACCGGCTGCGACTTCGAGTTCCTCGCCCGGCCGGGCGAGGTGCAGGACCCGTACGCGGGCTGAGCCGCCGCACCGCACGGATCACCCACACCTGCGAAGAAAGCGCTTCACCCACTCACGCACGACACAGCACGACGTACCGAGAAACGGAGAACAGTCATGGCCCAAGCCGCAGCCGTGGCGAAACCGCCCGCGCCACCCCGGCGGCGCCGTGCCTCCGCCACGCCCCGCAGACTCCCGTACCTGCTGATCGCGCCGGCCGCCCTGCTGATGCTGGGGTTCATCGCCTACCCGGTCATCAGCGTCTTCTACTACAGCCTGCAGAACTACAACCCCACCAAGCCGTGGCGGAACGGCTACGCGGGCCTCGACAACTTCGTCCGCATCTTCACCGAGGACCCGCTGTTCTGGGACACGCTGGTCTTCAGCGCCAAGTGGGTCTTCGTCGAGGTCGGCCTCCAGCTGCTGTTCGGGCTCGCGCTGGCCCTCATCGTCAACCAGACCTTCGTCGGCCGGGGCCTCGGCCGCGCCCTGGTCTTCTCCCCGTGGGCCGTCTCCGGCGTGCTGACCTCCGCGATCTGGGTGCTGCTCTACAACTCCCAGACGGGCATCACCCGTTACCTCGCGGACCTGGGCATCGGCGACTACGGGACCAGCTGGCTGTCGGACACCTCCACCGTCTTCCCGGCGGCGGTCGTCGCCGACCTGTGGCGCGGCGTCCCCTTCTTCGCGATCCTCATCCTCGCCGACCTCCAGTCCGTCTCCAAGGACCTCTACGAGGCCGCCGAGGTCGACGGCGCCAGCCGCATCAAGCAGTTCTGGCACATCACGCTGCCGCACCTGAAGGACGCCATCATCCTGTCCACGCTGCTGCGCGCGGTGTGGGAGTTCAACAACGTCGACCTGCTCTACACGCTGACCGGCGGCGGACCCGCGGGCGAGACCACGACGCTGCCGCTGTACATCGCCAACACCTCGGTCGACGCCCACAACTTCGGCTACGCGTCGGCCCTGACCACGGTCGCGTTCGTGATCCTGCTCTTCTGCTCGATGGTCTACCTGCGGCTGAGCAAGTTCGGAGGCGAAAGCAAGTGATCACCGAAGAGGCCACGCAGGCCGCCCCCGCCCCCGCGCCCACCGCCCCCGAACCGCCCCGCCCGGCGAAGCGGCGCCGGGCCTGGGACGAGGCGCCCCGCTGGCAGATCTACCTCCCGCTGGGCATCTACCTGGTCTTCACCCTCATCCCGTTCTACTGGATCCTGCTCTTCGCGCTGCGCCCGGCCGGCTCGACCTCGCTCGTGCCCTGGCCGATGACCTTCGACCACTTCGAGAAGGTCTGGACGGACCGCAGCTTCGGCACCTTCTTCGCCAACAGCGTGCTGGTCGGCGTCGCCACCCTGGTCATGACGACGCTGGTCGCCCTGGCCGGCGGCTACGCCCTCGCCCGGTTCGACTTCAGGATCAAGCGGGGCTTCATGCTCGCCCTGCTGTGCTCCCAGTTCGTGCCCGGCGCGCTGCTGCTGGTCCCGCTGTTCGAGATCTTCGCCGAACTGCAGATGATCAACTCCCTCGGCAGCGTCATCATCGCCGAGACGGTCTTCCAGCTGCCGCTGTCGATGATCCTGATCAGCAACTTCATCAAGAACGTGCCGTACTCCCTGGAAGAGGCCGCCTGGGTCGACGGCTGCAACCGGATGAAGGCCTTCCTGGTCATCGTCCTGCCACTGCTGCGGCCCGGCCTGATCGCCGTCGGCTCCTTCGCCTTCGTCCACTCCTGGAACCACTTCCTGTTCGCCCTGATGTTCCTCAACAACCAGGAGAAGCAGACCATCCCGGTCGGCCTCAACACCCTGATGAGCGCGGACAGCGTCGACCTCGGCGCGCTCGCCGCGGGCGGCATCATCGCGGCCGTCCCCGTCGTGATCGTGTTCGCCTTCATCCAGAAGTGGCTGATCACCGGGTTCAGCGCGGGGGCGGTGAAGGGATGACGGCACCGTCGGCACCCCCGACGCCCTCCCGGACGGGAGCCGGCGATCCCCTGCCCGTCGTCCTCGCGGGCGCGCGCGGCCACGGCCGCTGGCACGTCGACAACATCCGCCGCCTCGAGAGCGAGGGCCTCGTACGCCTGGTCGGCGTCTGCGAGCTCACCCCGCTGACCGAGGACGAGTTCCAAGGCGAACTCCCCGAGCAGTCGGCCGACTTCGGTGCCCTGCTGGACTCCACCGGCGCCAGGGTCGCGGTGATCTGCACCCCGATCCCGACCCACACCGACCTGGCGCTCCAGGCGGCCGGACGGGGCGTCCACATCCTGCTCGAAAAGCCCCCGGCGCCGTCGTACGCCGAGTTCCGGCGCATGGCCGACGGGGTCGCCGCGGCCGGCGTCGCCTGCCAGATCGGCTTCCAGTCGCTGGGCTCGCACGCCGTGCCCGCGATCCGCGAGCTGGTCGCGGGCGGCGCCATCGGCCGGACGGTCGGGATCGGCGGGGCCGGGGCCTGGGTGCGCGGCGAGGACTACTTCCGGCGGGCGCCCTGGGCGGGCCGGCGGCGGCTGAACGGCGCCGACGTGGTCGACGGCGCGCTCACCAACCCGCTCGCCCACGCCGTCGCCACCGCCCTCGCGCTCGGCGACAGCACCCGCGCCGAGGACGTCACCGGCATCGAGACCGAGCTGCTGCGCGCCAACGACATCGAGTCCGACGACACCTCCTGCGTCCGCGTCACCACCGCGCGGGGCGGACCGGTCACCGTCGCCGCGACGCTGTGCGCCGAACGGGCCGCCGAACCGTACGTCCTGGTGCACGGCACCAGCGGCCGCGTCACCTTCTGGTACAAGCAGGACCGCGTGCTGCTCCAGCGCGCGGACCACGGCCCGGAAGAGCTCGAGTTCGGCCGCACCGACCTGCTGGAGAACCTCGTCGCCCACCTCACCGACGGCACCCCCCTGCTGGTCCCGCCGGACCGCACGGGCGCCTTCATGAAGGTCGTCGAGGCGATCCGGCGGGCCCCCGACCCGGCCCCGCTGCCCGCCGGCGCCTGGCACCGCGTCCCCGGCGAGAACCGCCGTGTCGTGCCCGGCGTCGACGGACTCGTCGCGGCCGCCGCCGACACCCTGTCCCTCTACTCCGAGCTGGGCGCTCCCTGGGCGCGGCCCGCCGGGCACCTGCCGAAAGAGGTGAGCACCCGATGAGCGGCAACGACTCCGTGGTCCTGAGCGTCGCGGGCCGGCCGGTCGGCCGGTACGTCATCCGGCCCGAACTGCCGGCCCGGCTCTCCCCGCGCCCCTACCTGCACCCCGTCACCACCCTGGCCGGCACGGCGGTCACCGAGCTGAGCCCCGCCGACCACGCACACCACCTCGGCGTCGGTGTCGCCGTTCCCGACGTCGAGGGGCACAACTTCTGGGGCGGGCGCACCTTCGTCCGCGACCGGGGCCCGACCGAGCTGGACAACCACGGCTCCCAGCGCCACACCTCCTTCCAGCTGCGCGACCCCGACGGCTTCGTCGAGGAGCTGCGCTGGGTCGCCGCCCCCGGCGAGCTGCTGCGCGAGCGCCGCACGGTCGCGGCCACCCGCCTCACCGACCGCGCCTGGGCGCTGGACCTCACCTTCTCCCTCACCAACGTCACCTCCGCCCCGCTCTCCCTCGGCAGCCCCGCCACCAACGGCCGCCCCGGCGCCGCCTACGGCGGCTTCTTCTGGCGGGCCCGCAAGGAGGAGGCGGCACCGGACGTCTTCACCGCCGACGCGCGGGGCGAGGGCGAGGTCCACGGCCGCCGCGCGGACTGGCTCGCCCTGGCCGGCTCCACCTGGACGCTGGTCTTCGCCGGGGCCACCGGAGCGACCCGCCGCGACCCCTGGTTCGTGCGCACCGCCGAGTACCCGGGCGTCGGTTCCTCCCTCGCCCACGACGCGCGGCTGCCGGTCCCGCCCGGCGGGACGACGGTCCGCCGGATCGTCACCGTCGTCGCCGACGGCCGCCTCGGCCGGGACGAGGCGGCGGCCCTGGTCCGCAAGGCGGTGAGCCCGTGACCGCCGAGCAGACGGCCCCCACCTACCGCAACCCGGTCCTGAACGCGGACTGGTCCGACCCGGACGTGATCCGCGTCGGCGACGACTTCTACCTGACGGCCTCCAGCTTCGGCCGCGTCCCCGGACTGCCCCTGCTGCACTCCCGCGACCTGGTCAACTGGACCCTCGTCGGCCACGCCCTCCAGCGCCTCGAACCCGAGGACGAGTTCGCGGCCCCCCGGCACGACTGCGGGGTCTGGGCCCCGTCCCTGCGCCACCACGACGACCGGTTCTGGATCTTCTGGGGCGACCCCGACCGGGGCATTTTCCAGGTCAACGCCCCCGGGATCCGGGGCCCTTGGACCCGCCCGCACCTGGTGAAGGCCGGCAAGGGCCTGATCGACCCGTGCCCCCTGTGGGACGAGGAGACCGGCGAGGCCTACCTCGTGCACGCCTGGGCGAAGTCCCGCTCCGGGATCAAGAACCGCCTCACCGGCCACCGGATGGACCCCCGCGGCACCGGACTCCTCGACGAGGGCAGGGTGATCGTCGACGCGGACCGCATCCCCGGCTGGTTCACCCTGGAGGGCCCGAAGCTCTACAGGCACGACGGCTGGTTCTGGATCCTGGCGCCCGCCGGGGGAGTGGAGACCGGCTGGCAGGGCGCCTTCCGCTCGCGCGCGTTCTTCGGGCCGTACGAGGAGAAGGTCGTCCTGGAGCAGAAGGACACCGACGTCAACGGGCCCCACCAGGGGGGCTGGGTGCGCACCCCGTCCGGTGAGGACTGGTTCCTGCACTTCCAGCAGCGCGGGGCGTACGGCAGGGTGGTCCACCTCCAGCCGATGAGCTGGAGCGGTGGGGGAGGCTGGCCGGTGATCGGGGACGACGGCGCCCCCGTCACCGAGCACCGCCGCCCGGACCTGCCGCCGCAGCCGCCCGCCGCGCCCGCCACCGACGACGACTTCCCCGGCGGACGCCACGGCCACCAGTGGCAGTGGGCCGCCAACCCTCCCCGGGACTCCGGGCCCCGCCCGGACGGGGAGGACCCCCACGACGCCTGGACCACCCGGCACTCCGCCGACGGACTGCGGCTGACCTGCGTCCGCTCCGCCGACGCGCACGACCTGCGCAGACTGCCCAACGTGCTCACCCAGCGGCTGCCCGGCACCCCGTGCACCGTCGAGGTGGAGCTGCGGCTCGACGACGGGGAGCCCGGCGCGCGGGCCGGCCTCGCGGTCCTCGGGGACGCGTACCGCTGGATCGGGCTGCAGCGGGGCGCGGACGGCACGGTGCACCTGGTGCACCGGTTCGCCGAGGCGGTCGCGGAGAGGGAGCGGGACGCCGACCACCCCCGGCCCGCTCCCGGGGACCGGGCCCGGCTGCGCGTCGAGATCGCAGCCGGGGCGCGCTGCCGCTTCTCGTACGACACCGGGGACGGCTTCCGTCCCTCCGGCCAGGTCTTCGCCGCCACCCCCTGGCGCTGGGTCGGTGCCCTGCTCGGCCTGGTGGCCCTCGCGCCCGCCGGCCAGGGACACGCCGGCACGGCCACGTTCACCCGGTTCAGGATCAGCGCACCGTAACCCCCTTTCCTCCTCGGCCTGTTGGGAGCCGCAATGACGCAACTCCGTGGCAAGCGCTTGCCGGTACCGGCGCCCGGACCGGGTCCGGGACGCGGCAGGGTCCTCGCCGCCGTGCTCGGTCTCGTGACCGCGCTGGGGCTCGGGGCGGTCGGGAACGCCGAGGCCGCCCCCGCCGCCGAGGCGTCCGGCCGGTGGAGCGACACCCCGCACGGCTTCGCCTCGCTGGCCGGCGGCACCACCGGCGGGGCGGGCGGCAGGGTCGTCACCGTCACCGACCAGGCGTCGCTGGAGCGGTACGCGGCGGCCGAGGAGCCCTACGTCATCCGTGTCGAGGGCACCGTCACCGCCCGGCCGTTCGGCGCGAGCATCACCGTCGCGTCGAACAAGACGATCATCGGTGTCGGCACCGGCGGCGAGCTGGTGCAGGGCGAGCTCCACCTGGGGCCCGGCACGCACAACGTGATCATCCGCAACCTGACGATCCGCGACTCCGCGGTCCCGGGCGACTGGGACTGCAAGGACACCGACTTCGACGGCGTCCAGATGGACGCGGTCCACCACGTCTGGATCGACCACAACCGCTTCGCCGACATCTGCGACGGGCAGCTCGACATCCGCAAGGACAGCGAGTACGTGACCGTCTCCTACAACCGGTTCACCGACAACAACAAGACGTTCGGGATCGGCTGGACGGACAACGTCCGCACGCAGATCACCATCGACCACAACTGGTTCGCGAACACCAAGCAGCGCAACCCGTCCGTGGACAACGCGGCCCACGCCCACCTGTACAACAACTACCTGACCGCCCAGGCCGACCCCGGTGACCCCGTGTGGACGTACGGGAACTGGGCGCGCGGGAAGACCCGGATGGTCATCGAGAACAGCTACTACCGGGACGTCCAGCACCCCTACCAGGCCGACGCCGGCGCCGAACTGGTGCAGCGCGGTTCGATCCTGAAGAACACCACGGGCCGCCACGACGCGTGGGGCGACGCCTTCGACCCGCGGGACTTCTACGACTACCGCCTCGACCCGGCGTCCGCCGTACCGGCACTGGTGGAGCGGTTCTCCGGCCCGCAGCCGCGGATCGGGACCTGACCGCACGTCCGGGGACGCCCGCGAACGGACCCCTCACACCTTCCGCATTCCGTTGGATCCAGAAGAAGAGAGCCGACCGATGAAGATCAGCAATCGCAGAAGCAGCACCGGCGGGCGCCGTACGCCGGCCGCCGTCGCCCTGGGGCCGTGCTCGCCCTGACCGCCACCGCCTGCGGCGACGACGGCAGCGGAGCGGGCGGCGACAAGGGCGCCGAGGGCGACGGCAAGGGCAAGATCGTCTTCTGGGACAACAACGGCGGTGTCCGCACCGACATCTGGAAGCAGGTCATCGCCGACTTCGAGAAGGCCAACCCGGACATCGACGTCGAGTACGTCGGGATCGCCTCCACCGAGTACCAGTCCAAGGTCGACACCGCCATCCAGGGCGGCGGCCTGCCGGACGTCGGCGGCGTCGGCGCGGCGATGCTGGCGGGCTTCGCCGCCCAGCAGGCGCTCGACCCGCTGGACGAGCGCCTGGAGAAGTCGCCCCTGAACGGCAAGCTCAACAAGGACATGGTCGAGTCGCTGCGCGCCGCCGGCGGCGGTGACGACAGGCTCTACTCGATCCCGACCTCCGCGAACAACGGCGTGCTGTACTACCGCACCGACCTGTTCGAGAAGGCGGGGCTCGAGGAGCCGACGACCTGGGACCGCTTCTACGAGGCCGCCGAGAAGCTCACGGACAAGGGCGAGAACGAGTTCGGCTACACCATCCGCGGCGGCGCCGGCTCCATCGCCCAGGCCCTGGACGCGATGTACGGACAGTCCGGCATCACCTCGTTCTGGGACTCCACCGGCAAGAAGACCACGGTCAACGACCCGAAGAACGTCGAGGCCCTGGAGAAGTACGCGGGCCTGTTCAAGAAGGTCACCCCCGCCGCCGACCTGAACAACGACTTCACCAAGATGGTCGCGCAGTGGGACTCCGGCACGATCGGCATGCTCAACCACAACCTCGGGTCCTACCAGGACCACGTGAAAGCGCTCGGCACCGGGAAGTTCCGCGGCATCCCGCAGCCCACCGGCCCCGGCGGCAAGCGCGTCCAGGTCTCCAACCCGGTCGACGGACTCGGCCTGTTCAAGAGCTCCGAGAACAAGGAGGCCGCCTGGAAGTTCATCGAGTACGCCACCTCGCACGAGGCGAACTCGAAGTTCAACGAGGCGGCCGGGCAGGTGCCGGCCCACACGGACGCCGCGAAGGACGCGTGGATCTCGAAGGCGGAGCCGACCAAGCTGGCCGCGGAAGCGCTGAGCGACGGGTCCACGAGCATCGTCCAGCTGCCGTACTACCTGCCGGACTGGAACACGATCTCCAAGGCCGACAACGAGCCGAACTTCCAGAAGGTGCTCAACGGGGACATGAGCGCGAAGGACTTCCTGGACACGCTGGCGAAGCAGCTGAACGAGGCGCAGGCGGAGTGGGACGAGCAGATGGGGTGAGTCTGCGGATCCACCGGGGACGGCCCGCTCGCTCCGGGCGGCGGGCCGTCCCTCCCCTCCGGGAGCCGTCCACTTCCCCGCCGAAAGGAACCGCCCCGTGTCCCCGAGCCGCAGACAGGTGTCCCTCGCCGCTCTCGCCGCCGTTCCCCTCGCCCTCGCCGCGACCGGCACCGCGCACGCCGCCGCCCCCGGCCGCCGCTCCCGCACCCTGCACATCGCCGGCGACTCCACCGCCGCCCGGAAGTACGCCGACGCCGCTCCCGAGACCGGGTGGGGCACGGCGCTGCCCTTCTTCCTCCACCGGCACCTGGACGTCGCCAACCACGCCGTGAACGGGCGCAGTTCCAAGAGCTTCGTGGACGAGGGACGGCTCGAGGCGGTCCTCTCCGTCATCCGGCCCGGGGACCTCCTGCTGGTCCAGTTCGCGCACAACGACGAGAAGGCCACCGACCCGAGCCGCTACACCGAGCCCTGGTCGACGTACCGGCAGTACCTGCGGCTGTACGTCGACGGGGCGCGGGCCCGTGGGGCGCGGCCCGTGCTGGCCACCGCCGTGGAGCGGCGGCGGTTCGACGCGGACGGTGCCGCCGTGCCGACCCACGGCGAGTACCCGGAGGCGATGCGGGCGCTGGCGCGTCAGGAGGGGGTGGCACTGCTCGACGTCCAGGCCCTGTCGCTGGCGCTGTGGCAGGAGCTCGGGGTCGAGGAGACCAAGAAGTACTTCAACTGGACGCCCGCCGAGCAGGACAACACCCACTTCAATCCGCCGGGCGCGATCGCCGTGGCACGGCTGGTCGCCCGGGAGCTGCTGCGCACCCGGGTGCTCGCGCCGCGCGACGTGCGCCGGCTGGACGAGGACGTTCCCGAGTCGTGGATCACCTGGCCGCAGGCCACCGCGTAACACCCCCGAGACCCATCGAGGAGAACCGCACCGTGAACAGACCGAAATGGCATGCTCATGCCACGGCGAGAGCCGCCTCGCTGGCCGGCTGCACCGCCCTCGTGCTCGCCCTGACCGGCACCGGCGCGCAGGCGCACTCCCCGCACCACCGCGACCCCGCCCGGCAGACGCTGGCCCCGAACGACGGCTGGGCCTCCCACGGCACCGGCACCACCGGCGGCGCCGCCGCGGACGCCGAGCACGTGTACACCGTGACGGACTGGGCCGGCTTCAAGGCCGCCCTGGCGGACGGCGGCAGCGCGCCGAAGATCATCAAGGTGAAGGGGACCGTCGACGCGGTCTCCGAGGGCTGCGAGGCGTTCGCCGCGCCCGGGTACGACTTCGGCGCCTACCTGGAGAAGTACGCACCGCAGACCTGGGGCCTGGAGCAGGACCTGAGCGCCGAGCCCGACGACAGCCCGGAGGGGCTGCGCAGGGCCTCCGCCGCCAACCAGGACACGGCCATCAAGGCGAACGTCCCCGCCAACACCACGATCATCGGCGTCGGCCGGAACGCCGGCATCAAGGGCGCCAGCCTGCAGATCCGGGGCGTGGACAACGTCATCATCCGCAACCTCACCCTCGAGAGCCCCGTCGACTGCTTCCCGCAGTGGGACCCGACCGACGGCAGCAAGGGGAACTGGAACTCCGAGTACGACACCGCCGTCGTCCACGGCTCCACCCACGTCTGGCTGGACCACAACACCTTCACCGACGGCGAGCACCCCGACAGCGAGGCCCCGACCCACTTCGGCATGCTCTACCAGCAGCACGACGGCGAGCTGGACATCGTCCGGGGCGCCGACTACGTCACCGCCTCCTGGAACGTCTTCACCGAGCACGACAAGACCATCCTGATCGGCAACAGCGACGGCGAGTCCACCGCCGTCGGGGACCGGGGAAAGCTCAAGGCGACCTTCCACCACAACCTGTTCTCGCACCTGGTCGAGCGCGCGCCGCGCGTCCGCTTCGGCCAGGTCGACGTGTACAACAACCACTTCGTGGCGGACGCCGGCTACTCCTACAGCTTCGGCATCGGCAAGGAGTCCCAGCTCGTCGCCGAGCACAACGCGTTCACCCTCCCCGAGGGCATCAGCCCGGCGAAGATCCTCAAGAGGTGGAACGACTCGCCGCTCACCGCCGCGGACAACCGGGTCAACGGCGAGCGCGTGGACCTGATCGCCGTGCACAACGCGGAGATCCCGGCGGAGACCCTCCGCTCCGGTGCCGGCTGGACCCCCACCCTGCGCACCGCCGTCCACCCGGCGCGGGCGGTCCCGGCGCTGGTCGAGCACCACGCGGGCGCGGGCCGCGTCCGCTGACACCCCGAGAACCGGCCGGGCCGGGGCACATCCCGCCCCCACTGCGGTGTGCGCCCCGCCCGGCCCCGCACCGAAGGACACCCCCATGCCCTCGCCCCACGGTCCCCTGCCCCTGTCCAGAAGGGGTCTCCTGCTCGCCGGCGCCACGGCCGGCACCGCGCTCGCCCTGCCCCGCGCCCCCGCGCACGCCGCCGGCCGGCCGCACCGCCCGTTCGGCCGGTACGGCTCACCGGCCGCGCGCCTGACCGCGCGGACGCTGTACGTCCATCCGGGCGGCGCCGGCGACTTCACCACCGTCCAGGCCGCCGTGACCGCCGCGGCCGGGCCCGGGCACACCCTGGTCATCGCGCCGGGCACCTACCGCGAGACGGTCTCGGTCGACGCCGACCGCACCGGCATGACCTGGCTCGGCGCCTCCGAGGACCCCCGCGACGTGGTCGTCGTCTTCGACAACGCGGCCGGCACCCCCAGGCCGGACGGCTCCGGCACCCACGGCACCTCCGGCTCGGCCACCACCACCCTGCGCCCCGACGGCTTCACCGCCCGCTGGATCACCTTCGCCAACGACTGGCTGCGCGCCGACCACCCCGGAACCAGCGGCACCCAGGCCGTCGCCCTCAAGGTGCAGGGCGACCGCAGCGCCTTCCTCCACTGCCGGTTCCTCGGCCACCAGGACACCCTGTACGCCGACTCCCCCTCCCTCGGCACCTTCGCCCGCCAGTACTTCTCGCACTGCTACGTCGAGGGCGACGTCGACTTCGTCTTCGGCCGGGCGACCGCCCTGTTCGCGCACTGCCACTTCCGCACCCTGACCCGCCCCGACCTGGCGGGGGCGCCGTACGGCTTCGTCTTCGCGCCCTCCACGGCCGGCGCCAACCCGCGCGGCTACCTGGTCACCAGGAGCCGGATCAGCAGCGAGGCCCCCGACGGCCACTACAAGCTGGCCCGCCCCTGGGTGCCGAGCTCCGACCGGACCGCCCGCCCGATGCTCACCGTCCGCGAGACCCACCTCGGCGCCGGCATCGACGCGGCCGAGCCGTACACGAACATGGCGAGCGGCCACCCCTGGCAGGACCAGCGCTTCGCCGAGTACCGCAACACCGGGCCGGGCGCCGTGATCACCGTCCCCGAGAACCGGCCCCAGCTCACCCGGGCGGAGGCCGCGTCCCACACCCGGGAGGTCCACTTCGGCGACTGGCGGCCCTGGAGGTGACCTCCGTCCCCGGCCCGCCCGGCCTCCACCAGGCGCTCAGGGAGGACCTGCGCTTCCCGCTCGCCTGGGGCACCTCGCCCGTCCGGGACTTCGAACAGTGGCGCCGCACGGCCCGGGCCAAGGTCGAGGAACTGCTCATCGTGCCGGAGCAGGACGGCACGCCCTACGCGCCCGAGTACACCGGCGGACCCGAGGGGGACGGCTACACCAGGGAGCTGGTGACCGTCTCGCTCACCCGCCACACCCGGGTCCGCGCCGCCCTGCTCACCCCGCGGGGCACCGGGCCCTTCCCGGCCGTGCTGCTCCTGCACGACCACGGCTCCCGGTTCGACATCGGCAAGGAGAAGGGCGTCCGGCCCTGGTACGACGACATCCGGCTCGCCTCCGCCGAGGAGTGGGCCGGCCGGTGCTTCGACGGACGCTTCGTCGGGGACGAACTCGCCCGGCGCGGTTACGTGGTGCTGTGTCCGGACGCGCTCGGCTGGGGCGAACGCGGCCCCCTCGGCTACGAGCAGCAGCAGGCGCTGGCGAGCAACCTCTACCACCTCGGCTCCTCGCTCGCCGGACTCCACGCCCGCGAGGACCAGCGGGCCGCGGCCTTCCTGGCCGGCCTGGACCGGGTGGACGCGCGCCGGGTCGCCGCCGTCGGCTTCTCCATGGGCGGCTACCGCGCCTGGCAGGTCGCCGCGCTCAGCGACCGCATCGCGGCGGCGGCGAGCGTGTGCTGGATGACGGGGTTCAAGGACATGACGGCGCCCGGGGGCAACACGCTGCGCGGGCAGTCGGCGTTCCACATGCTCCACCCCGGGCTCGCCCGCCACCTCGACCTCCCCGATGTGGCGAGCATCGCCGCGCCCCGGCCGATGCTGTTCTTCCACGGCGGGCTCGACGCCCTGTTCCCCGCCGCCGGGGTGCGGGCCGCGTACGACAGGCTGCGCGCCGTCTGGCGCTCCCGCCGTGCCGAGGAGCGGCTGCGGCTGAAGACGTGGCCGGAGCACGGCCACGTCTTCGGCGCCGCGATGCAGGACGAGGTCTGCGCCTGGCTCGACGCCGTCCTCTGAGGCGGCCGGGGCTCAGCGCCGCACCGGCCGGACCGACTCCAGGGTCGGCACCACCGGCTCGACGGTGCCGTCGGCGGCGAACCCGAGGCGGTCGATCGTGGTCTCCCGGTGCGTGCCGTCCCCGCCGGGCCTCCCGGGGCCGTCGAGCGCGAACCGGTGGTAGACGATGTACCAGTCGTCGGTGCCGGGGGCGTTGACCACGGAGTGGTGACCGGTGCCGAGGATGCCGTACCCGGGCCGCTTGGACAGGATCGTGCCCCGCTTCGTCCACGGGCCGAGCGGGGACGGGCCGGTCGCGTACGCCACGTGGTAGTTCTCGCTGCGGGTGTCGTCCTCGGACCACATGAAGTAGTAGGTGCCCTCGCGCTTCACCACGAAGGAGCCCTCGCGGAAGCCGTCCGGGGTGATGTCCGCCACCCGCGAGGCGTCGAAGGACACCATGTCGTCGCCGAGCGGGACGACGTAACCGTGTCCGTTGCCCCAGTACAGGTAGGACCGCCCGTCGTCGTCCGTGAACACGGCCGGGTCGATCGTCTGGCCGCTGAACCGTCCCTTCGCGATCAGCGGTTCGCCCAGCGCGTCCTCGAAGGGGCCGGCCGGGGAGTCGGCCACCGCGACGCCGATCTGCTGCTCGGCGCAGAAGTAGAGGTAGTACTTCCCGTCGCGTTCCGCGATCGCGGGCGCCCAGGCGTTCCTGTCGGCCCAGGACACGTCCGGCCCGAGGTCGAGGACCACGCCGTGGTCCTTCCAGTGGACCAGGTCCTCCGACGAGAACGCCTCGAACCGCGTGCCGCTCCAGCCGGGGAAGCCGTCCGTCGTCGGGTAGATCCAGTACCGGCCGTCCATGTACCGCACGTCGGGGTCCGCGTACAGGCCGGGCAGCACGGGGCTGCGGGTGGGCACCGCCTCCACGGTCCAGGTGCGCCTCGTGCCGTCGGCGGCCGTCACCGTGTACGTCTGCGGCCGGCGGAAGTCACGGCGGGTACCGGACCTCGGGCTGACCGTCGCGCCCGCGCCCGCCCACAGCCTCGGCGCGAGGTGCCGCAGGTTCGCGCCGGGCTCCATCGGCAGGACGACCTTGCCCGTCTCCTCGCCGACGACCGCGTACCCCTTCTGGCCGGGGGCGGTGGCGTCCACGACCGACGTGGGGCTCCGCGGGTAGGCGGCCAGCAGCCGGTCGTACTCCGCCTGCGTCACCGGAATGACGGTGCCGTGCCGCGGGCTCGCGGGCAGCCGGTAGTCCGCCGACGGGGTCCACTCGCCCGAGTCGAGGTCGGTGGTCTCGAAGGGGAGGTAGCCCCGGCCGCCGTACTCGTCGACGAACAGGTACCACTTCTCCTCGGTGTTGGACTTGAACACCGTCGGCCCCTCGCCCCGCTCCATCGCCCCGCTGCCGATGCAGTCGGAGACGAAGTCGTACGAGGTGTCGGTCAGCGACGTGGACTTCTCGCCGGTGACGAACTTCGAGCAGGGCGAGCCGGAGGACGGGTCGCGCTCGTCCTTGGTGTAGCGGTAGTACGTGCCCCCGTGCTCGACGACGGTCGAGTCGATGACCGAGTGGCCCGGGTCGTTCCAGACCTTCGGTTCGCTGAAGGTGCGGAAGTCCTTCGTGGTCGCGTACAGCATCCTGTTGTACGTCGAACCGGTGTGGTCCGGGTCGTCGTCGGCGTACAGCTTGGACGCCCAGAAGACGACGTACGCGCCGAGCTCGTCGTCCCAGTGGGCCTCCGGCGCCCAGGTGTTGCCGGCGTTGTCGGGGGAGACCCGCACCAGGCGCTGGTCGGTCCAGTGGACCAGGTCGGTGGACTCCCACACCATGATCGACTTGCTGCCGTGCCGCTGGACCTCGTCCCAGCTGCCGCTGCTGCCGCGGTACATCCGCAGATCGGTGGCGATCAGGTAGAACCGGTCGCCCCCGGGGGAGCGGATGACGAACGGGTCGCGCAGCCCCTTCTCGCCGGTCGTCGAGGTCAGCACCGGCTTTCCGGCGTTCAGCTCGCGCCAGTGCAGGGCGTCGTTGCCGCGGCTGAGGGCGTAGCGGATCTGTTCGCCGTCGGCGGTGCCCTCGCCGGTGAAGTAGGCGAAGAGGTAACCGGCGTACGTGGGCTTCTTCACGGGGGGCGCTCCGGAACGTGCGGTGCCCGGCGGGGCGGCGAGCAGGGCGAGGAGGAGGGCGAGGAGGGGGACCAGAAGCGTGCGACGGGCGGTGTGGCGGCGCATGACACTTCCTGTCGGAGTCTGAGGGCTTCTGTTGGGTGCTGTGTTCCCGGAGTGTCACCAGGGGGACGGCGGGGCGTCAACAGATGCGGACGGGAGGGAGGACGCCGAAAGTTTTCGGGTGTTTTCGCCGTCCGCGGGCCCGTACGACGAGGGACGCCCCCGCCGGGCGTGGGCCGGCGAGGGCGTCCTGATGGCCGTCCGGATGGGGGTCCGGAGGGCCGGTTCCCGGCCGCCCGAGGGGGGCTCGGGCGTCACCGGGACCGGGCCGCCGGACGTCGAGGCGGCGGCCCGGGGCCGGTCACGGGCTCGGCGGGATCACTTGTAGGTGATGTCCGAGGCCGAGAACTTGCAGTACTTCCCGTCGGGGCCGGAGCCGAGGTCCTTCGGCTCCTTGCCCGAGTCGTTGCCCTGGAAGCGGGTGCAGGTCTTGATCTTCTTCTTGCTGTCGCCGTGGACGCGGATCTTCGACAGCGTGGCGGTGTCGCCGTAGTTGGTGTTGATGCCGACGATCGACTTGCCGGGCGCGACCACGTCGATGTCGCTCAGCACGACCGTGCGCTTGTACTGCGTCTTGCAGTTGCCGCAGGAGCGCACCAGCTTGCCGAAGTCCTCGACCCGGAAGCCGCTCACGGTCAGCGTGCCGGCGCCGTTGAACTGCAGCACCTTGTCGTCGGCCTTCCTCGCGCCGCCGCCGATCACCTGGTACCGGGCCGACGAGGACTTGCCCTTGAAGCTGGCGGCGTCCTCGCCGACGTCCAGCCACCACACGTTCTGCAGCGTGCAACTGCCCTTGCAGTGCACGCCGTCGGCGGCCGGGGTGCCGATGACGACGTTCTTCAGCGTGGCGCCGTCGGCCAGCTCGAAGATCGGGTCCTGGCCCTCGTCCTGGCCGTCGCCGCCCAGGGCGCCGGTGCCGTAGAACTTCTTCATGCCGCCGTCGTAGACGCCGGAGACCGGCACCGTCTTCGACACCGGCTTGTCACCGGTGTCCGCGGGCCAGGCCGAGGCGGCGCCCGCGCTGGACAGCATCGTCGAGGTGACGATCGCCGCACCCGTGATGCCGAGCGCGGAGAATCCGGCGATCAACGCCCGCTTCCTGGCGGTGCGGCGCCGGTGGGTGACGCGCTGTTCGGCTCGTGCAGTCATGCCCATTTCCTTGCGTGGGGGAGGATCCTTGCGCCTCTTGGTCGCCACCGGTGCGGGAAGGGTTGCCGCCTCTCCGGAAATTTTTCTACGCGTCCTCGTCCTCGGCCGGATCCCCGTCGTCCGCCGCGTCCTCGTCACCGCGGGGTGCGAAGTCGCCTGCCACACCGAGTCGTTCCGATCCGGCGGTGGCCGTCGCGGTGTAGCGGTCGTCCCCGGCGTCCCGGCCGCCGCGGTCGTGGTCGTACTGCCCCGCGAACACCCACTCGCCCGGCGGGACCGTACGGCCCTCCTTGAGCGTCCAGACGTAGACGAGGAAGCCGTCGCGCTCCTCCACCGCCAGAGCGAAGTCGTCCTCGGGCAGCGAACGCCAGGCGCCCGTGGAGGTCACCCCGCCGGTCTGCGCGATCCGCAGTTCCACGGTGAGCGCGGTCAGCCGCTCGGTGGTCTTCAGGGTGACGTTGCTCTGCGCCCAGAACTCGTTGCTGTGCGGGTCCACCGAGCCGTCCGACCACAGCGGTCCGTCCTCCACCCCGGCCGGCGGCCGGGGGGTGCCGGACGGCTCCGGCGTCCCGGCGGGTGCGGTGGCGGTCCCCCGGGACCGCTCCGGGGCGTCCGGCGAGGGCTCCGCCGGCGGCGCGGGCGTCCTGCTCGTCGCGTCCGGGGAGGGGGTGGCCGCGGGGGTCGGCGAGACGGCCACGTGGCGCTGCGGAGGGGCCTCGTCGCCCTTCACCGCGGAGGCGACGGCGTAACCGCCCACCGCCAGCACACCGGCCACCGCGGCCGTCGCGCTCGCCACCCGGACCCAGCCGAACACCGGTGGCCGCCGCGCCCGGTGGTCCGGGCGGGCCGGCCCCGCCATGCCGCGCTCGATCCGGGCCAGCATGCGTTCCCGGTCGGGCTCGTGCGCCCCGGCCGCCTCCTGCAGCCGGGCGCGCAGCTCCTCGTGCACGTCCCGCCGCATCGTCATCGGTTCCTTCCCTTGGCCCCGCCGGAGCGTTTCCGCACGCCCTCGGCCGTGTTCCCGCGGGCGGCCGTCCCCGCCGCCGCGTGCACCCGCTGCGGCACCTCCGGGGTGCCCAGCAGCCGCTGCAGCTCGGCCATCCCCTTCGAGGTCTGGCTCTTCACCGTACCCACCGAGACGCCCAGGGCCAGCGCGGTGTCCTTCTCCGACAGGTCGAAGGCGTGCCGCAGCACCACGCACGCCCGCTTGCGGAACGGCAGCCGGCGCAGCGCCTCCTGCACGTCCACGACACCCGCCACGTCGGGGTTCTCGATCCGCTCCTCGCGCTGCGACCAGAACAGCGCGATCCGGCGCCGTTCGCGCACCGCGCTGCGGATCCGGGTGCGGGCCAGATTGGCCACCACGCCCCGGGCGTACGCCGCCGGATGGTCCGCGCCGCGCACCCGGTCCCAGCGGTGCCACAGCGCCAGCAGCGCGTCCGCCGCCAGGTCGTCGGCGGTGTCCGCCTCACCGGTCAGCAGATGGGCCAGCCGGGACAGTTCGGCGTAGTGGCGCTCGAAGAAGGCGTGGAACTCCACGGAGGCGGTGTCGTCGACGACGGTGCCCATGGCCTACCTCCCCTCGCAGCGGCTTCGGGCGCCCGACGGGCACCTGTGTGGATGTGTGTGTCATGCGAATGACATGTGAGCGTCCGGCGTCGACCGGGCGAGATCCGGAGCGTAGCAGTGATCGTTCACGAGTTCGTACGGAGGGTCGAACGGTGTATGACGGGTCGACACCTGATTCCGTAACACGAACCACACCTGAACTCGACCCCGTACGGGCATGATTCAGCCGGCGCCCGCCCCGTCGGCCCTCCAGGCACCGAGGAGCACTCGCCACGTCCGGCGCTCGGCGGGCGGCCGACCGGCCGGGGCCCGGATCGCCCGCGGGGTGCGGGGCGCCGTCCTGGTCGGCATCGCCGCCATGACGCCGGTGACGATCGTCATCGACACCGCGGCGGACGTGCGCAGTCGGGGACTGACCGCACCCGAGTGGTCCGGCCGGGTGGTCGGCGCCCCCGACTTCGGCCTCCTCGGCGACTTCAGCCCGCTGGGCGCCTTCGGCCAGGCCGGCGACCGCGGGAGGACGGGCCGCCCCCGGGGGGAAGGGGGCGGCCCGTCCGTGAAGACGGCCTCACGGCCGGGAGGGTTCAGTCCCCGAGCGCCGCTTCCATCGCCGCCCTGGCGACCGGCGCCGCCAGGCCGTTGCCGCTGACCTCCGAACGGGCCGCGCCGGACTGCTCCACCACGACCGCCACGGCGACCTCCTCACCGGAGGAGCCGGACTTCCCGTACGAGGTGAACCAGGCGTACGGCGTCTTGCTGTTGTTCTCGCCGTGCTGGGCGGTGCCCGTCTTGCCGCCCACGGTCGCGCCGGGGATCCGCGCGTTCGTGCCGGTGCCCTCCTCGACGACCGTCCGCATCGCCGACTGCAACTGCCCGGCGGTCGAGGCGCTGACGATCCGCTTCGCGCCGCTCTCGCCGTCGTAGTCCCTCAGCACGTCGCCGCCGCTGTCGGTGATCTGCGCGACCATGTGCGGCGAGACCAGCTCGCCGCCGTTGGCCAGCGCCGCCGACACCATCGCGATCTGCAGCGGCGTCGCCGTGACGTCGAACTGGCCGATGCCGGTCAGCGCGGTCTCGGACGGCACCATGTCCGAGGGGTACACGCTGGCGTGGGCACGCACCGGGACGTCCTGCGTCCCGTCGTTGAAGCCGAACCTCTCGGCCGTCTCCCGCACCTTGTCCTGGCCCAGGTCGACGGCCATCTTCGCGAAGACGTTGTTGCAGGAGTACTGCAGGCCCACCCGGATCGAGGCGTTCTCGCAGGGCGCGTTCGGGTTCTCGTTGGTCAGGTCCGTGACCGTGCCCGGCAGCGTGTACGGGTCGGGGCTGTCGGTCCTGTCGTCCACCGACGCGTACAGCCCGTCCTCCAGCGCCGCCGCCGCGACCACCAGCTTGAACGTCGAACCCGGCGGCAGCGGCTGGCGCAGCGCCCGGTTGGTGAGCGGCTTGTCCGGGTCCTCGGTGAGCTTCTCCCAGGCCTCGCCGGCGGTGTTGGCGTCGGTCAGCGACGCCGGATCGTAGGACGGGGTCGACACGGCCGCCAGGATCCGGCCCGTCTCCGGGTCGATCGCGACCGCCGCGCCCTTCTTGTCGCCGAGCGCCTCGTACGCCGCCCGCTGCACCTCGGGGTCGATGGTCGTCACCACGTTGCCCGGTGCGGCCCGCTGGTTGGTGACGGTGTCCGCCACCGTCCTCAGCCGGGGGTCCGTGCCGTTGAGCAGGTCCTCGTAGATGCCCTCCAGCTGCGTCGGGGCGTAGGACTGCGAGGCGTAGCCCGTCACCGCCGCGTACAGCGGGCCGTTCCCGTACGTGCGCTTGTACGCGAGGTCGCCGCGCTCCGTCCGGGCCGAGCCGGTGATCGGCTCGCCGGCCACGACGATGTCCCCCAGCGGCTCCGCGTAGGTCGCGATCGCGTTGCGCCGGTTGTGCCTGTCGTCCGCGAGTGCCCGGCCCTCGTAGAACTGCACCCAGGTCGCCCTGACCAGCAGGGCGAGCACCAGGAGCAGCGTGAGGACCGAGGCGCGTCTGATCGTCCTGTTCATCGCGTCCGGACAGACGAACGGGACCGGCCGAATTGTTTCCGTCCGCCCGGTTTCTCATCGGATCCTCATGCAGGACGGGGCCTCGTGGCACCGGCCGGAGGACGGGGCGCGGGCCCGCTGCGGCGGGCTCGGCGACCGGGCCGCGCGGACCGCTCACCGGCCGCGCAGGAAGCCCGCCTCGTAGGCCGCGATGACGGCCTGGGTGCGGTCCCGGGCGCCGGTCTTCGCCAGCACCGACGCCACGTGCGTCTTCACCGTGGCGGGGCCGACCTCCATCCGCCGCGCGATCTCCGCGTTGGTCAGCCCGGCCGCCATGTGCCGCAGCACCTCGCTCTCCCGGCCGGTGAGCCGCGCCGCCCACTCCGGCGGAGCGGGGCACGCGCGCGCGTGCTCGGTGGCGAGGGCGCGGACCGCCGCGGGGAACAGCAGGGTGTCGCTGCGCGCCACCAGCCGCACCGCCCCCACGAGCGCGTCGGCGTCCGCCCGCTTGAGCAGGAACCCGGCGGCCCCGACGCGCAGCGCGTCGTACACGTAGGAGTCGTTCTCGAAGGTGGTGACGACGATGATCCGGGGCGGTTCGCCCGGGCCGGAGAGGATCCGCTCGGTGGCGCGGATGCCGTCGATCCGGGGCATCCGGACGTCCATCAGCACCACGTCGGGCCGGCGGTCCCGCACCACGGACACCGCCTCCGCACCGGTGGCCGCCTCGCCGACCACCTCCAGATCCGGCTCGGCGGTCAGGATCGCCCGCAGCGCGGTGCGCACCATGCGTTCGTCGTCGGCGAGGACGACGCGGATCGGGGAGGGGCCGGTCATGGGGTCCTTTCGGTCAGGTCGCCGTGTGCATCGGCAGTCGTACGTGCAGCCGCCAGGTTCCCTCCGCCGGGCCGGCCCGGGCCGTGCCGCCCAGCAGCCGGGCGCGGTCCTCGATGCCGCGCAGGCCGTGACCGCCGCCGGCGCGGGGCGCGCGGCGGGGGCCGGGGACGGCGGCCAGGGGGTTGGTGAGGGTGATCTCCAGGTGGCCGTCCCGCACCTCGACGCGCAGGGTGACGGTGATCCCCCCGCCGGCGTGCTTGAGGGCGTTGCTCAGCCCCTCCTGCACGATCCGGTAGGCCTCGCGGGACAGCACCGGCGGCAGGGACCCGGGCGCCGCCCGGACGGCGGCCGACACCTTCAGTCCGCCCGCCCGGGTGCGGCGCAGCAGACCGTCGAGGTCGTCGGCGAGCGTGGGCGCCGGGGCCGTGCCGGGCGCGTCGCCGTCCCGCAGCACACCGAGCACCGCGTCCAGTTCGCCCACCGTGCGCCGGGTGGTCTCCTCGATGGCGGCGAGCGCCTCGCGGACGAACTCCGGATCGCCGTCGAGGACCCGGCGCGCCGCGCTCGCCTGGAGGGTCACCGCGCTCAGCGCGTGCCCGACGGAGTCGTGCAGCTCGCGCGCCAGCCGGTTGCGCACGGCGAGGTCGGCGGCGCGCGCCTCGGCGGCGGCGAGCCGGTCCTCGGGGGTGGGGCCGAGCAGCACGGGCGCCCAGCGGGCCAGCAGGGCCCCGGCCCCGGCCGCGCAGCCGGCCAGCGCGAGGAGCGACGCCACGCCCGCGACCGGTGCGAGGGCCGGCGCCCAGGCGTGGTCGAAGACGTCCGGCAGTCCGAGCCGGGAGTCCCGCAGCCCCGCGGCGAACGGCAGCACGATCAGCACGGCGGCGAACGGCGGCACCGCCAGCGACAGTGCGGCGATGATCGCGCCGAGCCCCAGGTGCAGCGTGAACCAGGCCGCCGTACGGCCCTTCGCGGCCCGCCCCCGGGCGGGCCCGTCGGCGAGCCGGTCCGCCTCCACCGCGCACAGCCAGCGCACGGCGGCGGTCTCCAGCGGCCGGGTCAGCGGGAACAGGGAGGTGAGGGCGGCGATCGGCAGGCCGACGCCGAACGAGGCGAGCTGGAGGGTGAGCGACGTCAGGACGACGGCGCCGCCGGCCGCCGGACCGACGACGACCGCGCCGACGAGGACGTACGGCATGGCGAGCGCGCCGCCCACGATCAGGTGGATCCAGCGCAGCCGCGCCCGTCGGCCGAACAGCGGCCGTGCCAGCGCCCTCACGTCGCCGGGTGCTTCACTGCCCGGGCGGACCGCGCGGCGAGGAAGCGGGCGCCGACGGCGGCGACGAGGAGACCGACGATCATCTGGCCAGCGTAGGTCAGGAGCATCAGCGCCGTCGGGCGGTCGGCGGGATCTCCCGAGGGCATCAGCGCGACCGCCGTCATCCAGCCGCCCCAGCAGGCCACGGCACCGGAGCCGATCCCGGCGAGGAGGAGCGGCACCCGCACCGGCAGCGCCGGAGCGCGCCGGAAGGCCAGCAGGAGGCCGCCGGTGACCGCGGCCAGGAGGGAGAGGGCGTACAGGGACTCCAGGACGTGGAAGTCGCTGCTCCGGTTCGCGACGGTGCCCGCGCTCAGACCGGCCGTGCCGCCGCAGGCCCAGAAGACCCGGAGCGCCAGCGGGAACAGGGCGAGCACGGCGGCCGCCGCCGCGGCGGCCCGCTGCGCCGTCCCCGTCGTCCCGGACGGCAGGTCCCCCGTCCGGCCGCGCCACAGACGACCCCAGCGGTCCCGGGCGTACAGCACGAACAGCGCGCCCAGCGCGAGGCCCTGGACGATGAACCCGGTGTAGACGACGACGAACACCCACGGGTGCAGGAAGGGTTCGTCCGCGCCGCCGGACGTGCCCGCGGCGCTCCCGCCGAGCGCCCGCACCAGCAACTGGAGCGGATAGCCGGCCATGATCGGCGCCAGCAGCCCGGTCGCGGCCCACATCGGCACCGCGAGCAGCCACGCGGGCACCCCGCGCCCCCACGGGCGGGTCAGCAGGAGCGCGAGCACGATCACGGCGCCGTCCATCAGGACCGTGAGGACGTTCGCGACGACCATCGCGGTGCCGTGGTCCAGCAGCGGGCTGTTCGCCGGGATGCCGACGTGACTGCCGGCCACCCAGGCGGCCTTGAGGGCGAGGTACGGCAGGCAGGCCACGACGGCGACGGCGCGCAGCAGCCTGCGGGAGCGGGGGAGCACGGTGCCGTCGGCGGCGACGGCGGGGGCGAGTGTCTGCGACATGCCCCCACACTCCCGCGCGGCCGCCCGCGGGCACCTCCTGCACGGTGACGATCCGCCTCCGCCGTACGGGGGAGGGCCGTCGGCGCGAAGTCGCACACCGCGCCCGCCCGGACGGGAACGGGTCCGGCGCGCGGTCAGCCGTCCAGCGTCAGCACCAGTTCGCCGATCTCCGCACCCCGCGCGGGCGCGTACCCCGTGACCCGCGCGGAGACCTCGAAGCCGCACCGCTCCAGCACGCGCAGCGATCCCGCGTTGTCCGCGGCCGCGCGCGCGTACAGCGGGCGCTCGGTCACCTCGGCCAGCAGCCCGCGCAGCGCGGCCGTGGCGACGCCCCGGCCCCAGTACGCCCGGTCGATCCAGTACGTCACCTCGCGCTCGCCCGGCTCCCCGTACACCGCCGTGTGGCCCACCACGTCACCGTCGACCAGCACCGTGCGCACGACGACGTCCGGCGAGCTGCGGATGCGGGCCCAGCGGGCGTCGAAGGCGTCCCGGTCGGCCGGGTCCTCGGGGGTGAAGGCCGCCATGCGCAGGGCGTCGGGGTCGTTCAGCTGCCGGTAGAAGACGGGCAGGTCGCTGTCGTGCACCGCGCGCAGGGCGACATCGGCGGCGGCCACCGCTCAGAGCCTCCGGGTCGCCAGGGTCAGCCGGTCACGCGCGTCGAACAGGGCGTCCTTGACCATCTGCTCGTGCGCGGGCGTGAGCCGGGCCACCGGGACCGAGCAGCTGATCGCGTCCCGCGCGGGGGTGCGGTAGGGGATCGCCACGCCGAAGCAGCGCAATCCGAGCGTGTTCTCCTCGCGGTCCACGGCGAAGCCCTGCTCCCGCACCTGGTGCAGCTCCTCGATGAGTTTCTCCCGGTCGGTGATGGTGTTCTCGGTCAGGGCGGGCAGCGTCTCGGGGAGCATCTTGCGCACCTGCTCGTCCGGGTACGTGCTCAGCAGCGCCTTGCCGAGCGAGGTCGAGTGGGCGGGCAGCCGGCGGCCGACCCGGGTGAAGGGACGCAGGTAGTGCTGTGACTGACGGGTGGCCAGGTAGACGACGTTGGTGCCGTCGAGCCGGGCGAGGTGGATGGTCTCCGTCGTGTCGTCCGAGAGCCGGTCCAGGGTCGGGCGGGCCGCCGCGACCACCTCGTCGCCGTCGATGTAGGAGGTGCCGACCAGCAGCGCCCGCACGCCGATGCCGTACCGCGTGCCCGTCGCGTCCGTCTCCACCCAGCCGAGGTCCACGAGGGTGCGCAGCAGCATGTAGAGGCTGGACTTGGGGTAGCCGACGGCCTCCTGGACCGCCGCGAGGGAGTGCATGCCGGGGCGCCCGGCGAAGTACTCGAGGAGTTCCACGGTCCGCACCGCGGACTTGACCTGCGCCCCGCCGCCCGTCTCGCCAGCCGACATGCCCTTGACCCCCTCGTTCGCCGGGAAATAGTCTCCGCAGCATATTCACCATCAGAGACAGTGTTCAGTATATCGAACGCCCCTGGTGGATGACGTACATCCTGCGGCATCGCATGCGGCAATCAAGTGGAAGGACCCGCAGTGGCAGCAGCACCAGTCTGGAGTGTCGACCCCCGAACCGGGAAGCAGCGTGAACAGGTTGCGGTGGAGGCCACGGCCCAGGAGGTGGACGCCGCCGTCCGGGCCGCGCACGACGCGCGGGACGCGCTGACCGACCGCACCGTCCGCGCCGCCTTCCTGCGCACGGCCGCCGAGGAGCTGGAGGCGGCCAAGGGCGTGCTCGTCGAGACCGCCGACGCGGAGACCGCCCTCGGCCCGGTCCGGCTGACCGGCGAACTCGCCCGCACCTGCTACCAGCTGCGGGCCTTCGCCGGCATCGTCGACGAGGGCGCCTTCCTCGACGTCGTCATCGACCACCCCGACGACACCGCCACCCCGCCCGTCCCGGACCTGCGCCGCTACAAGGTGCCGCTGGGCGTCGTCGCCGTCTACTCCGCCTCCAACTTCCCCTTCGCCTTCTCCGTCCCCGGCGGCGACACCGCGAGCGCGCTCGCGGCCGGCTGCCCGGTCGTCGTCAAGGCCCACCCCGACCACCCGGGCCTGTCCGAGCTGGTCGCCAAGGTGCTGCGCCGGGCCGCCGCCCGGCACGGCATCCCCGAGGGCGTGCTCGGCCTGGTGCACGGCTTCGAGGCCGGCGTCGAACTCGTCAAGCACCCGCTGGTCTCGGCGGCCGGCTTCACCGGCTCCGTGCGCGGGGGCCGCGCCCTCTTCGACGCGGCGGCCGCCCGCCCGGTCCCGATCCCCTTCCACGGCGAGCTGGGCTCCCTGAACCCGGTCCTCGTCACCGAGGCCGCGGCCGCCGAGCGCGCCGAGGAGATCGGTGCGGGCCTGGCGGGCTCGATGACCCTGGGCGTCGGCCAGTTCTGCGTCAAGCCGGGCCTGGTCCTGGCCCCGGCCGGCGCGGCCGGGGACCGGCTGGTGAAGTCGCTGACGGACGCGGTCAGCGACACCGACGCGGGCGTCCTGCTCGACCACCGCATGCGCGACAACTTCGTCGCCGGGGTCACCGAGCGCGCCGGGCTGGCCGACGTGGAGTCCCCGGTGACGCCGGGCGCGGGCGGCGAGCACACGGTCAGCGCGGGCTTCTTCACCGTCCCGGCGAGCCGGCTGGCCGAGGAGGGCGAGCACGACCTGCTCCTCGAGGAGTGCTTCGGCCCGGTGACCGTGGTGGCCCGCTACGCGGACGAGGCCGAGGTGCGGGCCGTGCTGTCGCGGCTGCCGGGCAACCTCACCGCGACCGTCCAGCTCTCCACGGAGGAGGCGCGGGGCGAGGGCCGCGGCGCGGAGCTCGTGCGGGAGCTGACGCCCCTGGCCGGCCGCGTGCTCGTCAACGGCTGGCCGACGGGCGTCGCGGTGGCCCCCGCCCAGCACCACGGCGGGCCCTACCCGGCGACGACCTCCACGTCCACGTCCGTGGGGGGCACGGCCATCGAGCGGTGGCTGCGGCCGGTCGTCTACCAGAACACGCCCCAGGCGCTGCTGCCCCAGGAGCTGCGGGACGACAACCCGCTCGGGCTGCCGCGCCGCTTCGACGGCCGCCTGGAGCGCTGACCGGACGGCGCCCGGGGCCCGTCCGGCACGATCCGCCGGACGGGCCCCGGCCCCTTCCGGGCCGCCCCGCCTGATCTGGAACACTCACCGGATGGACGTGGAACTCCCCGAACTCCCCTTCGCCCTGCGCGCACACGGCCCCGACGGCCACTGGTCGTACGGGGACGGCGTGCTGACCGGCCGGGCGGGCGCCCGCCAGGACCGCTTCGTGCCGCCCACCGGCGAGGCACTGGACCCCGCCGCCGACGCCCCCCGGCTCCTGGGCGCGCCCGAGGGCGACTTCCAGCTGATCGCCCGCGTCACGGTCGGCTTCGCCGCCGCCTTCGACGCCGGGGTGCTCTACGTCCACGTCGGCGACCGGGCCTGGGCCAAGCTCTGCCTGGAGTACTCCCCGGACGTGCCCACGATCTGCACGGTGGTCACCCGGGGCCACTCCGACGACGCCAACTCCTTCACCGTCGAGGGCGCTTCCGTCTGGCTCCGGGTGAGCCGCACCGGCCGCGCCTTCGCCTTCCACGCCTCCCGCGACGGTGCGCGCTGGACCTTCGTGCGCCTCTTCACCCTCGGCGGCGAGGAGGAGCCGGCGGCCGCCCTGGTCGGCTTCATGGCCCAGTCGCCGACGGGCGAGGGCTGCGCGGTGACGTACGACCGCATCGAGTTCCGGCCGTACCCGCCGCGCGACCTCAGGGACGGAAGCTGAGCGCCCCGGGAACCGCCGGCCGGCCGCCGGCGTCCTCCGCTGCGTGGTCAGAGCGCACCGGACCGTCGACTCCCTGCTGATCAGGACCGCCCTGGCGGTCGAGGCCCCGGACGTCGCCGCGCTGCACCGGCGCGCCCGGTCCACGTACTGCCCGGACGGCCTCCCGGACGACGGCACGGACTGGCGGGCGCGCTGGCGGGAGGCCGTCGAGCGGCCCGGCGGCCACGTGCTGTGCGCGGTGCGGGACGCCCGTCTGGTCGGCGTCGCCTCCTTCCGCACCCCCGGGGGCGACCCCGCCGACACCGTCACGCTGTTCCAGTTCCACGTCGACCCCGGCCACTGGCGCTCGGGCGTCGGCACCGCCCTGCACACCGCCTGCGTGGAGCGGTGGCGGGCGGACGGCAGACGGGAGGCGTCCCTGGAGGTGCGCGTCGGCAACCACCGCGCGCAGGCGTTCTACGCCCGCCGGGGACGGCCGCCACCTGCGCCTGCGGTTCACCGCGCCAGGGGAATGAAGCCGACTGCTTGAACGTTCACGCAGTCGGCGGAGGGAGCCTCCGTCCCCGCACGACCTGGAGAGTGCCGACACGATGCGCGTGGAAATCTGGTCCGACATCGCCTGCCCCTGGTGCTACGTCGGAAAGGCCCGCTTCGAGAAGGCGCTCGCCGCCTTCCCGCACCGCGACGGGGTCGAGGTGGTGCACCGCTCCTTCGAGCTGGACCCGGGCCGCGCCAAGGACGACATCCAGTCCGTGGTCAGCATGCTCACCCGGAAGTACGGCATGAGCGAGGCGCAGGCCGAGGCCGGCGAGGACAACCTGGGCGCCCAGGCCGCCGCCGAGGGCCTGCCCTACCGCACCCGGGGCCGGGACCACGGCAGCACCTTCGACATGCACCGCCTGCTGCACTTCGCCCGCGAGCAGGGCCGCCAGGTGGAGCTGCTGGACCTGCTGTACCGGGCCAACTTCGCCGAGGAGCGGTCCGTCTACAACGACGACGAACGGCTCGTCGAGCTGGCCGGCGCCGCCGGTCTGGACGAGGACGCCGCCCGCCGGGTCCTCGCCGACCCGGAGGCGTACGCCGCCGAGGTCCGCGCCGACGAGCGCGAGGCCGCGCAGCTCGGCGCGACCGGAGTGCCGTTCTTCGTGCTGGACCGCACGTACGGCGTCTCCGGCGCCCAGCCCGCCGAGGTCTTCGCCCGGGCACTGAGCCAGGCCTGGGGCGAGCGAGCGCCGCTGCGGCTGATCGACGGCGGCTCCGCCGCGACGGACGGCCAGGACGGCGCGGAGGCCTGCGGCCCGGACGGATGCGCGGTGCCGCAGCACTGAGACACCCGGGCCGGGCCGCATCCATAAGCGTTCCTTGGCGATGTCGCGCAGAATCCGGCGATGGACGGGGAGGTCCCGGGGCCGCAGAGTGGTCCCATGGAGACCTTCGAGAACCTCGTCCGTGCCGAGTTCGCCCCGAAGAACACCTACCTGAACACCGCGAGCAACGCCCTCCTGCCCGCCCGTACCGTGACCGCGCTCGCCGAGGCCGCGCGGATCCGGGCCGAGGGCGGCTCGCTCGACCAGGTCTACGCCGACGTCGAGGCCTGCCGTGCCGCCTACGCCCGGCTGGCCGGCGTCCCCGTCGAGCGGGTCGCGGCCGGGGCCACGGTCGCCCTGCACACCGCGCTGATCGCGGCGTCGCTGCCGCCGGGCGCCGAGGTCCTCACCGTGGAGGGCGACTTCACCTCCGTCCTCAACCCGTTCCACACCCGCGGCGACCTCAAGGTGCGGGCCGTGCCGCTGGAACGGCTCGCCGACTCCGTCCGGCAGGGCACCGCGCTGGTCGCGGTCAGCGCCGCGCAGTCCGCCGACGGCCGGATCGCCGACCTGCCCGCGCTGCGCGAGGCGGCCCGGGTGCACGGGGCGCGCACCTACGTGGACTTCTCCCAGGGCGCCGGCTGGCTGCCGGTGGAGGCCGACGCGTTCGACTACTCCGTCTGCGTCTCCTACAAGTGGCTGCTCGGCCCGCACGGGGCGGCCTTCCTCGTGGTGCCCGGGGACTTCGGCGACCTGACGCCGGTGCAGGCGGGCTGGACCGCGGGGGAGGAGCCCTGGAACAGCTGCTACGGCCCCGTCACCGAACTCGCCCGCTCCGCGCGGCGGTTCGACTCCAGCCCCGCCCTGTTCAGCTACGCGGGGCTGCGCGCCTCCCTCGAACTCCTGGAGGAGATCGGGGTGGACGCCGTCCGGGACCACGACCTCGCCCTCGCCGGCCGCTTCCGCGCGGGGCTCGCCGCGCTGGGCCACGAGCCGGTGCCCGCGCCCGGCTCGGCGATCGTGTCCGTGCCCGGACTCGGGCGCCTGCAGCCGGAGCTGGCGAGGGCGGGTGTCGCCGTGTCCGACCGGGCGGGCCATCTGCGGGCGTCCTTCCACCTGTACAACACGGCCGCCGACGTGGACCGGCTGCTGGACGCGCTGTCCGGGTGACACCGCCGCCGCGCGGGCACGGCGGCGGGCCGGTGCCTCCCTGTCCCACACGGGGAGGCCCGGCCCGCGGTCCGTGTCACGCCGTTGCCCGGCCTACCGCACCGGCGTGAAGTCCCTGGCCCCGATGAACTCGGGCCGCCGCACCGGTGCCGCGAACGGCTCCACCGCCGTGTTCTCCACGCTGTTGAACACGATGAACACGTTGCTGCGCGGGAACGGCGTGATGTTGTCCCCGGAGCCGTGCATGCAGTTGCAGTCGAACCAGGTCGCCGAGCCGGCCCTGCCCGTGAACAGCTTGATGCCGTGCTCGGACGCCAGCGAGGTCAGCGCCTCGTCGGACGGGGTGCCCGCGTCCTGCATCTGCAGGGACTTCTTGTAGTTGTCCTTCGGCGTGGAGCCCGCACACCCCAGGAACGTCCTGTGCGACCCCGGCATGATCATGAGCCCGCCGTTGGTGTCGAAGTTCTCGGTCAGCGCGATCGACACGGACACCGTCCGCATCCGCGGCAGACCGTCCTCGGCGTGCCAGGTCTCGAAGTCCGAGTGCCAGTAGAAGCCGCTGGCCCCGAAGCCCGGCTTGACGTTGATCCGCGACTGGTGGACGTACACGTCCGAGCCGAGGATCTGCCGGGCGCGGCCGACGACGCGCTCGTCGCGCACCAGGCGCGCGAACACCTCGCTGATCCTGTGCACCTCGAAGACCGAGCGGATCTCCTTGGACTTCGGCTCGACGATCGACCGCTCGTCGGCCCGGACCGCCGGGTCGGTGACCAGCCGGTTCAGCTCGTCCCGGTAGACGGCGACCTCGTCCTCGGTGATCAGCTGGTCGATGGCGAGGAAGCCGTCGCGCTCGAACGCCCCGAGGTCGGCCGGGGTGATCGGGCCGGCCGCGTCGGGGGCGCCCCAGACGACCGGGTCCTGGCGCGGGGTGAGCACCTCGGCGGTGCCGCGCGTCGGGTAGAGGTCGGGGACCCGGGTGCCGGTGGTGGTGGTCGCGGTGGTCACGGAACCTCACACCTCCTCGGTGAGCAGCGGGTAGACGCCGTTCTCGTCGTGGTCCTCCCGTCCGGTGACGGGCGGGTTGAAGACGCAGATGCAGCGGAAGTCCTCCTTGACGCGCAGCGTGTGCCGCTCGTGACCGTCCAGGAGGTACATGGTGCCGGGCGTGATCGTGTGGGTCAGCCCGCTCTCGTGGTCGGTGAGCTCGGCCTCGCCCTCCACGCAGACGACGGCCTCGATGTGGTTCGCGTACCACATCGACGTCTCCGTGCCCGCGTACAGGATCGTCTCGTGCAGGGAGAAGCCGACCTTCTCCTTGGCGAGGACGATGCGCTTGCTCTCCCAGGTGCCGGACGCGGACCTCACGTGCCGGTCGGTGCCTTCGATCTCCTTGAAGGAACGGACAATCACGGTGCTGCGATGCCTCCTAGGTGGTGGTGTGTGCCGGATGCCCGGGCCGTCGGCCCGGTGGTTCGGGTGGTCCGGGGGGTCAGGCGGTCTCGCGGACGGCGCGGGCGAGCGTGGTCAGCCCCTCGTCCAGCTCGTCCGGGGTGATGGTCAGGGCCGGGAGCAGCTTGACGACCTCGCTCTCGGGCCCGGACGTCTCGACCAGCAGCCCGAGGTCGAAGGAGCGCCGGGCGACCCGCTCCGCACGCCGCTTGTCGTGGAACTCCATGCCCCACACCAGCCCGCGGCCCCGGTACTCCTTCACGTCGGCGGGGTTCTCCCCGGCGACGGCGGCCAGCGCCCGCTCGACCTGCTCGCCGCGCGAACGGGTCTGCTTCTCCATCGCGGAGCCGTCGGTCCAGTACGCCTCCAGGGCCGCGGTGGCCGTGACGAAGGCGGGGTTGTTGCCGCGGAAGGTGCCGTTGTGCTCGCCCGGCTCCCAGACGTCCAGCTCGGGCTTGAACAGGCACAGGGACATGGGCAGTCCGTAGCCGCTGATCGACTTGGACACGGTGACGATGTCGGGCGTGATGCCGGCCTCCTCGAAGGAGAAGAAGGCGCCGGTGCGGCCGCAGCCCATCTGGATGTCGTCGACGATCAGCAGCATGTCCTGGCGTTCGCACAGCTCGGCCAGGGCCCGCAGCCACTCGGACCGGGCGACGTTGATGCCGCCCTCGCCCTGCACGGTCTCGACGATCACGGCGGCGGGCTTGTTGAGGCCGGAGCCCTGGTCCTCCAGGAGCCGCTCGAACCACAGGAAGTCGGGGACCGTGCCGTCGAAGTAGTTGTCGAACGGCATGGGCGTGCCGTGCACCAGCGGGATGCCGGCCCCGGCCCGCTTGAAGGCGTTGCCGGTCACGGCGAGCGAACCCAGCGACATGCCGTGGAAGGCGTTGGTGAAGGACACGATCGCCTCGCGCCCCTTCACCTTCCGCGCCAGCTTCAGCGCGGACTCCACGGCGTTGGTGCCCGTCGGCCCCGGGAACATCACCTTGTACGGCAGGTCGCGCGGGCGCAGGATCCAGTTCTGGAAGGACTCCAGGAACGCGCGCTTGGCCGTCGTCGACATGTCGAGCCCGTGCGTGACGCCGTCACGCTCCAGGTAGTCGAGCAGCGCCCGTTTCAGGACCGGGTTGTTGTGCCCGTAGTTGAGTGAACCGGCTCCGGCGAAGAAGTCGAGGTACTCGTGGCCGTCCTCGTCGTACATGCGGCTGCCGTGCGCACGGTCGAAGACGGTGGGCCAGCCGCGGCAGTAGCTGCGCACCTCGGACTCGAGGGTCTCGAAGACGCTCAGGTCGGGCTGGGTGATGGTCACGACGAATCGCTCCTCGGTGGCGTGGGGAATCGGAAGGAGTCGGAGGATCGGGACGGGGGCCGTGCGGTCAGCGCGCGAGGGGACCGATGCGGTACAGCACCTCGGGGTCGTGCGGCCCGTCGGGGAACTGGCCGGTCCCGAACAGCACCTCGCGCTCCAGCAGGGCGCCGTGGCGCCCGGCGAACGCGGTGAACAGGCGCTCGGAGGCGGTGTTGCCCGGGGTGATGGTGGTCTCCACGGTGTCCACCCCGTGCTCCGCGGCGGTCCGCGCGGCCAGGCCGTCGAGCAGGGCGGCGGCGAGACCGCGCCCGCGGTGCGCCTCGTCCACCGCGACCTGCCAGACCAGCAGGGTGCGCGGGCTGTCCGGCCGCAGGTATCCGGTGACGAAGCCGATCGGCCCACCGTGCTCGTCGCGGGCGACGGCCGAGGTGGCGGCGAAGTCACGGCACCACAGCAGATAGCTGTACGACGAGTTCAGGTCGAGGACCTTCGAGTCCTTGGCTATCCGCCACAGCACGGCTCCGTCCGCCACGGTGGGGCGGTCGATTTGCAGGTCTGCTTGTGCGGCAGTCATGCGAATTGAACTTACCCAGGTAAATTCAAAATTGCATCGCCTGGCGGGGTTACATGCGGGCTTGTTCTGTGTTATCGCGCAGGCGTGCGGGTCTGCGCGAAGGCTCGACGGTATGCACCGATTTGTAGGGGACTTAGGCCGCAAAGTGGACACGATGTGGAACCGATCACACCTGTATAACGCTCGCGGTCGGTGTCCGGAACGCGCGGTTTCCCGCCCCTGGAATCAAGACGTTTAGGCCCGGGAGAAGCGGGCAGAAGAAGGAGGGAAGCCACCCGGAAGGGTATTCGAAGAATAAGTGAAAGAATTCCGTGGAAGGTGACGCGCGGGTGATTCCGGTAATGCCGCGGAATTCACGCTCCGGTCACTTCCCCGATGCGCTTCCGCGGGAGACCGGTGTGCCCGCCGCGCCGCGTGTCCCCCTCGGCCGGACGGAAGGGCGCCCGGCGCTCCGGCAGGGACGCCCGGCGGCGCCCCCCGGTCCCGGGGGAGGCGCGCCGGGCGGAGGGGGCGTCGCCCCGCTACTTCCAGGAGTCCTCCGCCGCCCGCAGCGCGCCCTCCACGTCCACCGTCAGACCCTGCTCCGCCAGCGCGGCGCCCAGCGCCGCGAGGCTCGCCCGTACCGCGCCCGGCGTCGCGTCGGGGCCGTAGTGGTTGACGCGGATCATCTCCCCGGCCAGGGCGCCACCGCCCGCGGCCAGGGGGAGCGCCGGGTCGGCGGCCAGGGCGCGGGCCACCAGGTCCGCGGCCACCGTGCCCGGCGGGACCCGCAGGGTGGTGGCCACCGGGGCGGCCTCCGCCGCCTCGCGCACGTACGGCTCCAGGCCGCCGCCGAGCGCCGACGCACCCGCCCGCGTGGCCGCCGCGGCCGACGCGTGCCGGGCCATGACCGCGTCCAGGCCCACCGCCTCGATGCGCTCCACGCACGCCTCGAGCGCCAGCATCTCCAGCTGCGCCGGCGCGTGCAGCAGCGCCTTGCGGCCGCCGTCGATCCAGCGCTCCTTCCAGTCCAGCAGGGAGAGGTAGGAGCGGCGCGGCGCCCGCGGGTTCGCGGCCATCCGCGCCCACGCCCGTCCGCTCACCGACACCGCCGACACCCCGGCCGGACCGCCCATCGCCTTCTGCGCGCCGATCACGCACAGGTCCACGCCCCACGCGTCCGGAAGCACCGGTTCGGCACCGATCGACGCCACCGCGTCCAGGTAGAACAGCGCCCCGTGCGCCCGCACCGCCTCCCCGATCTCCGCGACCGGGTTGGTGTTCCCGGTGGCCGCCTCCGCGTGCACCAGGGACACGAAGTCGATCTCCGGGTGCTCGGCGAAGGCGTCCCGGATCTGCCCGGCCGTCACCGCCGTGTGGAAGGGCACCGCCAGATCGATCACCGTGGCGCCGCAGTCCCGCAGCCAGTCGCCGAAGGTCTGTCCGTAGGGGCCGGTGATGACGTTCAGGGCGGTCGTGCCGGGACCCGCGGCCGCGCGGATCGCGCCCTCCAGCGGCAGCAGCGCCTCGCCCTGCGTGATCACGACGTCCTGCTCGGTGCGGAGCAGGCGCGCCACGCGGTCCTCGATCGAGGCGAAGTGCGCGGCGCTCAGCGGGGGCAGGTCGAGGAGGGGGTGGGTCACGGCGGTGCTCTCTCTGCTTCGCGACTGCGCGGGTACGACGGAATCGAGGGTAACCGGCCCCCGGAGCGCCGCTCGACCGCAGGGTTCTCAGGCCGGAGGGCCTCGCGGCCATCGGTTTGATTTGAGGACCCCAAACCTCTCCTTATAATCGGAACCCACAGTTCCCTGACAGGAGGCCCCCGTGAAGACGCTCCTCGGCCGCCGGACCCGCATACTGGCCGCCACCACCGCGACGGCCGGGCTGGTCCTCCTGACCGCCTGCACCTCCAGCGACGACGGGGGCAGCGGTGCCGGGACCGCCGCCGGCGGTGTCGAGCTCGTCAAGGCGGGGCAGCTCACCACCTGCACCCACCTGCCCTACCCGCCCTTCCAGTCGGAGATCGACGGCAAGGTGCAGGGCTTCGACGTGGCGCTGATCGACCTGGTGGCCGAGGACCTGGGCGTGAAGCAGGAGATCCTCGACACGCCGTTCGAGAACTTCAAGACCGGCGCCTTCCTCAACTCCGGCGAGTGCGACCTGGCCGCGGCCGGCATGACCATCACCGAGGAGCGGAAGAAGAACGTCGACTTCTCCGACCCGTACTTCAACGCCACCCAGGCCGTCCTCGTCGACAAGAAGAGCGGCGTCACCTCGCTCGCCGACGTCAAGTCCGAGAAGGTCGCGCTCGGCGCCCAGGCGCAGACCACCGGCGAGGACTACGTCAAGAAGCAGGGCTTCGACCCGGTCTCCTTCGAGTCCTCCGACGCCGTCCTCAACGGCCTGCGCACCGGCCAGGTCAAGGCCGTCGTCATCGACTACCCCGTGGTCCAGGGCTGGCTGAAGGACAAGGCCAACGCCGGCGCCTTCGAGGTCGTCGACAACCTGGAGACCGGCGAGCAGTACGGCTTCACGGTGAAAAAGGGCAACACCGAGCTGCGCGAGGCCGTCAACAAGGCGCTCTCGGACGCCAAGGCCGACGGCACGTACAAGAAGCTGTACGAGCAGTGGATCGGCCCCTACGACGAGTCCGCCGCCTCGCCGGCCGCGTCCTGATTCCATGACCGACACGCAGACACCGCTCCAGCCCAGGAAGAAGGGCCTGACCCGGCGTCAGAAGCGCGGCCTGTCGCGCGGCGTCCAGTACGCCGTCTTCGTCGCGGCCGTGATCGCCTTCGCGGTCGCGGCCGACTGGGACCGGCTGCAGAACCAGTTCGCGCAGACGGACATCGCGCGGCAGATGTTCCCGGACGTCATCACGCTGGCGCTGAAGAACACCGTCCTGTACACGGTGACCGGCTTCGCCGTCGGGCTCGCGCTCGGCATGGTGATCGCGCTGATGCGGCTGTCGTCCGTCGGCCCGTACCGCTGGCTGGCCGGCCTCTACATCGAGATCTTCCGCGGCCTGCCCGCCCTGCTGATCTTCATCTTCATCGGCGTCGCGGTGCCGCTCGCCTTCCCCGGCACGGAGATCGTCGGCGGCACCTACGGCAAGGTCGCCCTCGCCCTCGGCCTGGTGGCCGCCGCGTACATGGCGGAGACGATCCGGGCCGGCATCCAGGCCGTGCCCAAGGGGCAGATGGAGGCGGCCCGTTCGCTGGGCTTCTCGCCCGCCCGGGCCATGGTCTCCATCATCATTCCGCAGGCCTTCCGCATCATCCTCCCGCCGCTGACCAACGAACTCGTCCTGCTCTTCAAGGACTCCTCGCTGGTGCTGTTCCTCGGCGTCACCCTGGAGGAGCGCGAACTGTCCAAGTACGGCCGGGACCTGGCCAGCACCACCGCCAACTCCACGCCCATCCTGGTCGCCGGCCTGTGCTACCTGCTGATCACCGTTCCGCTCGGCTTCGTGGTGCGCCGCATGGAGGCCAAGGCCCAGGAGGCCGTGAAATGAGCCGGCCCGAGATCCGCGTCAGCGGTCTGCACAAGTCCTTCGGCGCCAACGAGGTGCTGCGCGGCATCGACCTGGAGATCGGCCAGGGCGAGGTGGTCTGCGTCATCGGCCCCTCCGGGTCGGGCAAGTCGACCCTCCTGCGGTGCGTGAACCTCCTGGAGGAGCCCACCGAGGGCCGGGTCTTCGTCGGCGGCACGGAGCTCACCGACCCGGACGTCGACATCGACGCCGTACGCCGCCGCATCGGCATGGTCTTCCAGCAGTTCAACCTGTTCCCGCACCTCACGGTGACCGAGAACCTCACCCTGCCGCAGCGCCGGGTGCTGGGGCGGGACAAGGCGCGGGCGGCGAAGGTGGCCGCCGAGAACCTGGCCCGCGTGGGCCTCGCCGAGAAGGCGGACGCCTACCCGTCCTCCCTCTCCGGCGGCCAGCAGCAGCGCGTCGCCATCGCCCGCGCGCTCGCGATGGGCCCCGAGGTGATGCTGTTCGACGAGCCGACCTCGGCGCTCGACCCGGAGCTGGTCGGCGACGTGCTCGCCGTGATGCGGATGCTGGCCGACGAGGGCATGACGATGATGGTCGTCACCCACGAGATGACCTTCGCCCGCGAGGTCGCCGACCGGGTCGTCTTCATGGACGGCGGGGTGATCGTCGAGGACGGCGCCCCCGAGCAGGTCATCGGCAGCCCCCGGCACGAACGCACCCGCCACTTCCTCTCCCGCCTCCTCGACCCGGCGATGGCCGAGGTCGAGGAGGAGACCTCGGACCAGGTGGGGAAGACCGGGTAGCGCCTGGCTAGGGTGCCGGGTATGAGCGAACGCGCGGTGCTGCACGTGAAGGGGCGGGTGCTCGTCGGACCGGAGGAGGTCCGCGACGAGCTGTGGGTGGTCGGCGGCCGGATCTCCTACGACCGCCCCGGCGGCGCCCGCGACGTCCGGACCGTCGAGGGCTGGGTGCTGCCCGGGCTGGTCGACGCCCACTGCCACGTGGGCCTCGACCGGCACGGCGCGGTCCCCGAGGACGTCGCCGAGAAGCAGGCGCTCACCGACCGCGACCGCGGCGCCCTGCTGCTGCGGGACGCGGGCTCGCCCTCCGACACCCGCTGGATCGACGGCCGCGAGGACCTCCCGAAGATCATCCGGGCCGGCCGGCACATCGCCCGCACCCGCCGCTACATCCGCAACTACGCCTGGGAGGTCGAGCCGGAGGACCTGGTCGCCCACGTCGCGCAGGAGGCGCGGCGCGGTGACGGCTGGGTGAAGCTGGTCGGCGACTGGATCGACCGCGACCTGGGCGACCTGTCGGCCTGCTGGCCGCGCGGGGCCGTCGAGGCGGCGATCGCCGAGGCGCACCGGCTGGGCGCCCGGGTCACCGCGCACTGCTTCGCCGAGGACTCCCTGCGGGACCTCGTCGAGGCCGGCATCGACTGCGTCGAGCACGCGACGGGCCTCACCGACGACACCATCCCGCTCTTCGCCGAACGGGGCGTGGCGATCGTCCCCACCCTCGTCAACATCGCCACCTTCCCGGACCTCGCCGACGGCGGCGAGTCCAAGTTCCCGCAGTGGTCGGCCCACATGCGCCGGCTGCACGCACGCCGCTACGACACCGTGCGCTCCGCCCACGACGCCGGCATCCCCGTCTTCGTCGGCACGGACGCCGGCGGCACCCTCCCGCACGGCCTGGCGGCGGACGAGGTCGCCGAACTGGTCAAGGCCGGCATCCCGCCCGTCGAGGCCCTCGCGGCCGGCACCTGGGCGGCCCGGAAGTGGCTCGGCCGCCCCGGACTGGAGGAAGGCGCCCCGGCGGACCTGGTGGTCTACGCGTCCGACCCGCGCGCGGACGTGCGGGTGCTGACCGATCCGCGCCGGGTGGTGCTGAACGGGCGCGTGGTCGGGTAGGGCCGCCCCCCCGGGTGGGGCGCGCGAGGGTGACGCAGGGGAACGACCGTTCCCCGGGATTCGAAAACACGCGCCAGCTTGCCACGATGGGGTGAAGAGTCGTCGGATCGCTGACGGCCCGACCCCCGCGCGGACATCCTTTCCGGGTCCCACACGTGTCTCCCGGGGGTCCCACCACCTTGAACAGCGCCGACTTCCGCGTGCCCGCACGCCGTACGCATGCACGCCGCCTGGTCGCCGTCGCCGCGGCCACCGTCCTCGCCACCGGTCCCGCCGCGCTGGCCGGCGCGGGCCCCGCGCACGCCACCGGGGAGCACGCCGGCGCCGCCGGCGCCGCCGTGCTGCGCGCCCGGCTCGACGTGTCCCTGCTCGACAAGACCGTGAACGTCCCGCTCACCGCCTCCCTCAACGAGGTCCGAGCGCCGCGGAGCGCGCGGAGGACCGCGCTGACCGCCCGGCTGGACGGTGTGGACGGCGGCCGGCCCTTCACCGTGCTGCGCGCGGAGGTCGCCGACGCCGGGGCGACGGTGGAGGGGAACAGGGCCGAGGCCTCCACCACCCTCGCCAGGGCCCGGGTCCACGTCCCCGGACTGCCGCTGCTCGGGCTCGTCGAGCTCGAGCAGGCCGGCTCCAGGGCGGTCTGCGAGGCCGGGAGGACCCCGCTCGCCTCGGTGACCCTGCCCGGCGCGGTGACGGTGCTCGGCAAACGCGTCACCCTGGCCCCCGCCGGGCCGACCGAGGTGAAGGTGCCGGGCGTCGGCGAGGTGCGGCTGGAACTGTCGAAGACGAGGACCACGTCCCGCACGGCCGCCGCGACCGCACTGCACCTGAGGATCTCCGTCGATCCGCTGGAGCTGAACGTCGCCGAGGTCGACGGCACCCTGACGCTGGCCGAGGCCACGTGCGAGGCGCCCGGCGGCAGGCCGGCCGCCGCGGGCACGGACCCGGACGCCGGCGTCCGGCCCCGGGGAGCACGCGCGGGGCAGGCGGCGCCCACCGGGGCGGGCCTGGCGGCGACCGGCGGCGACCCGGCGACCTGGTACGTGGCGGGCGGCGCGATCGCCCTCCTCGCGGCGGGCGGCACAGCGGCGGCCCTGTCCCGCCGGGGCCGGCGGGGCTGACGCCGGGACGGAGCGACCCCTGGCGCCCGCGCACGGCGGGGCGGGCGCGCCTCTCCCGCCGTACCGAGCTCCCGGCCTCCGCCCGACCGGGTGGTTGAAGGGCGGGACCCCGCGCGGTGGGCGGGCCCGGTACGCGGTTCAGGCGGTCTCCAGCGCCCGCCCCAGTGCGCTCAGGAAACCGTCCACCGTTTCCCGGTCCCGTACCGCCAGCCGCAGCCACCGCCCGTCCAGCCCCGGGAACGTGTCCCCGCGGCGCACCGCGTAGCCGAGGTCGCGCAGCCGGGCGCGCACGGCCGCCGCGCGCTCCAGCCGGACCAGGACGAACGGGCCCCCGGCGGGCTCCACGACCCGCAGTCCGTGCGCGGCGAACCCCCGCAGTCCCTCGATCAGGTGCGCCCGGTCCGCCGCGACGCGGTCGGCCGCCCGGGCCGCCTCCGCGAGTGCCGCGGTTCCCACGCACGCCCGGGCCGCCGCCAGCGCCGGCGTGGACACCGGCCACAGCGGCTGGGCGCGCTCCAGCTCCGCGACGGTCTCCGGCGCCGCCAGCAGGTAACCGATCCGCAGCCCGGCCAGCCCCCACGTCTTGGTGAGGCTGCGCAGGACCACCAGCCCCGGCACGTCCGTCCGCCCGGCCAGCGCCTCCCGCTCGCCCGGCACCGCGTCCATGAACGCCTCGTCCACCACCAGCGTCCGCCCGTGCCGGGCGAGCCGGGCGACGTCCGCGGCCGGGTGCAGGACCGACGTCGGGTTCGTCGGGTTGCCGATCACCACCAGGTCCGCCTCCTCGGGGACCGCCGCCGGATCCAGCCGGAAGCCGTCCGCCTCCCGCAGGAGCACCCGGTCCACCGTGTGCCCCGCGTCCCGCAGCGCCGCCTCCGGCTCCGTGAACTGCGGATGCACCACCACCGGACGGCGCACCTTCAGCGCCCGCGCCAGCAGCACGAACGCCTCCGCCGCCCCCGCCGTCAGCAGCACCCGCTCCACCGGCAGCCCGTGCCGCGCCGCCACCGCCGCCCGCGCGGCCCGCCCGTCCGGATAGGCGGCCAGCCCGGACAGCGACGCGGCGATGTGCTCGCGCAGCCACGCCGGCGGCGTGTCCGCGCGGACGTTCACGGCGAGGTCGACCAGCGCCGCGCCGTCGTCACGGACCTCGGCGTCGCCGTGGTGCCGGAGGTCGTGCTCCTCAATGGGCATGGGAGTGGGCGCCGTGGTGGTGACCGTGGCCGTGCGGGCCGTGGCCGTGGTGGTGGCCGTCGTCGTCCGGGTGGAAGTGCGGCTGCTGGGGCATGCCGACCTTGTCCTCGAAGCCGGGCAGCGCGATGCGGTACACGCACGAGTCGCAGTTCATCCGCAGGTCGCCCTTCACCGCCTCCTCGTACCGCTCCATCACCAGGTCCAGCAGCTCCGGCTCCGGACCGATGACGTCCGCCGAGCGCACCTCGGCCTCCGGGTGCGCGGCCGCCCAGTCCTCGGTCTGCCGGCGGACCCGGTCCGGCAGGATGCCGGTGAACAGGAAGTAGGGGAGCACCACGATCCGCCCGGCCCCCAGCCTCGCGCACCGGTCGAGACCGCTCGGCACGTCCGGCGCCGCCAGCGACACGAACGCCGTCTCCACGCCCGCGTACCCGCGCCCCTCCCACAGCAGCCGCGCCGCCTTGTGCACCTCGGCGTTGGCGTCCGGATCGGTCGACCCGCGCCCGACCAGCAGCACGGTCACGTCGGCCCGGTCCCAGGGCGTGCGCCCCCCGGCGCCGAGCGCCTCGTCCAGCCGCCGCTCCAGCACGGACAGCAGCGACGGGTGCGGACCCAGCGGGCGGCCGTAGGTGTACGAGATCCCCGGGTGCCGCTCCTTCTCGCGGGCCAGCGCCGCCGGGATGTCGCCCTTGGCGTGCCCGGCGGACACCAGCATCAGCGGCACGGCGGCGAACCGCCGCACCCCCTTCTCCACCAGCTCGGTGACGGCCTCGCCCAGCGGCGGCGGGGACAGCTCGATGAAGCCGCCCGCGACGGGCAGTTCGGGGTGGCGGCTTCCCAGCTCCCGCACGAAGTCGCGGAACGCCTCGGCCCCGGCGTCGTCCCGGGTGCCGTGACCGGCGATGAGCAGGGCGGGCGGCGGGGTGGTCACGATTTCTCCTCGGAGTGTGAAACGGGGTGGTACAGCAGGGCGTTGAGCGCGGCCGCGGCGACCGCCGAACCGCCCTTCTCGGACACGTTGCTCACGGCGGGCAGCCCGCTCTCGCGCAGCGCCGCCTTGGACTCGACCGCGCCGACGAAGCCGACGGGCAGGCCGATGACGAGCGCGGGGTCGGCGTCGAGGGTCAGCAGCTCCTCCAGCGCGGTCGGGGCGTTGCCGATCACCCAGAGGGCGCCCGGGCCGACCTGCTCGTGGGCGAGCCGGATCGCGTGCGCCGAGCGGGTCAGCCCCGGCCCGGCCACGGCGTCCCGGAGCCGGCAGACGGTCTCGCGCCGGGTGATGCCGGCGCCGACCATCTCCACGTCCACGACGACGGGCGCCCCGGCGTGCAGCGCCGCGTGCGCCCTCTCCAGCTCGCCCTCGTCCATGACGAGATCGGCGGCGTACTCCAGATCGGCGGCGGAGTGGATGACCCGTTCCACCACCGCCCGGGTCAGCGGCGGGAAGTGCGAGGTGTCCAGGCGGGCCCGCAGCCGCCGGTAGGACTCCTGCTCGATCGGATGGACCACGCGGTTCACTCGGCACCCTCCTGCCAGCGGTAGCCGCGCGGCGTCACCATGCGGCCCGCGACGTCCCGGGTCGCCGTGTTGCCCACGGTCACGACCGTCATCATGTCGACCGTCGCCGGGTCCAGGCCGGCCAGCGTCGTCAGCCGGCTCGACTCGTCCGGCCGGGACGCGTTGCGCACGACACCGACCGGCGTCGTCGGCGCGCGGTGTCCGGCGAGGATCTCGAGGGCCTTCGGCAGCTGCCAGTCGCGGCCCCGGCTGCGCGGGTTGTAGAACGTCACGACGAGGTCCGCCTCGGCCGCCGCCCGCACCCGCCGCTCGATGACCTCCCACGGCGTGTGCAGGTCGGACAGGCTGATCGACACGTGGTCGTGCCCCAGCGGCGCGCCCAGGACCGCCCCGGCCGCCAGTGCCGCCGTCACACCCGGCACGCCGACCACGTCGATGTCGTCGGACGCCTCGGCGAGCGCCGGGGAGGCCATGGCGTACACGCCCGCGTCCCCGCTGCCGATCAGCGCGACCGCCCGTCCCGCGCGGGCCTCGGCGACGGCCGTGCGCGCCCGTTCCTCCTCGGCCCCGAGCCCCGACTCCAGGATCCGGGTGCCGGGCCGCAGCAGGTCCCGGATCTGGTCGACGTACTGGTCGAGCCCGACCAGCACGGAGGCGCGCCGCAGCTCCGCCTTCGCGCGCGGGGTGAGCAGGTCCCGGGCGCCCGGCCCCAGCCCGACCACCGCGAGCCGCCCGCGCCCCGGCCGCCGTACGACGGCACAGGTCGCCATCGCGGGCCGGCCGTCCGCGCGCTGCGACTTCCGCTTGGGCACGAGGAGTTCGCCCCCGCGCACGAGCGCGGCGGCCTCAGCGACCGACGGGGTGCCGACGGCGGCGAGCGGCGCGTCGGAGGGGTGGGGCACGTCGACCCGCGCCAGCTCCTGCGCGGTGTACGTCACCAGGGGCACGCCCAGCCGCCGGGCCGCTTCCACGACGCCGGGCTCCCCGGCCTTGGCGTCCACGGTGGCGAGCTCGGCGAGCGACGCGGCCGACAGCCCGGCCTCCCGCAGGGTGTCCCCGACCAGGGCGAGCACCTCCTCGGCGGGGGCGCCCTTCGAGGCGCCGACCCCGACGACCAGGGTCGGCGGCCGCAGGACCGCCTCCCGCCCGGTCCGCTCCACCAGCCGGTCCGTCAGGCGGATCGTGTACGCCCCCTCGTCGGCCACCGGCAGCGGCGGCAGCGGCCAGGCCACCTCGGCGCGCAGCGCCACCGCCTCGCCGTCCAGCAGGGCCCGCGAGACGGCGGCGACGTCGCCCTCCACCGGCAGGCCCAGCGTGTCCAGGCCGGCCAGGCCCACGGCGTCGGTCGCCGTGGTCACCACCGGCTCGGCGCCCAGCACCTCGGCGACCTCGCGGGCGAGGTCGTTCGCCCCGCCGCCGTGCCCGCCCACCAGCGACACCGCGAACCGTCCGCCCTCGTCGACGCAGACCACGCCCGGGTCGGCCGTCTTGCCGTCCAGCAGCGGTGCCACCAGCCGCACCACGGCCCCCGTGGCGAGGAAGCACACGAGCTGCTCGCAACTGGCGAACGCGGTCCGCACGGCGTCCGCGACGGGACCCTCGTACACACGCGTGCGGTCCGGCCAGGCGGCGGCCAGCCGGTCCCGCGCAGCCGCTCCCGCCGCGGTGGCGGAGATGAGGCCGATCACTGGGAGACTCCTTCGGTACGGCCGCGGGACCGGACGCCCCACAGCAGGAAAACGGGATTGGTCGCCGCCAGCCGGGTCACGTCCCCGGGCAGCGGCGCGAGCCGCGACGACTGCAACAGCACCCCGTCGCAGGTGAACCCGGCCCCGGTCAGCGCCTCGCGCGCGGCCGGCACCCGGTCCAGCGCGGCCACGGCGACGACCACGGTCCGCCGGGCGCGCCGCGCGCACGCGGTGACGACGGCGGGCAGCTCCCGCCCGCCCCCGCCGACGAACACGGCGTCGGGGTCGTCGAGCCCGGACAGCGCGGCCGGCGCCGCACCGTGCACCACCCGCACGTCGACACCGTGCGCGGCGGCGTTGGCGCGGATCCGCTCCACTCCGTCCGGGGCCTTCTCCACCGCGGTGACGGCGGCCCCCAGCCGCGCGCACTCCACGGCCACGGACCCGGAGCCCGCGCCGACGTCCCACACCAGCTCACCGGGGCGCGGCCCGAGCCGGGCCAGCGCCAGGGCCCGCACCTCGAACTTGGTGATCATGGAGTCGCGGTGGGTGAACTCGGCCTCCTCCAGCGCCCAGCCGGCGGGCCGGCCGGCGACCCCGCCCGCGACGGTCCGCACCGGACCGAGGGCCCGTGACTCGTCCAGGCACAGCACGACGCTCACCGCCGGGCCCCAGTCCCGCGCCGCGGCCTCGGCGGGCGTGACCCGCTCGACCCGCTCGCGCTCCGGGTCGCCCAGCGCACGGGCGACGACCAGGAGGCGGCCGGGGCAGTGGCGGGCCAGCGCGGCCCCCAGCTCGGCCGGTCCGGCGCCCGGCCCGGTCAGCACGGCCACCTTGGGGTGGGCCCGGCACAGGTTCACGGCCGTCCGCGGATCCCGCCCGTGCGCGCTGACCACCACGGCGTCGTCCCACGGCAGTCCCACCCGCGCGAACGCGGTGGCCACGGAGGAGACGCCGGGCCGCACGTCCAGCCGCTCGGCGCCGAACCGCTCGGCCAGCGCCCGCACGATCCCGAAGAACCCGGGGTCCCCGGACGCCAGGACCACGACCGGCCGCTCCTCGGCGACGTACTTCCCCACGGTGTCCAGCGCGGGCGCCAGCGGCCCGAGGACGACCCGCTCGGCCCCCTCCGGCAGCCGCGCGGCGTCCAGGTGCCGCCGCCCGCCGACGACCAGCTCCGCCCCGGCGAGGGCGCCCGCGTCCACCGGCACGCCGGTGCCCGTGCCCACGACGGTGATCATGTGCTGGCACCCCGTGAACGCAGCGCCCTGCGGGCCTGGGGGTCGGCCTTGCGGTAGCCGTGGAAGTGCCCCGGGTGGTACAGGTGCGAGCGGGTGCCGTGCGCGTCGAGGGCCGGGCCGACCAGGAACAGGGTGTGCTTCCAGAGCTTGTGCTCCTTGACCGTCTCCTCCAGCGTGCCGATCGTGCACCTCACGACCAGCTCCTCCGGCCAGGTCGCCTGGTACGCGACGACGACCGGCGTGGTCGTCGGGTAGCCGCCCTCCAGCAGCTCCCGCACCAGCTGCCCGCTGCGGGCGGCCGACAGGAAGATCGCCATGGTGGTGCCGTGCCGCGCGAACTCGCGGACCTCCTCACCGGGCGGCATCGGCGTCTTGCCGCCGCCGAGCCGGGTCAGGACCACGGACTGCGCCACCTCGGGAATGGTCAGCTCCCGCTGTGCCAGCGCCGCGACGGCGGAGAACGACGAGACACCGGGCACGACCTCGGTGGCGATGCCGATCTGCGCGCACCGGTCGAGCTGCTCCTGCGTGCCGCCCCACAGCGCCGGGTCGCCGGAGTGGATCCGGGCGACCCTCAGCCCTTGCGCCCGGGCCCGTTCGTAGACGGCCACGACGTCCTCCAGGGACATCGTCGCCGAGTCGAGGACCTCCGCGTCCTCACGCGCGTGCTCGAGGACCTCCGCCTGGACCAGGCTGGCGGCCCAGATCACGACGTCGGCCTCGGCGATGGCGCGCGCGGCACGGAACGTCAGCAGATCGGCGGCGCCGGGGCCGGCACCGACGAAGGTCACCTTGCCGGTGGGGGCATCGGCCATGGGAATCGGTCCTCTCCTGCGGGGCGGGGGTCAAAGGGGGCGGGGGAACGAGAAGGGGGCGGTGGCAGGCCGTCACGCGTGCGCCGACGGCCGTCGGCCGGACACGAGGGGCGCACGGCGGCCCCCGTCGCGCCCGGCGCGTTCCTGGGGACGCCGGCCGGCGGGGGTCCCCCCTGCCCGGGCGGGGCCGGGAGCCGGGGGGACGGCGGGCCGGTGCCCGTCACGGACGCGGCGGCCCCGGTGGCGGGCGCCGCGCACCGGCCGCGGAACCGGCCGCGGGCCTTGGCGGCTCACAGTTTGCCGCCCCGCCCGCCGTCGCGCCGCGGCGGCGCGATGAGCGTCGAGAGGTAGGGCAGGGGAGCCCCGTCCAGCTCGGCGGCCGGCCGGACCGACTCCTCCGGCAGCCCGAGCGCCGACCCCCACACCGCGTCGTCGAGCCGCCCGGTCTCCCGCAGCGCCTCGGCGACCTCGGCCGCCCGCCGCCCGAACTTGTAGGCGACGACGGTCCCGGGCCCGGCCAGCGCGTCCTTGAGCACGCCCGCCCCGGCGGTCACCGGCACCAGCGTCAGCGGCTCGGTCCCCTCCGTCAGCACGGCCCCGGAACGCGCCGCGAGGTCCTGCATGGCGGTGATCCCCGGCACGGTCTCCACGACCGTCCCCGGCACCGCCCGGGCGACGGTCTGGGCGAGGTACGTGAACGTCGAGTACACGTTGGGGTCCCCGATGGTCGCGAAGGCGACGGTCCCGTGGTCCCGCAGCAGCGCGGCGACCCGCTCCCCGGCCGCGTCCCAGGCGGCCTCGCGCCGCGCCCGGTCGGTGCGCTCGTTCAGCGCGAACACCACCCGCAGGACCTTCCGCGCGGGCACGTAGTGCAGCACGGTCGCCTCGGCCCGTCCCCGCTCCCCGGTGTCCATGACCGGCACGACGACGACCTCGGCCGCGCGCAGGGCGTTCACGCCCTTCACGGTCACCAGTTCCGGGTCGCCCGGCCCGACACCGACCCCGATCAGCCTGCTGCTCATGACGTCCGGCACCTCTCCACGAACCGACGGGCGACACCGGGCTCGGACGCCCAGTGCGTGTGCAGATAGCTCGCGTGCACACCGCGCTGTACAAAACCCTCGACGCGCCGCTCGGGCGCCCGCACCCCCCACGCGGGCGCGGCCCCGGCGCCCGGCTCCACGACGGTCCGGTGGAACTCGTGCCCGCGCATCCGCGTCCCGGCGGCGGCCAGCGCGCTGTCGGTCACGGCCACCGCGTCCCGGTAGCCGAGGGCGAGCCGCTCGGTCATCCGCGCGGAGGCGTCCAGCACCCCGCACATCGGCAGGCCGTCCAGCTCCCGGCACAGGTACAGCAGCCCCGCGCACTCGGCGGCGACGGGCGCCCCGCTCTCCGCGAGGACGGCGACGGCCTTGCGGAGCGGCTCGTTGGCCGACAGCTCGGCGGCGTACACCTCGGGGAACCCGCCCCCGACGACCAGCCCGCGCGTCCCCTCGGGCAGCCGCTCGTCACGGAGCGGGTCGAAGGGGACGACCTCGGCCCCGGCGGCGGCGAGCAGCTCGGAGTGCTCGGCGTAGGAGAACGTGAACGCGGCCCCGCCGGCGAGGGCGACCACGGGCCCGTCCGGGAGCGCGGCCCCCGGGGACGGCGAGGACGGGGAGACCAGTGCCTCGGCCGCGTCCCACGCCGCGCACGGCAGCGCGCCCGCGCTCCGCGCCAGCGCGACGAGCGCTTCCAGATCGCATCCCGCCGCCACCTGCGCGCCCATCGCCGCGACGGCCTCCACGGCCTGGGCCCGCCGCTCGGCCACCGGCACCAGCCCCAGGTGCCGCGACGGCGTGTCGACCTGGGGAGCCCGGCGCAGCACCCCGAGCACCGGCACCCCCGCCGACTCCAGCGCCTCGCGCAGCAACGCCTCGTGCCGGTCCGAGGCGACCTTGTTCAGGATCACGCCCCCGACCCGCACCTGCGGGTCCCAGGAGGCGAACCCGTGCACCAGCGCCGCCACCGACCGCGACTGCGACGCCGCGTCGACGACCAGCACCACCGGCGCCCGCAGCAGCTTCGCCACCTGCGCGGTGGACGCCAGCTCGCCCTCCCCCGCGGCCCCGTCGTACAGCCCCATCACACCCTCGACCACGGCGACGTCGCACCCGCGCGCGCCGTGCGCGAACAGCGGACCGACCAGCTCCGGACCGCACAGGTACGCGTCGAGGTTGCGCCCCGCCCGCCCGGTGGCGAGCGCGTGGTACCCGGGGTCGATGTAGTCCGGGCCCACCTTGTGCGGGGACACGGCGAGCCCCCGCGCGGCGAGCGCGGCCATCAGCCCCGTGGCGACGGTGGTCTTGCCGCTGCCCGAGGAGGGCGCGGCGACGACCAGGCGGGGGACGGAGGTCACCACTCGATGCCCCTCTGCCCCTTCTGCCCGGCGTCCATGGGGTGCTTGACCTTGGACATGTCGGTCACGAGGTCCGCGAAGCCGACCAGCTTCTCCGGCGCGTTCCGCCCGGTGATCACCACGTGCTGGGTGCCGGGCCGGTCGCGCAGGACGTCGATCACCTCGTCGGTGTCGACCCAGCCCCAGTGCATCGGGTACGCGAACTCGTCGAGCACGTACAGCCGGTACGTCTCGGCGGCCAGGTCCCGCTTGACCTGCTCCCAGCCCTCCCGGGCCTTCTCCTCGTTGTCCATCTGCGCGTCGCGCTGCACCCAGGACCAGCCCTCGCCCATCTTGTGCCAGTCGACGGTCCCGCCCTCGCCGGAGGCGCCGAGCACCCGCAGCGCGTTCTCCTCGCCGACCTTCCACTTCGCCGACTTGACGAACTGGAACACCCCGATCGGCCACCCCTGGTTCCAGGCGCGCAGCGCGAGCCCGAACGCGGCCGTCGACTTGCCCTTGCCGACGCCGGTGTGCACGACGACCAGCGGCCGGTTGCGGCGCTGACGGGTCGTCAGACCGTCGTCGGGTACGACCGCCGGCTTCCCCTGCGGCATTACGCGGCCCTCCTGTTTCCCTGAACGTCCTTCACCAGACCGGCGATCGAGTCCGCCCGCAGCTCGTCGAGCGTCACCGCCGTACCGCCGAGATCGCCCGCCAGCCGGCCGGCGAGCCCCAGCCGCACCGGCCCCGCCTCGCAGTCCACGACCACGGACGCGACACCCCCGGCGGCGAACAGCCGCGCCGCGCGCCCGGCGAGCGCGACCGGCTCGGGGCCGCCCGTGGCGCGCCCGTCGGTGACCACGACGACCAGCGGCCGGCGCGCCGGGTCCCGCAGCCGCTCCACGCGCAGCACCTCGTGCGCCTTCAGCAGCCCGGCCGCGAGCGGCGTGCGCCCCCCGGTCGGCAGCGACTCCAGCCGGGCGGCGGCCGCGTCGACCGAGGAGGTCGGCGGCAGCGCCACGTCGGCGCCCGAGCCCCGGAAGGTCACCAGACCCACCTTGTCCCGCCGCTGGTAGGCGTCCAGCAGCAGCGACAGCACCGCGCCCTTCACGGCGCTCATCCGCTGCCGCGCCGCCATCGACCCCGAGGCGTCCACGACGAACAGCACGAGGTTGCCCTCGCGGCCCTCCCGCGTCGCCTGCCGCAGGTCGTCCCGGCGCACCACGAGCCCCGGCCCCGACCGGCCGCGCGCCCGCTGGTGCGGCGCCGCGGCCCGCACGGTGGCCGCCAGGTGCAGCTTGGTCAGCGCCCCCCGAGGGCGGCGCGCCCCGGTGGTACGCCCGTGCTCGGTGCGCGCCCGCGACCGGCGCCCGGCGGCGCCCTCACCGAGGCCGGGCACGCTCAGCACCTTGGTGCGGAACGGCTCGGCGGCGCGCACGGCGGACTGCTCGCCCGCCCCGGCCCCGGACGGCTGCGGCTCCCCGTCCTCACCGGCCTCCGGCCGCGCGCCGGTGTCCCCGCCCCCGGGCCCCTCCGACGGCGGCTGTCCGCCACCGCCGCCACCGCCCGGCCCGTCCGGGCCGGGGTCGTCGTCGCCCTCGTCCTCGCCGGAGAACCGCTCCAGCGTCTCGTCGAGCTTGTCCTCGTCCAGGCCCGGCGCGTCGAACGGGTTGCGCCGCCTGCGGTGCGGCAGCGCGAGCAGGGCCGCCTGCCGCACGTCCTCGGCGAGCACCTCGGTGCGGCCCGCCCACGCCGCCAGCGCGGTCGCGGTGCGCGCCATCACGATGTCGGCCCGCATGCCGTCCACCTCGAAGGCCGCGCAGGTCGCCGCGATCTGCCGCAGCGCCCCGTCGCCGAGGCGCACCTGCGGCAGCAGCTCCCGCGCCGCCGTGATCCGCGCCCGCACGGCGGCCTCCTCGTCGGCCCAGCGCGCGGCGAAGGCGGCCGGGTCGTCGTCGTGGGCCAGCCGCCTGCGCACGACCTCGACCCGCTGGTCCGGCTCCCGCGAGGCCGCGACCTCGACGGTCAGCCCGAACCGGTCGAGCAGCTGCGGGCGCAGCTCGCCCTCCTCGGGGTTCATGGTGCCGACCAGCAGGAAGCGGGCCGCGTGCCGCACGGAGACGCCCTCGCGCTCCACGTGGGAGGAGCCCATCGCGGCGGCGTCCAGCAGCAGGTCGACCAGGTGGTCGTGGAGCAGGTTGACCTCGTCGACGTAGAGGATCCCGCGGTGCGCGTCGGCGAGCAGACCCGGCTCGAACGCCTTGACGCCCTCGGCCAGTGCCCGCTCGATGTCCAGCGCGCCGACCAGCCGGTCCTCGGAGGCGCCGACGGGCAGCTCGACCATGCGGGCGGGCCGTGCCGTTCCGCCGCCGCTCTCGTGCGGGCCGTCCGGGCACCCGGGGTCCGGGGCCGAGGGGTCGCAGGAGAACCGGCAGCCGGGCACGACCGGCACCTCGGGCAGGAGCGCCGACAGCGCCCGCACCGCCGTGGACTTGGCGGTGCCCTTCTCACCGCGCACCAGCACACCGCCGACCGCCGGGGAGACGGCGTTCAGCAGCAGCGCCAGCCGCAGGTCGTCCTGACCGACGACCGCCGTGAACGGAAAGGGGGTGGTCACTTGTCCTCGCCCTCCAGATCGCCTTCGAGCTCCAGGTAGGTGGCGCGCAGCCGCTCCAGGGTGTCCGCGTCCGGCTCGGCCCACAGCCCGCGGTCGGCGGCCTCCAGCAGCCGCTCGGTGATGCCGCGCAGCGCCCACGGGTTGGACTTCTTCATGAAGTCCCGGTTCTCCGGGTCGAAGACGTACTCCGCGCTGAGCTTCTCGTACATCCAGTCGTCCACGACCCCGGCCGTGGCGTCGTACCCGAACAGGTAGTCCACGGTGGCCGCCATCTCGAAGGCGCCCTTGTAGCCGTGCCGGCGCATCGCCGCCATCCAGCGCGGGTTGACCACGCGGGCGCGGAACACCCGGTGGGTCTCCTCGCCGAGCGTCCGGGTCCTCACCTGGTCCGGCACGGCGGAGTCGCCCACGTACGCCTCGGGGTTCCCGCCCGTCAGGTGCCGCACCATCGCCACCATGCCGCCGTGGTACTGGAAGTAGTCGTCGGCGTCGACGAGGTCGTGCTCGCGCGTGTCGACGTTCTTCGCCGCCACCGCGATCCGCCGGAACGCCGTCTCCATGTCCCCGCGCGCGGCCCGCCCGTCGAGCCCGCGCCCGTAGGCGTAGCCGCCCCACACCGCGTACACCTCGGCGAGGTCGGCGTCGGAACGCCAGTTCCGCGCGTCGATCAGCGGCAGCAGACCGGCCCCGTACGCGCCCGGCTTGGAGCCGAAGATGCGCGCGGTGGCCCGGCGCCGGTCACCGTGCCCGGCGGTGTCCTCGTCGACGTGCGCCCGCACATAGTTGGCCTCGGCGGGCTCGTCCAGCTCGGCCACCGCCCGCACCGCGTCGTCGATCAACCCCACCACGTGCGGGAACGCGTCCCGGAAGAACCCGGAGATGCGGACCGTGACGTCGATGCGCGGCCGGCCCAGCTCCTCCGGCGGGACCACCTCGAAACCGGTCACCCGGCGCGAGGCGTCGTCCCACACCGGACGGCAGCCCAGCAGTGCCAGGATCTCGGCGATGTCGTCGCCCTGGGTGCGCATCGCGGACGTGCCCCACACCGTCAGGCCGACGGACCTCGGGTACTCGCCCGTGTCCTGCAGGTACCGCTGGACCAGCGAGTCGGCGAGCGACTGCCCGACCTCCCAGCTCAGCCGGGACGGGATCGCCTTGGGGTCGACGGAGTAGAAGTTCCGCCCGGTCGGCAGCACGTTGACCAGCCCGCGGGTGGGCGAGCCCGACGGGCCCGCCGGGACGTAACCGCCGTCCAGGGCCCGCAGGATGTTCCCGATCTCGTCGGTCGTCCGGGCCAGCCGGGGCACGACCTCGTCGCACGCGAACCGCAGCACGGCCACCGCCTCCGGGAGCTCCGTGCCCAGCACCTCCCGCACCAGAGTGCCGCTCTCGGCCGCCGCCCAGCCGCGCTCCTCCATGCCCTCCGCGAGCCGCCGGCACAACTGCTCCAGCAGGTCGATCGCGTCGGCACCGGTGCGTGCCGGGCCGTCCACCAGGTCCGTCAGCTCCACCGGCACCTTCACCGGCGCCCCCGGCTCGGCCAGCAGGTCCTTCTCCACCAGCCCGAAGTGCGCGGCCAGCGCGGCCCGCAGGCCCGGCAGCGCGTTCGCCTGCCCGCCCCACACCTGCGAGGCGCGCAGCACCGCCAGCACCAGGTTCACGCGCGGCTCGCCGACCGGGCCGCCGCCGAGGATGTGCAGACCGTCCCTGATCTGCACGTCCTTGATCTCGCACAGGTAGCCGTCGATGTGCATGACGAACTCGTCGAAGTCGTCGTCGTCCGGCTGGTCCTCGACGTGCAGGTCGTGGTGGAGCTCGGCGGCCTTCACCAGCGTCCAGATCTGCGCGCGCACCGCCGGTGCCTTCGCCGGGTCCAGGTCGGAGACCAGCGCGTACTCGTCGAGCAGCTGCTCCAGCTTCGCGAGGTCGCCGTAGGTGTCGGCGCGGGCCATCGGCGGCACCAGGTGGTCGACCACCGTCGCGTGCCCGCGCCGCTTGGCCTGGGTGCCCTCGCCGGGATCGTTGACGATGAACGGGTAGACCAGCGGCAGTTCGCCGAGCACCGCGTCCGGCGCGCAGCCGCCCGACAGTCCCAGCCCCTTGCCCGGCAGCCACTCCATCGTGCCGTGCTTGCCCATGTGCACGATCGCGTCGGCGCCGAAGCTGTTCTCCAGCCACCGGTAGGCCGCCATGTAGTGGTGGGACGGCGGCATGTCGGGGTCGTGGTAGATGGCGATCGGGTTCTCGCCGAAGCCGCGCGGCGGCTGGATCATGACGACGACGTTCCCGAACCGCAGCGACGCGAGCACGATGTCCTCGCCGTCGACGTACAGCGAGCCCGGCGGCTCGCCCCACGCCTCCAGCATGGCGTCCCGCAGCTCGGGGTCGAGCTGCTCGAACCACGCCCGGTAGTCCGCCAGCGGCACCCGCGCGGGCGCGGCGGCCAGCTGCTCCTCGGTCAGCCACTCGACGTCGTGCCCGCCGGCCTCGATGAGCCGGTGGATCAGCTCGTCCCCGTTGTCGGGGTAGCCGTCGACGCCGTATCCGGCGTCCCGCAGCGCGTCCAGCACCCGCACCGCCGACGCGGGCGTGTCCAGGCCCACCGCGTTGCCGACGCGCGAGTGCTTCGTCGGGTACGCGGTGAAGACCAGCGCGAGCCTCTTGTCCGCGTTCGGCTTGTGCCCCAGCCGCGCGTGCCGTACGGCGATGCCGGCCACCCGGGCGGCCCGCTCGGGGTCGGCGACGTACACCGGGACGTCGTCCGGGCCCTGCTCCTTGAAGGAGAACGGGACCGTGATCAGCCGCCCGTCGAACTCCGGGATGGCGACCTGCATCGCCGCGTCCATGGGGGACAGGGCGGCGTCGGACTCCTCCCAGGCGGCGCGCGACGACGTCAGGCAGAGCCCCTGCAGCACCGGCACGTCCAGGTCGGCCAGCGCCCCGATGTCCCAGGCCTCCTCGTCGCCGCCCGCCGACGCCTGCGAGGCGTGCGTGCCGCCGGCCGCCAGCACCGTGGCGACCAGGGCGTCGGCCTTCGCCAGCAGCGCGTAGAGCCCCGGGTCGGCGCCGCGCAGCGAACCGCAGTACACGGGGAGGGCGTTGGCGCCCCGGGCCTCGATCGCGTCGCACAGCGTGTCCACGAAGGCGGTGTTGCCGCTCAGTTCGTGGGCGCGGTAGAAGAGCACGCCGACGGTCGGGCGGCCCTGTTCCAGGGCGCGGTCGCCGTGGACGCCGTACTCCGGCATCCCGCGCGGCTGTTCGAACCCCTCGCCGGTCAGCAGCACCGTGTCCGACAGGAAGCGGGCCAGTTCGGTGAGGTTGTCCGGGCCGCCCTCGACGAGGTACCGCAGCGCCTCCGCCACCACACCGGCCGGCACCGTCGACTCGGCCATCAGCTCCGCGTCCGGCACGGCCTCCCCGCCGAGCAGCACCGTCGGGACCCCGGACGCCTTCAGCGCCGCGAGCCCCTCCTCCCAGGCGCGCCTGCCGCCCAGCAGCCGTACGACGGCGAGGTCCGCGCCGTCGAGCAGCGCGGGCAGCTCGGCCGCCACGTCCACGCGGGTCGGGTTGCCGATCCGGTAGGAGGCGCCGGAGGCACGGGCCGCCAGCAGGTCCGTGTCGGCGGTCGACAACAACAACACTGTGCTCATGCGGGCGCTCCCGGTGGAATGAAAGGCAGTCCTTGCGGCGCGCCGGACTCGATGAGCCGCCACAGCGCGTCCGTGTCCGCGTGCTGTTCGATCAGATCGCCGAGCCGGTCGAGCTGCTCCTCGCGCAGCGCGGCGAAGGAGGTGTCGGGGGCCGGCACGAAGCGGCGCCCCGCGGCGGCGGCCACCTCGCGCAGGAAGGCCCGCCGGAAACCGTCCGACTCCAGTGAGCCGTGCCAGTGCGTGCCCCAGGTCTGTCCGACCCGGCAGCCGTCCAGGAAGGGGTCCCCGCCCAGCACCTCGGCGACCCCGTGATGGATCTCGTACCCCTCGACGGGCTCCCCGAGGGCTTCGCCCGACGGACGCGTGAGGGTCTTCTCCCGCGCGAACCGCACCCGCACGGGCAGCACGCCGAGCCCGTCGACGCGGCCGAGGCGGCTCTCGACGTCGTCCTCGATGAGCTCGCCGAGGACCTGGAAGCCGCCGCAGATCCCGAGCACGGGCCGCCCCTCGGCCGCCCGCCGCCCCAGTGCGTCCGCGAGCCCGCGCTCCCGCAGCCACTGCAGCGCCCGCACGGTGCCGCGCGTCCCCGGCACGACCACGAGGTCGGCGTCGGCCAGTTCCTCGGGCCGGTCCACGAACCGCACCACGACACCCGGTTCGGCGGCCAGCGCGTCCACGTCCGTGAAGTTGGACATCAGCGGCACCGCGCACACCGCGACCCGCAGCACGTCCTCGCCGACCGGCGCGGCCACCACCGACTCCCGCACGGCACCGCGCAGAGAGACGCGCAGCCCGTCCTCCTCGTCGATGCCGAGCCCGTGCCGGAAGGGCAGCACGCCGTACGTCCGCCGCCCGGTCAGACCGCGCAGCATCTCCAGCCCCGGTTCCAGCAGCGACACGTCGCCCCGGAACTTGTTCACCAGGAACCCGGCGACCAGTTCCTGGTCCTCACGGGAGAGCAGGGCGACGGTGCCGAAGAAGGACGCGAAGACGCCGCCGCGGTCGATGTCGCCGACGACGAGGACGGGCAGCCCGGCGCCCCGGGCGATCCCCATGTTCACGATGTCCGTGCGCCGCAGGTTGATCTCGGCCGGGCTGCCGGCCCCCTCACAGATCACCGCGTCATACGTGCCCCGCAACTGCTCCAGACAGTCCAGCACCGTGCCCAGGAGCCGCTGCTGCCGCCCGCCGTGGTACCCGCGTGCGCTCAGCTCGCCGACCGGCCTGCCCAGCAGCACCACCTGGCTGCTCTGCTCCCCGCCCGGCTTGAGCAGCACCGGGTTCATCAGCGCGGTCGGCTCCACCCGGCAGGCCTGCGCCTGCATCGCCTGCGCCCGCCCGATCTCGGCGCCCTCCCGCGTCACGAACGAGTTCAGCGACATGTTCTGCGCCTTGAACGGCGCGACCTTGACGCCCTGGCGCACCAGCCACCGGCAGATCCCGGCGGTCACCACGCTCTTGCCGGCGTCCGAGGTGGTCCCGGCGACCAGCAGACCCCCACCGCTCACGCTGCACGTCCCTTCGTACGCCTCTTCGCACGCCCCGTCACGACGAGCCGCGCCGCGGCGCCGGCCCCGAGCGCGAGCCAGCCGACCCGCCGCGAGAGCCGCACCGCCCGGTCGATGTCGGACACGGCCACGGCACGGCCGCCGCCGTTGAGGACGGGCCGGTGCTCGACCCGCCCGCCGTAGGAGAGCGTCCCGCCGAGGCGCACGCCGAGCGCGCCCGCGAACGACGCCTCCACGGGCCCGGCGTTGGGGCTCGGATGGCCGGCGGCATCGGCGCGCCACGCCCGGACGGCGCCCCGCGGATCCGGTCCGGCGAGCGCGGCGAGCACGGCGGTCAGCCGCGCCCCCGGCCACCCGGCGACGTCGTCGAGCCGGGCGGAGGCCCAGCCGTAGCGGCGGTAGCGGGGGGACTTGTGGCCGACCATCGCGTCCAGCGTGTTGACGGCGCGGAAACCGAGCAGGCCCGGCACCCCGGCGACGGCCCCCCACACCAGCGCGCCCACCACGGCGTCGGAGGTGTTCTCGGCGACGGACTCCACCACCGCGCGGGCGATCCCGTCGGCGTCCAGCGCCTGCGGGTCCCGGCCGCACAGGTGCGGCAGCCGCGCCCGCGCCGCCTCGACGTCCCCGGCCTCCAGCGCCCGCCCGATGGTGCGGGCCTCACGGGCCAGCGAGGTCCCGCCGACGACGGCCCAGGTGGCGACGCCGGTCAGGACGACGGAGGCGGCGGGGGAGGAGCGCACGCAGCGGGCGGCCAGGGTTCCCAGCGCGACCGTCCCGCCGACGCACACGGCGGTGTGCACCGCGCCCCGGCCCCGGTCGTCCCGCCACAGCACCCGTTCCACGGCGGCCGCGGCCCGCCCGAAAGCGGCGACCGGATGCCCACGGCGGGGATCGCCGAGCAGCAGGTCGCCGAGGAGGCCGGCGGCGGCGCCGTACGCGAACACGCGATCGGCACCCATGGGTTCAGCCGGCCGAGGATCCGGAGGACGCGGCCCCGGAGCGGGGCGGGGCGTCGCTGATCGACCTCAACAGGCAGCCGCGCATGGCGATATGTCCTCACTCAGGGTGTCCGCGCCCTGGCTCGACGAGACCGGCGGTGAGAGTTCCTGGCTCCCGGGGTGGTTCACCCCGGTGACAGTGGCGGGACCGCGCCGGACTCGCACCGGCTTCCTCTCCTGCCGCCGTATTGGCTGAGGCAGTCCACCACGGGCGCGGAAGGGCCGTCAACTTGCCGTTGACCTGCGAGGCTGAAGTGTGCTGAGGCCCACAGAGGGGCGCCGGTGGGGGAACGGCGGGCGGGCCCGGGAAGGCCGGCGGTCCCGGGGAACGGGGGCGGGCCCGGGGAACGCGAACGGGCGGTGCGGGGCCGAGGCTCCCGCACCGCCCGCCGGACGGAGACGGCCCGTGGTCAGGCCATGATCAGGTAGATCCCGTACCCCACCGCCGCCGTGCACGCCGCGAAGCAGGCGTAGGCGCCGGTGACCGCCAGGGCCGCGGACTGGCCCTGGGCGGCGGCCCGCTCGCGGCGGGACAGGCCGGTGATGCCGAGGGTGAACAGGCCCACCAGGGCCACGGTGACCACGAGGCTGACGCCGAAGACGGAACCGAGGGCCGCCCAGTCGATCTTCATGGTGCTCTTCTTCCTTCGTGCCGGGTCGCGGTCAGACGGTCGTCTTGGCCGGCGGGTCGACGGCCGAGAGGTCCTCGGCCAGGGTGCCGGCCGGGGGCGGGGTCACGGCGGCCATCGCCTGGGTCACCACGCCGGACGGCTCCTCGCCGGGCACGTCGTGGTCGTTGACGTTGGTGTGGTCGACGACCTCGCGCCGGGAGATCTTCCAGATCGCCGCGCTGGAGGCGACCAGGAAGACGGCCACGAGGGCGGTGCCCCAGTCACCGAAGCCGCAGACCCACTCGGCGAGCGCCGCGACGAAGGCCGCCGCCGGCAGCGTCAGGCCCCAGGCCACGAACATCCGGGTGGCCGTCGACCAGCGGACGACACCGCCCTTGCGGCCCAGGCCCGCGCCCATCACCGAACCGGAGACGGAGTGCGTGGTGGACAGCGAGAAGCCGAGGTGGGAGGAGGCCAGGATGACCGTCGCGGCGCTGGTCTGGGCGGCGAAGCCCTGCTGCGGCTGGAGGTCGGTCAGGCCCTTGCCCATGGTGCGGATGATGCGCCAGCCGCCGAGGTAGGTGCCGAGCGCGATGGCGACGCCCGCGGAGAGGATGACCCACAGGGGAGGGTCGGAGTCCGGGGCGAGGGTGCCGCCGGCGACCAGAGCGAGGGTGATGATGCCCATCGTCTTCTGGGCGTCGTTGGTGCCGTGGGCCAGGGAGACCAGGCCGGCGGAGGCGATCTGCCCGGCGCGGTAGCCCTTCGCGGAGGCGTTGGCCTCGGCCTTCCGGCCCAGGCGGTAGGTCAGCCGGGTCGCGAGCATCGCGGCGATGCCGGCCACCAGCGGGGCGGCGATCGCGGGGATCAGCACCTTGGTGACCAGGACGTCGCCGTGCACCGCGCCGAGACCGGCGGAGGCGACGGTGGCGCCGATCAGGCCGCCCATGAGGGCGTGCGAGGAGCTGGACGGCAGGCCGACCAGCCAGGTGAGGAGGTTCCAGAGGATCGCGCCGACCAGGGCGGCGAAGATGACCTCGGGGCGGATGCCGGTCTCGTCGACGAGACCCTTGGAGATCGTGTTGGCGACCTCCACCGACAGAAAAGCGCCGACAAGGTTCAGCACGGCGGACATGGCCACCGCGACCTTGGGCCTCAGCGCACCGGTCGAAATGGTCGTCGCCATCGCGTTCGCGGTGTCGTGGAAACCGTTCGTGAAATCGAACGCGAGTGCGGTCACCACCACAATCGCGAGGATCAGCGAGAAGCTTTCCATTTACCCAGGCATTCGTTCGAGGTCATTGGCTGGTCGAACGTAAGTAACCAGGGTGAACGGAAGATGAACTGGGATGGGCATCGTGGTGACCGTAAGAGGGTTCGGTCGCTCCGCCGCATGGCGGAGCCGGCGGCCCGGTGCGCGACCGGCCCCGCACCGGGCGGCTGTTCACCCCCGGCGAACGCCCTCGGCCGGTCGGGGGAGCCGCTGGAGAGATCCTGGTCACGCGGAAGCGTTCCCCCGTCGGCGCGCGGCCGGGAGGTCCGGGACGGCCGGCCGGCGGCGCCTCCGTGTCCCACGCGTCGTAGCGGGCGATCCGCGGGGCGTGATGCCGCGCGAAGGCGCGGCTGCCGCCGGTGCGGGTGTTCCGCACGATCTCCGGCCGGGAGCGGACGAAGGGTGACGTGTGCCGGTGTGCACCGTTACGAAGGGTCGGATTCCGGCCTGCGGTGCCCCGGCCGCGCGGCACACCGGCGGGCCGGCTGACAGGATCGCGGCATGGCTGAGCGACGGCGGGACGGACGGGAAGCGGGGGGCGCCGGGGGACGTGCCCGGGACGCGGGGGAGGTGCGGGGACGCCGTGTGCGCGACGAGGAGGCGCGGGCCTGGGCGGAACTCGTCGGGACCGCGCGCCGGACCGTCTCCGACGGACTCGTCGTCGGCACCTCCGGCAACGTCTCGGTCCGGGTCGGCGAGACCGTCTTGGTCACGCCGTCGGGAGTGCCGTACGACCGGCTGACGCCGGACGACGTGACCGGCGTCGACCTCGCCGGCCGGCAGGTCCTCGGCTCACTGGTCCCGACCAGTGAGCTGCCCCTGCACCTCGCCGTCTACCGGACCACCGGCGCGCGCGCCGTCGTGCACACGCACGCCGTGCACGCCACGGCCGTCTCCACGCTCGTCGACGAGCTGCCGCTGATCCACTACATGGCCGCGGCCCTGGGCGGCCCCGTCCGGGTCGCCCGCTATGCGACGTACGGCACGGACGAGCTGGCCGGGAACATGCTCCGCGCCCTCGACGGCCGCACCGGCTGCCTCCTGCAGAACCACGGCACCGTCACCCACGGCACCACCCTCGACCAGGCCTACGACCGCACGGCCCAGCTGGAGTGGATGTGCCGCGTCTGGCTCACCGCCTCGTCGGTCCCGGGCCTGTCCCCGAACCTGCTCTCGCCGGAACAGGTGGCGGAGGTGGGGGAGCGCCTGCGGGGGTACGGGCAACGGGGGTGAGCCGGCGCGGGGCGCGCCCCCGGGCGCCCCGCGTCACCCGCGTCCGTGCCGCCCACTGGCCGCTCCCGGCTTCCGCCGGGACACTGGTCTCGTGCGCACTGCCAGAGCGACGGCCGCCGCCGTCACCGCCGTGATAGGGGCCGGCGCCGCCGCCGTGGCCGCCGGCCGGCTCGCCAGCGACGCCGCCCTCAAGGTGCCGCCGGGCGGTCCCCTGCCCACCGAACCCCGGCTCACCGTCCACGGCACCGCCGCGGGCCAGGTCAGCCTCACCCGGGACCTCGCCGCGCTGCGGCCCGGCCGCTACGGTCTCGCCGGTGAGGACTGCCACGCGGTCGTCGGGCCCGTGCTGGCCGGCACCTCCGAATCCGCCGACTCCGTGGTGCGCCGCCTGGAACGCGTCACGCGCGGCACCCTGGAGCCCGGCGACCGCGTGTGGCTCACCCCGAACATCCACGTCGGCGACCCCGGCACCGCCCTCGGTCTGGACCACACCGACCTCGAGATCCCCGGCGACCTCGGCCCGCTTCCCGCGTGGTTCGTGCCGGGCGCCCGGGACACCTGGGTGCTGGCGGTGCACGGCCTCGGCACCACCCGGGAACACACCCTGAACGTGATGGAGTTCCTGCACCGCCACCGCTTCCCGGTGCTCGCCCTCGCCTACCGGGGCGACCCGGACGCCCCGCGTCCCCCGGACGGCCTCAACCACCTCGGCGAGGCCGAGTGGCACGACCTCGACGTGGCGCTGCACCACGCGGTGGCCGCCGGAGCCCGGCAGGTGGTCCTGTACGGCTGGTCCACCGGCGCGACCATGGCGCTGCGCGCCGCCGCGCGCTCCATGGTGCGCGAACGCGTCGCCGGACTGATCCTGGACTCCCCGGTGCTCAGCTGGGACGCGACGCTGCGCGCCCTCGCCGCGGCCCACCGCACCCCCGGCGCGCTGCTGCCGCTCGCGGTCCGCGCCGCGCAGGGGCGCACGGGCCTGTACGGCGACCGCGGTCCCGGCGCCGTCCACCTGGGCCGGATCAGCGTTCCCACCCGGATCTTCCACGGCCCCGACGACACGGTGGCCCCCTGGCGCTTCTCCCGCCGCCTCGCCGCCGCCCACCCCAACACCGTCACGCTGCACACGGTCAGGGGCGCTTCCCACGCGGCGATGTGGAACGCCGACCCGCACACCTACGAGGAGGGCCTGCGGCGCTTCCTCACCCCCCTCATGTGATCGTTGCCCGCGGCCGGCCGGGCGCCGGTCCCGAGGATTCCGTTTAGCGCCGTACCACTGGCCTGTTTCCCTCCCTCCGGTCCCCGGCGGACCCGGTGCGTTGGCCATCCCGCTCGCCCACCGTGACATTCCGTTTGGGTTTTCGGACCGTCAACCGCGAGACTGCACCCGTGACGTCCCGTATCCCGCGCGACTCCAGGCTCCGACTCGTCCGCCCGCGACCCCTGGCCGCCGCCCCCAGAGCGATGAACCAGCGGCGCCCGCGCCGCCCCGCGCCGCGCCCCCCGGAGGGCACCCCGGCACCGGCGGAACTGGCCAGAATGGCGCGCTCCGGTCTGGCCGGCGCGGCCCGCGTCGCCCGCTGGGCCGACGCCGCGCTCGGCCCCGGCCGGGGCGCCACCGCCGACGGCAAGGCCACCCTCTCCGACGCGACGGCGGAACGGGCGGCCCGCGACCTGGGCCTGACCCCGGCTCAGGTCCGCGCCGACTGGGACACCGCCCGCCTGGCCGGCCTCATCGAGGTGCACGGCGACACCGCCCGCCCCGGCTGGCGGCTGCGCGCCTGGGACCGCGACGACAGCGCCGTGCTGCGCGGCTGGGTCGCCCTCTTCGACGCCTGGTCGCTGGCCCACCCGGAGCCCGAGGAGTACGAGCCCGCCGCCGTCGCCGAGGTCGTCTCGGCCATGCCCCAGGTGCTCTCCTTCCTCCAGCTGTCCGCCGGCCCGGTGCCCGTGCCGCAGCTCCTCGACCTCCTGCAGCAACGGGTCACCGAACTGCGCACGGAGCGCTGCGAGATCGACTACGTCCCGCAGTCCCGGGCCCACCGCCCCGCGCCCGCCGAGCCGGTCGTCGCCGACGCCCCGCTCGAGCCGCTGCTCGACTGGGCCCTGCACGCCCTCGCCTCCGTCGGCGCCCTCACCTGCGGCGACGGGCAGGCCACGCTCACCCCGCTCGGCAGCTGGGCGGTGTGGGTCAAGCTGGAGCAGATCTGCGTCGCCGCGCAGAGCCCCGCCGGGAACATCGAGCAGGGCGCCGAGGACATGCTCCGCGGCTGCGCCCGGCTGCGGCCCAACGCGGCCCGCGCCGAGTACCGCGCCTGGCTCGCCGCCCGCCCGGTCGGCAGCGCCGTCACCGAGCTGATCGGCGCCGCCCGGGGCGAGGACGCCCTGCTGCGCGGCCTCGCCTTCGAGGCCCTGCGCGTGGTCGGCGCCCCCGCCGAGCCCGAGGTCCGCGCCGTGCTCGACGAGCCGACACTGCGGCCCTACGCCCTGCTGTGGCTCGCCGAGCACGACGGCGCCGACCCCGAGGACGCCCACGAGGTCCTCACCCGCGAGGAGGCGACCTGGCTGTGGGTGGACACCGCGGCCGCCGTCGCCGACCACGGTGAGGGTCCCCTGCTGGTCCGGCACCTGGAGTCCGCGGTGCAGCCGACCGTTCCCGCACTGCTCAACGAGGTGCGCGCCGTCGGCCACCCGCGCACCGTGCAGGTCCTGGTCGCGCTCGCCGCCGCGCACCCCGATCCCGCCCTGGCCAAGGCCGTCCGCCGGGCCGCCTTCCAGGTGCACACCGGGGGCTGACACCGCCGGCCCGCAGGCCCCCGCGCCCCGGTCCCGGCCCTGGGGCGCGTGCCGGAGCTCCGGACGCCGCCCCCGAGGCCCCGGGCCGCGCGGTCCCGCGAGCCGCGGTCCCGGTCCGTCACGGGCACCGGGATCCGCGCGCCCCGCCGCACCGCGCGCCGGTGGTGTGCGCCGGGCGCCCCGGGCCGTCCGCGCGGGGAGGAGGGACGGTGCGGGGCGGCGCGCGGCCGGACCCGCGCGCCGGAAAACCGGTTGCACGGCCCCGTTAGAATGGCTCGCATGGCCATTCTCCTCGCGCATTAGACGGCGGGAACGTCCTCAGCCGCCCATCCCGCCACCTCCCCAGGAGTCTGTCCGTGATCTCCGCCTCCGGCATCGAGCTGCGCGCCGGTGCCCGTGTCCTCATCGAGAGCGCCACCTTCCGCGTCGCCAAGGGCGACCGCATCGGCCTGGTCGGCCGCAACGGCGCGGGCAAGACCACCCTCACCAAGGTCCTGGCCGGCCAGGGCATCCCCGCCGGCGGCACCGTCACCCGCTCCGGCGAGGTCGGTTACCTCCCGCAGGACCCCCGCACCGGCGACCTCGACGTCCTCGCCCGCGACCGCATCCTCTCCGCGCGCGGCCTGGACGTGCTGCTCCGCAAGATGCGCGAGAACGAGCAGCGCATCGCGAACGGCCAGGGCGCCACCCGCGAGAAGGCGCTCAAGCAGTACGAGCGCCAGGAGACCGAGTTCCTCACCAAGGGCGGCTACTCCGCCGAGGCCGAGGCCGCCACCATCGCCGCCGCGCTGAACCTGCCCGACCGGGTGCTCGGCCAGCCGCTGCACACCCTCTCCGGCGGTCAGCGCCGCCGTGTCGAGCTGGCCCGGATCCTGTTCTCGGACGCGGACACCCTGCTGCTCGACGAGCCGACCAACCACCTCGACGCCGACTCGATCGTCTGGCTGCGCGACTACCTCAAGACCTACCGCGGCGGCTTCATCGTCATCTCCCACGACGTCGACCTGGTCGAGACGGTCGTGAACAAGGTGTTCTACCTGGACGCCAACCGCGCCACCATCGACATCTACAACATGGGCTGGAAGCTCTACCAGCAGCAGCGCGAGGCCGACGAGAAGCGCCGCAGGCGCGAGAGGCAGAACGCCGAGAAGAAGGCCGCCGCGCTCAACGCCCAGGCCGACAAGATGCGGGCCAAGGCCACCAAGACGGTCGCCGCGCAGAACATGGCCCGCCGCGCGGAGAAGCTGCTGGCCGGCCTCGAGGAGGTCCGCCAGTCCGACAAGGTCGCCAAGCTGCGCTTCCCCGAGCCCTCGCCCTGCGGCAAGACCCCGCTGATGGCCGAGGGCCTGTCGAAGTCGTACGGCTCCCTGGAGATCTTCACCGACGTCGACCTGGCCATCGACAAGGGCTCCCGGGTCGTCATCCTCGGCCTCAACGGCGCCGGCAAGACCACCCTGCTGCGGCTGCTGGCCGGCGTCGAACAGCCGGACACCGGCGCGGTCGTCCCCGGTCACGGCCTCAAGCTCGGCTACTACGCCCAGGAGCACGAGACCCTCGACCCCGACCGCACGGTCCTGGAGAACATGCGCTCCGCCGCGCCCGACATGGACCTCGTCGAGGTCCGCAAGGTGCTCGGCTCGTTCCTGTTCTCCGGCGACGACGTGGACAAGCCCGCCGGTGTCCTCTCCGGCGGTGAGAAGACCCGTCTGGCGCTCGCCACCCTCGTGGTCTCCTCGGCGAACGTGCTGCTGCTCGACGAGCCGACCAACAACCTCGACCCGGCCAGCCGCGAGGAGATCCTCGGCGCCCTGCGCACCTACAAGGGCGCGGTCGTGCTGGTGACGCACGACGAGGGCGCCGTCGAGGCGCTCCAGCCGGAGCGGATCATCCTCCTGCCGGACGGCGTCGAGGACCTCTGGGGATCCGACTACGCGGACCTCGTCGCCCTCGCCTGAGCGGGCGGCGGGCCGTCCGGGGAGTCCGCGGGCGGTCAGCCCGGGTTGATCGAACAGGTGATCCACTGGGTATGGATCATTCGGCCCACCCGTGATCCATCATTCGTGTGAGATCTCCTCATACCGAGGTGTGTCCTACAACCAATTGCGGCCGTGTCCCCGCTGTGGCGGGGCGCGGCCGCCGCGCCTTTCTGACCTGGGGCTTCGCGAGGGAACCCGTTCGGCGGTACCGGCGGCACCGTATGGAATCTCGGATTCCGTATGTGGGGACGCGCTCCCGTCGTCACAACCTTGTCTCACGGACCTTGCCGAATGGGTGGCCATGAAGCCCGGGAGGGGTGATCATGAGGAGACCAGAGCGCACTTCCCATGAGGAGGCACGGGTGGCCGAGACTCTGAAGAAGGGCAGCCGGGTGACCGGCGCCGCGCGCGACAAGCTCGCGGCAGACCTGAAGAAGAAGTACGACGCCGGTGCGAGCATCCGGGCGTTGGCCGAGGAGACCGGCCGCTCGTATGGCTTCGTGCACCGCATGCTCAGTGAGTCGGGCGTCACGCTCCGAGGGCGTGGCGGGGCGACGCGGGGCAAGAAGGCCGCTTCGGCCTGACCCCGGGCGCCCCGGATCCCGAGGGTGGCCACCCGGTCGGCCGACTGACCGGCCGGGTGGTTACTGTGCAGTCACTTAGCTGTGCCGCAGGACGGGCCCGGCCCCGTCGTACGGCACGGAAGACGACCGCACCCATCGGAGGCGCCCCATGGCTTCGTCCGCCCAGGACCTCGGTCCGGTACTCGACAAGGACGGCGTACGGCTCACCGTCGACGACGCGATCGCCACGGTGACGCTGACCAACCCCGCCAAGCGCAACGCGCAGAGCCCCGCTCTGTGGCGGGCGCTGACCGAGGCGGGCCGGCTGCTGCCCGGTTCCGTCCGCGTCGTGGTGCTGCGCGGTGAGGGCAAGTCCTTCTCCGCCGGACTCGACCGGCAGGCGTTCACGCCCGAGGGCTTCGACGGCGAGCCGTCGTTCGTCGACCTCGCGCGCGGTGACGACGCCACGCTGGACGCGACCATCGCCGAGTACCAGGAGGCGTTCACCTGGTGGCGGCGCAGCGACATCGTGTCCGTCGCGGCGGTGCAGGGGCACGCCATCGGGGCCGGTTTCCAGCTGGCCCTCGCCTGTGACCTGCGCGTCGTCGCGGACGACGTGCAGTTCGCCATGCGCGAGACCAGCCTCGGGCTCGTCCCGGACCTGACCGGCACCCACCCGCTGGTCGGGCTCGTCGGCTACGCCCGCGCGCTGGAGATCTGCGCGACCGGGCGCTTCGTCACGGCCGAGGAGGCCGTGAGCACCGGCCTGGCCAACCTCGCCGTGCCCGCCGGCGAGCTGGACGGGGCGGTGCGGGACCTGGCCGCGGCGCTGCTGGCCGCGCCCCGGGACGCCGTGATCGAGACCAAGGCGCTGCTGCGCGGCGCGCAGGACCGCACCTACGAGGAGCAGCGGGTCGCCGAGCGCGCCGCGCAGGGCCGCCGCCTGCGGGACCTGGCCGGCCTCGGCGAGTAGCCCACCGGCCGTCGGCGGCGCCCGGGCACGACCGGTGCCGCCGGGGGCGCCGGGCGGTCAGTCGACCGCCGTGACCAGCACCGCCACCGTCGGGCGGTCCGGCAGCGCCTCCGACACCGCCGCGCGGACCGCCCGGGCCACGTCCAGCGCCCGGTGGTCCGCCCGGACCGCGAGGTCCACGCGCACGTGACGGCGGGGCAGCGCGGCCCCGCCCGGCCGCTCCGTCAGCTGCACCGGGCGGCCCGTCGCGCCCGTCAGCCGGGTCACCCCCGGCACGGCGAGCACCGCCGCCGCCACCCGGCCGGTCTCGGAGTCGCCGGGTTCGGCGGCCCGGGGTTCCGGCTCCGGCGGCGCGGCGGGCGGGGCCGGAGCCGGCTCCTCGTCCAGCAGTTCCGTCGCCCGCAGGTCCACCTCCGCGACCGACAGCCCGAGCCGTTCCGCCGCGGCGTCCGCCAGCGCCGCACGCAGGCGGGACGCCGTCGCCGGCAGCGGCTGCGCCGCCGTGGCCGCGAACTCCGCGGTCAACCGCAGCGCGCCCGGCGGCAGCGCGCCCGGCGGGGGCGGGACGGCCGGCTCGTCCGTCCGGTCCGGGTCGGCGAGCGCGATGCGCACCCCGTCCAGGCGCACGCCCGGTACACCGCGCGCCGCCGTGTGCCGGAGCGCCGCCTCGGCGGCTCGCTCCGTGATCCACGCGCCGTCGCGCGGACCGCCCAGGGGCAGGAACCTGCCCAGTCCCACCTGCTGCCGCACCGCGTGCGCCCACCCGTCCGCCGTCATTCCTCCAGCCTGCCGTACAACCGGCGCAATACCGCGGAACCGCGCATACCGTGGTCAAAGAGGACGATCGAAGGGACGTACGGCGATGACGGACATGACCGAGGGAGGCCCGACGAGGGCCGCGGAGATCGAGAACTTCCCGGAGACCAGCGTGCGCAAGGGTCAGCCGACCCGGCGCGGCGGCGGCGACCCGGCCACCCGTGGCCGCACCACCATCGCCGACGGGGTCGTGGAGAAGATCGCGGGACTGGCCGCGCGGGACGTGCTCGGTGTGCACGCCCTGGGCAGCGGGCTGTCGCGGACCTTCGGCGCCGTGCGCGACCGGGTGCCGGGCGGCTCCAAGTCGGTGACGCGCGGCGTGAAGGTCGAGGTCGGCGAGGTGCAGACCGCGCTCGACCTGGAGATCGTCGTCGACTACGGCGTCTCCATCTCCGACGTCGCCAGGGCCGTGCGGGAGAACGTCGTCGCGGCGGTCGAGCGGATGACCGGCCTGGAGGTGGTCGAGGTCAACATCGCGGTGAGCGACGTCAAGCTGCCCGAGGAGGAGGAAGAAGAGCCGGAGCCACGGCTCCAGTGAGGCACCGGAGTGCGGACGGCCCGCCTGGACGGCGGATCGCTGAGGAGCTGAGGAGCGCACCATGAGCATGGCCGTGGTCGGCATGATCGCCGGCATGGCGCTGGGCTTCGCCGGGTATTTCGGCGGATTCGGGGCTTTCCTGCTGGTGGCGGCCCTGGGTGCCGTCGGGTTCGTCGTCGGGCGGTTCCTCCAGGGGGACCTGGAGTTCGGCGACTTCTTCCGTCCCCGTGACGAGCGGCAGCGGTGACGGTGGTGAGCGCGGGCACCGGTGAACCCGGCGGGGGACCGGCCGTGGTACCGCCGGGGGAGCGCGGTGCCACCACGATCGCCGACCGGGTGGTGGCGAAGATCGCCTCCCAGGCGGCCCGCGAGGCGGTCGGAGCGCTCCCGCCGGGCGCCGCCCCGCCGCACGCCACGGTCGTCGTCCACCAGGACAGCGCCAGGGTCCGGGTGCACGCCGAACTCGACTACCCCGGCGACATCGGCGGCCGGTGCCGGCAGGTGCGCCGCCATGTGGCCGAGCGGGTGGGCGCCCTGGCGGGCATGCAGGTGCCGGAGGTCGTCGTCCAGGTGGAACGGCTGCACCTGACCGCCGAGTTCCGCACGGTACGAGGGAGGATCCGATGAGCGGACCCCGGGACACCGAGGAGCCCGCGGGCACGGTCCTGGAGCAGACCCCGCCGCCCGTGCCCGAGGGCGCCCGGGCCGCGGACGGCACAGCGGACCGGCCCCGGCGCTTCTGGTCGGCCCGCCGGGTGCCCGCGGGCCTGCTCGCGCTCCTGACGCTGCTGGTCGCGGGCGCGTTCCTGTACGACCTCGCGGCGGTGCGCGCCGGCCGGCCCGCGATGAGCTGGCGCCGGGAGCTGACCCGGAACCTGGCCGAACGGCCCCTGGACGACACCTGGGTGCTGGTCGGCGCCGGCGTCGCCGCCGCGCTCGGACTCTGGCTGCTCCTGCTCGCCCTGACCCCCGGACTGCGCTCCCTGCTCCCGATGGGCCGCACCCGTCCCGGCGTACGCGCCGCACTGCACCGGGCCGCCGCCGCGACGGTGCTGCGGGACCGGGCCATGGAGGTGGCCGGCGTGCAGTCGGTCCGGGTGCGGATGAGGCGCACCAAGGCCGACGTCCGCGCGGTGTCGCACTTCCGCGGACTGGACGAGGTGCGGGCCGACCTGGACAGGGTGCTCGGCGACGCGGTCCGGGGGCTGGGCCTGGCCCGGCCGCCCGCGCTGTCGGTGCACGTGCGACGGCCCGGCCGGAAGGGATGAGGGCGGTGCTCGGACGCGTCAACCGGGTGCTGCTCGCGATCGCGGGCCTGGTGCTGCTCGCCCTCGGCGGGTCGGTGCTGGCGATCGGGCTGGGAGCGCCGGCGCCCTCCTGGTGGCTGCACGACGGGCGGCACGACGTGCTGCTGGACGAGGCCGAGCGGACCCGGTGGCAGGACGACGGCTGGTGGTGGCCGGTCGTCCTCGCCGTCCTCGCCCTCCTGGTCCTGCTCTGTCTGTGGTGGCTGGTCGCGGTGGTGCGCCGGCGGCGCCCGGCCGAGGTGCTGGTCGACACCGGCGACGGCGAGGGCGCGGCGCTGCGCGGCCGGGCGCTGGAGCGCGCCGTCGCCGAGGAGGCGAGCCATCTCGACGGCGTCGCACAGGCCCGCGTCCTGCTCGCCGGCCGCCGCACCGCCCCGCGCGCCCGGGTCCGCCTCCTCCTGGAGCCCCACGCGGACCCCGGGACCGTCCTGCACGCCCTCGCCACCGGCGCCCTGGCCCACGCCCGCGACTCGACGGGCCTCGCGGGCCTGCCGGCGGAGGTGCGCCTGCACGGCGTCAGGCACCGGGCGGAGCGGGTCAGCTGAGGGCGGATCAGCCGGGCACGGGCCGGCCGGTCGCGCACCCCACGGCGTCCGAGGACCCCGACCCGCCGAAAGCGCGGCGAGAGCCCGCCGTTCGGCGTGCCGGGGTCCTCGGCGTGCGGCCGCCCGCCCGCTGCGGGGCGGGCGGGAAGCCCGGCGGCGGAGCTAGAACCCGTGCCGCACCCCGCCGTCCACCGGCAGCATCACGCCCGACAGGTAGGAGGCCGCCGGGGAGAGGAGGAACGCCGCCGTGCGGCCGAACTCCTGCGGGGTGCCGTAGCGGCGCAGCGGGATGCGCGACTCGGCCGCCCGGCGGGTGGCCTCCGGATCGGCGGAGAGGGAGTCCAGTTCGCGCACCCGGTCGGTGTCGATGCGGCCGGGGAGCAGACCGACGACGCGGATGCCGCGCGGACCCAGCTCGTCCGCGAGGGACTTGGCGAAACCGGCGAGGCCGGGACGCAGACCGTTGGAGATGGTCAGGCCGGGGATCGGCTCGTGCACCGAGCCGGACAGCACGAAGCCGATGACACCGCCCTCGCCCAGTTCCGCGGCGGCGGCCCGGGCGAGCCGCACCGCGCCCAGGAACACCGACTCGAACGCCGTCCGCCACTGCTCGTCGGTGGTGTCGGCGACGAACCCCGGCGGCGGCCCGCCCACGCTGACGAGGATGCCGTCGAAGCGGCCGAACCGCTCCCGCGCGGTCGCGATCAGCCGCTCGGCCGCCTCGGGGTCGGCGTTGTCGACGGCCACCCCGACCGCGTCCGGGCCGAGCGCGGACGCCGCCTCGGCGACGGCCTTCTCCTCCCGCCCCGTCACGACCACCTTCGCGCCGTCGGCGACCAGCTCGCGCGCCGAGGCGTTGCCCAGCCCGCGGGTCGCCCCGGTGACGACGTACACCCGGTCCTTCAGTCCAAGATCCATGGCGTCTATCCTGCCTCCTCGTCCCCGAACAGGGCGAGGGCGGTGTTCACCAGGCCGATGTGGCTGAACGCCTGCGGGAAGTTGCCCAGCAGCCGCCCGCCCGCCGGGTCGTACTCCTCCGCCAGCAGCCCCACGTCGTTGGCGAGTCCCAGCAGCCGCTCGAACAGCTCGCGCGCCTCCTTCGTGCGGCCCGTCATGTGCAGGGCGTCCGCGAGCCAGAACGAGCACACCAGGAACGTGCCCTCGTCCCCGGGCAGTCCGTCGACGGCCGTCCGGTCCGTGGAGTAGCGGTGCAGGAAGCCGTTCTGCTCCAGCTCCGCGCGGACCGCGTCGATCGTGCCGAGCACCCGCGGATCGTCGGGCGGCAGGAAACCCACCCGGGGGATCAGCAGCAGGGCGGCGTCCAGTTCGCGCGAGCCGTAGGACTGCGTGAAGGTGTTCCGCTCGGGGTCGTAGCCCTTCTCGCACACCTCCCGGTGCACCTCGTCGCGCAGCGCCCGCCAGCCGTCGAGGTCGCCGTCGAAGTCCGGGTGCTCCTGGAGCGTGCGCACCGCACGGTCGGCCGCCACCCACACCATCACCTTGGAGTGCACGAAGTGGCGCCGGCCGCCGCGCACCTCCCACAGCCCCTCGTCCGGCTGCCGCCACGCCGTGCGCAGGTAGTCCATCAGGACCGTCTGCAGCGCCCACACGTCCGGCTGCGGGGACAGCCCCGAACGCCGGGCCAGGTCCAGGGAGTCCATGACCTCGCCGTACACGTCCAGCTGGAGCTGGTCCACGGCGGCGTTGCCGACCCGTACGGGCGAGGCACCGCCGAAGCCGGACAGCCACGGCAGCTCGAACTCGGGCAGCCGCCGTTCGCCCGCCAGGCCGTACATGATCTGCAGGTCCGCCGGGTCGCCCGCGACCGCGCGCAGCAGCCAGTTGCGCCAGGCCTCCGCCTCCTCCTGGTACCCGGCGGCCAGCAGCGCGTTCAGGGTGAGCGTGGAGTCCCGCAGCCAGCAGAAGCGGTAGTCCCAGTTGCGCACGCCGCCCGGCTCCTCCGGCAGCGAGGTGGTGGGCGCGGCGACGATGCCGCCGGTGGGGGCGTAGGTGAGCGCCTTGAGGGTGATCAGCGACCGGACGACCGCGTCCCGGTACGGGCCGTCGTAACGGCAGCGGGCCGCCCAGGCGCGCCAGTCCGCAGTGCTGTGCCGCAGCGAGGAGTACGGGTCGACCAGCGGCGGCCGCGGCTCGTGGGAGGGGTGCCAGGTGAGCACGAACGCGACCCGCTCGCCCTCCCGCACCGTGAACTCCGAGACCGTGCCGAGGTCCTCGCCCCAGGTGCGCACCTCCGGCACGCTGCGCAGCCACGCCGAGTCCGGCCCGGCCACCGCCACCCGGTGGCCGTCCTCCCTGCGCACCCAGGGCACGACCGAGCCGTAGTCGAAGCGCAGCCGGAGCGTGCTGCGCACGGTCACCTCGCCGCGCACGCCCTGCACGATGCGCACCAGGTCGGGCGCGCGGTCGCGCTGGGGCATCAGGTCGGTGACCCGCACCGCCCCGTCCGGGGTCTCCCAGTCGGTGTCCAGGACCAGGGTGTCGGGGCGGTAGGCGCGGCGGGCACACCGGTCCGCGCCGACGGGGGCGATGCGCCAGTGGCCGTTGTCCTCGTCACCGAGCAGCCGGGCGAAGCAGGCCGCCGAGTCGAAGCGGGGCAGGCAGAGCCAGTCGACCGAGCCGTCCGTGCCCACCAGGGCAGCGGTCTGTTCGTCGCCGATGAGCGCGTAGTCCTCGATACGGTGCACGGTGTGCGGGTGCCCGGCCGCCCGGCGCGGCAATCAGGGGAAGGCCGGGAGAGCGGCGGACCGCCGGCGGACGCGTGCCGCGGGGCGCTGCTCGTGCGCCGGTCAGACCGCCGCCGGCTGCGACTCCTCGGCGTCCGCCTTCCCGGCGGCCGCCTCCGCGCGCTCCCGGACCTCGCGGCGGACCAGGATCACCCAGCCGACGGGGACGCCCGCGGCGAACAGCCACCACTGGACGGCGTACGCCATGTGGTTGCCGATGCTGTCGTGGTCGGGGGCGGGGATCAGCTCCGGGGTGTCCCCGGCCGGCGCGGGCTCGACCAGCTCGACGTAGCCGCCGAGGACCTGCCTGCCGAGGCGCTCGGCCGCCTGCCCGCTGTCGATCAGCATGACCTGCCGGTCGGGCAGCTCCTCGAGGTTCTTGATGCCGCTGTCCTCGGTCGTCTGGTCGGGCAGCAGCCGCCCGGTGACGGTGATCTCACCCTTCGGCGGCGCGGGGATCTCCGGGAACGCGGACTGGCTCCGCTCGTCGGAGGGGACCCAGCCCCGGTTGACCAGGAGGACCTTGCCGTCGTCGAGCACGAAGGGGGTCAGGACGTGGTAGCCGACCCTGTCGTCCGCGTTGGTGCGGCGGCGCACGACGACCTCGTCGTCGGGGGCGAAGCGGCCCTTCGCCGTCACCCTGCGGTACCGGTCGTCCTCGTCGACCTCGGCCCCGGGCGAGGTCAGGGACCCGGCCGGCACCGGCTTCGCGGCCAGGGAGTCGGCGATCACCTGGTTCAGCGCGACGCGGCGCTCGTGGCGGTGCAGCTGCCAGAAGCCCAGCTCGATCATCGTCGGGACGAGCACGAGCGCCACGAGGGTGAGGATCACCCACTGGCGGGACAACAGGAAGCGGTACACCCCACGACCGTACAACTCGGTCGTGGGGGCCTTGGAGGCGGGTACGCCCTTCACACCCGGTCGACGATCCCCACCTTCCCCTCGGCACGGGCGCAGTGGGCGCCGCAGTACCAGTGGCCTTCGGCCTCGACGCCCTGGCCGATGATCTGCACCCGGCAGTGCTCGCAGATCGGGGCCATGCGATGGATCGCACAGGAGAAGCAGTCGAAGACGTGCACCGCGCCCTGCGCGTGCACCTCGAAGGTCATGCCGTAGCTGTTGCCGCAGACTTCACATGTCGCCATGCGCCACAGGGTGGGCCGTCGGCCCGGCGCGGGCGAGCGGGCGGCGGGCGAGTCGCCCGGCAATCACCCGTCCGTACGGCCCGCCCCTCCCGTCCGCCCGGGCCGTCCTCCCGTCCGTACGGCCCGCCTGCCCGTGACCGTCCGCCTCCCGTCGGTCAGCCGTCCGAAGCGGGTTCGACGTCCCCGAGCAGCTGACCGAACGCGGCCTCGTCGACGATCGGCGTGCCGTACTGCCGGGCCTTGACCACCTTGGAGGTGCCCGAGTCCGGGTCGTTGGTGACGAGGAGGCTGGTGAGCCGGGACAGGCTGGTGGCGACGTGCAGCCCGGCCTCGGTCGCGCGGTCCTCCAGCAGCTCCCGCTCGACGGAGGTGTCGCCGGAGAAGGCCACCCGCATGCCCTGCCTGAGCCGCCCGCCCGGTTCGTACCGCCCCGGGTTGGGGTAGGGGCAGGCGGGCCTCCTGCGGGACGGGCGCCAACCGGTCGGCCGGTACCCGCCGGACCCCGCCTGCTGCCCGGTGCGGGGCCGGTCCGCCCACTCCGTCAGCGGCCGGCACTCGTGCAGCGGCAGCCGCACACCGCTCGCCGCCGCGGCCCGCAGACTGGGCCGGAACGCCTCCGCCAGCACGCGCGCGTCGTCCAGCGCGTGGTGCGCCCGCCGCTGGACGACACCGAAGTGCGCGGCGAGCGACTCCAGCTTGTGGTTGGGCAGCGGGAGCCCCAGCTCCTTCGAGAGGGCGATGGTGCACAGCCGCTGCCTGACCGGCGCCTCGCTCCGGGCGCGGGCGTACTCCCGGGCGATCATCTGCCAGTCGAAGACGGCGTTGTGCGCGACGAGCACCCGGTCCTGCAGCCGGGCCGCGAACTCCTCGGCGACGTCCCGGAAGAGGGGCGCCCCCTCCAGCACCTCGCTGGTCAGGCCGTGGATCCAGACCGGGCCCGGATCCCGCTCCGGGTTGACCACCGTGTACCAGTGGTCCTCGACCTCACCGCGCGCGTCCAGCCGGTAGACGGCCGCGGAGATGATGCGGTCGTCGCGGGCCAGCCCCGTGGTCTCCACGTCGACGACCGCGTACCCCCGCGGATACGCGGCCGGCCACGCGGTGGGGGAGGACGCTGCGGTCGTGAGGTCTTCGAGCATGGTTCACGAGGATACGGGCCGCGACTGACAGCGCGGCCCGTCAGGTGCCGCCGGAGCGGCCGGCGGACAGGGGCCGGTCCCCACCCGGCGCCGCCCGGGAGCGGCCGTCCCTCACCAGCGGATCGGCACCGGCAGAGCGGTCAGCAGACCCGACGCGGCGACCACCACGCCCAGCGTCCACACCTCCGCCCGCGCGGGGGTGGCGGCGGTCAGCGGGTCGGCCGCGCGGGCCAGCCGGATCCGGGCCCACAGGGCGAGGACGGCGACACCGGCCACCAGGATCACCTTGGCGAGCAGGACACGCCCGTACGCCGTGTCCGTCAGCTGCTCCAGGACCGTCTCCGGCGGCATCCTGCGCAGCGAACTGCACACCCCCGTCGCGGTGACGGCGACGAGCAGCACGGCCGCCGCGCGCGCGTAGCGCCCCAGCAGCGCGCCGCCCGCCTCCGCGCCCCGCCACAGCCGCAGGGTGCGCAGCACGTACAGCAGGCCGCCCGCCCACAGCGACGAGCAGATCAGGTGCACCAGCGTCAGCCCGGAGCCGACCAGCGGGCTGTACTCGGTCGTCGGATGCGCGCGCAGGGCCTCCGCGACCACCACCGCGGCCAGCGGCCAGACCTGGGTGCCCGGACGGCCGGACGCGGCGCACAGGCCCGCCGCCAGGAACGCGTTGACCTCCAGGAGGGCGAGCTTGCCGTCCCGGGTCGCGTACAGGCCGCCGACGTCGACGTCGGCCAGGCCGTCGGGGACCAGGTTGCCGGTGGCCACCACGGAGGCGAGTCCGAGGGCGGCCACGAAGCCGACGGCGCACGCCGCGACGGACCGGCTGCGGGGCACGGCCGCGGGAGCGCCGGGCACGGAGCGGATCAGCCGGCCGACGAACAGCTCGCCGACGGGTACGGCCAGCGCCGCGAACAGCACCGTGCGCAGCAGGGCGATGCCGCCGGTGCCGGGCGCGTCGGCCTCCCCGGTGCCGTGCAGCGCGGGGGCCGGGCCGAGGAGCGGTATCAGCGCGGCCAGTGCCACCAGCGCGATCACGGCGACGGACCGGCCGGCGCCGGGACGCCCGGCGCCCCTGCGCGCACCGGTCGCCCCGGGCCTGGGATTCGTCACAGTCACCCCAGGATCTTCACCAGCGCACACAGAACCGGGCAAGTCCGGGGCGGAAGTGACGGCGCGGCATTCCGCACCGGGGGAACACTTCGAGCCGCCCGGCCGGTCCCGGTCCCCGGCCCGGCGCGGTGGAACCGTCCGCCGGCCGGTCCGGCCGTGCCGCCCCGGCCCGTCACCCCGGCCCGGCCGTCACTCCCAGCGCGCCGGGTCGGCCCCCCACGGCCCGGGCGGCCGTGCCCAGTCGTCCGGACCGCCGGCGAACGACACCGGGGACAACGCGTACCGCAGCGTCCCCAGAGGGCTGTCCCGCTCCGCGAGCCAGGCGTCGGCGGGCACCTCGGACACCGGCCCGCCCGAGACACCGTCAGCCCCCGCGGACGCGGGCACGGCTCCTTCGAGCAGCCACCCCGCGGTCCTCGCCAGCGCCACCCGGACGATCCTGCTGCCGCCCTCGTCCATCTGCTCGGTGAGCGCCCGCAGCACCCCGGCCGCCAGCAGATAACCGGTGCCGTGGTCGAGCGCCTGGACCGGCAGCGCGCCCGGCCGCCGGGCCGAACCCTCGAACGCCGCGATCCCCGTGGCCACCTGGACCAGGCTGTCGAAGCCGCGACGGCCGCCCCACGGCCCGTCGGCGCCCCAGGCCGACAGCCGGGCCACCACCACGCCGGGCCGGCGCTCGGCCAGGGCCTCGGCGGTCAGCCCGAAGCGGTCCAGCGCGCCCGGCCGGTACCCGGTGACCACCACGTCCGCCGCCGCGAGCAGTTCCTCGAGGGTGTCCCGGCCGGTCCGCAGGTCCAGCCGCGCCGACCGCTTCCCGAAGCCCGTGTCGGCGTGCTGGTCGGGGAGTTCGGGCAGCCACGGGGCGTCCACCCGCAGCACGTCCGCGCCGAGCAGCGCGAGCGTGCGGGTGGCGACCGGCCCCGCGAGGACCCGGGTGAGGTCCAGCACCCGCAGCCCGGCGGCGGGCAGCAGCGGGTCCCGGCCCGCGCGCGGGCCCACCCGCGTGCGGGCGGAATCCAGCCGGTCCCGCTCCACCAGGGGGTGTCCGCCCACCGCCGCGCCCTGTGCGTGCGCCGCCCACTCCTCGGGCGTGCGCAGGGCGACGGCGAGGCCCCCGGCCGCGTGCACGGCCTCCTCGGTCTCCCGCGCCGACCGCTCGGCGAGCGCCGCCGCCACCGCCTCCGGACGGTCCGGCACGCCCAGCGCGGTGAGCAGCCGGGCCCGGTGGTGCGGGTAGTTGGCGTGGGTGCGCACCCACCCGTCGGCCGTGCGCCACAGCCGCGACAGCGGCGCGAAGGCGACCGGCGCCCGTCCGCCCACCCGCAGGTGCCGCTCGCCGGCGAACGCCGTCGCCACGGCGCCGTCGTCCACCCGCACCGCCGGTACGGCGGCGAGTCCGGCCCGCCGCGCCCCCAGCTCCGCGGCGGCCAGCGCGCACGCGCCCACACAGGCGCGCGCCGCCTCCCGCACCGGCAGGCGCGCCCGGAGCGCACCGGGCCGTTCGACGGCCGACACGCGCACCAGGAGGGCGGGATCGCCGCCCAGCGCGGACCAGGCGGAAGCGATATCAGTCATGACTGCACTATGCAGTATTGATTGAATCAATATGCGAGGGCGGCCGACTCCGGGCCCCGGACGGCGGAAAGGCCGGGCGGGACGCCCGGCCTTTCCGTTCTCAGGGTCCTGCCCGCCGGCTACCGCGTCACCGCGTCCAGCGCGTCGGTCATGCCCCAGCCGTAGAAACCGTTGCGGTTCTTCGGGCCCTCGCACACCGCGTCGACCTTGCCGTCGCCGTCGATGTCGTACGGGTCCGTGCACGCGGTGGCGTCGGCCTGCGCGTACAGCAGGGCCTTCACCAGCGCCGGCGAGGCGTGCGGGTGCGTCGACCTGATCAGCGCGGCGACGCCCGCGACGTGCGGGGACGCCATCGACGTGCCCGCCATGTAGCCCCACTTGCCGCCGGGCAGCGTGCCCAGGATCAGACCACTGGTGGCGGGGGCCTCCGGCTTCTGGTACGCCGTCGAGTCACCGCCGGGCGCGGCGATGTCGACGACACCCCGGCCGTAGTTGGAGAAGGACGACTTCAGCCCCTTGGCGCCGGTCGCCGCGACCGTCACGACACCCGGCAGCTGGGTCGGTATGTCGAAGCACTCGGACGGGTCGATCACCCGCTCCGACGGGGTGGAGTCGTTCGGGGAGACCGGGTCGGTGATCTCGTCGGCCGCGAGGTCGTAGTTCTCGTTGCCGGCCGCGGCCACGTTGACCGCGCCCTTGCGCTCCGCGTACCGCGAGGCCCGGGTGACGGCCTCGACGAGCGCCTTCTGGTCCGGGTCGTCGGTGCAGTTGAAGTACCAGGGGTCGGTGTAATAGCTGTTGTTGGTGACGTCGACCCCGTGCTCGGCCGCCCACATGAAGCCGCACACCACGGCCTCGGTGTAGAAGAAGCCGTCCGGGTTGGACACCTTGATGCCCGAGACCTTCACGCCGGGCGCGACGCCGGTCATGCCGACGCCGTTCTTGGCGGCGGCGATCTCGCCGGCGACGTGCGTGCCGTGCGCGCTCTCCGACGGTCCGGGCCGCCAGGCGCCCTCGCTCGTGTCCGGCTTGCCCGACACGCAGTTGACCGACGCGGCCCGGTCGAAGTTGGGCGCGATGTCGGGGTGGGTGTCGTCCACGCCGGTGTCGATGACGGCGACGGTGACCTCCGCGCTGCCCAGCGACTTCTCGTGCGCCCGGTCCGCCTTGATGGCGGGCAGGTCCCACTGCAGCCCCTGGAGCGGGTCCTGTCCCTCGGCGGCCTCGGCCCCGGCGACCTCCGCCGCGCTGAGCACCTTCGGGGTGCCCATGTCGGCGGTGGACGCCGACGGCAGCGGCGCGGTGCGGGTGGCGCCGGCCGACTGCACCCCGCGCACCTTCCGGACGGTCTTCGCGAAGTCGGGGTTCGAGGAGTGGACGACGATGACGCCGATCTTGTCGTACGACGTCACGACGGTGCCGCCGGCCTCGCCGATCGCCTTCTTCACGTGCGCCGACGCGCCGTGACCGCCACGGACGTTGACGACGTAGCTGAGCGGGGTCGCGTCGGCGGACACGGCCGGCGCGCCGGCGGCCGGCGCGGCCGCGGCCGCGGTGTTCGGCAGGAACGCGAGCGCCGTGGCCACGGCCATCCCGGCCGGGATCGCGACCGCACGGCGGTGGCGCGGGTGGGACACAGTCATGGGGTCTCCAGTTCGTTCACGAATGCGGGCGGACGGGTCCGAAGTGCGATGCTCCGGGGCTCACTTGACGGCGCGCAGCGCGTTGACGACGCCGAAGCCGTAGAAGCCGTTGACCCGGCTGCCGCCCTCGCACGTCGCGTCCTGCGCGCCGTCACCGTCCTGGTCGTAGGACTCCGGGCAGCCGGGGTTGTCCGCCTGCGCCTTCAGCAGCGCCTGCAGCTGGGCCGGGGTCGCCCACGGGTGCTTGGACTTCAGCAGCGCGGCCACACCGGCGGCGTGCGGCGAGGCCATCGAGGTGCCCTGCAGGAAGGCGTACTCGCCGTTCGGCATGGTGGACAGGATGCGCCCGTCCTTCGACGGCGTGTCCGGCAGCTGGTAGCGGCGGTCGCCGCCCGGCGCCGCGACGTCGACGACGCCGTTGCCGTACGTGGAGTAGTACGACTTGAGGTTGTGGACGCCCGTCGCGCTGACCGTGACGACGCCCGGGAGCTGGGTCGGCACGTCGAGGCACTCGCTCGGGTCGATGGTCCGCGTCACCGGCGTGGTGTCGTTGGGGCTGGAGTCGTCGACGATCGCGTCGGAGGCCAGGTCGTGGCTGGAGTTGCCGGCCGCCGCGACGTTCAGCGTGCCCTTCTTCCGGGCGTACAGCTGGGCCCGGTTGACCGCGTCGACGATGGCCCTCTGGTCCGGGTCGTCCATGCAGTTGTACAGCCACGGGTCCACGTAGTAGCTGTTGTTCGTGATCTCCACGCCGTGGTCGGCGGCGAACACGAAGGCGCACACGACGCTCTCCGCGTAGAAGAGGCCGTTGTGCGGGTCGGTCACCTGGATGCCGGAGACCTTCACCCCGGGCGCGACGCCGGCCACCCCGACGCCGTTGCGGGCGGCGGCGATCTCACCCGCCACATGGGTGCCGTGGTAGTCGGCGGGGGTGTACGGCCGCCAGGCGCCCTCGCTGGTGTCCGCGACGCCGCCCGCGCAGTTGGCGGACTGGGACGCGGAGAAGTTCGGGGCGAGGTCCGGGTGGGTGTCGTCGACGCCGGTGTCGATCACGGCGACGGTCACCTTGTCGCTGCCGGGGTTGATCCGCGCGGCCCGGTCGGCACCGATCGCCCGCAGGTCCCACTGGTCCGCCTCGAGCGGCTCGCTGCCGGGGGTCGCGGCGGAGGCGGCCCTCGTCCGCGCCGCCTCGGCCGCCGTCAGGTAGTCGGCGGCGCCCTCCTCGGTCGTCCCGGCGGGGGTCAGCGGCGCGGTGCGGGTGGCGCCGGCGGACTGCACGCCGCGTGCCTTCCGTATCTCCTTGCCGAAGTCCGGGTTCGCCGAGTGGGCGACGATCACGCCGATCCTGTCGTACGTGACCACGACGGTCCCGCCGGCCGCGGCGACCGCCTTCTCCACCGACGCGATCGTGCGGCGGTCCACCGCGGTGTTGACGACGTACGCCAGGGCGGACGCGTCCGCCGCCCGCTCGGCCGCCGGCGCCGTCTGCGGGGCCGCCGAGGCCGCCGCCGGCAGGAAGCCGAGCGACGCGGTCAGGGACAGCGCGACGGGCACGGCGAGGGCGAGCCGGCGTCTGGAACGCAGATGAGCCATGGGGTCTCCACATCATCCGGAAACGAAACCGGCCCGAGGCACAGGTGGTGCTCGGGCAGGTACATGACGGGGTGGTGCAGGGTGAAGCTATCCCGCGATGTTGCTGGCCAGCAACGTTTTCCCGGAAGGACTTCACAAAGGAGGACCCGAATGTCCCACAGACGTCCCGCGCGGTGTCCCGCGCGCCGCCCTCCGCGGCACACCCGGCGGCGTCCCGCGCGGCGTCCCGCGGAAAGAAGCGCACACGGTTGAACCGGTCCTCGCGTGGCGCCGTGACCTTGTGCAGGAAGCGCGAGGACACTCGCCTTCCGTCCCCGTCCGACCGCACCACTACGCGAGGAGACTCCGTGGCCGCCGAAGCACCGCCCCCCTCGACGGAACAACGCAAACTCCCCACGCCCGAGGAGTTCACCGAGGTGCAGGAGAGCGCTGAGTTCGGTGAACTGCGCCGCTCCTACCGCTCCTTCGCCTTCCCGCTGACCGTCGCCTTCATCGCCTGGTACCTGCTGTACGTCCTGCTCTCCAACTACGCGGGCGACTTCATGGGCGCCAAGCTGTTCGGCAACATCAACGTCGCCTTCGTCTTCGGCGTCCTGCAGTTCGTCACCACCTTCCTCATCGCCTGGTGGTACTCCCGGCACGCCGCCGCCGAGCTCGACCCCAAGGCCGAGGCCATCAAGACCCGTATGGAGGGCGGCGCATGAGCCCCGCGATCACCCATGTCCAGCTCGCCGCGAACGAGGCCAGCGAACACCGGCCGCTCATCATCACGCTGTTCGCCCTGTTCGTCCTCGCGACCCTCGGCATCACCGTCTGGGCCGGCCGCCAGACCAAGGACGCCGCCGACTTCTACGCGGGCGGGCGCCAGTTCAGCGCCTTCCAGAACGGGCTCGCGGTCTCCGGCGACTACATGTCGGCCGCGTCCTTCCTCGGCATCGCGGGCGCCATCGCCCTCTTCGGCTACGACGGCTTCCTCTACTCCATCGGCTTCCTGGTCGCCTGGCTCGTGGCGCTCCTCCTGGTCGCCGAGCCGCTGCGGAACTCCGGCCGCTACACCATGGGCGACGTCCTCGCCTACCGCATGCGCCAGCGCCCCGTGCGCACCGCGGCCGGCACCTCCACCATCGTCGTGTCGATCTTCTACCTGCTGGCCCAGATGGCGGGCGCGGGCGTCCTCGTCTCGCTGCTGCTCGGCATCACCTCCGACGCCGGCAAGATCCTCATCGTCGCCCTGGTCGGCCTCCTGATGATCGTGTACGTCTCCATCGGCGGCATGAAGGGCACCACCTGGGTCCAGATGGTCAAGGCCGTGCTGCTCATCGGCGGCACCCTCCTGATCACCTTCCTGGTGCTGCTGAAGTTCAACTTCAACATCTCCGACCTGCTGGGCAAGGCCGCCGAGAACAGCGGCAAGGGCGCGGCCTTCCTGGAGCCCGGCCTCCAGTACGGCGCGACCGGCACCTCCAAGCTGGACTTCATCTCCCTGGGCATCGCCCTGGTGCTCGGCACCGCCGGCCTGCCGCACATCCTCATCCGCTTCTACACGGTGCCCAACGCCAAGGCCGCCCGTAAGTCCGTGAACTGGGCCATCGGCATCATCGGCGGCTTCTACCTGATGACCATCGCGCTCGGCTTCGGCGCCGCCGCGCTGATCTCCCAGGACGAGATCATCGCCTCGAACCCGTCCGGCAACACGGCCGCCCCGCTGCTCGCCCTGCACCTGGGCGGCGTCGACTCCGCCTGGGGCGCGATCCTGCTGGCCACCATCTCGGCGGTCGCCTTCGCGACGATCCTCGCCGTGGTCGCCGGACTCACCCTCGCCTCGTCGTCCTCCTTCGCGCACGACATCTACGCCAACGTCATCCGCAAGGGGAAGGCCACCGAGAAGGAGGAGATGAGGGCGGCCCGCTGGGCGACCGTCTTCATCGGCATCGTCTCCATCGCGCTGGGCGCCCTCGCCCGCGACCTCAACGTGGCCGGCCTGGTCGCGCTGGCCTTCGCGGTCGCCGCGTCCGCCAACCTGCCGACCATCCTCTACAGCCTGTTCTGGAAGCGGTTCACCACCCAGGGCGCGCTGTGGTCGATCTACGGCGGTCTCGTCGTCGCCGTCGGCCTGGTGCTGTTCTCGCCCGTGGTCTCCGGCGACCCCAAGGCGATGTTCCCGGACGTCGACTTCGCCTGGTTCCCGCTGAAGAACCCGGGTCTCATCTCCATCCCGTTCGGCTTCCTGATGGGCTGGCTCGGCACCGTCCTGTCCAAGGAGGAGCCCGACGCCAGGAAGTACGCGGAGCTGGAGGTCCGGTCGCTGACCGGTACCGGCGCCCACTGAGCCGCACCCCGGACGGCCGCGTCGCGGGGACCCCTGGAGGTCCCTACGACGCGGCCGCCGCACATCTCGTCGCATCGGGGCGCTGCGGGTTGTCGGTGGCGTCACGTAGGCTCACGGGTACGGAGCACGAGTGATCCGCGCAGAGGGAGGGGGCCGCGTGCTCATCGACACCTACGGCCGGGTGGCCACCGACCTGAGGGTCTCGCTGACCGACCGGTGCAATCTGCGGTGCACCTACTGCATGCCCGAGGAGGGCCTGCAGTGGCTGGCCAAGCCCGACCTGCTCACGGACGACGAGATCGTCCGCCTCATCCGCGTCGCCGTCACCTCCCTCGGCGTCCAGGAGGTCCGCTTCACCGGCGGCGAGCCGCTGCTGCGCCCCGGCCTGGTCGGCATCGTCGAGCGCGTCGCCGCCCTCGAGCCCCGCCCGCAGACGTCCCTCACCACCAACGGCATCGGGCTGAAGCGCACCGCGCCCGCCCTGAAGGAGGCGGGCCTGGACCGGGTCAACGTCTCCCTCGACACGCTCCGCCCGGACGTCTTCAAGGCCCTCACCCGCCGCGACCGCCACCGGGACGTCCTCGACGGCCTGTCCGCGGCCCGCGAGGCCGGGCTGGTCCCGGTGAAGGTCAACTCGGTCCTGATGCCGGGGCTCAACGACGACGAGGCCCCCGACCTCCTCGCCTGGGCCGTGGAACACGACTACGAGCTGCGCTTCATCGAGCAGATGCCCCTGGACGCCCAGCACGGCTGGAAGCGCGACGGCATGATCACCGCGGGCGACATCCTCACCTCCCTGCGCACCCGCTTCGAGCTGACCCCCGAGGGCGACGAGGCCCGCGGCTCCGCCCCGGCCGAGCGCTGGCTGGTCGACGGCGGCCCCCACCGCGTCGGCGTCATCGCCTCCGTCACCCGCCCCTTCTGCCGCGCCTGCGACCGCACCCGCCTCACGGCCGACGGACAGGTCCGCACCTGCCTGTTCGCCACCGAGGAGACGGACCTGCGCGCCGCCCTGCGCTCCGGCGCCCCCGACGAGGAGATCGCCCGCATCTGGAAGCTGGCCATGTGGGGCAAGAAGGCGGGCGCGGGCCTGGACGACCCGTCCTTCGTCCAGCCCGACCGCCCGATGTCGGCCATCGGCGGCTGACCCCGGACACCAGCCGCCGACGCCGCACACCGGCGGCCGGGAAGCCGTGTCCCTACGCGCCCTCGGGCGCCTCCCACTCCTCGAACCGCACGACGTCCTTGAGGAACCCCCGCACCCCGAGGAACTGCGAGAGGTGCTCGCGGTGCTCCTCGCAGGCGAGCCACGTCTTGCGCCGCTCCGGGGTGTGGAGCTTCGGGTTGTTCCAGGCGAGCACCCACACGGCGGCGGCACGGCAGCCCTTGGCGGAACAGATCGGCGTCTGGGGATCAGGGACCATCACACCGCCGACCCTAACCCGGTCGGCGCGGTGCGAAGTCCCCGGGAAAAGGCGACGCCGAGCAGCCACGGGGGGAGCTGCCCGGCGTCGGTCCGTCGCTCCGACGGGGGATGCGGAGCGCGTACGAAGTATGTCACGGCCCACCCCGCCCCCGGCACCGGAACAACATGATTGATCTGAGCTTTTCCTGAGCTTGGCGGGGAATCGGCTTCCGCTCGGCGCCGTTCCCCGTCACGCCCGGTCTTCACGACCGCTCGGGCCGCTCCGTTCGTGCGCCCGTCACGGGCCCGGACGCCACATCTTCCGGGTCGGATTCCGCGGCACCGTCATTCGTCCGCGGCGGCGCGATCATCGGCTTCACCGGCGTCGTCACGAACGTCGACGGCAACGACGGCGCGTTCTCGCGCCCCGCGTTGGCGATCACCACCGCGACGTACGGCAGCACCGCCCCCAGGACCAGGGCCACGATCGCGACATGCCGTTCCACGTTCCAGAGCGTGGCCGCGAGGATGACCGAGACCGTACGGACGGCCATCGAGATCACGTAGCGGCGCTGCCGCCCGCGCACGTCCTCCTGGAGGCCCGCCCGGGCGCCGGTGATCCGGAACACCTGGACGCTGCCGCCGCCATGCTGCTTCCGCATCAGATTCCACCATCCGCCCGCATCGGACTCCTCCCGACCCTGACCGTCCCGTGACCGGTCGGGGACACCGGGCCCGGACAGGTCCACGTTACGCCGCGGCCGCGCGGGTCACGAGACCGGGGCGCCCCCCGCCCCTCCACCCGGCCTGCGCCGCAGCGCGTACGACACCACCCGACATGCGCCGTACGGCGGATCGGCCGACACTGGCCGTGATGCTCACGTCACGTCGTACGAGGAGGCAGCCATGGGCTGGTTGTGGGCGATCATCGTGGGACTCGTGCTCGGTCTGATCGCCAAGGCGGTGATCCCGGGCAAGCAGCACCTGCCCCTGTGGCTGACCGTCATCCTGGGCATGATCGGCGGCATCGCCGGCAACGCCATCGCACGGTCGGCGGGCGTCGACGCCACCTCGGGCATCGACTGGTGGCGGCACATCTTCCAACTGGCGGCCGCGATCATCCTCGTCGGCCTGGGCGACGCCGCCTACACGGCGGCCCGAGGGGGCAAACGCCGGGCATGACGGGGCGCACACGGGAAGGAGGGGGCAGCCCCCGCACCGCAGACCGCCCCCTGCCCGCGCGGCTCAGCCGGCCGTGACCTCCACCGCCGCCAGGTTCTTCTTGCCCCGGCGCAGCACCAGCCAGCGCCCGTGCAGCAGGTCCTCCTTCGCGGGCACGGCGTCCTCGGCGGTGATCTTGGCGTTGTTCACGTAGGCACCGCCCTCCTTCACCGTGCGCCGCGCGGCCGACTTGCTCGCCACCAGGCCGACCTCGGCGAACAGGTCGACGACCGGGCCGAGCTCGGACACCCGCACGTGCGGCACCTCGGAGAGGGCCGCCGCCAGCGTCCGGTCGTCCAGGTCCGCCAGCTCGCCCTGGCCGAAGAGGGCCTTGGACGCGGCGATCACGGCGGCCGTCTGGCCGGCGCCGTGCACCAGGGTCGTCAGCTCCTCCGCCAGCGCGCGCTGCGCGGCCCGGGCCTGCGGCCGCTCCTGGGTCTGCCGCTCCAGCTCCTCCAGCTCCTCGCGGGACCGGAAGGACAGGATGCGCAGGTAGCGCGAGACGTCCCGGTCGTCCGTGTTCAGCCAGAACTGGTAGAACGCGTACGGCGTCGTCATCTCCGGGTCGAGCCAGACGGCGCCGCCCTCGGTCTTGCCGAACTTGGTGCCGTCCGCCTTCGTCATCAGCGGCGTCGCGTAGGCGTGGACGGTGGCCTCCGGCTCCAGCCGGTGCAGCAGGTCCAGCCCCGCCGTGAGGTTGCCCCACTGGTCGCTGCCGCCCTGCTGCATCGTGCAGCCGTACCTCCGGTACAGCTGGAGGAAGTCCATGGCCTGCAGCAGCTGGTAGCTGAACTCCGTGTAGCTGATGCCCTCGGAGGACTCAAGGCGCCGGGCGACGGAGTCCTTCGTCAGCATCTTGTTGACGCGGAAGTGCTTGCCGATGTCCCGCAGGAACTCGATCGCGGAGAGGTTCTGCGTCCAGTCGAGGTTGTTGACCATCGTGGCCGCGTTCTCGCCCTCGAAGGACAGGAACGGCTCGATCTGGGTGCGCAGCCGCTCGACCCAGCCGGCGACGGTCTCCGGCGGGTTCAGCGTGCGCTCGGCCGTCGGACGGGGGTCGCCGATCTGACCCGTGGCGCCGCCGACCAGCGCCAGCGGCCGGTGACCGGCCTGCTGGAGCCGGCGCAGGGTGAGCACCTGCACCAGGTGCCCCACGTGCAGCGACGGCGCGGTCGGGTCGAAGCCGCAATAGAACGTGACGGGACCGTCCGCGAGCGCCTTGCGCAAAGCGTCCTCGTCGGTGGACTGGGCGAACAGCCCGCGCCACTTCAGCTCGTCGACGATGTCCGTCACGGTTCTCGTGTCTCCTCGATGGTCTTCGGCCGTTCGGGTGACGGCCGACTGTGAACGCCTACGAGGTTATACGCCCTGGCTGACGGAGCTCATGTTGAAATCGGGGACGCGCAGCGCCGGCATCGCCGCCCGGGTGAACCAGTCGCCCCACTCCCGGGGCAGCGTCCGCTCCGTGCGCCCCGCCTCGGCGGCCCGGCCCAGCAGGTCCACCGGCGACTCGTTGAACCGGAAGTTGTTGACCTCCCCGGTCACCTCGCCGTTCTCGACGAGGTAGACGCCGTCCCGGGTGAGACCGGTCAGCAGCAGCGTCGCCGGGTCGACCTCGCGGATGTACCACAGGCAGGTCAGCAGCAGCCCGCGCCCGGTCGCCGCGACCATCTCCTCCAGGGAGCGGTCCTCGCCCCCGTCCAGGACCAGGTTGTCGATCCCCGGTGCCACGGGCAGCCCGGTCAGGCCCGCGCTGTGCCGGCTGGTGGTCAGGTGCGCCAGCTCGCCCTCGCGGATCCACTCCGTGGCCGTCAGCGGCAGCCCGTTGTCGAACACGGACTGGTCGCCGCCGGAGGAGTGCGCGATCACGAAGGGCGCCGACTCCAGACCCGGCTCGTCCGGGTCGCTGCGCAGGGTCAGCGGCAGCTCGGTCAGCTTCTCGCCGATCCGGGTGCCGCCGCCCGGCCGGGAGAACACCGTGCGGCCCTCGGCCGCGTCCCGGCCCGAGGCCGACCACAGCTGGTAGATCAGCAGGTCCGCCACGGCGGTCGGCGGCAGCAGCGTCTCGTACCGGCCCGCGGGCAGCTCCAGCCGCCGCCGCGCCCAGCCCAGCCGTACGGCCAGCTCGGCGTCGAGCGCCGCCGGGTCCACGTCCTTGAAGTCCCGCGTGGCCCGGCCCGCCCACGCCGAGCGGGTACGGTCCGGGGACTTGGCGTTCAGCTCCAGCGTCCCGTTCGGCTGGTCGTGCCGCAGCCGCAGCCCCGTCGACGTCCCCAGGTAGCTGGACACCATCTCGTGGTTGGCGAAGCCGTACAGTTCCCGGCCGCCCGCACGCGCGCGTGCGAACGCCTCGCCGAGCGCCGGCGCGAAGTCGGCGAACACGGCGGAGGAGGTCTCCGCGGGCGCCTCGGTGAACCCGGGCGACTCGGCCGGCCCCGTGACCAGCGGCTGGGCGTCCTCGGCCGGCCCCGCGCCCCGCGCGGCGGCCTCGGCGGCCCGCACCAGCGGCTCCAGCTCGTCGGCGGTCACCGCGGACCGGGACACCACCCCCGAGGCGGTGCCCTCGGCGCCGTCCACCGTGGCGACGACGGTGAGCGTGCGCCCGCGCGTGACGCCGTTCGTGGTCAGCGCGTTGCCCGCCCAGCGCAGATTGGCGGTCGAGTGCTCGTCGGCGATCACGACACAGCCGTCGGCCCGGGACAGCTCCAGGGCGCGCTCGACGATCTCGTGCGGCTTGGTGGTGCGCGCGCTCATCGACCCGCCTCCTGCGTGGTGTTCAGAATGTTGACTCCCTTGAAGAGGGCGGACGGGCAACCGTGCGAGACCGCCGCCACCTGCCCCGGCTGGGCCTTGCCGCAGTTGAAGGCACCGCCCAGGACGTACGTCTGCGGACCGCCGACCGCCGCCATGGAACCCCAGAAGTCGGTGGTCGTGGCCTGGTAGGCGACGTCCCGCAGCTGCCCGGCGAGCCGCCCGTTCTCGATCCGGTAGAAGCGCTGCCCGGTGAACTGGAAGTTGTACCTCTGCATGTCGATGCTCCAGGACCGGTCCCCGACGACGTAGACGCCCCGGTCCACGCCCCCGATCAGGTCCTCCGTCGACATCCCGGCCGGATCCGGCCGCAGCGAGACGTTGGCCATGCGCTGCACCGGCACATGGCCGGGGGAGTCCGCGAAGGCGCACCCGTTGGACCGCTCGAACCCGGTGAGCTTCGCGATCCGGCGGTCCAGCTGGTAGCCGACCAGCGTGCCGTCCTTCACCAGGTCCCAGGACTGCGCCTCGACGCCCTCGTCGTCGTAGCCGACGGTCGCCAGGCCGTGCTCGGCGGTGCGGTCGCCGGTGACGTTCATCAGCTCCGAGCCGTACCTGAGCTTCCCCAGCAGGTCGAAGGTGGCGAACGAGGTCCCGGCGTAGGCCGCCTCGTAGCCGAGCGCGCGGTCCAGTTCGGTGGCGTGCCCGATGGACTCGTGGATGGTCAGCCACAGGTTGGACGGGTCGACGACGAGGTCGTACAGCCCCGGCTCCACGCTCGGCGCCCGCATCTTCTCGGCGAGCAGTTCCGGGATCCGCTCCAGCTCGTCGTCCCAGTCCCAGCCGGTGCCCCGCAGGTACTCCCAGCCGCGGCCGACGGGCGGTGCGAGGGTGCGCATGGAGTCGAACTCACCGCTCGACCCGTCCACCGACACGGCCGTGAACACCGGGTGCAGCCGCACACGCTGCTGCGTGGTCACGGTCCCGGCGGTGTCGGCGTAGAACTTGTTCTCGTGCACGGTGAGCAGCGAGGCGTCGACGTGGTCCACCCCGCCCGCCGCCAGCAGCCGCGCGCTCCACTCGGCCAGCAGCCCGGCCTTCTCCGCGTCGGGCACGGTGAACGGATCGATCTCGTACGACGACACCCAGGTCTTCTCGGCGTGCACCGGCTCGTCGGCCAGCTCGACGCGTTCGTCCGACCCGGCGGCCCGGATCACCTGCGCGGACAGCTTCGCCATGGCCACGGCCTGCGAGGCGACCCTGGCGGCGGCGTCGAGGGACAGGTCCACCCCGGAGGCGAACCCCCACGTCCCGCCGTGCACCACCCGCACCGCGTACCCGAGGTCGGTGGTGTCCGACGACCCGGCCGGCTTGGCGTCCCGGAACCGCCAGGACGCGTTGCGCACCCGCTCCAGGCGGAAGTCCGCGTGCTCCGCCCCGAGCGCCCGCGCGCGGGCGAGCGCGGCGTCGGCGAGGGCCCTCAGGGGCAGTGCCAGGAACGACTGATCGACTTCATGGGGCACGGTGTGGTTTCCCTTCGGGGTGCGTGCCGGGGTGACCGTCACGGGCAGTGAATCATGCCGCACAGCCGGCGTTCCCCGGAAAATCCGCACACCGGCGTCCCGGCCTCCCCGGGCCCCGGGAACCGGGGGTGACGGCGGGCGTGAAACTGTAGGGACCCGACAGAGCCGCCCGTCGGCCACTGTCGGTGCCCGAATGTCCCCCCGTGGACCCGGACCGATAGGTTTTCGGGGAAGCCGCCTGCCGTCGTTGCCCGTCACCGGGCGTCCGGGCGGAGAACGAAACCGCTATCGAAAGGGTGATCCGTTGAGCCGCTCGGTTCTCGTCACCGGAGGCAACCGGGGCATCGGCCTCGCCATCGCCCGCGCGTTCGCCGACGCCGGAGACAAGGTCGCCATCACGTATCGCTCGGGGGAGCCGCCGGCCGCCCTGACGGACCTGGGCTGCCTGGCCGTCAAGTGCGACATCACCGACGCCGAGCAGGTGGAGCAGGCCTACAAGGAGATCGAGGAGGCGCACGGCCCCGTCGAGGTGCTCGTGGCCAACGCCGGCGTCACCAAGGACCAGCTCCTGATGCGCATGTCCGAGGACGACTTCACCTCGGTCGTCGACACCAACCTCACCGGCACCTTCCGGGTGGTCAAGCGCGCCAACCGCGGCATGCTGCGCGCCAAGAAGGGCCGCGTCGTGCTGATCTCCTCGGTGGTCGGCCTGCTCGGCTCCGCGGGGCAGGCGAACTACGCCGCCTCCAAGGCCGGCCTGGTCGGCTTCGCGCGCTCCCTCGCCCGTGAGCTGGGTTCGCGCAACATCACCTTCAACGTCGTCGCGCCCGGCTTCGTCGACACCGACATGACCAAGGTGCTCACCGACGAGCAGCGCGCGAACATCGTGTCGCAGGTGCCGCTCGGCCGGTACGCGCAGCCGGAGGAGATCGCCGCGACGGTGCGGTTCCTCGCCTCGGACGACGCCTCGTACATCACTGGAGCCGTCATCCCCGTTGACGGCGGACTGGGAATGGGTCACTGATCACCATGAGCGGAATTCTCGAGGGCAAGCGCGTCCTGATCACCGGTGTGCTGACGGAGGCCTCCATCGCCTTCCACACCGCCAAGCTGGCCCAGGAGCAGGGCGCCGAGGTCATCCTGACCGCGTTCCCCCGGCCCACGCTGACCGAGCGCGTCGCCAGGAAGCTGCCGAAGCCCGCCAAGGTCATCGAGCTCGACGTCACCAACGACGAGCACCTCGGCCGCCTGGCCGACGTCGTCGGCGAGGAGCTCGGCGGTCTCGACGGCGTCGTGCACTCCATCGGCTTCGCGCCGCAGGACGCGCTCGGCGGCAACTTCCTCAACACGCCGTTCGAGTCCGTGGCCACGGCCATGCACGTCTCGGCGTTCTCCCTGAAGTCGCTGACCATGGCCTGCCTGCCGCTGATGCAGAACGGCGGCTCCGTCGTCGGCCTCACCTTCGACGCGCAGTACGCCTGGCCGCAGTACGACTGGATGGGCCCCGCCAAGGCCGCCCTGGAGGCGACCAGCCGCTACATGGCCCGTGACCTGGGCAAGCAGAACATCCGCTGCAACCTCGTCTCGGCGGGTCCGCTCGGCTCCATGGCCGCCAAGTCCATCCCGGGCTTCGCCGAACTGGCCTCCGTCTGGGACACCCGCGCCCCGCTGGAGTGGGACCTGAAGGACCCGGAGCCGGCCGGCCGCGGTGTCGTCGCCCTGCTGAGCGACTGGTTCCCGAAGACCACGGGCGAGATCGTCCACGTCGACGGCGGTCTGCACGCCATCGGCGCCTGACCGGACGCCTCGCGAGGGCCCGCGTCCCGAGAGGGCGCGGGCCCTCGGCGTGTCACCCGTCCGGCTCGGCGGCCGTCGCCGTCGCCCCTGCGCCCGCCCTGCCCCGGTACGGGGCGAGGGGGCGCACGCGTGCACCCGCCGGGGCACGGACCGGGGCGGCCACCGGCGGGCCGTCAGCCACCGGTGGTGGAGGGACCGAACCGCCCCGGCCGGCACGCCAGCGGATAGGCGGCGGCCTCCTCGGCCGCCGTCGCCCCGTCGCCCGCGCGGATCGCGTCCACCAGCCGCCCGTGGTCCATGCGCGTCTCCGGGGTCAGCTCCCCGCCCACGTCGTCGCGCAGCCAGTCCCTCAGCACCTCGCCCAGGTCCGCGTACATCGCGGTCATCACGTCGTTGTGCGAGGCGGCCACGACGGCCAGGTGGAACGTCGCGTCCGCCGCCACGAACGCCTCCGCCTCGCCCGACTCCCAGGCCTCCTCGCGGCGCAGCAGCAGCGTGTCGAGCTGTTTGAGGTCCTTCTCCGTGCGCCGCTGTGCGGCCAGCCGCGCCGCGGCCGACTCCAGGGTGGAGCGGAGCTCGGCGACGTGCCGGGGGTCGGCGCCGGCGAAGCGGCGGTGCATCACGCCGGCCAGCTCGCTCGTGGCCACCACGTACGTGCCCGAGCCCTGGCGGATGTCCAGCAGCCCGTTGTGCGCGAGCGCGCGGACGGCCTCGCGGACCGTGTTGCGGGCGACGCCCAGCTGCTCGACCAGCTCCGGCTCGGTGGGGATGCGCGAGCCGACCGGCCACTCGCCCGAGGTGATCTGGGCCCGCAGCGCGGCGATGACCTGCTCGGACAGCGCCGAACGACGCGGATGGCTCAGAGGCATGGCCCACCTTCGCACGACAGGGGCACCGGACGGCAATCCCGGCAGCAGCAACCTGGACAACCAATCATCCTATGATTCTATGATGAGCCGCATGACTGGCGAGGAAACCCGGACGCTCGAGTCCACGACCGCACGCGCTCCGGTCACGCCTGGGGTCCCCGGGCCCGGGGACGGCGCCGCGCGTGCGTGGACCGCCCGGCTGCTCGTCGCCGGCGTCGTGCTGGCCGCGCTGAACCTCCGTCCCGCCGTCACCAGCCTGGGCGCACTGCTCGAGGAGGTCCGCGAGGGGCTCGGCATGAGCGGCAGCATGGCCGGACTGCTCACCTCGGTGCCCCCGCTGTGCTTCGCCGTCTTCGGGGTCGCCGCGCCCCGGCTGGCCCGGCGCTTCGGCGCCGGCGCGGTGGTGTGCGCCGGCATGGCCGCCATCGGCGCCGGCCTGCTGGTCCGCCCCTTCACGGGCGGCACCGCGGGCTTCCTGGCCGCCACCGCCCTCGCGCTGATGGGCATCGCCGTCAGCAACGTCCTGATGCCGGTCATCGTCAAGCGCCACTTCCCCGACCGGGTCGGCTCCATGACCGGTCTGTACACGATGGCCCTCGCCCTGGGCGCCGCGGCGGCGGCCGCGGTGACCGTTCCGCTGACCGACGCCGTGGGCGGCGACTGGCGGTCGGGCCTCGCCCTGTGGGCGGCCCTCGCCGCGGCCGCCGCGCTGCCGTGGATCCCGTTCGTGCGGGAGCGGAGCACGGCGCCGGCCGGACGGGCCCCCGGCGGGCGCGTGCGGCGGGGGGCACCCGACGGCGCGCAGACGCCCGCGCCGCGCGTCACGCGCAGCCGCACCGCCTGGGCGCTGGCCGTCTTCTTCGGGCTCCAGGCGACCGCCGCCTACATCACCATGGGCTGGATGGCGCAGATCTTCCGGGACGCGGGCGTGCCCGCGGACACGGCCGGACTGATGCTCGCGGTCCTCATGGTGATGGGGGTGCCGCTGGCCTTCGTCATACCGCGTCTCGCCGCGCGGCTGCCCCACCAGGGGCCCATCGTGCTCGTGCTGGGCGTGAGCGGCCTCGCCGGGTACGCCGGCCTGTACCTCGCACCGGCCGCCGGCGCCTGGGCCTGGGTGCTGCTGCTGGGCGTCGCCAACTGCGCCTTCCCCCTGGCGCTCACCATGGTCGGGATGCGGGCCCGGACCGGCGCGGGCGTGGCCCGGCTGTCGGCCTTCGCGCAGAGCACCGGCTACCTGATCTCCATCCCGGGGCCGCTCCTGGTGGGCGTGCTCCACCAGCACAGCGGCGGCTGGGGGCTGCCGATCGCGTTGATGGCCTGCCTGATGGTCCCGCAGACGATCGCGGGCGTCCTGGCCGGCCGCGACCGCACGGTCGAGGAGGAGGCGGCCCGCCGGCCCCGCCCCACGGGGGAGTGAACGCGCGTTCCCGTCCGACCCCGGGAGCCGCCGCGGGGCGGAGGATGCGAGACTTGTCCCATGCCAGTCCTCGACCCGAACCCGCAGAACGGCCAGAAGAAGATGCTGCTCGTCTTCGGCGCGTTCTTCGCCATCTTCATCGTCATCGGCGTGATCGCGACCGTCCTCGCGCCGTGACGGCCCCCGCCGCCCCGTCCGGGCGGCCGTGGTGGGGCTAGCACCCCCATCCCCTAGGGGGTCAGGCTCAGGGTCAAGTGGGTGGATCACCGGATGGGTTGAAGCCCGGGGGATCCGTACCTTCGAGATGTGACCGCGAGACGCGGTCACGGACCATCCGAAGGACGGAGGCCCCCCATGTCGGCGCGCACGCACACCCGGCCCCATCCGGCCCCCCGGGGCGGCGTCGACACCAGGCTGCCGTGGTGGGCCCTCGCCCTGCCCGTGCTCGCCTTCGTCGCGCTGCTCGCCCTGGTCCTGAACCCCTCCGACGCCCACGCCGCCGCGGGGGAGCCCGCGATCACCCACCTCGTCGAGCGCGCACGGCAGCTCATGGCCCGCTGAACGCCCCGGAGGCGGCCGTCAACTCCCTGCGCCCCGTGGCCTGTTTCATGCGAAGCTGGGTGCCATGAGCGTCGCAGAACCCCGCAGGATTGTCCTTTTCCGGCATGCGAAAGCCGACTGGCCCCCGGTGTCCGACCACGAGCGCCCGCTCGCGGAGCGGGGCCGCATGGACGCCGCAGTCGCCGGACGCAAGCTCGCCGACACCGGCATCGCCTTCGACCTGGCCCTGTGCTCCACCGCGGTCCGGACCCGGGAGACCTGGAAGCTCGCGGTCCAGGAGTTCCCGCAGCGACCGAAGACCGTCTACGAGGAGCGGGTCTACGAGGCCTCGCCCGGCGAGCTGATCGCCCTGCTCAACGAAACCCCCGACGACGCGCAGAACGTCCTCCTGATCGGCCACAACCCGGGCGTCCAGGCACTCGCCGACATCCTGGCCGGCACCGCCGAGGGCGACGCCCGCGAGCGGATGAACCGCCTCGGCTACCCGGCCGCCGCCTTCGCCGTCCTGTCCTTCACCGGCTCCTGGAAGTCCCTGGAGCCCGGTGTCGCCACGCTCCTCGACTACTGGGCGCCGACCGGGTGACGCACCCGGCCTGACAGCCGGGCCGCGCACCCGGCACGACAAGGGGCCCGGCGCCCCGCGGACGGGGGAGGCCGGACCCCTTGTCGTGCCGCGACCGGGCCCCGACGGCTCAGTCCGCGTCGAGCGTGTCGGCCGCCTCGACCTCTTCGCGGGTGACGCCCAGCAGGTACAGGACCGTGTCGAGGAAGGGGAAGTTCACCGCGGTGTGGGCGGCCTGGCGCACCACCGGCTTGGCGTTGAAGGCGACACCGAGGCCGGCCGCGTTGAGCATGTCCAGGTCGTTGGCACCGTCACCGATCGCCACGGTCTGCGACAGCGGCACCCCCGCCTCGGCCGCGAACCGGCGCAGCAGCCGGGCCTTGCCCGCCCGGTCCACGATCTCGCCGGTGACCCGGCCGGTCAGCTTCCCGTCGACGATCTCCAGGGTGTTGGCCTGGGCGAAGTCCAGCCCCAGCCGGTCCTTCAGGTCGTCCGTGACCTGGGTGAAGCCACCGGAGACCACGCCCACTTGGAAGCCGAGGCGCTTCAGCGTGCGGATCAGGGTGCGGGCGCCCGGCGTCAGCCGCACCTCGCTGCGGACCTTGTCCACCACGGAGGCGTCCAGCCCCTCCAGCAGCGCCACGCGCGCGTGCAGCGACTGCTCGAAGTCCAGCTCCCCGCGCATCGCCGCCGCCGTCACCTCGGCGACCTCGTCCTCGCAGCCGGCGTGCGCGGCGAAGAGCTCGATCACCTCGTCCTGGATGAGGGTCGAGTCCACGTCCATGACGACCAGGCGCTGCGCCCTCCGGTACAGCCCCGCCGCGACCACGGCGATGTCCACCCCGAGCCTGGTCGCGTCGGTCACCAGCGCGGTGCGCAGCGGTTCCGTCTCCACCCCGGACACCGCGAACTCCACGGCGGTCACCGGGTACTTGGCGAGCCGGAAGATACGGTCGATGTTGCCGCCGGCCTTGGTGATCCGCGCGGCGATCGCCGCCGTCGCCTCCGAGGTGAGGGGGTGGCCCAGCACGGTGACCAGGGAGCGGCCGAGCCCGCGCGGCCGGTTGTCGCCGATGCCCGAGATGATCTCCGCCTGCATCTTCATCGAGTCCGCCCAGTTGTGGACGGTCGCCCGCAGATCCCCTTCCAGCCCCTTGGGCGGCTCGGTCACGAGCGCGCAGAGCACGATGCGGCCACGGGTGACGACCTGCTCGATGTCGACCACGTCGACCGAGTAGGCGGCGAGGGTGTCGAAGAGGCCGGCCGTGATGCCCGGCCTGTCCTTGCCGAAGATCTTGACAAGGAGGGTGGGGACGTCGGAGGTCTGCGATGCACTCATGGTGCTTCCACCGTATCCGGCACCCAGTGCCCCGCGCCCCCGAGGTCCGTCTGGCGGACAGCGAACACTGGGTGTCGCCGAGGTGTCCCGGACCTTGCGTCCGCCCGCCGGCAGCCGCCGCCCGTCGTCCCGGCCCGTGCCGTCGTCCCGGCCCGTGCCGTCCTCCCGTCCGGTTCCCGGGGATCAGCGCCCGCCGTCCTCCGGCCTGCGCGGTGCCGGGGGAGGGGGCGGCGGAGGCGGCGGTACCCCGTCCGGCCACAACGACGGCCGCTCCCCGTCCCGCGCCCCGCCCCGCGGCCCGTGACCCCGCCCGGGCCCGCGCCGGGGCGGCCCGACGGGTCCGATCACGGTGGGCGCGCCATAGACGTCACCGGGCTCCCCGCGGTCACCGGACTCCCCGCGGTCACCGGACTCCCCGCGGTCACCGGGAGCCGGCGGACCACCGGGCGGCCGCGCGTCCTCGGGCGCCCGGTGGTCCGCGGGCTCACGTGATCCCCCGGGCACCCGCAGGTACGGGTTGGTGCCCGGATCCGGCGGCCGGTACGGAGCCCCCGGCGCGTACGGCCCGGGCGGCGCGGCGGGCCGCACCCCGTACCCCAGGCCCCCGGACTCCCCGGCGGGCCCCCACCCCGCAGCGCCCGCAGCGCCCGCAGCGCCCGCTGCGCCCGCAGCGCCCGCAGCGCCCGCAGCGCCCGCAGCGCCCGCAGTGCCCTCGGTGCCCTCGGCGTGCTCGGAGCCCCCGTCCCCCCTGTCACCCCGTGCCAGGGGCGCCGCCCGCCGCCCGGCGGCCCCGCTCGCCCGGGCCAGCAGCGCCCCCGAGGCACCCGCCCCCGCGCCCCACACGGCGCCCAGCAGGAACGCCACGCCGAGGTGACCGCGCAGCTCGAGGCCGGCGCCGAACGCGTCGAAGCCGAGGACGGACAGCGAGGCGCTCACGGACACCTCCGTCAGCCACACCAGCAGGGGCAGCGCCAGAGCCGTCGCGACGCCCAGCCGCAGCGCGCACCGCGCCGTGAAGCCGACCGCTCCCGGAGCCCGTGCCGCCGCGTGCCCCACCGGCGTCCGCACCGCCGTCAGGACCCCCGCCAGCAGCACCGCCGACGCGGCCGCCACCCCCAGCAGCCACACCCGCCCGTCGAACTCGGCCAGCCGTCCCAGCGTGACGGACCGGCCGGAGCCGGCCCCCAGGAGGTCGTCCAGGGGATGGGGGAGCACCCCCGGCAGGGCCCCGCTCGCCCGCCCGTCCCACGGCACGGACAGGCCGACCGGCAGGCCGAGCCACACCCCGTTCGGTGCCCCCAGCAGCGCCGCTCCGGCGATCCGCCGGGGATGGTCGTCGCCGATCGCCGCGTACCCCGCCGCGGCGCACCCCGCCGCCACCGCCACCAGTCCCACCGTGACGAGGGCGGACACGGCCGGCCGGACGGCCCGGTGCACGGCGTCCCAGCCGCGCGGCAGGGGAGTGCGGCGGGACGCCAGCAGCGCGACGAGCAGGACGCCGGCCGACCAGCCGAGGCCGCCGAGCAGCGTCGGCGCCGTGTCGACGGTGAACCCGACCGCCGCCTCCGCGTCGACGAGATCGCCGATCCGGCCCGGAACCAGGCCCTCGACGTCGCCGAGATCGCCCAGCCCCGGGATCTCGATCCCGTCCGCGCCCGGCAGGTCGTCCGCCCCCAGCGAGCTCCCGTCGAGGGTGACGACGTCGTGCCCGGCCCGGACCAGCCCGCCCGTCATCGCGACGAACAGCGCCACCACCGTGCCCGCGCGGGCGAGGAGTTCGGCTCCGGAGACCACGGCTTCGGCCGTCCGCAGGGACCGCAGGAAGAAGTACGACAGCAGCAGCGCGCCCACCAGGCTCACGCCCAGCGGCGTGATCTCGACGGCCGTCCCGGCCTCCGTCCCCGACAGTCCGAAGGCGGACACGTCGCCGGACGGCGTGACCGAACCGCCCGCGCCCAGAGCCACCACCGCCGCGGTCATCGGCCCCAGGGAACCCGCCGCGTCCGCGTCCAGCAGGTGCAGTCCGAGCGCGGCGGTCCCCGCCATCCCGATCAACGCCCAGCTCACCGCGGCGATCGCGGACATGACGACATCGGCCCACGGCACGCGCGTACCGCGCTCCGCGGCTGTGGCGCTCGTGGCAGCACCCATGGCAGACCCCCCGATCCGCGGCGCGGCGGGGCGGCCGCGCGTGTCCCCCTCGCGTGATTTACCACTCTCCGGGCCGATTTCAACCCCCGCCGGCGAAAGACCGTGAACGCCTTGGTGCGCGCTCGTGACAAGGCCCGACTTTCGGTCAGAGGGCCGAGCCTGAAATAGTTCCCCCCGATGTTCGACATCCCTAGACTCCCTGCGATGGGGGAAACTCGGGGGACAACTCAGTGGGGCATGGAGTGCCTGAACTCGTACTGGAATCAAACGGACGGACCTGGACGCTCGATCCGTCCAGGTCCTACACCCTCGGACGCGATCCGCAGGGAGACGTCGTGCTGGACGACGCCAGGGTCTCCTGGCGCCACGCCACGATCAGCTTCAACGGCCGCAGTTGGGTCGTCGAGGACCACGGCAGCACCAACGGCACGTTCGTGCAGGGACAGCGGATCCACCACCTGGAGGTCGGCTCCGACACGGCGCTGAACCTGGGCAACGCCAACGACGGGCCGCGCGTGACGCTGTCCGGCGTCGGCGCCGCGGCTCCGGCCGCCGCGCCGCAGGGCCGGCCGCAGCAGCAGCCGTACGCGGCCCAGGGGGCGAACCAGGGCTGGGCCCAGCAGGCACCGGCGCCGCAGCAGCAGCCGTCCGCCGCGCAGGCGGGCTGGCAGCAGCACGCGGCACCGCAGCCGTCCGCGCCGCACATCCCGCAGCAGCAGGGCCCCGGCGGCGGCGCGGGGGCGCCGCCGGTCCACGGCGACCGCAGCCCCACCACGTTCCACCAGTTCTCCCTCGGCCGCGTGATGCGCATCGGCCGTGCCCTGGAGAACGACCTGGTCGTCTCCGACCTCCAGGTGTCCCGCCACCACGCCGAGTTCCACTCCACGCCCGACGGCCGCATGGAGATCCGCGACCTGGGCTCGCACAACGGCACGTACGTCAACGGCCAGCCGATCCCCAAGGGCGGCTCCCAACTGCTCGGCCCCGCCGACATCGTGGGCGTCGGCCACTCGACGTTCCGGATCGTCGGCGACCGGCTCGAGGAGTTCGTCGACACCGGTGAGGTGTCCTTCTCCGCCCGTCACCTGACCGTCACGGTCGACGGCGGCAAGCAGATCCTCAAGGACGTCTCCTTCGGCGTCCCGGAGAAGTCGCTGATCGCGGTCATCGGCCCGTCCGGCTCCGGCAAGTCGACCCTGCTCAAGGCGCTCACCGGCTACCGGCCCGCCAACCAGGGCGAGGTCCTCTACGACAACCGGAACCTCTACAAGCAGTTCGCCGAGCTGCGCCAGCGCATCGGTCTGGTCCCGCAGGACGACATCCTGCACAAGGAGCTGACCGTCAAGAAGGCCCTCAAGTACGCGGCCAAGCTCCGCTTCCCCGCCGACACCACGGCCGCCGAGCGCGAGTCCCGCATCGACGAGGTGCTGCGCGAGCTCAAGCTGGACATCCACAAGGACAAGAAGGTCACGTCCCTGTCCGGCGGCCAGCGCAAGCGCGTCTCCGTCGCCCTGGAGCTGCTCACCAAGCCGTCGCTGATCTTCCTGGACGAGCCGACCTCCGGCCTCGACCCGGGCATGGACCGCGACGTCATGCAGCTGCTGCGCGGCCTGGCCGACGACGGCCGCACGGTCCTCGTCGTCACCCACTCGGTGGCCGAGCTGGCGCTGTGCGACAAGCTCCTGGTGATGGCGCCCGGCGGCTCCGTCGCCTACTTCGGGCCGCCCGAGGAGGCGCTGAACTTCTTCGGCTACGACACCTGGGCCGACGTCTTCTCCGCCTTCGAGAACTACCGCGACTACGACTGGGCGGGCCGCTGGAAGGGCTCGCAGCACTACCAGATGTACGCCGCGGACATCGACGCGGTCGCGCCGCAGTCCGTACAGGTCCCGGCGATGCAGGCGATGAAGCCGCCGAAGCCGCAGGGCTGGATGTCGCAGTTCGTCACCCTGGTGCGCCGCTACGTCTCGGTGATCGCCTCCGACAAGGGCTTCCTCGCCCTGATGGTGATCCTGCCGGCCGTCCTCGGCGCGGTGAGCCTGCTCATCGACCCGGACCGCGGCCTGCTGCCCAACCCGGCCCACCCGCAGACCGGCCGGATCATCCCGAACGGCACGGCGACCACGGTCCTGCTGATCCTCGCGGTCGGCGCCTGCTTCGCCGGCGCGGCGAACTCGGTGCGTGAGCTGATCAAGGAACGGGTCATCTACGAGCGGGAGCGCGCCACCGGCCTGTCCCGCTCGGCGTACCTGATGTCCAAGGTGTTCGTGCTCGGCATGATCACCGTGCTGCAGGGCCTGCTGGTCGGCGTCATCGGCTTCTCCAGCCGGGAGATCCCGGAGGAGGGCCTGGTCCTCGGCGGCGCCACGCTGGTCGAGCTGTCGCTGCCGATCATGGCGCTGGGCTTCACCTCGATGATGTTCGGCCTGATCATCTCCTCGCTGGTGAAGACCGCCGAGAAGACCATGCCGCTGCTGGTGATGTTCGCGATCATCCAGGTCGTCTTCACCGGCTGCCTGTTCGCCCTGAACGGCACGGTCGGCGTCAACCAGTTCTCGTTCCTGATGCCGTCGCGCTGGGCGGTGGCCGCCGCCGGCGCCACGCTCGACTTCAACAGGATCAGCCCGCCGGAGGAGGGCGGCGACACCGACCCGCTGTGGGAGCACACCCTCGGCACCTGGGGCATGGACATGGCCGCCCTGATCGCCCTCGGTGTGGTCTGCGGCTTCTTCGTGGCCCGCTTCCTGCGCCGCCACGAGCCCGAGGTCATGCGCAAGTAGCCGGCCCCGTACGGCCCCGAAGGGCGGCACCCCGTCAGGAGGGTGCCGCCCTTCGGTGTCCGTGTCCGCGAGAAGAGGTCCGCGCCGGCCTCAGTACGCGCTGTCGACGTTGTCCATGGTGCCGTACCGGTCGGCCGCGTAGTTGCAGGCGGCGGTGATGTTGGCGACCGGGTCGTAGATGTTCTTCGACGTGCCCGGGACGTGGTACGCCTCGAACGTCGGCGGGATCACCTGCAGCAGGCCCTTGGACGGGATGCCGTTGCGGGCGTTGATGTCCCAGAGGTTGATGGCCTTCGGGTTGCCCGAGGACTCCCGCATGATGTTGCGGTGGATGCCCTCGTAGGAGCCGGGGATGCCGTGCTTCTTCATGATGGCCAGGGACTCGCGGATCCAGCCGTCCAGGTTGTCGCCGTAGGTCTTCGGAGCGGCCCTCTTCACCTCGGCGCGCTCGGCGGCACGGCTGGCGGCCTGCTCGGCCCGGCGGGCCTGCTCGGCCTTCTCCTCGGCGGCGGCCCGTGCGGCGGCCCTCTTCTTCGCGGCGGCCTTCTTCTCGGCGGCGGCCCGCGCCGCGGCCTGCTCCTTCGCCTCGAACCTCGCCTCGATCCTCTCGACCTGCAGGCGGGTGCCGGCCGCCGGGCCGGTGATGTCGGCCTCGACGACCTCGATCGGCTCGGTGCTGTACGCGACCTTCGCGGCGGGAGCGGCGGCCTCGCTCGTGGTGCCCGTCGACGCGTTGCTCGGCACCGCCGAGAAACCGATGGCGGCGGCACCGAGGGCGGCGACGCCGGCGGCGGCGATCCTGTGGTGGCGGCTCAGGGCACGACTGTGACCACGGGTGAGGAAGTTGTGCGACATGCGAAACGGACCTCTTCGAATAGCGCGGAGGTCGCCCGACGTGCCGGCGGGGAACAGGAGTGCTTCCGGCGGAACGCCGCGGGCAGAACCCGCGGCGTTGAGCGACGGCAGCCATTCTTAGCGGCCGCAAAATGGCAGAGCAAAGATGTGACGTACGAATCCGGGTAGTGGATACGAATGGGCGAATCGGGCATATGGGGTCGTGAAGCTGGAACGTATGCCCGGTATTTCTCTCCTAATCCTGTTCGTACGTGATGTACGCCCTATGCGCGGCCTCACATCACCCACGCGCCACCCTCACGCTCGGTTGCGCGAGCGACGCTACGCGTGAGGGCTCTCCTCCGGCAGTACGAGGTGGACGTCCCCGAACTCGTGCCACAGGTAGCGCCCGCGCAGCGCCTCCTCGTAACCGCGGTCGACCGCGGCCCGTCCCGCGACCGCCTCCAGCATCCTCAGGTGCGAGGCCTCCGGCTCGTGCAGCCCGGTCAGCAACCCGTCCACCACCCGCACCCCGCGCTCCGGCGTCACCACCAGATCGGTCCACCCCGCGCGGGCCCGCACCACCCCGTCCGGCCCGGCCGCCGACTCCACCGCCCGCACGGCCGTCGTCCCCACCGCGATCACCCGGCCGCCGGCCGCCCGCACCGCGCCGATCAGCCGGGCCGACGTCCCGGGCACCACGAACCGCTCCGGGTACGGCGGCTCGTGCGCCTCCGCCGACGCGACCCCGGCGTGCAGCGCGACCGGCGCGAACAGCACCCCGCGGCTCACCAGCTCCGCCACCGTCCGCGTCGTGAACGGACGCCCCGCGCTCGGCATCTCCGCACTGCCCGCGCCGTCCGGCGACGGCAGCGCGAACACCGTCTGGTACGCCGACAACGGCTGGTCCCGCTCCGTGTAGGCGTACCGGACGGGCCGCCCGTGCTCCCGCAGCACCCCGAGGACGTCCCGCGTCACGCGCGCCCACCACAGCCGCTCCCCCCGCGCGCTCAGCGGCGCCTCCAGGACCAGCCGCGCGCCGCAGGCCAGGCGCACCTCCGTGCCCGCGGGCCCGCCCGTCCCCCGCGCGCGCGTGGTGCCGCGTCCGTCGGGATCCCGCAGCTCGACCGCCCACCGGCCGTCGTCACCGCGCGTGGAGAAGTGCACCACCACGCGCGCGTGCCCGATCCACCCGTCGACGGCCGCCGCCAGCGTGGGCGAGGTGTTCACCACCAGCAGGTCCCCGGCCCGCAGCAGCCGCGGCAGCTCCGCGAAGGCGTGGTGCGACACCCGCGTGCCGCGGGACACCAGCAGCCGCACCGAGTCCCGGTCGAGCCCGGGCCCGCGCTGTTCGGCCGGCACCCGCGCCGACAACTCCTCCGGCACCCGGACGGTCAGGGTCACCGCCCCGCCCCCAGCAGCACCGGAGCCGCGTAGCGACCGCTCGCCGGCCGCTCGTCCAGCAGCCGCAGGAAGGCCGGCACCACACTGGCCGGCTCCGGCCGCGGACCGTCGTCGTCCGGTACGGCCGCCGTGTACAGGTCCGTCGCCATGTCCCCGGGATCGACCGCCCACACCCGCAGCCCCGGCTCCTCCACGGCCAGCACCGCCGCCAGCTGGTCCAGGGCCGCCTTGGACGCCCCGTACCCGCCCCAGGTCGCGTAGGCCTCGGCGCCGGCGTCCGAACTCACCGCGATCACCGTGCCCGCCCGCGAGGCCCGCAGCAGCGGAAGCGCCTCCTGCACCAGGCCCAGCGCCGCCACCAGGTTCACCTCCAGCGCCCGCCGCAACCCGTCCAGGGACAGCTCCTCCAGGCGCACCAGCGGCTCGGCGCCCAGCGCGCTCGCGTTGTGCACCAGCAGGTCGGCCCCGCCCAGCCGCCCCGCCGCCGCCACCAGCTCCGCGCGGTGCCCGGCGTCCGTGACGTCCCCGGGCAGGGCCGTCACGCGTGTGCCGTGCGCCGACAGCGGCCCGGCCGCCTCCGCGAGGGGAACCGCGTCCCGCGCGTCGACCACCAGATCCCAGCCGCGCGCGGCCAGCCCGTGGGCGAGCGCCTCCCCCAGTCCCCTTGAAGCCCCCGTGATGATCGCAACCGGCATGACATGCCCCCTTGTCGTGAACGCCGTCCGATCGGCGTGATCACAACGTACGGACGCCGCCACCGGCCCCGCCTCGGACGGGGGACGCAGGCGGCCGGGTCCCTTCGCCTTACGCCGCGGACCCGAGGGCCGCGGTCCTAGGACCCGCGGCGTAAGGTCACGGCCGCCGCACGCCCGATCCGGCCGCCACCGCCCGCCGGTACCGTGAGGACATGAGCCACGGCCCCCGGTCCGGCCTCGCCGCGGTGAGTTCCGCGCTGCTGGCCATGAGCAGGCACCTCGAGGTGCGCGACGTCCTCAAGACGATCGTCGCCTCGGCCCGCGAGCTGCTCGACGCGCAGTACGCCGCGCTCGGCGTGCCCGACGACCACGGCGGGTTCGCCCAGTTCGTGGTCGACGGCGTCAGCGACGAGCAGTGGAAGGCCATCGGCCCCCTCCCGCGCCAGCACGGCATCCTCGCCGCGATGCTGAACGAGGCCCGGCCCCAGCGCCTCGCCGACGTGCGCAAGGACCCCCGCTTCGAGGGCTGGCCGAGCGCCCACCCCGACCTGGCCGACTTCCTCGGCCTGCCCGTCCGCGACGGCGACGAGGTCATCGGCGCGCTGTTCCTGGCCAACAAGCTGCGCCCCGCGGGGGGACACCCGCCGGGCCCCGGCCCCGAGGGTGCCTGCGGCTTCACCCGGGACGACGAGGAACTGCTCGGGATCCTCGCGCAGCACGCCGCGATCGCCCTCACCAACGCCCGGCTCTACGAGCGCAGCCGCGAACTGACCATCGCCGAGGAACGCTCCCGCCTCGCCCACGAACTCCACGACGCGGTCAGCCAGAAGCTCTTCTCCCTCCGGCTGACCGCCCAGGCCGCCGCCCGCCTCGTGGACCGCGACCCCTCCCGCGCGAAGGGCGAACTCCAGCAGGTCGCCGCCCTGGCCGCCGAGGCCGCCGACGAACTGCGCGCGGCGGTCGTCGAGCTGCGCCCCGCGGCCCTCGACGAGGACGGCCTCGTCGCCACCCTCCGTACCCAGGTGCAGGTCCTCGACCGCGCGCACACCGCGCGCGTCACCTTCGCCGGTCACGGCGTGCGCGCCCTGCCCGCCGCCCAGGAGGAGGCCGTGCTGCGCGTCGCCCAGGAGGCGCTGCACAACGCCCTGCGGCACTCCGGGGCCGACCACGTCGACGTCACCCTGGACCGCCGCGGGAACGGAGCCGTCCTGCGGGTCACCGACGACGGCTGCGGTTTCGACCCGAGGACCGTCCGCCGCGCCGGGCGCCATCTGGGTCTGGTCTCCATGCGGGACCGGGCGAGCGGGGTCGGCGGAAGGATGACCGTGGAATCGGCGCCCGGCAAGGGCACCACGATCGAGATGGAGGTTCCCGGTGGCTGACGCGATCAGGGTGCTGCTGGTCGACGACCACCAGGTGGTACGCCGGGGCCTGCGCACCTTCCTCGAGGTGCAGGACGACATCGAGGTCGTCGGCGAGGCCGCGGACGGGGCCGGGGGCGTGGCCCTCGCCCAGGAGCTGCAGCCCGACGTGATCCTGATGGACGTCAAGATGCCCGGCATGGACGGGGTGGACGCGCTGCGCCGGCTCCGGGAACTGGACCACCCCGCGCGCGTGCTGGTCGTGACCAGCTTCACCGAGCGGCGCACGGTGGTCCCGGCCCTGCGCGCGGGCGCCGCCGGATACGTGTACAAGGACGTCGACCCCGACGCGCTCGCCGGAGCCATCCGCTCCGTGCACGCCGGCCACGTGCTCCTCCAGGCCGAGGTGGCCGGCGCCCTGCTGTCCCAGGAGGAGGGCGGCACGGGCCAGGGACGCGCCGGCTCGCTCACCGAACGGGAGCGCGAGGTGCTCGGCCTGATAGCGGACGGGCGCTCCAACCGGGAGATCGCCCGTGCCCTGGTGCTGTCCGAGAAGACCGTGAAGACGCACGTCTCGAACATCCTGATGAAACTCGACCTGGCGGACCGCACCCAGGCCGCCCTCTGGGCCGTGCGCCACGGACTGAGCGGCTGACCCGCGACGCCCCGGACCGCACGGAAGGTTCCCCTCCGGTCCGAGATTCATACCGTCGTGGGAATGTCCCCCGGATGGCGCATCCTCCCCCGGGGGCCCGCCGTTCTCCAGTGCGTGCTGCGGCGCCTGCCGCGGTCATCGCAAGGAGGGCTTGGAAAGTGAAGAACCTGAAGAAGGCAGCGGCCGTGACGATGATGGCCGGCGGTCTGCTCGCCGCCGGCACGGGCATGGCCTCCGCCACCGAGGGCGCGCACGCCGACGGCACGGCCGTGGGCTCCCCGGGCGTCCTCTCCGGCAACGTCGTCCAGGTCCCGGTCGACGTCCCGGTCAACGTGTCCGGCAACAGCGTGAACGTCATCGGCGTGCTGAACCCGGCCTTCGGCAACGTGGCCGTCAACGACTGACGCCCGTCGCCGGACCGGTGAGGACCCCCGGCCTCCCGGCCCCACACGGGAGGCCGGTCAGGCACGCACCGGCGCGCGGCTGCGGGCACGCGCGCCCTCCGCAGTGCCGCTCGAGCGGGGGGCACCCCCGGGGCGACGGGGGTGCCCCCCGCTCGAGCGGAGCCGAGAGTTCGGGGCAGGGCGGACACCGGGACACCCTCCGCCCGAGGAGATCGGGGGAGGCGCCCCGTCAGCGCCGTGCCGCGCGACCCGCCTCGGCACCGACGCCCGCCGGCCCGGCCGAGGGACGTCACCGCGCCCCCCGCTCCCGCTCCTCCACAACGGAGTTGTACGCCGCGACCTGCGCCCGCCGGGCCGTCCGCTCCACCGGCCGCAGCGCCTCCCCGCGCGCCGCCATCTCCGAGGCGCTCACCGCGCCCCCGTGCCCGCCGGCACCCGCCAGCGCGACCAGCGCCCCCACGCGCTGCGCCAGCTCCAGCACCCGCACCGCCCGCGGCGGGTACCCCGGCGCCAGCACCTCGCGCCCCCGCGCCGCCCGCGCCCGGTACGCGTCGATCGCCGCCTCCGCCACCGGCCCCGACCCGGCCACGTCCAGCCGCGTCAGCACCTCGGTCGCCTCCCGCAGCGCCTCCGCCAGCTCCCGCTCGGCCTCACCGAGCGAGGGCACGTCGGCGGGCGGCGCCTCCCGCACCGCCAGGCAGTGCCACACGACCTCGACGTGCACATCACCCTCGGGCCCGGCCTCGTACACCTGCGGCACCAGCCCGAAGGCGGCCCCATGACAGACCACCGCCTCCTCCGCCTCCAGCGCCCGCGCGTTGAACTCCGGCGGTCCGCTCAGCCCCAGCGGATGCCCCGGCGCCGGCAGCGCCACCCGCAGCCCGGTCACCCCGAGCGCCCGCAGCCGCCCCAGCGCCAGCGTGAGCCCCACGGGCGCGGACTCGCCCGGCAGCCCCTCCACCCGGTGCACCGCGTCCTCACCGACGACGGCGAGCACGGCGTCGTCCGGCGAGACAAGTCCGGCAAGAAGGGCGTTTCCCCAAGCGGCGAGGCGTCCAGAGCGCGGTTCCGAGAGCATGCCCCCAGCCTAGACAGCCCCAAGAGCCGGACCGATGGAATGCCCGGCCCGGCCGGTGGCGTAGATTTCATGGAGGGCTGCGCCCACGGGTGCGGCGGACCGACCCACAGGCGTACGCGACAGCCGAGACCGGCCACACTGCAAGGGGAGACAACGCGCTCATGAGCGATGTTCTGGAGCTTCAGGACGTATCCGTGGTCCGCGAGGGCCGGGCTCTGGTGGACCAGGTCTCCTGGTCGGTCAAGGAGGGCGAGCGGTGGGTCATCCTCGGCCCCAACGGCGCCGGCAAGACCACCCTCCTCAACGTCGCGTCCAGCTACCTCTACCCCAGCAAGGGAACCGCCACCATCCTCGGCGAGACCCTCGGCACGCCCGGCACCGACGTCTTCGAGCTGCGCCCCCGCATCGGCATGGCCGGCATCGCCATGGCCGACAAGCTCCCCAGGCGCCAGACCGTCCTGCAGACCGTGCTCACCGCCGCCTACGGCATGACCGCCGGCTGGCACGAGGACTACGAGGACGTCGACGAGCAGCGCGCCCGCGCCTTCCTCGACCGCCTCGGCATGAACGAGTACCTGGACCGCACGTTCGGCACCCTCTCCGAGGGCGAGCGCAAGCGCACCCTCATCGCCCGCGCCCTGATGACCGACCCCGAGCTGCTGCTCCTCGACGAGCCCGCCGCCGGCCTCGACCTCGGCGGCCGCGAGGACCTCGTGCGCAGGCTCGGCCGCCTCGCCCGCGACCCGATCGCCCCCTCCATGATCATGGTCACGCACCACGTCGAGGAGATCGCCCCGGGCTTCACCCACGTCCTGATGATCCGTCAGGGCAAGGTCCTCGCCGCCGGCCCGCTCGAGCTCGAACTCACCTCCCGCAACCTCTCCCTCTGCTTCGGCCTGCCGCTCGTCGTCGAACAGGTCGGCGACCGCTGGACCGCCCAGGGCCTCCCGATGTCCTGACCCCCCGCCCCCCGGGTACTCCAACCACCGCCCACGAAGGCCCTTTCAAACTGATCGGCGCCCTGTCGGCGACCGGGCGCACGGTCCTACCATGACCCCGTGGACATCGACGCATGGCTGTGGTGGCTGATCGGCGCGGCGGCGCTCGGCATCGGACTCGTGATCACCGCGATGCCCGAACTCGGCATGCTCGCGGTGGGCGCCGTCGCCGCGGCGGTGGTCTCCGGGATCCTCGGCGGCGGCGCCGTCGCCCAGGTCGCGGTCTTCGCCGTGGTCTCGACCGCCCTCATCGCCGTCGTACGGCCCATCGCGAACAGACATCGCGCGCAGCGGCCCCAACTCGCCACCGGGGTGGACGCCCTGAAGGGCAGACAGGCCGTCGTCCTGGAACGCGTCGACGGCTCCGGCGGCCGGATCAAGCTGGCCGGGGAGGTCTGGTCGGCACGCGCCCTCGACACCGACCGCGCCTACGAAGTGGGCCAGGAAGTGGACGTCGTGGACATCGAGGGAGCCACGGCCATCGTCATGTGACCTCGCGCGGCGCAACTGGGCGAACCGCCCCCGAGTTCCGCGACGGTCTGTCAGACTCGACCAGCAAGATCTTCAACAGGCATAGGATCTGCCCAAGGCGCCGAGGCGAAGAAGGGTACGGGGAACCGACGATGGAACCGATCATCATCGTCCTGATCATCCTGGTGGTGTTGGTCTTCATCGCCCTGATCAAGACGATCCAAGTCATCCCACAGGCCAGCGCCGCCATCGTCGAGCGCTTCGGCCGCTACACGCGGACACTGAACGCGGGCCTCAACATCGTCGTCCCGTTCATCGACACCATCCGCAACCGCATCGACCTGCGCGAACAGGTCGTCCCGTTCCCGCCGCAGCCGGTGATCACCCAGGACAACCTGGTCGTCAACATCGACACCGTCATCTACTACCAGGTGACCGACGCCCGGGCCGCCACCTACGAGGTCGCCAGCTACATCCAGGCGATCGAGCAGCTCACCGTCACCACGCTCCGCAACATCATCGGCGGCATGGACCTGGAGCGGACCCTGACCTCCCGCGAGGAGATCAACGCGGCCCTGCGCGGCGTCCTCGACGAGGCCACCGGCAAGTGGGGCATCCGCGTCAACCGCGTCGAGCTCAAGGCCATCGAACCGCCCACCTCCATCCAGGACTCGATGGAGAAGCAGATGCGCGCCGACCGCGACAAGCGCGCCGCCATCCTCCAGGCCGAAGGTGTCCGGCAGTCCGAGATCCTGCGCGCCGAGGGCGAGAAGCAGTCCCAGATCCTGCGCGCCGAGGGCGAGGCCAAGGCCGCGGCCCTGCGCGCCGAGGGCGAGGCCCAGGCCGTCCGCACGGTCTTCGAGGCGATCCACGCCGGCGACCCGGACCAGAAGCTGCTGTCCTACCAGTACCTCCAGATGCTCCCCAAGATCGCCGAGGGCGACGCCAACAAGCTCTGGATCGTCCCCAGCGAGATCGGCGACGCGCTCAAGGGCCTCTCCGGCGCCGTGGGCAACTTCGGCGCCATGGGCGGCGGTTCGGGCGGCAACGGGGCCTCCGGCGGCGTCCCGGCCCAGGAGCGCCGCGAGAAGCCGTCCATCGACTGACACGACGCCGGCACCGACACGACGACGGGCCCGCTCCCTCCCGGGGAAGCGGGCCCGTCGTACGGCGTCCGGACCGGAGCTAGGCCGCGGGCTGGGCCAGCCACTCCGGCAGCGCGTCGAAGTCGTCCCGCCCCAGCGCCAGCAGCATCGCGTCCGCCGGAGTCGGCTCGAACGGCTGCCGCAGCAGCGGCATCCCCGCCTCCTGAGGGGTCCGGTTCGCCTTGCGGTGGTTGTCCTCCGCGCACGAGGCCACCGTGTTCAGCCAGGTGTCCCGGCCACCCTGGGACCGCGGCACCACGTGGTCCACGGTCGTCGCCCGCCGCCCGCAGTACGCGCACCGGTGCCGGTCCCGTACCAGGACACCCCGCCTCGACCACGGCGCTTGTCTTCGGAACGGCACCCTCACGTACTGGCAGAGCCTGATCACCCGGGGCGCCGGTATGTCGACCGCGGCCCCACGCATCCGCAGTTCGGGGTGGGCCTGCTCGACGACGGCCTTGTCCTGCAGCACCAGAACGACGGCTCGGTTCAGCGTCACCGTCGACAACGGCTCGAAGCTCGCGTTCAGTACCAGCGTGTCCCGCATACCAGCCCACCTCCCGTGTGCACCGGCCCACCCCTCGGCGGGCTGGGACCAACTCTGGCCGGGCACGCCGGGATGGACAACGCAATATCCGCTGTTCCGGCGGGGGGTGCCCCCCCGCGGCCCCCGGCGACAAAAATGCCCGCCCCTGATCAATTCCAAGACCAGGGACGGGCAAACGTTCCGTGAACGCCCGGAAGCGCCCGGACCGCTCAGGACTGCGCGGGCACCTCGTACTCACCGATCAGCTGGGCGCGCGCGATCGTGTGGAACCGCAGGTTGAAGCCCACCACGGCGGGAGACGCGTCCGCGTCCGGACCGAGCTTCTCCTGGTCCACGGCGTACACCGTGAACACGTACCGGTGCGGCCCGTCACCGGGCGGCGGCGCGGCACCGCCGAAGTCCTTGGTGCCGTAGTCGTTGCGCGCGTGGACCGCCCCCTCGGGCAGCCCCTCGAACTTGCCGCTGCCCGCACCCGCCGGGAGCTCGGTCACCGAGGCCGGGATGTCGAACAGCACCCAGTGCCAGAACCCGCTGCCCGTCGGGGCGTCGGGGTCGTAGCAGGTCACGGCGAAGCTCTTGGTCTCCGGCGGGAAGCCCTCCCACCGCAGCTGCGGGGACGTGTTGCCCGCCGCGTGGACCTGAGCGTCCTTGAGCGTCGCCCCCTCCCGCACCTCCTCGCTCGTCACCGTGAACGACGGCACGGGCGGATGGAAGTCGTGGGGGAGCGGCCGCCGCTTGAGCTCGGTCACCTCGGTACCTCCTGATCGTCTGCGTCCAGTGGGAACCGAGCCTAGAACCAGTTGCGCCTGCTGCCGACCTCCGACAGCCACTGGTTGAGGTACGCCGCCCAGTCGGTCCCCTGGTAGTCGTTCAGCCCCACCTTGAAGGACCGGAAGGTGTCGCTGCCCTCGCTGAACAGACCCGGCTTCTTGTCCATCTCCAGGACGACGTCCATGGCCTGCTCGTCGGCCACGAAGCTCAGCTCGACCTGGTTCAGCCCCCGGTACTGCTGCGGCGGCAGGAACTCGATCTCCTGGTAGAAGGGCAGCTTCTGCCGGGTGCCCCGGATGTGCCCGCGCTCCATGTCCGCGTTCTTGAACCGGAAGCCCAGCTGGATGAACGCGTCCAGGATCGCCTTCTGCGCCGGCAGCGGGTGCACGTTGACCGGATCCAGGTCACCGGAGTCCACGGCCCGCGCGATCGCCAGCTCGGTGCTCACCCCGATGTTCATCCCGCGCAACGCCTGTCCGTCGATCATCGTGATCGGCGTCTCCCACGGGATCTCCAGCCCGAACTGCACCGCGTGCACCGCGCCCGCCTGGAGCTCGAAGGCGCCGCCCAGCTGCGACTTCGTGAACTCGATGTCCTGCCTGACCTCCTGGTCGCCGCTCTCCACCTCGACCTTGGCCTGGAGCCCGACCGACAGCCCCTCGATCTGCTGGTTCACGGACCCGCCCTGGATCCGCACCTCGCCCTGGACGACACCGCCCGGAACGACGTTGACCTCGTGCAGCACCGTCTCGACCGAGGCCCCGCCGGCACCCAGACTCGCCAGCAGCTTCTTGAACGCCATGTCTCTCCCTCTCCGGGCGACCCCCGTGGGCCACACCTGATCCGTCGTCCTGCATCGACTCGTACGAAGGGACCCTTGATCCCTAACAACGCGATCCGGCCGTGGCCGGTTCCGTACCCACCCGTCAAGCGTGGGCCCGGCGACCACCCTGTACCACGGCCCCTCTCCAGTACCCTGGGGCGGCATGATCGCGAGCCCCGACCGTACGCCCCTGCCCAGGGAGTTCTTCGACCGCCCCGTCCTCGAGGTCGCTCCCGACCTCCTCGGCCGGATCCTGGTGCGCACCACCCCCGACGGTCCGATCGCCCTCCGCCTGACCGAGGTCGAGGCCTACGACGGCCCGAACGACCCCGGCTCGCACGCGTACCGCGGTCGCACGGCCCGCAACGACGTGATGTTCGGTCCGCCCGGCCACGTGTACGTCTACTTCACCTACGGCATGTGGTTCTGCATGAACCTGGTGTGCGGCCCCGAGGACCGGGCGAGCGCCGTGCTGCTGCGCGCCGGCGAGATCACCGAGGGCGCGGAGCTGGCCCGCACCCGTCGCCTCTCGGCCCGCAACGACAAGGAACTGGCCAAAGGCCCGGCCCGCCTGGCCACGGCCCTGGGCGTCGACCGCGCCCTCAACGGCACGGACGCCTGCGCCACGGACGACACCCCCCTCCGCGTGCTCACCGGCACCCCCGTGCCCTCCGACCAGGTGCGCAACGGTCCGCGCACCGGGGTCTCCGGTGACGGGGCCGTCCACCCCTGGCGCTTCTGGGTCGCCGACGACCCGACCGTGAGCCCGTACCGGGCCCATGCCCCGAAGCGCCGACGAAGTTGACTCGACCTTGGAACGTGCGTAATGTAGCCCGAGCCGCTTGAACCGGGTACGGCGATCGCCTGCAGCCGGAAGCGGCAAAACCACTACCTACGATCAGCCCTCGGCGGGCTCGGATTCGACGTGTCCGCATGTCTGAATTCCGAACCCAAGAGCTCGATTATGAATCGAGTGAGGGAATCGGCTAACGTGGTGAATGTCGAAAGGCCGACAGGCGAAAGCCGAAGGCCGGCGGCAAATCCCACCGACAGGGAATCGGGTCCGAAAGGATCTGATAGAGTCGGAACCGCCGGAAAGGGAAACGCGGAAGCGGGAACCTGGAAAGCACCGAGGAAATCGGATCGGAAAGATCTGATAGAGTCGGAAACGCAAGACCGAAGGGAAGCGCCCGGAGGAAAGCCCGCGAGGGTGAGTACGAAGGAAGCGTCCGTTCCTTGAGAACTCAACAGCGTGCCAAAAGTCAACGCCAGATATGTTGATACCCCGTCCATCCGGTTCGGATGGTCGAGGTTCCTTTGAAAAAACACAGCGAGGACGCTGTGAACGGTTGGGCTTATTCCGCCCGGCCGTTCCGCTCTCGTGATGTGTCACCGGACAGCCGGTAAACATTCACGGAGAGTTTGATCCTGGCTCAGGACGAACGCTGGCGGCGTGCTTAACACATGCAAGTCGAACGATGAACCACTTCGGTGGGGATTAGTGGCGAACGGGTGAGTAACACGTGGGCAATCTGCCCTGCACTCTGGGACAAGCCCTGGAAACGGGGTCTAATACCGGATACGACCATCTTGGGCATCCTTGATGGTGGAAAGCTCCGGCGGTGCAGGATGAGCCCGCGGCCTATCAGCTTGTTGGTGAGGTAACGGCTCACCAAGGCGACGACGGGTAGCCGGCCTGAGAGGGCGACCGGCCACACTGGGACTGAGACACGGCCCAGACTCCTACGGGAGGCAGCAGTGGGGAATATTGCACAATGGGCGCAAGCCTGATGCAGCGACGCCGCGTGAGGGATGACGGCCTTCGGGTTGTAAACCTCTTTCAGCAGGGAAGAAGCGCAAGTGACGGTACCTGCAGAAGAAGCGCCGGCTAACTACGTGCCAGCAGCCGCGGTAATACGTAGGGCGCGAGCGTTGTCCGGAATTATTGGGCGTAAAGAGCTCGTAGGCGGCTTGTCGCGTCGGTTGTGAAAGCCCGGGGCTTAACCCCGGGTCTGCAGTCGATACGGGCAGGCTAGAGTTCGGTAGGGGAGATCGGAATTCCTGGTGTAGCGGTGAAATGCGCAGATATCAGGAGGAACACCGGTGGCGAAGGCGGATCTCTGGGCCGATACTGACGCTGAGGAGCGAAAGCGTGGGGAGCGAACAGGATTAGATACCCTGGTAGTCCACGCCGTAAACGGTGGGCACTAGGTGTGGGCGACATTCCACGTCGTCCGTGCCGCAGCTAACGCATTAAGTGCCCCGCCTGGGGAGTACGGCCGCAAGGCTAAAACTCAAAGGAATTGACGGGGGCCCGCACAAGCGGCGGAGCATGTGGCTTAATTCGACGCAACGCGAAGAACCTTACCAAGGCTTGACATACACCGGAAAGCTCTGGAGACAGAGCCCCCCTTGTGGTCGGTGTACAGGTGGTGCATGGCTGTCGTCAGCTCGTGTCGTGAGATGTTGGGTTAAGTCCCGCAACGAGCGCAACCCTTGTCCCGTGTTGCCAGCAGGCCCTTGTGGTGCTGGGGACTCACGGGAGACCGCCGGGGTCAACTCGGAGGAAGGTGGGGACGACGTCAAGTCATCATGCCCCTTATGTCTTGGGCTGCACACGTGCTACAATGGCCGGTACAATGAGCTGCGATACCGCGAGGTGGAGCGAATCTCAAAAAGCCGGTCTCAGTTCGGATTGGGGTCTGCAACTCGACCCCATGAAGTCGGAGTCGCTAGTAATCGCAGATCAGCATTGCTGCGGTGAATACGTTCCCGGGCCTTGTACACACCGCCCGTCACGTCACGAAAGTCGGTAACACCCGAAGCCGGTGGCCCAACCCCTTGTGGGAGGGAGCTGTCGAAGGTGGGACTGGCGATTGGGACGAAGTCGTAACAAGGTAGCCGTACCGGAAGGTGCGGCTGGATCACCTCCTTTCTAAGGAGCACTTCTCACCGCGTCCCTCTGGGGCGAGGTCAGAGGCCAGTACATCGGCGAACGTCCGATGCTGGTTGCTCATGGGTGGAACGTTGACTACTCGGTCCGATCACTGGGCCGGAGGCTGCCAGTACTGCCCGTAAGGGCGTGGAACGCACGATCTCCGGACAGGGTCCGGCCGGGCACGCTGTTGGGTGTCTGAGGGCACGGCCGCACGGTCGTCTCTCGGTTGCCGGCCCCAGTGAACTCGGGATGTTGTCCCGGGGTGGTGGGTGGTTGGTCGTTGTTTGAGAACTGCACAGTGGACGCGAGCATCTGTGGCCAAGTTTTTAAGGGCGCACGGTGGATGCCTTGGCACCAGGAACCGATGAAGGACGTGGGAGGCCACGATAGGCCCCGGGGAGTCGTCAACCAGGCTTTGATCCGGGGGTGTCCGAATGGGGAAACCCGGCAGTCGTCATGGGCTGTCACCCGCTGCTGAACACATAGGCAGTGTGGAGGGAACGCGGGGAAGTGAAACATCTCAGTACCCGCAGGAAGAGAAAACAACCGTGATTCCGGGAGTAGTGGCGAGCGAAACCGGATGAGGCCAAACCGTATGCGTGTGAGACCCGGCAGGGGTTGCGCATGCGGGGTTGTGGGATCTCTCTTTCATGGTCTGCCGGCCATGAGACGAGTCAGAAACCGTTGATGTAGGCGAAGGACATGCGAAAGGTCCGGCGTAGAGGGTAAGACCCCCGTAGTCGAAACGTCAGCGGCTCGTTGGAGAGACACCCAAGTAGCACGGGGCCCGAGAAATCCCGTGTGAATCTGGCGGGACCACCCGCTAAGCCTAAATATTCCCTGGTGACCGATAGCGGATAGTACCGTGAGGGAATGGTGAAAAGTACCCCGGGAGGGGAGTGAAATAGTACCTGAAACCGTGTGCCTACAAGCCGTGGGAGCGTCGGACATCAGCTTGCTGGTGTCTCGTGACTGCGTGCCTTTTGAAGAATGAGCCTGCGAGTTTGCGGTGTGTTGCGAGGTTAACCCGGGTGGGGTAGCCGTAGCGAAAGCGAGTCCGAACAGGGCGCTTCAGTAGCACGCTCAAGACCCGAAGCGGAGTGATCTAGCCATGGGCAGGTTGAAGCGGAGGTAAGACTTCGTGGAGGACCGAACCCACCAGGGTTGAAAACCTGGGGGATGACCTGTGGTTAGGGGTGAAAGGCCAATCAAACTCCGTGATAGCTGGTTCTCCCCGAAATGCATTTAGGTGCAGCGTCGTGTGTTTCTTGCCGGAGGTAGAGCACTGGATAGGCGATGGGCCCTACCGGGTTACTGACCTTAGCCAAACTCCGAATGCCGGTAAGTGAGAGCGCGGCAGTGAGACTGTGGGGGATAAGCTCCATGGTCGAGAGGGAAACAGCCCAGAGCATCGACTAAGGCCCCTAAGCGTACGCTAAGTGGGAAAGGATGTGGAGTCGCACAGACAACCAGGAGGTTGGCTTAGAAGCAGCCACCCTTGAAAGAGTGCGTAATAGCTCACTGGTCTAGTGATTCCGCGCCGACAATGTAGCGGGGCTCAAGCGTACCGCCGAAGTCGTGTCATTGCAGCAATAAGCCCCAACGGGTGCTGTGATGGGTAGGGGAGCGTCGTCTGCCGGGTGAAGCAGCCGCGGAAGCGAGTTGTGGACGGTTGACGAGTGAGAATGCAGGCATGAGTAGCGATTCACACGTGAGAAACGTGTGCGCCGATTGACTAAGGGTTCCTGGGTCAAGCTGATCTGCCCAGGGTAAGTCGGGACCTAAGGCGAGGCCGACAGGCGTAGTCGATGGATAACCGGTTGATATTCCGGTACCCGCTGTGAAGCGTCAAACACCGAGCATCGTGATGCTAAGGCCGTGAAGCCGCCCCGGATCCTTCGGGTGAAGGGGAGTGGTGGAGCCGCCGGCCCAAGCGGTTAGTAGGTGAGTGATGGGGTGACGCAGGAAGGTAGTCCAGCCCGGGCGGTGGTTGTCCCGGGGTAAGGGTGTAGCCCGAGTGGTAGGCAAATCCGCCACTCATGAGGGTGAGACCTGATGCCGAGCCGATTGTGGTGAAGTGGATGATCCTATGCTGTCGAGAAAAGCCTCTAGCGAGTTTCATGGCGGCCCGTACCCTAAACCGACTCAGGTGGTCAGGTAGAGAATACCGAGGCGTTCGGGTGAACTATGGTTAAGGAACTCGGCAAAATGCCCCCGTAACTTCGGGAGAAGGGGGGCCACATCCGGTGACGGCACTTGCTGCCGGAGCTGGGGGTGGCCGCAGAGACCAGCGAGAAGCGACTGTTTACTAAAAACACAGGTCCGTGCGAAGCCGTAAGGCGATGTATACGGACTGACGCCTGCCCGGTGCTGGAACGTTAAGGGGACCGGTTAGCTCACCTTCGGGTGGGCGAAGCTGAGAACTTAAGCGCCAGTAAACGGCGGTGGTAACTATAACCATCCTAAGGTAGCGAAATTCCTTGTCGGGTAAGTTCCGACCTGCACGAATGGCGTAACGACTTCTCGACTGTCTCAACCATAGGCCCGGTGAAATTGCACTACGAGTAAAGATGCTCGTTTCGCGCAGCAGGACGGAAAGACCCCGGGACCTTTACTACAGTTTGATATTGGTGTTCGGTTCGGCTTGTGTAGGATAGCTGGGAGACTGTGAAGCTCGGACGCCAGTTCGGGTGGAGTCGTCGTTGAAATACCAGTCTGGTCGTGCTGGATGTCTAACCTGGGTCCGTGATCCGGATCAGGGACAGTGTCTGATGGGTAGTTTAACTGGGGCGGTTGCCTCCTAAAGGGTAACGGAGGCGCCCAAAGGTTCCCTCAGCCTGGTTGGCAATCAGGTGTTGAGTGTAAGTGCACAAGGGAGCTTGACTGTGAGACCGACGGGTCGAGCAGGGACGAAAGTCGGGACTAGTGATCCGGCGGTGGCTTGTGGAAGCGCCGTCGCTCAACGGATAAAAGGTACCCCGGGGATAACAGGCTGATCTTCCCCAAGAGTCCATATCGACGGGATGGTTTGGCACCTCGATGTCGGCTCGTCGCATCCTGGGGCTGGAGTCGGTCCCAAGGGTTGGGCTGTTCGCCCATTAAAGCGGTACGCGAGCTGGGTTTAGAACGTCGTGAGACAGTTCGGTCCCTATCCGCTGTGCGCGCAGGAGTCTTGAGAAGGGCTGTCCCTAGTACGAGAGGACCGGGACGGACGAACCTCTGGTGTGCCAGTTGTTCTGCCAAGGGCATGGCTGGTTGGCTACGTTCGGGAGGGATAACCGCTGAAAGCATCTAAGCGGGAAGCCTGCTTCGAGATGAGGACTCCCACCCACTTGATGGGGTAAGGCTCCCAGTAGACGACTGGGTTGATAGGCCGGATATGGAAGCACGGTAACGTGTGGAGTTGACCGGTACTAATAGGCCGAGGGCTTGTCCTCAGTTGCTCGCGTCCACTGTGTCAGTTCTGAGACAACGACCGTTGTCGGCTTTGAGTAGAACAGACAAGAGAAAAGTGTGCTTGTTCGCTCGAAACCATTAGGGTTTCGGTGGTCATAGCGTAGGGGAAACGCCCGGTTACATTCCGAACCCGGAAGCTAAGCCTTACAGCGCCGATGGTACTGCAGGGGGGACCCTGTGGGAGAGTAGGACGCCGCCGAACAATCTTTGGAAGGACCCCTGGTCACCAGCGTTCAGCTGGGACCAGGGGTCCTTTTTTATTTATGCTTGCAGTACCGAAGACAGGAGTCACCGATGTCCGCCAACTCTCCCGACGACCGACCTGAGCGCGACCAGCGGCGACGGGACAGCGGTGACCGCTCCGACCGCGGCGGCCAGCGCGGTGGCCCGCGTCGAGGCAGTGACCGTGACCACGGATTCCGCAGGGACGGCGACCGACCCTCTTTCCGGCGTGACGACCGTGACCGCGATCGGGACCGGGGTGGTGACCGTGACCGCGAGTTCCGGCGTGACGACCGGAGCGGTGGCCGGCCGGAGCGTGGGGGCTTCCGCGGGCGCGATGACAATCGCGGCGGTGAGCGCGGTGGTTACCGCGGTCGGGACGACCGCAGGGACGACCGACGCGATGGCGAGCGTTCCGGCTTCCGCCGCGACGACGACCGTGGGTACGACCGGCGGAACGACGAGCGCGGCGGTGACCGGGGCGGCTTCCGGCGGGACGACTCCCGTGGCGGCGAGCGCGGTGGTTACCGCGGGCGGGACGACAGCCGCGGCGGTGACCGTGGCGGCTTCCGCCGCGATGACCGTCGTACCGACGAGCGCGGCGGTGACCGCGGTGGCTTCCGGCGGGACGACCGTCGTACCGACGAGCGCGGCGGTGACCGTGGCGGCTTCCGGCGGGACGACTCCCGTGGTGGCGAGCGCGGTGGTTACCGCGGGCGGGACGACCGGGGTGACCGGGGCGGTTTCCGTGGCCGCGACGACAGCCGCGGCGGTGACCGTGGTGGTTTCCGGCGGGACGACCGCCGTGATGACCGTCGTACCGACGAGCGCGGTGGTGACCGCGGCGGCTTCCGCCGCGACGACGACCGTGGTTACGGCCGTCGTACCGACGAGCGCGGTGGTGACCGCGGTGGTTTCCGGCGGGACGACCGCCGTGATGACCGGCGTACCGACGAGCGCGGTGGTGACCGCGGTGGTTTCCGGCGGGACGACCGCCGTGATGACCGGCGTACCGACGAGCGCGGTGGTGACCGCGGTGGTTTCCGCCGCGACGACGACCGTGGTTACGGCCGTCGTACCGACGAGCGCGGCGGCGACCGCGGTGGTTTCCGGCGGGACGACCGCCGTGATGACCGTCGTACCGACGAGCGCGGTGGTGACCGCGGCGGCTTCCGCCGCGACGACTCCCGGGGCGGCGAGCGCGGTGGGTTCCGGGGACGGGACGACCGTGGGCGTGGGCCTCGGCGCGACGACCGCGGGGGACGGCCCGGCGGTTACCGCGGGCGGGACGACCGGCACGGCGGCGGGCGGTTCCGTGAGGACCGGGACCGGGACCGCGAGCCGATCAAGCGGCTGCCGATCCCCGAGGACGTCACCGGCGAGGAGATCGACAAGGACGTACGGCAGGAGCTGCAGAGCCTGCCCAAGACCCTCGCGGAGGACGTCGCCAAGAACCTGGTGATGGTCGCCCGGCTGATCGACGAGGACCCCGAGGGCGCGTACGGCTACTCCAGGGTGGCCCTGCGGCTGGCGTCGCGCGTCGCCGCCGTACGGGAGGCCGCCGGGTTCGCCGCGTACGCCAACCAGAAGTACGCCGAGGCGCTCGCCGAGTTCCGCGCCGCCCGTCGGATGACCGGGACCGTGGACCTGTGGCCCCTCATGGCCGACTGCGAGCGTGGGCTCGGGCGGCCGGAGAAGGCGCTGGACATGGCCGGGGCGCCCGAGGTGCACAAGCTCGACAAGGCGGGGCAGGTCGAGATGCGGCTCGTCGCGGCCGGCGCCCGGCGCGACATGGGGCAGCTGGACGCGGCGATCGTGACGCTGCAGAGCTCCGAGCTGGCGTCCAACTCGGTGCAGCCGTGGACCGCGCGACTGCGCTACGCCTACGCCGACGCACTGCTCGCCGCCGGACGGTCCGGCGAGGCGCGGGACTGGTTCGCCAAGGCCGTGGAGGCCGACCGGGACGGCAGCACGGACGCTTCCGACCGGCTGGCCGAGCTGGACGGCGTGGAGTTCGTGGACGCCCTCGACGAGGGCGGGGACGACGACGCCCGCGCGGACGAGGACGCCGACGAGGACTGACGTCCGTCCGGGGCGGAGAACGGTGCGAAGGGGCGGGCCTCCCGGTGGGGCCCGCCCCTTCGCGTGTGCTCCGGGGGGTCAGAGGTCGAGTGCGCGCAGGACCAGGCCGGAGGCCGGCTTCGGGCCGAACGACGTCGACTTGCGGGGCATCGTGACACCCTGGCGGGCGAGGTCGCGGACGACGTCCTCGCGGACCGGGTGCATCAGGACGGCCGTGCCGCCGTCGCGTTCCGCCTTCTCGACCGTCGCGGCCGTGTCGTGGATGTAGGCGATGCGGGCGGGGGAGTCCTCGGGGACGTGCCAGACGTGGGCGAGGAGCGTGGCGTGCAGGACCGTCGCGTCCAGGGTGCGCCAGGCCGCCGGGCGGTCGGCCGGGACCGTGCGGGCCAGCAGCTCCGGGGCCGGGCGGTCGACGAGGTGGAAGGCGCCGTCCCCGGCGAGGAGGAAGGCGTTGCCCGTACGGGCCGCTTCGGCCAGGGCGTCCATGGCCCCGGACAGCACGGTGCCGTCGAGGCGGCGGACGCGGAAGAGGCCGTCGAGGGCGCCCAGCGCGTCCGCGACCGGCAGATCGTGCAGGAGGCGGTGGATGGCGCGGACCCGCAGGGGGTAGCGGGTCGTGTCGACGAGGAGGACCAGGCCGTGGTCCCAGGGACCGGGGGAGGGGTGTTCCGCGCGCAGGCGGCGGTAGGTCGCCCAGCGGTGGTGGCCGTCGGCGATGAGGGCCTGGTGACCGGCGAGCTCCCCGCCGATCGTGGTCAGGTCCGCGGGATCGGTGACGGACCACAGGCGGTGGTGGACGCCGTCCTCCGTGGTGGTCGCGAGGAGCGGAGGCCGCTCGGCGGTGCGCTCGATCAGGCCGGCCGTGGCGGTCGCCGCGCCGTCGCCGCGGTAGGTGAGCAGCAGCGGCTCGAGATTGGCCGAGGTGGCCCGCATGAGATCGGCGCGGTCGGCGACGACGTGCGGCATGACGTCCTCGTGCGGCAGGACCAGTCGCTCGTCGGGGTCCGAGACGCGCAGGGCACCGATGATGCCGCGCTGCAGCATGCCCGCGTCGTCGCGCTGCTCGTAGACGTACAGCCCGGGTTCGGCGTCGTGGGTCAGGATTCCCTCGGAGCGCCAGCGGCGCAAGGTGTCGGCGGCCTGGGCGTTGCGTGCCTCGGGCGTGCCGGCCTCGGGCAGGATCAGCCGGACGATGTTGTACGGGTCGGCGGACTGGAGGTGGTGCAGGCCGTCGGGGCGGACGACGACGTCGTACGGCGGGGATGTCACGGCGGCCAGGCTGCCGACCCGGTCGGGGTCGTAACGAAGGCCTCGGAACGGGGTGAGTTCCAGGCCCTGGGGCACCTTTGCTTCCGAGTGACCTGCTGTGTTCATCCCGGCATCGTACGGGTGCCGTTGGTATGGGGGATGATCGGGGGAAAGCCGTCGAACGAGGAGCGATGCGGAATGAGCCGGAGCGTCAGGACGAGTCCCGGGGCCAGTGGGCGGGCCCTGAGCGAGGCGTACGACACGGCGCTGCTCGACCTCGACGGTGTGGTGTACGCGGGCGGGAGCGCGATCGTCCACGCGGTCGAGTCCCTCGCGGCGGCCCGCGAGGGCGGCATGCACCTCGCCTACGTGACGAACAACGCCCTGCGCACTCCGGACGCCGTGGCCGCGCACCTGACCGAGCTGGGGATACCGGCGGACGCCGGCGACGTCATCACCTCCGCGCAGGCCGTGGCACGGCTGGTCGGCGAGCAGGTGCCGCAGGGCTCCCGGGTGCTGGTGGTCGGCGGTGAGGGACTGCGAGTGGCGCTGCGCGAGCGCGGACTGGTGCCGGTGGAGTCGGCGGACGACGATCCGGTGGCGGTCGTGCAGGGGTACGGCGGGCCCGAGTTGCCGTGGGGGCGGTTCGCGGAGGCGTCCTACGCCGTCGCGCGCGGGGTGCCGTGGTTCGCGTCCAACACCGACCTGACGATCCCCAGCGGGCGGGGCATCGCCCCGGGCAACGGCGCGGCGGTGGAGGTCGTGCGGATCGCCACGGGTGCCGAGCCGCAGGTCGCGGGCAAGCCGCTGCCGCCGATGCACCGGGAGACGATCCTGCGCACGGGTGCCGAGCGGCCGTTGGTGGTGGGGGACCGGCTGGACACCGACATCGAGGGCGCGTTCAACGGCGGGGTCGACTCCCTGCTGGTGCTGACCGGGGTGACGGACGGGCCGCGGCTGCTGGCCGCGCCGCCGCAGCACCGGCCGACCTACGTCGACGCCGATCTGCGCGGGATGCTCACCGGGCAGCCGGAGGTCGTCGCGGCGGACGGCGGGTTCCGGTGCGGTGGCTGGACGGCGACGGCGGGGGCCGGGAGGCTGGAACTCGACGGGGACGGCGCCGCGCCGGACGGGCTGCGTGCGCTGTGCGCGGCGGCGTGGACGGCGGCCGGTGACGGTGTGTGCGAGCTGGAGAGCGGCAAGGCGCTGGCACGGCTGGGACTGTGATCCTCGGCTCCGGCCCCGCCGGCGTCCGGTCGCCGGACTCCGCTCTCCGGTGTTCCCCGTCCCCTCCGTCACGGGGAAGGCGACGGCGGGATCTTGATCCAATGGCAGGGTAGGCTAACCTAACTGCGTGTTGGTCGAGAGTCCCCCCGAACAGCGCGCGGAGGACACCCCCGCGCCCCCAAGACGCCGGGCCGTGCGCCTCCTCGGGCTGCCGGTCGCCGTCGCGATCCTGGTGCTCGTCGCGCTGGCGAGCCTCGCGATCGGAGCGAAGGACCTGTCCCTCGGTCAGGTCTGGCACGGCCTGTTCGAGGACACCGGCAGCTACAGCGACGTGGTCGTCGCCGACCGGTTGTCACGGACCGTGCTCGGGCTGCTCGTCGGCGCGGCGCTCGGTCTGGCGGGAGCGGTGCTGCAGGCGCTCACCCGCAACCCGCTGGCCGATCCCGCCCTGCTCGGCATCAACGCGGGCGCGTCCGCGGCCGTGGTCACCGCCATCACCTTCTTCGGCATCACGTCGCTGTCCGGGTACGTGTGGTTCGCGTTCTTCGGTGCGGCGGCCGTCGGGGCGCTGGTGTGGTTCCTGGGCGGCAGCCGGGGGGCGACGCCGGTGCGGCTCGTGCTCGCCGGCACCGCGATCAGCGCCGCGCTCTACGGCTACATCCAGGCCATCATGATCCTGGACGACGCGGCGCTCGGCAGGATGCGCTTCTGGACGGTGGGTTCGCTGTCCTCGGGGAGCGACTCGACCATCCGGCAGGTCCTGCCGTTCCTCCTGGCCGGCTGCGTCCTCGCGCTGGCGCTCGCCCGGCCGCTCAACGCCATGGCCATGGGCGACGACACCGCCAAGGCCCTCGGCGCCAACCTCAACCGCACCCGGGCCCTGTCCATGCTCGCCGCGACCGTGCTGTGCGGGGCCGCGACCGCGGCGTGCGGGCCGATCGTGTTCGTCGGCCTGATGGTGCCGCACGTCGTGCGTTCCTTCACCGGACCCGACCTGCGCTGGATCCTCCCGTACGCGGCGATCCTGTCCCCCGTGCTGCTGCTCGGGGCCGACGTGATCGGGCGGATCGTGACCCGGCCCGCGGAGCTCCAGGTCGGCATCGTCACGGCGGTCCTCGGCGGCCCGGTCTTCATCTTTCTCGTACGACGGCGGAGGACGGCCCAGCTGTGAAGACCAACCGCGCGGTGCGGACTCCCGGCGGCCTCTCGGTCCGGCTGGACGTGCGCGCCCTCACCGTCGTCGTGCTGCTCCTGCTCGCGGCGCTCGCCGCGAGCGTGGTGCTGATCGGCACCGGCGACTTCCCGATACCCGCCGCCGACGTGCTCCGGACGCTGGTCGGCGAGGGCAACGCCGGCCAGGAGTTCATCGTCACCGAACTGCGGCTGCCCCGGGTCCTGGTCGGCCTGCTGGTCGGCGCCTCGCTCGGACTCGGCGGCGCGCTGTTCCAGTCCGTCTCCCGCAACCCGCTGGGCAGCCCGGACGTCCTCGGCCTCGGACAGGGGGCGACCGCCGGCGCGCTCACCATGATCGTGCTGTTCTCCGGCACCGCGGGCCAGGTCGCCCTCGGCGCGCTCGCCGGCGGGCTGGTGACCGGCCTGGCCATCTACGTGCTCGCCTGGAAGCGGGGCGTGCACGGGTACCGGCTGGTCCTGGTCGGCATCGGCGTCTCGGCGATCGTCACGGCGGTCAACGGATACCTGCTCACCAAGTCCGACATCGTCGACGCGGCCCGCGCGGTCGTGTGGATGACCGGGTCCCTCGACGGCCGTGACTGGGACCAGGTCTGGCCGCTGCTCGCCCTGTGCGCCGTCCTCGTGCCCGTGGTCCTCGCCAACTCCCGCGGCCTCAGGATGATGGAGATGGGCGACGACGTCTCGTCCGCCCTCGGCGTGCGGGTGGAGCGCGTACGGCTGGTGCTGCTGGTGTCGGCCGTGCTGCTCACCGCGTCCGCGACCGCCGCCGCCGGACCGGTCGCCTTCGTCGCGCTCACCGCGCCGCAGCTCGCCCGGCGCCTGACCCGTTCACCCGGGCCGAACCTGGTGGCGTCGCTGTGCATGGGCGCCGCCCTGCTGGTCACCGCCGACTGGGTCTCGCAGCGGGCGTTCGGCGCCGAGCAGCTGCCCGTGGGCGTGGTCACCGGCGTGCTCGGCGGGGTCTACCTGCTGTGGCTGCTGGTCACCGAGCGCAGGGCGGGCCGCATATGAGCGCCGTGAGCGAGAAGAACAGGGGCAGCAAGAGCAGTGCCAGCAGCGGGCTGGACGACCGAAGGAGCACCGTGAACCGACTGTCCGCCGAGAACGTCACCCTCGCCTACGACCAGCGGGTCATCGCCGAGCAGCTGTCGGTGGAGATACCGGACCACTCCTTCACCGTGATCGTCGGCCCCAACGGGTGCGGCAAGTCGACGCTGCTGCGGGCGCTGTCGCGGATGCTCAGGCCCAGCGAGGGACGGGTCCTGCTCGACGGGCAGGTCATCCAGTCGATGCCCGCGAAGAAGGTCGCCCGGATCCTGGGACTGCTGCCCCAGTCGTCGATCGCGCCCGACGGCATCACGGTCGCCGACCTGGTGGGCCGCGGCCGCTATCCGCACCAGGGCATCCTGCGCCAGTGGTCGGCCGAGGACGAGCGGGTGGTCCGGGAGTCGATGGCCCGCACGGGGATCGCCGAGCTGGCGGAACGCTACGTCGACGAGCTCTCCGGCGGCCAGCGGCAGCGCGTGTGGATCGCGATGGCGCTGGCCCAGCAGACGCCGCTGCTGCTGCTCGACGAGCCGACCACCTACCTGGACATCCAGCACCAGGTCGACGTCCTGGACCTGTGCGCGGACCTGCACGAGGAGCAGGGACGCACCCTCGTCGCCGTGCTGCACGACCTCAACCACGCCGCCCGGTACGCCACCCACCTCATCGCCCTGCGCGGGGGGAAGGTCGTCGCCCAGGGCGCGCCGAAGGACATCGTCACCGCCGGGCTGGTCGAGGAGGTCTTCGGGCTGCGCTGCCAGGTCATCGACGACCCCGAGACGGGCACGCCCCTGATCGTGCCGGCGGCGCGCAGGGCGCGGGCGGCGGCCGGGGGCCGGGGCGCGGCGGAGAAGGCGGTCGCTACAGGAGCTTCCTGAGGCGGAACAGGTCGCGCAGACCCGCCTCCAGCCTCACCCGGCCCGAGCCCCAGGCCCTGGCGAAGTGCAGTTCGCCGTCGACCAGGGCCACCAGGTCGTCGCCGGTCATCGCGAGCCTCATCTGGGCCTTCTCGCGCGGCGGGCCCGGAAACGTCTCGTGCACCTCGATCCGGCCGCCGGTGAGCCGGCCGGCGAAGGTCACGTCCAGGTCGGTGATGTGACAACTGACCGAGCGGTCCATCGCCGCGGCCGCGCGGACGTCCCCCTCGGCGTGCTGCATGTTGTCCGAAAGCTTGCCGAGTGCGGCACGGCACTCCTCGATCGTGGCCATCGCGGACGACGGTACCCCAGGCGTTCGCGGTAGCGTCGGGGCATGAACGACGCAGTACCGGAGGCGCGGAGCGCGGAGCCGGGCATCGCGCGGCCCGTGCCCGGGCCCGGGCACGCCGGGCCGCAGCCGCCGCCCGAGGGCGAACCGAGCGCCCCGGCCCCCCTGAACGTGCCGCGCACCCCCACCGGCAACGCCGAGGTGGACGCCCGCCTCGAGCGGCTGGCCGACGCCGACCACCTCGCCACCGACGGCCACGTCGAGGTGTACGAGGATGTACACCGGGGGCTGCGCGACGCGCTCACCGCGCTCGACGCCCATCCGGGACCTCCGGCTCCCGCCCCCCGACCAGGCCCTTCGGGCCACCCATCCGATCTGGCACACGGACACAGGAGCTGAACCGAACGTGGCAGGAGTCGCACGCCGCCGTCTCGACGCGGAGCTGGTCCGCCGCAAGCTCGCGCGTTCGCGCGAGCACGCCGGCCAACTGATCGCCGCGGGCCGGGTCAGCGTCGGCAAGACCGTCGCGACCAAGCCCGCCACGCAGGTGGAGACCGCCGCCGCGATCGTCGTCGCCGCCGACGCCGACGACCCGGACTACGTGTCGCGCGGAGGGCACAAGCTGGCCGGCGCGCTCGACGCCTTCGTGCCGCGGGGGCTGGTCGTCGAGGGGCGGCGGGCACTGGACGCCGGTGCCTCCACCGGCGGCTTCACCGACGTCCTGCTGCGGGCCGGGGCCGCGCACGTGGTCGCCGTGGACGTCGGATACGGACAACTCGCGTGGTCTCTGCGGAACGATGAACGCGTCACCGTCAAGGACCGTACGAACGTACGGGAGTTGACGCTCGAGGCGATCGATGGGGAGCCTGTGGATCTTGTCGTGGGGGATCTGTCCTTCATTCCGCTCGGGCTGGTCCTGCCCGCCCTGGCGCGGTGCGTGAAACCGGACGCCGACCTGGTGATGATGGTCAAGCCGCAGTTCGAGGTGGGCAAGGAGCGGCTGGGCAGCGGGGGAGTGGTCCGCAGCCCGCAGCTGCGCGCCGAGGCCGTGCGCCAGGTGGCGGCCAAGGCCTGGGAGCTGGGACTCGGGACGAGGGGCGTGACGGCGAGTCCGCTGCCCGGCCCCTCCGGGAACGTCGAATACTTCCTGTGGCTGCGGGCCGGGGCGCCGGAACCGGACCCGGCCGACATCGACCGTGCAGTGGCGGAGGGGCCGCGTTGAGACAGAACCGAGCTCGTACTGTTTTCCTGCTGGCCCACACCGGGCGGCCCGCGGCCATCCGCAGCGCGGAGCTCGTGGTCAAGGGGCTGCTGCGCTCCGGCCTGGGGGTGCGGGTGCTGGAGGACGAGGCGCGCGACCTGCCGCTGCCGGACGACGTGCAGACCGTCAAGGAGGCCACCCCGCAGTGCCTGGACGACTGCGAGCTGCTGATCGTGCTCGGCGGTGACGGCACGCTGCTGCGCGGCGCCGAGTTCGCCCGCGCCTCCGGGGTGCCCATGCTCGGCGTCAACCTCGGGCGGGTCGGCTTCCTCGCCGAGGCCGAGCGGGACGACCTCGAGAAGGTGGTCGACCGCGTGGTGAGCAGGGCGTACGAGGTCGAGGAGCGCATGACCGTCGACGTCGTCGTGCACCGCAACGGCGACATCGTGCACACGGACTGGGCGCTGAACGAGGCGGCCGTGCAGAAGGTGTCCGCCGAGCGGATGCTGGAGGTCGTGCTGGAGATCGACGGGCGGCCGGTCACCGGGTTCGGCTGCGACGGGATCGTGTGCGCCACCCCGACCGGTTCGACCGCCTACGCGTTCTCCGCGGGCGGACCCGTGGTGTGGCCCGAGGTCGAGGCGCTGCTGATGGTGCCGATCTCGGCGCACGCGCTGTTCGCCAAGCCGCTGGTGACCTCGCCGGACTCCGTGCTGGCGGTGGAGGTGCTGCCGCACGTCCCGCCGGGCGTGCTGTGGTGCGACGGGCGGCGCACGGTGGAGCTGCCGCCCGGCGCCCGGGTGGAGGTGCGGCGCGGAGCCGTGCCGGTGCGGCTGGCCCGGCTGCACCACGCCTCGTTCACGGACCGGCTGGTGGCGAAGTTCGCGCTGCCCGTCTCCGGGTGGCGGGGCGCGCCGCACTAGGGTCTTTCGTCCGGTGCGTGCCGAGGGCCCGGAGCGGCACGCACCGCGGGCTCCCCGGGCGGGGACCTCGCGCGCGGGACGTCCCGCGCCCGCTCGCCCGCGCGGACGACAGGGCGCCGTCGGGCTCCTCCGGCCGGGCCCGCCGGACGGACCCGGGGCAGGACCCGTGCGAATCGGGAACATCCGTTCGAAGAGTGATGCTCCGGCCCGGCCACGGCACGTGATGACCCCTGATGGGTGGGGCGGCGTCGCACAGCGACCACGAAACCTCGTATGGTCGGGTGCGTGTTGGAGGAGATGCGGATACGGTCGCTCGGAGTGATCGACGACGCTGTCGTCGAGCTGTCGCCCGGCTTCACCGCCGTCACCGGTGAGACGGGCGCGGGCAAGACCATGGTGGTCACCAGCCTCGGCCTGTTGCTGGGTGGACGGGCGGATGCGGCCCTGGTGCGGATCGGCGCCAAGAACGCGGTCGTGGAGGGGCGGATCACCGTGCCCCGGGACACCGCGGCCGTCGTACGGGCGGAGGAGGCCGGGGCCGAGCTCGACGACGGGACGCTGCTGATCAGCCGCACCGTTTCCGCCGAGGGGCGGTCGCGGGCGCACGTCGGCGGGCGGAGCGTGCCCGTGGGGCTGCTCGCCGAGCTCGCCGACGACCTGGTGGCCGTGCACGGGCAGACCGACCAGCAGGGGCTGCTGAAGCTGTCCCGGCAGCGGCAGGCGCTCGACCGGTACGCGGGGTACGCGGTCGCCGTGCCGCTCGGCAAGTACACCGAGGCGTACAAGCGGCTGCGGGCGGTCACCGCGGAGCTCGAACAGATCACCACGCGCGCGCGTGAGCGGGCCCAGGAGGCCGACATGCTGCGCTTCGGGCTCGACGAGGTCGCCGCCGTGGAGCCGCGCGCGGGTGAGGACGTGGAACTGGCGGAGGAGGCCGAGCGGCTCGGGCACGCCGAGGCGCTGGCGTCGGCCGCGGCGGTCGCGCACGCCGCCCTCGCGGGCAACCCGGAGGACCCCGAGGGCGTCGACGCCGGGACGCTCGTCGCGGGCGCCCAGCGGGCCCTGGAGGCCGTACGGTCCCACGACCCGGCGCTGGCCGCGCTCACCGACCGGATCGGGGAGATCGGCATCCTGCTGCGCGACGTCGCCGGGGAGCTGGCGGGGTACGCCGACGACCTGGACGCCGACCCGCTGCGGCTGGCCGCGGTCGAGGAGCGGCGGGCCGCGCTCACCGGGCTGACCCGCAAGTACGGCGAGGACATCGCGGCCGTGCTGGCGTGGGCCGAGCAGAGCGCCGTCCGGCTCACCGAGCTGGAGGGCGACGACGAGCGGATCGAGGAGCTCACCGCCGAACGGGACGCGCTCCGCGCCGAACTGGGCTCCCTCGCCCAGCAGCTGACGGACGCGCGGACGGAGGCGGCGGAGCGGTTCGCGGCGGCCGTGACCGCCGAGCTGGCCTCGCTCGCCATGCCGCACGCGCGCGTGTCGTTCGACATCCGGCAGACCGAGGACCCCGAGGGCGTCGAGGTGGGCGGGCGCACGGTCGCCTACGGCCCGTCCGGCGTGGACGAGGTCGAGCTGCTGCTGGCCCCGCACCCCGGGGCGCCCGCCCGGCCCATCGCCAAGGGGGCGTCCGGCGGTGAGCTGTCGCGCGTGATGCTGGCCGTGGAGGTCGTGTTCGCGGGCACGGACCCCGTGCCGACGTACCTCTTCGACGAGGTGGACGCCGGTGTCGGCGGCAAGGCGGCGGTGGAGATCGGCCGGCGGCTCGCGCGGCTGGCGAAGACGGCGCAGGTCGTGGTCGTCACGCACCTGCCCCAGGTGGCCGCGTTCGCCGACCGGCAGCTCCTGGTCGAGAAGACCAACGACGGGTCGGTCACCCGGTCCGGGGTGAAGGTGCTCGAAGGCGAGGAACGGATCCGGGAGCTGTCCCGGATGCTCGCGGGCCAGGAGGACTCGCAGACCGCCCGCGCGCATGCGGAGGAGCTGCTGGCGACGGCCCGGGCGGACGTGTAGCCGGGGCGCGCGGAGGAGGGCGCGGCGTGCCGGCCCGCCGCCGGGGCCGGGGTCCCCGGCGCGGTTTCCGCGCGTGTCCCTCCGCGCTCCGGGACGGTGAGGCGACCGGCGGGGCGGTCGAGCTGTCCGGGATCCCGGCGGCCCGTCCCGGAGCGGGCCCCTCCGTCACCCGTGTGGGTGATACGCCCTCCCGTGCGGCCCCGGTCCCGTGCCCTCGCGGTTCCCGGAACCCCCGTACGTCCTGGCATCCTTGACGGAGTACACGGAGGAAACCGCGCGGTACACCCCCTCCGCATGATCCTTCCGTACGTCCTCCGTGACCGTCCGAACCGAACCAGGAGCCCGGCCGCGTGACCCCCGTGAGCAGCCACGCACCGCACGGCCGGTCGCCGTTGCGCACCGTGCAGGTGCTGGGCGGTGGCAACGCCGCCGGCGGCGCCCATGTGCGCTCGCTGGCCGCGGGGCTCGTCGCGCGGGGCGTGCGGGTCACGGTGTGCGCCCCCGCCGAAGCGGATCACACCTACGACTTCACGGGCGTCGGGGCCGAGCTCGTGCACGTGCCGCGCAGCAGCGACCCGGGATCGGTGGCCGCGCTGCGGGCGGCCTGCACGGACGCCGACCTGGTGCACGCGCACGGGCTGCACGCCTCCTTCCGCACGGTCCTCGCCCTCGGCGGACGGCACACCCCGCTCGTCGTGACCTGGCACGACCGGGCGCACGCCGACGGCCCGCGCGCGCACTTCCTGCGGATGCTGGAACGGCGGGTCGTCAGGGCGGCCACCGTGGTGCTCGGGACGACCTCCGTCCTCGTCGACCGGGCGCGCCGCGCGGGAGCGCGGGACGCGCGGCTGGCCGCGGTCCCGCTCCCCGGAACGCGCACGCCCCCGGGACCGGAGGACCCCGACCGGCTGCGGTCCAAGATCCGAGCCGAACTCGGCGCCGTGGAACGCCCGTTGCTCATCGCCGTCGGCTCCCTCGAACGGCACCGGGGCTACTCCGCCCTGCTGGACGCCACGCACGCCTGGAGCCGCCTCGACCCCGTGCCGCTGGTCGTCGTCGCGGGGGAGGGGCCGCTGCGCGGCGAACTCCAGCGGCGGATCGAGGACGAGGAGCTGCCGGTCCGGCTCATCGGCCGGCGCGACGACGTCTCCGACCTGCTCGCCGCCGCCGACCTCGCGCTGCTGCCCAGCCGGTGGGAGGCGCGCTCCCCGTTCGCCCAGGAGGCCCTCCACGCGCGCGTGCCGCTCGTCGCGACCGAGGTCGGCGGCATCCCCGAACTCGTCGGCGACGCCGCCGAACTCGTCCCGTACGGCAACGCGCGGGCACTCGCCGACGCCGTCGTACGACTGCTGGACGACCCCGGTCGCAGGGAGCTGCTCAGGGAGCGGGGCGCACGGCAGGCGGCGACCTGGCCGACCGAGGACCAGACGGTCGCCCACGTGCTCAGCGTGTACGACGAGTTGACCCGGCCCCGGCCGCTGCTCTGACGCCGGGCACCCGCCGCCGGGTCAGGCCACGTGCCGCCGGGCCCGCAGGGCCAGGCTCAACGCCAGTACCGTCTGCGGGTCGTCGAGGTCGGTGCCCAGCAACTCCCCGATGCGGGCGAGCCGGTTGTAGAGCGTCTGCCGGTTCAGGTGCAGTTCGCGGGCCGTCTCCGCCTTGCGGCCCGCATGGGCCAGGTACGTCTCCAGGGTGGGCAGCAGCGAAGGCCTGGAGCGGCGGTCGTGGTCCAGGAGGGGGCCGATCGCGCGGTCCACGAACGCCGCCAGGTCCGGATGGTCGCGCAGCCGCCACAGCAGCAGGTCGATGTCCAGCCGGCGGGCGTCGTACCAGGGGCGGTCCGGCAGGCCCTGCGCCGCGGTCGACGCCTCCGCCGCGTGCCGCAGCCCCGCCGACGCCGCCGCCCAGTCGCCGGCCGGCCCGACCACCACGACGGGCGGCCTGGCCCCCGGCCGCAGCATGCCCGCCCGCTCCACCCCGGCCCGCAGCGCCGCCGCCACCCGGTCCGCCGACGCCGGGCGCTCCGCCTCCGAGCGCAGCCCGAGCAACAGCGGCACCCGCCCCTCGACCGGCCGCACCCCCAGCAGGACGGGCACGCCGAGCGAGGCCAGCTCCTCGGCCACCGCGCGGGCCAGCACCGCCCAGCCTCCGCCCTGCGGGGACAGGGCGTCCCCGAGCCGCATCACCACCGGCAGCAGCGGGCCGGCGCCCGGCTTGAAGCCCAGCACGCGCGCCTGCGCGGGCGCGTCCTCGGCGGTGACCCGGCCCTCGGCGAGATCGGTGAGGAAGTCCCCGCGCCCCCGCGCCGCCAGCTCCTCCTCCTGACGGGCCTGCATCAGCACCACGGCGAGGATGCCCGCCGTCCGCTCGGCCGCCATGCGGTGCACCGGGGCCGGCTCGCTGCGCACCGGCAGCAGCACCAGCCGGGCCCGCACACCGCCGCTGCCGGGGCCGCCGCCGGGCACGTCCACCAGGGCCGAACCGGCCGGCGGGTCGTCCTGGTGCCGGTCCCGCAGCCCCTCCCACACCTGGAGCGGATCCGCTCCCTCGGGGCCCTCACCGGCCGCGTACAGCAGCTGTCCGTCCGTCGTCTCCAGGAAGACCGGGTTGCCGGTGAACCCGGCCAGGATCTCCAGGACCTGGGGCACCCCGCCGCCGCCCAGCAGCGCCTCGGTGCACCGGCGGTGCACCTCCTCCGCGCGTTGCAGCAGCGCGTAGTGCCCGTTGACGATCTCGGTGTGGATCTCCTCGGTGACCGTCACGAACGGCACCTCGCGGTGCAGCTGGACCAGGGGCAGTCCGGCCGCCCGGGCCGTGTCGACGAGTGCGGCGGGCAGCCGGGTGAAGCGCGGGCCCAGCTCCACCACGAGGGCCGCGATGCCCCGCTCGGCCAGCGTGCGCACGAACGCGCGCTGGTCGGCCGGGCGGTGGCCGAGTCCGTAGCCGGTGGTCAGCAGCAGTTCGCCGCCCTTGAGCAGCGAGGCGATGTTGGGCACCTCGCCCGCGTGCACCCAGCGCACCGTGCGCTGCAGCCGGTCGGCGCCCGCCACCACCTCGGGCAGTCCGCTGCGCAGCCCGGGCAGCTCCAGCGCCCGCCGCACGGTGATCCCGGCGCCCCGGGTGTCGTAACCGCTGTCCATACCCGGACGCTACCTGCGCGGATGTCCCCGGTGCATCCATGGGGCCGGGCGCGGGGAGGACGTCCGTTCCCCGCGCCCGCGGGCCGGGACGCCTGCCGCGGCCCGGGCGCGGTGCGGACGCCGGAGGCACCCGCACCGCGATGGCGGGCCTCAGCCCCCGTAGGCGCCCGAAGCCGTCAGCCGCAGGGCGGTGTCGATGAGCGGCACGTGGCTGAACGCCTGCGGGAAGTTGCCCACCTGGCGCTTCAGGCGCGGGTCCCACTCCTCCGCGAGCAGCCCGAGGTCGTTGCGCAGCGCCAGCAGCTTCTCGAACAGCTTGCGGGCCTCGTCCACACGGCCGATCATCGCCAGGTCGTCGGCCATCCAGAACGAGCAGGCGAGGAACGCGCCCTCGTCGCCCGGGAGGCCGTCGACGCCCTCGTGCTGCCCCTCCGTCGGGTAGCGCAGGATGAAGCCGTCGGGCGTGGACAGCTCGCGCTGGATCGCCTCGACGGTGCCGATCACGCGCTTGTCGTCCGGCGGCAGGAAGCCCACCTGCGGAATCAGCAGCAGCGAGGCGTCCAGTTCCTTCGACCCGTAGGACTGGGTGAAGGTGTTGCGCTCCTTGTCGTAGCCCTTCTCGCACACGTCCCGGTGGATGTCGTCGCGCAGCCGCTTGAACTCCTCCAGCGGGCCGTCGGCGTCGCCGGACTCGACGAGCTTGATGGTGCGGTCCACCGCGACCCAGGCCATCACCTTGGAGTGCACGAAGTGGCGGCGCGGGCCGCGCACCTCCCAGATGCCCTCGTCCGGCTCCTGCCAGTGCTTCTCCAGGTAGCGGATCAGCTTCAGCTGGAGCAGGGACGCGTAGTCGTTTCGCGCCAGACCGGTCATGTGGCCCAGGTGCAGGGCCTCGATGACCTCGCCGTACACGTCCAGCTGGAGCTGGGACGCGGCGCCGTTGCCGACCCGGACCGGGCTGGAGTTCTCGTAGCCGGGCAGCCAGTCCAGCTCCGCCTCGCCGAGCTCGCGCTCACCGGCGATGCCGTACATGATCTGCAGGTTCTCCGGGTCGCCCGCCACCGCGCGCAGCAGCCACTCGCGCCAGGCGCGGGCCTCCTCGCGGTAGCCGGTGCGCAGCAGCGAGGACAGGGTGATCGCCGCGTCCCGCAGCCAGGTGTAGCGGTAGTCCCAGTTGCGGACGCCGCCGATGTCCTCCGGCAGGGAGGTGGTGGGCGCGGCGACGATGCCGCCGGTCGGGGCGTAGGTCAGGGCCTTCAGCGTGATCAGGGAGCGGATCACGGCCTCGCGGTAGGGGCCGTGGTACGTGCAGTGCTCCACCCACTCGCGCCAGAAGTCCTCCGTCGCCTCCAGGGACTGCTCCGGCTCCGGCAGCGGCGGCGGCTCCTTGTGCGAGGGCTGCCACGAGAGCGTGAACGTGATCCGGTCACCCGGTGCGACCGTGAAGTCCGCGTACGTGGTCAGCGACTTGCCGTAGGTGTCGACGGGGGTGTCGAACCACACGGAGTCCGGGCCCGCGACGGCGACCGTGCGCCCCTCGTGCTTGTGCACCCACGGCACGATCCGGCCGTAGGAGAACCGCATCCGCAGCGCCGAGCGCATCGGCACCCGGCCGGAGACGCCCTCCACGATCCGGATCAGCTGCGGGGCGCCGTCGCGCGGGGGCATGAAGTCGGTCACCCGGACCGTGCCGCGCGGGGTGTCCCACTCGGACTCCAGGACCAGCGAGTCACCGCGGTAGCCGCGCCGGGTCGCCGTGGGCGGCTCGGCGTCGGGGGCGTGCGCGGGACCGAGCCGCCAGAAGCCGTGCTCCTCGGTGCCCAGCAGGCCGGCGAAGATGGCGTGCGAGTCGAAGCGGGGCAGGCACAGCCAGTCCACCGTGCCGTCCCGGCAGACCAGGGCAGCGGTCTGCATGTCTCCGATGAGTGCGTAGTCTTCGATGCGCCCGGCCACGTGCAACTCCAGTCGAACGGCCACGTCACCCCACGAGGGGGCTGTCGCTAGTGCGGTCAAGGGGTTTTTGCAATGCGTCGTTGAGCGGTGGATCACAGCAGCCGCTCAGCCGTCGTGCAAAGCGCCAATTGTTGCTCAACGAACCGACGAGCTGTCGTTGTTCCGGAACTTAACGGACGGGGGTGGTGCCGTTCGGCCGGTCGGGCTCGTCAGTGAGTGTCCGAGCAGGATACGACGCACGTAGATGATCTGTGTGCCGCTCCGGAGAACGAGACTCCGCTGAACGAGTGAGCGGCGGACCGGAGGGCCGCCGGAGGCCCCGCGCCCGTGTCGGCGCGTGCGCGGAGCGTGCCCGGCCTGCGCCCGGGCGCCACCGCGCCGTGGCGCTGATACGCTGGTAGCCCGTGGACCGGTGGGCGAGAAAACCCCGGAACCGCACCCTCCAGACCGCGACCACGGGAGCCCCCTCTTGGCCATGCCGCCCAAATCTTCGACGACCAAGCACATCTTCGTCACCGGGGGTGTCGCCTCCTCTCTCGGCAAGGGCCTGACGGCCTCCAGCCTCGGCATGCTGCTCAAGGCCCGGGGTCTGCGCGTCGTGATGCAGAAGCTCGACCCGTACCTGAACGTCGACCCTGGCACGATGAACCCCTTCCAGCACGGTGAGGTGTTCGTCACCAACGACGGTGCGGAGACCGACCTGGACATCGGACACTACGAGCGGTTCCTCGACCGGGACCTGGACGGCTCCGCCAATGTCACTACAGGCCAGGTCTACTCGACGGTGATCGCCAAGGAGCGGCGCGGCGAGTACCTCGGCGACACCGTGCAGGTCATCCCGCACATCACCAACGAGATCAAGCACCGCATCCGCCGCATGGCGACGGACGAGGTGGACGTCGTGATCACGGAGGTCGGCGGCACGGTCGGCGACATCGAGTCGCTGCCGTTCCTGGAGACCGTCCGCCAGGTGCGTCACGAGGTCGGCCGGGACAACGTCTTCGTGGTCCACATCTCCCTCCTGCCCTACATCGGCCCCTCGGGCGAGCTGAAGACGAAGCCGACCCAGCACTCGGTCGCGGCGCTGCGCAACATCGGCATCCAGCCGGACGCGATCGTGCTGCGCTGCGACCGCGAGGTGCCGACCGCGATCAAGCGCAAGATCTCGCTGATGTGCGACGTCGACGAGGCCGCCGTGGTCGCCTGCCCCGACGCCCGCTCGATCTACGACATCCCGAAGGTCGTCCACGCCGAGGGCCTGGACGCCTACGTCGTGCGCAAGCTCGACCTGCCCTTCCGGGACGTGGACTGGACGACCTGGGACGACCTGCTCGACCGCGTCCACAACCCCGACCACGAGATCACCCTCGCCCTGGTCGGCAAGTACATCGACCTGCCCGACGCCTACCTCTCGGTCACCGAGGCGCTGCGCGCGGGCGGCTTCGCCAACAAGGCCCGCGTGAAGATCAAGTGGGTCACCTCCGACGACTGCAAGACCCCGGCCGGCGCCCAGGCGCAGCTCGGCGACGTCGACGGCATCTGCATCCCCGGCGGCTTCGGCGACCGCGGTGTGCTCGGCAAGGTCGGCGCGATCCGCTACGCCCGTGAGAACAGGATCCCGCTGCTGGGCCTGTGCCTGGGCCTGCAGTGCATCGTGATCGAGGCGGCCCGCAACCTGGCGGGCATCTCCGACGCCAACTCCACCGAGTTCGACCCGGCCACCGCCCACCCGGTCGTCTCCACCATGGCCGAGCAGCTGGACATCGTCGCCGGTGAGGGCGACATGGGCGGCACCATGCGGCTCGGCATGTACCCGGCCAAGCTGGCCGAGGGCTCGATCGTGCGCGAGGTGTACGACGGCAAGGAGTACGTCGAGGAGCGCCACCGCCACCGCTACGAGGTGAACAACGCCTACCGCGCGGAGCTGGAGAAGAAGGCGGGCATCGTCTTCTCCGGCACCTCCCCGGACGGCAAGCTCGTGGAGTACGTCGAGTACCCGCGCGAGGTCCACCCGTACCTGGTCGCGACCCAGGCGCACCCGGAGCTGCGCTCGCGTCCGACCCGTCCGCACCCGCTCTTCGCGGGCCTGGTGAAGGCCGCCGTCGAGCGGAAGATCTCGGAGTAACGCGCCAGTTGTACGGTTGCCGGGGTGCGCGCCTTCGAAGGGTCCGCGCCCCGGCCGCTTTTCTCACGCGGCGCGCACGCACGACCGCCGTACGTTCGGGAGGACAGGCATGACGATCAAGGACACCCCGGAGGAGTGGGAGATCCGGGCGACCGGGACCCCCTTCACGGGCAACAAGACCTCCGTCCGCACCGACGAGGTGGTCATGCCCGACGGGACCGTGGTCCACCGCGACTACCAGGTCCACCCCGGGTCCGTGGCCGTCCTCGCCCTCGACGACGCCGACCGTGTCCTGGTGCTGCGCCAGTACCGCCACCCGGTGCGCCACCGGCTGTGGGAGATCCCGGCCGGCCTGCTGGACGTCCCCGGTGAGAACCCGCTGCACGCCGCCCAGCGCGAGCTGTACGAGGAGGCGCACGTCAAGGCCGAGGACTGGCGGGTGCTGACCGACGTGTACACCACCCCCGGCGGCTGCGACGAGGCCGTGCGGATCTTCCTCGCCCGCGGTCTGTCCGAGGCCGAGGGCGAGCGCTTCGAGGTCGAGCACGAGGAGGCCGACATGGAGCTGGCCCGGGTGCCCGTCGACGAGCTGGTGCGCGGGGTGCTGGCCGGCGAGCTGCACAACAACTGCCTCGTGGTGGGCGTCCTCTCGCTCGTCGCCGCACGGGCCGGGGACGGCCTGGACGCGCTGCGTCCGGCTCAGGCGCCGTGGCCCGCGCGCCCGTTCGAGGCCTGATCCCGCCCGGACCCCTGCGCGCTCATGATGATGTGACCATCGGTTGATCCGATCGGGGGATGCGCCCGCGCCGCTGCGCCGGGAACGTAGCAGAGCGTGAACTAGGCTCTTCGCGAGTGAGCCAGGAAGCAGGCGCGGCACCCTTCGCACCGGGGCGGGCTTGCGCGTGCGGTGGGACGGGAGTGTGGTCCGTGACGGATCAGGCGGTGGACCCGGGCAGTGTGCGGCTCTCCCAGGACGCAGCCGTTCAGGGCCGTTTCCTGGGCCGCACCAGGGAGTTGAAGGAACTGCGCGCCGACATCGAGCGCGCCGGACTGGACACCCTCTCGGGCCGCAAGACACCCCGCGCGCGCGTGCTGCTCATCGCCGGCCGTCCGGGCTCGGGCCGGACGGCCCTCGCCGAGGAACTCGTGCGCCAGGTCGCCGACCGCTACCCCGACGGGGTGCTGCGCGCCCGGCTGACCGAACCCGGCGGCGCGCGCGTGCCCGTCGAGCGCGCCGCGCGGGAGCTGCTCGGCGCGCTGGAGGTGCCCGCCCCCGCCGGAGCCCCCGAGGACGACCTCACCGAGGCGCTGCGCGCCACCCTCGCCGACCGCCGGATGCTGCTCCTGCTGGACGACGCGGCCGACGCCGGGCAGGTCGACGCGCTGCTGCCGGACAACCCGGAGTGCCTGGCCGTCGCCGTCTCCTCGGGGCCGCTGACCGGCATCGCGGACGTCCGCCCCTGCACGCTCGGCGGCCTCGACACCAAGTCCGCGGTGGAGCTGCTGTCCCGGGCCGCCGGGTCGGTCCGCATCACCGTCGACCCCCGGGCCGCCGAGGGACTCGCCGAGCTGTGCGAGGGCGAGGCCGCCGCCCTGGTGCTGGCCGGGGGCTGGCTCGCCGCCCGGCCCAAGGCCGCCGTCGCCGACCTCGCCAAGCAGCTGCACGCGGAGAGCGGCCGGTCCACCGTGACCGGCCGCGTCCTGCAGCTCGTGCACGCCTCGCTGCCGGCGCCCGCCGCCCGGACGCTGCGCCTGCTCAGCCTCGCCCCGGCCGGCCTGGTCGACCCGCACACGGCCTCCGCGCTCGCCGGCTGCGCGGTGGACGACGCCCGCACCGCCCTGGACGACTTCGTCGCCCGCGGTCTGCTGCACGCGGTGGCCTCGCCGCTCCCGCAGTACGAGGTGCCCGGCTGTCTGCACCCCCTGCTGCGCGACCTCGCCGAGACCCACGAGCGCCCCGCCGAGCTCCAGCTGGCCCGCGCCCGCATGCTGGAGCGGACCGTGCGGCTGCTCCAGTCGTGCAGGGCGATCACCGAGACCGACAGCCCGCTGGCGCGCGAGAGGCTCCTCGGCATGCCGCGCTCCGTGCGCTTCCCCAGTCCCCGGGCCGCCGCCGAGTGGCTGCGCCTGAGCAGGCCCGCCCTGCTCGCCTCCGCCCGGCTCGCGGTCGCCGACGGGGAGCTGGACACCCTGGCCCGGCGGCTGATGTCCCAGCTGGTGCGGGCCATGGTGGCACACGTCGGCACCCAGGCGGCCGCGAGCGACCTGTACGCCCTGCACGGCCTGGTCCTGGACGTCGCCGAGCGCCGGCGTCTGCCCCGCGAGCGGGCGGCGGCCCTGCTGAACCTCGGCGACCTCGACGCCCGCACCGGCCGCACGGCCGACGCCCTGGTGCGCTACCGGGACGCGCTGGACGCGGGACGCGAGGCGCGCGATCCGTACGCGACCGGCCGCGCGATGGAATCCGTGGGCGGCGCGCACCTGGAACTCGGGGACTACGACCGGGCCGCCGACTGGTTCGGCCGGGCCCTGGCCGAGCGGCTCGCCCGGGACGAGCGCGCGGACGCCGCCCGGCTCTACGGCCGTATCGCCGCCGCCCACACCTATGCCGGCCGTTACGGCGAGGCGCTGCGCAACTGGCGCGCGGCCGTCGCCGGGCACCGCAAGAACGGGGACGTGGCCGCACAGGCGCGGGCGCTCAGCGAACTGGCCCGGGTGCAGGAGTACGCGGGCCGGCCGGAGGAGTCGCTGCGCACCTGCCACGAGGCCGTGGAGTGGGCCCGCCGGGCCGAGGACACCCGGCTGCAGGCGGCGCTGCACCTGCGGCTGGCCGACGCCTTCGAACGCCTCGGCGACCCCACGTCGGCCGCACTGCACCGCGGTACGGCCGAGCGCATGCTGGACGAGGAGGCCCCGGAGGGCGACTCCGAGCTGGAACAAGGAGCTAACGCCTGCGAAATCCGCAGCGCATCTGCTGAAGATTGATGCAATGAAAGGCTAGACAGACGGAACGCCTTCATTAGACTGGCTCTGCCGCACCATCTTCTGCGGTCTCTCCCGGTGTGCCCTCGTGCACCCGGGTATGTGTAGTAAGACCCCTCATATCCTCTGAGCCAAGGACCGTGATCGACGTGAAGGTCGGCATCCCCCGCGAGGTCAAGAACAACGAGTTCCGGGTGGCCATCACCCCCGCCGGCGTGCACGAGCTGGTGCGCAACGGCCACCAGGTCGTCATCGAGCGCGGCGCCGGTGTCGGCTCCTCGATCCCGGACGAGGAGTACGTCGCCGCGGGCGGGGAGATCCTGGACACCGCCGACGAGGTGTGGGCCGCCGCCGACCTGCTGCTGAAGGTCAAGGAGCCCGTCGCGGAGGAGTACCACCGCCTGCGCAAGGACCAGACCCTCTTCACCTACCTGCACCTGGCCGCCTCCAAGGAGTGCACGGACGCCCTCCTGGAGTCCGGCACCACCGCGATCGCCTACGAGACCGTCGAGCTACCGAGCCGCGCGCTGCCGCTGCTCGCGCCCATGTCCGAGGTCGCGGGCCGGCTCGCCCCGCAGGTCGGTGCCTACCACCTGATGCGCGCCAGCGGCGGCCGCGGTGTGCTGCCCGGTGGTGTCCCCGGCGTGCTGGCCGGCAAGGCCGTCGTCATCGGCGGCGGCGTCTCCGGCTGGAACGCCGCGCAGATCGCCATCGGCATGGGCTTCCACGTGACCCTGCTCGACAAGGACATCAACAAGCTCCGCGAGGCGGACAAGATCTTCGGCACGAAGATCCAGACCGTCGTCTCCAACGCCTTCGAGCTGGAGAAGGCCTGCCTGGAGGCCGACCTGGTGATCGGCGCGGTCCTGATCCCCGGCGCCAAGGCCCCGAAGCTGGTCACCAACGAGCTGGTCTCGCGGATGAAGGCCGGAAGTGTCCTTGTCGACATCGCGATCGACCAGGGCGGCTGCTTCGAGGACTCCCACCCCACCACGCACGCCGAGCCGACCTTCAAGGTCCACGACTCGGTCTTCTACTGCGTGGCCAACATGCCGGGCGCGGTGCCCAACACCTCGACCTACGCGCTCACCAACGCCACGCTGCCGTACATCGTCGAGCTCGCCAACCGCGGCTGGGTGGAGGCGCTGCGCCGCGACCCCGCGCTCGCCAAGGGCCTCAACACGCATGACGGCAAGGTCGTTTACAAGGAGGTCGCCGAGGCGCACGGCCTCGAGCACGTGGAGCTCGCCTCCCTGCTCGGCTGAGTCGCCCAGGCGTCAAGTCGACCAAGTCACCGGCCGGCGAAGGCGACACACCCCCGAACCCGGCTTCGCTCGATCGGGGGGACCGCCGCCGGCCGTCAACGTCGCATACCCGGCCGGACCTTGCCCGACAAGGTCCGGCCGGATGTGTGTATGGTCACTCCTCGGTCCGGTACAACTCGCCTCGAACGTAACCCTTCCACCGATTCGCACACCGGTGAAACCTGCCGTGCGACGGCCGTACGCCCTTGACAGAGGGATGTTTCATTGCCGACACATCGAGCCGGGTCCGGCGGATTGTGTTGCTGCGAACGGTCGACACGCCATAGAGTCGCCAACCGTCGGCATGGTGCCACGCTGACCTGTCTAGAAGTTTCCTGGTCACCAAGGAGGTAAGACGACTTGTGAATGAGTCGACATTTACTCCCGGGGGTGGTCAACCAGGAACGCCTGCACGGGGCCAGGGACCCGCTGGGTTCGCTCCTGTCGGCTCCGTCGCTGTGCGCACCTTCGCAGCCCATCAGAGTCACCAGGCTTCAGGGGTGACTCACCCAGCACACCGAAGCATGGATGGCCATCACGTGAACGCCATGGCCGGCGACGGAAGTGGCGCGCCCCACAACCATTTCGCCGACTACGACGAACTGCCCGAGGGGCATTTCTACGACCCCGACGCCGAGTACGAGCCCGACCCCGAGTACGCGGCCACGCTCGCGCCCGACGCGGCGCGTCAGCGCCGTGAGCGCATCGGCCCGACCGGGCGCCCGCTGCCGTACTTCCCGATCCCGGGCCCGCTGACCGACCACGGCCCCGCGAAGATCATCGCGATGTGCAACCAGAAGGGCGGCGTGGGCAAGACGACGTCGACCATCAACCTGGGTGCCGCGCTCGCGGAGTACGGGCGCCGGGTGCTGCTCGTGGACTTCGACCCGCAGGGCGCGCTGTCGGTCGGCCTCGGCGTCAACCCGATGGAGCTCGACCTCACCGTCTACAACCTGCTCATGGAGCGGGGGATGGCGGCCGACGAGGTGCTGCTGAAGACGGCGGTGCCCAACATGGACCTGCTGCCCAGCAACATCGACCTGTCGGCGGCCGAGGTCCAGCTGGTGAGCGAGGTCGCGCGCGAGTCCACGCTCCAGCGCGCGCTGAAGCCGCTCATGGACGACTACGACTTCATCGTGATCGACTGCCAGCCCTCGCTCGGCCTGCTCACGGTCAACGCGCTGACCGCCGCGCACAAGGTGATCGTGCCGCTGGAGTGCGAGTTCTTCGCGCTGCGCGGTGTGGCCCTGCTGACCGAGACCATCGAGAAGGTCCAGGAGCGGCTCAACCCCGACCTGGAGCTCGACGGCATCCTCGCCACGATGTACGACTCGCGCACGGTGCACAGCCGAGAGGTGCTCGCGCGCGTGGTCGAGGCGTTCGACGACCACGTCTACCACACGGTCATCGGGCGCACGGTCCGCTTCCCGGAGACCACGGTCGCCGGTGAGCCGATCACCACGTACGCCTCCAACTCCGTCGGTGCCGCCGCCTACCGCCAGCTCGCCAGGGAGGTGCTCGCCCGGTGTCACGCCGAGTGAGTCTGCCGGGGGCCGACGAACTCTTCCGCACGACAGGGGGGATGGCGCTCCAGGCGTCCACGCCCAGGCGTCAGGCCAACGGCGACGCCCGCGTCCCCGCTCCCGCCGGGGAGGGCGACGCGGCGGCGGCCCAGGAGGACGCGCCGCAGTCGGTGCCCGCCCAGGGCGGCGACGGCGAGGGCGCGGAGCACGTCGCCGCGGACGCCGGGCCGGCCGAGGCCGGGGAGTCCCACAGCCGCACCGCGGCGGGCCCCGGGCGGCGTCAGGCCGCACCGGAAGGAGCCGCGGCCGCGGCCCCGCGCAAGCGCGGGAGAGCGGCGGCGCGCCGGCCCAGCGGCCGTGAGCGGCACGACGAGAAGATCACCGTGTACGTCTCCGCCGAGGAGCTGATGGACCTCGAGCACGCGCGCCTGGTGCTGCGCGGCGAGCACGGACTGGCCGTGGACCGCGGCCGGATCGTCCGCGAGGCGGTCGCCGTGGTCCTCGCCGACCTGGAGACCCGCGGGGAGGCGAGCATCCTCGTACGCCGGCTTCGCGGACGGTAGCGGTAGCCTGCGGAGGTCATGACCTCGAACCACCCTTCCGCCCCCGGCGGCCGGCCGAACCGCCGGCGCCCGCTGGGGCGGGGCCCGGGAGCGGCGCCGCCGACGACTCCGCCGGACGAGCCGGTGGCCGCGTCGCAGGACGGGACCGCCGCGTCCGCGGAGCCGGGCCCGACGGCCGGCCCGCCGCCCGTGCCGCCCGCGGAGGAAGCGGCCGCCGAGGCCCCCGCGCGGATCCCCGCACCGGCCGGGCCGGTGCGGCGCCCGGCGCAGGACGCTCCCGCGCCGGAGCCCCTGCCTCCCGGGACGCAGCCCCCGCCTCCCGGCACCGAGCCCCCGGCCGGCGCGGCGGATGCCGGCACGGTGGCGGAGGCGCCCGGGGCCGGCACGGCCGGCCGGGCGGTGGCCGCTGACGGTGCCTCCGTGTCCAGTGCCCCGGTGTCCAGTGCCGCCGTGCGGGAGCCGGGCGTCGAGGGCGCGGGCGCGGCGGACCCGGAGGCGGGCGCCGCCGACGGTGGCGAGGGCGACGGCGGCGACGAGGGCGACGGCCGGTTCACGGTGCGGCTGGCGAACTTCGAAGGGCCCTTCGACCTGCTGCTCCAGCTGATCGCGAAGCACAAGCTGGACGTCACCGAGGTCGCCCTGTCCAGGGTGACCGACGAGTTCATGGCGTACATCCGGGCGCTGGGGGCGGACTGGGACCTGGACGAGACGACCGAGTTCCTGGTCGTGGCGGCCACCCTGCTCGATCTCAAGGCGGCGCGGCTGCTGCCCGCCGCCGAGGTGGAGGACGAGGCCGACCTCGCCCTGCTGGAGGCCCGGGACCTGCTGTTCGCCCGCCTGCTGCAGTACCGCGCGTACAAGCGGATCGCGGAGATCTTCGGCGGCCGCCTCGACGCGGAGGCCCGCCGTCACCCCCGCACGGTCGGGCTCGAGCAGCACCACGCCGAGCTGCTGCCCGAGGTCGTCATCCGCATCGGCCCCGAGGGGTTCGCGAAACTCGCCGTGAAGGCGATGCAGCCCAGGCCCAGGCCGCAGGTGTACGTCGACCACATCCACGCGCCGCTGGTCAGCGTGCAGGAGCAGGCCGGGATCGTCGTCGCCCGGCTGAAGGAGCTCGGCGAGGCCGACTTCCGCGCGCTCGTCGAGGACACCGACGACACGCTGACCGTCGTCGCCCGGTTCCTCGCGCTGCTCGAGCTGTACCGCGAGAAGGCCGTCGCCCTCGAGCAGGAGACCGCGCTCGGCGAGCTGACCGTGCGCTGGACCGGCGGCGACGGGGACGCCGCCCCCACGGTCACCGACGAGTTCGACCGGCCGCCGGAGCAGCCGGGGGAGGAGAGGAAGGCATGAGCGACGAGACCGCCGGCGCACCCGCCGGGCCGCGCACCGTCGCGGACCTCGACCTCAGGCCCGCCCTGGAGGCGGTGCTCATGGTCGTGGACGAGCCCGCGACCGAGGAACACCTGGCGAAGATACTGCAGCGGCCGAAACGCCAGGTCGCGGACGCGCTGCGCGAGCTGGCGGACGAGTACACGGCGCAGGGGCGCGGCTTCGAGCTGCGGTTCGTCGCGGGCGGCTGGCGCTTCTACACCCGCCCCGAGTACGCCGCCGCCGTGGAGGGGTTCGTCCTGGACGGCCAGCAGGCCCGGCTCACCCAGGCCGCCCTGGAGACCCTCGCCGTGGTCGCCTACCGCCAGCCGGTCAGCCGCAGCCGGGTCTCCGCCGTGCGCGGAGTGAACTGCGACGGCGTGATGCGCACCCTCCTGCAGCGCGGTCTGGTCGAGGAGGCGGGCACGGAACCCGAAACAGGTGCGATCCTGTACACGACGACGAACTACTTCCTGGAGCGGATGGGCCTGCGCGGTCTGGACGAGCTCCCGGAGCTCGCGCCCTTCCTCCCGGAGGCGGAGGCGATCGAGGCCGAGACCCAGGAAGCCGTGCCGTCGTTCGATCCGGACGCACCGGACCCGGACGACGGTCCCCCGACGAACACGACGACGACGGAATTTTGATGCGAAGCAGCGGCAGCGGAAAGAGCGGCGGACGCGGTAACTACCGTGGTGCCGGCAACAACAGGGACCAGAAGCAGGGGCAGGGCCGCCCCCGCAAGCCCCGCCCCGAGGAGCGCCGCTACGACGTGGGCCCCGGGGCCACCAAGGACGGCCCGAAGTCGGGGCGCGGCGGGGCGAAGCCGTCGTCCCCCAAGGACGGCCGCGGCCGCACCGCCCCGGCGCGCTCGCGCGAGTACGAGGCGCGGACCGAGGAGCGCAACCGCGAGCGGTACGCCGGCAGGAAGGACGTGAAGCTCCCGAAGACCTTCCCGGGCGCCGAGCAGGAGGGCGAGCGGCTGCAGAAGGTCCTCGCGCGCGCGGGCTACGGCTCCCGGCGTGCCTGCGAGGAGCTGATCGAGCAGGCGCGGGTCGAGGTCAACGGCGAGATCGTGCTGGAGCAGGGCCGCCGCGTCGACCCGGAGAAGGACGAGGTCAAGGTCGACGGTCTGACCGTCGCCACGCAGTCGTACCAGTTCTTCTCGCTGAACAAGCCCGCCGGCGTGGTCTCCACGATGGAGGACCCCGAGGGCCGGCAGTGCCTCGGCGACTACGTCACCAACAGGGAGACCCGGCTCTTCCACGTCGGCCGGCTCGACACCGAGACCGAGGGCGTCATCCTGCTCACCAACCACGGCGAGCTGGCGCACCGGCTGACCCACCCCAGGTACGGCGTGAAGAAGACCTACCTCGCGCACATCGTCGGGCCCATCCCGCGCGACCTGGGCAAGCGGCTGAAGGACGGCATCCAGCTCGAGGACGGCTACGCGCGCGCGGACCACTTCCGGGTCGTGGAGCAGACCGGCAAGAACTACCTCGTCGAGGTGACCCTGCACGAGGGCCGCAAGCACATCGTGCGCCGCATGCTCGCGGAGGCCGGGTTCCCGGTCGAGAAGCTGGTGCGCACCGCCTTCGGGCCGATCGCCCTGGGCGACCAGAAGTCGGGCTGGCTGCGCCGGCTGTCCAACACCGAGGTCGGGATGCTGATGCGGGAGGTCGACCTCTGAGGGTTGTCACGGGTCGCCGCCCCCTTTTATAGTCTGAGTGACTATTAAGGGGGTGGCCGGCCGTGCGCGGCTACGACAAGTACGCCTTCGAGCCCTTCGCCGTCACCGTCGATCTCGCCGTCTTCACGCTCCGCGCGGGCGCGCTGCACGTGCTGCTCGTCGAGCGGGGGCAGGAGCCGTACGCCGGCCGCCGGGCGCTGCCCGGCGGCTTTCTGCTGCCGTCGGAGTCGGCGGAGTCGGCGGCCCGCCGGGAGCTGGCCGAGGAGACCGGCCTGGCCGACGTGACCGGGCTGCACCTGGAGCAGCTGCGGACCTACAGCGAACCCGACCGCGATCCCCGGATGCGGGTCGTGTCGGTCGCCTTCGCCGCGCTGCTGCCGGACCCTCCCGAGCCGAGGGCCGGGACCGACGCGGCCGAGGCCCGCTGGACGCCGTACGACGCGGCCGGGCCGCTCGCCTTCGACCACGACCGGATCCTGGCCGACGCCCGGGAGCGCGTCGGCGCCAAGCTCGAGTACACCTGTCTCGCCACCGCCTTCTGCCCGCCCGAGTTCACCCTCGGGGAGCTGCAACAGGTCTACGAGGCCGTGTGGGGCACCACGCTCGACCGCCCCAACTTCCGGCGCAAGGTGCTCGCCACCCCGGGCTTCGTCGAAGCCGTCCCCGGTGCCGCGCGCCTCACCGGCGGCCGGGGCAAGCCCGCCGCCCTGTACCGCGCGGGCACCGCCACCGACCTCCACCCGCCGCTGCTCCGGCCGGCCCCGGAAGGACGCCCCGCATGACCACGACCACCCTCACCAAGCGCGCCGCCACGGGGGCGCTCACCGGACTCGCCCTCGGGGACGCGCTGGGCTTCCCGACGGAGTTCGACGACGTGCCCTCGATCCTCGCCAAGTGCGGGCCCTGGCGGGAGATGGAGCTGCCGAGACCGGCGATCGTCACCGACGACACCCAGATGACGCTGGCGCTCGGCAGGGGACTGCGCACGGCGACGGACCGGGGGCCGCTCGCCCCGAAGCGGCTGGAGCGGCCGGTGCGCGAGGAGTTCGTGGAGTGGTGGCGCTCGCCCGAGAACAACCGCGCACCCGGCAACACCTGCCTCAAGGCCTGCCACCTGCTGGCCCGCGAGGACCGCCCCTGGCAGGACGCCAGCCAGGTCGGGTCCAAGGGCTGCGGGGCCAACATGCGCGTCGCGCCCATCGGTCTGGTCCCCGGTCTGAGCGACGAACAGCGCGCGGGCGCCGCCCAGTTGCAGTCGGCGCTCACCCACGGGCACCCCACCGCGCTCGCCGCCTCCGACCTCACCGCGCACGCCGTACGGCTGCTCGCCGAGGGCGCCGAACCGACCGGCCTGATCGGTCTGCTGCGCTCCTACGCCTACGAGAACCGCACCCGCTACCACGAGTTCTGGCTCGGCGACCTGTGGGCCCGCGCCCAGGACCCCACCCCCGAGCACTTCATCGCGCGCGGCTGGGACGAGTGCCTGGAGGTCCTGGAGCGCCTCCGGGACGCCGTGCGCACCGTCTCGCCCGAGACCGACCCCTGCCTGGCCACGGGCGAGGGCTGGATCGCCGAGGAAGCCCTGGCGACCGGCCTGCTCTGCTTCCTCCTCTTCGTCGACGAGCCGCTCACCGCGCTGCGCCGCGCCGCCTGCACCGCGGGCGACTCCGACTCCCTCGCCTGCCTGACGGGCGCCTTCGCGGGCGCGCACCTGGGCGCCGACGCCTGGCCGGCCGCCTGGGCCGACCGCATCGAGTACCGGGACGAGCTGCTGGCGCTGGGAGCGCTCTGGGACGCGTGACCGTCCGGGGCCGCGCGGGGGCCCTAGCGAGTCAGCAGGGCCGAGGCGCGGCGGGTGCGGACGAGGAAGTCCTCGACGCGCCGCCGGTCCGGTCCGGCCGGGAGCGGGGTGCGCCGGGCCGCCTCCCCGGCCTCCCGCTCCAGGCGGGTCATCCGTGCCTCGACCTCGGGCCACGGGACCTCGCCCCGCTTGACCGCGAGGAGCGGTCCGCGGTGGTCGCCGACGTCGATCGTGAGCGTGCCCGTGCGCAGCAGGTCGCGGGCGCTCGTCAGGAGGCGGAGCAGGTGCACGGCGTGCTTCCAGCGCGGGGCGCCGTGTGCGCGGACGTGGGCCTCCAGCTTGCGGCGCTGGCCGTGGGCGTACCGCGTGAACGTCTCGTGGACCCGGCGGGAGAGGAACGCCCCGCGCAGGTCCAGCAGCTCGCGGCCGGTGTCGTCGGCGTACTCCACGAGCGGGGAGTGCAGGCACTCCAGGACGCTGGGGTTGGCGCGCAGGGCCAGCTCGCAGAAGCGCTCCAGCTCCCAGCTGAACTGCTCCTCGGCCGGGCCCTCGACGTGCGTGGGCGGTTTGTCGAAGCGCCAGAACAGGGCGGTGGGGGCGAGGAACACGCCCCGGCGGTCGGTGTCGCTGTCCTCCGTCGCCAGGCCGAAGGCACGCGACCCCATGACGCAGGCGTAGACGGTGTGGTCGCGGACCAGGGTTTCGGGGCGCATGCGCGGGAGCGTACGCGGCGGATCACGCCGGGCGGACCGAATTTCCCCCACCGTGATCCGCTGCCCCGGGCAGCGGCCCGGTCCCGGGGCCGTTCCCGGCCGAGCCGTCGGTGACGCGGAAGCGGCTGCCGTGGCAGGCGCAGGGGACCGGGGGAGAGGGACCGGGGGGCGAGGAGGCCGGAGCGGGGCCGCGGTTCCGGCATCGTGGCACCGCATGCGCCGGAGGAGAAGCGCTTCACGGCCGACCGCCGGGAAACGTGCACGTCGCCCGTCTCAGGAGGTGGGCGGCGGGCACCGCCCGCGCGCCGTCTGGCTAGGCTGGACGCCCTAACAGCCGAGAGACGCACGTCAGCTAAGGAGCATCGCCGTGGCGGTACGAGCGGTCCGGGGCGCCGTCCAGTTGGAACGGGACGAGGCCGGTCACATGGAGGAGCAGGTCGGGACGCTGCTCACCGCCGTCCTGGAACGCAACGGACTGACCGCCGACGACCTGATCAGCATCTGGTTCACGGCCACGCCCGACCTGCACAGCGACTTCCCGGCGGCCGCCGCCCGCAAGATCGGCATCGTCGACGTGCCCCTGATCTGCGCGCAGGAGCTGGACGTCGAGGGCGCCATGCCCCGCGTGGTCCGCGTCCTCGCGCACATCGAGTCCGACAAGCCCCGCGGCGACATCGCGCACGTCTACCTCGGTGCCGCGGCCGCCCTGCGCAAGGACATCGCCCAGTGAGAACCGCACTCGTCCTCGGCACCGGACTCATCGGCACGTCCGCCGCCCTCGCCCTGTCCCAGCGGGGCGTCACCGTCCACCTCGCCGACCACGACCCGGAACAGGCCCGCACGGCCGCCGCGCTCGGCGCCGGCACCGACGAGGCCCCCGACGGGCCGGTGGACCTGGTGATCGTCGCGGCCCCGCCCGCCCACGTGGCCGGCGTGCTCGCCGACGCGATGGGGCGCGGCCTGGCCCGCGGCTACATCGACGTCGCCAGCGTCAAGGGCGGACCACGCCGTGAGCTCGAGGCGCGCGGCCTGGACCTGTCGTCCTACATCGGCACGCACCCCATGTCCGGCCGCGAGAAGTCCGGCCCGCTGGCCGCCACCGGCGACCTCTTCGAGGGCCGCCCCTGGGTGCTGACCCCCACCCGGGACACCGACACCGAGGTGCTGAACCTCGCCCTGGAACTGGTCTCGCACTGCCGCGCCGTGCCCGTCGTCATGGACGCCGACGCGCACGACCGTGCCGTGGCCCTCGTCTCCCACATGCCCCACCTGGTGTCCAGCATGGTCGCCGCGCGCCTGGAGCACGCGGAGGAGGCCGCCGTACGGCTGTGCGGGCAGGGCATCCGGGACGTGACCCGGATCGCCGCCTCCGACCCCCGGATGTGGATCGACATCCTGTCCGCGAACCCGGGGCCGGTCGCCGACCTGCTCACGGACGTCGCCGCCGACCTGGAGGGGACCGTGCGGGCCCTGCGCGCGCTGCAGTCCTCCGACGAGGACAAGCGGCGCGAGGGCGTCACGGGCATCGAGGACGTGCTGCGCCGCGGCAACACCGGCCAGGTCCGCGTCCCCGGCAAGCACGGGTCCGCCCCGCGGCTCTACGAGACGGTGGCGGTGCTCATCGACGACCAGCCGGGGCAGCTGGCCCGCATCTTCGCGGACGCCGGGCGGGCCGGGGTCAACATCGAGGACGTGCGGATCGAGCACGCGACCGGGCAGCAGGCCGGTCTGGTGCAGCTCATGGTCGAGCCCAAGGCGGCACCCGTCCTCACGGCGGCGCTGCGGGAGCGGGGCTGGGCGATCCGGCAGTAGGGCCGGAGCGCGGGGCGGGCGCTCCGGCGGCGGGGCCCGGCCCCGGGAGGGGCCGATCGGGGGATGCGCACCCAGTAACCTTGTGCGGGGCGGTCGCGCCCCCTCTCCCCGCCAGTCAGGTCCAGGAAGGTCCCCACTGTGGAAAGCGCCACGCCAGTGATTGTCGCCATCGACGGCCCCTCCGGCACGGGCAAGTCGAGCACGTCGAAGGCCGTGGCGGCGCAGCTCGGCCTGAACTACCTGGACACCGGCGCCCAGTACCGGGCGATCACCTGGTGGATGGTGAACAACGGCATCGACATAGACGACCCCTCCGCGGTCGCCGCCGTCGCCGGCAAGCCGGAGATCGTCTCCGGCACCGACCCCGAGAGCCCGACCATCACGGTCGACGGCGTGGACGTGGCCGGCCCGATCCGCGAGCAGGACGTCACCTCCAAGGTCAGCGCGGTCAGCGCGGTGCCCGAGGTGCGCGCCCGGATCACCGAGCTGCAGCGCACGATCGCCTCCTCCGCCGTCACCGGCATCGTCGTCGAGGGCCGCGACATCGGCACCACCGTGCTGCCCGACGCCGACCTCAAGATCTTCCTCACCGCCTCCCCGGAGGCGCGGGCCGCCCGCCGCAGCGGCGAGCTCAAGGGCGCCGACGTCCACGCCACCCGGGAGGCCCTGATCAAGCGGGACGCGGCCGACTCCAGCCGCAAGACCTCCCCGCTGGCCAAGGCGGACGACGCGGTCGAGGTCGACACCACCGACCTGACGCTGGCGCAGGTCATCGAGTGCGTCGTCACCCTCGTCGAGGAGAAGCGGGCCGGGAAGTGACCGACGTCCCATCGGTGCGGGGCGCCGAGGTCGGGCGGCGCATCGGCGTCGGCCTGATGTACGGGCTGTGGAGGCCGCGGGTGCTGGGCGCCTGGCGGGTGCCCGCGGCCGGCCCGGTGATCCTCGCCGTCAACCACTCCCACAACATCGACGGACCGATGGTCATGGGCGTGGCGCCCCGGCCGACGCACTTCCTGATCAAGAAGGAGGCGTTCGTCGGCCCGCTCGACCCGTTCCTGACCGGCATCGGCCAGCTGAAGGTGGACCGGCACAGCACCGACCGCACGGCGATCTCCCGGGCGCTGGGCGTGCTGGAGCAGGGCGGTGTCCTCGGCATCTTCCCCGAGGGCACCCGGGGCGAGGGCGACTTCGCCTCCCTGCGCGCGGGGCTCGCCTACTTCGCCGTCCGCAGCGGCGCGCCGATCGTGCCGGTGGCCGTCCTGGGAAGTTCCGAGCGGCGCGGACGGTTGATGAAGGGACTGCCCCCGCTGCGCTCCCGCGTCGACGTCGTCTTCGGCGACGCCTTCGAGGCGGGGGACGGCAGCGGGAGACGCACGCGCAGGGCGCTGGACGAGGCGACCGAGCGCATCCAGAAGCAGCTGACCGCGCACCTGGAAAACGCCAGGCGCCTCACCGGACGCTAGGCGACACTGAGTAGTGGATCACCCTGTATCGGGCGTTCCACCGATCACCACGATGAACGACGAGGTACGGACTTCATGAACGACCACAGCCAGCCCGACGGCTCGGCCGAGCACGAGCACGATCACGGGGCGCTCGGCGAAGCCGAGTTCGCGGAGTTCATGGAGCTCGCCGCGGAGGAGGGCTTCGACCTCGAGGACGTCGAGGGCGCCATCGAGGCCGCCGGACACGGTCCGCTGCCCGTGCTCGCCGTCGTCGGCCGCCCCAACGTCGGCAAGTCCACCCTGGTGAACCGGATCATCGGCCGCCGCGAGGCCGTCGTCGAGGACAAGCCGGGCGTCACCCGCGACCGCGTCACCTACGAGGCCGAGTGGGCGGGCCGCCGCTTCAAGGTCGTCGACACCGGCGGCTGGGAGCAGGACGTCCTCGGCATCGACGCCTCCGTGGCCGCGCAGGCCGAGTACGCGATCGAGGCCGCCGACGCGGTCGTCTTCGTCGTCGACGCCAAGGTCGGCGCGACCGACACCGACGAGGCCGTGGTCCGGCTGCTGCGCAAGGCCGGCAAGCCGGTCGTGCTGTGCGCCAACAAGGTGGACGGCCCGAGCGGCGAGGCCGACGCGGCCTACCTGTGGTCCCTGGGCCTGGGCGAGCCGTACCCGGTCTCCGCCCTGCACGGCCGCGGCACCGGCGACATGCTGGACCAGGTCCTGGAGGTGCTGCCGGAGGCCCCGGCGCAGACCTTCGGCACCGCCGTCGGCGGCCCGCGCCGGGTCGCCCTGATCGGCCGCCCGAACGTCGGCAAGTCCTCGCTGCTGAACAAGGTCGCGGGCGAGGAGCGGGTCGTCGTCAACGAACTGGCCGGCACCACCCGCGACCCGGTCGACGAGATGATCGAACTGGGCGGCAAGACCTGGAAGTTCGTCGACACGGCGGGCATCCGCAAGCGCGTCCACCTCCAGCAGGGCGCCGACTACTACGCCTCGCTGCGCACCGCCGCCGCCGTCGAGAAGGCCGAGGTGGCCGTCGTCCTGATCGACGCCGCCGAGTCCATCTCGGTGCAGGACCAGCGCATCGTCACCATGGCCGTCGAGGCGGGCCGCGCGCTCGTCCTGGCGTACAACAAGTGGGACACCCTCGACGAGGAGCGCCGCTACTACCTGGAGCGGGAGATCGAGACCGAGCTCGGTCAGGTGGCGTGGGCGCCCCGGGTGAACGTCTCGGCGCGCACCGGCCGGCACATGGAGAAGCTGGTGCCGGCCATCGAGACGGCGCTGGAGGGCTGGGAGACCCGGGTCCCGACCGGCCGGCTGAACGCCTTCCTCGGCGAGCTGGTCGCCGCCCACCCGCACCCCGTGCGGGGCGGCAAGCAGCCGCGCATCCTGTTCGGCACCCAGGCGGGCACCAAGCCGCCGCGGTTCGTGCTGTTCGCCTCCGGCTTCATCGAGGCGGGCTACCGGCGCTTCATCGAGCGCCGGCTGCGCGAGGAGTTCGGCTTCGAGGGGACGCCGATCCACATCTCGGTGCGGGTGCGCGAGAAGCGCGGCAAGAAGAAGTAGCCGAGGACACGGCGAAGGGGCGGCCCCGCTCGGGGGCCGCCCCTTCGCCGTGTCCTCGTGCCCGATCAGGCGCCTCTGCGCGGAGCCGGCGGCAGCCCGGCCGGTACGTGCCGCATCCCGGTGGCGTGCCGGCCGACCGTGCCGACGCGCTCCCACTGCGGCTGCTGTCCGGTGCCCTGGTGGGTGCCGCCGGCCCCCGCGCCGTGGGCGTCGTGCGAACCGCTCCCGAGGGAGCCGGTGAGCGGTCCCGGGAGGTGGCCGCCGTACGCGCCCGTACGGCGCGGGATGTTCCCGAAGGCGGTGAAGCCCAGTTCCTCCTCGCCGCTGCGGTCGCCCGGCAGCGCGCGGAAGGACTTGACGTACTCGGTGTAGAGGGCGTCGTAGATCGGCGTGGCCGAGAGGCCGCTCCGGGAGCCCTGAGCCGGGCGCCCGGGGGCGGGAACCGAGGCGAGGGACTGGCGGCGGGGAACGTCGTATGCGTGCACGTATGTCCAAACGACCCCGTGACGCAAGGGATGCGGCCCCTGTCCGGCTTTCGTCGGTTGTGTGCCGGTCAGATGCCGGCGAGCGGCAGCGCCGCGGCGACCAGCTTCCCGTCCGCGGCGGCCTTGTCCAGCGCGTCGCGCAGCAGGTCCTCGCGCGGCTGGCGGCCGATCGAGCCGACCGGGGCCGCGAACATCAGCACCTGCTGGTGCCTGCCCGCGGCCGTCCGCCAGCCCTCGGTGACCTGGAGCGGCTGGTGCGCCTGCCACCAGGCCACCGGCCGGCCGCCGTTCGGGTCCGGCTGGAGCACGGCGTGCAGCTGTCCCGCGGCGAGCAGCACCGACCAGCCGTGCAGCACCGTCGGCACCGCCGACAGCTCGGTCAGCGGCATGAAGCCCTGCTCGATGAGCAGCGGCAGGAAGTCGTCGCCCGCGCCGAGCGATCCGGGGCGCGCGACCGGCGCGGTCGGCTCCACGACCAGCGCCGGGTGCAGTTCCCCGCCGATCAGGACCAGTCCGCTGGTCACGCCGAGCACGGCCTGCTCGGGCGCGACCCTCTCCGGTCCCGTGGCCGGGGTGTCGCCGCCGATGGCCCGCACGGCGCCCTGCAACTGCTCCTCGGTGACCTGGACGACCTGCGAGGGCAGGCAGGTGGCGTGGGCGAAGGCGAGGACGGCGGTCTCGTCCCCGACGAACAGAACGGTGCTGGTGCGCTCCTGCTCCGGGTCGCCCGGGGTGCGGCAGGAGGTGCAGTCGTAACCGCCCGGGGCGGAATCCCCGGCGAGCAGGCGGTCGGCTTCTTCGTCGCCGATCTCGGCGCGTACCTCGTCGCTGACGTCGAGCATGCGCGGCACGGGTGGCTCCCTCGGGATGCGGTGCGTGGCGAGGCCGGGTGGCTCCCGGCCCGTGGTCCGGGCGGGTCCCCGGCTCATGCAGAAGACAACGGAGGACCTGTGGCGGGAGTCACGCCCCGGGGCGAACGGAATCGAACCATCCGACGCGCACGGTCACGCCCGGTCCGGAATCAGGCACTCACCGTCAACTGCCCGCGGCGTCAATGCCGTTGGCGAGGTGAGGTGACTCACAGTCCATCGGGTGCGCCGGTCGACAAATCCGGAAATCAGCGAATGAAGTGGGTGTCCGGAAATCGACGATACCGGCGGTAATGGCGAACTGGCCTGGTGCGACGGGGAATTGGTTGAACCGCACGCCGCGGGCTCTCTACATTCCTCCGCCGTGTGCAACGAGCACCGCTCGGGTACGTCCGCCGACCGCACCCGGCACCACCACCGCACGACCCGAAGGCGGACGGGGCGAGCGCGGCCCCCGCGCCCCGTGGCGCGCGGAGCGGCGTTCCGCCTCGGGGACCCCGAGTCGTCCGGAAGGGACCTACATGTCCGCATGTGCCGATAACACCCGCGCCACCGCCCGGAAGACCCGTACGGCGGCCGTCCTGGCCGGCGCGGCCCTGCTCGCGCCCCTCGGACTGCTGACCGCCACCGGTCACGCCGCGGCGGCGGACGACGGGGTGTGGGACCGCATCGCGCAGTGCGAGAGCGGCGGCGACTGGCACATCAACACCGGCAACGGCTATTACGGCGGACTCCAGTTCTCCGCCTCCACCTGGCGCGCCTACGGCGGCGCGGCCTACGCGCCGACGGCCGACCGGGCCACCAGGTCCCAGCAGATCGCCGTCGCGGCGAAGGTCCAGCGGGCCCAGGGGTGGGGCGCCTGGCCGACCTGCTCGGCCCGCGCGGGGGCGTCCGGGAGCGCACCCGCCGCGGACCCGGTGACCGCGGCGGAAGCCCCGGCGAAGCCGTCGAAGCCGGCGAAGGCGCCGGCGCGTTCGACCGGGCACGTGGACCGGGACGGGTCCCGCGGCGGCCACACCGTGCGCGCGGGCGACACGCTCAGCGGCATCGCGGCCCGGTACGGCACCACCTGGCAGCACCTGTACGCCCTCAACCGGAGCGCCGTCGGGGCCGACCCCGACGTGATCGTGCCCGGGCTGCGCCTCGACCTCTGAGCCGCCCCGTCGCCCGGGACACGGGCCCCGTCCGGCGGGCCGGCCGGACGGGGCCGGGGCGTTCCTGGGCTCACGGGTGTCCCGGGGAGCCACCGGGACGGTCGAGTTCGCCCGCCTCCCCGGCGAACACCACCGCGCCCCGCCGCAGTTCGTACACGACGGCGGGGCGGCCGCGCAGAGCGGGCGGCAGCCGCTGCTCGGCGACGACCACGCACGCGTCGAGCGCGGCCAGCAGCGCGTACGTACGGGCCGCGACCGGGGGCGACATGCCCTGGACCGGCTCGTCGACGAGTACGACCCGCGCGCGTGCCGCCAGTGCCCGGGACACGGCCAGCATGCGCTGCTCACCGCCGGAGAGGGTGCCGGCGCGGCGGTCCAGCAGCGGCCGCAGCCAGGGGTAGGCGTCGAGCGCGGCGGCCGGGTCCGGGGAGGCGAGGGCGAGGTTCTCGCGCACGGTGAGCGAGCCGAACACGGCCTGCCGCTCCGGCACCATGCACAGGCCGCGCCGGGCCCGCTCGTACGCCGGCACGCCGGTCACGTCCACGCCGTCCCACACCACCGACCCGCCGGACAGCGGCACGGTGCCGGCCAGCGCGCGCAGGACGGTCGTCCGTCCGGAGCCGTTGCGGCCCAGCAGCACGGTGAGGCCGGGGCCCGGGGCGGCGAGCGTGACCCCGTGCAGGGCCTCCAGGGGGCCGTAGCGCACACGCGCGCGGCGCAGGCGGACGACGGTCACGGGCCGACCGCCTCCCCGTGGGCGTCGAGGACCTGACCGGGCGGTCCGGAGGCGACGATCCGGCCGGCCGCCATGACGTGCACGACGTCGGCGAGGCCGGCGACCAGGTCGAGGTCGTGCTCGACGACCAGGAGCGCCGTGCCGTCGGCGGCCAGGGCCCTCAGGACCCGGGCCAGCGCGGCGACCTCGGCGGTGTCGAGACCGGCGGCGGGTTCGTCGAGCAGCAGTACGCGCGGACCGGAGGCGAGGGCCCGGGCGAGTTCCACGCGGCGCAGCGTCCCGGTGGGCAGCCCGGCGGCGGGCAGCGCCCGTACCGGCCCGTCGAGCCCGAGCAGCCGCAGGGTCCGCTCCACCGCGCCGGCGTCGCGCGCCCGGCCCTGCTCGGCGCCGACGCGCACGTTCTCCGCGACGGTCAGCGTCGGGAAGACCGCCAGCTGCTGGAAGGTCCGTGCGACACCGAGCCGGGTGCGGGCGTGCGCGGGCATCCGCGTGACGTCCCGCGCCCCGAACCGGACCGTTCCCCGCACGGGCCGCACCGTCCCCGCCAGACAGTGGAACAGCGTGCTCTTGCCGGCCCCGTTGGGTCCGACGATCGCGGTCACCCGCCCGGCCGGAAGCTCGAGATCCACACCGTCCAGCGCGGTGAACCCGCCGTAACGGACGTGCAGGGCACGGGCCCCGAGGGCCGGGAGGGGCGGGGAGGGAGAGGGGACCACCTCGACGGCCCCCGCGGCCCGGTGGTCCGGGGGTGCTTCGGCGGGCGGCCGGTCGTCGGCGTCACCGGGCCGCGGGGGACCGGCGGCGCGAGGGCGGGCGGAGGGCGCGCCGTCCCCCGCGCGCGGGGCCGCGGGGGAGCCCGGTGCGCCCGCCCGCGCACCGGCTCCCGCCGCCGTCGCTCCCGCCGCCACCGGGACGGGCGCCGGCCCGGGTGCCGGCCCGCGCAGCCGGCGGCGCACCCGGGCGCCCCGCGGGGACAGCTCCGGTGCGCCGCCCGGCCGCAGCCGCCCCGCCGCCGCACGCAGCGCCTCGTACGGGCCGCCCGGGAGGCGGCCCACCAGGACCGCCAGGACGCCGATCACGGCCGCCGCCACGCCCCCGCGCGCGCCGGCGTCCAGGCCGACCAGGAGTGCCGCGGCGAGCAGGGCGCCCAGAGCGCTGTCGGCGCCCAGGACCACGACCGCGGCGAACCACAGCAGGCCCCGCACGGGGTCGTACGCGCCGGGGTCGAAGGCGCGCAGCCCCATGCCGAGCATGCCGCCGCCGAGCGCGGCCAGGGCGGCGCCGCAGACGAAGGCCAGGAGCTTCAGCGACGGCACCCGCACGCCCGCCGCCCGCGCCCCGGACTCGTGGTCGCGCATCGCGGCCAGGGCGCGGCCCGTGCGGCCCCCGCGCAGCGCCCGGCTCGCCAGCAGCGCGCAGGCCAGCAGGACGAGTTCCAGGGCGTAGTACGCGCGGTCGCCGTCGAAGCCCGCCGGACGGCCCAGGGACAGGCCCGACGTGGCGTACGGCTGGTCGAAGACGAAGCGGCTCACCCCGACACCCACCGCGAACGTCGCCAGCGCCAGCGCGAGCCCGCGGCGGCCGATCGCCGGCCAGCCCGTCAGCACGCCCAGCGGAGCGACCAGGACGACCGCCACCGCGAGCGCGGCCAGCTCCGGCAGGCGGGGGAGGCCGGGGAAGCGGCCGGCCGCGAGGAGGGCCGTGAACAGGGCGCCCAGGCCCGCGTACGCCGCCTGCCCCAGGGAGATCTGGCCGCCCCGGCCGGTGACCACCACCAGGGACAGCAGCACCACTGAGAGCGCCGGCACCTGCACCGCCGTGTGCAGATCCCGCCCGGCGAAGCCCAGCGGCAGCAGGAACAGCACCCCGGCCACGATCCAGGCGCCCGGCGGGGCCGGCATCCGCGCGGTGGCCGTGCGCGGGAGCGCGTCGCGCGTGCCGACACCGGGCAGCGCCAGGGCGGCGACCAGCAGGGCCACGACGAACAGGTTGGCGCCGAGCGCCTGGAGCAGCGGCTCGCCCCACCCGGACGGGTGCAGCCGGGTCAGCTGGCTCTGGGCCACCCCGACGCCCAGCGCGACGGCCACCGCCACCGTCAGGACGCGCATCCGCGCGGCGACCGCGACCGCCACCACCTCCACCACGAGCAGCGGCAGCCCGTACGGGTCCAGCCGCACGTACGGCGCCAGCAGCACGCCCGTGAGCCCCGCCGTGAACGAGCCGAAGGCCCAGCCCGCCGCCGCCACCCGGTCCGCGTCGATCCCGCCGAGCGCGGCCAGCCGCCGGTCGTCGACCACGGCCCGCAGCTCCCGCCCGAACCGCGTCCGGCGGATCACCGTCGCCACCGCCGCGCCCAGCACGGCCACCACCGCCAGCTGCCCCCAGGGATCCGCCGGCACCAGCACCGGCGCGTCGTCCCGTGCCCCCGGCCCCCACAGCAGCGCCGCGCCGCCCACCAGCAGCACGAACACCCCGATGGACGCCACCAGCGTCTGCGCCGGGTCGCCGCCGAGCACCGACAGCGGCCGGAAGACGAACCGCTCCAGCACCACCCCCAGCCCCGGGGCCACCACCAGCAGCGTCAGCGCGGCCGCCCACCACAGCGGCCAGCCCCACTCGACCACGCAGTTCCGCAGCACGTACGCGCACACCATCGCGATCGCCCCGTGCGCGAAGTTGAGCACCCCGGTGGCCCGGTACGTCACGATCAGGCCGATCCCGGAGAGCGCCGCGGCGGCGCCCACCGACAGCCCGGCCAGCGCGAGGTCGTACGTCAGGGAGGACATCGGCGGGGCCTCAGCCGTCGGCGGGTCCGGCGGGTTCGCAGAGCGGGCAGGGCCTCAGCCCGCCGTCCGTCACCAGCTTCGCGTCCACCGGAACCGCCTCCGCCTTCCCCTCGACCAGCGGGCAGTCCGCGCGGTGCCACAGCGTCCCGCCCGGCACCCTCAGCATCTCCCCGCTGACCGCGACCGGCGCGCCGGCCGCCGGCCCGGGCCCGTCCGGGCCGGCCGGCTCCGCCGCCACCAGCAGGCCGTACAGCTCCTCCACGCGCGTGGCCGCGACCGCGCCCCGGCCGTGGGCGAGCAGCACCGCCCCGGCGACGATCAGCGCGGCGCCGGGGACCGTGCAGGAGGCCAGGTAGGGCAGCTGCCGTTCGGCGTACCGCTCGCCCGAGACGCCATACCAGCCGACGACGCACAGCACGGCTCCCGCGGCGAGCGCGGCCCAGCCGGCCCACAGGACGGGGTGGGCGGTCCGCAGTCGGGCTGTGCGCATCATGGCTCCCCACATCGGGTGTCCGTGCCGTCGGGTGTCCGTGCCGTCGCCCGCGCCCGTGCGCCGGCGTGCGACGCGGCCCGTGGCTTGCACTATGCCTCCTGGCAACCGACCCTGAAAGCACCGGGCGCCGACGGCCCGGACCGACACCCGGTGGTGAGCCAGATGGTTCTCGGCAGCGACCTCAGGCGGGGGAACGCGAGGGCGCGGGGCCCACGGGCGGCGGGACGGGGCACGGCGGTCGCGGCCGCCCTGCTGCTGTTCCTCTCCCCGGCCCTCGCGGCGTGCGGTGACGGCGGCGGTGGCGACGGCCCGCCCCCCTCGCCGACGGGGAACCGGACGACGAGCGCACCGGCCGACGCGCCCGCGGACCGGGCGGCGGCCGAGCAGGAGATCAGGCAGAACTGGGAGAAGTTCTTCGATCCCGGGACGTCCCTGGAGGAGAAGAAGAACCTCCTGCAGAACGGCGACCTGCTGGGCCCCGTGCTCGAGGCGTTCAGCGGTGACGAGCGCGTCGGACAGGTCCGGGCGGAGGTCACCGGGATCACGTTCGTCTCACCGACCGAGGCGGACGTGACGTTCGCCCTGTCCCTCCGGGGAGCCACCGTCCTGCCGGACGCCTCCGGCACGGCCGTCGAACAGGACGGCACCTGGAAGGTGTCCGCCAAGTCCCTGTGCGCGCTGGTGGAACTGAGCGGCGATGGCTCGCCCCCGGCCCTCCCGGGTTGCTGAGGCCCTGGCCGCGGCCGCGCTGCTCGTCCTGACCGCCGCCTGCGGCAGCCGCCTGCCCGAGAGCGCCTTCGAGCGCGACGACCGCGCGTCCGCGCCCGCCCGGGGCACCGGGGAGCCGATCCGGGTGGGCGTCATCGCCAGCGCCACCAGCCCGGTCGGCGGCGGCGTCTTCACCGGGCCGCGCGACGGCGCCAGGGCCTACTTCGACCGGCTCAACGCGCGCGGGGGCATCGACGGCCGGCGGGTCGAGGTGCGCCTGTGCGACGACGGCGGCAGCGGCGCCGGCAACAACGAGTGCGTGCACCGGCTGATCGACGAGGAGGAGGTCGTCGCCCTCGTGGCCACCACCGCCCTGGACTACGCGGGCGCCTCCCGCGTCTCCCGCGCGGGCGTGCCCGACGTCGGCGGCCAGCCCATCGGCGCCGCCTACGACACCTACCCGCACCTGTACGGCATCTACGGCAGCGAGGCCCCCCGCGACGGCACGCCCGGCTGGGACGGCAAGCTGTACGGCGGCACCGAGGTCTACCGCTACTTCAAGCGCGAGCACGGCGCCCGCACGGCCGCCGTCGTCTCCTACAACCAGTCCGCGTCCGCCGCCTACGCCCGCCTCGTCGAGCGGGGCCTGAGGGCCGAGGGCTACCGGGTCGTCACCGAACGGGTCGACTTCGCGCTGCCCAACTTCCGCGCGGTGGCCGCCGACCTGAAGGAGCAGGGCGCCGACCTCGTCTTCGACGCCGTCGACGGCCACGGCAACGCCCGTCTGTGCGAGGCCATGGACGACGTCGGCGCCCGGGTCACCGCCAAGGTCACCAACGTGCAGAACTGGACGTCCACCGTCGCCGAGGACTACGAGGACGCCCCGCGCTGCCGCAACGCCCTGTGGGCCACCGGCTCCAGCCGCAACTTCGAGGACACCGGCCACGAGGCCGTACGGGAGTTCCGGGACGCCACCGGGGACCTGAGGACGCACTCCCAGTGGCAGCTGGAGGGGTGGGCCGCCGCACGCTGGTTCGCCGACGCGGCCACGGCCTGCTCCCCGACGGGCATCACGCGCGCGTGCGTCGACGGCCACGTCGGCCGCGCCGACGGCTACACGGCGGGCGGCCTGCTGCTCCCCGTCGGGTTCCGGGCGTCCCCCGAGCCCCCGGCCACCGGCAGGGCCTGCCTGTCGGTGGCCCGCTGGCGGGACGGCGAGGGCTGGGTCACCCAGGGCGACATGAACCGGAACTGCTTCGACGTGCCGCGGCTGGCCTACGAACCCTGACCGGCCGCGGACCGCGGCCGACGCCGCGGTGGTGCGCCCGGTGGTGCCGGTTCCCGGGTCCGGGGTGCCGGGAGCGGCCGGACCGGTCGGCGCGGTCAGGACGGCTCGCGACCGGCCTGCTCGTTCCTGGGCTCGGGCTGGGGCGTCACGGCCGCGTACTCCGGATGGTTCATGTCGAACGCCGGCGACTCCGAGCGGACCCGGGGCAGCGTCGTGAAGTTGTGCCGGGGCGGCGGGCACGAGGTCGCCCACTCCAGGGAGCGGCCGAAGCCCCAGGGGTCGTCGACCTCGACCTTCTCGCCGTAGCGGGCGGTCCTCCAGACGTTGTAGAGGAACGGCAGCGTGGAGATGCCGAGCAGGAACGCGCCGATCGTCGAGACGGTGTTGAGCGCGGTGAAGCCGTCCGCCGCCAGGTAGTCGGAGTAGCGGCGCGGCATGCCCTCGGCGCCCAGCCAGTGCTGCACCAGGAACGTGGTGTGGAAGCCGGTGAACAGAGTCCAGAACTGGATCTTGCCGAGCCGTTCGTCGAGCATCTTCCCGGTGAACTTCGGCCACCAGAAGTAGAACCCGGCGAAGGTCGCGAAGACGACGGTGCCGAAGACCACGTAGTGGAAGTGCCCGACCACGAAGTACGTGTCCGTCACGTGGAAGTCCAGCGGCGGCGACGCCAGGATCACCCCGGTCAGCCCGCCGAACAGGAACGACACCAGGAACCCGGTGGCCCACAGCATCGGCGTCTCGAACGACAGCGAGCCCTTGATCATGGTGCCGGTCCAGTTGAAGAACTTCACCCCCGTGGGCACCGCGATCAGGAAGCTCATGAAGGAGAAGAACGGCAGCAGCACCGCGCCGGTGGCGAACATGTGGTGGGCCCACACCACGACCGACAGCCCGGTGATGGCCATGGTGGCGCCGACCAGCGTCAGATAGCCGAACAGCGGCTTGCGGCTGAAGACCGGGATGATCTCCGTGATGATGCCGAAGAACGGCAGCGCGATGATGTACACCTCGGGATGCCCGAAGAACCAGAACAGGTGCTGCCACAGGACCGCCCCGCCGTTGCCCGCGTCGAAGACCTGCGCCCCGAACCGCCGGTCCGCCTCCAGCACCAGCAGCGCCGCCGCCAGCACCGGGAACGCCATCAGGATCAGGATCGACGTGAACAGCGTGTTCCAGGTGAACAGCGGCATCCGGAACATCGTCATCCCCGGGGCGCGCATCCCGACGATGGTGGCGATGAAGTTGACCGCGCCGAGGATCGTGCCGAACCCGGACAGGGCCAGCCCCATGATCCACAGGTCCGGGCCGAGGCCGGGCGAGTACTGCAGGCTGTTCAGCGGCGCGTAGGCGAACCAGCCGAAGGCCGCCGGGCCCCCGGTCACCAGCAGCGAGCCGAGCACGATCAGGCCGCCGAAGAGGAACAGCCAGTACGAGAACATGTTCAGCCGCGGGAAGGCCACGTCGGGCGCGCCGATCTGCAGCGGCATCAGCTCGTTGGCGAACCCCGCGAAGCTGGGGGTCGCGAACAGCAGCAGCATGATCGTGCCGTGCAGCGTGAACATCTGGTTGAACTGCTGGTTGTCGACGATCTGCAGTCCGGGCCGCGCCAGCTCGGCGCGCATCACCAGGGCCATCACGCCGGCGATCAGGAAGAACACGAACGACGTGATCAGGTACAGGTGGCCGATCTTCTTGTGGTCGGTGGTGGTCAGCCAGTCGATCACCACCCGCCCGCGCCGCTGCCGGTGCTCCGGTCGCGCCGCCGGTACGGTCTGCGTCCCCATCGCTCGCCCCTTCGCTCGTCGCGCGCCGGGCCCGCCCGAGCCCGCGCCACACGTACCCTCGGGCCCACGCCATGATGCTCGCCTCCGCGTGCGCTCCGACAGGGGGAGTGGCGGATCGTGTGACGGAACCGGGTGTTTTCCGTGCGCGTCGGCGTCCGTGGCGATGCGCGGCGGTGAAAGCGAACAGGGTCCCGGGATACGTCCTCCGAACTTTCCGCCGGGGTCAAACGCGGCCGTGGTGTGACACGCGGGAATTATGTTCGAATGCCTGCGGAAGGCGTACGGAATCGTCCGTCCGGGTGAGGGGAACCGGTGCAGACGCCTGTCGTGATCCTGTGACAGAAGTGTGACCGCCGGGGGATACGGTCCGGTGTTCCCGGTGCGGGCTTCCCCGCGCACGGGGCAGGGCATAGCGTGGCCGCATGGCACCCATTCCGACACCCTCCGCGGAACCCCACGACAGTCCGGACGCCTATGTCGGCCTCGCCGCCGACCGGGCCGAGCACCTCGCGCGCGAGCGCGGCTGGTCGACGGTGCGGGCGCTGCCGCCGGGGGCGATCATCACCATGGAGTACCGCGTGGGCCGGCTGAACCTCGAGGTGAAGGACGGCCGGGTGGCACGGGCCTGGAAGGGCTGAGACACGGCCCCGGCCCCGGTTCCGCGGGAGGAACCGGGGCCGGGGCGTGCGTACCGGGCGCTCGTGCCGTCCGTCAGGGGCGGGTCGCCGACGAGGTGCCGCGCGGGTGGCGCTCCGGGTGCTGCGGGCGGCGGCTGCCCCCCGGGGTGACCGGGGTGCGCTCCGCGCGGGTCGTGTGCGGGCCGGGCGCCAGGTAGACGTGGGAGCGGGTGGTCGCGCGGCCGGTGGGAACCGGTTCGGGGGCCGGGGTCTCCCCGAGGGCGGTGAGCGCCTCCGGCGCGACCGGCGTCCCGACCGGCCGCACCGCCGCCGGTGCCGTACGCCCGCGCCGCGCCCGCCAGCGGTCGCGCAGGGCGAAGATCCGGGTCTCGGTGCGGGCGATCAGCGGCTCGAACCAGGGGAGCGCGAGCAGGATCAGCAGGCCGGCGACCCAGCCCAGCAGCACGTCGCTCAGCCAGTGCGTGCCGATGTAGACGGTGGACAGCCCCACCCCGAGCGAGGTCACCGCGGACAGGGCGGACAGCCAGCGGCGCGCCCTCCCGGTGGAGGCCAGATAGGCCAGGATTCCCCAGGTCACCACGGCGTTCGCGGTGTGGCCGCTGGGAAATATATCGCCGCCGAGCCACATCTCGTTCGAGCCGATCTCGGTCGCGTAGTGCGGTCCGAGCCGTCCCATGCCGTACTTCGCGGCGCCGACGGTGACGTTCAGCAACAGCAGGGAGACGCCGAGGGCGAGCAGCGGGCGCAGCGTGTGCTGCCGCCAGGAACGCCAGCCCAGCCAGGCCGCGACCATCACGGCGGTCGGGCCGCGCTGGCCGAGCACCACGTAGTAGTCGACGAAGGCGTGGAGCTCGGGCCACTGCTGGTAGGGGCGGAAGAACATCACCTGCCAGTCCAGCCGGACCAGCCAGGAGGTGATCACCACGGCCCACACGATCGCCAGGTAGAAGGCCAGGGTGGCGCCGAAGAGCACCATCCGGTGCCGGCTCATCCGCGGCATGCCGATGTGAGCCGGTCGTTCCGGCTCACGATCCAGCCTCGCGAACACCCGGTCCAGACGGGTGGGCTTCCGTTTGGTACGCACCCAATCGACGTTACAGCGAGTGAGCGCAGATCCCCGCCGAATCAGCGGCTTTGTGATGACGATGTGATGTGGCATTCCTCTCAGGCGGGCGTTTATTTCCAGTGAATCCGTAATCCTCCGGGCGCTGCGGCCTTCAATTCCTTTGATCATTCGGGGTGACGGTTTTATAGCGCTTTTGAATTCGTTCACCGGGGCCTGGCGTGGAATTTTCCCGGTGCTCATCGGCCGTCCGGGCGGTCCGGGCGGGTCAGGGCGGGCCGGAGCCGTTCAGCCAGAAGGCGCCGTACACCGCCGAGACCACCGCGACCGACGCCACGACGAGCGCCGACCTGGGAGTACGCAGCCGGGCCAGGGCCAGGGCGAGGGGCAGCAGCAGGGGGAAGGCGGGCAGCAGCAGACGCGGCTTGGAGCCGAAGTAACCCGACGCGCACAGGGCGAGGGCGGTGACGGCCCCGGCGTACACCAGCAGCGGCAGCGGCTGGCGCTGCCGTACGCAGAGCACGTACAGCCACACCACCAGGCCCACCCCGAGCGTCAGCCCGAGCCCCGCGAGGGCGGACGGAAACGACGTGAACTTCTCGGCGACGAAGCGGGCGAAGGCGTACCCCCCGTCGAAACCGTTCCGCCATCCGGCCTGCACGTCGAGATATCCCAGCGGCCCGTTTCCGGTCCGGTGCCCGACCCACAGAACGTAACCGGCGGCGCCGAGGGGGGCGAGGAGCATGCCGAGGACCCGGCGCGTGCGGCCGCCGGGGACGGCGCCGCCGACGGCGACCGGGGCGCTCGACGAGGCGCGTGCGCCGTCCGGTGTCGCGGCGCGCCGGAGTTCGGTGCCGTCAGGGGCGCCCGGCCCGGTGCGCGCGCCGTGCGGCGCGGGCGTGCTGCGATCCCGCACGAACGAGACGGTCCCCGCCGCCCAGACCGCCGCCGCCACCGCCAGTCCCACCGGCCGGGTCAGCCCGGCCAGGCTCGCCAGGACGCCCGCCGTCACCCAGCGGCCCGTCAGCACGGCGTACAGCGACCACGCGGCGAGCGCGGTGAACAGGGACTCGCTGTACGCCATCGACTGCACGATCCCGACCGGCAGCACCGCCCACAGCAGCACCGCGCACACCCCGGCCCGCGGCCCGTGCACGTGGTCGGCCACCGCGAAGATCCCCCAGGCCGCGGCGAGCGAGGCGAGCACGGCGACGACGAAGCCCCCGTCGGCGTACGACAGCGGGGACACCGCCGCCACGAGCCGTTCCAGCCAGGGGAGCAGGGGGAAGAACGCCAGGTTGGAGTGGACGTCGCCGTTCGGGAGCCGCACCTCGTAGCCGTACCCGAGTCCGGCCACCCGCGTGTACCAGAGCGCGTCCCAGCGGGCGGTCAGCAAGGTGTACGCGTCCTTGCCGCGCGCCGCGCTCCACAGGGCCAGGACGGCCAGGCCCAGGGCACGCACGGCCGCGTACCCGAGGAGCGCCGGGGCGGCCCGGCGCAGCGCTCCGGGGCGGGCGGGCGCGGCGCGCGTGTCGAGGTCGGTCACGGGCTCGATTATCGACCGGGCTCCGCGCCGGGCCGCCCGGCGGGCGGCGCGGGTCCGGGAGGGAAGTGGCGCACGCCACACCGATCCGGCGCACGGGTGAGAGGTCCGCCACTCGACCTCGGCACGCACTCGCGTACGCTGACGTGTCACTCGCCGTCCGATGCGCGGGCCGGAGACCACCGCTCCTCTCCGGCCGAGTCGCGGGGGGAGTCCCCCACCCCGTGAGCCCGCCGGCGGCGAGGGAACATCTGGGAGGTACGCACATGTCCGGGACGACCACGGCCTCCGCCGCACCGCGCGGTCGGACGGCCGGGGCCGGTGCCAACCGCTGGGTGGTGCTCGTCGTCCTCTGCGTCAGCCTGCTGCTGGTCGCCGTCGACGCCACCGTGCTGCACGTGGCGGTGCCCGCCGTCACCGAGGACCTCAGGCCCGGCGCGGTGGAACTGCTCTGGATCGTCGACGCCTACCCGCTGGTCTGCGCCTCGCTGCTGATCCTGTTCGGCACGCTGGGCGACCGGATCGGCCGCAGACGCGTGCTCCTGCTCGGCTACGCCCTGTTCGGCGTCGCCTCCGGCGCGGCGGCCTTCGCGGACAGCCCGCAGGTGCTGATCGCGGCGCGGGCGCTGCTCGGCGTCGGCGGCGCGATGATCATGCCCGCGACGCTGTCGATCCTGCGCCAGGTCTTCCCCGACCGGCGCGAACGGGCGCTGGCCATCGGCGTCTGGAGCGCGGTCGCCGCGGTGGGCGCGGCGGTCGGGCCGCTGCTCGGCGGGTTCCTGCTGGAACACTTCCGGTGGGGTTCGGTCTTCCTGGTCAACATCCCGTTGATGCTGGTCAGCCTGCCGGTGGGGCGGATCCTGCTGCCGGAGTCGAAGGGCGACGGCGACGGTCCCTGGGACGTGGCCGGCGCGCTGCTGGCCGCCGCCGGACTGTTCGCGACGGTCCTCGGCGTGAAGCGGCTCGGCGGCGGCGAACCCGTCACCGGCGTGTGGACCGTCCTGCCGTTGCTCCTGGGCACGGCCCTGCTGGTCGCCTTCGTGCGCCGGCAGCGGCGCCGGGCGCACCCGCTGGTCGACCTGCGGATGTTCGCGCGGCCGGCGTTCAGCACGTCGGTGGGGTGCATCGTGCTGGCGATGCTCGCCCTGGTCGGGCTCGAGCTCATCGCCGCGCAGTACCTGCAGCTCGTGCTGGGGCTCTCCCCGCTCGAGACCGGACTGCGCCTGCTGCCGCTGACCTTCGCGGCGATGGCGGCGGGCCTCGCGGGCGCGCGGATGCTGCGCCGGTTCGGCCCGCGCCGCATGGTCTGCTCCGGCTTCTGCCTGACGGCCGCCGCGGTGGTCTCCCTGACCGCGATGGGCGGCGAGGACAACGGCCCGCTGCTGCTCACCGGCTTCGTCCTGCTGGGCTTCGGCCTGGAGACCACCCTGTTCGGGGCGTACGAGTCGATGCTGAGCGAGGCGCCGCCGCAGCAGGCCGGCGGGGCGGCGGCGATCGGCGAGACCTCCTACCAGCTGGGCGCCGGGATAGGCATCGCGCTCCTCGGCAGCGTGATGAACGCGGCCTACGCGCCCGGCGTCAGCGGTGTGCCCGGGGTGCCCTCGGCGGCGTCCTCGGCGGCGTCGCACTCGCTGGGCGAGGCGTACGGGGTGGCCGACCGGCTCGGCGGACCCGCCGGTGACGCCCTGCGCCATGCGGCACGCCACGCCTTCGTGCACGGGCTGCACGTGACCCTGCTGGTGAGCGCGGGCCTGCTGCTGCTCGGTGCCGCGATGGCGCTCAGGCTGCCGCGGGTGATGCAGTGCGAGACGGCCGCCGTGGAGATGCCCGCGCCCCGGGAGGCCGCGGAGGCCCGCGTCTCCGGGCTGAAGGTGTGAGCCGCGGCCGCCGGGCGGGGGTGGACGTGCGGGGGACCGCGTCGTAACGTCGCCCCGAGCCGTGACTGGCAGCGCTAGTTAAATCCTCCCGGAGGGTGTCCCATGTCCGCGTCCTCGAAGCCGCCCCCCTTCGACCCCGCCGACCCCCTCGGCCTGGACGACCTGCTGGAGCCGGAGGACCTGGCCGTCCGGGACACCGTGCGCGCCTGGGCCGCCGACCGCGTGCTGCCGTACGTCGCCGACTGGTACGAGAAGGGCGAGCTGCCCGGCATCCGGGAGCTGGCCCGGGAGCTCGGCGGGATCGGCGCGCTCGGCATGTCCCTGGAGGGCTACGGCTGCGCGGGCGCGAGCGCCGTCCAGTACGGGCTCGCCTGTCTGGAGCTGGAGGCGGCCGACTCCGGGATCCGGTCCCTGGTCTCCGTGCAGGGGTCCCTCGCGATGTACGCCGTCCACCGGTTCGGCAGCGAGGAGCAGAAGCAGCGGTGGCTGCCGCGGATGGCCTCCGGCGAGGTCATCGGCTGCTTCGGGCTCACCGAACCCGACCACGGCTCCGACCCCGGCTCGATGCGCACGTACGCCAAGCGCGACGGCGGCGACTGGGTGCTGAGCGGGCGCAAGATGTGGATCACCAACGGCTCCGTGGCCGGGGTCGCCGTGGTGTGGGCGCGCACCGACGAGGGGATCCGCGGCTTCGTCGTGCCGACCGACAGCGCCGGCTTCTCGGCGCCCGAGATCAGGCACAAGTGGTCGCTGCGCGCCTCCGTCACCAGCGAGCTGGTCCTCGACGACGTACGGCTGCCCGCCGACGCCGTCCTGCCCGGGGTGACCGGGCTCAAGGGGCCGCTCAGCTGTCTCTCGCACGCCCGGTACGGGATCGTCTGGGGTGCCATGGGCGCGGCGCGCAGCTGTTTCGAGGCCGCCGTCGACTACGCGAGGACGCGGGAGCAGTTCGGGCGGCCCATCGGGGGGTTCCAGCTGACGCAGGCCAAACTCGCCGACATGGCGGTCGAACTGCACAAGGGGATTCTGCTCGCCCACCATCTGGGGCGGCGCATGGACGCCGGCCGCCTGCGTCCCGAGCAGGTCAGCTTCGGCAAGCTCAACAACGTCCGCGAGGCCATCGACATCTGCCGTACGGCCCGCACGATTCTCGGTGCCAACGGGATCTCGCTCGAGTACCCGGTGATGCGGCACGCGACCAACCTGGAATCGGTGCTCACCTACGAGGGCACCGTCGAGATGCACCAGCTCGTGCTGGGCAAGGCGCTCACCGGAATCGACGCGTTCCGGTAGTTCCGGCCGACCGGGACCTCACGGGAGGCAGGGCCGGTGAGCGGCCCTGCCTCAGCTCTGGTTGAAGAAACCGTCCGACCGGTGCGCGGCCGGCTCCCCGCTGACGACCTCGGTGTCGGCCGGGCTCAGCAGGAACACCCGGTTGGACACCCGCTCGATGGAACCGCGCAGGCCGAAGATCAGGCCCGCCGCGAAGTCGACGACGCGCTTGGCGTCGGCGGCGTCCATGGCGGTGAGGTTCATGATGACGGGAACCCCCTCGCGGAACAGCTCGCCGATGGCGCGGGCGTCCCGGAAGCTGTCCGGGGTGACCGTGCCGATGCGGCGGCCCCTCTCCTCGGCGACGTCCGCGGCCACCTTGACCCGCGGATCGGTGACCCAGGCCTCCCCGGGCTCGGTCCCGTCGGAGTAGTCGTCGTCGTAGTAACGCTCGTCTTCGTTGTCGTCGACGAGGCCCAGCCAGGCGCTCGCCTTGCGTACCGATCCCATGGACGCCTCCTCTCACAGCGGTCTTTCTTGCTTTCCGCATCCCTATGGTCGTCCATGATGCGGATGGTGCGCCAAGTGGATAGACGCCGCGCGGGGGGTTTGTGACGGTACTGGTGCACAGCTGATCCGTCGAGAGTCCGTATTTCCCAAGGGTCTTGACACAAACGGCTGCTGACTGTGAGTGAAATATGATTCTTCGCCGCGTACGGGTGACGGACGGTGCGTACGGGTGAACACGCCGGCCGATACGATGCGCCCGCTCAACGTCGCACAACCGTACGGGGGAACATCGTGTTCGGAATGGTCAGGCCCTGCAGGCACCGGCTCGGTGAGGGACTCACGGCCCAGTGGACGGCGCACCTGTGCGGGCTGTGCCTCGCGCTGCGCGGGGACCACGGGCAGTTCGCGCGCATCGTCACCAACTACGACGGGCTCCTCGTCTCCGTCCTGACGGAGGCTCAGGCCGGCCGCACCGGCGCGGGGCGGCGCACCGCGGGGCCGTGCCCGCTGCGCGGGATGCGCACCGCGTCCGTCGCGCACGGTGAGGGGGCGCGGCTCGCGGCGGCCGTCTCCCTCGTCCTCGCCTCCGCCAAGCTGCGCGACCACGTCGCCGACGGGGACGGGCTGCTGGCGCGCAGGCCGGTGGCGCTCGCCGCGCGCCGGGTCGCCGCAGGCTGGGACCGGGCCGGGGCGCGGACCGGTTCGGACGTCGGGTTCGACACCGCCGTCCTCGTCGACGCCGTGGACCGGCAGACCGGTATCGAGACCCTCGCCGGACCCGGCACCCCCCTCCTCACCGTCACCGAACCGACCGAGACCGCGACCGCGGCGGCCTTCGCGCACACCGCGGTGCTCGCCGGCCGGCCGCACAACGCCGCGCCGCTCGCCGAGGCGGGACGCCTCTTCGGGCGCCTCGCGCACCTCCTGGACGCCGTGGAGGACAGGGAGGCCGACGCCGCGTCGGGCGCCTGGAACCCGCTCACCGCCACCGGCACCCCGCTGGAGGAGGCCCGCCGGCTCGCCGACGACGCGGTGCACGGCATCCGGCTCGCGCTGCGCGAGGTGGAGTTCGCCGACGGGGGCCTCGCACACCGCTTGCTCGTCCATGAACTGCCCAACTCCGTCCGTCGCGCCTTCGGTACCGTCTCCTGTGCCCACGGCGCCGGTCCCTACGCGCCTCCCGGTACACCCGGCGGCCCCGGCGCCCCACTGCCCCCGCAGCCGCCGCGCCGCGACCGGCGCGGGCTGCTCGCGGGCTGTGCCGTGTGGCTGGGACTGGCCTGCACGTGCCAGCTGTGCTGCGGGACCTACGAGGACCCCTGGAGCCGGGAGCGCAAGGAGGGGCCCTGCGCCAACTGCGACTGCAGCGGGTGCGGTGACTGCTGCAACTGCTGCAGCTGCTGCGGTGAGGACGGCTGCTGCGACGGCTGCGACTGCGGCTGCGACTGCGGCTGCTGAGCGGGGGCGGTGCGCGGGAAGCCCGGGCACCGCCTATCCGGAGGGTCAAATTCCGGACATCGTGAGGCGTGTTCGACCGGCCGTTGCGCGGGCGTGACCACGGATGACGGAGTTCCGCGCACGGACCAAATCTCATAGATGGTTCAAAGGTTGACGGCCAAAAGGCACCCTTGCGCCGAACGGTCGGTCGGCCGAATACTCGCCCACAGCGCTTGTCAGGGGCACGACGTGTTCGGAATCCGGACGCCCGGTCCCCCGACTGCGCCTCACGGGCCCACAACCCCACGAGGGCCCCCTACTTCCTTTGTGGAGGAACGAGAAGTGAGGATCAAGCGCACCACCCCCCGGAGCGGCATCTCGAGACGGACCCGGCTGATCGCCGTTTCCACCGGCCTCGTGGCTGCCGCCGCGATCGTGGTCCCCAGCGCGAACGCGGCCGACACTCCCGCCACCTTCAGCTCCGCCGAGCTCAAGAGCGCCAGCGGCTCCGTGCTGAAGGCCGACGTCCCGGGCACCGCCTGGGCCGTCGACAGCAAGACCAACCGGGTCGTCGTCACCGTCGACAGCACGGTGTCCCAGGCCGAGATCGCCGAGATCAAGCAGCAGGCCGGGTCCGACGCGGACGCGCTGACGATCAAGCGCACCCCGGGCAAGTTCACCAGGCTCATCCAGGGCGGTGACGCCATCTACTCGAGCAGCGGCCGCTGCTCCCTGGGCTTCAACGTCCGCTCCAGCAGCGGCGTCGACTACTTCCTGACCGCCGGTCACTGCACCGAGGGTGCGGGCACCTGGTACGGCAACTCCAGCCGCACCACGGTGCTCGGCTCGACCGCCGGCACCAGCTTCCCGGGCAACGACTACGGCATCGTCCGGTACACCGGGTCCGTCAGCCGGCCCGGCACCGCGAACGGCGTGGACATCACCCGGGCGGCCACCCCGAGCGTGGGCACCACCGTCATCCGCGACGGCTCCACCACGGGCACGCACAGCGGCCGGGTCACCGCCCTCAACGCGACCGTGAACTACGGTGGCGGCGACATCGTCTCCGGCCTCATCCAGACCACGGTCTGCGCCGAGCCCGGCGACTCCGGCGGCCCGCTCTACGGCAGCAACGGCACCGCGTACGGTCTGACCTCCGGCGGCAGCGGCAACTGCTCCTCCGGCGGCACGACCTTCTTCCAGCCGGTGACGGAGGCCCTGAGCGCCTACGGCGTCAACCTCACCTAGGAACGGGCACCGGGACCGGCCGGCACCACCGGTCCCGCGCCCCGTCCGCAGCCGGCAGCACGACGAGCCCCCGCACGCAAGCGCCGTGCGGGGGCTCGCCCGTGCCCGGAGCGCGGTCACCGGTCCCCTCGTCCGGTCCGGTGGGCCGCCGCGCCTCCCGGAACGGGTCCGGCGGCCGGTGCGGGAGCAACTCCCCTCCCTGGCGCACCGTGTGGATCCGGATCCCGGAGGGGCGAATTCAAGCCAGGGGCGGGCCCCGTGGACCGCACTGTCGGTTACCCGGTCGTAACGTTTGCAGTGCGAACCGCCCCGCGTGCCCATGATCTGTCAGGACATAGGGGGCGCGCGGTTGTTGTCGTGCACGCGTCCTGAAGTCGACCTTGTGTGCCCCTTGTGGGGTTCGGAAGAGTGGGCGCCGTTCAACCGGCACGGGCGCGGCTTTTCTCGTGTGCCGCCCTCGTGGCCGTACGCCTTCCGGTTCGTGAGGTCCCCACAACCTCCCGGGCCGTCCCCCCACAGGAGGACGTGAGTTGAAGCACCGACGCATACCCAGGCGGCGTGCAGCCGTGGCGGGTGCGGGCATCGCCGCACTGGTCGCCGCTGGAGTCACCTTCCAGACTGCGAACGCCAGCGAGACCCCGGAGGACTCCGGGCCCCGGACCCTCTCGATCGGAGCGGCCGGAAAGCTCGCCTCGACGCTCATCGAGGACCTCGGCGCCGACGCGGCGGGAACGTACTACGACGCGAAGAGCAAGAGCCTCGTGGTGAACGTGCTCGACGAGGCCGCCGCCGAGACCGCCGAGTCGGCCGGCGCCCGGGCGAGAGTGGTGGCGAACTCCCTCGCCGAGCTGAAGAGCGCGCGCACCGCCCTCGAGCAGGACGCCGCCGTCCCGGGCACCTCCTGGGTGACCGACCCGACCACCAACAAGGTCGTCGTCACCGCGGACCGCACCGTCTCGAAGGCCGAGTGGGCCAAGCTGGAGAAGGTCGTCGGCGAACTCGGCTCCACCGCCGAACTCCAGCGCACCAAGGGTGAGTTCAAGCCCTTCATCGCCGGCGGCGACACCATCACCGGGAACGGCGGGCGCTGCTCGCTCGGCTTCAACGTGACCAAGGGCGGCGAACCGCACTTCCTCACCGCCGGGCACTGCACCGAGGGCATCTCGACCTGGTCGGACTCCTCGGGCGGCGTGATCGGCGAGAACGCGGCGTCCAGCTTCCCGGGCGACGACTACGGCCTGGTCAAGTACACGGCCGAGGTGGACCGCCCGAGCGAGGTGAACCTCTACGACGGCTCCGCGCAGGCGATCTCCGGCGCGGCCGAGGCCACCGTCGGCATGCAGGTCACCCGCAGCGGCTCCACGACCCAGGTGCACTCCGGCACGGTCACCGGTCTGGACGCCACCGTGAACTACGGCAACGGCGACATCGTCAACGGCCTGATCCAGACCGACGTCTGCGCCGAGCCCGGCGACAGCGGCGGCTCGCTCTTCTCGGGCGACAAGGCGGTCGGCCTCACCTCCGGCGGCAGCGGCGACTGCACCTCGGGCGGCACGACCTTCTTCCAGCCGGTGACGGAGGCCCTCTCGGCGACCGGCACGCGGATCGGCTGAGCATTTCCTTCCCGCGAAGTCCCGCCCCGCGCGCGAGGGGCGGGACTTCCGCGTTGTGCGGGCGGGATCCCCGGTGCCGCCGGTGAACTCGCCCGGTGCGGGAGGCGGCCTCGGAGGCCGTGGGCGCGCGGGGCGTGTTCGGGGAGGCGGGGGCGCGCGGGCTGCCGGAGACGCCGCCGCGCATCGCCCCGAGAGGGCCGTACGGCCCGCCTGGTGACCCTCTGCCGGTTCCGGGCGGACCGCCGCCGGCCGGCGGCGGAAGTTTTACCGACGCGTAACTTCCCAGCTTCCCTACTCGTCCGTAACTTGACGAGTGAACAGCAGCCTCGTGATCCGGATCACAGGGAGCAAGGCCCCCCACCTCCCCATGAACCGCAAGGAGATCACCCGATGCTGCCCTGGAAGCGAGTGATCAGACCGCTGGCCGCACTCCTGCTGGCCGCCGCTGCCGTCACCGTCCCCACCGGCGCCCACGCCTCCGGCGCGCCCGGCAGGGGCTGGAACGACTACTCCTGCAAGCCCTCCGCCGCCCACCCCCGCCCCGTCGTCCTGGTGCACGGCACCTTCGGCAACTCGGTCGACAACTGGCTCGGTCTCGCGCCCTACCTCGGGCACCGCGGCTACTGCGTCTTCTCCCTCGACTACGGACAGCTGCCCGGCGTCCCCTTCTTCCACGGCCTCGGCCCCGTCGAGGAGTCCGCGGAGCAGCTCGACGCCTTCGTCGACCGGGTGCTCGCCGCGACCGGCGCCGCCGAAGCCGATCTCGTCGGCCACTCGCAGGGCGGCATGATGCCCCGCCACTACCTCAGGTTCCTCGGCGGAGCGGACGAGGTGAACGCCCTCGTCGGGATCGCGCCCAGCAACCACGGCACCACGCTCGGCGGCCTCACCCGCCTGCTGCCGTACTTCCCGGGCGCCGAGGACCTGCTGAACGAGGCCACCCCCGCCCTCGCCGACCAGATCGCCGGCTCCGACTTCCTCACCAGGCTCAACGAGGGCGGCGACACCGTGCCCGGGGTCCGCTACACCGTCATCGCCACGAAGTACGACGAGGTGCTCACCCCGTACCGCAGCCAGTACCTGGACGGACCGGACGTGCGCAACGTCCTGCTCCAGGACCTGTGCCCGCTCGACCTGTCCGAGCACCTGGCCGTCGGGCTGTTCGACCGGATCGCCTTCCACGAGGTGGCCAACGCCCTCGACCCGGCCCGCGCCACGCCCACCACCTGCGCCTCGGTGTTCGACTGACACGTGCAGGTCGCGGCGGACGCCGCGGGGCCCTGTCCGGCCTGAGCCGCCGGACAGGGCCCCGCGCCGGTTCAGCGGCCGTGCCGCCCGCCCGCCGTGCGCCGCCGGGCGGAGGCGAACAGCGCCGCCGAGCCCAGCGCCAGCGCCGCGGCCCCGCCGACCATCAGGTACGGGGTGTTGCCGTCGCCACCGGTCTCCGCGAGGTCCGCCGAGCCGCCGGCCGCCTTAGGCCGGTTGGCGGTGCCGTCGCCGGAGGCGTCCGGAGCGGTGTCGTCCCGCGCCGCGACGGGCGCCGCCGAGGTGTCCGGGTCGTCGTCGCCGTGCCCGTGGTTCTCGACGGTCGACTTCTCGGCGCCGGCCTCGATCTGCTCCTCGGACGGGGCGGAGGCGGCCGGCGCCGGGGCGGCCTCCTCCTCGGGCGTGTCACCGCCGCCGGCCTCGCCCTCGCCGCCCGCCGCGTCCTCGCCGCCGGTCGCGTTTCCGCCGCCGAACGCGACGTCCGAGCAGGAGTAGAACGCCTCCGGGCTGTCCGAGCGCTGCCAGACCGCGTACAGCAGCTGCCTGCCGGAGCGCTCGGGGAGGGTGCCGGTGAAGGTGTAGAAGCCGCCCGAGGCGGCCGGGTCGGTGGCCGTCGCCACCGGGTTCGCCAGATCCAGGTCGCCCCAGGCCAGCGGCTTCGCCGGGTCGTAACCGGGCTTGGTGATGTACACCTTGAAGGTGCCCTTGTGCGGGGCGGTCACACGGTACTTGAAGGTGTACGACCCGCTGCTCACGCTCGTCGCGGGCCAGTCCGCGCGGGCCAGGTCGAGCCCCTTGAACTGCTCGTTGTTCGCGCTGCACAGCTTGCCGTCGGGGATGAGCTCCTGGTGGCGTCCGCGCGCGTCACCGATGCGGATGCCGTTCCAGTCGTAGAGCGCCTGGGTCCCGCCGGCCGCGACCGCCGCCTTGCACGCCGCCGACTTCGGGCTCTCCGGGTCCTCGGCGTAGCACTGGGAGACCCGGCTGACCGGGTCGCCCATCGAACCGTGCGCGGACGCCGGTGCGGCGGACAGCCCGGTGAGGGCGAGCGGAACGAGACCGGCGACGGCGACAGCGGCTTTGCGGTGTGCGGGCATGGGGCGGCAACTCCTCGACAGCGATCACTTGACTCGGGGGAATCCCGTGGGGGTGCCACAGAAGCTAGCCCCGGAGAACCGTGAAATCGCCCGGCGGAGGCCGTGGAGGGAGATCCTTATGGTCGCGTTAAGGGAGTGCTCAGGCTGGGATCAGGTACGTGCCGTGCGCGGCGGGACGGACGGGCTTCGCGGCCCCTCGCGGCCGGCGCGGCCGGCCTGCTCAGCCGTCGGGCCACCAGGTGCGGGCGATGTCCCGGCGGACCTCCGGACGTCCCGCGGGGCGCTCGTCGGGCTCGTCGCGGACCCGGCGGGCGTCCGCCTTCTTCAGGGGCTTCTGCACGGTGACACGGCGCATGGCTGCCTCCTTCGGGGTCCACCGGGTTCCGTGTTCTCACAGAGGCAGACCCTTCGGGGGAGAGTTCCTCATCGGTCCCGGTGTGTCTGTGGCCGCTGTCACGAATCGATTGTCAGTGGCGGGTGTCACCCTGGGGCCATGAGCGAGCACCGTGACCGGGCGGGCACGGACGGCGTCGACTGGGACGCGCGGGCCGCCGCCTTCGACGACGAGCCGGACCACGGACTGCGCGACCCGGACGTGCGCGCCGCCTGGGCCGAGCGGCTGCGCGCCTGGCTGCCCGGACGGGCGGGCGACGTCCTCGACCTCGGCTGCGGCACCGGCAGCCTGTCGCTCCTCGCGGCCGCCCAGGGACACCGGGTCACCGGGGTGGACCGGTCCCCGGCCATGGTGGCGCTGGCCCGGGAGAAGCTCGCCGGGCGCGACGCGGTGTTCCTGGTCGGTGACGCGACGGCGCCGCCGGTCGGCGGGCGGCGCTACGACGCCGTCCTGGTCCGGCACGTCCTGTGGACGCTGCCCGAACCGGCCCGGGCCCTGCGGCACTGGCGGGAGCTGCTGCGCCCGGGAGGCCGGCTGGTGCTGGTCGAGGGGGTGTGGGGGACGGTGAGCCCGGTCGGCATACCGGCGGACCGGCTCACCGCCCTGCTCGCCCCGCTCGCCGGGCGGGTGCGCGTGGAGCGGCTGTCGCGGGAGACGGCGCTGTGGGGCCGGGAGGTCGACGACGAGCGGTACGCGGTGGTCGCGGTGCCGGACTGAGCCGGCCGCCTCACGCGAGCAGCGTGCCGAGGCCGTCCCCGCGCGCCAGGGCCTCCAGCTCGTCGAGCGCGGCCACGGCGGCCGCCGCCGCCCGCGGATCCGTCTGCGCCAGCCCGCTCGCCGCGAACTCGTCCTCGTCCAGCCGCCGCACGTCCGTGCCGTCCGCGCCGACCCACAGGTCCAGGTCGAGGTCCTCGACGACCAGCCGGGTGCCGGAGAGCTCGGCCGGGCGGGTGACGTCGCAGTAGTGGCCCTTGAGGGCGCCGCCTGCGGTGCGGACCTCCTTCACGGAGTACCACCGGTCGCGCCAGTAGTGCTCGGTGAAGACGTCACCGGGCTCGAAACGCACGAAGCCGAAGTCGCGCACGCCGTCACCCGCCCACGGGGCGCGCACGGTGACGCGGGTGCCGTCGTCGGCGAGCAGTTCGGCGGGGTAACGGATCTTCTCGCGGCCCGCCTTGACGAGGACGACGTCCAGGAGGACCGGGCGGTCAGCCGAGTTCGCGGACATATCGCACCTCCGTGGCGCAGACCTCGTAGCCGAACCACTTGTTGATCGCGAGCATCGGTCCGTTGCCGGTGTCGTTCCCCGTGAACGCCTCCGTGCACCCGGCGGCGCGGGCGCGGTGCAGGGAGGCGTTCTTGGCGAGCTTGGCCAGGCCCCGGCCGCGGTGGGCGCGGGCGGTGCCGGTCATGGCGGTGCCGTACCGGGCGGAGCCGTCGGTGTAGGCCGCGGTGAAGGCGGCGGGGAGGCCGTCGACCACCGCGACCGTGGTCAGGCCGAGGTCGAGGAGGGGGTGCTTCCAGGTCTGCTCGAGCCACGCCCCGTAGTCGGTGAACTCGGTGCCGATGTCGCTCGGTTCGTCCGACGTCGTCTCCGCGTCGAGGGCGAACAGCGGGCGCGGGTCGTCGGCGAAGTCGGCGCCGGTGCGCAGTTCGACGCCGGGCGGCGGGTCCTGGAGGGGCGGCAGGTCGCCGTGCGCCAGGTCCAGCCGCAGGAAGTGGGCCGAGCGGCCGACGCGGTAGCCGTGCCGCTCGGCGAAGGCCCGGTTGTCCGGTGCGTCCAGGACCCAGCTGTGGACCTTGCGGGCGCCGAGGCCGGCCAGGCGCTCCTCGGCGGCGCGCAGCAGGAGCGACCCGGCGCCGCGCCGGAGCCTGTCCGGGCGGACGTAGACGTTGGCGGAGCCCTGGCCGGGCTCCGGGCTGTCGTGGGCGAGACCGACCTGGGCCGTGCCGATGATCTCGCCGTCCTCCTCGGCGACGAGCTGCCGGAAGTGGGCGTCCGGGTGGGAGCGCGTCAGGTCGTGCAGCACGGACTCGGGGGTGGACAGCATGAAGGGGAGGGCGAGGCGGCGGACGCGGGAGAAACCCTCGGCGTCGGCTCGCACCCCTGGTCGCAGGTCGCGCACGGTCACGGTCATGGCTGTGCACGCTATGCCGGGACGCGCCCGGGGTGCCTCCCATTTTTCCCGGGTGCGGGACAATCGAGCCGTGACCTTGAAGATCCACATCGATGACGGCGCGCCGCCGTACGAGCAGGTGCGGGCGCAGATCTCCGAGCAGGCCCGGTCGGGAGAGCTGCCGGTGGGGTACCGGCTGCCGACGGTGCGGGGGCTGGCCGGGACGCTCGGCCTCGCCGCGAACACGGTGGCCAAGGCCTACCGGGCGCTGGAGGCCGACGGGGTGATCGAGACCCGGGGCCGCAACGGCACGGTGGTCGCGGCCGCGGGCTCGGCGGCGCAGCGGGAGGCGGCGTCGGCGGCCCAGGGGTACGCGGAGCGGGTGCGGCGGCTCGGGCTGACCGAGGACGAGGCGCTGGCCGCCGTGCGGGACGCCCTGCGGGCGGCCTACGGGGAGTAGGCGGGACGGTCGGCCACCGGCCGGCCCGGGCCCGGCAACGGCGGCCCGCCGGCCCGTGTCTGCGTGCCGGCGGTCCGCGTCCCCCTGCCGGTGGCCCCGGGGACCGCGCCCCCGTACCGACGGCCCCGGATCCGTGCCTACAGGTACAGCCCCGCGTCCGCGTCGCCGCGCGGTTCGGGCAGGGCGGTCGGGGAGGTGCCCCGGCGCAGGGCGTACAGCTCGGCCAGGGTGGCGCCCTCGCGGCCGATGCCGTCCTCGCGGCCCAGCCAGTTCACCGCCTCCACGCGGGTCAGCGGCCCGACCTCGATGCGGGCGAGACAGCGGCCGGGGCGGACGACGGCCGGGTGCAGACGCTCCAGGTCCTCGTTGGTGGTGACGCCGACCAGGACGTTGCGGCCCTGGCCGAGCAGGCCGTCCGTGAGGTTCAGCAGCCGGGACAGGGCCTGTCCGGCCGTGTGCTTGGCCTCGCCGCGGATCAGCTCGTCGCAGTCCTCGAGGAGCAGCAGCCGCCAGCGGCCCTTGCCCGCCGCGTCCTCCTCGCCGATCGCGATGTCCATCAGGTAGCCGACGTCACCGAACAGCCGCTCCGGGTCCAGGACGCAGTCCACCTGGCACCAGTCCCGCCAGGACCGGGCCAGCGTGCGCAGCGCGGAGGTCTTGCCGGTGCCCGGCGGGCCGTGCAGCAGGAGCAGCCGGCCCGAGATGTCCTCGGGGGTGGTCTTCATCAGGCGGTCCATCGCGTCCGCCACCGGCGCCGTGTAGTTGGGCCGGACCTCCTCCCAGGTGCCCGCCGAGATCTGCCGGGTGGTGCGGTGCGGGCCGCGGCGCGGGGAGACGTACCAGAAGCCCATGGTGACGTTCTCCGGCTGGGGTTCGGGCTCGTCCGCCGCGCCGTCCGTGGCCTCGCCCAGGATCCTCGCCGCGAGGTCGGCGCTGGTCGCGGTGACCGTGACGTCGGCGCCCCGGTTCCAGCGGGAGACCAGCAGCGTCCAGCCGTCGCCCTCGGCCAGGGTGGCGCTGCGGTCGTCGTCCCTGGCGAGCCGCAGCACCCGCGCGTCCGCGGGCAGCAGGGTCGCGCCGGAGCGCACCCGGTCGATGTTGGCGGCGTGCGAGTACGGCTGCTCGCCCGTCGCGAAGCGGCCGAGGAACAGCGCGTCGACGACGTCGGCCGGGGAGTCGCTGTCGTCGACGTTGAGCCGGATCGGCAGTGCGTCGTGTGGCTTCGCGGACATGTCCGCCATGATCGGGCACACGGGCGCCGCGTGCACCCGGTTTCCGGAGTGCGCGCGGTTTTGTCGCCCGTGTGCGGCTCGTCCCCTCGCTCGTTCAGTCCCGTGGCCGGCGGAGCAGCAGACCGGCCTGCCGGGCCCGGCGGACCACCGCGTACCCCTTGGTCAGGACACGGTCCCGCGCGAAGGTGCGCGCGACGGCCCGCCCCTCCACCAGCCGCTCGAACCCGGCGGCGTCCGTCGACCGCCGCACGGTGACCCGCCGCAGGGCGTACGGCCCCTGGGCACGGCGGGCGAGGCCGTTGCCGACGGCGAGCGCCTGGGCGTACCCCGTCTCCCGCACCGCCTCGCGCACCCGGCGACTGGAGTAGCCGTAGGGGTACGCGAACGAGGCCGGAACGGAGCCCAGTTGGTCGGAGACGATCTTCTTGCACAGGATCAGCTCGGAGCGCAGCCGGCGGTCGTCGAGCCGGTCCAGCTGCGGATGGCTGTGGCTGTGCCCGCCGATCTCCACGCCCGCGCCGGCCAGTTCGCGCACCTGGCCCCAGTCCAGCATGGTGTCCAGGCCGCCGCCGGTGTCGTACGGACCCCGCAGCCATCCCGTGGAGACGAACAGGGTGGCCGGGAAGCCGTGCTGGGCGAGCACGGGCAGCGCGTGCCGGTGCACGCCCTCGTAGCCGTCGTCGAACGTGACGAGGACCGGCCGCGCGGGCAGCGGGCGCCCCGAACGCCAGCGGGCCGCCAGATCGGCGGTGGTGACGGGGGTGAGCCCCCGGTCCGCGATCACCGCCATCTGCTCGGCGAACGCCTCCGGGCTCACGGAGAGGGCACGGGTCGCCTCGCTGGGATCGGCGGCGACCGAGTGGTACATGAGGATCGGCACGCGCGCGTCAGTCACCGGCACCCCCTCGGCCCCCACCGCGCGGACCGCCGCCCGCGACGTCCACCACGGAGAACGTCACCCCGCCCCGCCGGGCCCGCACGCTGCCCACCACGTAACCGCCCGCCGCCGTGAGCACCCCGGCGACGATCGCCCCCGCGCGCCCCGCGCCGCCCGGCCGGGCCAGCAGGGCGTCGCGCAGGCCCCGCGCCACCCCGGCCGGCAGGACGCGCGTGGTGTACCGGCGTTCGGACGCCAGTCCCTTCTCCGCGCCGACGCTGCGGGCGACCAGCGCCTTGGACAGGCCCTCGGCGTACGTCCGCGTCCGGAAGTAGCGGAAGTGCTCGCGGGTCCCGGGCACCCGGTGGTGGATCACCGCGCGGTCGTCGATCAGCAGGACCGCGTCCGGGCGGGCGCGGCTGAGGCGGATGCACAGCTCCGTCTCCTCCCCGCCCAGCGGACGTTTGTTCCCGTCGCGTCCGATGCCGGTGGCGAAGCCGCCCGCCGCGTCGAAGGCGCTGCGCCGGAAGGAGGCGTTGCCGCCGAGGACGTTGCGCACCCGCACCCGCCCGGGCGGCAGGCCCCGGTAGGTGCAGCCCACCACCCAGTCGAACTCCTCGGGGAACCAGGCGGGTCGCCGGCCCGACGCCCAGACCGGCTCGGTGCGCCCGCCGACCGCCATCACGCGCGGATCGGCGTACGCCTCGGTGAAGCGCCGCAGCCAGTCGCGCTCGGCGACGGCGTCGTCGTCGAGGAAGGCGACGATCTCGCCGCGGGAGGCGGCGATCCCGGTGTTGCGGCCGGCGGACAGGCCGCGGGGGCCCGCGTTGGCGAGCACCCGCACGTCCCCGGTCTCCTTGTACTCCTCGCCCAGGCGGTCCAGGAGGGCCTGGTTGTGGTCCACGACCAGCAGGATCTCCAGGGCCGGCCGCGACTGCGCCCGCACCGAGGCGACCGCCGCGAGGACGTCCTCCCAGCGGTCCTCGGTGTAGGCGCAGATCACGACCGAGACGCCGGGGATGCCGGACTCGCTCAAGACACCTTCCCCCGGCCCGTGTCGAGCAGCGGCGAGTGGCGTGCGCGGCTGCGCAGCGCACGCCGGTTGGACCGCTCCCCGAGGATCACCCGCAGCACGCGCAGCCCGTCGCGCACGGCCCGCAGGTTGCTGGTGCCGTGGATGCGCAGGTACTCGTAGCTGGGTATCTCCTGCACCTTGAGGCCGGCCTTGACGACCCGGATGTTCATCAGGGTCTCGACCTCGAAGCCGGTGCAGTCGAGGTCGATCTTGTCCAGGCAGTGCCGCCAGAAGGCGTTGTAGCCGTAGCAGAGGTCGGTGTAACGGGCGCCGAACTTGCGGTTGACGACGGCGCACAGCACCCGGTTGCCGAGCTTGCGGATGAAGGTCATGTCGTCGGTGCCGCCGCCGTTGGCGAAGCGGGACCCCTTGGCGAAGTCCGCGCCGGAGACCAGGGCGGAGACGTAGCTGACGATCTCGTTGCCGTCGGCCGAGCCGTCGGCGTCGACCATCACGATGATGTCGCCGGTGCAGGCCTCGAACCCGGTGCGCAGGGCGTCGCCCTTGCCCTTGCCGCGCTGTTCGACGACCTTGACGTCCGCCCGCAGTCCGCGGGCCACCTCGACGGTGTCGTCGGTGGAGTTGCCGTCGACCAGGACCACTTCGTGGATCCAGTCGGGAAGCGTCTTGAAGACGTACGGCAGGTTCTCCGCCTCGTTCATGGCCGGTATCACCACGCTCACCGGCGGCGCGATGGCCAGGTGCGAGGAGACGGGCCGGTACGTGCGGGCGGTCGGCGGATCCTGGTCCGTGGCCGCCGGCTGCAGAACGGAGCTCATGAGTCTGGTCCCTCTCGTCCGGTGGACCGCCCGCCCCTCGGGCGGCCCGGCTGTTCGTCCGGTTCGAAAGGGGGGTTCTCACCCCACGGCACGACACATGGAACCGACGTGTACGCCGGGTGAGCTGGCAAAGCTGGCCGGCCGCGACAACGGCAGCCGACCGCGCGGCACGGCCCGGTCACCGTTGCGGTCACCGAGCACGGCACCCCCCTACCGCGCCCCGCGCCGGTTCGTCGCGGTCCTGAGCCCTCCCCTGGAGCCGCTTACTGACGGACCGATGCGGGTGAGATGTATGACGGTATTGACAATTGGACCCTTATGGCAAGACCTGGAACGGCGTCCCATGTTTCGATGGTTTGGCCGTCGTGTGCGGCTCTTGCCCGGATATGCCTGTCTGCATGGCCGACTTTGCCCCCCGAAGCGTCCAATGCCGGGCTTCAATGTGGCGCACCCCGTAGGGGGCGTCAAGGGCTGAAAATCCCTACGGCCAGATTTTGTCCAGGGTTGAACAGCCGTTCCCCCCGGGGTGGTTCGTGTGAAGAAGCGGAGTGATTCCCGGGGAGAGCCGGATTTTTTTGGCATGGACACTTCCAGTCAACACGCGTAGTTGGTACGACGGTTGAGGCAGAGATCCTGCTAAAGGGAGGTTCCATGAGACGTTCCCGACTTTCCCTCTTTCTGGGCTCACTCCTCCTCGCCGTCACCGCCGCCCTCACCGGCGCCACGACGGCTCAGGCGTCCCAACAGGCCGCCGCGGGCGGCTACGTGGCGCTCGGAGACTCCTACTCCTCCGGCGTCGGAGCCGGCAGCTACATCTCCTCCAGCGGCGACTGCAAGCGCAGCACGAACGCCTACCCGTACCTCTGGAGGGCCGCCAACTCACCCTCGTCCTTCGACTTCACCGCCTGCTCGGGCGCTCGTACGGGTGACGTTCTCGCCGGGCAGCTCGCTCCGCTCTCCACCTCCACCGGCCTCGTCTCCCTCAGCGTCGGCGGCAACGACGCCGGATTCGCCGACGTCATGACGACCTGTGTGCTCCAGTCCGACAGCACCTGTCTCTCCCGGATCGCCACCGCCCGGGCCTACGTCGACTCGACGCTGCCCGGCCGGCTCGACAGCGTCTACAGCGCCATCCGCACCCGGGCCCCCAACGCCCACGTCGTCGTGCTCGGTTACCCCCGCTTCTACAAACTCGGCACCTCCTGCATCGGTCTCTCCGAGACCAAGCGGAAGGCGATCAACGACGCCGCTGACCACCTCAACAACGCCATCGCCCAGCGCGCCGGCGCGCACGGCTTCACCTTCGGCGACGTGCGCACCACCTTCACCGGCCACGAGATCTGCTCCGGCAGCTCCTGGCTGCACAGCGTGGACTGGTTCAACATCGGCAACTCGTACCACCCGACGGCGGCCGGCCAGTCCGGCGGCTACCTGCCGGTGCTGGACGCCGCGGCCTGACCCGTCAGGGCGCGGTCACCGGACCGGAAGAACCGGAAGGAGAAGGGGAGGCCCCGCCCGGCGGGGTCTCCGTCTCGCACGTCACCGAGAACGGCACCGAGTCCGACGCCGTCTCCACCGGCTCCCGGACCTCCACACCGATCCTGCTCTCGAACGTGCCGCTCTGCGAGTACGTCGTCACGGCCACCGTGTCCTGCCGCGTACGCCCGCCGCCCTCCGGGAACGACAGCGTCCGCCATCCCGGATCGGCCACCGAGCCGTCCTCGGCCACCCAGCGGTAGGAGACCTCGGCCGGCAGCCGCCCCACCGTGAACGTCGCCGTGAACGCGGGCGCCCCGTCCTCGGGCGGCGGACAGCCGCCGGAGTACTCCGTGTGCGCGCCGGTCACCGTCACCGACACCGTCTGGGGCGGGGGCGTGCTCTCCCGTGCGCCGCTCGTGCCGGGGGAGGGCGCCGGCCCGTCCGTCCGGGGCGCCCCGGCCCCGTTCCCGTCCTCACCGGCCGGCGCGGACGAACCCGCCCGCGTGCTCCGGTCCCGGGCGCCGGAACCGCCGTCCCCGCCGCCGTCCCCGCGGTCCAGCAGCGCATACGTCAGCCCGGCCAGCGCCAGGGCCAGCAGGGCCACGCCCGCGACCAGGGCGACGACGGCGCGGCGGCCGCGCTCGGGCCGGGTGACCGCGGTGGTCCCGGCCGGCGCTCCCGCGGCCGGCAGCGGGGGCGTGGGCGGGGGCCCGGGGTGGTGCGCCCGCGGACGCGCGGCCACGGTCGGGGCGTACGCGGCCGGAACCGCGGTGTCCGCCCGGGGGGTGTCCTCCCCGGAGACGGTGCCTCCGGCACTGATGACCCGCAGGTCCTGTTGCGCCCGCTCCGCCGTGAGCCGCCGAGCCGGATCCTTGCGCAGCAGTCCCTCGACGACCGGGGTGAGCGGACCGGCCCGGCGCGGCGGCGGCAGCTCCTCGTCGACGATCGCCCGCAGGGTGCTCAGCGGGGTGTCCTGCCGGAAGGGCGAGTGGCCCTCGACCGCCGCGTACAGCAGCACGCCGAGCGACCACAGGTCCGACTCGGGGCCGGGCGTGCGGCCCAGCGCCCGCTCCGGGGCGAGGAACTCGGGCGATCCGACGACCTCCCCGGTCATGGTCAGCGCGGAGCTGCCCTCGACCGTGGCGATCCCGAAGTCGGTGAGCACGATCCGTCCGTCGTTCGCGATCAGGACGTTGGCGGGCTTCACGTCCCGGTGCAGCACCCCGGCCCCGTGCGCGGCCCGCAGGGCGGCCAGCACCTCCGCGCCGATGTGCGCGGCCCGCCGCGGCGGCAGCGGCCCCTCGGCGTCCAGCACCTCGGCCAGCGACAGGCCGCGCACCAGTTCCATGACGATCCACGGGCGCCCGTCCTCGGTGGCCACGTCGTAGACCGTCACCACGTTGCGGTCGGCGACCCGGGCCGCCGCCCAGGCCTCCCGCTCCAGACGGGCGTACATCCGTTCCACGTCGGACGCCGGCAGCCCGGCCGGGGCGCGGACCTCCTTGACGGCGACCTCGCGGTGCAGCACCTCGTCACGGGCCCGCCACACGGTGCCCATGCCGCCCTCGCCCAGCGGCGACAGCAGTCGGTAGCGGCCCGCGACCACCCGCTCACCGCCCGGTTCCTCGGACACGGCGCCCCCATTCGCAGCCGGGCGAAATCTGCCTTTCCTCATGAAAGTAGCTCAGCCCAGCGCGGATGCCGCCCCCCTGAACACCAATCCGGCTCCCAGGGCCACGACGGCGAACGCCGACCCCAGGGGCGCGCTCCGGCGCACCAGCGCCGCCCACGGGGCCGCCGTCCAGCGGGGGCGCCGGGCCAGGAGCCGGGTCACCCCGCTGCCCGCCCCGACGACCGCGTACCCGGCCGCGGTGAGGGTCAGGGCCAGGCCCACGCCGTACGCGACGACGAGCAGCAGCCCGAACCATGCCCGGCCGAGCGCCGCGGCGCCGACCAGCACCACCACGGCGGACGGGCTGGGCACCAGCCCGCCGGCGAAACCGAGCAGGATCGTGCCGCGGAGGGTGGGCGCGGCCGGATGCGTGTGGGTGCGGCCGCCGTGGGTGTGCGTCGTCCCGTGGGGGTGCGGGTGATCCCGGCCGTGGTCGTGGCTGTGGCCGTGGTGGTGCCCGTGGTCGTCGCCGTGGGGGTGCGGGTGCGGACGCCGGTGCGCGCGGCCCCGGTTGCGCAGGGCCCGGCGTACGAGGCCCGCGCCGGCCAGGGTGACGAGGACGCCGCTCGCGACGCCCAGCCAGGCGACCACCGAGGGCGCGGCGGCCGAACCGGCCGTGACCAGCAGGCCCAGGGCGACCACGCCGAGGGTGTGGGTGACCGTCACCGAGGCGGCCATGGGCAGCACGTCCCCGGGCCGCGCCCGGCCACCGCGCGCCGCCGCCGTCGCGGCCATGAGGGTCTTGCCGTGGCCCGGCGCGAGCGCGTGCACCGCGCCGAGGAGGACGGCGGTCAGCAGGGCGAGCGCGGCGAGGCCGGCCGTGAGGTCGCGTCGTGCGACGAGGTCGCCCAGGGCGCGCGTCCAGCGGTCCGCGCCGCGGGGCAGCACGGAGGAGGCGGGCGCGTCGGCCTCCCGCCCCGCCAGCGCCGGGCCGCCGGGGCGGACGCGCAGGGCTGCGGTCGTGGTGCCGGCCGGGGAGGAGAGCAACCCCTCCGGGTAGCGCGTCAGCTCGCGGGAGAGCGAGCTGTCCGGCACGTCCGAGCCGGTGAGCGTCATGCGGTCGCCGCGCGCGGTGATCTCCCGCCAGCCCGGTCCGGACGCCGCCCCCGCCGCGCGGAAGGCGACGTCCACCGCGCCGCCCTCCGGCAGGGGAGCGCGCAGCCCGCACTCCACGCGCAGGGTGTCGAGCCCCGCCCGGCCGGGCCGCACGCGCACCCGGCTGTCGCGCACGGCGAGCGGGACCGCGCGGCCGTCCACGCGCACCTCGCTGTCGCGCGCGGCCGCGGCGCAGCGCCGGCGCGCCCACGCGTCCCGGCCCAGCCGGCCGACGTCCGGCCCGGCCTGCGTGGCCGGGATCTCCGCGAGGTCCTCGACATGGTGGACGCGGAGTTCGCCGGGCGCGGCGACCAGCCCGTCGTAGCGGTTGACGGTGAAGTCGCCGAGCGGGTGCGCGCTCGCCGCCGTGGCCGGGAGCAGGGCGAGCGCGCACCCGGCGGTGAGGACGGCGGCCGCGGCGGTGACGGAGCGGCGGAGGATCACCGTGCCCCCTCCAGGTCCTTCAGCGCGGCACGGGCCGCACGGGCGCCGAGGGGCGAGAAGCCGGGGTTCAGCTCCAGGGCCGCCGCGAGGGAGGCGCGGGCGGCGCGGTCGTGCCCGGTGGCGCGTTCGATCATGCCGCGGTGGTAGAGGAAGGCGGCGTTGCGGTACCCGGTGGCCGTGGCCCGGCGGGCGTACGGAAGGGCCTCCTCGTCACGGCCGTTGACGTGCAGCGCCCACGCGAGGGCGTCCGCCGTGTGCACACCGTGCCGGCGGTCCCACGCGGCGCGGGCCGCGCGCAGGGCCTCCCCAGGGCGGCCGTGGTCGGCGGTGGCGAGCGCGGTGTCGAGGTCGGCGTCCACACCCCCGGCGCGGGCCAGCGCGGTCCAGGCGTCCACCAGGGCGTACTGCTCACGGGCCCTCGCCCGGTCGCCGTCGGCGCCGCGGTCCTCGTACAGCTCGCCGAGGGCGACCAGCGGACCGGGCAGCGGGGAGCGGGCGACGACCCGCTCCAGCGTCGCGACGGCGCCCGCGCGGTCCCCGCCCGCGGCCTGGGCGCGGGCCCGGCCCTCCAGGGCGGGGAGGTGGTCCTCCTCGGCGGCGAGCGCGCGGGCGTAGTGGCGCAGGGCCGCCGGGTGGTCCCCCTGGTTCCAGGCGAGCTGCCCGAGCGCGGTCGCGACGTACGCCACGTCGGCGGGCGAGGAGGCGCCGTCCAGGGCCCGCTCCAGCACCTCCCGCGCGGTCCGCACGTCGCCGCGCAGCTCCCGCACGTACGCGTACCGCGTGAAGACGGGCACCCCGGGCCGCCTGCGGTCGGCGGTGCCGGCGGCCCGGGCGGCCTCGTCGTAGCGGCCGAGCTCGACCAGGGCGTCGATGCGGGAGCACAGGGCGCGCTCGCTGTAGGGGTTCCGCTCCAGGGCCCGGTCGGCGTACTCCAGGGCGCCGGTGAAGTCGTGCCGGGCGGCGGCGAGCGCGGCCCGGCCGGCGAGGGCCTGGTCGTTGCCGGGTGCGAGGGCGAGGGAGCGGTCGAGCGCCCGCTCGGCCTGCGGGTAGCGCGAGGGGTCCCCGTGGATCCGGGCCTGCTCGACGTAGGCGACCCCCAGGGTGGCCCAGCCGCCGAAGTCGCGGGGCTGGGCGCGCAGACGGGTCTGGAGCGCGCGGACCCCGGCGTCGAGGTCGCCCCCGGCGAGCACACCGGGCGCGAGCGCCCCGGCCGCCGCTGCCGCGCCGGCCCCGGCCCGCTCTCCGCCCCGGCCGCCTCCCACCGCGACGGCCCCGGCGGTCATCGCGACGGCCAGCAGACCGGCGCACAGGGCGAGACGGGTCCCGCGCGAGCGCCGCGCGGCGGCGGAGAACCGGCGCGGGGCGGCGGCCGTGGCGGGGCCGGGCGGTTCCACGGTGCCGGGTCCCGTGGCGGGGCCGGACGGTTCCTCGGGCCCGGGTTCCGCCGGGGCGGGCGGCGCGGTGCCCCGCCCGCTCTCACGGGCGCTGTCGTCGGTACGCGCAGGCATGACCTCTCCTCGGTCGCTCGCTGGGTGCGGAGGCAGGCGGCGCGGCCCGTGCCGTGGGGGAAGGGGGAACGGGCCGCGCCTGTCGGCGGGCGGGCGGCCGGGAGCCCCGGCGGCCCGCCGGCGGGCCGGCTCAGTACGCCCGGCCGCGCATCCGGCGCCACCACAGCAGGGCCGCGCCGACCAGCAGGATGCCGCCGGCGCCCGCGCCCGCGGACGCGGCGATCAGGGTGGTGTCGCCCGGACCTCCCGCTCCCGCGGGCCGGAGCGCGTCACCGAGCTGGTTGCGCACGTCGTTGCCGCCGTCCACGCCCTTGGCGAGCGGGCCGCGCGAACCCTCCGTGGGGTTCGCCAGATACGGGAAGGACGCCCCGAACTCCTTGTCGTTGGCGTCGACCGCGTCCCCCAGGTCGTTCTCCGCCCCGACCAGTTCCCCCTCGACGACCTGGAGCGAGGCGTCGATCACGTCGTCCGTCAGCCGCCGCCCGTTGGGGAAGCCCGCGTTGTCGCCGTCCAGGACGCCCAGCCGCTTCGGCTTCGCCGCCGGCTCGACCGACGTGTTGAGGCGCAGCATCTCCGACGGCCTCACGTGGGGCGGCCGGTTGAGTCCCTCGACGCCCTTGAGGAACACGTCGACCAGGTCGTCGCGCGGCTCGTCGGGCGCGTCGATCCTGTAGATCGCCTCGATGAGCTTCGGCAGCTCCGGGTGGGTGACGTTCTTCAGGAACCGCGCGTCGTCCCACGGCGCGGACGCGTTGAACGCGTCCTTGTCCTCGAGCGGGTTGACGACCTCGTTGACCAGCGGGTTGCCCAGCCGGGAGACCTGGACGAAGTGCCCCGCGGCGTTCTTGCGCTGGGTCGTCGACCAGATGCCGACGACCGGCTGGTCCGCCGACTCGGTGATCATGCGGGTCGGGACCTGGAGGGCGAGGGAGTTGACGTTGTAGCCCTTGAGGGTGTCGTTGCCGACCTCGGAGAGGTTCCCGCCGTACAGCAGGTCGAAGACGCGCAGGTCCAGGAAGAACGGGTCGTCGGCCTGCCCGGCGAACGTCGTCGTGCCGCCCGCCAGTTCGCGCACGGCCTGCTTCCGCAGGGTGTCGTAGTCCGGCATGGACGCCTTGCCGACGTTCGACGGCGCCACCGGCACGTCGTCCGCGATCTTCGTGCGGGACACCGGGCGCTGGTCCTTCAGCTTCAGCAGTTCGATGTCGTAGGTCTGCGTGATGTTGAGGTCCGGGTCGTCCAGGGCGGTGACCGGGCCCGTGTTGTAGAGGAACGTCCCGCCGTTCTTCGTGTGCGTGGTGAAGGTGTAGCGGAACAGCACCTCGCCCTGCGCGTCGCCGTCGTTGTCGATGTGGATGTCGTACTGGGCGTCCTCGGCGAAGGTGAAGAAGTTCGGTCCGCCGGCCGGCTCCTCGAAGGGGATCCAGTTCGCGATGATCGTCGTCGTGTCCGGCTTGTCGGGACTGACGAACGCGTACAGGTCCGTGTTGTCGTACTGCGGGGTGCCCGAGATCAGCGGGGCCTCCCGGTGGCTGGAGGCGGAGGCCGCCCCCGGTTCCAGCGCGGTGGCGCCGGCGGCTGCGAGCCCCCCGGCGGCCAGCGCACCACAGACGAGGGTCGCGAGACTCCCGCGCCCCGCACCGGTCCTGGAGTTAGGTGTCATGCCGTCCGTCCTCAGTGCCTACTTGCCTGACGCAGCGGGATTCGGAACGGGCGGCGGGACGGATTGGTCGGACTTTCGGACGGGCCGGGTTTTCGGGATCCGCCGCCGGACCGCTGCCTCCGCGACCGTCGGCCCGTGGCATTTCCCGCCGCCGGACCCGCGTTTTCGGCCCGCCGATCCGTACTTCCCCTCCGGAGGCGCGCTCGCCGCGCATGCCTCGTGTCGAGCGGGCGGGCCCGGCGGGGCCCACAGGGGGGAGGATGCGCGTTGGAGGCGGACGAGCTTCTGGTACGGGTGGCCGGGGGCGACCACAAGGCGTTCGAGGAGCTGTACGGGCTGGTCTCCGGGCCGGTGTACGGACTGGTGCGGCGCGTGGTGCGCGATCCCGCCCAGTCCGAGGAGGTGGCCCAGGAGGTGCTGCTCGAACTCTGGCGCTCGGCCGCGCGGTTCGACCCCGGCCGGGGCAGCGCGCTGTCCTGGGTCCTCACCCTCGCCCACCGCCGCGCCGTCGACCGGGTGCGCAGCGCCCGCGCGGCCGGCGAGCGCGAGCGGCGCGAGGCGCGGCGCGCCGACGGCCCCGCCTTCGACCAGGTCGCCGAGGAGGTCGAGGCCGGACTCGAACGCGAGTGGGTCCGCCGCTGCCTGGACCGTCTCACCGCGCTGCAGCGCCAGTCGGTCACCCTCGCCTACTACGACGGCTACACCTACCGAGAGGTGGCCGAGCGGCTGTCGCTGCCGCTCGGCACGGTCAAGACCCGTATGCGCGACGGCCTGACCCGTCTGCGCGACTGCCTGGGAGGTGCGGCATGAGCCTGCTGGCCCGTCTGGTGCGCCGCGGGGATCCGCACTCGCTCGCCGCCCCCTACGCGCTCGACGCGCTCGAACCCGCCGAACGCGTCCGCTTCGAGCGGCACCTGGGGTCCTGCGGCCGCTGCGCCGCCGAGGTGCGCGCCCTCGCCGAGGACGCCGTGCGTCTCGCCTGGTCCACGGCCGCCCCCGCGCCCGCCGCCCTGCGCGAGCGCGTCCTGGCCGCCGCACGGGCCACTCCGCAGGACCCCGCGCCCCGGGAGACGGCCCGCGCGCGTGCGCCGCGACTGCCGCCGCACGTGTGGGGCGCGGCTCCCTCGCCGCGTGCCCGCGAGCGGCGGAGGCCGCCGCTGTTCGTGCCGTTCGCGACGGCCACCGCCGCCGCGGCGCTCGTCGTCGCCTCCCTGTTCGCCGTCCAGGCGGACCGGACCCGGGACCGGCTGGACGCCGAACGCGACCGGTCACGTGAGATCGCCCACGTCCTCGCCGCTCCGGACGCCCGCGCGGGCAGCGGCCGGGACGCGCGCGGCCGCACGATCGCGGTGATCGCCTCCGTGTCGGAGGGGAGCGCGGTCGTCACCCTCGGCGGATACGACGACCCTCCGAACGGACGTGTGCGCCAGTTGTGGCTGATGGGCCCGGACGCCGGGCCCCGCTCCCTGGGGCTCTTCGAGGGCGACACGCCCCTGGTCGCCTCCGGCCTCGGGAGGTCCGCGACGTCACTCGCGGTGACCGTCGAACCTGACGGGGGATCACCGCAACCCACTGGTCGGCCCATCGTCCAACTCGCCCTGAAGACGGTCGGATTCGGAGAGTAACCGTCGTGTGTTCGTCAACCCCCTTATGGGGAAGGTGAATCCTGTGGCCTCGATACACGTGTGCCCGGACGGGGCGATAGGGTTACCCTGCCCGGGCCGGGTGGACTCGTACGGGTGGGGAGTGACATGGAACAGATAACAGTGCGCAGCAGGGCCAGGGTCCCTGCGATCACCTGCGGGAGCAGCGCGACCAGCTCGCGCCTCGACCGCCACCTCTCGGTACTGGCGGGACCCGCCGTCCCGCAGCGGGAGACGGCCGAGGCGACGTCGCTGATGCGTGAGCTCATCGCGCGTGACACCGCGCACGACCGCGGAGCCAAGGGCGCGCGGGCACGGGCGAGCCGTGTCTCGCTCTTCGCCCCGCTGCGTCGTCTGCGCCGCTCCCTGTTCGGCAGCCGGTAGCGCCCGCGCCCGGACGGTTCCGCCGTCCCGGCGCAGCGCCCCGCCCGCGTCCGTCATCCCCGCGGCACGCAGGGGCGGCCGGTGCGCTCCGAGCACGAGCACGTCCCCGGTCGGCGCCCCCTGATCCCACCCGGCAGCGAGCCGGGGGCCCGCCGGCCCCTTCCGTCCCGGCCGCGCGCCTCACCGCGAGGGGCACGAAGACCACCAGCAGCACCGCGCACCGGCCCGGCGACCCCGCGACGGGATGCGCCACCGGCCAGGCCGCGCCCCCGGGCACGGGCGCGTTGCCGAAGAGGTCCCGCGGCGCCGTCGCCACCGCGCTGATCGGGTTCCGCTCCGCGACCGTGCGCAGTCCGTCGGGCAGCCCCTCGGCCGGGGCGCACGCGCTGGACAGCAGCGGCAGCAGGAAGGCCGCCCCGCCCGGCCGGCCGGCCGCCTCCTCGTTCCGGGTGAGCAGCCCGAGGAAGATCCCGGTCCACCCGCACGCGAACCGGAACGGCAGCAACAGGGCGACCGCGCCCACCGCTTCGGGCGCGCCCCCCCCTCCACCCGCCGGCCGACCGCGAGCCCCACCAGCAGGAACGGCACCGTCCCGGCCGCCGTGACCACCACGTCCGCCGCGGCCTGCCCCACCGGTACGGCCGCCCGGCTCACCGGCAGGGTGCGCAGCCGGTCCGTCACCCCGCGGTGGACGTCCCGCGCCGACTGGAACATGCCGGTCATGACACCGCCCGACGCCATCACCACCAGCAGCCCCGGGTCGTTGCGCGTACGCCGCAGCTGCCGGCCGGACACCGCGCTGCCGTCGTGCGCCGACGTGCTCGTGCGGCACGCTCCTCGTCCTCGGTGGGGAGGCCGGAGGGGGTGTTCGAACGGGCGCTGGGCCGCGTGCTCGACGGCTTCGCGCCGCGGCGGTGAGCGGGATCCGGCGTCAGATCAGCGCCAGCTGCCCCTCGGGCCCCTCCTCGTGCGCGTCCAGCACCGAGGCGGGACGGCGCGCGGGGGACGGCACCGGCAGGACGCCCGCCTCGCGCAGCTCGGCCGACGTGATCGGGTCGGGCGCCGCCGGATCCGCCAACGCGGCCTGCTGCGGGCGCAGTTCGGAGAGCAGGGCGAGGACCGTGATCAGTTCCAGCAGCTCCGAGGTCCAGGCCTGCGGCCAGGCGGCCGGCCGGATCGCGGCCAGGGTGCCCGGCTCGGCCCCCTCCGTGCGGACCGCCAGCCACTGCTCCAGCACCCGCACCCCGCCCACCTCGAACTCCCAGGCCCCGGGCGGCACCGGGGAGATGCGGCCCTCGTCGAGCGACAACGCCTCCTCGTCGTGGTCGTAGCGCACCGCCGACGGCCGGGAGGGCAGCGGGGCGCGGACGTAGGGGCGGCGCCCGCCGGGGAGCCGGGGGCGCTCCCCGTCGCGCCGCATCAGCCACAGCATCCGGCGGCCCACCTCCACGCCCCGCTCCCACGCGCCGGCGTCCCCGGTGAGCGGGACCACCGGTCCGCCGGGCGCGGCGCGCGCCACGGCCATCGCCCAGGCGAGGACGTCGGCCGGCGGCACCCGGTGGCCGAGCCGGGCGGCCAGGTGCGCGCACAGGCCGGGGGCCAGATTCGGTTCCGCGCCCCCGGGGCGGCGGTACAGCGGGCGGACCCGGCCGGGACGGAGCAGCGGGAGCAGGGACGTGGCGAGCAGCGGGGGACCGGGGGAGCCGGAGGCCTTGGGGACCTCGACGACGAAGACCTGCCGCTCGTCCGCCACCCGCCACAGTTCCGGGCGGGCCGCGTCGATCAGCCGCTGGTCGGGGATCAGCCACTGTTCGTCGAACGGGGCGTGCAGCACCCGCACGGGCTCCGGGCACGGACCCGAGGCGCGGGCCAGCCGCCCGGTGCCCCCGCTCCGTCCCGGCAGCTGCCCGACCGCCGTGTGCGGGGTCCGGGCGCGCGTCGGCTGGAAGAGCGCCTCGCGGTCCGGCCCCTCGGCCTTCACGAGGGCGTCCCAACGCGCCTTCAGGGACGCGGCGTCGGGGCCCGCCGGCCACCCCCGGCCGAGCCGGGGCGGTGCGACGGACCACGGCATGAGGTCCGCCAGCGGCGGAGTGTCGTCGTGCGTCACGCTGGGCATCGTACGGCCTTCGGCCGGCGGGCGGTCGGGGCGGCCGATCAGGTGGCGTCCAGGGTCACCGTGAAGGAGAAGCGGTCGCCCCGGTAGTTGATGACGGCCACGTCCAGCGGGCGGCCGTCGGTGTCGTACGTGACCCCCGTGTAGTGCAGGATCGGGCTGAGCAACGGCACCTGGAGCAGGCGGGCCGTCTCCGGGTCGGCGAGCCGCGCCTCCACCGTGTCCGTGATGCGGCTGATGTCCACCCCGACGACATCGCGCAGGACCTTGGTCATCGGCCAGCGCACGAGGTCGTCCAGGTCGATCCGGGCGGCCAGTTCGGGGCGGACGTAGTTGCGGGCGTGGTTGGTCGGTTCGCCCGTCTTCTCGTCGCTGCGCAGCCGGTGGTAGGCCGCCGCCTCGGACAGGTCCGGGAAGTACTCGGCCACGTCGGCCGGTACCGGCGCCGGGCCGTGCTCCAGCAGTTCGGTGGTCATCCCGGACTGCTGGGCCACGATCGCGTCCACCGAGCCCAGCAGGCGGACCGGGGTGCCCCGCCTGGCGCCGGGCTCGATGAACGTGCCGCGCCGGCGGTGACGGGTGATCAGTCCTTCCTCCTCCAGCTCCTTCAGCGCCTGGCGCATGGTCAGCACGCTCACCCCGTAGTGCCCGGCCAGCTGTTCCTCGGTGGGCAGGCGCAACGGGTCCTGCGGCGCGCGGCCGAGGATCGAGGCGCGCAGCGACTGCGACACCTGGTACCAGAGCGGCAGCTTGCGGTTCAGGACGATCGAGTCCGGAGCGAAGGAGGTCACGGGCTATCCGTACCTGTCGGAATCGGTTCAGTGCAACGGTCGGAAGTGCCGCTCGAGGCCCTGCCACACGTCGTCGTAGCCCTGCTGCAGGTGCTCCGCCCGTGCCGCCTGGGGCGTCAGGGACACCGGCCAGCGGGTCTCGAACATGAAGGCGAGCCCGTCGTCGATCTTCTGCGGGCGCAGCTCCGCGGCGCTCGCCCTCTCGAAGGTCTCCCGGTCGGGGCCGTGCGCCGACATCATGTTGTGCAGCGAGCCCCCGCCCGGCACGAAGCCCTCCGCCTTCGCGTCGTAGGCGCCCTCGATCAGGCCCATGTACTCGCTCATCACGTTCCGGTGGAAGTACGGCGGCCGGAAGGTGTCCTCGCCCACCAGCCAGCGCGGGGCGAAGACCACGAAGTCCACCCCGGCGAGACCGGGGGTGTCGCTCGGAGACGTCAGCACCGTGAAGATCGACGGGTCCGGGTGGTCGTAGGAGACGGTGCCCATCACGTTGAAGCGGCGCAGGTCGTAGACGTACGGCACGTGGTTGCCGTGCCAGGCGACGACGTCGAGCGGGGAGTGGCCGTAGGTGGCCGACCAGAGGTTGCCGCAGAACTTGTTCACCACCTCCACCGGTCCCTCGACGTCCTCGTACGCGGCGACGGGCGCGCGGAAGTCCCGGGCGTTGGCCAGCCCGTTGGCGCCGATCGGGCCGAGGTCGGGGAGCTGGAAGGGGGCGCCGTAGTTCTCGCACACGTAGCCGCGGGCGGTCTCCTCCAGGAGCTCCACGCGGAAGCGCACCCCGCGGGGGATCAGCGCGACGTGCCCCGGCTCCGCGTGCAGCAGCCCGAACTCGGTGCGCAGCAGCAGTCCGCCGCGCTCCGGGACGATCAGCAGCTCGCCGTCCGCGTCGCTGAAGACGCGGTCCATCGAGGCGGTGGCGTGGTACAGGTGCACCGCCATGCCGGTGCGCTGGGTGACGTCGCCGTTGCCGCCCAGGGTCCACAGGCCGGCCAGGAAGTCGGTGTCCCCGGCGGGCTCGGGCAGCGGGTTCCAGCGCAGCCGGTTGGGGTCGGGCACCGTCTGGGTGAAGGGCGCGGTGCGGAGCGCGCCGTTGGCCGTGCGGGTGAACGCCGGGTGGGCGGCCGACGGGCGGATCCGGTACAGCCAGGAGCGGCGGTTGTGCGCCCGCGGCTCGGTGAACGCCGTACCGCTCAGCTGCTCCGCGTACAGCCCGAGCGGTGCGCGCTGCGGCGAGTTGCGGCCCACGGGCAGGGCGCCCGGGACCGCCTCGGAGCTGTGCTCGTTGCCGAAGCCGGAGAGGTACTCCAGTCCTTCGGCGGTCTTGCGCGCGTCCCCGCGCCCGAAGTCGCTCACGCGGGCGGTGCCCCCATCACTCATGTCCGCTGCTCCCTTGCGATGTGATTCCTATGTGACACCGTAGGATTGGGTTCCCCCCGGCGCAAGGGGGCCGCGTGATCCAGGACGGGTGCTCCCGGCCGTCGTCGCCTCCCGCGCCGTCCTCCTCTCGACGGAGGACCCGGAACCCGACTCCAGGGGGATCCGGGGAATCGGACCGCTGTTCTACGCTCCCCGGCATGTCGTGGACGCGGAGTCTGATCACCGCGCTCGCGGTCTGTGTCGTGCTGCTGGCCGGATCCGCGGGCTGCGGGTCCCGTGGCGCCCAGGGGCGGGACACGGAGCCGTCCCCGCCCGCCGGCACGCTCCTGGACGAGCGGGACGAGCAGGGCCGGCCCTACCGCGAGGTGGACGGCGAGGGCGCACCCGAGGTCGGCGTCGAGGTCACGCCCGACGCCGGCGGCGGCTGGGACGTGCGGCTGACCGTGCGCAACTTCCTCTTCTCGCCCGGGGGGACGGGCGGGCGGGCGACGGCCGGCCGCGGTCTGGCCCGCCTCTACGTGGACGGCCGCCCCGTCGCGGCGCTGCGCACCCCCGTCCACCACCTCTCCGCCCACCTCGTCCCGCGCGGCACGCACCAGGTCACCGCCCGCCTGTACGCCGACGACGGCTCGGTGTGGGCCGTGGACGGCGAGCCCGTGGAGAGCACGGCGGACATCACGGTGTCGGAGCAGGACCCGGGCGCGGGACCGGAAGCGGGCACGGGCGCGGGACCGGACGCGGACCGGGGCACGGGGGCGCGGGCGGACCGGGGCGCGGGACCGGACGCGGACCGGGGCGCGCCCCGGAGCGCGGGGCCGACCGTCACGGCGCCCGCTTCCGCGCCCGCGCCCGTGCCCGCTTCCGCGCCCGCTTCCCCGGCCGCGACCGTGCTCGTACCCGCCTCCGTGCCCGTGTCCGTGCCCGCTTCCCCGGCCGTGCCCGCCTCCGTGCCCGCTTCCGCGTCCGGCGGCCCGGTGAGCGGGGCGGACGGCCCGAGCCGTGCCGGAGGGCGAGGTTCACCGGAGGATGCCGAAGAGGCATCATGAGTCCCGTGCCCCACGCCACATCGCTCCGCAGGGCGCCCGTGCAGCGGCGCAGCGCCGAACGGCTGGCCAGGATCCTCGACGCCTGCGCCGAACTCCTCGACGAGGTCGGCTACGACGACCTGAGCACCCGTGCCGTCGCGCAGCGCGCCGGTGTGCCCATCGGCTCCGTCTACCGCTTCTTCGGCAACAAGCGCCAGATGGCCGACGCGCTGGCCCAGCGCAACCTGGAGCGCTTCTCGGAACGGGTCGCCGAACGCCTCGGGGCCACCGGCGACCGGGGCTGGCGGTACGCCATGAACGCCGTGATCGACGAGTACCTGGACATGAAGCGCACCGCGCCCGGCTTCTCCCTCGTCGACTTCGGCAACCAGATCCCGGTCGGTACCCGCCGGGCCGAGCCCAACCACCGCGTCGCCGACCGCCTCACCGACCTGCTCTCCGGCTACCTGGGCCGCGAAGCCGCCGACGAGGACCTGCGCCGCACCTTCCTCATCGCCGTCGAGACCGCCGACGCCCTCGTCCACCTGGCGTTCCGGATGGCGCCCGAGGGGACGAGAAGGTCATCGCGGAACTGCGGGAGATGCTGGGCGCCTATCTGGCGCGAGTGCTGGACTGAGCGCCCCCGCGGCCGGTCCGGCGGCACCTCGTCCGCGACAGGCCCTCCCCTCCGTGCATACCGGTCGGTATGCTCGGCTCGTCCGTGCTTCCCCGGGCCCCGACCGCACTCGGGCAGGGGAGGCCCACCGCAGCCGTCCCGTCCGGGAGGTCCCGTGTCCCGCACCGCCCTTCGTATCTGCCCCCTGTGCGAGGCCACCTGCGGCCTGACCCTCACCATCGAGGACGGCCACGTCACCGGCGCGCGCGGCGACCGCGACGACGTCTTCAGCAAGGGGTTCGTCTGCCCCAAGGGCGCCGCCTTCGGGGCCGTGGACTCCGACCCCGACCGGCTGCGCACCCCGCTCGTCCGCGTCGGCGGCGAGCTGCGCGAGGCCACCTGGGAGGAGGCCTTCGACGCCGTGGCCGCAGGGATCCGGACCGCCGTCGAGCGGTACGGCCCGAACTCCGTCGGCGTCGTCCTCGGCAACCCCAACGTCCACACCATGGCCGGCGCGCTCTACCCGCCCGTGCTGCTCGCCGGGCTCGGCACCCGCAGCCTGTTCACCGCCTCCACGGTCGACCAGATGCCCAAGCACGTCTCCAGCGGGCTGCTCTTCGGCGACGCGAACGCGATCCCGGTGCCGGACCTGGACCGCACCGACCACCTGCTGCTGATCGGCGCCAACCCGCTGGAGTCCAACGGCAGTCTGTGCACCGCCCCCGACTTCCCCGGCCGGCTCAGGGCGCTGAAGGCCCGCGGCGGCACCCTCACCGTCGTCGACCCGCGCCGCACCCGCACCGCCCGCCTCGCCGACCGGCACGTCGCCGTCCGCCCCGGCACCGACGCCCTGCTGCTCGCGGCGATGGCGCACGTCCTGTTCGAGGAGGAGCTCGCCGATCCGAAGGACCTGGCGCCCCACCTCCAGGGGCTCGACGAACTCCGGGCGCAGCTGCTCGACTTCACGCCCGAGGCCGTGCAGGACGCCTGTGACGTCGGCGCCGACACCATTCGCACCCTCGCCCGCGAACTCGCCGCCGCCCCCACCGCCGCCGTCTACGCCCGCATCGGCAGCTGCACCGTCCCGCACGGCACCCTGGCCAGCTGGTTCGTCGACGTCCTCAACGCCCTCACCGGCAACCTCGACCGGCCGGGCGGCGCCCTCTTCCCGCAGGCCGCCACCGACAGGACCCCGCGCCCCGCCGGCCCCGGCCGCGGCTTCGCCCTCGGACGCTGGCACTCCCGGGTGCGCCGGCACCCCGAGGCCAAGGGCGAGCTGCCGATCTCCGCCCTCGCCGAGGAGATCGACACCGCCACCGACGAGGGCGAGCCGGTCCGTGCCGTCATCACCGTCGCCGCCAACCCGGTGCTCTCCGCCCCGGACGGCGACCGGCTCGACCGGGCGCTCGACTCGCTCGACTTCATGGTGAGCGTCGACCCGTACCTCAACGAGACCTCCCGGCACGCCCACGTCGTCCTGCCGCCGCCCCCGCCCGCGCAGAGCCCGCACCACGACTTCGCCTTCAACACCCTGGCCGTGCGCAACCAGGTCCGCTACACCCGCCCCGCCGTCCCGCTCGAGCCCGGCCGCATGGCCGAGACCGAGATCCTGGCCCGTCTCGTCCTCGCCGCGACGGGCATGCACGGAGCCGATCCCGCCGCCGTGGACGCCATGGTGATCGACCAGACCCTCGGCAGGGCGGTGGGGGAACCCCACTCCCCGGTGCACGGCCGCGATCCGAAGGAACTGGCGGACCTGCTCACCGGCGACGACGGCCCCGAACGGCGGCTGGACATGATGCTGCGCCTCGGCCCGTACGGCGACGGCTTCGGCGCCGACCCGGACGGGCTCACCCTGGAGAAGCTGCTCGCCCACCCGCACGGCATCGACCTCGGACCGCTGCGCCCGAGGCTGCCCCAGCCGCTGAGGACCCGCAGCGGCAAGGTGGAGCTGCTGCCGGGGCCGATCGCCGCCGACCTCCCGCGGCTGCGCGCCGCCCTGGACGAGCGCCCCGCCGGACTCGTCCTCGTCGGCCGCCGCCACCTGCGCTCCAACAACAGCTGGCTGCACAACGTGCCCGTCCTCACCGGCGGCTCCAACCGCTGCACCCTGCACCTGCACCCCGAGGACGCCGAACGCCTCGGCGTACGGGACGGGGAGCCGGTGCGGATCAAGGGCGCCGGGGGAGAGGTGACCGCGCCGGCCGAGGTCACCGACGCGGTGCGCCGGGGTGTGGTGAGCCTGCCGCACGGCTGGGGCCACGACCGGCCCGGCACGCGCATGCGGCACGCCGCGGAGGACCCCGGAGCCAACGTCAACCAGCTCCTCGACGGCAGCCTCCTCGACCCGCTGTCGGGCAACGCCGTCCTCAACGCGGTCCCGGTCGAGGTGGCCCCGCTGAGCGCGCCCGTGACCGAAAAGCTCGGGGCTCTGACCTGAGCAAAGCTGTGACCTGGGGTTTTGCTCTTATTGCTCGCACGTCAACGTCTTGTTAACGCCGCTTTGCGGCACCTAACGTCGTCGCACCGCCGGCCCTGGTGGGAGTTCAAGGGCGAACGTTAGGTGTCCACTCATGCTGACCATCCTCGGCTTCGCCATGATCGCGACCTTCCTGGTCCTGATCATGATGAAGAAGATGTCGCCGATCGCGGCGCTCGTGCTGATCCCCGCGCTCTTCTGCGTGTTCGTCGGCAAGGGCGCCCACCTCGGTGACTACGTCATCGACGGCGTGTCCAGCCTCGCCCCCACCGCGGCGATGCTCATGTTCGCGATCGTCTACTTCGGCGTGATGATCGACGTCGGTCTCTTCGACCCGATCGTCCGCGGGATCCTCAGGTTCTGCAAGGCGGACCCGATGCGGATCGTCGTCGGCACCGCGCTGCTCGCCGCGATCGTCTCGCTGGACGGCGACGGGTCCACCACCTTCATGATCACCGTCTCGGCGATGTACCCCCTGTACAAGCGCCTGAAGATGAGCCTGGTCGTGATGACCGGTGTCGCCGCCATGGCCAACGGCGTGATGAACACCCTTCCCTGGGGCGGCCCGACGGCCCGTGCCGCCACCGCGCTGAAGCTCGACGCCGGCGACATCTTCGTGCCGATGATCCCGGCGCTGCTGGTCGGTCTGCTGGGCGTCGTCGTCCTGGCGTACGTGCTCGGTCTGCGCGAGCGCAGGCGGCTGGGCGTGCTGACGCTGGACGAGGCGCTGGTGAAGGAGGAGGCCGAGGAGAAGGCCGTGGAGACCGAGACGGTCCTGGTCGGCGCGGGCGGCGGTGCCGGCACCGGAGCCGGCGGCGAGGGCACCACGGCGTCCGGCGGCTCCGGCGCGGACGCCGACGGGCGGGACGACGACTTCCGGGGCCTCGACCCGGACCGCCCCACCCTGCGCCCCCGGCTGTACTGGTTCAACGCGCTGCTCACGGTCGCGCTGCTCACCGCCATGATCATGGAACTGCTGCCGATCCCGGTGCTGTTCCTGCTCGGCGCCGCGATCGCGCTCACCGTCAACTTCCCGCACATCCCCGACCAGAAGGCCCGGATCGCGGCCCACGCCGACAACGTCCTCAACGTCTCCGGCATGGTCTTCGCCGCCGCCGTCTTCACCGGCGTCCTCCAGGGCACCGGGATGGTCGACCACATGGCCGAGTGGATGGTGGACGTCGTCCCCGAGGGCATGGGCCCGCACATGGCCCTGGTCACCGGCCTGCTGAGCCTTCCGCTGACCTACTTCATGTCCAACGACGGCTTCTACTTCGGTGTCCTGCCCGTCCTCGCCGAAGCCGGCGCCGCGCACGGCGTCTCCCCGCTGGAGATGGCCCGCGCCTCCCTCGTCGGCCAGCCGCTGCACATGTCCAGCCCGCTCGTCCCCGCGGTGTACGTCCTGGTCGGCATGGCCAAGGTCGAGTTCGGCGACCACACGCGGTTCGTGGTGAAGTGGGCGGCCCTGATCTGCCTGCTGATCCTCGCGGCCGGAATCCTGTTCGGCATCGTCTAGTCCCGGGACACCCCGTTCACCTCACGGAGGACACGATCATGGCGCCCGGTGGGAACCGCGGCTGGCTGCTCCGCCTCGTCATCGCCTTCAGCTTCGCGCAGGGGGCGGTGTCGATGGCCCGGCCGGCCGTCTCCTACCGGGCGCTCGCGCTGGGGGCGGACGAGCGGGCGATCGGTGTGATCGCGGGCGTGTACGCGCTGCTGCCGCTGTTCGCCGCCGTACCGCTGGGCCGCCGCACCGACCACGGCCGGTGCGCGCCGCTGCTGCCGGTCGGCGTGGTGCTCGTCTCCGGCGGCTGCGCGCTCAGCGGCATCGCCGGCTCGCTGTGGACGATGGCCCTGTGGAGCGGGGTGATGGGCCTCGGCCACCTCTGCTTCGTCATCGGCGCGCAGTCGCTCGTCGCCCGCCAGTCGGCGCCGCACGAACAGGACCGCAACTTCGGCCACTTCACCATCGGCGCCTCGCTCGGCCAGCTGATCGGCCCGATCGCGGCGGGCGCGCTGATCGGCGGCTCCGACATGGCCCGCAGCAGCGCGCTCGCCCTGCTGGCCGCGGGGGCGGGCGGCGCGGTCGCCCTGACCTCGCTGTGGCGCATAGAGCGGCCCGGTGCCCTCGACTCCCGTGCGGGGCGGGGCGAGCGGGTGCCGGTGCGCGGCATCCTGCGCGCCCGGGGCGTGCCCGCGGGCATCCTCATCAGCCTGGCGGTGCTGTCCGCGACCGACATCCTCACCGCCTACCTGCCCGTGGTCGGCGAGCACCGGGGCATCGACCCGGCCGTCGTCGGCCTCCTGCTCAGCCTGCGCGCGGCGGCCACCATCGCCTGCCGGCTGGTGCTCACCCCGCTGCTGCGGCTGCTCGGCCGCACGGTGCTGCTGACGGTGACCTGCCTGCTGGCGGCGCTGCTGTGCGCGGGCGTCGCGCTGCCGGTGCCGGTCTGGGCGCTGGCGCTGATCCTAGCCGTCCTCGGCTTCTGCCTGGGGGTCGGCCAGCCGCTGTCGATGACGACGGTCGTCCAGGCGGCCCCCGCCGGCGCCCGCTCCACCGCCCTGGCGCTGCGCCTGACCGGCAACCGCCTCGGCCAGGTCGCCGCGCCCGCGGCGGCGGGCCTGATCGCCGGAGTCGCGGGCGTGGCGGCCCCGTTCGTGATGCTGGGCGCCCTGCTGCTCCTCTCCGCGGGCGTCGCCCTGCGCACCCCGTCCGGGCCGGTGGAGGACCGGCCGGCCGCCCGGCCGCGCACCGGGGCCCGCCCCCGTCGCCGCACGACGCGCTAGCCGGTGCCCGGCGGGCGCGTCCGCGCCGGCGGGGCGGCCCGCCAGCCCGCGCGCTGAATCTGGACGTCCGCTTTCTCACGGATCGGACGGTGCGCCTAAATCCGACCCGTGTCTTCCCCCGGCCGCCTACTTTCCGTTAACTTCCGTGACTCACACGTCCCGTACGGCCCGTGCGAGGCGTCCGACCGCGGAGCACCAGCGCCCTGACGAGCCCCGGGGGCACCCTCATGACACGCGCCATCTCCCTGCACGACGTGAGCAAGGCCTACGCGCGAGGCGCCCGCGTGGTGGACCGGCTGTCGCTGGACATCGCGCCCGGCGAGTTCCTCGTCCTGCTCGGCCCGTCCGGCTGCGGAAAGTCCACCGTGCTCAGGATGATCGCCGGCCTGGAGGGCATCGACGAGGGACGGCTCTTCCTCGACGGGGAGTACGCCAACGACCTGCCCCCGTCCGACCGGGACATGGCGATGGTGTTCCAGAACTTCGCCCTGTACCCGAGCATGACCAGCCGCGACAACATCGGTTTCCCGCTGCGCATCGAGGCGCCCGGCGCCGACCCGCGCCCCCGCGTGGACGCCACCGCCCGCATGCTGGGCATCGAGGACCTGCTCGACCGCTTCCCCGCCCAGCTCTCCGGCGGCGAACGCCAGCGTGTCGCCATGGGCCGGGCCATCGCCCGCCACCCCTCCGCCTTCCTGATGGACGAGCCGCTGTCCAACCTGGACGCCAAGCTCCGCAACCACCTGCGCGCCGAGATCTCCCGGCTCACCCGCGAGCTGGGGGCCACCACCGTCTACGTCACCCACGACCAGTCCGAGGCGATGTCGCTCGGGGACCGCGTCGCCGTGCTGCGCGGCGGCGTCCTCCAGCAGGTCGGCACCCCGCGCACGGTGTACTCGCTGCCGGACAACGTCTTCGTCGCCGCGTTCATCGGCACCCCGCGCATCAATCTGCTGCGCGGTCTGGTCCGTGCCCCGCTCGACGGGGCGATGACCGTCAGCCTGGGCAAGCAGTTCCTGCGGCTGCCCGAACCCCTTTCCCCGGACCACCAGTTGCTGCGCGTGCAGCAGGGGCGCGAGGTCATCGTGGGCCTGCGCTCCGAGGCCGTCCGGATCTCCCCCGAGTTCTCGGCCTCGCTCGAACGGGGAGGACGCCCGTCGCCCACCACCGCCCGCCCCCGCGAGGCGCTGCTCACCGGCCTGGTGGAACACGTGGAGTTCCAGGGCCACGAGGTCCTCGTCCACTTCAACACCGGCTCCCGTCCCGCCGTCGTCCCCGAACTGGAGGCGCCGCGCCCCCGCCCCGGCCGCACGCCCCGGCGCCGCCGCCGCGAGGGCACGGTCCTGGGGCGCCTGCGGGAGCGGACCGGCGCGCTGCGCGCGGGGCCCGTGGCGACGCCGGTCCGGCCCGGGCGGGCGGAGCCGGCACCCGCCTCCGCCGAGCCGCGCGTGCCGGGCGACCTGATCGTCCGCACCACCCCCGACGTCCGGCTGCGGCACGGCATGCAGGTGCCGCTCCTGGTCGACCTCGCCCACCTGCTCGTCTTCGACCGGCACGGCGAGCGCATCTGCCCGAGCCCGGAGCGCCTGCCCGATCTGGAGGAGTGACACCGGCGCGCGGTCCGGTCACGGGGCGGGGCCGTCCGCTTCCGCGGGCTCCTCTGGCGCCGGAAAACTAACGGCGCTAGTTTATGTGCCGGACGACGACGCCCCGCCACCGGAGGAAGCGCGATGAAGGCACACGACGGCATGTACATCGACGGCGCCTGGCGCCCCGCCGCCGGCCCGGACGTGATCGAGGTCGTGAACCCGGCCGACGAGCAGGTGATCGCCACCGTCCCCGCGGGCACCGTGGAGGACGTCGACGCCGCCGTGCGCGCCGCCCGCGCCGCCCTCCCGGCCTGGGCCGCCACCCCGCCCGCCGGGCGCGCCGCCCGTCTGACCGCCCTCCGGGACGCGCTCGTGGCCCGCCAGGACGAGATCGCCCGGACGGTGACCGCCGAACTCGGCGCGCCCCCCAAACTCGCGCAGACCGTCCACGTCGGCATGCCGGTCGTGGTGGCGGGTTCGTACGCCGAGCTGGCGGCCACGTACGCCTTCGAGGAGAGGACGGGCAACTCCACGGTCCTGCACGAGCCGGTCGGCGTGGTCGGCGCGATCACCCCCTGGAACTACCCGCTCCACCAGGTCGTCGCCAAGGTCGCCCCGGCCCTCGCCGCCGGCTGCACCGTCGTCCTCAAGCCCGCCGAGGACACCCCGCTGACCGCCCGGCTCTTCGCCGAGGCGGTGCACGAGGCCGGGATCCCGGCGGGCGTGTTCAACCTGGTCACCGGCCTCGGCCCGGTGGCCGGCCAGGCCCTCGCCGAGCACCCGGACGTCGACCTGGTCTCCTTCACCGGTTCCACCGCCGTCGGCCGCCGCATCGGCGCGACCGCCTCGGGCATGGTCAAGCGGGTCGCCCTCGAACTCGGCGGCAAGTCCGCCAACGTCATCCTGCCGAGCGCCGACCTGGCCCGCGCGGTCAACGTCGGCGTCGCCAATGTCATGTCCAACTCCGGCCAGACGTGCAGTGCCTGGACCCGCATGCTGGTCCACCGGAACCGCTACGACGAGGCCGTGGAGCTCGCCGCGGCCGCCGCCGCGAAGTACGGCGAGCGCATCGGCCCGCTCGTCAACGCGGGGCAGCGGGAGCGCGTGCGCGGTTACATCGAGAAGGGCGTGGCCGAGGGTGCCCGCCTGGTCGTCGGCGGCTCCGAAGCCCCGCGGGAGAAGGGCTACTTCGTCAGCCTGACCGTCCTCGCCGACGTCACCCCGGAGATGACCGTCGCCCAGGAGGAGATCTTCGGCCCGGTCCTGTCCGTCCTGCGCTACGACGACGAGGAGGACGCCCTGCGCATCGCCAACGGCACCGTCTACGGCCTCGCCGGCGCCGTCTGGGCCGGCGACGAGGCGGAGGCGGTGGCCTTCGCCCGCCGGATGGACACCGGGCAGGTCGACATCAACGGCGGCGGCTTCAACCCGCTCGCGCCCTTCGGCGGGTACAAGCAGTCGGGCGTGGGCCGCGAACTCGGCGTGCACGGCCTGACCGAGTACCTCCAGACCAAGTCCCTCCAGTTCTAGAGGAGTTCACTGTCATGGCTGTGCGTGCCGCCGTCCTTCCGGCTGTCGGTGCCCCGCTGGAGGTCACGGAGATCGACCTTCCCGAGCCCGGCCCCGGCCGGATCCGGGTCCGTCTCGCCGCGGCCGGGGTGTGCCACTCCGACCTCTCCCTGTCCAACGGCACCATGCGCCTGCCGGTCCCGGCCGTGCTCGGCCACGAGGGCGCGGGCACCGTGGTCACCGTCGGCGAAGGGGTCACGCACCTCGCGCCGGGCGACGGCGTCGTCCTCAACTGGGCCCCGTCCTGCGGCGGCTGCCCCGCCTGCGCGCGCGGCGAGGTGTGGCTGTGCGCCAACGCCCTGAACGGCTCCGCCGTCGTCCACGCCCACCGCACGTCCGACGGCGCCGAGCTGTACCCCGGCCTGAACGTGGCCGCGTTCGCCGAGGAGACGGTGGTGCCGGCCTCCTGCGCGCTGCCGGCGCCGCCGGGCGTGCCCCTGACCGACGCGGCGCTCCTGGGCTGCGCGGTCCTCACGGGCTACGGCGCGGTGCACCACTCCGCGCAGGTCCGGCCCGGCGAGACGGTCGCGGTGTTCGGCGTCGGCGGGGTGGGCCTGGCGGCGCTGCAGTCGGCGCGGATCGCGGGCGCGTCGCGGATCGTCGCGGTGGACGTCTCCGCGGAGAAGGAGGAGCTGGCCCGTGGGGCCGGCGCCACCGACTACGTCGTCGCCTCCGACACCACCGCCCGCGAGATCCGCGCCCTGACCGCAAAGCAGGGCGTCGACGTGGCGGTGGAGTGCGTCGGGCGGGCGGTCACCATCCGCACGGCCTGGGAGTCGACGCGCCGCGGCGGGCGCACCACGGTCGTCGGCATCGGCGGCAAGGACCAGCAGGTCACCTTCAACGCCCTGGAGATCTTCCACTGGGGCAGGACCCTGTCCGGCTGCGTCTACGGCAACTCCGACCCCGCCCGGGACCTCCCGGTCCTCGCCGGGCACATCAGGGCGGGCCGCCTCGACCCGGGCGCCCTGGTGACCGAGCGGATCGCCCTGGAGGGCATCCCGGACGCCTTCGAGAACATGCTGGCGGGCAAGGGCGGACGAGCCCTGGTGGTCTTCTAGCCCGGTCACCGCACACCGCCCCGGCCTCCCCGAGAGGCCGGGGCCCTCGCCGTGCCCGCGTTCCGCCCGCCCGTCCCGCTCCGTGCCCCGCGGACGAAAACTGCTCCCGCACGACCCGTTGACGTCCATACCGTCCGGTCAGTACGTTCCCCGGAACCCGGGCCTCCTGTTCCGCTGTTCCGTCCCCGCACCCATCGGAGCGTGCACGCATGGACACCGCACCTTCCGCCCAGCCGCTCACGGCCGCCACCCCGGCCGCTCCCAACCGCCGCAGGGTCGCCACGGCGGCGGCCCTCGCCTCGGCCGTCGAGTGGTACGACTACTTCGTCTTCGGCATCGCCGCCGCACTGATCCTCGGTGACCTGTACTTCCCCGCCGGCAGCCCCACCGCCGGCGTCCTCGCCGCCTTCGCCACCTTCGCCGTCGGCTTCCTCGCCCGCCCCCTCGGCGGCATCGTCGCCGGTCACCTCGGCGACAGGCGCGGCCGCAAGCCGATGCTGGTCCTCGCGCTCACGCTGATGGGCGTCGCCACCACCGGCATCGGCCTGCTGCCGACGTACGAGACGATCGGCGTCGCCGCACCGGTCCTGCTCGTCGCCCTCCGCGTCGCGCAGGGCGTCGCCGTCGGCGCCCAGTGGGGCGGGGCGATGCTGCTGGCCACCGAGTACGCCCCCGAGGGCAAGCGCGGCGTCTACGGCAGCGTCGTCCAACTCGGCGTCCCCATCGGCGTGGTGACCGCCAACACGGTCTTCCTGCTGGCCGGCGCCCTCACCTCGGAGCCGGCGTTCAAGGCGTGGGGCTGGCGCCTGCCCTTCCTGGTCGGCGTCCTCGTGCTCGGGCTCGCCTGGTACATCCACACCCGCGTCGAGGAGACCCCCGAGTTCCGCGAGGCGGAGAAGGCGCTGGCCGAGCGGGAGAAGTCGGAGCAGGGCAGCCCGCTGCGCACGATCCTGCGCGACCACCTCGGCACGGTCCTGCTGGCCGGCGGTTCCTTCGCCGTGAACACCGCGACGTTCTACATCCTGATCACCGGCGTCCTCGACTACACCACCCGCGAACTCGGCATGAGCCGCGGCGCGGTGCTCACCGTCTCCCTCTGCGTGAGCCTCACCCAGCTCGTCCTGATCCCCGCCTCCGCCGCGCTCTCCGACCGCGTCGGACGGATCAGGATCTACGCGCTCGGCGCGGCGGGCATCGCACTGTGGGCCGTACCGCTGTTCCTGCTGATCGACACCGGTTCGCTGCTGTGGCTGGCGGTCGGCACCTTCGTCGCCAGCTGCTTCCTCAGCATCATGTACGGCCCCCAGGCGGCCCTGTTCGCCGAGCTGTTCACGCCGGAGATGCGCTACACCGGCGCCTCCCTCGGCTACCAGATCGCCGCCGTGGGCGGGGGCGGGCTCGCGCCCTTCGTGATGGTGCTGCTGCTGGAGGCCGCGGACACCTCGATGGCCGTGTCCGGCTACATCGTCGTGCTGGCGCTGATCGCCCTGGGGTCCATCAAGGTCCTGGCGGACCGGGCCCGTTCACGCTGACTCCCGCGCCCGGCCGGGCCGCGGCCCCCGGCCCCCGGTCTCCTGCCGGAGGCCCGGGGGCCGCGGCCGCCCGGGACGCCCGCGGGTTCCGGACGGGCGCCCGGCGGTCACCGCAGGGCCTCCGCCCCGATCCCGAGGAGTTCGGACAGCGCGCGTGCGCCCGCCCCCGTCACCTTCACCGCCCGCCCGGAGCCGATGCGCACGCACCACCCGGCCCCGAGGGCGTGCCGGCACAGGGCCGCGCCCGCGGCCCCGGCGAGGTGGGGCCGGCGCTCCGTCCAGTCCAGGCAGGCGCGGGCCAGCGGGCGCCGGCCGCGGCGGTCGAGGGCGATGCCGGCCGTGTCGAACCACCGCAGACCGGCCTCGGTGAGCGCGAACCCGGTGTCCTGGACCAGCAGTCCCCGCGAGGCGAAGGCGTCCGTGACGGCGATGCCGAGCCGCCCGGCGAGATGGTCGTAGCAGGTGCGGCCGCGGGCCATGGCCGACCCGGCGCTCGACTGGCGCAGGGTGCGCGGGCGTTCGGCGGCATCCGGGGCGACCCGTGCGGCCAGGTCCTCCACCAGCTGGGCGACCTGCACGCCGGCCAGCCGCACGTACCGGTGCCGTCCCTGCCGTTCCTCGGTCAGCAGCCCGCCCGCGACGAGCTTGCCCAGGTGCTCGCTCAACGTGGACGCGGCGACACCGGCGTGCCGGGCCAGCTCGCCCGCCGTCCACGCCCGCCCGTCCAGCAGCGCCAGCAGACACGCGGCCCGGGTCTCGTCGGCGACCAGCGCGGCGAGCCGCGCGAGGCCCGGTGTCCGGGGGTCCTTGGTGGTCATGCCCCCAGCATGCGGCACGGACGCTTCGGCCCCCGCCGAACCGTCCGCGGCCCCGCCCGCGAGGCCCTACGCGCCGCCCCGCACCTGCTCGTACTGGAGCGCCAGCCCGTCCAGCAGCGCCGTCAGCCCCGTCTCGAAGGCCCGTTCGTCGATCTTCTCCTGCTGCTCGGCGAGCAGGTGGGCCTGGCCGAGGTGGGGGTAGTCGGCGGGATCGTAGGCGCTCGCGTCGTCCACGAAACCGCCCGCGAAGGAGCCGAGCGCGGAGCCCATGATGAAGTACCGCATCAGCGCGCCGATGGAGGTGGCCTGCGCGGGCGGCCAGCCCGCCTCGACCATCGCGCCGTAGACCGCGTCGGCGAGCCGCAGCGCCGCCGGCCGCCGGCCGGGGCCGCGGGCGAGGACCGGGACGATGTTGGGGTGGTCGCGCAGCGCCGCCCGGTAGGAGACCGCCCAGTCGTGCAGCGCGGTCCGCCAGTCCCGGCCGTCCTCGAACATCGACAGGTCGACCAGCGCGCTCACCGAGTCGGCCACCGCCTCCAGGATCTCGTCCTTGGTGCGGAAGTGGTTGTAGAGCGAGGGCCCGCTCACCCCCAGCTCCGCGGCGAGCCGGCGCGTGGAGACGGCGGCCAGGCCCTCCGCGTCCACGAGCGCACGGGCCGTCTCGACGATCCGGTCGGTGCTGAGCAGGGGCTTGCGCGGTCGGGCCATGGCGCACATAGTAGGGCTGCGACTGGAAACTAGCAGTGCTAATTTAAATGTCCACGCTTCAAGCGGATTTCACATGGGGTGACGCGGTATGAACCTGGAGCTCAGCGAGGAACAGGAGGCCGTCCGGCGGCTCGCCCGGGACTTCGTGGAGCGCGAGGTCGTGCCCCACGCCGCCGCCTGGGACCGCGCCGAGGAGGTCGACCGCGGCATCGTGAAGAAGCTCGGCGAGGTCGGCTTCCTCGGGCTGACGATCGACGAGGAGTACGGCGGATCGGGCGGCGACCACCTCGCGTACTGCCTGGTCACCGAGGAGCTGGGCCGCGGCGACTCCTCCGTGCGCGGCATCGTCTCCGTCTCCCTCGGCCTGGTCGCCAAGACGATCGCCGCCTGGGGGAGCGAGGAGCACCGGCGCACCTGGCTGCCGGGGCTCACCTCCGGCGCGTACGTCGGCTGCTTCGGCCTCACCGAGCCGGGCACCGGCTCCGACGCCGGCAACCTCACCACGCGCGCGGTGCGCGACGGCGGCGACTACGTCCTCAACGGCACCAAGATGTTCATCACCAACGGCACCTGGGCCGACGTCGTCCTGCTCTTCGCCCGCTCCACCGACGCCCCCGGGCACAGGGGCGTCTCCGCCTTCCTCGTCCCCGCCGACACCCCCGGCCTGACCCGCCGCACCGTCCACGGCAAGCTCGGCCTGCGCGGCCAGGCCACCGCCGAGCTGGTCCTCCAGGACGTGCGCGTGCCCGCCTCCGCGATGCTGGGTGAGGAGGGCAAGGGCTTCTCGGTCGCCATGTCCGCCCTCGCCAAGGGCCGGATGTCGGTCGCGGCCGGCTGCGTCGGCATAGCCCAGGCCGCCCTGGACGCGGCGGTGCGCTACGCGGGGGAGCGCGAGCAGTTCGGGAAGGCCATCGCCCGCCACCAGCTCGTCCAGGAGCTGATCAGCGACATCGCGGTGGACGTCGACGCGGCCCGGCTGCTGACCTGGCGGGTGGCCGATCTCGTCGACCGGGGGCAGCCGTTCGCCGTGGAGTCCTCCAAGGCCAAGCTCTTCGCCTCCGAGGCGGCCGTCCGCGCCGCCAACAGCGCCCTGCAGGTCTTCGGCGGCTACGGCTACATCGACGAGTACCCGGTCGGCAAACTCCTGCGCGACGCCCGGGTGATGACCCTCTACGAGGGCACCAGCCAGATCCAGAAGCTGGTCATCGGCCGCGCGCTGACCGGGGTTTCGGCGTTCTGAGTACGCGTCTGAGTACCTGAGCGGATGTGGCCGGGGCCACGTCCGCCGATCCTCGTCCCCATGAGTGACACACCGGTCAAGCAGCAGAGCACGGCCGCCTTCTACGGCCAGGCCGTCGCGTCCTTCGCGGTCGCCCTCGGCGCCACCGCGATCGGTATCTTCAACCTCCGGGCCGACGCCTGGGTCCGCGCCTTCCTGGCCGTCGCGGTCCTCTACCTCGTCACCTCCGCCTTCACCCTGGCCAAGGTCGTCCGCGACCGCCAGGAGGCCGGCCAGATCGTCAACCGGGTCGACCAGGCCCGCCTGGAGAAGCTGCTCGCCGAGCACGACCCGCTGCAGAAACTGTGATCCCGGACGGGCTCGCCGAGCCTCGATCCACCGGCTGACGGTCGGTCCAGTAGCCGGACACGACAGCGCGGATGCCCTCTGCGCCGGGACGATCGGACTTCCCACGGCTCCCCGTCTCCCGATCTCGCCGGTTGGCGCGGATGGTCGAGGCGGTCACGAGAGCGCGGTTCGCACCATCAGCGACCGGCCGACGCCGGTCGGCTCCTGACGGGCGCGGCCGCGGTCTGCGGCGCCCGGCCGTATCGTTCGCGGGATTCCTCGACGCGTTCCAGGTGCCGGCGAGTCCATGCGCACATCCCGTGGACGGTGTGCCGCAGCTCCTGACCCGCGTCCGTGAGCGCGTATTCCACGCGCGGCGGCACGGTCGGGTAGACGGTGCGCTCGACGAGCCCATCGCGTTCGAGGCCGCGCAGCGTCTGCGTGAGCATCTTGTGGCTGACGCCCTCCACCTCACCGCGAAGTTGCGTGAGGCGCAGGGTGCGCTCGCCGAGGGTGCTGACCACCAGCAGCGTCCACTTGTTCGCGATGCCGGAGAAGATCTCACGCGCGAGGGAGTGGGCGCGTGTCACATCGGCGTCCTCCGAAACGCGCCTGACCTCCTCGGTCACCGCCAGGTGCCCTTCTCTCGCAAAAGTGCGCTCTTCCCTCCGGCCTTTTCGCTCTCCTACGGTTCCCAGGTATTCACAAGTTACCGTGAGGACACGCCATGACCATTCTCAAGACGTACGCACGCCTGTGGACCGACGAGTTGGACAAGTCGCTGGCATTGCTGCGTGAACTGACCGGCGCAGAGCCCGATCTCCGCTTCGCCTTCGATTCCGTCGAACTCGCAGCGATCGGTGACTTCCTCGTCATCGCAGGGCCGCCCGCGGAGCGTGCCCGCTATTCCCACGCCAGCGCCACCGTGATCGTCGACGACCTCGACACCCTGACCAAGACGCTCGCGGCCGCCGGCGCCGAGATCACCACACCGGAAAGCGCCAGCGCCACCGGTCGGTTCCTGTACGCGCGCCATCAGGGCGGCGCAGAGGTCGAGTACGTGGAATGGGTCCCGGAGCTGGTGGAGCGCATCGTGCGGGCGTAGCCAGTGCGTCCGTGCCCCCGAATCGAAGAGGGTGCCCGCTGACCTGCGAAGACGGGATTTGCCGCACCACCCTCACGCACACTCGGCAAGGCGCCTCGTAAAGGGAAGTCGCCGCACTCCGGCGGCTGTCTCCGCTGCGTTCGATGACGCGAATCCGATCGCGCACGCCGGGCCGGTCCCGGTGGTGCGGCCGGCCGAGCGGTGCGGGCTGCCGCGGCTGATCGCGGGGAAGGCGAAGCTGACCGGGGCGGAGAACGGCGCGGGTGCGGCGGCGGACGCCGAGGTCACCGGCATCGTGGGCGGCATGGCCGTGGGCGCGGACAGCACCGACGACCCGGACGTCCTGCGGCACGGTGCGACGCCCGCCGTGTTCGACCGACGACCCCGCGCCGACACTCGTGGCCGGGCGGGACCACCGTCACCGTGCCGTCGCCGAGCAGGTCATCGCCGGCAGCAGAGCCTCCGCCCTGGCCCACCTGCCCTGCGGGCACGTCAACGCCCACGCCGCCTGGCTCACCCTGTGGGCGACGGCCCTGCCCATCGGCCGATCCAGAACCGGCTCGGAAACCCGTCAGAAGATCACTTTCAGACCACGTCGGTGGATCCAGGCTAAGCGCCCGCTCACCCTTGCCGGTATGGTGTTGTCCCTGCCAGCGAATGGGGTGAGCGATGAGTACGGCGGAGGAGACGGCCGGCGGTGAGGCGCAGCCGTGGGGTGAGGTCACGCCCGACGCGGCCCGACGGCTGCTGCTCGCCGCCGTGGAGGCGTTCGCGGAACGCGGCTACCACGCCACGACGACCCGCGACATCGCCAGCCGCGCGGGGATGAGCCCGGCCGCGCTCTACATCCACTACAAGACCAAGGAGGAGCTGCTCCACCGCATCAGCAGGATCGGCCACGAGAAGGCCGTGGAGATCCTGCGCACGGCGGCGCGCGCCGAGGGCAGCCCGACCGAGCGGCTCGCCGGCGCGGTCAGCTCCTTCGTCCGCTGGCACGCGGGCGGCCGGACCACCGCCCGGGTCGTCCAGTACGAACTCGACTCGCTCGGCCCCGAGGCCCGCGCCGAGATCCAGGGCCTGCGCCGCCAGGTGGACGCCGAGGTGCGCGGGATCATCGAGGAGGGCGTGCGCTCCGGCGAGTTCGACGTCATCGACGTGCACGGCACCACCCTCGCCGTGCTCTCCCTGTGCATCGACGTGGCCCGCTGGTTCAACGTCAACGGTCCCCGCACCCCCGAGGAGGTCGGCGCGCTCTACGCCGACCTCGTGCTGCGGATGGTCGGGGCCGGGGGCCCCGGCGCCGCCCGGGGGTAGGGGCGGCTCAGAGGTAGTAGCGGGCCACCGACTCGGCCACGCACACCGGCTTGTCGCCGCCCTCCCGCTCCACGGTGAAGGCGGTGGCCACCTGGACGCCGCCCGGCACCTCGTCGACGGCGGTGATCGTCGCGGTGGCGCGCAGCCGCGAGCCGACCGGGACGGGGGCCGGGAAGCGCACCTTGTTCGTGCCGTAGTTGACGCCCATCTGCACGCCCTCGACGGAGATCAGCTGCGGGCCGAAGAGCGGCAGCAGGGACAACGTCAGGTACCCGTGCGCGATGGTCGTCCCGAAGGGCCCCGCGGCGGCCTTCTCCGGATCGACGTGGATCCACTGGTGGTCCCCGGTGGCCTCGGCGAACAGGTCGATCCGCTTCTGGTCGACCTCCAGCCAGTCGGTGTACCCCAGCTGCTCGCCCACCGCCGCCTTCAGGTCGTCGACGGACGTGAAGATCCTCGGCTCTGCCATGTCCCGGCCTCTCGCGTCACGTAGTCGCAGGCGCATCCGTGTGCGCATGCCTAAGCAACTGCTTAGCATGGTGCGCCCGGCAGCCCCTGTCAACGGACCGGCCGCCGGACGGGGTGGGTAGGGTTCGGGGAGTGCACCGGATTCCAGAGAAGATCCACGAACTCACGGTCGGCCAGCTCTCCGCCCGCAGCGGCGCCGCCGTCTCCGCCCTGCACTTCTACGAGTCCAAGGGCCTGATCAGCAGCCGCCGCACCCCGGGCAACCAGCGCCGCTACAGCCGCGACACCCTGCGCCGGGTCGCCTTCATCCGCGCCGCCCAGCGCGTCGGCATCCCGCTCGCCACGATCCGCGAGGCGCTCGCCGAACTCCCCGAGGAACGCACCCCCACCCGGGAAGACTGGGCCCGCCTCTCCGAGGCCTGGCGCTCGGAGCTGGACGAGCGCATCAAGCAGCTCAACCGTCTGCGCGACCACCTCACCGACTGCATCGGCTGCGGCTGCCTCTCCCTGGACACCTGCGTCCTGTCCAACCCGGACGACGCCTTCGGCGAACGCCTGACGGGTTCCCGCCTGATGGACGAGAACGGCGGCGCAGGCCGCCGCCGCGCACGCCGGGAACGCGCACCGGAGGAAGCCCGCTGAACGCCGGGCCGGCACGCCGACGGGCCCCGTGCCCCCCGGCGGGGGAGCCCCGCCGGGGGGCACACCCCGGAGCCGCCCGGCAACCGCGCACCGCCCCGCTCACTCGTACTCCGTGGCGCCCTTGCGGGTCAGGTACGCCGGGCTGACCGCCTTCGCGATGGCGCGGCCGCCGGTCACCGCGCTGTACCGCTCGACGGCCGGGCGGATCACCACGCCCTCCCGCAGGTGCAGCTCCCGCCCGGACACCGTCTCGCGGCCGGTGGCGATCTCCAGCACCCGCTCGCTGTCGTACGGGCCCTCGAACAGCCGCGGCACCAACGGCAGCCGCCCCCGGAGCAGTTCCGCCGCGTCCAGCCAGCGCACCCGGCCGTCGATCTCCGCGGACACGTCGAACACGGCGTACCCGAGGGTGTCGCGCCGCCCGTCCGCACCGTACGTCAGGTCCTGCACCCCCGCGCCGTACACCTCGCCGAAGACGCCGACGCGCCGCGCCCCGAGCCGCCCGGCGAGCTCCGCCGCGACCTCGGCGACGCCGTGCCCGCGCACCGCGCGCCAGTACAGGTTGCGCGGATCCTCCTTCAGCGCCAGCGACCGGGAACCGAACCCCTTGGAGGAGACGTGCACCCGCTCCTCGTCGGCGACGTACGTCAGCAGGCAGGCCGAGCCGTGCACCTTCTCGGTGAGCACCACGGGCTCGCCGGGGGTGAACATCTCCGGGTGGCGCCGGATGTTCTCGATGTCGACCCACGGCAGCAGCCCGGGCGCGGACTCCACCTCGCCGTTCATGGCGGGCGGCACGGGCGGCACCCACTTGGTGATGCCGAGCAGCTCCGCGAAGTCGGTGCCGTCCTCGGCCGCCCTCACGAGGTCGACGTCCGCGAGGGCCTTCGGCCGGCACACGATGCCCTGCGACAGCTCGCCGCGCAGCCGCACCGCCTTGACCCGGTCGCGGCCGCCGCCCGCCAGGCGACCGGTCAGGCCCAGCTCCTCGATCAGGCCGGCCGGCAGCACGGCCTGCTCGGGGATGTAGACCGCGGCGTCTCCCGTGCGGTAGGCGCCCTTGGCGACGACGGCCCGGTACAGGCCCACCTGGGCCAGCTCGAGGGCGTCGGCACCCGGATGCCCGTGGACGGTCAGGACTTCGGCGGTGACGCGCAGCGTCGACATCGGGACTGCTCCTGGGCTTCGTGGCCGGGTTTCGTTCCCCCGACTGTCCACGGGGGAAAGGGGTGGAGCGACCGGTTTACCCACTGCTACGGTCGGGCCGCCGGCGCCCGTGCCGGGCGCGCCGCCGGCTGTCCGCGGCCGCCGCCCGCGCACCGTGCGGCGCGGTCCGTCACCCGTCCGCTCCGGCACGGCCCCGAGCCACCCGCCGGGCCCGTCCGTGGATCCCGACCGCCTCCGCCACCAGCAGGGCGTTGGACCCCGCCGCCCGTCCGTCCGGCAGGAACAGCGTGTCCTCCAGGCCGATGCGGGTCGCGAGCCCCAGCCGGCCCGCGAGGCGCAGCACCGGCCAGGTGCCGCCCTCCTCGCCGTGCAGCAGGACCGGCAGGCCGTGCGCGGAGCCCAGCTCGGACAGCAGGGCGTGCGCGGACCGCTCGGCGCTCGCCGCGTCCGGGTCCGTGACCTCCGCCAGCACCCGCGACACCCCGGGCGCGAGCGGTGAGGCGGCGAACCGCGCCGCCCCGTCCGTGCCGGACCAGATGCCGGCCTCGACGCCGATGCCCAGCTCCAGGAGCGCGCCGGCGACCTCCTCGGCACCGGGCTCGTGCCAGTTGACCGAGGCGTGGTCGGGCGGCTCGGGCAGACCGGCCCAGCCGCGCACCCGCTCCAGCCGGGCCGCGGGGTCGGGCTCCGTCCAGGCGCCCGTCGTGACGCCGACCGGCACCGGCACCGGCAGGCGTGCCCGGATCGCCTCCAGCGTCCTCGCCAGCACCCGCGGCGACAGCGTCTCCCGTCCGCACGGCGTCCGGGGGTGGACATGGACGTCCGTCGCCCCGGCCGCGACCGCCTCCGCCGCCGACTCGGCCATCGCCTCCGGCGACAGCGGCACCCCCGCCCCGTCGGCCGCGCTCCGGGACCCGTTCAGACACACCTGCACCCCGTCGGCCCTCCCGGTCCCCGGTCCCTGCCCGGCCGCCGAGGAGGACGACGGGGGTGCGGCATCCCCGGCGCACCCCCGCGCCCCCCGGCGCTCCCCGCTCCTCGGACGCCCCTCAGGCCGACACCAGCAGCCTCGCCCGCCTGGAGTCCGCCAGGGCCTCGGGGGTGAGCACGGGGCGCGGCACCAGGATCCCGCAGTCCGTGCAGACCGGGCCCGCCGACGGCTCGTGGTCCAGGTCGTACCGCCACACGAGCCGTTCCCCCCGGCACACGGGGCAGGCCGAACCCGGCTCGCGCTCCAGCGCGGCGATCAGCCGCCGCAGCACCTCGGCCATCGGCCCCCGCGGGTGCACCCGCGGATCGTCGCACCAGGCCACACCGAAACCGCCCCAGGTCAGCCGGTGCCAGTCGTCCACACTGCCCGGCCGGCGCAGCCCGTCGTGCTTCTCCTTCTTGCGGCGCTCGGCGAACTCGACCTCGTAGGCCAGCCAGACCGCCCGCGCCTCCTCCAGCTCCTCCAGTGCGGCCACGAGCCGCACCGGGTCGACGGAGCGGTCCTCGGGGTCGAACCCGGCCCGCGAGCACAGGTGGTCCCAGGTCGCCCTGTGCCCGTAAGGAGCGAACCGCTCAAGGCACTTGCGCAGCGAATAACGCCGCAGTGCCGGGTCGCACCGCGGATCTCGGACCTGTCTCGCCAGACTTCGGAAACCGGCCATCGTCCTGCACCTCCGTCACACCTGCACCTGTAGTCCGTCACTTCGGCGTCGTCGAACGGACGTCGCCGAATAGACGTATCGACACGCGAATCGGCTCCATCCTTTTTCCGATGGCCCCGTCGGCCGGTCACGGGGGTGCACATGGCAACTCCCGTGTCGCGCGCTTCAGTTGTGTTCGTCCACGGTCGTCCGCAGCCGTCCAGGACCGTCCACGGGAACGTCCCGTCCCGCCCTCGCCGGGAGGAGGAACCCCATGCCGCGGCGCGCACCCCGCGCACCGTCCTCGACGGACTGAGAACTCCCCGCGGCTGCCACGGGTTCCTGAAGAGCACGTCGATATGCGTGCCGATCGCCGGTCTTTTCGCCCCGGCGTCCCGGACGGCCGCGGCCGGACCCGCGACGTCCCAGGTCACGGCGGAGGACGAGCGCCGCGGCGGCAGGCGCCGGGCACCGGCGGGCCGTGCGGCGCGCCCCGCACGGTGACGCGGAGCACAGGTGGCACGGAGTGCAGGGGAGCGCAGGGAGTACGGAGCACAGGCGGGCCCGGGCGGTACGGGACACAGGTGGCGGGAACGGCGGCGGACCGGTCCCGCCCGGTCCGCCGCCGGAGTCCGCTCAGCGGTGCAGCCGCAGTCCGCTCAGCGGTACAGCAGGTACTCCCGCCGCACCCCGCGGAACGCCGCCAGCTCCTCCTGCCAGCCGGCCACCACCTCGTCCGTGTCCGCCCCCGCGTCGATCATCGTGCGCACCCGCGCGGAGCCGGTGAGCTTGTCGATCCAGTGGTCCGGACGCCAGGCGAACCCGCTCCACACCCGCCTGGCCGTGACCAGCAGCCCGATCCCCGTGCGCACGGGGTCGAACGCCTCCCGGTCGTGCACGTGGAGCTGCACGCCCCCGACGGTCCTCCCCTGGAACTTGGAGAACGTGGGGGCGAAGTACGCCTCGCGGAACCGCACGCCCGCCAGCCCCAGGCCGTTCGCCGCCTCCGCCCAGCGCCCGTCGACGCCCTCGGCGCCCAGCAGTTCGAACGGGCGGGTCGTCCCGCGCCCCTCGGACAGGTTGGTGCCCTCGAACAGGCACGTCCCCGAGTACACCAGCGCCGTCTCGGGCGTCGGCATGTTCGGGCTCGGCGGCACCCAGGGCAGCCCGGAGGCGTCGTGGAAGTCCGACCGCCTCCAGCCCGACATGCGCACGGTCTCCAGCGCCACCGGCTCCCGGAGGAACTCGCCGTTGAACAGCAGGGCCAGCTCCGCCACCGTCATCCCGTGCGCCTGCGAGATCGGCTTCCGCCCGACGAAGGTGGCGAACTCCTCGTGCAGCACCGGACCCAGTGCCGCCCGCCCCGTCACCGGGTTCGGCCGGTCCAGGACGACGAACCGCTTGCCCGCGAGCCGCGCCGCCTCCATGCAGTCGAACAGGGTCCAGATGTACGTGTAGAAGCGCGCGCCCACGTCCTGGATGTCGAAGACGACCGTGTCCACGCCGGAGGCGGTGAAGACGTCGGCGAGCGGCTGACCGCTCTTCAGGTAGGTGTCGTACACGGGCAGGCCGGTCGCCGGGTCGTCGTGGCGGCCCTCGGAACCGCCCGCCTGCGCGGTGCCCCGGAAGCCGTGCTCGGGGCCGAAGACGGCGATCAGGTCCACGCGGTCGTCGGCGTGCATGACGTCCACGATGTGCCGCACGTCCCGGGTGATGCCCGTCGGGTTGGTGACGACGCCGACCCGCTGCCCCTCGAGCGGCGCGTAGCCGTCCGCGGCGAGCCGCTCGAACCCGGTGCGCAGCCCGCGGCCCCCCGCCGGGGCCCGCCCGGGGACCGCGTGCGCCGGGGCGGCGGACGCCGCCACCGCGGCCGTGGTGGTGGCGAGCAGGCTCCGTCTGGACAGCTTCATGCGGTGACCTCCGTGATCGCGGCGGGTGTCATGGCCATGCACGCTAGCGCGCGTGACGGTCCCGGGGAACGAACCGGACCGACCCCGTTCGGGTGACCCCTTCCACCGCGCATACCGACCGGTTAGTCTGGCGCGACGAACCGCACCGCCGCAGCCGCCGCACGGCCGGGGCCGACACGCGCGCGGCTACCCTGCGGCGGTGCGAGGAAGCCGCGTCGAAGGAGACCGATGGTGGAAGCCGTGCAGGGTGCGAAGGTGGTCGTCACAGGGGCCGGGGGCGGCATCGGGGCGGCACTGGCCCGGCGCTTCGCCGGCCAGGGGGCCCAGGTCGTCGTCAACGACCTGGACGCCGACCGCGCGAAGGCGGTCGCCGAGGAGATCGGCGGCATCGCCGTCCCGGGCGACGCCTCCACGGTCGTCGCCGAGGCCCGTGACGCGCTCGGCGGCACGGTCGACGTCTACTGCGCCAACGCGGGCGTCGGCAGGGACGGCGGAGAGCCCGGCGAACCCCTCGACGAGCGGGGCTGGGCGCTCTCCTGGGACGTCAACGTCATGGCGCACGTCCGCGCGGCGCACGCGCTGCTCCCGGACTGGCTGGAGCGCGGCGGCGGACGCTTCGTCTCCACCGTCTCCGCCGCCGGACTGCTCACCATGATCGGCACCGCCCCCTACAGCGTCACCAAGCACGGCGCGTACGCCTTCGCCGAGTGGCTGTCGCTGACGTACCGGCACCGCGGGGTGAAGGTCCACGCGATCTGCCCGCAGGGCGTGCGCACCGACATGCTCGACGCCAGCGGCAGCGCGGGCGACCTGGTGCTCAAGCCGACCGCGATCGAGCCGGAGGACGTGGCCGACGCCCTCTTCCGCGGCATCGAGGAGGACCGCTTCCTGATCCTTCCGCACCCCGAGGTCGCCGAGTACTACCGGGCCCGCGCCGCCGACCCCGAGCGCTGGCTCACCGGCATGAACCGCATCCAGCAGCAGTGGGAGGCCACCCGGTGACCGGCTCCCGCTACGCCGCCCGGCCCTGGCTGGCCCTCCTCACCGGCGCCCAGCGCGCCCCGGTCGACCCCGCCGGCTCCCTGGTGCACGCCCTGCGCCGGGCGGTCGCCGAGACCCCCGACCGCGCCTTCCTCGCCTACTTCGACGGCCGCCTGACCTACCGGGAGACCGACGAGCTCAGCGACTCCGTCGCCGGCCACCTCGCCGCCCGCGGTCTGCGGCGCGGGGACCGGGTGGCGATCCTGCTCCAGAACTCCCCGCTCTTCGTCCTCGCCCTGCTCGGCGCGTGGAAGGCGGGAGCGGTCGTCGTCCCCGTCAACCCGATGTACAAGGCGGGCGAGGTGACGCACGTCCTGCGGGACGCCGACGTGACCGCGCTGATCTGCTCCGACCGGGCCTGGGAGTCCTACCTGCGGGACACGGCCGCCGACTCGCCCGTGCGGATCGTGCTCACCGGCTGCGAGCTGGACTTCCAGACCCGGAACGACGCGCGCGTGCTCACCTTCGAGCGGCTCCCGCAGGCCCCGGACGCCGACGACCTCACGGCCGTGGCCCGCCGGGGCCACCGCGCCCCCGGGGACCGCGACCCCGCGCCCGCCGACACCGCGCTGATCAGCTACACCTCGGGCACCAGCGGCACCCCCAAGGGCGCCACCAACACGCACCGCAACATCATGTACAACGCCGAGCGGCAGCGCACCGGCCTGGGCCTGCCCGAGGCGCCCGTCTACTTCGCGCTGGCGCCGCTGTTCCACATCACCGGCATGGTGTGCCAGCTCGGCGCCTGCCTCAACAGCGGGGGCACGCTGGTGCTGGCGTACCGCTTCGAGGCCGGCGTGGTCCTGGACGCCTTCGCCGAGCACCGGCCGCACTACACCGTCGGCCCGTCCACCGCCTTCATGGCGCTGGCCGCCCACCCCGGCGTGAGCCGCGACCACTTCTCCTCCTTCCGGGTCATCTCCTCCGGCGGCGCCCCGCTGCCGCCCGCCCTGGTCGAGAAGTTCCGGGCGGGCTTCAGGCCGTACATCCGCAACGGCTACGGGCTGACCGAGTGCACCGCCCCCTGCGCCTCCGTCCCGCCGCACCTGGAGGCGCCCGTGGACGGGGCCTCCGGGACGCTGGCCGTGGGCGTGCCCGGGCCCGACACGGTCGTACGGATCGTCGACGACCAGGGGCGGGAGGTGCCCTTCGGCGAGCAGGGCGAGATCGTCGTACGCGGGCCGCAGGTCGTGCCCGGGTACTGGGGGCGGCCCGACGCCACCGCCGAGACCTTCCCGGACGGCGAGCTGCGCACCGGCGACATCGGCTTCATGGACGAGCGGGGCTGGCTCTACGTCGTCGACCGCAAGAAGGACATGATCAACGCCTCCGGCTTCAAGGTGTGGCCGCGCGAGGTCGAGGACGTGCTCTACACGCACCCGGCGGTGCGCGAGGCGGCCGTCGTCGGCGTGCCCGACGGGTACCGCGGGGAGACCGTCAAGGCCTTCATCAGCCTGCGCCCCGGCGCCGGGGCGGACCCGGCCGAGCTCGCGGCGTACTGCAAGGAGAGACTGGCCGCCTACAAGTACCCGCGTCAGGTGGAGGTCCTGCCCGACTTGCCGAAGACGGCCAGTGGGAAGATCCTCCGTCGGGAACTGCGTTCCCTGACGCACGACGACTAGCAGCGACACGGAAAGGCGGGTGGCGGCAGTGCCCAGGACCACGGACGGGGACGGCACTCCGGTGCCGCAGCGGCTCCTGGCCGCCGCCACCCGGCTCTTCGCCGAGCAGGGCTACGACCGCACCTCCGTGCAGGAGATCGTCGAGGCGGCCGGCGTCACCAAGGGGGCGCTCTACCACTACTTCGGCTCCAAGGACGACCTGCTGCACGAGGTCTACGCGCGCGTGCTGCGCGTCCAGCAGGAACGCCTGGACGCCTACGCGGACGCCGACGAGCCGATCGAGAAGCGGCTGCGCGGCGCGGCGGCCGACGTCGTCGTCACGACGATCGAGAACCTCGACGACGCGTCGATCTTCTTCCGCTCCATGCACCACCTGAGCCCGGAGAAGAACAAGCAGGTGCGCGCCGAGCGCCGCCGCTACCACGAACGCTTCCGCGCGCTGATCGAGGAGGGGCAGGAGGCGGGCGTCTTCTCCAGGGCCACCCCGGCCGACCTGGTGGTCGACTACCACTTCGGCTCCGTGCACCACCTGTCGACCTGGTACCGCCCCGACGGCCCGCTCGGCCCGCAGGAGGTCGCCGACCACCTGGCGGACCTGCTGCTGCGGGCACTGCGTCCGTGAGGTCCTCCCGGGCGCCCGCCGGGTGATCGGGCACGGCCGCCGCCGGGCACCCCGGATCCGGCTGCCGGACCCCGGCGCACGGCGGCCCCCGCCCGCTCACCGGCCGGCCGTCCCGGCCCCGGGGGCCACCGCCCGCGCCCGAGCGCGTTCCTCGTCCCCCGCCCCGTGGCCCGCCGGTTCCCGCGCCCGCGCGACTTCCCGCGGGCGCCGGTCCCGGCGGACTGCACCGCGTCCGGGGGCCTACCGGTACTTCTTCAGCTCCCGCCGCGCCAGCGACCGCTGGTGCACCTCGTCCGGCCCGTCGGCGATCATCAGCGTGCGGGCGCCGGCGTACAGCTCGGCCAGCGGGAAGTCCTGGCTGACCCCGCCCGCGCCGTACAGCTGGATCGCCCGGTCGAGGATGCCGACGACCGTGCGCGGGGTGGCGATCTTGATGGCCTGGATCTCGGTGTGGGCGCCCCGGTTGCCGACGGTGTCCATCATCCAGGCCGTCTTCAGCACCAGCAGCCGCAGCTGCTCGACCGCGACGCGCGCGTCGGCGATCCAGTTCTGCACCACGCCCTGCTGCGCCAGCGCCTTGCCGAAGGCGTCCCGGGACACCGCCCGGCGGCACATCAGCTCGATCGCCCGCTCGGCCATGCCGATCAGCCGCATGCAGTGGTGGATCCGGCCGGGCCCGAGCCGCGCCTGGGCGATGGCGAAGCCGCCGCCCTCCTCGCCGATCAGGTGCGACACCGGCACGCGCGCGTGGTCGAAGACCACCTCGGCGTGGCCGCCGTGGTAGTGGTCCTCGTAGCCGAACACCTGCATCGCGCGCTCGACGGTGACGCCCGGGGTGTCGCGCGGGACGAGGACCATGGACTGCTGACGGCGGATGTCCGTCCCGTCCGGGTCGGTCTTGCCCATCACGATGAAGACGGCGCAGTCCGGGTGCATCGCCCCGGAGATGTACCACTTGCGGCCCGTGATGACGTACTCGTCGCCGTCCCGCTCGATGTGCGTGGTGATGTTGGTGGCGTCGGAGGAGGCCACCTCCGGCTCGGTCATCGCGAACGCCGAGCGGATCTCGCCCGCGAGCAGCGGCTCCAGCCACTGCTTCCTCTGCGCCTCGTCCCCGAACTGCGCCAGCACCTCCATGTTGCCGGTGTCGGGCGCGGCGCAGTTGGTGACGGTCGGCGCGAGCTGGGGGGAGCGGCCCATGATCTCGGCGAGCGGCGCGTACTGGAGGTTGGTGAGCCCGGCGCCGTACTCGGAGTCGGGCAGGAACAGGTTCCACAGCCCCTGCCGCCGGGCCTCGGCCTTCAGCTCCTCCACCACGGGGACGGTCTCCCACGGCGAGGCCAGCCGCCCGCGCTGCTCGTGCGCGACCCGCTCGGCCGGGTAGACGTGCTCGTCCATGAAGGCGAGGAGCCTGGCGCGCAGCTCCTCGGTGCGCGCGTCGAACGTGAAGTCCATGTCCCGTCAGCCTTCCTGAAGAGTGGTCAGACCGTGCCCGATGAAGACGGGGACCAGGTCGCCGATGCGGTCGAAACCGCGCCCGACCGTCTGGCCCAGGGTGTAGCGGTAGTGGATGCCCTCCAGGATCACGGCGAGCTTGAACCAGGCGAACGCCGTGTACCAGGACACCGCGCCGACGTCGCGCCCCGAGCGCTCGGCGTACCGCTCGATCAGCTCGGCCGGCGCCGGGTGCCCGGGGGCCTCGGCGGTCGTGGAGACGGGGGAGTCCGGCATGCCCAGCGGCATGCTGTACATCACCAGCAGGCCCAGGTCGGTCAGCGGATCACCGAGGGTGGACATCTCCCAGTCGAGGATCGCCCTGATCCGGTCGTCCTCGCCGATCAGGACGTTGTCGAGGCGGTAGTCGCCGTGCACCACGGCCGGCGCGGGGGAGCGGGGCAGCGCGCGCCCGAGCGCGGCGTGCAGCTCGTCGATCCCGGCCAGCTCGCGGTTGCGGGAGGCGTCGAGCTGCTTGCCCCAGCGCCGCAGCTGCCGGTCCAGGAAGCCCTCGGGCCGGCCGAAGTCCGCGAGTCCCACCTCGCCGGGATCCACGGCGTGCAGCTCGACCAGCGTGTCCACCAGGCCCAGCACGGCGTCCCGGGTGCGCTGCGGGCCGAGCGGGGCGAGCTGGTCGGCCGTGCGGTAGGGGGTGCCCTCGACGAACTCCATGACGTAGAAGGGCGCTCCGAGCACCTCCTCGTCCTCGCACAGCAGCACGGGGCGGGGCACCGGCACGGCGGTCGGGTGCAGCGCGTCGATCACCCGGTGCTCGCGCTTCATGTCGTGCGCGGTGGCCAGGACGTGGCCGAGCGGGGGCCGGCGCACGACCCACCGCGCGGTGCCGTCGGAGACCGCGTAGGTGAGGTTCGACCGTCCGCCCTCGATCAGCCGGCCGGAGAGCGGGCCGTTCACCAGGCCGGGCCGCTCCCGTTCGAGCAGGCCGCGCAGCCGGTCGAGATCGAGTCCGGGCGGGTGGTCGGGGCTCATCGTCGCTCCTACGGGCAGGTGAACAGTACCCGCCCTATGATGCCGACCGGTCGGTATGCCGTCCAGGGTGCGGGCGAAACGTGATCGGGGCCACGATAGGCATGCGCGGCGTCCGCCGTCCGCCCGGCCGCCGCGCGATCGGTGTACACCGGGCCGTTCGGCTTGCACGGCGCGGGAGGACCCCGGAGGGTCGGACCCATGAAGGCGATCAGCTACTCACGGTACGGCGGCCCCGAGGTGCTCGAGCTCGGGGAGGCCGACGATCCCCGGGTCGGCCCCGACGCGGTGCTGGTGAAGGTGCGGGCGGCGGCCGTCAACCCGGTCGACTGGAAGTGCCGCGAGGGATACCTCGACCCGGTCCTCCAGGCCGTCTTCCCGGTGATCCCGGGCTGGGACGTCTCGGGTGTGGTCGTCCGGCCCGGACCCGCCGTCCCGGAGTTCTCCGCCGGCGACGAGGTCATCGGCTACGTGCGCGAGGACGTCCTCTCCCGGGGCACCTTCGCCGAGTACGTGGCCGCCCCGGTGCGCGCGCTGGCGCCCAAGCCGCGCAACCTCACCTTCGAGGAGGCGGCCGGTCTGCCCCTCACGGGCCTCACCGCCTACCAGGTCCTCAACAAGGTCCTCGGGGTCAGGCGCGGCGAGACCGTCCTGGTGCACGCCGCGGCCGGCGGCGTCGGCTCCGTCGCCGTCCAGCTCGCCGCCCACCTCGGCGCCCGGGTCATCGGCACCGCGAGCGAGGGCAACCACGATTTCGTCCGCCGGCTGGGCGGGGAGCCGGTGAGCCACGGCGAGGGCCTGGCCGAGCGGGTGCGGGGGCTGGCCCCCGAGGGCGTGGACGCGGTGTTCGACTCGATCGGCGGCGACACCCTGAGGGTCTCCGCGAACCTCCTCGCCCCCGAGGGCCGCCTGGCGTCGATCACCGACCCCGAGGTGGTCGGCTACGGCGGCCGGTACTGGTTCGTCCGCCCCGACCCGCAGGACCTGCGGCGCCTGTCCGAACTGGCGGAACAGGGCGTGGTGGGCGTGCACGTCTCGGAGACGTTCCCGCTGGAACGCGCGGCGGACGCGCACCGGCTGAGCCAGGAGGGCCGGACCCGGGGCAAGATCGTGGTGACGGTGGCCGGGGAGGCGGACGGGTAGACGGGGAAGGAACGGCCGATCCCGGACGACCGGACCGGGAAGGGACCGCCGGCCCCGGACGACCGGACCGCGGAAGGGCCGTCAGCCCCGGACCACGAGGGCCGCCCCGCACACGGCCAGCGCCACCGTGCAGAGCACCGCCGCGGAGGCGTACCGGGGGACGAGCGCCCCCGGCGTGCTCGTGGTCGCGAGGGCGCGGATACGGCGGTGGGCGACGCCCAGGAGCCCCAGCCAGCAGACGCAGCACAGGGCGCACGCGACGACCCCGGCCGCCGGCACCCCGCCGGTCAGCGCCGTCTTCCCGGCGAGCACGGCCGCGACGGTGCCCGAGAGAGTCGTGCGCCGCCACGCCAGCCGGGTCCGCTCGGGCTGCAGCCCGGGGTCCCGGACCCGGGCCGCTTCCCCGGTCACCCCTCCCACCCCACGAGCACGACGACGACCATCGCCACGGCCACGACCGCGACGACGAGGCTCAGCAGCGCCGGGAACCGCGACACCGGCAGGTCCTCGCCGCGGCGCATGGCCCGCTCGCAGCGCACCCAGTGGTTGACCGCGCGCAGCGCGCACAGCACCCCCGCGGCGAGCAGCGCGAGCGCCAGCCCGACCCGCCAGCCCCAGCGCAGGTCCGGCAGGAACTGGTCCACGGCGAAACCGCCGCCGATCAGCGCCAGGGCGGTCCGCAGCCAGGCCAGGAAGGTCCGCTCGTTCGCCAGCGAGAACCGGTAGTCGGGCGTCGCGCCCTCCTGCCGCACGTCCTCGGGCACGAACCACAACCGGACGTTCCGTACGAACTCGATCACGCCGGCGACCCTACCGGGGCACCCGTCCGGGGGCGCCGCCGGTACGGCCCGCTACCTTTCGGCCATGGACGTTCCCCCGCCGCTCGCCGGGTACGCGGTGCCCGGTCACGGCATCGCGGCCGCCGAGCACCTGCTCGACCTGCCCGGCTTCTGGCCCGCGTACCTCGGCTCGGTCTGGGGCGGGCTCGCGCACGAGCCGGAGCCGTTCGGCGCCGACGCGGCCGACGTCGACGCGGCCGCCGAGGCGCTCCACGACGCGACCGAGGTGTGGCCCGCCCACCGCGTCCCGCTGCCCGGCGGGCGGGTGCTGTGGATCGTGCACGGCAACCTCCCGGACGAGCCGAGCACGGACTACCTGCTCACGTCTCCGGACCGGGCCCGCGAGACCCGCCTGGCCTCCCTCCAGGGGCACGGCGCCGGGCCGGGGCTGTCCTGGCGCGACCTCGTCGCCGTCGCCGGCTCGGCCCCCGCGGACGCCGAGGGCGTGCGCGATCCCGACCTGCGGCTCCTGCTGCTGCTCCCCGCGTACGGCGACTTCGAGACGCCGGCCGACGAGGCGACGCGGCGGATCGCCGCCGCGCTGACGACGGTCGGCGTGTCCGCCGAGGAGGCGCCCGGGATCGCGGAGCGGTTCCTGGACCATCCCCTCTGGCCGGCTCCCCTGTGGCCCTCCGGGGGCGAGGACCTGCTCAGCCTCCCGGCCGGTCCGGCGGACCGGACCGCTCCGCCCGGTGCGCCCTGAGCCGTCCGTACGCCGCCCGTCCGTCCGGGACCCACTCCCACTCGCCCAGGCGCCGCTCCAGCTCGGCCTCCGGCAGGAAGGCGTGCCAGGCCACCTCCTCGGCCTGCGGCCGCACGGGCAGGTCGCAGCGGACCTCGTACACCGCCGACCACCAGGTCCGGCCGGCGCCGTCGTCGTACAGGAACCGGAAGAGGTGCTCGGGACGCGGCAGGCCGGTGACGCCCAGCTCCTCCTCGGCCTCCCGCAGGGCCGCCTCGTCGTAGCCCTCGCCCGCACCGACGACTCCGCCGACGAACATGTCGTACAGGGAGGGGAAGACCAGCTTGGTCGGGGTGCGCCGGTGGACGAAGACCCGGCCCTCGGCGTCCCGGGCCAGGACGAAGACGCAGCGGTGGCGCAGCCCCCGTGCGTAGGCCTCGCCGCGCGGGGACCGTCCGATCACCCGGTCGTCCTCGTCGACGATGTCGATGATCTCGTCAGCGGAGCTCATGGGGCCATCCAAGCAGGCGCGCCCGTCCTCGCCCCGCACGGGGCGCGCCACCGCCCGTCCGCCACCCGCAGCGCGGGCACCGGCGCCGGCCCGGTCGGGCCGCCCGTGCGTCCTTCCGTCCTGTGCACGTCACAAGTTGCTCCCGAACCACGGCAATTGACGCGTGTAACGGCTCAGGCGCCCTTGACGTCCTCCGCGGGCTGACGGTTTGCTGTGAGTGATCAGTTCATGGCAATCGGCAGCCGACCACTGCCGTACCGACCGCCCGCCGTGAACCGAGCCACGAGAAGAGTGCGTGAGGAAGTTCCGCGGTGCCCCCACCCCCGCCGCCCCTCGGCCGTGCCCGCAGACGTGCGGCGCAGGCCTTCGACGAGGCACTCGACGACGCCGAGCTCGTCGCCGCGCGTGCCGCACTGGCGCAGGGCCGCTGGCAGAACGTCCGCTCGTTGCTGGCCCGGACGGGGGACGACTGGGACCGGCGCGGCCACCGGATGACGGTGCTCGCCCGGGAGTCCTACTGCGCCGCCTGGGCCCGCGAGTGGCTGCTCGCCGAGCCCGAGTCCGACGACGCGACCGTGCTGCTGGCCATGGCCCGGGTGCGGCGCGCCCTGCACGGCAAGGACGGACCGGCGCGCGCCCGCGAGGCCTGCCGCAGGGCCGCGGAGCTCGTGCCCGCCGATCCCACCCCGTGGCTCGGTCTGCTCCTGCTGGAGTGCGCCCGGGGCGGCGAGGGGGACGTGGTCCGGCTCTTCGAGCAGGTCCGCACCCGGTACGCGGACCACCACCACGCCCACCACCTGGTGGTCGCCTGGCTCGCCGAGCGCCGCGTGGACGCGGGACCCGACCCGCTGCACGAGGTGTACGACTTCGCCAACTGGTCCGCCGAACAGGCGCCCGCCGACTCGCCGCTGGCGATCCTGCCGGTCATCGCGCACGCCGAGCGCTACCGCGCGCTGGCCGCCGCCGGGCACCGGCCCCCCGACCCGGCCGCCTCCGGGCACTGGATCGGCCGCCGCGCCCGGCAGGTGATGAAGGCCGCCTTCGACTGGTGGCTGGAGTGGGAGCACGAGGGCCATCCGCGCCGCCTGGTCGACCTGAACTTCCTCGCCCACGCCAAGGTCTGCGAGGGCCGGGGCGCCGAGGCGGCCGCCCTGTTCCACCGCATCGGCGACCACGCCACCCCGGCCCCCTGGGCGTACCCCGAACGCGACCCCCTCACCGCCTTCCGCACCGCACGCGCCGCCGCCCTGGGCACGGCCTGACCCCAGCCCCCGCACCATCCCGACCCAGCCGCCGCAACCACACCCGACCCAAGGACGGTCTCCCGATGACGACGGACAGTTCGAGCACGAGCAGATCCGCGCCCGAGGGCATCAGCACCTTCAAGGGGCAGGAGCGCGCCCTGCGCGCCGGCCGCCTCGGCACGGGGGGCCTGCTGCTCTCCGTCCTCGCCGCGACCGCGCCCCTCATGGTGGTCGCGGGTGTCATGCCCACCACATTCGCGGTGATGGGCATCGTCGGCCAGCCGCTGCTCTTCGTGGTCCTCGGCACCGTGCTGGTGCTGTTCAGCCTCGGATACGCCGAGATGAGCCGGCACGTCCACAACGCCGGCGCCTTCTACGCCTACATCTCCCGCGGACTGGGCGGCACCGCCGGGGCGGGCGCGGCCCTGGTCGCGCTCGTCGCCTACAACGCCCTCCAGATCGGCATCTACGGCATCTTCGGCTTCGAGGTCTCCGGCCTCCTCGCCACCTACGCCGACCTCGAGGTCGCCTGGTGGATACCGGCGCTCGCGGCCGTGGCCGCCGTCGGCGCGCTCGGCTGGCTGAAGATCGACGTCAACGCGCGCGTGCTCGGCGTCCTGCTCGTCATCGAGGTGCTGCTCGTCGTCGTCTTCGACATCGCGGCCGTCGCCGACCCCGGCGGGGAGGGCCTGTCGCTGCACGCCTTCGACCCGGACACGCTCACCGGCGCGGGCGTGGGCACCGCCCTGTGCTTCTGCATCGCGGCCTTCCTCGGCTTCGAGCAGGCCCCCGTCTACGCGGAGGAGACCAGCAGGCCGCACGTCCTGGTGCCGCGCGTGATGTTCCTCGCGGTCGCCGGCGTCGCCGTCTTCTTCGCCCTCAGCAGCTGGGCGCTCACCGTCGCCACCGGCCCCTCCGCGATCGTCGGCACCGCGCGGGAGCAGAGCGCGGGACTGCTGTTCTTCCTCACCGAGGACCGGCTCGGCTCCGCCTTCACCGACGTCCTGCACGTCCTCTTCGTGACCGGCATGTTCGCGGCGATGCTCAGCTTCCACAACGTCGTCGCCCGGTACGCCTTCGCCATGGGCCGCGAGGGACTGCTGCCCGCCGCCTTCGGCCGCACCACCGGCACCAGCGGCGCCCCCGGCACCGGCTCCCTGCTCCAGACCGTCGTCGCCGCCGTGTTCGTCCTCGCCTTCGCGCTCACCGACGACAAGCCGGCCGGCGACCCGACCGCGCCCGTCCTGCACCTGTTCACCTGGTTCGGCAACATCGGCGCACTCGGTGTGATCGTGCTGATGGCGATCGCCTCCCTGTCCGTCGTCGTCTTCTTCGTGCGGCGCGGAGCCGCGGGCGCCCAGGCCTGGCGGCTGGTCACCTCCTCGCTGGCGGGCATCGCCCTCGTCGTGATCGCCTGCTACACGGTCAGGGACTTCGACGTCCTGGTCGGCGCGGGCCCCGGCTCCTCCCTGAGCTGGATCCTGCCCGGCGTCATCGGCCTCGCCCTCGTCGTCGGGCTGGTCCAGGGCGCGGTCCTGCGCGCCCGCGCCCCCGAGACGCACGCCCGCATCGGGCTCGGCAACGAGGCGTTCCGGCTGGAGAAGGAGGCCGAGCGCACCGCGTAGGGCGACGTGGTCACGAAGTCCGACGGCACCCGCGACCCCTGGTCCCACGGGCTCGCGGGTGCTCGAATGAAGGGGTGAACCCCGAACAGCCGCAGGAGCCGGAGCGCCGCGAAGAACCGGAGGAGCGCGAGAGCCGCGAGGGGCCGGAGGAGCGGGAGGACCCCGAAGGGCGGGGCAGGCCCGTCGGACGCCGCGTCCTCCTCGGCACCCTCGGCCTCGGTGCCCTCGGCGTGGTCACCGCGCCCACGCTCCAGCGCGGCCTGGAGTCCTTCCTCGCCGCCGCCTCCGACAAGGACCCCACCGGCCTGACCGGACTGCTCCCCAACGGCGGCGGCTTCCGCTACTACTCGGTCGCCTCCTCCGTACCGCGCAGGAACGCCGGGACGTACCGACTCACCGTCGACGGCCTCGTCGACCGCCCGGCCGTCTACACCCTGGACGAGCTGAGGGCCCTGCCGCAGACCCGCCTGGTCCGCGACGTCCAGTGCGTCACCGGCTGGCGGGTGCCGAAGACGCCGTTCGAGGGGGTGCGCCTGTCCCGGCTCCTGGACGCCGCGGGAGTGCGCCCCGGGGCCGGGGCGGTGCGCTTCACCTGCTTCGACGGCACCTACACGGAGAGCCTCACCCTCGGCCAGGCATGCCGCGCCGACGTCCTGGTCGCCCTGCGCATGAGGGACGAGGACCTCGGCCACGCCCACGGCGGCCCGGTCCGCCTCTACGTGGCGCCGATGTACTTCTACAAGTCGGCCAAGTGGCTCTCCGGCATCACCGTCACCGAGGACGTGGAGCCCGGCTACTGGGAGGAGCGCGGCTACGACGTCGACGCCTGGGTCGGCCGCTCGAACGGACGCGACGATGAACCCACGGGCTGACGCACCGCCCGCGACGGCGGGCCCCACCGTCCGGCGCTTCGGCCGCGCCGAGCGGTGGGTGCACCGCACCACGGCCGTGCTGACGGGCGTGTGCGTGCTCACGGCCGCCTGCCTCTACGTCCCCCAGCTCGCCCAGCTCGTCGGCCGTCGCGCCCTCGTGGTCACCGTCCACGAGTGGTCCGGACTCGCCCTGCCCCTCCCGCTCCTGGCCGGCCTCGCCTCCCGCGCCGTCCGCGCCGACCTGGGCCGCCTGAACCGCTTCGGCCCGCACGACCGCACCTGGCTGCGGGCCGCGCTGCGCCGCGACAGGCGCTCCGCGTCCCGGCCGGCCGGCAAGTTCAACGCCGGCCAGAAGATCTACGCGGCCTGGATCGCGGGCGCCGGGCTCGTCATGCTGGGCACCGGCCTGATGATGTGGTTCACCTCTCTCACCCCGCTGGCGTGGCGCACCGGCGCGACCTTCGTCCACGACTGGCTGGCCCTGACCGCCGGCATCGTCCTCGCCGGCCACATCGGCATGGCCCTGGCGGACCCGGAGGCCCGCCGCGGCATGCGCACCGGCCGGGTCGGCCGGGACTGGGCGGAACGCGAGCACCCGCTCTGGCGCCCCTGACCGCCTCCGGGCACGACGAGGCCCACCCGCCCCTCGACGAGGAACGGGTGGGCCATGACCGCCGTACGCCGGCTAGATGATCAGCGAGAGCAGCAGCACCAGGGCGCCCGCGACCACCGAGATGATGGTCTCCATGATCGACCAGGTCTTGATCGTCTGGCCGACGTTCATCCCGAAGTACTCCTTCACCAGCCAGAACCCGGCGTCGTTGACATGGCTGAAGAAGAGCGAGCCGGCGCCGATGGCCAGCACCAGCAGGGCCGCGTGCGTGGTCGACATGTCGGCGGCGAGCGGCGCCACCAGGCCGGCCGCCGACACGGTCGCCACGGTCGCCGAACCGGTCGCCAGCCGGATCGCCACCGCGATCAGCCAGGCCAGCAGCAGCGCCGGGATCGACCAGTCCTCGGAGATGTCCAGGATCATCTGGCCCACCCCCGTGTCGATCAGCGTCTGCTTGAAGCCGCCGCCCGCGCCGACGATCAGCAGGATGCCGGCGATCGGCGCCAGCCCCTTGTCGACCAGCTGCGAGATCCGCTCCCGGCTGAACCCGGCGGGCACGCCCAGCGTGAAGATGCCGACCAGGACGGCCGCGAGCAGCGCGATCAGCGGGGAGCCCACCACGTCGAAGACCCGCTGCACGGTGTTCTCGGGGTCGTCGACGACGATGTCGACCAGCGCCTTGGCCAGCATCAGCACGACCGGCAGCAGGATGGTGGCCAGCGTCGCGCCGAAGCCGGGACGCTTCTCCAGGTCCTCGGAGGGCCGCTGCGGGATCATCCGCTCCGGCGCCGGGACGTCCACCCAGCGGGCGGCGTACTTCGAGAACAGCGGACCGGCGACGACCACCGTCGGGATGGCGACGAGCACGCCCAGCGCCAGCGTCACGCCGAGGTTCGCGCCGACCGCGTCGATCGCGACCAGCGGACCCGGGTGCGGCGGGACCAGACCGTGCATCACGGACAGACCGGCCAGCGCCGGTATGCCGATGCGCATCAGCGAGTAGTTGCCGCGCTTGGCGACCATCAGCACCACCGGGATCAGCAGCACCACGCCGACCTCGAAGAACAGCGGCAGGCCGATCACCGAGGCGATCAGCACCATCGCCCACGGCATCGAGCGGCCGCCGGCCTTGGCGAGGATGGTGTCGACGACCTGGTCGGCGCCACCGGAGTCGGCGAGCATCTTGCCGAGGATGGCGCCGAGGGCGATCAGGACGCCCACACCGGCGACGGTGGAGCCGAGTCCGGCGCTGAAGCTGGCGATCACCTTGTCCAGCGGCGCCCCGGCGAACGCGCCGAGCGCCAGCGACCCGATGGTCAGCGACAGGAAGGCATGCAGCTTGAACTTGGTGATGAGCAGGACGATGACGGCGATGCCCGCCAGGACGGCGATGCCCAGCTGAGCGTGGCCGGCCGAGGTGATCGGCTCGGGTACGTCCGCTGCCAGCATCTCAACGCTGAGTCTGGTCACGGTGGTTCCCTTGTGAGTACGGGGACGGGGAGGGAGACCGGGGAGGTGGGGGCGCCCCGGGAGGTGCGGATCCGGCCGGGACCTACGGAGTCGGCTCGCGGAGCGCCGCGAGGGCGGCGGCCGCCCGCTCGACGATCTCCTCCGGGCCGCCCGTCACGTCCACGGCGACCCCGGCCTCGTCCCGCTCCAGCGGCTGGAGCGTGGCGAACTGGGAGTCGAGCAGTGCCGTGGGCATGAAGTGCCCCTGCCGGTGCGACATCCGGTCCTCGACGAGCGCGCGGTCACCGGTGAGGTGCACGAAGACCACGCCGGGTGCGGCGGCCCGCAGCCGGTCGCGGTACGACCGCTTCAGCGCCGAGCAGCTGACCACCCCGCCGAGCCCCGCCCGCCCGTGCGCCCAGTCGCCGATGGCGTCCAGCCAGGGCCACCGGTCCTCGTCGGTGAGCGGGGTGCCGGCCGACATCTTGGCGATGTTGGCCTGGGGGTGGAAGTCGTCGCCCTCGGCGTACGGGACGCCGAACCGGGCCGCGAGCAGGGGACCGATGGTGGTCTTCCCGGTGCCCGCGACGCCCATGACCACGACGACATGGGGGGTGTTCATCGCTGCCTCACTGTCCGCTGTCTTCGTCGACACGTGATGTCGACGCAACTGAAACCCATTAGGTACGACGAATTCAAGACTCTGTGACAAATAAGTCTGACTTTTTATTCGTGTGATCCGCCCCGTACTCTGAGTGCATGAGCACCATGGGCCGGGGGCTGCACGGCCGCGTACTGGACACCCTCGGCCCCGAGATCACCGCGGGTGAGTACCCGCCCGGCAGCGTCCTGCGCACCGACGAACTCGCTCAGCGTTTCGACGTGTCGCGCTCCGTGATGCGCGAGGTGGTCCGCGTCCTGGAGTCCATGCACCTGGTCGAGTCCCGGCGCCGCGTCGGCGTGACGGTCCTGCCGGCCTGCGAGTGGAACGTCTACGACCCCCAGGTCATCCGCTGGCGCCTGGCCGGCGCGGACCGCCCCCGGCAGCTGCGTTCCCTCACGGTGCTGCGCTCGGCGGTCGAACCCGTCGCGGCGGGCCTGGCCGCCCGCAACGCGACCGCCGAGCAGTGCGCCGAACTCACCGAGTGCGCCCTGGGCATGGTGGCCCACTCGCGCGGTCACCAGCTGGAGGGGTACCTCTTCCACGACATGGCCTTCCACCGCGTGATCCTGACCGCCTCCGGCAACGAGATGTTCGCCCGCCTCGGCGACGTCGTCGCCGAGGTCCTGGCCGGCCGCACCCACCACGACGTCATGTTCGACGACCCCGACCCGGCCGCCGTCACCCTGCACGTCCAGGTCGCGGAGGCGGTCCGCGAACGCGACGCCGCCCGCGCGGAGGAGCTGACCCGCCGGATCACCGTGGGCGCCCTCCAGGAACTGGACATCCTGGCGCCCTGAGCGGCGCAGGCCCGGCGCCGGGGTCCGTCGTTCGGACCAGGTCGCGGGGCATCGGCGGCCGCCCGTCAGCCGGCCGCGTCACCGACCTGTCCGCACGGCACGCCTAGGGGGTGTCGTTCGGATCGGGCCGGCTCCGGGCAACGGTGCCTTGCGGACCGACCCGAGCGGGGGCTGGTGCGTGCGGACGCAAGGCGGAGGAGGGCGCCAGGGCGGAGCCCCGGCAACCGACGACAACGCCGCAGATGCGCGTGCCGGGCCCCGCGGCCCCGGCAAGATCCAAACGACACCCCCTAGTCCGGGAAGTCCCCGTCGACGTACACCCACGCACCGCCGACCCGCTCGAACCTGCTGCGCTCGTGCAGCGAGCCGCCCCGGTAGGACGCCCGGAAGGTCACCGTCCCCGTGGAGTGGAAGGCGGACCCGCCGTCCGTGTCCAGGATCTCCAGCCCGGTCCACCGCGTCCGCGGGTCGAGGTCGATCCGCTCCGGCCGGGTCCGGGGGTGCCAGGTCCGCAGCAGGTAACCGGCGTCCTGCCGCACGAACGCGCAGTAGCGCGAGCGCATCAGCCGCTCGGCCGTCGGGGCGGCGGCCCCGGAGTGGAACCGGCCGCAGCAGTCCTCGTACGCCTCGGGCAGCCCGCAGGGGCAGGAACGCGTGGTCATGGTCACCTTCCGCGACAACGCCCGAGGGCCGCGACCTCGTGGTCGCGGCCCTCGCGCTTCGTGTGTCCGAGGGGGGACTTGAACCCCCACGCCCGATAAAGGGCACTAGCACCTCAAGCTAGCGCGTCTGCCATTCCGCCACCCGGACAAGGTGTCTTTCGCGCGGGTTTCCCCCGCGGCGACGAAGTAAACATTACCAGGTGTTCCGGGGTGACTCGATCACCCGCGCCCCGCCGCTCCCGCGTGAACGCCGCGTGACGGCGGGCACCGGGTCTTGGGGCCCGTGCGACGGGGAGGGAGGATGAGGACGGAACCACCAGCAGGGACACGATCAGTGACAGCGGGAGGAAGCACGTGAGCGAGACGGACACGGCCAGGAACGTCACCGGTGAGGACGAGGTCGTGGACCTCTGCCGCGAGCTGATCCGGATCGACACCAGCAACTACGGCGACCACTCGGGCCCCGGCGAGCGCAAGGCGGCCGAGTACGTCGCCGAGAAGCTCGCCGAGGTGGGTCTCGAACCGCGGATCATCGAGTCGCACCGGGGCCGCGCCTCCACGGTGGCCCGGATCGAGGGGGAGGACCCCTCCCGGCCCGCGCTGCTGATCCACGGCCACACCGACGTCGTACCGGCCAACGCCGACGACTGGACCCACCACCCCTTCTCCGGGGAGGTCGCCGACGGATGCGTGTGGGGGCGCGGCGCGGTCGACATGAAGGACATGGACGCCATGACCCTTGCGGTCGTCCGCGACCGGCTGCGCAGCGGGCGCAGGCCCCCGCGCGACGTCGTCCTCGCCTTCCTCGCCGACGAGGAGGCCGGCGGCACCTACGGCGCCAAGTACCTCGTCCGTGAGCACCCCGAGCTGTTCGAGGGCGTCACCGAGGCGATCGGCGAGGTCGGCGGCTTCTCCTTCACCGTCAACGAGAAGCTGCGCCTCTACCTCGTCGAGACCGCCGAGAAGGGCATGCACTGGATGCGGCTCACCGTCGACGGCACGGCCGGTCACGGCTCGATGACCAACGACGACAACGCGATCACCGAGCTGTGCGAGGCCGTGGCCCGCCTCGGCCGGCACACGTGGCCGGTCAGGGTCACCAAGACCGTACGGGCCTTCCTGGACGAGCTCTCCGACGCGCTCGGCACCGAGCTCGACCCGGAGAACATGGACGAGACCCTCGCCAAGCTCGGCGGCATCGCCCGCATGATCGGCACCACGCTGCGCAACTCGGCGGCGCCCACCATGCTCGGCGCCGGTTACAAGGTCAACGTCATCCCCGGCCAGGCCACCGCGCACGTCGACGGCCGCTTCCTGCCCGGCTACGAGGAGGAGTTCCTCGCCGACCTCGACCGGATCCTCGGCCCGCGCGTGCGGCGGGAGGACGTGCACTCCGACAAGGCGCTGGAGACCGACTTCGACGGCCGGCTCGTCGACGCCATGCAGAGCGCGCTCAGCGCCGAGGACCCGATCGCGCGGGCCGTGCCGTACATGCTCTCCGGTGGCACCGACGCCAAGTCCTTCGACGACCTGGGCATCCGCTGCTTCGGCTTCGCGCCGCTGAAGCTGCCCCCGGAGCTGGACTTCGCCGGCATGTTCCACGGGGTCGACGAGCGGGTGCCGGTGGACGGCCTGAAGTTCGGCGTGCGCGTGCTCGACCGTTTCCTGGACGCGTCCTGAGACGACTGCCCGGAGCGGTCCAACAATCGTTCAGACGTGCGGAGTTGACCGGAAGGGTGAATGCGACCATAAGCTCGTAGCCTCATTACTCCTCCCTCGTTACCCGTGATGTGATCCGCGCCTTTGGATCGCATTGCCAACAAGGAGGAATAATGATCAAGAAGGTCGTCGCTGTCGCGGCTGCCACCGGTGGGCTGGTTCTCGCGGGCGCGGGCCTGGCCGTGGCCGACTCGGGTGCCCAGGGTGCCGCCGTGAACTCCCCGGGCGTCGTGTCCGGCAATGTCGTTCAGGTTCCCGTTCACATCCCCGTGAACGCCTGCGGCAACACGGTCTCCGTGATCGGGCTGCTGAACCCCACCTTCGGCAACACCTGCATCAACAAGTGACGTTGTGCCTCGCCCCCGGGGCATGCCCCCTGAGGGCTTGAGCCCGTCGGCCCCGGAGCGCGCGCCATGCGTTCCGGGGCCGGCCGGTCTTCGAAGAACGTCGGAACACCGGGAATCCGGCGGAACGGAATTCCCGGCACAAGGTCGAAGGCAGGGATTTCAGCAATGCGACAGGTCACCCGCAAGGGCCTGATGACCATGGCGGCCGCCACCGGCGTGCTCGCCGCCGCGGGCGGGGTCGCCCACGCCGACTCCACCGCGTCGGGCGCCGCCCACGGCTCGCCCGGCGTGCTCTCCGGGAACACGGTGCAGGCGCCGGTGCACGTGCCGGTCAACGTGTGCGGCAACACGGTCAACGTCGTCGGCGTCCTCAACCCGTCCGTGGGCAACGCCTGCGTCAACCAGGGCGGCTCCTCCGCGGACGGACACGGCGACTCCGGCGACCACGGTGGGGCGCACGCCGGCGGACACGCCGCCGACTCGCCCGGCGTGGCCTCCGGCAACCACGTCCAGGCACCGATCCACGTCCCGGTGAACGTCTGCGGCAACAGCATCGACGTCCTCGGCGCCGGCAACGCCGCCGCGGACAACGAGTGCGCGAACGGCGGCTCCGGCCCCGAGACCCCGGGACAGCCCGGTCGCCCCGGCGACCCGGACACCCCCGACGAGCCGGCCACCCCGGCCGATCCGGGCACACCGGCCACCCCGGGCGACCGGACCCCGCAGGACCCGTCGGCCGGCAACCGGCCCGTCGCCCACTCCGCCACCCAGCCCCGGTCCGACGCACAGCTGGCACAGACCGGCAGCGAGGTGCCCATGGGCCTCGTCCTGCCGGTCGGCGCGGGCGCGCTGCTCGCCGGCGCGGTCCTCTACCGCAAGGCGCGGGCCGCTGCGTGATCCCGGACACACGGAGCGGGCCCCGCGATCGCGGGGCCCGCTCCGTTCCGTGATTCTCGTCGGGTCGCCCGGCTCACCAGGTGGCACGCACCTGGCGGATGATCCGCCGTCGCAGCCGCACCCTGCGGCTGCCGTCACGCATCAGCGTCAGGCGGTACAGCTCCCAGTGACCGTACTCGGCATGGTCCGTCAGAAGACGTGCCGTCTCCTTGCGGGAGACCCCGCGCGGTACGTACACGTCGACAAATTCGTATTCCGGCATCGCATCTATTGTGCGGCCCGGCCCCCGGTACGGATAGCGTCTGCACTATGTCTGATGCTGCGCAGTCCACCGCTGCCGAGGTACGCGCCGCCGCCGAGGCGGTCAAGACCGCGCTCGACCGCCACCTGGCCGCGGTCGAACGCAGGTCGGGGGAGGACGACCCGGCCGTCTACGAGGCGTTCAACCAGCTGGCCGCGGCCGCGGAGGCGTACGACGAACTGCTCTACGACCGCTACGACGAGGTCACTCCCTTCGAGATCCCCGGCGCGGAGGAGACGCTGCCGCCCTACACCGGCCCCGAGGAACCGAGCGCGCTCAGCGTCCTGATCCGCCGCGACTACGCCGTGGCCGAACCCCAGCGGCTGCTCGCCCACGCCCAGCGGATCGAGGCGGCGGACGGCGAGGAGGAAGCGTCGGCCTCCGGCACCGTCCACGGCGCGCTCGGCCTGCTGTTCGGCGAGTTCGAGCCGGACGAGATCGCCTCCCGGCACAAGGAGTTCGGCCTGGAGGAGGGCGATTCCACGCTCTGGGTGACGGCATCGGACGAGGCCGCCGACCCCGGTGAGTGGCTGGAGGCGCCGTTCGAGCAGGTGGACCCGCAGCGGGTGGTCTGCCGCTTCGACGTCAGCGCGGTCTTCGACGACGACCTCGACGACACCGACGAGGACGAGGACGAACTGGATCCTGTCCTGGACGAGGACGAGGACCTGGAACCGCTCGACCCGGACCGCTGACCGGCGCTCCCCCGGAGGCGGTGGCACCCGGGTGCCACCGCCGCCCCGCGCGGCCCCGGACTCAGCCGTCCGCCGCCGGGACCTGCGGTGCCAGCAGCACCGGCAGCCGGGTCGTCCGCGGCTTCGCGGCCACCTCGGCCACGGCACGCGGCAGGGCCTGCTCGACACCGTGCACCACGGACAGATGCCGGTCGGCCCGGCTGAACGCCGTGTACACCCAGGGCCGGCTCAGCGCGGGAACGGCGTCACCGGGCAGCACCGCGACGACCGCGGGCCACCGGCAGCCCACCGCCTGGTGCGCGGTCAGCGCCCACCCGTGCCGGACGGACTGCTCCACCCGCTCCCTCGGCACGACGATCTCCTCACCCCCGCACGCCAGGTGCAGCCCCTGGCCGTCGGCCTTCACCACACGGCCCGGCAGCGTCCGCCCGGGGGCGGGGGAGTAGGCGATGCGGTCACCGGGGTCGAATCCGCCGAACCGCCCCGGTCCCGGATTGAGCCGTTCCTTCAGCGCCGCGTTCAGCGCGCGCGTGCCCACCGCGCCGCCGTGCCCCGGCGTGATCACCTGGGTCTCCTCGGCCGGCACGCCGATCGCGCGCGGCACCGAGTCCGCCACGAGCTGCACGGTCCGGTGCACGGCCTCTCCCGCGTCCCGCACCGGCACGATCACGACCTCCTTGCCGGGCGCGTCCACCTGGTGCAGTTCGCCGACGCCGATCCCGGAGACCAGCTCGCCCAGCGGCCCGGGATCCGGCCGCCGGGAGGCGATCTGCGGGCAGACCCGCGCCGCCAGCAGATCCGCGAAGACCCGCCCCGCCCCCACGGACCACAGCACCCCCGGATCGCCGGCCAGCACCAGCCGGGCACCGTCCGGCAGCGACTCCGCGACCAGGGCGGCCGCCTCGACGTCCAGCTGCGGGGCGTCCAGCACCACGAGCAGGTCCACGTCGAGCGCCCCGTCGGCGTCCCGCCCCGGCCCCTCGGCACCGGACAGCAGTCCGGCGACGGTGGCGACGCCCGGACCCTCCACCAGCGCCGCGAACCGCGCCCGCCCGACCGGACCGTGGGTGGCGGCCCAGGCGCGCAGCCCCATGCCGTGCGCGGCGTCCAGCAGTGCCGCCGGCTCGGCCAGCGCGGCCTCCCCGCCGGTGTGCAGCACGAGCCCGTGTCCCGCGACCGCCCGGATCAGCTCGCCGGCGGACCCCTGCGCCGAGGCGGCGGCCCGCTCCCACTCCTCGCCCGAGCCGTCCTGCTTGGGCACGGAGTTGATCAGCCGGGCCAGACCGTCGGCGAGGCTCTCCTCGGCCAGCGCGTACCGCTCCAGCCCCACCAGCACCCGGACCGGCCGTTCCTCGTCCTCCTCCTGCGGAGCCGGAGCCGGAGCCGGGGCCCCGGCCTCCGTCACCGCGTCCTGGAAGACGAGGACGTCCCCTTCCGAGACGGCGTTCTGCACGGCCTCCTCGGGATCCGGCACCCCCTGCCGCCCCAGCGCGCCCACCAGCGCGGACATCTCCAGCGCGGTGTGCCCGGCCAGCGCGGCCTGCTCCAGCAGCCACACGGTGACCGCCCGCCCCCGCCGCTCGTCGTCCGGCCCGGCCCCGGCGCCCAGCAGCGCCCGCGCGAACCCGTCGGCCTGCTCGGGCCGCACACCGGCGACCCGCAGCAGCTGCCAGGGATCGGCGCGCAGCACCTGTGCGCCCCCCTCGCCCAGCACACCGGCGGCCTGGACGGCGAGCCCCTCGGGCGCGCCCCCCTGAGCCAGCACCTCCCGCACGCCCTCGACGGCGCCGGCGGCGGGAACCGCCTCGCCGGACACCGCCGGCGCCCGCCGCACCGGCTCGGGAGCGGGCCGGCGCGCGGCGGCGGGCGCCTCCTCGAACACCGCGCCGGCCGGCTTCTCCCCGCTCTCCACGGCCCGCACGGCGGCGAGGAGGTCGGCCGCCCTGCCGCTCAGCTTGCCCCCGGCCTCGATCGGCCCCCGCTTCTCCGCCTTCCGCCGTTCGATGCGCTCCCGCTCGATCCGCTGGGCGTGCAGTTCGGCCTCCGCCTCGGACACCTGCGCACCCTCGGCGGCGGCACCGTCCGCGCCCGGCGTCCCCGGCTCGGCGTCCTCCGTGTTCTCGGGCGGCTCCGTGCTCACAGCGTGCTCCAGTCGTGATCGGGATAGCGGTGCACGGGCGCCGACACGTCGTCGAGCGCCCGGCAGATCTCGTCAGGAAGACTAAGCGCCTCCACTGACAATGCCGCCGTGAGCTGCTGCGCGTTGCGCGCGCCGACGACGGGGGCGGCCACACCGGGCCGGTCCCGGACCCACGCGAGCGCCACCTGCAGCGCGGTCACGGCGAGCCCGTCCGCCGCCGTCGTCACCGCGTCCACGATCCTGCTCGCCGTGTCGTCGAGATACGGCGCGACGAACGGCGCCAGGTGCTCCGAGGCGCCGCGCGAGTCCGAGGGGGTGGCGTCGCCCCGGTACTTGCCGGTCAGCACCCCCCGTCCGAGCGGCGAGGACGGCAGCAGCCCGATCCCCAGGTCCATCGCGGCGGGCAGCACCTCCCGCTCCACCCCCCGCTGCAGCAGCGAGTACTCCATCTGCGTGCTCGCCAGCCGCGCCCGCGCCCCCGGCGAGGCCAACTGCCAGGTCGCCGCCTTGGCCAGCTGCCACCCGCAGAAGTTGGACACGCCGGCATAGCGGACCCGCCCGCTGCCGACCGCGATGTCGAGGGCCTGGAGGGTCTCCTCCAGCGGGGTGCCGGTGTCATAGGCGTGGACATGCCACAAGTCGACGTAGTCGGTGCCGAGCCGTGCCAGCGAGGCGTCCAGCGCGGAGAGCAGGTGCCCGCGCGAGCCGTCGAACCGGCGGTCCGGGTCCGGCACGCTCCCGGCCTTCGTCGAGATCACCAGGTCCCGGCGCGGCACCAGCCCGTCCATCAGCCTCCCGAGCAGGTACTCGGCCTCCCCGTCGCCGTACACGTCCGCGGTGTCGACGAGGGTCCCGCCCGCCTCCCAGAAGGTCTTCAGGAGGTCCGCGGCGTCGTGCTCGTCGGTGTCCCGCCCCCAGGTCAGGGTCCCGAGCCCGATCCGGGACACGCGCAGGCCGGTACGGCCGAGATGCCTCTGCTCCATGGACGCCGAGATTACTGGCCGGAGCCCGGAACAGGGGGTCCTGTGGACGAGGGATTTCCGCGGTGCGGCGGAGCCGGACGCGCACCCCCGCCCACCGGCGGACGAGCGGGCGCCCCCTCCCCGCCACCGGAGGTATAGGGTCTGCGCACAAGCGACGTTACTGATCGGTAAGGGGAGACGGCCATGCAGCTCGGGATCAACCTCGGCTACTGGGGTGCCGGAATGGACGCGGACAACCTCGCCGTGGCGCAGGAGGCGGACCGCCTCGGTTACGCGGTCTGCTGGGCCGCCGAGGCCTACGGCTCCGACGCCGCCACCGTGCTCAGCTGGGTCGCGGCCCGGACCGAGCGCATCGACGTCGGCTCGGCCATCTTCCAGATCCCCGCCCGCCAGCCCGCGATGACCGCGATGACCGCCGCCACCCTCGACTCCCTCTCCGGCGGCCGCTTCCGCCTCGGCCTCGGCGTCTCCGGCCCGCAGGTCTCGGAGGGCTGGTACGGCGTCAAGTTCGACAAGCCCCTCGCCCGCACCCGCGAGTACGTGGAGATCGTCCGCAAGGCCATGACCCGCGAACGCCTCTCCTACGAGGGCGAGCACTGGACCCTCCCCCTCCCCGGCGGCCCCGGCAAGCCGATCAGGCTCACCGTGCACCCGCAGCGCGAGCACATCCCGCTCTACATCGCCGCGATCGGCCCCAAGAACCTCGAGCAGACCGGCGAGATCGCCGACGGCGCCCTGCTGATCTTCCCCTCCGCCGACCACCTCGAGGAGACCGCCGTCAAGCACCTGCGGGCCGGCCGCGAGAAGGCCGGCAAGACCCTCGACGGCTTCGACGTCTGCCCCACCGTCCCCCTCGCCGTCGGCGACGACAAGGACGTCGCCGCGCTCGCCGACACCTTCCGCCCCTACACCGCGCTGTACGTCGGCGGCATGGGCAGCCGCAAGCAGAACTTCTACAACCAGCTCGCCCGGCGCATGGGGTACGAACGCGAGGCCGCCGAGATCCAGGACAAGTACCTGTCCGGCGACAAGCAGGGCGCGGCGGCCGCCGTCCCGCACGACCTGATCGACCGGACCACCCTCCTCGGCTCGGTGGACCGCATCGCCGACCGGATGAAGGCCTACGCCGCCGCCGGGGTCACCACCCTCACCCTCGCCCCGGCCGGCTTCACGCTCGAGGAGCGCCTCACGGCCCTCCGCGCCGGCACCGAGGCCCTGGAGCGCGCCGGTCTCGCCTAGCCGGCCGGGCCCCGGGCGGCCGTGGCGGGGGCTCGGGGGTCCTCCCCGCCACGGCCGTCACGCAGCACAACGCGGACCGGCCCCCGGGGTTACGCCCGCCCCGCGTACGCCTCCGGGTGCTCCCGCGGGTCCCTCTTCCGGCGGAGTTGCCCGGCACCCCTGTTGCGGCGCCCCCGCCCCCCGCATTTGACTCGTTCTTCGCGGAACGTACGGAACGCGCGGAGCGTGCGGAACCGGCGGACCGCGGAAACCTGCGGAGAGGGTGCCCACCATGCTTTCGGCCAAGAGCCTGTTCCAGGAGATCCTCGACCACGACGAGTCCTTCGCCCTGTTCTGCTCCATCGCCGCGAGCGGCGAGTCCCAGGGCGGCTGGGAGAACGCCCGCATCGCCGCGCTCGTCCCCGAGGCCCAGCGCGCGCTCGCCCCCAAGATCGCCAGGCACGGCGCCGACGAGGACAAGCACGGCCGCATCTTCGACGCCCTGATGAGGAAGCGCGGCCTGGAACCCGTCCCGGTCCCGCCCGAGACCGACTACACGATGCTCCTCGAACGGCACGGCATCGGGCTGACCCACGACCGGCTCAGGCGCGACGAACCGCTCACCGTGCAGGACGTCGTCACCTACCTCGCGCACAGCAGGGTCACCGAACAGCGCGCCTCCGAGCAGATGGAACTCCTGCGCAAGCACTTCGCCGGCCACCCCGCCCTCGGCCGCGCGATCAGGATGATCTCCGACGACGAGGACAACCACCTCGCCTACTGCCACGAGGAACTCCTGCGCTTCGCGCGAGCCGGACACGGCCGCGCCATCCAGCGCACCCTGCGGGAGTGCGCGCTCGCGGAGATCCGCGTCCACCGGGACGTCAGCCTCGCGGTGATGGCCCGCATGGGCCGCGTCCTCGGCTGGTCCGGGACCAGGGCGGCGCTCCTCGCGGCGGGCATCCACGCGGTGTACGCGTACGAACGCCTGGGCGGCTGGCGCCGCATGGTCTCGCTCCGGATGCCCGCACGCCGCAACGCGCTCGGCGGCCCCGCGGGCGCCGCCCCGGAGTTCGCCTGACCCGCCCGCCGCACGCGCCGCCCGGAGCCCGCCCGGCCGCCCGCCGGACGTACCGCCCCTACAGCCACCCCCGCCGCTTGAACAGCCGGAACAGCAGCATCTCCAGCCCGGCCATCACCGCGATCACCGCCGGGTACGACCACACCCACCGCAGCTCCGGCATGTGGTCGAAGTTCATGCCGTAGACCCCCGCGATCATCGTGGGGACCGCGGCCATGGCCGCCCACGAGGAGATCTTCCGCATGTCGTCGTTCTGCCGCACGCTCATCTGGGCCAGGTGCGCCGAGAGGATGTCCGAGACCAGCCGGTCCAGCCCCTCCACGGACTCGTTGACGCGCGTGAGGTGATCGTGCACGTCGCGGAAGAAGGGCTGCGCCTTCTCCTCCACGAAGGGCACGCGCGCACCGGACGTCCCCACCCCGGCCAGCCGCGACATCGGCAGCGCCAGCGGTCCGGTCGCCCGGCGGAACTCCAGGATCTGCCGTTTGAAGTTGTAGATCCGCGAGGCGGTGTGCCGCGAGCCGCCGCTGTCGGGGGAGAAGACCTCCGTCTCCAGTTCCTCCAGGTCGGTCTGCAGCTCGGTCGCCACGTCCAGGTAGTGGTCGACGACGGCGTCGGCGATCGCGTACAGCACCGACGTCGGCCCCTTGCCCAGCAGCTCGGGCTCCCGCTCCAGCCGGCTGCGCACGGCCCCCAGCGGGGCGTCCTCCCCGTGCCGCACGGTCACCACGAAGGAGTCCCCGAGGAAGATCATGACCTCGCCGGAGGAGACGGTGTCGCTCTCCGGTTCGTACCCCACCGGCTTGAGGACCAGGAACAGCGAGTCGTCGTACACCTCCAGCTTGGGCCGCTGGTGCGCCTTGAGGGCGTCCTCGACGGCCAGCGGGTGCAGGGCGAACTCCTGCGCGACCAGGTCGAACTCGTCCTCCGACGGTTCGTGCAGCCCGATCCAGACGAAGCCCCCCGCCGACCGCGCCTCGGCCAGTGCGTCGGAGAAGTCCTCGGGCCCCTCCGACCGGTGCCCCTCCCGGTAGATGGCACAGTCCACGATCACGGAGCGCATTCCTCCTTCGTATGACGGACACCGCACGCGCGCGTGCGCCTACCCTGGGCCGCATGCCCACGTTGCTCCTGGTCCGGCACGGACGTTCCACCGCCAACACCGAGGGACTGCTCGCCGGCTGGACGCCCGGCGTCGCCCTCGACGACCGCGGGGCCGCGCAGGCCGCCGCACTGCCCGGGCGGCTCGCCGAGCTGCCGCTGGCCGAGATCGTCACCAGCCCGCTCCAGCGCTGCCGGGAGACGGTCCGGCCGCTGCTGGACGCCCGTCCCGGCCTCACCGCCCACACCGACGACCGCATCGGCGAGTGCCACTACGGCGACTGGTCGGGCCGCAAGCTCGCCGAACTCAAGGACGAACCCCTGATGGAGGTGGTGCAGGCGCACCCGTCGGCGGCGGCGTTCCCCGGCGGGGAGTCCATGCGCGCGATGCAGACGCGCGCCGCCGAGGCGGTGCGCGAGTGGAACGCGCGCGTGGAGCGCGATCACGGCGCCGACGCCGTCTATCTCATGTGTTCGCACGGGGACATCATCAAGTCCCTCGTCGCGGACGCACTCGGACTTCATCTCGACCTCTTCCAGCGGATCTCCGTCGAACCGTGTTCCATCACCGCGATCCGTTACACACGGTTGCGCCCCTTTCTCGTCCGCCTCGGCGACACCGGCGACTTCACGTCCCTGGCGCCGCGCGAGGAGCCGCCCGCCGGCGAAGCCACGGTCGGAGGTGACGCGGGCGCACCGTGATCGTCGGCCGCAGTAGGGTGAAGCGGTCGCAGTAGTGCGCCGCCCCTGTTCCAACAGCCGCCCGTTCCCACGACCCCATGGAGACAGGACGTGTCCCGTCAGGTGTTCCTCTACGACCAACCGGAACGTTTCGTGGCCGGTACGGTCGGACTGCCAGGGCGCCGTACGTTCTTCCTCCAGGCCTCCGCCGGCTCCCGGGTGACCAGCGTGGCCCTGGAGAAGACCCAGGTCGCGGCGCTCGCCGAGCGCATGGACGAACTGCTCGACGAGGTCGTGCGCCGCAGCGGCGGCAGCGCCGCGGTACCCGCCATGGCACCGACCGAGATCACCGACACCGCCCCGCTGGACACCCCCGTGGAGGAGGAGTTCCGCGTCGGCACCATGGCGCTCGCCTGGGACGGCGAGGAGCAGCGCATGATCGTCGAGGCCCAGGCCCTCGTCGAGCTGGACGCCGAGTCCGAGGAGGAGCTCGCCGAGGCCGAGGAACGGCTGCTCCAGGACGAGGAGAACGGGCCCCCGATGCTCCGCGTCCGGCTCACCGGCGCGCAGGCCCGGGCCTTCGCCAAGCGCGCCCTCGACGTCGTCAACGCCGGGCGGCCGCCGTGCCCGCTGTGCAGCCTCCCGCTCGACCCGGAAGGACACGTATGTCCGCGCCAGAACGGATACCGCCGCGGAGCGTGACGACCGCCGACCCGGCCGCCGCCGTGCTGCTCGCCGAGGGCGAGCTGACCGTGCGCGGACGCATCCGTGAGGCGTCGAACGCGGCGCTGTACTGCACCGTGGCGCACGAGGGCCGTGAGGCCGCCTGCGTCTACAAACCGGTCGCCGGGGAGCGGCCCCTGTGGGACTTCCCCGACGGCACGCTCGCCGGCCGCGAGGTCGCCGCGTACGAGGTCTCCGAGGCGACCGGCTGGGGGCTCGTGCCGCCCACCGTGCTGCGCGACGGCCCGTACGGCGAGGGCATGTGCCAGCTGTGGATCGAGACGGCGCCGGGCACGGAACTGCTCGCCCTGGTGGACGGCGAGGAGCCGGAACCCGGCTGGAAGGCGATCGGCCTCGCGGAGGTCGGCGAGGGCCGCACCGCGCTGCTCGTGCACGCCGACGACGAACGGCTGCGCCGGCTGGCCGTGCTCGACGCGGTGATCAACAACGCCGACCGCAAGGGCGGGCACCTGCTGCCCGCCGCGGACGACCGGCTGTACGGCATCGACCACGGGGTCACCTTCAACGTCGAGAACAAGCTGCGCACCCTGCTGTGGGGCTGGGCGGGGGAGCCGCTGACCGAGGAGGCGCTCGACGTCCTCAAGGGCCTCAGGAAGGCCCTCGCGGACGGCGGCGCGCTCGCCGCCCGGCTGGGCCCCCTGATCACCCCCGCGGAGATCGACGCCACGCGCGCGCGTGTCGAGTCGCTGATCACCGCCGGCACCCACCCGGAGCCCGGCGGGCAGTGGCCGGCGATCCCCTGGCCCCCGGTCTGACGGGCCGCAGCACATCGGGCGGCGGCGCGCAAGAGTGCCTTCTCGGTCACTGTGACCTGCTCCGGTTCGTGTACGGGACCACGGTCCGGTTAGGCTCATGACATGCATGCCTGGCCCGCTTCCGAGGTCCCCGTCCTGCCCGGTCAGGGCCGCGACCTGAGGATCCACGACACCGCGACCGGGGGCCTGGTCACCCTCGACCCCGGTCCCGTCGCCCGCATCTACGTCTGCGGCATCACCCCGTACGACGCCACCCACATGGGGCACGCGGCGACCTACAACGCGTTCGACCTCGTGCAGCGCGTGTGGCTCGACACCAAGCGGCAGGTGCACTACGTCCAGAACGTCACCGACGTCGACGACCCCCTGCTGGAGCGGGCCGAGCGGGACGGTCTCGACTGGGCCGCCCTCGCGGAGCAGGAGACCGCGCTCTTCCGCGAGGACATGACCGCCCTGCGGATGCTGCCGCCGCGCCACTACATCGGCGCCGTGGAGGCCATACCCGGCATCGTCCCGCTCGTCGAGCGGCTGCGCGACCTCGGCGCGGCCTACGAGCTCGAGGGCGACATCTACTTCTCCGTCGAGTCCGACCCGCGCTTCGGCCGGGTCTCGAACCTCGACGCCGCCGCCATGCGGCTGCTGTCCGCCGAGCGCGGCGGCGACCCGGAGCGTCCGGGCAAGAAGAACCCGGTCGACCCGATGCTCTGGATGGCCGCCCGCGAGGGCGAGCCGAGCTGGGACGGCGGCTCGCTCGGCCGGGGCCGGCCCGGCTGGCACATCGAGTGCGTGGCCATCGCCCTCGACCACCTCGGCATGGGCTTCGACGTCCAGGGCGGCGGCTCCGACCTGGTCTTCCCGCACCACGAGATGGGCGCCTCCCACGCCCAGGTGCTCACCGGCGAGTACCCCATGGCCAAGGCGTACGTCCACGCCGGCATGGTCGCCCTGCACGGCGAGAAGATGTCCAAGTCCAAGGGCAACCTGGTCTTCGTGTCCGCGCTGCGGCGCGACGGCGTCGACCCGGCCGCCATCCGGCTGGCGCTGCTCGCCCACCACTACCGCGCCGACTGGGAGTGGACCGACCAGGTCCTCCAGGACGCCGTGACCCGCCTCGGCCACTGGCGCGCCGCCGTCTCCCGCCCCGACGGCCCGCCCGCCGAGGCGCTGGTCGAGGAGATCCGCGACGCCCTCGCCTGCGACCTGGACGCACCGGCCGCGCTGGCCGCCGTCGACCGCTGGGTCGTGCTCCAGGAGCAGAGCGGCGGCACGGACACGGGCGCGCCCGGTGTCGTCTCCCGCGCGGTGGACGCGCTGCTCGGCGTCGCGCTGTAACCGGCCGCGCCGACCACGGCAGGGGCGCCCCGTCCTCGGACGGGGCGCCCCTGTTTCCGCCGGTCTCGTCTTCCTCAGTCCTCCGACGATTCGTCGTCACCCTCGTCGCCCTTGTCGGGCTTCGGCGGCTTCGGGGGCCGGGTGCGGCCGCCCGGGGTGTCCCGCAGGTACGGCGTGCCGTCGCCGCCGTCGGCCGTGGCGTGCCCGCCGGGCGGGCCCGACGCCCCGTCACGGCGCCGCAGGTAGCGCTCGAACTCGCGGGCGATCGCCTCGCCCGACGCCTCCGGCAGCTCGGCGGTGTCCCGGGCCTCCTCCAGCGTCTGGACGTACTCGGCGACCTCGCTGTCCTCCGCGGCCAGTTGGTCCACGCCCACCTGCCAGGCACGCGCGTCCTCGGGCAGTTCGCCCAGCGGGATCCGCACGTCGATCAGGTCCTCGAGGCGGTTGAGGAGGGCCAGGGTGGCCTTCGGGTTGGGCGGCTGCGACACGTAGTGCGGGACCGCCGCCCACAGGGACACGGCCGGGACACCGGCGTGCGTGCACGCCTCCTGGAGGATGCCGACGATGCCCGTGGGGCCCTCGTACTTGGTCTCCTCCAGGTCCATGCGGCGGGCCAGGTCCGGGTCGGACGTGGTCCCGCTGATCGGGACCGGACGGGTGTGCGGGGTGTCGCCGAGCAGGGCGCCCAGGATGACCACCAGTTCCACGCCGAGTTCGTGCGCGAAACCGAGGAGCTCGTTGCAGAACGAGCGCCACCGCATGGACGGTTCGATGCCGCGGACCAGCACCAGATCGCGCGGCTTCTCGCCGCCGATCCGGACCACCGACAGCCGTGTCGTGGGCCAGGTGATCCTGCGGACGCCGCCGTCCATGAACACCGTGGGGCGGTTCACCTGGAAGTCGTAGTAGTCCTCGGCGTCCAGCGCCGCGAACACCTCGCCCTTCCACTCCCTGTCCAGATGCGCGACCGCGGTGGAGGCGGCGTCGCCGGCATCGTTCCAGCCCTCGAACGCGGCCACCATGACCGGGTCGATCAGCTCGGGAACCCCCTCGAGCTCGATCACCCAGCGCCTCCCTTCCGACGTGTCCTCGCGTACGTCCCAACCTTACGGCGTGCCCGGGGGTGCGCCCGCAACCCCCTCGCAGGGGGAGTGCCCCATCACTGCCCCGCCGACCGCCGGGAAACACCCCTCGGCGACCCGGTCCGCCCAAGATCCGCGGCAGGGCTCACAGCGTGGAGCGCAGCCACTGCTCCACGCTCGCGATGTGCACCGTCGCCCAGGACCGCGCCGCCTCGGCGTCCCGGTCCCGCAGGGCGGCGAGGATCGCCCGGTGCTCGCGCAGGGTGCGGCCGACCGCGTCCTCCTGGGTGAGGCCGCGCCAGACGCGGGCCCGGGTGGTGGGCCCTGACAGGCCGTCGAGCAGGGAGCAGAGCACGGAGTTGCCGGCGCCGCGCACGACGGCCCGGTGGAAGTCCAGGTCGGCGGCGACCAGGTCCTCCACGGACGGCTCGTCGCCGAGATCGTCCAACTGCTTCGCCAGCGCGTCCAGTACCTCCTCGCCGATCCGGGCGGCCGCGAGGGCCGTCGCGGCCGGTTCCAGGATGCGGCGCACGGCGAGGAACTCCAGAACCGTGTCGTCGCGGTGGAAGTCGACGACGAAACTCAGCGCCTCCAGCAGGAGTTGCGGATCGAGGCTGGTGACGTACGTGCCGTCGCCCTGCCGCACGTCCAGGATGCGGATCAGCGACAGCGCGCGCACCGCCTCGCGCAGGGAGTTGCGGGACAGCCCCAGCTCGGTGGCGAGTTCGCTCTCCTTGGGCAGCCGGTCGCCGGGGCGCAGCGCGCCGGAGACGATCATTTCCTTGATCTTCTCGATCGCCTCGTCGGTGACTGCCATGTCCGGCCTCCTCGCGCATCAGACCTCCGATGTGTCCGCCATTATGCGGACCCGGCGGACCGACCGGCTCCGCCCACGGCACCGGCTCCGGCGTGCGTCCGTCGTGCAGGGGGCGCCGCGGCCGCCCGGCGCCGGTGCGCGCACGGAGCGCACGGAGAAGGGGTGGCTCCGCCGGCGCGGAGCCACCCCTTCTCCCGGTGCCGGCTCCCGTGCGGGAGAGCCGGGGGCCTCCCGGTTACCTCCTGTCGAGCAGGTCCTGGACGTTCGCCCGGACCTCGTCCGTGGCCAGGCCCCGGATCGTCAGGGTGGTGCGGCGGCGCAGCACGTCGTCGACCGTCTCGGCCCACTCGTGGTCGCGGGCCCAGACGACCTGCGCCCAGATCTCCGGGGCGTCCGGGTGGACGCGCCGGCCCAGCGCCGGGTCCTCGTTCGCCAGGCGGGCGATGTCGAAGGCCAGCGAACCGTAGTGGGTGGCCAGGTGCCTGGCGGTGTCCGCGGCCATGCGCGGGCCGGGCGCGGGGCCGTCGACCAGCAGCCGGTGGGCGACCGCGCGCGGGTTGGCCACACCCGGCAGCGGCAGCTTCTTCGGCAGCGCGGAGACCGGCTCGAAGTCGTCGCCCAGCGGGTGGCCCGGCAGCGTCTGGAGCTTCTGCATCACGGTGCGGCCGATGTGCCGGAAGGTGGTCCACTTGCCGCCCGCCACGGACAGCATGCCGCCCCGGCCCTCGGTGACGACCGTCTCCCGCTTCGCCTTCGCCGTGTCCCCGGGACCGCCCGGCAGCACCCGCAGACCCGCGAAGGAGTAGGTGATCAGGTCACGGTCGAGCTGCTGGTCGCGGACGGAGAACGCGGCCTCGTCGAGGATCTGGGATATGTCCCTGTCGTTGACCGCGACGTCCGCCGGGTCGCCCTCGAACTCCTCGTCGGTCGTGCCGAGCAGCAGCATGTCCTCCCAGGGGAGGGCGAAGGTGATCCGGTACTTGTCGATCGGCGTGGCCAGCGCGGCCTTCCACGGGGAGGTCCGCTTCAGGACCAGGTGCGCGCCCTTCGACAGGCGGATGGACGGCGCCGCGCCCGGGTCCTCCATCCGGCGCAGGTGGTCGACCCACGGACCGGTCGCGTTCAGCACGAGGCGGGCGTTGACGCCGAACTCGTCGCCCGAGAGGCGGTCGCGCAGCTCGGCACCGGTGACCCGGCCCCCGGTGAAGCGCAGCCCCGTCACCTCGGCGTGGTTGAGGACGACGGCGCCCGCGTCGACGGCCGCGCGGACCGTCATCAGCGCCATGCGCGCGTCGTTCATCTGGTCGTCGCCGTACACGGCCACGGCCTTGAGGTTCTCGGTGCGCAGCTCCGGCACGTCCTGCGCGGCCCTGGCCGGCGAGAGCAGGTGCCCGACGCCGTCCCCGAAGGCCGACAGCATCGAGTACGCGAAGACGCCGGCCCCGAGCTTCGCCGCGCCGTGCGGCCCGCCCTTGTACACGGGGAGGTAGAACGTGAGCGGGTTCGCCAGGTGGGGGGCCACCTGCCGGGAGACCGCACGGCGCTCGAAGTGGTTCTCCGCCACCAGCTTCACCGCGCCGGTCTGCAGGTAGCGCAGGCCGCCGTGGAGCAGCTTGGAGGAGGCGGAGGAGGTGGCGCCGGCGAAGTCGCCGGCGTCCACCAGGGCCACCCTGAGGCCGGACTGCGCGGCGTGCCAGGCGGTGGAGATGCCCAGGATGCCGCCGCCGATCACGAGGAGGTCGTACGACGCCTTGGAGAGCTGCTCCCGGGTCTCGGCGCGGCTCGGGTTCGAGCCGGACGCCGGGTGCGTCCCCAGGGCAGGCACGGACTGCAGGGTGGACTGGGTGGTCATGGCGGTTCTTACTCCTCGTCCTCGAGCCAGCCCATGGTCCGCTCGACGGCCTTGAGCCAGCTCTTGTACTCACGGTCGCGGGTCTCCGCGTCCATGCGGGGGGTCCACTCGGCGGCCCGCCGCCAGTTGGCGCGCAGGTCGTCGGTGCTGTTCCAGAAGCCGACGGCGAGGCCGGCGGCGTAGGCGGCGCCGAGGCAGGTGGTCTCGGCGACCATCGGGCGCACCACGGGGGCGTCCAGGAAGTCCGAGAGCGTCTGCATCAGCAGGTTGTTGGAGGTCATGCCGCCGTCGACCTTGAGGGCGGTCAGCTCCACTCCGGAGTCCTTCGTCATGGCGTCCGCGATCTCCCGCGTCTGCCAGGCGGTGGCCTCCAGGACGGCGCGCGCGAGGTGCGCCTTGGTGACGTACCGGGTCAGGCCGGCGATCACACCGCGGGCGTCGGAACGCCAGTACGGGGCGAACAGGCCGGAGAAGGCCGGCACGAAGTAGGCGCCGCCGTTGTCCTCGACCGAGAGCGCGAGCGTCTCGATCTCGGCGGCGGTGGAGATCAGGCCCATCTGGTCGCGCATCCACTGCACCAGCGAACCGGTGACGGCGATCGAGCCCTCCAGGGCGTAGACCGGCTTGTCGTCGCCGATCCGGTAGCCGACCGTGGTCAGCAGGCCGCTGTAGGAGTTGATGATCTTGTCGCCGGTGTTCATCACCATGAAGGTGCCGGTGCCGTACGTCGACTTGGTCTCGCCCTCGGAGAAGCAGGTCTGGCCGAACAGGGCCGCCTGCTGGTCGCCGAGCGCGGAGGCGACCGGGATGCCGCCGAGCAGGTCGCCCAGCTTGCCGCCCTTGATCTCGCCGTAGACCTCGGCGGAGGAGCGGATCTCGGGGAGCATCTGCTGCGGCACGCCGATGGACTCGCAGATGCGCTCGTCCCACTCCATGGTGTGCAGGTTCATCAGCAGGGTGCGGGAGGCGTTGGTGACGTCGGTGACGTGGTGGCCGCCGTCCACGCCGCCGGTCAGGTTCCAGATGACCCAGGTGTCCATGGTGCCGAAGAGGATGTCGCCCGCCTCGGCGCGCTCCTGGAGGCCGTCGACGTTGTCGAGCAGCCAGCGGGCCTTGGGCCCGGCGAAGTAGGAGGCGAGGGGGAGACCGGTCTCGCGGCGGAAGCGGTCCTGGCCGACGTTGCGGCCGAGCTCGCGGCACAGGGCGTCGGTGCGGGTGTCCTGCCAGACGATGGCGTTGTGGACGGGCTCACCGGTGTTCTTGTCCCACAGCACGGTGGTCTCGCGCTGGTTGGTGATGCCGATGGCCTTGATGTCGTCGCGGGTGATGCCGGCCTTCTCGACGGCTCCGGCGACGACCTCCTGGACGTTGGTCCAGATCTCGGTGGCGTTGTGCTCGACCCAGCCCGGCTTGGGGAAGATCTGCTCGTGCTCCTTCTGGTCGACGGAGACGATGCGCCCGTCGCGGTCGAAGACGATGCAGCGGGAGGAGGTGGTGCCCTGGTCGATTGCTGCGATGAACGGGCCGGCGGTGTGGGCGTCGGTCACTGTGTGCTCCTGGGAGTTCCTTGGTTGAGGGGCTGTACGTTCGGCGCTTCTACAGGATCCGGGGTCTCGCGGACCGGTCGCCTAGGCGAAGGCGACGTTGTAGATGCCGGCCGCGAGGACGCCGCCGATCAGCGGACCGACCACCGGGACCCAGGCGTAGGCCCAGTCGGAGCCGCCCTTGTTGGGCAGGGGCAGCAGGGCGTGCACGATGCGCGGACCGAGGTCGCGAGCCGGGTTGATCGCGTAACCGGTCGGACCGCCCAGCGACAGACCGATGGAGACGACCACGAGTGCCGTGACGAGACCGCCCAGGACGCCGAGGCCGTTGCCCGCGTCGTTCAGGCCCTGGGTGAGGACGGCGAGGAGCAGGACGACGGTGCCGATGATCTCCGTGGTGAGGTTCTGCACCGTGTTCCGGATCTCCGGGCCGGTGGAGAAGACGCCCAGCACCGGGCCGGCGCCCTTCTCCTGGGCCTCGACCGCCTTGGCGGTGGTGGCCTGCGCACCCGGACCGCCGACGATCTCCTTGTCGGTCAGGTGCGCCTGGAACTGGCCGTAGTAGGCGATCCAGACCAGAGTCGCGCCGATCATCGCGCCGAGGAACTCTCCGGCGAAGTAGGTCGGAACGTTGCTCCACTCGCCGTCCTTGACGGCGAGCGCCACGGTCACGGCCGGGTTGAGGTGGGCGCCGGAGAGCGGACCGGCGATGTACACCGCCGTCATGACGGCGAAGCCCCACCCGAAGGCGATGGCGAGCCAGCCGGCGTTACGGGCCTTGGAGGCCTTCAGGGTCACGGCGGCACACACACCGCCGCCGAGCAGGATGAGTATGGCGGTACCGATGGTCTCGCCGATGAAGATGTCGGAGCTGGACACCCGCGACTCCTTTGTCCTTCGTCCAGGGAGCCGACCCCCGGGTCCCACCGGGGATTGGCGCCCTCAGGGGTGAGAGCGATGCCGGCCCTTGGCGTTGTCACACTCTAGCGCGTATTGCCGGTAGGTGTTCGACAATGCCGACCGATGGACGGGAGTCTTGCCCGGTGCCACGCACCCGTCAAGGGTTTGGTTGTCGAAAGCGCGATCGTTATTGAGGGCCGCGAGTCGTCGATCTTTGGGACCCTTTTGTCGGATTGAGTACCGTATGCCCGCATCAGGGTACGACGGGGACCGGAATGCCGTACGGCATCCCGGTCCCCGTCCGTGCGACAGGGCCCCGCGCGGTGCTCAGAACCGCCCGGCGCCCAGGTCCCGCGACACCGCGCGGGCGCAGTCCCGTACCGCCGCGATCAGCTCGGGGCGCAGCTCGCCGTCCCGGCGCAGCCGTTCCACCGCGCCCGTGATCCCGACCGCGCCCACCGGCATGCGCCGCCGGTCGTGGATGGGCGCCGCCACGGAGGCCACGCCCTCCCAGGTCTCCTCGACGTCCGCCGCGTAGCCACGCGCGCGCGTGAGGTCGAGGATGTGCTCGAAACCGTCCAGGTCGCACACGGTGCGGTCGGTGAAGGCCTTGCGGTCGGCCTCCAGGGCCTCGCTGTGCGCCACCGGGTCGTAGGCCGACAGCACCTTGCCCAGGGCCGTGGAGTGCAGGGGCTGCATGGCCCCTATCTCCAGGACCTGCCGGCTGTCGTCGGGCCGGAAGACGTGGTGCACGATCAGCACGCCCTGCTGGTGCAGCACGCCCAGGTAGACGCTCTCGCCGCTGGAGCGGGCCAGGTCGTCCGTCCACACCAGGGCGCGCGCCCGCAGTTCGTGCACGTCGAGGTAGGTGGTCCCCAGGCGCAGCAGTTCGGCGCCCAGCTGGTAGCGCCCGGAGGCGTCGTCCTGCTCGACGAACCCCTCCTGCTGGAGGGTGCGCAGGATGCCGTGGGCGGTGCCCTTGGCGAGGCCCAGCGAGGAGGCGATGTCCGACAGGCCGAGCCGTCGCTCGCCGCCCGCGAGCAACCGCAGCATCGCCGCCGCCCGTTCGAGCGACTGGATGTTCCGTGCCATCGCCGTACTGCCTCCGTCCCCTTCGACCGTCGACCCGCGACGCCGCTGCCGCCGTTCGGCAATGTCGAACACTACCGGTCGATGTCGACCTCCCGCTAATGGTCGGTCGTGATCCGTCGCGCCGCCCGTACCCCACGGGTCGGCCGTCGGCCATCATCGTCCGGCCCGTGGACTCCCTGAACATCAGGGCGCGGTCCCCGTTACCCTGACGGCGTGCGCCCTGCCGGGGAAGCCGATCAGGAGGCTTTTCCGGGCAGCCGCAAAGCCGACAGCCGTCGCACCCGAGGGAGCCCCTTTCATGGCCTCGTTGCCGCTGACCCCTTCCACCGACAGCCGGACCCGTGTGTCCGCCCTCCGCGAGGCGCTCGCCACCCGTGTGGTGGTCGCCGACGGGGCGATGGGCACGATGCTCCAGGCCCAGGACCCCACGCTCGAGGACTTCCAGAATCTCGAGGGCTGCAACGAGATCCTGAACGTGACCCGCCCGGACATCGTCCGTTCGGTCCATTCCGAGTACTTCGGCGTCGGCGTGGACTGCGTCGAGACGAACACCTTCGGCGCCAATCTCAGCGCCCTCGGCGAGTACGACATCGCGGACCGCATCCACGAGCTGTCCGAGGCCGGCGCGCGGATCGCCCGTGAGGTCGCCGACGAGTTCGGCGCCCGGGACGGCCGTCAGCGCTGGGTGCTGGGTTCGATGGGGCCCGGTACCAAGCTGCCCACTTTGGGGCACATCACGTTCGCCGCGATCCGGGACGCCTATCAGCAGAACGCGGAGGGTCTGCTGGCGGGGGGTGCGGACGCGCTGCTGGTGGAGACCACGCAGGACCTGCTGCAGACCAAGGCCTCGGTCGTCGCCGCCCGGCGGGCGATGGAGGCGGCGGGCTGCGAGGTGCCGCTGATCGTCTCGGTGACGGTGGAGACGACCGGCACGATGCTGCTGGGCTCGGAGATCGGTGCGGCGCTGACCGCGCTGGAGCCGCTCGGCATCGACATGATCGGCCTGAACTGTGCGACCGGTCCGGCCGAGATGAGCGAGCACCTGCGCTATCTGGCCCGCCATGCGCGGGTGCCGCTGTCGTGCATGCCCAACGCCGGGCTGCCGGAGCTCACCCGGGACGGTGCGCGCTATCCGCTGAGCGCGCCGGAGCTGGCGGACGCGCAGGAGGCGTTCGTCCGCGACTACGGGCTGTCGCTGGTGGGCGGCTGCTGCGGCACCACGCCCGAGCACCTGCGGCGGCTGGTGGAGCGGGTGCGGGGGATGGCGCCGAGCGAGCGTGATCCGCGGCCGGAGCCGGGCGCCGCCTCCCTCTACCAGAGCGTGCCGTTCCGGCAGGACACCTCGTATCTGGCGATCGGTGAGCGCACCAACGCCAACGGGTCGAGGAAGTTCCGTGAGGCGATGCTGGCGGGCCGCTGGGACGACTGTGTGGAGATGGCCCGGGAGCAGATCCGTGAGGGCGCGCACATGCTGGACCTGTGCGTGGACTACGTGGGCCGGGACGGCGTGGCGGACATGGCGGAGCTGGCCGGCCGGTTCGCGACCGCCTCCACGCTGCCGGTGGTGCTGGACTCCACCGAGGTCGAGGTGATCCGGGCCGGGCTGGAGCGGCTGGGCGGCCGGGCGGTGATCAACTCGGTGAACTACGAGGACGGCGACGGCCCCGACTCCCGCTTCGCGCGTGTCACGCGGCTGGCCCGCGAGCACGGGGCGGCGCTGATCGCGCTGACCATCGACGAGGAGGGCCAGGCCCGCACCGCCGAGAAGAAGGTGGAGATCGCCGAACGGCTCATCGACGACCTCACCGGCAACTGGGGCGTCCGTGAGGAGGACATCCTCATCGACTGCCTGACCTTCACCATCTGCACCGGGCAGGAGGAGTCCCGCAAGGACGGCGTCGCCACCATCGAGGCGATCCGCGAGCTCAAGCGCCGCCACCCGGCCGTGCAGACCACGCTGGGGCTGTCGAACATCTCCTTCGGCCTGAACCCGGCCGCCCGCATCCTGCTCAACTCCGTCTTCCTCGACGAGTGCGTCAAGGCCGGCCTGGACTCGGCGATCGTGCACGCGAGCAAGATCCTGCCCATCGCCCGCTTCGACGAGGAGCAGGTGAACACCGCCCTGGATCTGATCTACGACCGGCGGCGTGAGGGCTACGACCCGCTGCAGAAACTGATGGCGCTGTTCGAGGGGGCCACCGCCAAGTCGCTGAAGGCCGGCAGGGCCGAGGAGCTGGCCGCGCTGCCGCTGGAGGAACGCCTCAAGCGGCGGATCATCGACGGCGAGCGCAACGGCCTGGAGGCCGACCTGGACGAGGCGCTGCGGACCCGCAAGGCGCTGGACATCGTCAACGACACCCTGCTGGACGGCATGAAGGTGGTCGGGGAGCTGTTCGGGTCGGGGCAGATGCAGCTGCCGTTCGTGCTGCAGTCCGCGGAGGTGATGAAGGCCGCGGTGGCGCATCTGGAGCCGCACATGGACAAGACCGACGACGAGGGCAAGGGCACCATCGTGCTGGCCACGGTGCGCGGCGACGTGCACGACATCGGCAAGAACCTGGTCGACATCATCCTGTCCAACAACGGCTACACCGTCGTCAACCTCGGCATCAAGCAGCCCGTCTCCGCGATCCTGGACGCCGCCGCCGAGCACAAGGCCGACGTGATCGGCATGTCCGGGCTGCTGGTGAAGTCCACCGTGATCATGAAGGAGAACCTGGAGGAGCTCAACGCCCGCGGCCTGGCCGCCGACTACCCGGTCATCCTCGGCGGCGCCGCCCTGACCCGGGCGTATGTCGAGCAGGACCTGCACGAGATCTACCAGGGCGAGGTCCGCTACGCCCGCGACGCCTTCGAGGGGCTGCGCCTGATGGACGCCCTGATCGGCGTCAAGCGCGGCGTGCCCGGCGCGAAGCTGCCCGAGCTGAGGCAGCGCCGGGTGCGGGCCGCCGCGGTGGAGGTGGAGGAGCGGCCGCAGGAGGGGCACGTCCGCTCCGACGTGGCCACCGACAACCCGGTGCCCGCGCCGCCGTTCTGGGGCACCCGGGTGGTCAGGGGCATCCAGCTCAGGGAGTACGCGTCCTGGCTGGACGAGGACGCCCTGTTCAAGGGCCAGTGGGGCCTGAAGCAGGCCCGCACCGGCGAGGGACCCAGCTACCGGGAACTGGTGGAGAGCGAGGGCCGGCCCCGGCTGCGCGGCCTGCTGGAGCGGCTGCAGACGCAGAACCTGCTGGAGGCGGCCGTGGTCTACGGCTACTTCCCGTGCGTGTCCAAGGACGACGACCTGATCATCCTGGACGAGCGGGGCAACGAACGCACCCGCTTCACCTTCCCCCGCCAGCGCCGCGGCCGCCGGCTGTGCCTGGCCGACTTCTTCCGCCCCGAGGAATCCGGCCAGACGGACGTGGTCGGCCTGCAGGTGGTCACCGTCGGCTCCCGCATCGGCGAGGAGACCGCCCGGATGTTCCAGGCCAACGCCTACCGCGACTACCTCGAACTGCACGGCCTGTCCGTCCAGCTCGCCGAGGCCCTCGCCGAGTACTGGCACGCCCGCGTGCGCGCCGAACTCGGCTTCGCCGGCGAGGACCCCACCGCCATGCCGGACATGTTCGCCCTCAAATACCGCGGCGCCCGCTTCTCCCTGGGCTACGGCGCCTGCCCCGACCTGGAGGACCGCGCCAAGATCGCCGACCTCCTCCAGCCCGAACGCATCGGCGTCCACCTGTCCGAGGAGTTCCAGCTCCACCCCGAACAGTCCACCGACGCCATCGTCGTCCACCACCCCGAAGCCAAGTACTTCAACGCCCGCTGAGGCCGCCGGAGGCCCCCCGTCGCGGGGGCTCGAGTGCGACAAGAGGCACGTGCTCCGCGCACGACGTACACTGGTCGGTCCACTGCAGGCCGGTTCCCCGCGAGGGGAACCGGCCTGACCGTCCCTCAAGGAGGTACGTGGATGACCAGTACGGTCCCCGCCCCCGGAACCGTTTCCCGAGCCCTCGGTTCCTCCCCCGCTCCCGGCTTCGCCCGAGTGGGGACACCCCCACGAGCGGGGAAGGCCCCGGCGGCCGAGGGCACCGCCCTGCAGGCCGTGCTCCTCGACATGGACGGCACCCTGGTGGACACCGAGGGCTTCTGGTGGGACGTCGAGGTGGAGGTCTTCGCCTCCCTCGGCCACACCCTCGACGAGTCCTGGCGCCACGTCGTGGTCGGCGGTCCCATGACCCGCAGCGCGGGGTTCCTGATCGAGGCGACCGGGGCCGACATCGACCTGGCCGAGCTGACGGTGCTGCTGAACGACGGGTTCGAGGACCGCATCGACCGTGCCCTGCCGCTGATGCCGGGCGCCGCGCGCCTGCTGGCCGAGCTGTCCGAGCACGAGATCCCCACGGCGCTCGTCTCCGCCTCCCACCGGCGCATCATCGACCGGGTGCTGGCCTCGCTCGGCCCGCACCACTTCGCGCTGTCGATCGCCGGCGACGAGGTCCCGCGCACCAAGCCGCACCCCGACCCGTATCTGGCGGCCGCCGCCGGGCTCGGTGCGGACCCCCTGCGGTGCGCCGTCATCGAGGACACCGCGACCGGTGTCGCCGCCGCCGAGGCGGCGGGCTGCCAGGTCGTGGCGGTGCCCTCCGTGGCCCCGATCGCCCCGGCCGTCCGGCGTACCGTCGTGCCCTCGCTGGAAGTCGTCGACCTGACATTTCTGCGCGGTCTGATGACGGAAATGCTCTAGGTGTTCACCCAGAGTGCAGCGGTGTTAGGGCCGGAATTCCCCTCGCCCGTGTCCGAGCTTGCGGACACGTGTCCGAAGGAATTCGTTCCGTTGCCGATGGCTGAATTCCTGTGCCGTCGAACTTGTTTCCGTATGTGACGTTCGCCACTCCGGACGGGGTCGACAGGGGGGTCGGCATGTGCTGTCCGCCCCTTTTCGGTGCTCGTCGGCGTGTCCTTGTGTCCTGATTGGGGAGATGCTGCACTAATCCTTCCCCGGTCACACCTGCCGGTGCGTTCACACCTGGTTTCACTGCGTGATGACAGCTCAACTCCAGTGGCTGCGAACCCTCCTGCGGGCGCGGACTAATCTCATCGCGAGAACATCACCCCTACCCCGTGAACCGCTGCGACACCCTGCGTGCCGGGTACACGGAGTCGACAGTCCTGGAGAAACTCGAGCATGAACCGCAAGACTTTGGTGCTGGCGGCCGCGATGGGCCTGCTCGCGCCGGTGCTCGCCGCCTGTGGTGACACCGAGAGCGGGAGCGGCGACGGCGACGCGATCACCGTCGGCACCACGGACCGGTTCACCGCCTCGAAGGAAGCCCCCGCGCCCCTCGACCCGGCCTACGCCTACGACGTCGGCACCTGGAACATCCTGCGCCAGACCGTGCAGACCCTGATGATCCAGCCGCGCGGCGACGGCGAGCCGGTGCCCGAGGCCGCCGAGTCCTGCGGCTTCACCGACGCCGGCAACGAGCGCTACAGCTGCACCCTGCGCGACGGCCTGAAGTTCGCGGACGGCGGCGAGGTGACCGCCGCCGACGTGAAGTACTCCATCGACCGTGCCCGCTCGATCAAGGCCGACAGCGGTGTGTCCGCGCTGCTGTCCACCATCGACACCGTCGAGACGCAGGGCGACCGCGAGGTGATCTTCCACCTCAAGACCGCCGACGCGACCTTCCCGTACAAGCTGTCCACCCCGGTCGCCGGCATCGTCAACCCGGACGACTACGCGAAGGACAAGCTGCGCGAGGGCTTCGAGGCCGAGGGCTCGGGTCCGTACACCCTGGACGCGGAGGTCGAGGGCGGCGAGCTGGTCCGGGCGACGTTCACCAAGAACCCCTCCTACAAGGGGGCGTTGGAGGTGAACAACGACAAGGTCGAGATGGTCTCCTTCGAGGACGCCGACGCCATGGGCGCCGCGCTGGAGAAGGGTGACATCGACGTCATGTCCCGCAGCATGTCGCCGGAGCAGATCCGCGAGCTCGCGGGCAACGCCGACGACGACGTCGACCTGGTCGAGATGCCCGGTCTGGAGATCCGCTACCTGGCCTTCAACACCGAGGCCGAGACCGTGAAGGACACGGCGGTCCGCCAGGCGATGGCCCAGATCGTCAACCGCAGCGAGCTGATCTCCAAGGTCTACGGCTCCCAGGCCGAGCCGCTGTACTCGCTGGTCCCGGCGAGCATCACCGGCCACTCCAACTCGTTCTTCAACAAGTACGGCGAGCCCAGCACCGCCAAGGCCCGCAACCTGCTGGAGGGGGCCGGGGTCAGCACCCCGGTGAAGGTGACGCTGCACTACACCACCGACCACTACGGCCCGGCCACCAAGAAGGAGTTCGAGCAGCTCCAGAAGCAGCTCAACGACAGCGGCCTGTTCGACGTCTCCATCGAGGGCGCCCCCTGGTCGACCTTCCGTCCGGCCGGACAGAAGGGCCAGTACGACGTCTACGGCATGGGTTGGTTCCCCGACTTCCCGGACGCCGACAGCTTCCTCGCCCCGTTCCTCGACGAGGACAACTTCCTCGGTTCGCCGTACGTCAACGGCGAGATCCGCAACGACCTGATCCCCGAGTCCCGCCGCCAGGCCGACCGGCTGGCCGCCTCCGACAGCCTGACGGACATCCAGGACATCGTGGCGAAGGAGGTCCCGGTGCTGCCGCTGTGGCAGGGCAAGCAGTACATCGCCGCGCGCGACGGCATCACGGGCACCGCCTACGCGGTCAACTCCTCCTCCACCCTCCAGCTGTGGGAGCTCGGCCGCGGCGTGAGCGGCTGACGGATCGCACCGTCCCGGGCCGGGGGAGCACGGCCCGGGACACCGAACCGACGACAGAGGTACACGCGTGAACCTGCGCAACCAGTGGCCGGTCCTGCCGATCGTGGCGGGGCTGGCCTCCGGCCTGTTGACCGGCTGCGGGTCGGAGAACGGCGGCTCCGGGGCCGACGGCTCCGGCATCGTGGTGGGAGTGTCCGACGACGTCCTCGCCACCGACCCCGCCTCCGGTTACGACCCCGGCTCCTGGCTGTTGTTCAACAACGTCTTCCAGTCGCTGCTCAGCTTCCCCAAGGGGGCCACCGAGCCGCAGCCGGAGGCCGCCGAGGAGTGCGGTTTCACGGACACCGGGACCAAGGTGTACACGTGCACCCTGAGGGACGGTCTCAAGTTCAGCAACGGTGACCCGCTCACCTCGAAGGACGTGAAGTTCTCCTTCGACCGCATGCTGAGGATCAACCACCCCGACGGTCCCGCGATCATGTTCCCGATGCTGGAGAAGGTCAGGACGCCGGACGAGAAGACGGTCGTCTTCGAACTCAACACGCCCGACGCCACCTTCCCCAGCAAGATCGCCTCCGGCGCCGGCTCCATCGTCGACCACCGCCAGTACGACGCGAACGGGCTGCGTGAGGACGGCGAGGCGGTCGGCTCCGGCCCCTACAAGCTGGACTCGTTCGGCGACGACCGGGCCGTCTTCTCCGTCAACGAGCACTACCGGGGCACCGTCGAGACGAAGAACTCCGGTGTGACGCTGGAGTTCTTCCACGGCGACCAGGCCGCCCTCAAGAAGGCCGTCCAGGGCGCCGAGGTCGACATCGCCTACCGCGGCCTCACCGCCGGGGACATCACCGACATCGAGAAGGCCGACGACGGCACCGGCGGCATCGAGGTCGTCGAGGGCAGCAGCGCCGAAGTCCAGCACCTGGTCTTCAACATGGACCACCCGGTCGCCGGGAGGCTCGGCGTCCGCAAGGCCGTCGCCCACCTGCTCGACCGCGACGCCCTCATCCACGAGGTCCACGAGGGCACGGCCACCCCGCTGTACTCGATCATCCCGGCCGGCATCGCCGGCCACAACACCGCCTTCTTCGACACCTACGGCGCCCGCCCCTCCCGGGCCAAGGCCGCCGCCGCGCTGCGGGAGGAGGGCATCACCGGCAAGGTGAAGCTCACCCTGTGGTCCACCCCCTCCCGCTACGGTCCCGCCACCGACCAGGAACTGGCCGCGATCGCCGAGCAGCTCAACGCCAGCGGACTGTTCGACGCGGAGATGAGGTCCGTCGGCTTCGAGCAGTACGAGAAGGACGTCGCGGCCGGCAGGTACGGCGTCTACGTCAAGGGCTGGGTGCCCGACTACCCGGACGCCGACAACTTCACGGGTCCCTTCTTCGGCAAGGGCAACGTGCTGGGCAACAACTACGAGAACGACACCATCACCGGCTCGCTCATCCCGCGCACCGCCGCGCAGACCGACCGCTCCGCCACCGACAAGGAGTTCGGCCGGCTCCAGGACATCGTCGCCCAGGAACTGCCGGTCCTCCCCGTCTGGCAGGCCAAGCAGTACGCGGTCGTCCGCGACGGCGTCTACGGCCTGGAGTACTGCCTCGACGCCTCCACCGTGTTCCGCTTCTGGGAGCTGCGCAAGGGCTGAACCCGCCGCGTCCACGCAGGGGGCGCCCCCTTCCCGCGGGAAGGGGGCGCCCCCTGCGTCGTCACGTCCCGCACGGCGGCCGGACGGGCCGCGTCACTGCGCGCCGGGGCGCACCAGCCCGCTCTCGTAGGCGTACACCGCGGCCTGCACCCGGTCGCGCAGCCCCAGCTTGGTCAGGACATGACCGACGTGCGTCTTGACGGTGGTCTCGCTGACGAACAGGTCGGCGGCGATCTCCGCGTTGGACAGCCCGCGCGCCACCAGCTTCAGCACCTCGACCTCGCGCTCGGTCAGCGTGTGCAGCGTGTCCGGCACCGGCTCCTCACCGGACGGCAGGTGCGTGGCGTACTTGTCGAGCAGCCGGCGCGTGATGCTCGGCGCGAGCATCGCCTCCCCGGCGGCCACCACGCGGATCGCCTGCACCAGCTCGTTGGCCGGAGCGTCCTTCAGCAGGAAGCCGCTGGCGCCCGCCTTCAGCGCCTCCACCACGTACTCGTCCAGGTCGAACGTCGTCAGCACCAGCACCTTCGCCGGCCCGTTCCGCTCGGGACCGGTGATCTGCCGGGTCGCCTCCACGCCGTCCATCCGCGGCATGCGGATGTCCATCAGCACCACGTCGGGCTGCAGCGCCCGCACCTGGTCCAGGGCCTGGAGGCCGTCCCCGGCCTCGCCGACGACCGCGATGTCCTGCTCCGCCTCCAGAATCATCCGGAAGCCCGTACGCAGCAGCGGCTGGTCGTCGACCAGTAGGACGCGGATGGCCACGTAAGTCTCCTTCGCTAGTCCGGCCCCATTCTGCCCTGTTGGGCCCCGCCGGACTCAGCCGCCCTCACCGGCAGCGGATACGGCGGGGGAGTGCCGCCGAACTCCGGGCAGTGCGCCTGGTGGTCGCACCAGCCGCACAGCTTGGTGGGGCGCGGACGCCAGTCGCCCGTCTCGGTCGCCGTCCGGATCGCGTCCCACAGCGCGAGCAGCTTGCGCTCGACCCGCTCCAGATCGGCGAGGACGGGGTCGTAGGTCAGCACGTCGCCACTGCCCAGGTACACGAGCTGGAGCCGGCGCGGGACCACCTTCTTCAGCCGCCACACCACCAGGGCGTAGAACTTCATCTGGAACAGCGCGCCCTCGGCGTACTCCGGCCGGGGCGCCTTGCCCGTCTTGTAGTCGACGATGCGCACCTCGCCGGTGGGCGCCACGTCGACCCGGTCGATGATGCCGCGCAGCCTCAGCCCCGAGTCCAGCTCGGCCTCGACGAACAGCTCCCGCTCGGCGGGCTCCAGCCGGCTCGGGTCCTCGAGCGTGAACCAGCGCTCGACCAGCCGCTCCGCCTCCGCCAGCCAGCGCGCCAGCCGCTCGCCGTCCGGATCGTCGGCGAACAGCTCCACGACCTCCGGCCGGGACTCCCGCAGCCGGTCCCACTGACCCGGGAGCAGCGCCTTCGCGCGCGGCGCGGTGCGCTCGGCCGGCGGGGCGTCGAAGAGCCGCTCCAGCACGGCGTGCACCAGCGTGCCCCTGGTCGCCGCCTCGCTCGGTTTCTCGGGGAGCCGGTCGATGACCCGGAACCGGTACAGCAGCGGGCACTGCATGAAGTCGCTCGCACGCGAGGGGGACAGCGAGGCGGGCGGTACGGCGGGGGTCCCGGTCGTCACCTGCGTGTCCGCTGCCGCCGGACCGGCCGTGACCGGCGGATCGGCCGCCGCGACCGGGCCGCTGTCGGGGCGCGCCGCGCCCTCGGTGCTCGTCTCCATGTCCACAGACCTTACGGCCCGGTGCCGACAGCGCCCCACCCCCGGCCGGCGCCTGTGGACGAACCGGGGACGGCGGCGCGACGGGGGACGGGGCCGGGGTGACCGGAGGAGGAGAAGGGGAAGGAGGGGGGCAGGAGACGCGGCGACGGACGGGAAGTGACTGGGGTGCCGGGGCGAAACGGGTGGCGAAGGCCGCATACCATCGACTCGGTACCCTCCCGCCCGGCAGGAGCGGGAGACGCAGCGAACGAGGGGACACCGGTGGACGTAAGCGGCGGGCGCGGGCGGCCGCGGTCCGGCAACGACGAGTCGGCCGAGCACACGGGGCCCCGGGCCCAGGGCCCCGACGACGCCCCCCACGAGGCCGACGACCGCTCCACCACCGCAGACCGGTCCGCCGACGAGCGGGCGGACCGCCGCCCCGGCGGCCCACCCGACGGCACCCCGGCACCCGACGGGCCCGCCGCCGGACGGACCCCCGCGGCCGCCGGGACCGGCGGGGAGGGCGACGGCGGGGACGCGCACACCGCGTCCGCGGACCAGGACCCCGCCCCCGTGCCCGCGGAGTCCGAGCCCCGCCCGGCCCCCGGGGCCGGCGGGCACGGAGCCCCCGACGCCGGCGCCCCCGCCCCGCGGGTCACCCGGGAGGGCGCCTCCGGAGACGGACACCCGGCCGCCACCCCCGAGCCCCAGCACGCCGACCGCACGCTCGCCCGCTCGGGCGCCGAGAAGGCACCCGCGCCGCAGCGGCCCCAGGAGAAACAGCGCGGCCTGCTGATGGGGCGGCCGTTCGGGGTGCCCGTGTACGTCGCGCCCAGCTGGTTCCTCGTCGCCCTCCTCATCACCTGGGTGTTCGGCGGGCAGATCGACCGCGTGCTGCCCGAACTGGGTGCCGCCAGCTACCTGGTCTCCCTGTTCTTCGCGGTCGCCTTCTACGCCTCCGTGCTGGTGCACGAGCTCGCCCACACGCTCGCCGCCCTCCGCTTCGAACTCCCGGTGCGCCGCATCCAGCTCCAGTTCTTCGGCGGCGTCTCCGAGATCGAGAAGGAGGCCGAGACGCCCGGCCGCGAGTTCGTCCTCGCCTTCGTCGGCCCGCTGCTCTCCCTCGTCCTGTCCGGCCTGTTCTACCTGGCCCTGCTCGCGGTGGACCCCGGCTCCGTCCCCGGCGTCCTGCTGGCCGGCCTGATGATCTCCAACCTCATCGTGGCCGTCTTCAACCTCCTGCCCGGCCTCCCCCTGGACGGCGGCCGCATGCTGCGCGCCGTCGTCTGGAAACTCAGCGGCAAGCCGATGACCGGCACCATCGCCGCCGCCTGGGTCGGCCGCGCCCTCGCCATCTCCGTCCTGATCGGCCTCCCCCTGCTCACCCAGTCCGGGGCCCTCGGCTCCGACGCCGTGGACAACGTCGGCATGGACACCGTCCTGGACGCGCTGCTCGCCGCCATCCTCGCCGCGATCATCTGGACCGGCGCCGGCAACAGCCTGCGCATGGCCCGCCTGCGCGAGCACCTGCCCGAACTGCGCGCCCGCGCCCTCACCCGCCGTGCCGTCCCCGTCGAGACCGACACCCCGCTCTCCGAGGCCCTGCGCCGCGCCAACGCCGCCGGCGCCCGCGCCCTCGTCGTCGTCGACGCCGACGGCGCCCCCCTCTCCCTGGTCCGCGAGGCCGCCATCGTCGGCGTACCCGAGCACCGCCGCCCCTGGGTGCCCGTCGGCGGACTCGCCCAGGACCTCACCGACGGCATGCGCGTGTCCGCGGAGCTCGCCGGCGAGGAGCTCCTGGACGCCCTGCGGGCCACCCCCGCCACCGAGTACCTGGTGGTCGAGGAGACCGGGGAGATCTACGGCGTCCTGTCCGCCGCCGACGTCGAGCGCGCCTTCGTCAAGGCCATGGCCCGCCCCTCGTAGTCCCGGAGGCCCCGGGGGCGGCCCGCGTGGTCGGCGGCCCCCGCGGGGACCGGTAGGCTGGTCACATGTCCGAACCGACCGGTGCCGCCCGCAGGCGCGGGCCCTTCAAGGTCGGGGACCAGGTTCAGCTGACCGACCCCAAGGGCCGCCACTACACGTTCACGCTCGAGGCCGGGAAGAACTTCCACACCCACAAGGGTTCCTTCCCGCACGACGAACTGATCGGCGCTCCCGAGGGCAGCGTTGTCCGCACCACCGGGAACGTCGCCTACCTCGCGCTGCGCCCCCTGCTCCCCGACTACGTCCTGTCCATGCCCCGCGGGGCCGCCGTCGTCTACCCCAAGGACGCGGGGCAGATCCTCGCCTTCGCCGACATCTTCCCCGGCGCGCGCGTCGTGGAGGCCGGCGTCGGCTCCGGCTCGCTCAGCAGCTTCCTGCTGCGCGCCATCGGCGACCAGGGCATGCTGCACAGCTACGAGCGCCGCGAGGACTTCGCCGACATCGCCCGGCAGAACGTCGAGCGCTACTTCGGCGGCCCGCACCCGGCCTGGCAGCTGACCGTCGGCGACCTCCAGGACAACCTGTCCGACACCGACGTCGACCGCGTCATCCTCGACATGCTCGCCCCCTGGGAGTGCCTCGAGGCCGTCTCCAAGGCGCTCGTGCCCGGCGGCATCCTGTGCTGCTACGTCGCGACCACCACCCAGCTCGCCCGGACCGTCGAGTCCATCCGCGAGATCGGCTGCTTCAACGAGCCGACCGCCTGGGAGACGATGATCCGCAACTGGCACATCGAGGGCCTGGCCGTCCGCCCGGACCACCGGATGATCGGCCACACCGGCTTCCTGCTCACCGCCCGCCGCCTCGCCGACGGCGTCGAGCCGCCCATGCGCCGCCGCCGCCCCGCCAAGGGCGCCTACGGCGAGGACTACGCGGGACCCAACGCCGACGCGGGCACCGCCCGCTGAGACGGTCCGCCGCCCTCACGACACAACGTACAAGCGCCGTGGCGCAGTTCCCGGGGCCTTCCGGGAACTGCGCCACGGCGCTTTCGCGTTGACGCGGGGCGAGGACCGCGACCCTTCCCGGTTCCCCCGCACGGGAACTCCACACCCCCGCCGTTCCCCCGTACTGTGACGTGTGGCACGATGCTGGCCACCCCCACCGGCACAGCCCTCACAGGAGACACTCCTCGTGCAGCCTTCCGCCGTCCCGGAGCTCGCCCACACGCACACCCGCCCGATCCACTGGGTCGCCACCGCCACGGCCGTCGCCGGTGTCGTGGCCCTCTCCTCGGTCCTCCAGCCCGGCGCCGCGACCGCGGCCCAGGCGCCCGGGCCGCGGACGCAGAGCGCGCCGGCCCACATCGCCCCGCCCGACCCGGCGGCCGCCGAGTTCCCGCTCGAGTGCGGTCCGGTGGACCTCGTGGTGAAGAGGAAGGCGTCCGGCGACCTCGACGGCGACGGACGCCCGGAGACGGTGGCGGTCGTCCACTGCGACGCCCCGATGGGGACCCCGCCCGACGGGGTGTACGTCCTCACCCGGGCCGCGGAGGGCGGCGCGCCGCGCGTGGTCGCCACCCTCGTCGACCCCAAGGACCGCACGAAAGTCGACGACTTCGCCCTGCGCGACGGCGACGTCACCGCCACGCTCCTCGGTTACTCGACGGCCGACGTCCCCAGTTGCTGCCCCGACGTGCGCGAGGACGTGAAGTGGCGGTGGGAGAACGGCGCGTTCGTGCGGTCCGCCCCGTCCGGCGCCAGGAGCGTGTGACCGGCGCCCCGGCGTGGGCCGGGGCGCGTGCCCCAGCATGTGAGGAATCAGACAATAGTGACGCGCTGTGTCATGCCCCTCACGCGGCGTCCGGTCCGTACACCTCGACGCTGTCCGAAACGCGACGCACGTGGATGCACTCGCCCGGACACTCCTTCGCGGAGTCGATCACGTCCGTGAGAAGCGGCAGCGGTACGGGTGTTGTCGCCCCCCTGTCCTGCAGCAGCTCGTCCTGCGGGTTCTTCACGTAGGCCAGGCCGTCGATGTCCAGCTCGAACACCTCGGGCGCGTACTGGGCGCAGATGCCGTCACCGGTACACAGGTCCTGGTCGATCCAGACCTCCAGGGCCTCGCCGTCGACTCCGGCCTCCTGCTGCACGCTCATCTCTCCTGCCGTTTCCTGCGTCGGACCGGACGGGAATCCGGCCAGCTCCGACGGGTGTTGAACACGTCGACCCTACCCGTGCCTGGGTTCCAATCATCTTCCGTGGGTATTCCCCTGGCGTGAGGGAGAGCGCAAGGGTGAAGATCGGACACACCCCGACCGTCTTTGTGATCTAGGGGTTTCAATCGACACCCGCCCAGGTAGGGTCTGGAAGCGTCCAGCTCCCCTTGGAGGAGGTGAGGACCGTGGCAGCCCACGACGACGACATGAACCGCGGCATCCGCCCGGGACGCGGGTCCGACGACCCGACCGGGCAGATCGCCTACCTTGAGCAGGAGATCGCCGTCCTGCGACGCAAGCTCGCCGACTCTCCGCGACACACGAGGATTCTCGAAGAGCGGATCGTCGAGCTGCAGACCAACCTGGCCGGCGTGTCCGCCCAGAACGAACGACTCGCCAACACGCTCCGTGAGGCCCGCGACCAGATCGTGGCCCTCAAGGAGGAGGTCGACCGGCTCGCACAGCCCCCGGCCGGCTTCGGGGTCTTCCTCACGGCGAACGAGGACGGCACGGCCGACATCTTCACCGGAGGCCGCAAGCTCCGGGTGAACGTCAGCCCCAGCGTCGAGCTCGACGAGCTCCGGCGCGGCCAGGAAGTGATGCTGAACGAAGCGCTCAACGTGGTCGAGGCCATGGAGTTCGAGCGCGTCGGTGACATCGTCACCCTCAAGGAGATCCTCGAGGACGGCGAGCGGGCCCTGGTGCTCGGGCACACCGACGAGGAGCGGGTGGTACGGCTCGCCGAGCCGCTGCTGGACGTCACCATCCGCCCCGGCGACGCCCTGCTCATGGAGCCCCGCTCCGGGTACGTCTACGAGGTCGTGCCGAAGAGCGAGGTCGAGGAGCTCGTCCTCGAAGAGGTCCCCGACATCGGATACGAGCAGATCGGCGGCCTCGGCAACCAGATCGAGGCCATCCGCGACGCGGTCGAGCTGCCGTACCTCTACCCGGACCTGTTCAAGGAGCACGAACTGCGGCCGCCCAAGGGCGTGCTGCTGTACGGGCCCCCCGGATGCGGCAAGACGCTCATCGCCAAGGCCGTCGCCAACTCGCTGGCCAAGAAGGTCGCCGAGGTCACCGGCCAGGCCGCCGGCAAGAGCTTCTTCCTCAACATCAAGGGCCCCGAGCTGCTGAACAAGTACGTCGGCGAGACCGAGCGGCAGATCCGCCTGGTCTTCCAGCGGGCCCGTGAGAAGGCCAGCGAGGGCACCCCCGTCATCGTCTTCTTCGACGAGATGGAGTCCCTCTTCCGCACCCGCGGCTCCGGTGTCAGCTCGGACGTGGAGAACACCATCGTCCCGCAGCTGCTCGCCGAGATCGACGGTGTGGAGGGCCTGCAGAACGTGGTCGTGATCGGTGCCTCCAACCGCGAGGACATGATCGACCCCGCCATCCTGCGGCCCGGCCGGCTGGACGTGAAGATCAAGATCGAGCGTCCGGACGCCGAGGCGGCCAAGGACATCTTCGGCAAGTACCTCACCGAGCGCCTCCCCCTGCACAGCGACGACCTCGCCGAGCACGGTGGCGACAAGGGCATGACGGTCCAGAGCATGATCCAGACCGCCGTGGAACAGATGTACGCCGAATCCGAGGAGAACCGCTTCCTGGAGGTCACCTACGCCAACGGCGACAAGGAAGTCCTCTACTTCAAGGACTTCAATTCCGGCGCCATGATCGAGAACATCGTGGGCCGCGCCAAGAAGATGGCGATCAAGGACTTCCTCGAGAAGAGCCAGAAGGGCCTCCGCGTCTCCCACCTGCTCCAGGCCTGCGTGGACGAGTTCAAGGAGAACGAGGACCTGCCCAACACCACCAACCCGGACGACTGGGCCCGCATCTCCGGAAAGAAGGGCGAGCGGATCGTTTACATCCGTACCCTCATCACCGGAAAGCAGGGCGCGGACACCGGACGCTCCATCGACACGGTGGCGAACACCGGTCAGTACCTGTAAAAGCCAGGGTGGCTGCGGGTGCCCTCAGCGGGTACCCGCAGCCGAGTGCTTTTCGGGCCACGGCTGGAGCACAGCAATGACGCAAATGATCTCCCCACCAGCGCAAAGGCGTTCTAGGCTCTTCCGTACCGCCGAGTCGCGCAGTGCGGGGACGGGCACCGCACACGCACCGGAGCGCCGGTGGTGCAGCAGCGCCCCCGACCGGGGACGCCGCCGGGCAAGGAGGGCCGCATGACCGTACGGCGAGTAATGGGCATCGAGACGGAGTACGGAATCTCCGTCCCCGGCCACCCGAACGCCAATGCCATGCTCACCTCGTCCCAGATCGTGAACGCCTACGCGGCGGCGATGCACCGGGCCCGCCGGGCCCGCTGGGACTTCGAGGAGGAGAACCCGCTGCGCGACGCGCGAGGCTTCGACCTCGCCCGCGAGGCCGCCGACGCCAGCCAGCTCACCGACGAGGACATCGGCCTGGCCAACGTGATCCTCACCAACGGCGCGCGGCTCTACGTCGACCACGCCCACCCCGAGTACAGCGCCCCCGAGGTCACCAACCCGCGCGACGCCGTCCTGTGGGACAAGGCCGGCGAGCGGATCATGGCCGAGGCGGCGGAGCGGGCGGCTCAGCTCCCGGGTGCCCAGCCGATCCACCTGTACAAGAACAACACCGACAACAAGGGCGCGTCCTACGGCACGCACGAGAACTACCTGATGAAGCGGGAGACCCCCTTCTCGGACATCGTGCGCCACCTGACGCCGTTCTTCGTCTCCCGGCAGGTCTTCGCAGGGGCCGGCCGCGTCGGCATCGGCCAGGACGGCCACGAGCACGGCTTCCAGCTGAGCCAGCGCGCGGACTACTTCGAGGTCGAGGTGGGCCTGGAGACCACGCTGAAGCGTCCGATCATCAACACGCGCGACGAGCCGCACGCGGACGCGGAGAAGTACCGCCGGCTGCACGTGATCATCGGCGACGCGAACCTGTCCGAGATCTCGACCTACCTCAAGCTGGGCACGACGGCCCTGGTCCTGTCGATGATCGAGGACGGCTTCATCGCGGTGGACCTGGCGGTCGACCAGCCCGTCCGCACCCTGCACCAGGTCTCGCACGACCCGTCGCTGAAGCGGCTCGTCACGCTGCGCAGCGGGCGCACGCTCACCGCGGTCCAGCTCCAGATGGAGTACTTCGAGCTGGCCCGCAAGTACGTGGAGGAACGGTTCGGGGCGGACGCCGACGAGCAGACCAAGGACGTCCTGGCGCGCTGGGAGGACACCCTCACCCGCCTGGAGAACGACCCGATGAGCCTGGCCGGCGAGCTGGACTGGGTCGCCAAGCGGGAACTCATGGAGGGCTACCGGCGCAGGGACGGCCTGGACTGGGACGCCGCCCGGCTGCACCTCGTGGACCTCCAGTACGCCGACGTGCGGCCCGACAAGGGCCTGTACAACCGTCTGGTGGCCCGGGGCAGGATGAAGCGGCTGCTGGACGAGGCGGAGGTCGAACGGGCCCGTACGGCGCCCCCTGAGGACACCCGCGCCTACTTCCGCGGGCGGTGCCTGGAACAGTACGCGGACGACGTCGCGGCGGCCTCCTGGGACTCGGTGATCTTCGATCTGCCGGGCCGGGACTCGCTCCAGCGGGTCCCAACCCTGGAACCGCTTCGCGGAACGCGTAATCACGTCAAGGCCCTCCTGGACCGCTGCCGTACGGCGGAAGACCTGGTCAGGGTGTTGTCCGGGGGTGAGCCGGGGCTGAGCGGGTATCCGCGGGTACCCGGGAAGGGCCGGCCGGACAGGGTGGAAAATCCCGGGTCCGGGAATCATCGAGACGGCCCCCGTACGTTGGAGCAACTGCGGGGGCACGGTCGGACCCGGCTTGTAGGGTCTGATCTTGACCGAGCAACTGTGTCGGGCGAACCGAGCGGGGTGAGGGTGATGGCGACCAAGGACACCGGCGGCGGACAGCAGAAGGCCACCCGGTCCACGGAGGAGGTCGAGGAGCAGGCGGCGGAGGCGCAGGCTTCGGAGGACCTCAAGGAGCGTCACGAGAAGCTGTCGGACGACGTGGACGACGTCCTCGACGAGATCGACGACGTCCTCGAGGCCAATGCCGAGGACTTCGTGCGGTCCTTCGTTCAGAAGGGTGGCCAGTAGGCCCCTTCGGCCTTCGGATCGAAGGTCGTGTGACGGGGGCGGCGGGTGCGGCAGGAGCAGAGGGCGAAGCGCTGCCCGCGGTGCGGGGAACCCCGGCCGCGGGCGGCCTTCGCCGCGGCGCCGCGGTCCGCTCCGCCGGACCGCGGGTCCCCTGCCCCACGGGCCCGCGAGCTCCCGCAACGCGTGTGGATCACCGCCACAAGACGGGTAGGGTCCGTGGCGTACCGTGCTTCAGCCGCCGTGCCGTGCTGGGGCAGTTCAAGGATCGGCCCGATGCCACAAGGCGGGCTGCCGCATACGTGGAAGGAATCGCGTGGAAGCCAACACTCGCAGCACCGGGCGTCTACCTGCTGCCTTCCTGACGCCAGGGTCCTCCTCCTTCATGGACTTCCTCTCCGAGCACCAGCCGGAACTGCTGCCCGGCAAGAGGAAGCTGCCGCCCGTCCAGGGCGCGATCGAGGCGCCGCACGGCACCACGATCGTGGCCGTGACCTTCCCCGGCGGGGTCGTGCTCGCCGGTGACCGGCGGGCCACCATGGGCAACGTCATCGCACAGCGGGACATCGAGAAGGTGTTCCCCGCCGACGAGTACTCGGCGGTGGGCATCGCCGGTACGGCGGGACTGGCCGTGGAGATGGTGAAGCTGTTCCAGCTGGAGCTGGAGCATTTCGAGAAGGTCGAGGGCGCGCAGCTGTCGCTGGAGGGCAAGGCGAACCGGCTGTCGACCATGATCCGCTCGAACCTGGGCATGGCCATGCAGGGACTGGCCGTGGTGCCGCTGTTCGCCGGGTACGACGTGGACCGGGAGAAGGGGCGGATCTTCTCCTACGACGTCACGGGCGGGCGTTCGGAGGAGCAGGGGTACGCGGCGACCGGTTCCGGGTCGATCTTCGCGCGCGGCGCGATGAAGAAGCTGTTCCGGGACGACCTGAGCGAGGCCGAGGCCACCACGCTGGTGGTGCAGGCCCTGTACGACGCGGCAGACGACGACTCGGCGACCGGCGGTCCCGATGTCGCCCGCCGGATCTACCCGATCGTCACCGTGATCACCGAGGACGGTTTCCGCCGGCTCTCCGAGGACGAGGCGTCCGGGATCGCCCGGTCCGTGCTGGAGCGGCGGCTGGAGCAGCCGGACGGTCCGCGGGCGGCGCTGCTGTAGTCGTGGCGCGGGCGGTTTGGTTGTTCAGGGTGGTCCAGTGACTTCGACAGAAAGGGACGGATAACCGGTGTCGACGCCGTTCTATGTCTCACCCCAGCAGGCGATGGCCGACCGGGCGGAGTACGCCCGCAAGGGCATCGCCCGTGGCCGCAGCCTGGTCGTGCTGCAGTACGCCGACGGCATCGTGTTCGTCGGTGAGAACCCGTCCCGTGCGCTGCACAAGTTCAGCGAGATCTACGACCGGATCGGCTTCGCCGCGGCCGGTAAGTACAACGAGTACGAGAACCTGCGGATCGGGGGCGTGCGCTACGCCGACCTGCGGGGATACACCTACGACCGGGACGACGTGACGGCCCGGGGCCTGGCGAACGTGTACGCGCAGACGCTGGGCACGATCTTCTCGAGCGTGGGCGAGAAGCCGTACGAGGTGGAGCTGGTGGTGGCCGAGGTCGGGGAGACCCCGGAGCAGGACCAGATCTACCGGCTGCCGCACGACGGCTCCATCGTGGACGAGCACGGCTCGGTGGCGGTGGGCGGCAACGCGGAGCAGATCAGCGGGTACCTGGACCAGCGGCACCGGGACGGGATGACGCTGGCGGAGGCGCTGAAGCTGGCGGTGCAGTCGTTGTCCCGGGACACCAACGGCAGCGAGCGGGAGATCCCCGCGGAGCGGCTGGAGGTGGCGGTGCTGGACCGCACGCGGCCGCAGAAGCGGAAGTTCAAGCGGATCAGCGGACGGCAGCTGTCGCGGCTGCTGGAGGCCGGCGGCGCGGAGACGGCGTCGGAGGCGGAGACGGACGAGGACACCGAGTCCGGGGGAGACGTGGAGTAGCCCCGGCCACGTCCCAGGTCTCATCGCGCGCCCCGGCCGGCCGGCCGGGGCGCGCGGCGTGTGCGGGCGCCCGCGGCGCCCTTGCGGGTCCCTGCGGCGCGTGCGCGGGACCCGAGGCCCGGGGAGGAGGCGGGGGAGGCGCCCCACGACGCCGGGCCGCGCCTCCCGGCCCGCACCGGCGCCGGTCCGCGTCCGTCCGCCCAGCCGGTCCGCGTCCGTCCGCTCAGCCGAGCCTCGGCGGGCCCGTCGAGCCTCTCACCACCAGCTCGACCGGGATGTCGCCCGCCTCGGGGGCGCGGTGCTCCAGGACGGCGAGGAGGGCCTGCATGCCGCGTTCGCCGAAGAGCTCCGCGTCGAGGCGGACCGTGGTGAGCTCCGGGTCGATCGCGGTGGCCAGGGCCAGGTCGTCCAGGCCGGTGACGGAGAGGTCGTCGGGGACGCGCAGGCCCAGCCGGCGGGCCGCCTTGTAGGTGCCGGCCGCCAGCTGGTCGTCGTCGCAGACCACGGCGGTGGGGCGGTCGGGGGCCGAGAGCGCGGCGTGCGCCGCGGCCTCCGCGCCCTTGATGGAGATGGGGGACCCCGTCGTGCGGAGGGACGTGCCCGGGGCCCCGCGCAGCCGGGCCGCGAGTTCGCGGGCGCGCACCTCGAAGGTCCAGGAGGCCACGTCCGCGGCCAGGTGGAGGAAGCGGCGGTGGCCCAGGGCGAGGAGGTGGTCGGCGACCTGGCGGACGCCGTCGGCGATGTCGAGGTTGACCGTGGCCGCCCCCGTGGTGCCCTCGGGGTCGCTGTCCAGCATCACCAGGGGGAGCTGGTCGCCGCGGATCGCGGTGAGGGCCTCGGCGGCCATGGAGGAGGCGATCACGCCGTCCAGGGCCGCCTGGGCGGAGGCGAAGGGGTCGCGGGCGGGGCCGATGCCCTCGGGGGAGGGGTAGAGGACCACGCCGAAGCCGTGCCGGGAGGCGACCCGGGCGGCTCCCGTGTAGACCCCCGCGAAGAACTCCGTGGTGAGGGCGGGGACGACCAGCAGGACCGTGCGGGTGCGGCCGAGGCGCAGGTTGCGGGCGGCGAGGTTGGGGCGGTAGCCCAGGGTGCGCGCGGCCTCGCGGACGCGCTGGGCCGTGGCCTCCGAGACCCGGCCGCGCCACTTGTCGCCGAGGACCAGCGAGACGGCGGCCTGGGAGACGCCGGCGGCCTGGGCGACGTCCCGGCTGGTGGGGCGGGTGCTGGCTCGTGGCACCGTCGGGCCGCTCCTTCGTCTGGACTGGTGAACAGCGGACATGGTACGTATGGATGGCTTAGTTATACGTAAAACCCCGAGGGGCGACGTGAGCGGAGGGCTCGGCATGGCCACGGGATACCTGGAGATCCTCCGGGCACGGCACGCCACCCGGCTGCTCGTGGGCACCCTTGTGGGGCGGTTGCCCAACGCGACCGCCGCCATCGCGATCGTGCTGTTCGTCCGGGCGGAGGGCGGTACGTACAGCCTGGCCGGTGCGCTGGCGGCGGTGTATGGCGTCGCCAACGCCGTGGGGCAGCCGGTGCTGGGTCGGCTGGTGGACCTGCGGGGGCAGCCGCGGGTGCAGTTGCCCGCCGCGGTGCTGTCGGCGCTGGCGATGGCCGTGTTCGCCTTCGTGGGGACCGAGCCGGCGGCACTGGCCTGGGGCGCCGTGGCCGCCGCGGGGCTCTTCACACCGCCCCTGGAGGGCGGGCTGCGGGCCCTGTGGTCCTCGGTGCTGCCCGAGGAGGACCAGGTGCACCGGGCGTACGCCATGGACGCCGTGGCGCAGGAGGTGATGTTCACCGTCGGGCCACTGCTGGTGACGGTGTGCGCCTCGCTGTGGTCGGCCCAGGCCGCGCTGCTCGTGCTGAACGTCATCGGGGTGCTGGGCGCCCTGTCCGTGGTCGTCTCGCCGCCCTCGCGCGCGTGGCGGTCGGCGCCCCGCGAGGCGCACTGGCTGGGCGCGCTGCGCTCGCCGGGGCTGCTCGCGCTGCTGGGCGCCTTCCTGTTCGTGGGCATCGCGCTGGGGTCCATCACCGTGGCGGCGGTGTCGTACGCGGAAGGGCACGGGGGCGACGGGGTGTACGGCTGGCTGATGGCGGGCCTGGGCCTCGGCGCGCTCGTCGGCGGGGCGGCGTACGGGGCGCGGCAGTGGGCCGGTGAACCCGCGCGGCGGCTTCAGGTGCTGGTGGCCCTCCTGGCGGTGTGTTACCTGCCGCTGGTCCTGATGCCGGGCGCGGTGGCCATGACACTGCTCACGGTGGTCGCCGGTCTCTTCCTCGCCCCGGTCATCGCCTGCGCCTTCGTGCTGGTCGACCGGCACGCGCCGCGCGGGACGGTCACGGAGGCGTTCTCCTGGCTGGTGACGACGTTCACCGTGGGCGCGTCGGTCGGCACGGGGCTCACGGGCCCGGTCGTCGAGGCGGGCGGGGCGCTGTGGGGGTTCGCCGTGCCGGGGGTCGCGGGCGGCGTGTCGCTGCTGGTTTTGGTCGCCACCGGGCGGGTATTGGCAGTTCCCGCCGGAAGAGCGGTGGTCGCGGCCCGTTCGGAAAATGATCCGAACCGTGCCGTCGAACCTCGTTTCAGTTCGGGGGATCGGGCGTAATGTTCCCTCATGGACCGCCGCATTTTCGGGCTGGAGAACGAGTACGGCGTCACGTGCACGTTCAGGGGACAGCGCCGCCTGTCGCCTGACGAGGTGGCGCGGTACCTCTTCCGCCGTGTCGTGTCATGGGGCCGAAGCAGCAATGTCTTTCTGCGGAACGGCGCCCGCCTCTATCTCGACGTGGGGTCACATCCGGAATACGCCACACCCGAATGTGACAACGTGACCGAGCTGGTCACCCACGACAAGGCCGGCGAGCGCATTCTCGAAGGACTCCTGGTGGACGCGGAACGACGCCTGCACGAGGAGGGAATCGCGGGCGACGTCTACCTCTTCAAGAACAACACCGACTCGGCGGGCAACTCCTACGGGTGCCACGAGAACTACCTGGTGGCCCGGCACGGGGAGTTCTCCCGGCTCGCGGACATCCTCATCCCGTTCCTGGTCACCCGCCAGCTGCTGTGCGGGGCCGGCAAGGTGCTGCAGACGCCGCGCGGCGCCGTGTACTGCGTCAGCCAGCGGGCCGAGCACATCTGGGAGGGCGTCTCCTCGGCGACGACCCGCTCCCGGCCGATCATCAACACGCGGGACGAGCCGCACGCGGACGCCGAGCGCTACCGCCGCTTGCACGTCATCGTGGGCGACTCGAACATGTCCGAGACGACCATGCTGCTCAAGGTCGGGGCCACCGACCTGGTGCTGCGCATGATCGAGGCGGGCACCGTGATGCGCGACCTCACCCTGGAGAACCCGATCCGGGCGATCCGCGAGGTCAGCCACGACATCACCGGGCGGCGGAAGGTGCGCCTGGCCAGCGGCCGGGAGGCCTCCGCGCTGGAGGTGCAGCGCGAGTACTACGAGAAGGCGCTGGACTTCTGCGACCGCCGCGGCATCCGCACCGGCACCGTCGAGCAGGTGCTGGAGCTGTGGGGCCGCACGCTGGACGCGATCGAGTCCGAGGACCTCGACCGCATCGGCACCGAGATCGACTGGGTCATGAAGTACAAGCTCCTCGAGCGGTACCGGGCCAAGCACAACATGACCATGTCGCATCCGCGGGTCGCGCAGATAGACCTCGCCTACCACGACATCCACCGCCGTCGTGGCCTGTACTACCTGCTGGAGAAGAAGGGGCAGGCGGCCCGGATCTGCAACGACGTGAAGATCTTCGAGGGCAAGTCGGTGCCGCCGCAGACCACTCGGGCCCGGCTGCGCGGCGACTTCATCCGGCGGGCCCAGGAGCAGCGCCGCGACTTCACCGTCGACTGGGTCCACCTCAAGCTCAACGACCAGGCCCAGCGGACCGTGTTGTGCAAGGACCCGTTCCGTTCGGTGGACGAGCGGGTGGAGAAGCTGATCGCCGGAATGTGAGCCGCGCGTTCCACCGAGGGATCCGAAAATTCCGGAACGTCACACGGGCGCCGCACGTTACACCGTGCGGCGCCCTTCCCACGCCGTAGAGTTGCGCGGACGCCATCCACCGAGATCGACCGATTACGAGGCCCCCACCGTGCGCCGACGCTCACTTCTCATCGCCGTACCCGCCGGACTGGCCACCCTCGCCGCGTGCGGCGACGACAAGTCCGATTCGGGCAAGGCCAGCGACAGCGCTTCGCCCTCCGCGCCCGGGACCTCCCAGGCGCCCCCGCCGAAGATCGTCGACGGTCCGCTGCCGGCGATCACCGCGGGCACGGAGTTCGACCAGAAGCCCACCGTCGCCAAGGGCAGCGGTGACCCGTCCGAGCAGCTCGCGGTGAAGACGGTCATCGCCGGCGGCGGGAAGACGGTCGCGGAGAACGACTTCGTGGTGGCCCACTACCTGGGCCAGGTCTGGTCCAGCGGGAAGGTGTTCGACAACTCCTACGACCGGGGGGCGCGCGCGGCGCTCCCGCTCACCCAGGGCGCCATCATCGACGGCTGGCGGTACGGCCTGGTCGGGAAGAAGGCCGGCAGCCGCGTCCAGATGGCCGTCCCGCCGACCTGGGGATACGGCGAGCAGGGCAACGAGCAGGCGGGCATCAAGGGCACCGACACGCTGGTGTTCGTCGTGGACGTGAAGGACGCGTTCAAGGCCACCAGCAGTGCCGAGGGCGAGGAGGTCGCCCAGGACGACACCGGCCTGCCCAAGGTCGGCACCAACACCGACGGCAAGGCCCCCTCCATCGAAGTGCCCGACGCGGACGCCCCGAAGGAGCTCGTGGCGAGCTACGTCATCGAGGGCGACGGCGAGGAGGTCGGCGCCGAGGACAGCGTGCTGGTGCAGTACAAGGGCGTGCTGTGGGACGGCGGCGAGGAGTTCGACTCGACGTACGCCCGGAAGCAGCTGACGTCGTTCTCGCTCCAGCAGGTCGTCAAGGGCTGGGCGCAGGGACTGACCGGCAAGAAGGTCGGCAGCCGGGTCCTCATCGTCATCCCGCCGGAGCTGGGCTACGGCGACAACCCGCCCCAGGGCGGGAAGATCAAGAAGGACTCCACGCTGGTCTTCTCGGTCGACCTCCTCGCGAAGCTGTGACGCCTGGGGGATGAAAGACTGTGGGTGTTCGCCTTTCCGCAGACAAGCAGGAGCATCAGACGTGAGCATCGACAAGCCCGAGATCGACTTCCCGGGCGGCGAGCCCCCGGCGGACCTCGAGATCAAGGACATCTGGGAGGGCGACGGCGAGGTGGCGCAGGCGGGTCAGACCGTCACCGTCCACTACGTCGGTGTCGCCTTCAGCACGGGCGAGGAGTTCGACGCCAGCTGGAACCGTGGCACCCCCTTCCGCTTCCCGCTGGGCGGCGGGCGCGTCATCAAGGGCTGGGACCAGGGCGTCCAGGGCATGAAGGTCGGCGGCCGCCGCCAGCTGACCATCCCCCCCCACCTCGCCTACGGCAACCAGAGCCCCACCCCGGCGATCAAGCCCGGTGAGACCCTGATCTTCGTGGTCGACCTGCTCGGGGTCTGACCGTCGTACGACAGGACCCGATCACCTGGGGCCCATGCCTGTCCGGGCGTGGGCCCTCGGCTTTTGTCAGGACACCGCGGAGCGGTACGGTCGTCCGTCGTAAGCACCACAGGGAGGCGAAGGGCGTCGATGGCCATTGCCAAGGCCGAGCGGCTGATGAATCTGGCGTTGTGTCTGCTCGGGACGCGGCGGCCGCTCAGCAAGCGCGAGCTGCGCGAGTCCATCGAGGCCTACCTGGAAGCAGGGTCCGACGACTCCTTCAACCGGATGTTCGAGCGCGACAAGGACGACCTGCGCGAACTCGGACTGGTCATCGAGACCGTCGAGAGCCTCGACGGCGAGATCGGCTACCTGGCCCGCCGCGACAGCAACCGGCTGCCGCCCATCACCCTCGACGCCGAGGAGGCCGCCGCCCTCGGCCTCGCCGCCAAGGTGTGGCAGCAGGCCCGGCTGGCCGGCGCGGCCAGCGGCGCCCTGCAGAAGCTGCGCGCCGCGGGCCTCCCCGAGGACGTCGACCCGTACGAGGCCCACGGCGCGCTGGAGCCGCGCATCCCCGTGCACGAGGCCGCCTTCGAGCCGCTGATGCTGGCCTGCCGCGACCGCCGGCCGGTCGTCTTCGACTACCGCAAGGCCAATGCCGCCCAGCCCGAGCCGCGGCACGTCGAGCCGTGGGCGCTGGAGTGCTGGCGCGGCCACTGGTACCTGGCCGGCTGGGACCGCGACCGGGGCGCCGAGCGGGTCTTCCGGCTCTCCCGGATCACCGGCAGGGTGCGCTCGCGCGGCGGCCGGTACACCGTGCCGGTGCCCGATGTCGTCACCGTGCGCGAGACCGTGGCGAGCTGGGCGGGGGAGACCGCCGACCGCTCGGCGCGGATCCGGCTGCGTTCGAACGCCGGTTACCCCCTTCGGGCGAAGGCCACCGCGGTGCGGGAACTCGGCGACGGCTGGGACGAGTTGGAGATCCCGTACGGCCACGGCCTGGACGCCTGGCTGGTGGAGTTCGGACCGGACGTGGTGGTCCTGGAGCCCGCCGAGCTGCGGGCCGACGTGGTCGACCGGCTGCGCGCCGTGGCGAAGGACTGAGGGGAGCGGACGAGGACATGGCAGGCAGACCGGTCAGGCCCGTGAACGCCATCGACCAGACCCGGCGGATGCTCTCCCTGGTGACGTACCTGCGGGAGCGCCCCGGCGCCCGTGTCGAGGACGTGGCGCGCGCCTTCGGCATCACCGAGGACGAGCTGGTCTCCGACCTCGACGTGCTGCCCATGTGCGGCACCAGCTTCCGCGGCGGCGACCTGCTGGACATCGACACCGACGGCGAGCGCATCTGGTGGCACAACCCCGCAGCCCTCGGCGCGGAGGCGGCCGAGCCGCTGCGGCTCGCCGCCGACGAGGCCACCGCCCTGCTGGTGGCCGCCCGCGCCGTGGCCACGCTGCCCGGACTGCGGGAGAGCGACCGGCAGGCACTGCTGCGGGCCACCGCCAAGGTGGAGACCGCGGCCGGCGAGGCGGCCGGCGCCAGCTCCCGGCTCTCGGTGACCTTCGAATCGGAGGGCGGCGTCTTCGCCGACGTCGACCGGGCCATCGCCGAGCGCCGCAGACTGTGGATCCGCTACTACTCGCCCGCGCGCGACGAGGTCACCGAGCGGGAGATCGATCCCATCCGGCTGGTCAGCGTCGGCCACACCTACGTCGAGGCCTGGTGCCGCCGCTCCGAGGCGCGCCGCACCTTCCGGCTCGACCGGGTCGCGGAGATCAGGATCCTGGACGAGCCGTCCGCGCCGCCCGAGATCGAGCTGCGGGACCTGTCGGAAGGGCTGGTGCAGCCCGCGGCGGAGGACCCGGAGGTGGTGGTCGAGGTCGGGCCGGGCGGGCGCTGGGTCGCCGAGTACTACCCGCACGACAGCGCGGACGAGCTCCCCGACGGCGGGCTGCGCATCACCCTGCGCACCCCCGATCCGGCCTCGCTCAGGCGGCTGGCGCTGCGGCTCGGGCGCGACGGACGGATCGTCGAGCCGCGTGAGCTCGCCGACAGCGCCCGGCGGGCGGCCCGCGAGGCGCTGGCGGCGTACGACGGGGTCGAGGCGGCCGGATGAGCGGGCCGCGCGGGGTGCACACGGGGGTCGCGGTGCGGGACGGACAGGACGACGGGCGGGGGCGAGTGCGGTGAGCGAGTCGGCGGTGTCCGGGGCGCGGGGCATGACGGTGGCGTCCGCGTTCGCGGGGATGACGAACGCGGCCCCGGTCGTCTTCCGCGCGGGCTGCCCGGACTGCCGGGAACGCTTCGAGCTCGCCGCGAGCGCGCTGCGCCTGGCCATCGGCGCCAGCAGCCGCACCACCTTCTACTCCTTCACCTGCCCCGCGTGCGGGGCGGCCGTCCGCAAGCCGGCCGGGGAGCGGATCGTCGAGCTGCTCACCGGCGGCGGGGTGCGCACCCTGCGGCTGCACTCGACGGTCTGACCGTTCAGGGGGACGCCGGGCGTCCGCCGCCCGCGGGGACCGTCTAGGCTCGCCCTCATGTTCTGGCCGATGTTCGCGGTTGCCGTGGGTTTTCTGGGTCTCGTGGTGCTCGGGGTGTTCGCCGTCCGGGTCTTCGTCGAGGCGCAGCGGCTCGGCCGGCAGGTCACGGACTCCGCGCGCCGCATCAGCAGGGCCGCGGAGGACCTGGAGCGCGCGGCGGCCGGCGCGGCCCGTTCCGCCGAAGCGCTCTGAGTGTTCCCCAGCACTTCCCGGGCACTTCTCGAGCGCTCTCCGGGCGCTTTCCGGGCGCCGGTTCGCCGCTGTGCCCTGTCGAGTTGTCGGCACCGGCAGGTACGCTGCTGATCGCGGCCCGGAGAACGAGGCCCGGACCGCTGACGGGAGTACGCACGGGGATTGCCGGACGTTCACCCCTGAGCGTTACGATCGCTGCCAGCGCCGTCGTTCGGGCACATGTCCGACCGGTCGGACAGCCACCCAACCGCCTCGGTGAGAAGGTAAAGACTTATGGGACGGCTCGGACCCACCGAGATCATTCTGATCCTCGTCGTCATCATCCTGTTGTTCGGCGCGAAGAAGCTCCCGGACATGGCGCGGTCGCTCGGCAAGTCGGCCCGCATCCTCAAGAGCGAGGCGAAGGCGATGAAGGAGGACAACAAGTCCTCCGCCCCCGCCGACCCGCCGGCCAACGGCGAGCAGCCCCCGGCGCAGCGCACCATCCAGGCGGCCCCCGGCGACGTGACCAGCTCCCGCCCGGTCACGGAGCCGACGGACACGACCAAGCGCTGACGCAGGGCCGGTGACATCCGGCCCGCCGCACGAGATGGGAACGTGGGTTGCTCAAGTCTGCCCGCAAGCAGGAGAGGGATCCCGAGGGGCGGATGCCCCTGGTGGAACACCTGCGTGAGCTGCGCAATCGGCTCGCCAAGTCCGTCGTCGTGATCGTCGTGGTGATGATCGCGGCCGCGTTCTACAGCGAGCAGCTCATGCAGTTCCTCGCGGAGCCGGTGCCGAAGTGCGAGGACCTGGCGAACAGCGACGGTGGCAACTGCGCCATTGTGTCCTTCAACACCCTGACGTCGCCGTTCACCACGACGATCAAGGTGAGCCTCATGGCCGGCCTGGTCGTCTCCAGCCCTGTGTGGCTCTACCAGCTCTGGGCGTTCGTGGCGCCCGGGCTGCACAAGCACGAGAAGAAGTACACCTACATCTTCGTCTCGGCCGCGGTTCCGCTGTTCGCGGGCGGTGCCTACCTGGCGTACGCCATCCTCCCCGTCAGCGTGAAGGTGCTCCTCAGCCTCACCCCCGGGGGATCGGCCAACATCCTCTCGCTCGACGAGGTCCTCGACTTCACCATCAGGATGGTGCTGATCTTCGGCCTGGCCTTCGAGCTCCCCCTCCTGCTCGTCATGCTGAACATGGTGGGCATCGTCTCCGGCCGCCGCATGATCGGCTGGTGGCGCGGCGTCGTCATGGGCGTCTTCGTCTTCGGCGCGGTCGCGACGCCCACCACCGACCCGGTGGGAATGATCGCGCTGTCCGGGCCGATCGTCCTCCTCTACTTCGTCGCCGTGGCGTTCTCCCTGCTCAACGACAAGCGGCGCGCTCGCAAGGAGTCCGTGGGCCCCGCCGACGACGAGGCCTCCGAGCTGGATCTCACCCCCGAGGCCATCGCCCCGGTGGAACCCGTGGCCGCCCTGCCCGAGCAGGCGACGAAGGACCGGGTCAACGGTTATGACGACGTGACCTGAGGAGCGGGCCGCAACTCGTAGGGTCACTCCCGTGACCAGCGAGATCACCCTCTTCGTCAACCCCACCGCGGGCCGCGGCCGGGGCGCCCGTGCGGCGCGGCCGGCCGCTTCCGCGTTGCGGGCCGCCGGCTTCTCGGTGCGGACCGTCCTCGGCGCGGACGCCGGGGACGCCCTGACGCGCGCCCGTGCCGCCGTCGCGGAGGGCACGGGTGCGCTGATCGCGGTGGGCGGCGACGGCATGGCGAACCTGGCGCTGCAGGCCGTGGTCGGCACCGGCACCCCGCTCGGCCTGGTCGCCGTCGGCACCGGCAACGACTTCGCCCGCGCCCTCGGCATGCCGCTGCGGGAACCGGCCGCGGCCGGCCGGATGATCGCCGACGCCCTCAAGTGCGGCCGGGTGCGCGACGTCGACCTCGGCCGGGTCGGCGACCGCTGGTTCGGCACCGTCCTCGCCTCCGGCTTCGACTCCCGGGTCAACGACCGCGGCAACCGGATGCGGCTGCCCGCGGGACGGTTCAAGTACGACCTCGCCATGGTCGCCGAGCTCGCCGCCTTCCGGCCCTTCCCCTACCGGATCACCCTGGACGGCGGTGACGTCCGCGAGGTCGAGGCCACGCTGGTCGCCGTGGGCAACGGATCGTCCTACGGCGGCGGCATGCGGATATGCCCCGGCGCCGACCTCACCGACGGGCTGCTGGACGTCACGGTGGTGGGGGACTGCGGGCGGGCCACGCTGCTGCGGGTGTTCCCGACGGTGTACCGGGGGACGCACGTCGGGCACCCGAAGATCACCGTGTTCCGGGCGGCGAGCGTGGAGCTGGCCGCCGAGGGGATCACCGGGTACGCGGACGGGGAGCCGGTCGGGCCGCTGCCGCTGACCGCGCGGTGCGTGCGCGCCGCCGTGCGGGTCGTGGGTCCCTGAGCTGGGCGGACCTTCGGACTCCGCGGGAGCCGATCCGGATATTGATCGTCCTGTTGTCGGCGCGGCCCGGTACGCTCGAAAGTACGATGACAGAGGACCTCTCACCGGCCGAGCGGTACGCGGCAGCACGCAGGCGCGCTGCCGAGCAGGCCACCGCGCTCGCCTCCTTCCGCGAGATGTACGACTTCGGCCTCGACCCCTTCCAGATCGAGGCCTGCCGGGCGCTCGAGGCGGGGAAGGGCGTGCTGGTGGCCGCGCCCACCGGCTCCGGCAAGACGATCGTGGGCGAGTTCGCCGTCCACCTCGCCCTGCAGCAGGGCAAGAAGTGCTTCTACACGACGCCGATCAAGGCGCTGTCGAACCAGAAGTACGCCGACCTGTGCCGTCGCTACGGCACCGACAAGGTGGGCCTGCTCACCGGCGACAACAGCGTCAACTCCGACGCCCCGGTGGTCGTGATGACCACCGAGGTGCTGCGGAACATGCTGTACGCGGGTTCGCAGACGCTCCTCGGCCTCGGCTACGTGGTGATGGACGAGGTGCACTACCTCTCCGACCGCTTCCGCGGTGCCGTGTGGGAGGAAGTGATCATCCACCTCCCCGAGTCGGTGACCCTGGTGTCGCTGTCGGCGACGGTGTCGAACGCCGAGGAGTTCGGCGACTGGCTCGACACCGTCCGCGGTGACACCGAGGTGATCGTCTCCGAGCACCGGCCCGTGCCGCTGTTCCAGCACGTGCTCGCCGGGCGCCGGATCTACGACCTGTTCGAGGAGGGCGAGGGCCGGAAGAAGGCCGTCAACCCGGACCTCACGCGCATGGCCCGCCTGGAGGCGAGCCGCCCGTCCTGGGGCGACCGCAGGCGCGGCCGCAACAACATGCGCGAGGCGGACCGGGAGCGCGAGCGCCGGCAGCGCTCGCGCGTGTGGACGCCGAGCCGGCCCGAGGTCATCGAGCGGCTGGACGCGGAGGGCCTGCTGCCCGCGATCACCTTCATCTTCAGCCGGGCCGCCTGCGAGGCCGCCGTCCAGCAGTGCCTGTACGCGGGGCTCAGGCTCAACGACGAGGAGGCGCGCGAGCGGGTCCGTTCCCTGGTCGAGGAGCGCACCGCCTCCATCCCGACGGAGGACCTGCACGTCCTGGGCTACTACGAGTGGCTGGAGGGCCTGGAGCGCGGCATCGCGGCCCATCACGCGGGCATGCTGCCGACGTTCAAGGAGGTCGTCGAGGAGCTGTTCGTGCGCGGGCTGGTCAAGGCCGTGTTCGCGACCGAGACCCTCGCCCTCGGCATCAACATGCCCGCCCGCTCGGTGGTGCTGGAGAAGCTCGTCAAGTGGAACGGCGAGCAGCACGCCGACATCACCCCCGGCGAGTACACCCAGCTGACCGGCCGGGCCGGCCGGCGCGGCATCGACGTCGAGGGCCACGCGGTCGTGCTGTGGCAGCGCGGCATGAACCCCGAGCACCTCGCGGGACTGGCCGGCACGCGCACGTACCCGCTGCGCTCCAGCTTCAAGCCGTCGTACAACATGGCCGTCAACCTGGTCGAGCAGTTCGGCCGGCACCGTTCCCGCGAACTGCTGGAGACGTCGTTCGCGCAGTTCCAGGCGGACAAGTCGGTCGTCGGCATCTCGCGCCAGGTGCAGCGCAACGAGGAGGGCCTGGAGGGCTACAAGGCCTCCATGACCTGCCACCTCGGCGACTTCGAGGAGTACGCGCGGCTGCGCCGCGAGCTGAAGGACCGGGAGACCGAGCTGGTCCGGCAGGGCGCGGCGCAGCGGCGCGCGGAGGCGGCCGTCGCGCTGGAGAAGCTCAAGCCCGGTGACGTCATCCACGTCCCCACCGGCAAGTACGCGGGGCTGGCGCTGGTCCTCGACCCGGGGCTGCCGGCGGGCCGTTCCAACGGCCACCGCGGCCTCGAGTACCACGACGGGCCGCGCCCGCTGGTCCTGACCGCCGAGCGGCAGGTCAAGCGGCTGGCGTCGATCGACTTCCCGGTGCCCGTCGAGGCGCTGGAGCGGATGAGGATCCCGAAGTCCTTCAACCCGCGTTCCCCGCAGTCCCGCCGGGACCTCGCCTCCGCGCTGCGCACCAAGGCCGGGCACATCACCCCGGACCGGCACCGCAAGAAGCGCTCCCAGGCGGCCGACGACCGGGAGATCGCCCGGCTGCGCAAGGCGCTCCGGGCGCACCCGTGCCACGGCTGCGACGAGCGCGAGGACCACGCCCGCTGGGCCGAGCGCTACCACCGGCTGCTGCGCGACACCTCGCAGCTGGAGCGGCGCATCGAGGGCCGGACGAACACCATCGCCCGCACCTTCGACCGCATCGTCGCGCTGCTGACCGAGATGGACTACCTGCGCGGCGACGAGGTCACCGAGGACGGCAAGCGGCTCGCGCGCCTGTACGGCGAGCTCGACCTGCTGGCCAGCGAATGCCTGCGCGAGGGCGTCTGGGAGGGGCTGGCCCCGGCCGAACTCGCCGCCTGCGTCTCGGCGCTGGTGTACGAGGCGCGGGTCGGCGACGACGCGATGGCGCCCAAGCTGCCCTCGGGCAAGGCCAAGGCCGCGCTCGGCGAGATGGTGCGCATCTGGGGGCGGCTCGACGCCCTGGAGGAGGAGTTCCGGATCACCCAGACCGAGGGGGTGGGCCAGCGCGAGCCCGACCTCGGCTTCGCCTGGGCCGCCTACATGTGGGCGTCCGGCAAGGGCCTGGACGAGGTGCTGCGCGAGGCGGAGATGCCGGCCGGCGACTTCGTGCGCTGGTGCAAGCAGGTCATCGACGTGCTCGGCCAGATCTCGGCCGCGGCACCGGCCGTCGAGGGCTCGACGGTCGCGAAGAACGCCCGCAAGGCGGTGGAGGGGCTGCTGCGCGGCGTGGTGGCCTACTCGTCCGTGGGGTGACCCGCCGGGCGGGCTCCGCCCCTGCCCGGGATCCCGTACGCCGTACAGCCCGGCGCGCTCCGTGCGCGCCGGGCTGTTGCGTCCCGTGCGCCCTCTTGAAAAGCATCACCGGCCGGTTTTGCGGGCAGGATCGGATCCGTACGCCCCGGCACCGTCCAGGACGCCGCCGAAGGGCCTCCCGGTGCCCCTGCGGGGCTCCTTTCACCCGTGACGGTGAGTGATCTCCGTACGTCGGTTCGACGTTACGCACGGTGTTCGAACGGTTCCCCGGTGTGCAAATGCCTCCGAGCGTACTCCTGCCCCAGGGGCCGTTTCCGGCACTTGCTGAATATGACATGGCGATGATCCGGTCGGACTAAGCTCGCCCGCAGCGCACCGAGTTGGGATGAATTCGTGCGCTTGTTCCCCATGGTGCGGAATACCCCCACGGCTTCCCGACATGCCCCGCACGTTCCCCGACCGCCAGCCGATTCGTCTCAGAGGCCCACATGGTGAGTGTCCAGTCCCCGCCCGGTCGTCGCGAACTCCCCTCCATGCGCGTGCTGTTGCCGCCGGTCATAGTGATGGCCGCGGTGGCCGGAGCCGCCGTCGCCCTGGTGGCGGAGCCCGCCCGGATCGCCGTCGGCGTGTGCGGTGCCGTCGCCACCCTGCTGGTGCTCGCCACCGCGGCCGAGACGGCGCGCCGCGGCCGCGTCCTGCGCGACGCGCGGGCCGAGCACGAGCGTCACCGTGCGTATCTGGAGGCGCGGATCGCCGCCCACGACACGGAGACGCACCACTTCACGAAGCGGGTCTTCCCCGCGGCCCTGGACCACCTGCACCACGGACACGACCCCGACGAGGTGCTCCGCGACCTGCCCCGGCTCGACCCGGCCTGGCGGGACCTGCCGCGGTACCAGATCGAACTGCTGAGCACGATCCTGCGGATCATCGACGAGGAGGAGAACCTGCGGGACTCCTCCCAGCGCTCCTTCGTCAGCATCGCCCGCCGCGTCCAGGCGATCGTCCACCAGCAGGCCAAGGAACTCCGCGAGATGGAGGAGGACCACGGCCGCAACCCCGAGGTCTTCGACGACCTGCTGCGCATCGACCACGGCACCGCGCTGATCGGCCGCCTCGCCGACTCCATCTCCGTGCTCGGCGGCGGCCGCCCCGGACGCCAGTGGCCCCAGCCGGTCGCGCTCTACAGCGTGCTGCGCGGCGCCATGTCCCGCATCCTCGAGTACCGCCGCATCGAGCTGAAGTCGATCGCCAAGGTCAACGTCAAGGGCATCTCCGTCGAGCCGGTCATCCACGCCGCCGCCGAACTCCTCGACAACGCCACGCGCTACTCACCGCCGAGCACCAAGGTGCACGTCACCGCCACGGAGGTGCAGACCGGCGTCGCCATCGAGATCGAGGACGCCGGCGTCAGCCTCGACGAGCAGGCCCGGGCCCGGATCGAGGGCATCCTGGAGCGCGCCCAGAAGGGCGTCGACCTCCAGGAACTCGGGGAGAACCCGCGCCTCGGCCTCGCCGTCGTCGGCCGGCTCTGCGCCGCGTTCGACATGCAGGTCTCGCTGCGCGCCTCCGCGTACGGCGGGGTCCGCGCCGTCCTCGTCGTGCCCAGCGACATGCTGACCGACCAGCCCGGCGTCGGCCTCGCCCACGGCATCGGGGCGACCGCCGTGCCCCACCAGGTCGACGCCCTGCCGGGGCCGGAGCGCGCGCCCAAGAAGCGCCGCCCCACCAGCCCCCGCATCCCGGCCTCGGTCTCCATGGAGGACGACGTCCCCGAGGTCACCGAGTGGACCGCGGGCGGCCTGCCGCAGCGCCGCAGCCGGGTGAAGGTCCCGCTGGCCCAGCGCTACGCCGAGCAGGCGGCCGCCGAGCGGGCCCGGCGCGAGGCCGCGGAGCGGGGCGAGACGTACCAGGACCCCTGGGCGACACCCGCGCCCGAGCCGGCGAAGAAGGACGACCGTGAACCCGGTCTGTGGGTCGACGCCTTCTGGGAGGGACTGAAGAAGGACCTCGAACCGGGCGTCCACCCCACCGACTTCACCCGGAACCCGACCGCCTACCTGCATCTCATCAACGAACCGGCCCGGACCGAGGCCGATGACGAGGGGGACCTCAAGTGATCCAGCAGCGAGCCAACTTCGACTGGATGCTCAAGGAGCTCGCCGACGGCGTACCCGGCGTCGAGATGATCGTGGTGCTCTCCGCCGACGGCCTGCGCATCGCCCGCCACGGCGGTGATCCGGACGCCGCCGACCGGGTCGCCGCGGCCTGCGCCGGGGTGCAGAGCCTCGCCGGGGCCGTCGCCCAGGAACTCCCGGGCGGCGACGGCGAGATGAAGATGGTGCTCATCGAGATCGACGGGGGCTACTTCTACCTGATGGCGGCCGGTGCCAACGCCTATCTCGCGGTCCTGTCCGACATGACCTGCGAACCCGGCCGCATGGGCGGCATGATGCGCGACCTCGTCGTCCGCATCGGCGCCCACCTCACCACTCCGCCCCGCCGGAACGGGCAGACCGTATGACTCCTCCGCAGCGCCAGAGGCGCTCCCCCCAGGACGGATCCCCTCCCCGGCCGGCCAAGGGAGGCAGGGGCGGCAACCCGGAGCGGCTGTACGTCGTCGCCGGTGCGGACGGCGAACGCGCGGACATCGACCTCGTGACGCTGATCGTGGCGCGCTCCCCGGACCCCCCGCCCTCCGCCACGCCCGAGCAGGCGGCGCTGCTGCGCCTCTGCGTCGCCCCCTTGTCCGTGGCCGAGCTGTCGGCCTACCTCAACCTGCCGTTCAGCGCGGTGACCGTGCTGATCACCGAGATGCTGACGGCGGAACTGGTGCAGGCGCACGCCCCGATCGTCCGGCAGGCGCTCCCCGACCGTTCCCTTCTCGAAGCGGTGATGCATGGACTTCAAAGGCTCTGACACGATCCCCGGCCCACGGACCGAGGACCGGCTGCCGCACACGGCCGAGGCGGCGGCGAAGATCGTGATCGTGGGCGGATTCGGGGTCGGCAAGACGACCATGGTCGGCTCGGTCAGCGAGATCAAACCGCTGACCACCGAGGAGACCATGACGCAGGCCGGCGTGGGGGTCGACGACAACTTCGGTTCCACGTCCAAGACGGCCACCACGGTGGCCATGGACTTCGGCCGCATCAAGATCACCGACCAGCTGGTGCTGTACCTCTTCGGCACCCCGGGCCAGGAGCGCTTCTGGTTCCTGTGGAACGGGCTGTTCGAGGGGGCGCTCGGCGCGGTGGTGCTGGTCGACACCCGTCGCCTGGAGGTCAGCTTCGACGTCATGGGGCGGCTGGAGGAGCGCGGCGTGCCGTTCGTCGTCGCGGTCAACTCCTTCCCGGACGCGCCGCGTTACCCCCTCGCGGACCTGCGGGGCGCCCTCGACCTGACCGAGGACATCCCCATCATGGAGTGCGACGTACGGCGCCGGGCCTCCAGCCGTGACGTCCTGATGACCCTGATGCGGTTCCTGCACTCCCTCGCCATGACGGGTTCGCTCACCTGAACCCGGATCCGCCCCTGCCCAGAACCCCGGCTCTCGCTTTCGGAGCGACCACTGTGACGCCTGAATCCCACTCCCCGACCGGACACCCCCCGACCGGAACGGACGACTCCCGGCTCGGTCCTCCCCCCGGCTGCCCCGCGCACGGCCTGGGCCCCGGAGGACTGCGCCGACTGCACGAGGCGAAGGACCTGAGGAAGCTGTACGAGGAACTCCGGGCCGAGTACGGCCCGGTGGCGCCCGCGCTGCTCCACGACGACCTGCCGGTGTGGGTGGTCCTCGGCCACGCCGAGAACCAGCACATGCTGCGCACCCCCGCGCAGTACACCCGGGACACCCGCATCTGGTCCCCGTTCAGGGAGGGCCTGGTCAAGCCCGACCACCCGCTCATGCCGCACATCGCCTGGCAGCCGATGTGCGCCCACGCCGAGGGCGAGGAGCACAAGCGGCTGCGCGGCGCCATCGACGCCGCCGTGGCGACCATCGACTTCCGCACCCTGCGCCGGCACGTCAACCGCAGCACCCAGCGCGTCGTCAACCGGTTCTGCGAGGAGGGCGAGGCCGACCTCGTCGGCCAGTACGCCGAACACCTGCCGATGGCCGTGATGTGCCAGATCCTCGGCATGCCCGACGAGTACGACGACCGGATCGTCGAGGCCGCCCGCGACATGATCAGGGGCACCGAGACCGCCAACGCCAGCAACGCGTACATCGTGGAGATCCTGGGCCGTCTCACCGCCCTGCGCCGGGCCGAGCCGGTGAACGACTTCACCAGCCGTCTCATCACCCACCCGGCCGGGCTGACCGACGACGAGGTCAGGGAACACCTCAGGCTGGTGCTCATCGCCGCCTACGAGACCACCGCCAACCTCCTCGCCAACGTGCTGCGCCAGGTGCTGACCGACCCGCGCTTCCGCGCCCAGCTCAACGGCGGCCAGATGACGGTGCCGGAGGCGGTGGAGCAACTGCTCTGGGACGAGCCGCCGTTCAGCACCACCTTCGGCTACTTCGCCAAGCAGGAGACGGAGCTCGGCGGCCAGCGCATCCGCAGGGGCGACGGACTGCTGTTCGCGCCCGCCCCGGCCAACGTCGATCCCCGCGTGCGCCCGGACCCGACCGCCGACATGCAGGGCAACCGCTCCCACCTCGCCTTCGGCGGCGGCCCGCACGAGTGCCCGGGGCAGGACATCGGCCGTGCCATCGCCGAGGTCGGCGTCGACGCACTGCTCATGCGGCTGCCCGACGTCGAACTCAGCGTCCACGAGGACGAGTTGGTCTACACCGAATCCATCGCCTCGCGTCACCTGGTGGCGCTGCCCGTCCACTTCACCCCGCGGCCGCAGCAGGACGTCACGCAGCGGCCGAGCCACCAGAACGCATCACCCGTGCAGCAGGACTGGCACATCGGCGCCGCCCGGCCGCAGCCCGCGCCGGCTCCCGCACCGACGGCGCCGTCCGGGCAGCGCGTCGGCTCCGTCCCGCAGCCCGCCTTCGTGCCACCGCCGCAGCCGGCGGCGGAACCGGTCCGGCCGCGGGGCGTGTGGCGGCGCTTCCTGCTCTGGTGGCGCGGCTACTGACCGGCGGCCCAGTCCGCGTACGAGGACCACGCGGCGAGCGTCCGACGGCTGGTGAACCGGTGCTCCACGCCCGTCACCGGATCGGTGAACTCCAGCGACCGTGCCAGCAGCTGCAGCGGACGCCGGAAGTCACCGGCCGGGACGGGCCCGGTCACCTCGGGATACAGCGGGTCGCCGAGGATCGGCACGCCCAGGGCACTCATGTGCACCCGCAGCTGATGGGTCTGCCCGGTGCGGGGCACCAGCCGGTACCGGCCCAGACCGTCCGCCCGGTGCTCGTCGAGCTCGACGCGGGTCAGCGCGTTCGGCTCACCCGCGACCTCCCGGGCGGTGAGCACCCCGCGCTCCTTCACGATCCGGCTGCGCACGGTACGGGGCAGGTCCAGTCCGGGGACGTGGGGGGCGACGGCCTCGTACTCCTTGCGCACCCGCCGGTCGCGGAACAGCGTCTGGTACGCGCCGCGCTCCCCGGGGCGCACCGTGAACAGCACCAGTCCCGCGGTGAGCCGGTCCAGGCGGTGCGCGGCACCGAGCTCCGCAATGCCGAGCTCGCGGCGCAGCCGGGCGAGCGCGGTCTGGGCGACATGGCCGCCGCGCGGGGTGGTGGCCAGGAAGTGGGGCTTGTCGACGACGACGATGTGCTCGTCCCGGTGGACGACCTCCAGCGGGAAGGGCACCGGCACCTCCTCGGGCAGCTCCCGGTGGAACCACACGAACATGCCGGGTTCGTACGGGGCGTCGGCCGGCACGGCCCGTCCGTCCGCTCCGACGAACAGCCCTGCGGCGAACATCCCGTCGACGACACCGGGACCGGCCGCCAGCCGCCCCACCAGGTGTTCCCGCACCGTGGCCCAGGGCCCCCCGGCGGGCAGCCGCACCCGCACCGGGTCCACCCCGTCGCGCTGCGGCAGGGGGAGGGCGGGGCCGGGCGTCTGCGTCTCACAGCGAGCAAGGGTACGAGGCCGGGCCGCGGGCAGGAGGGACCGGGTGGGACGGCCGTGGCGGCCGGGCCCGCGGCGGAGGGTTCGCCGCCCGTCCGCAGGGCGGGTCCCGCGGCGCCCGGTCCGTGTGACCGCGGGGCGGCTCCCTCGACCCACCCCACGCGTCCGGTGCTCCGCCCCTTACGCGTCCGGCGCGTCCGCCTCGCCCTCCTCCTCGCGCCGTAGCGCCCGCTGCACCCGGTCCTCGACCTCGTGGCGCGGTACGCCCTCGGCGCGCGCGTACTCGCTCACCGCGATCCGGACGTCCCGCGCCAGATCGCGCCAGGCCCGCCGGGCGGTCTCCCAGGTGGCGGTCTGCTGCGCGCTCCACTTGGCCCGGGCGGGAGGGCCGTAGGCGTCCTGCAGATGCCGCACCCGGGTGTGCGCCTCGTCCGCCGCGCGCTGCTTGGCCACGAGCTCTTCGAAGGTGTGTGCCACGCACCCGGATCATGCGGCAGCGGCCCGCCCGGCACCGGCTCGCCACGCCGTCCCGGGCCGACGCGGGGGCCACGGTTCACCCGGCCGGCGCCGGGCGGACCCGGCCGGAAGGTCAGGCGGAGGCCCGTGCCCCCTCCTGCTCCGCCTCGATGCGCGCGTTCCACTCCGGCTTGGAGGCCTGCCAGCCGTCCTCGTTGTGGCCGAGCCGCCAGTAACCGGAGATCGACAGGTCCTCGCGCGCGATCCCGCGCTCGACCCGCAGCAGACGGCGCAGCTCCTTCACGAAGTGGGCCTCGCCGTGGACGAAGGCGTGCACCCGGCCCTCGGGGAAGTCCAGATTCCGCACGGCCTCCACCAGCGCCTCGCCGACGGGACGGCCGCCGCGGTGCAGCCAGCGGATCTCCACGTCGGAGTCGATCTTCTGCTCCTCCTCCGGGCCGGCCACCTCCACGAAGGCGTACGCCTCACAGCCGTGCGGCAGCGCCTCCAGGGAACGGGCGATCGCGGGCAGCGCGCTCTCGTCGCCGGCGAGCAGGTGCCAGTCGGCGGCCGGGTCCGGGGCGTAGGCGCCGCCCGGCCCCAGGAACCGGACGACGTCGCCCGGCCGGGCGCCCGCCGCCCAGGGGCCCGCCAGGCCCTGGTCCCCGTGGATCACGAAGTCCACGGTCATCTCGTGATGCTCGGCGTCCCACTGGCGCACGGTGTACGTCCGGGTCACCGGCCACTGCTCGCGCGGGAACTCCTCGCGGATGCGCTGCAGGTCGAAGGGTTCCGGATAGGTCACCCCCGCGGCCGGGAACAGCAGTTTGACGTAGTGGTCGGTGCAGGTGTCCGCCGCGAGGCCGGCGAGGCCCTCGCCGCCGAGCACCACACGGTGCATGTGCGGGGTCAGCCGCTCGGTGCGGATGACCTCGGCGGTGTGCGGCGTGCGCGGAGCGCGTGCCGGTCGCTCTGCCATGCGGGCCTCCCAGCCGTGGTAGTTAGGTTTACCTAAGTTAGCACCCCGTTCGTGGTCGACGCCCCGTCGGCGGGCGGTCCGTCCGGTTCACCGGTGGTGGAAGAATGTCCGCGGTTCACTCCGAGAGGGTCGTCAGCAGGCGCCGCAGCGACCCCCCCAGACCCCAGCGGGCCGCCAGGGACTCCACCGCCGCCGGGTCGCGCGGCGTGCGCGGCAGCGCCGTGTCGACGTCCGGGAGCGGGACGTCGTCCGCGACCCGGACGACCTTGGGGGCGACCGCGAGGTACGGCCGCGCCTCGTCCAGACGCTTGCGCTGCGACGGCGTGAGCTTCGACCGCGGGTCGTCCACGGCGGCCAGGATCCCGGCCAGGTCGCCGAACCCGGCCAGCAGCCTGGCGGCCGTCTTCTCCCCGACGCCCGGCACGCCCGGCAGGCCGTCGCTCGGGTCGCCGCGCAGCAGCGCCAGATCCGCGTACCCCCGGCCGTCCACGCCATACTTCTCGCGCAGCACGGCCTCGTCGGTGACCTGGAGCGTGCCGACGCCCTTCAGCGGATACAGCACCCGCACCCCGCGCGCGTCGTCCACCAGCTGGTACAGATCCCGGTCGCCGGTGACGATGTCGACCGGTCCCCGCGCCCGGGCGGTGAACGTGCCGATCACGTCGTCCGCCTCGTACCCCGTGACCCCCACCCGTGCGATGCCCACCGCGTCGAGGACGGCCTCGATCACCGGCACCTGGGGCGAGAGCGTGTCGGGCACCTGCTCCTCGTCCGGGCCCGCCGCGCGCTCCTCGGCGACGCGGTGCGCCTTGTAGGAGGGGATCAGCTCCACCCGCCAGTGCGGGCGCCAGTCGGCGTCCATGCAGGCCACCAGGAGGTCCGGCCGGTGGTCCTTCACCAGGCGGTCGATGAAGTCGAGCAGCCCGCGCACGGCGTTCACCGGCGTGCCGTCCGGGGCCCTGACGGACTCCGGGACGCCGAAGTGGGCGCGGAAGTACAGGGAGGCGGTGTCGAGGAGCATCAGTCGTCCGGTCACGCTCCGCATCATGCCGTACGCCACCGACAGCACCCCGGGCGGCGAACCGTCGTGCGCCCTGCGCAACACGTTGTGCAGGGCGGTACCGGTGTGAGGCGACGCACGGACACGTTTGCCCCGTGCGAAAGCGGGGAGGCGCGGCCCGGAGCGATGCCGGTTGCAGATTCAACTGCCTCGGCCCGTACGGGCCGTCCACCGCGCATCGCTCCTTCCACTGCCGTCGAGAGCAAGAGGTACGCGTGTCATCCAGGCTTGAGGCCGAGCATCTGTACAAGGTGTTCGGCAGACGACCGGACCAGGCGGTCGAACGACTGCGCAGGAACGAGACCGACCGGGGGGAGCTGCGCGCCGACGGCACCACGGCGGCCGTCATCGACGCCTCGTTCACCGTGGAACCCGGCGAGATCTTCGTCGTCATGGGCCTGTCCGGCTCCGGCAAGTCCACCCTGCTGCGCATGCTGAACGGCCTGCTGGAACCGACCGCCGGACACGTGCGCTTCGGCGGCCAGGACCTGACCGCGCTGTCCGACCGGCAGCTGCGCCAGGTCCGCTCCAGGAAGATCAGCATGGTCTTCCAGCACTTCGCGCTCTTCCCGCACCGCAGCGTCCGCGACAACGCCGCCTACGGCCTGGAAGTGCAGGGCGTGCCCCGCGCCGAGCGCGAACGCCGCGCCGACGAGGCGCTCGCCCTGTGCGGTCTGGCCGGCTGGGAGGACTCGTGGCCCGACGAGCTGTCCGGCGGCATGCAGCAGCGCGTGGGCCTGGCCCGCGCGCTCGCCACCGACGCCGACCTGCTGCTGATGGACGAGTCGTTCAGCGCGCTCGACCCGCTGATCCGCCGCGACATGCAGGACCAGCTGCTCGAACTGCAGAAGACGCTGAGGAAGACGATCGTCTTCATCACCCACGACCTCAACGAGGCCATGCGCCTGGGCGACCGCGTCGCGGTGATGCGCGACGGCCGCATCGTGCAGATCGGCACCGCGCAGGACATCCTGATCCGCCCCGCCGACGACTACGTCGCCTCCTTCACCCAGGACGTCGACCGCTCCCGCGTGCTGACCGCCGGCGCGGTGATGGAGCGCGAGGTCCGCGGCGACGAGGCCGACTGCGGCTGCGAGACCGCGACGCCCGAGACGCCGTTCACCGATCTGTGCGCGATGAGCGCCCGCGTGCCGCACCCCGTGGCGGTCCTCGACGGCGACCGCACGGTCGTCGGCGTCGTGCCGCGGCAGCGCCTCGTCGGCTTCCTCGGCGACGAGGAGGCGAGCCCCGGCACCTGCGACTCCCCGCGGGACAAGGGCGGCGAGAAGGTGATGGCCCGTGCCTAGGATTCCGCTCGGCGACTGGGTCAACGGCGCGGTCGACTGGCTGCTCGCCGACGTGACCTGGCTGTTCGACTTCTTCAAGGCCGTCTTCACCGGCGCCTACGAGGGCGTCAACGCCGTCCTCCAGGCGCCCGAACCGCTGCTGCTCGCCGGCATCTTCGCGGTGATCGCCTTCTGGCTGCGCGGCACCTTCGCCGGTGTCCTGACCTTCGCCGGCTTCGCCTTCCTGGACTCCCTCGAACTGTGGGAGGACTCGATGGTGACGCTGGCGCTGGTCATCGTCGCCACCGTGATCGCGCTGGTCATCTCGGTGCCGGTGGGCATCTGGGCGGCCCGCTCGGACCGGGTCAGCGCCTTCGTCCGGCCGGTCCTGGACTTCATGCAGACGCTGCCCGCGATGATCTACCTCATCCCGGCGATCCTGTTCTTCGGGACCGGCCCCGCCCCGGGCATCGTCGCCACCCTGATCTTCGCGCTCGCCCCGGGCGTGCGCATGACCGAGCTGGGCATCCGGCAGGTCGACAAGGAGCTCGTCGAGGCGGCCGAGGCGTTCGGCACCGCACCCCGCGACACCCTGCTGCGCGTCCAGCTCCCGCTGGCGCTGCCCACGGTGATGGCGGGCGTCAACCAGGTCATCATGCTCGGCCTGTCCATGGCCGCGATCGCCGGCATGGTCGGCACCGGCGGCCTGGGCGGCGCGGTCATCGAGGCCATCGGGCAGCTCAACATCGGTCTCGGCGCCGAGTCCGGCGTCGCCATCGTCATCCTGGCGATCTACCTGGACCGCATGACCAGCGCCCTGGGCACCCAGGTCTCCCCGCTCGGCCGGCGCGCCGCCGCCAAGGCCCGCGCCGCCCGGGGGATGAGGATCTGGTCCTACCGGCCCCGCCCGCAGGTCGCCGTGATCGGCGTCGTCGTCCTCGCCCTGGTGGCGGGCGGCACGGGGCTCTTCGGCGGCAGCGGCGGCACGGACGCCACCGCCGGCGGCGAGGACGTCGGCAAGGGCAAGAAGGTCACCATCGGCTACATCCCCTGGGACGAGGGGGTCGCCTCCACCTTCCTGTGGAAGGAGATCCTCGAGCGGCGCGGCTTCGAGGTCGAGGCCGAGCAGTTCGAGGCCGGCCCGCTGTACACCGCGCTCGCGCAGGGGAACATCGACTTCCAGACGGACGCCTGGCTTCCCACCACCCACGAGCCGTACTGGAAGAAGTACGGCGACAAGCTCGACGACCTCGGCGCCTGGTACGACCGGACGTCACTGGAGCTGACCGTCCCGGCGTACATGGAGGACGTCGACTCCCTGGAGGACCTCAAGGGCAAGGCCGACCTCTTCGGCGGGAAGATCACCGGCATCGAGTCCAGCGCCGGCATGATGGGCCTGCTCAAGGGCAAGGTCCTCGAGGAGTACGGCCTGGACGGGGAGTACGAGGTCGTCGACAGCTCCACGCCGGCCATGCTGGCCGAGCTGAAGCGGGCCTACAGCAAGAAGGAGCCGGTCGTCGTCACGCTCTGGTCGCCGCACTGGGCGTACAGCGACTACGACCTGAAGAAGCTGAAGGACCCCAGGGGCGCCTGGGGCGAGGGCGACGGCGTGCACACGCTGTCCCGCAAGGGCTTCGCCGACGACAACCCGCTCGTGGGCGAGTGGCTGAGGAACTTCTCGATGACCGAGAAGCAGCTCACCGGCCTCGAGGCCGAGATCAACAGGGCCGGCAAGGGCAGGCAGCAGGACGCCGTCCGCGCCTGGCTGAAGGACAACCCGGGCGTCGTCGACGAGCTGGCCCCGGTCGGGTCCGGCGCCACCCCCGCCGAGGCGAAGCGGCCGCTGGACGTGGCCTGGTTCCCCTGGGAGGAGGACGTCGCCGTCACCTACCTGTGGAAGAACGTCCTCGAACGGCGCGGCTACCGGATGAACCTGAAGCAGATGGACGTCGGGCCGGTCTACACCGGCCTCGCCTCCGGCGACCTCGACCTCAACTTCGACGCCTGGCTGCCGCACGCCCAGAAGAACTACTGGGAGAAGAGCAAGGACGACCTCACCGACCTCGGCACCTGGTACGAGCCGACCTCGCTGGAGATCGCCGTGCCCTCCTACGTCAAGGACGTGAAGTCCCTCGAGGACCTCAAGGGCAAGGCCGGCCTCTTCGACGGACGGATCATCGGCATCGAGCCGGGCACCGGCGAGATGGACCTGCTGAAGACGAAGGTCCTGCCGGGCTACGGCCTGGACGAGGAGTACGAGGTCGTCGACGGCTCCACCCCGGCGATGCTGGCCGAGCTCAAGCGCGCCTACGCCGCGAAGGAGCCCGTCGCGGTCACCCTCTGGTCGCCGCACTGGGCGTACAGCGAGTACGAGCTGACCAAGCTGAAGGACGGCAGGAAGCTCTTCGGCGAGGGCAACACGATCCACACCATCGCGAGCGAGGAGTTCCCCGAGCAGTACCCGCGGCTCACGGAGTGGATCAAGGGCTTCAGGATGAGCGAGGAGGAGCTCGGCACCCTGGAGCGCGAGATCAAGGACCGCGGCCAGGGCCACGAGGAGGAGGCCGTCGCCGCCTGGCTGGAGGAGCACCCGGACGTGGTGGAGCGGATGACCCCGCGCTGATCGCCGTACCGGCCGCGCCGTCAGGGGCGGGTCCGGCCCCGCGCCCCACGGCGCGGCCGGGCCCGCCCCTGCGGCGTGTCCGGGGGCCGGGGACGGCCGTGACGACGGTAGGAATCCGGACAACCACGCACCGCTATGCCCTCCCCGGGACCTCCTCGTGACCTCCGGCCAACCCCGGGGAACAATGGCGGGAACACCCCGTGTCGCGCGCGCGGGGAACCGAACGTCCCGCTCGGCGGCTGGCGCGAAGTGTGGGGTCGGGCCCGGCCCCGTGCGACGGCGACGCGGCAGGCGCCTGAAACGGTTTGCCGAACGTGCGTAGGGTGCAGACAACCCCCACAGGGGACGTGCGCCGGGACAACGGGGCGCGGACACGGGACGATGGGCGAAGGAGGGAGCCGGAGCGATGGGCGACCACAAAGAACAGCCCCTGCGGGTGGGCGCGGCGGTGCGGCGGCGACGCCGCGCGCTCGACCTCACCCTCGCCGTCGTGGCCGAGCGCAGCGGCCTGTCCGTACCGTTCCTGAGCCAGATCGAGAACGAGCGGGCGCGTCCCAGCCAGAGCTCCCTGGAGAAGGTGGCCGACGCCCTGCGCACCACCGCCGTGGAGCTCCTCGCCGCGGCCGACCCGGCGTGCAGCGTCGACGTCGTCCGCGCCGAGGGGGCCGGCGGTGAACCGGGGCTCGACCCGCGGGTGCGCTCCCTGGTGCGCGGCCACCACCAGATGCACGCCTCGGAGTTCACCGGCGACCACGACGCCGGACGGGAACTCCAGTTCCGCAACGACCAGTTGATGTACGTGGCGGACGGCGCCGTGGAGATCGAGGCGGAGGGCCGCGCCTACCGCCTCGGCCGCGGCGACACCCTGTACCTCACCGGAGGCGTCCGGCACCGCTGGCGTGCCACGGTCCCGGAGACGCGGCTCGTCGTCGTCGCCGTGGCCGAGCACATCGAGGCGGTGCGGGACAAGCCGCGCCGATGAGCGGACCCCGGGTCGTCTCCCTCGTCCCGTCGCTGACGGAGGCCGTGGCGCTCTCCGCGCCCGGCGCGCTGGTGGGCGCCACCGACTGGTGCACGCATCCCGCGGAGCTGGACGTCGTACGCGTCGGCGGGACGAAGAACCCGAAGGTGGACCGGATCCTCGCCCTCGCCCCCGACCTGGTGGTCGCCAACGAGGAGGAGAACCGCGGGCCCGACCTGGCGGCCCTGCGCGCGGCGGGCGTCGAGGTGCTGGTGACGCGGGTGCGGACGCTGCCGCAGGCCTTCCGCGAGCTGGCCGGGGTGCTCACGGCGTGCGGGGGGCCCGCGCGGCCCCGCTGGCTGGACGAGGCCGAGGCCGCCTGGGACGCCCTGCCCGTGCCGCCGGAGCGCCGGACGGCGGTGGTGCCGGTGTGGCGGCGGCCCTGGATGGTGCTGGGCCGGGACACCTTCGCCGGCGACCTGCTGTCCCGGCTCGGCGTCGACCACCTGTACGCGAACCACCCGGAGCGCTATCCGCGGATCCCGCTCGACGCGTTGCGCGCGGCGGACCCGGACCTCGTCGTGCTCCCCGACGAGCCGTACCGCTTCACCGCGGACGACGGACCGGAGGCCTTCCCCGGGCTGCCCTGCGCGCTGGTCGGCGGCCGGCACCTCACCTGGTACGGACCGTCGCTGGCGGAGGCGCCGACGGTGCTGGGCCGGGCCCTGCGAGCAGCGCGCCGCCGGCCAGGCCCCGCACCGTGGGCACCGCGGCGGTGACCCAGGCGGCGACCAGGACGGCGTACAGGACGAGCGCGAGGCCGTCGTAGGCGAGCAGCCCGGTGTGCCGGGCCAGCGCCTCGGCGCCGGTGACACAGGTGCCGACCGGGAAGGTGAACGACCACCACGTCATCGCGAAGCGCATCCCCCGGCGCCGGGCCCGCACCACGTGGGCGCCGGAGAGGCAGAGCCACAGCAGCGCGAAGCCCATGACGGGCACCCCGTACAGGACCGCGAGCAGGCCGAAGCCCTCGTCGTACGGCGCCGGCACGACACCGGGGGCGACGTCGGCGAACGCGCCGACGGCGGTGGTGGACTGGCCGAGCGGCCCGAGCACCAGGAACAGCGTCGGGGTGAGCGCCAGGGGCGGCGGGCCGCCGGTGACCAGCCGGGCGAAGACCAGCGGCAGCATCACCAGGGTCGAGAGCAGGCTGAGCCCGAACAGGGCGAAGCAGGCGAACAGCAGCGTCTGCCGGGGCTGCCCCGGCGGCAGGTGGGGGACCAGGTGCGGTCCGAGGGCGGCGGACACCATGGGCGCGACCAGCGGCAGCAGCCACACGGGCGTCGCCTGCTCCGGCGTGACCCGATGGCGCACGGCCATGAGGTACGGGACGGTCACGGCGGCCGCGAGCCCGACGGCCGTACCGGCGGTGAACAGCACGGTGTCGAGGGCGAGGGCCGGACCGGCGCCGATCCAGTCCCGTCCGACGGTGAGGGCGCCGCCGCCGACGGCCAGCAGCGCCATGGACGGGCAGCCGTAGAACGGGGCGGTGGCCGGGTCGAGCAGATGGGCGCGGGCCTGGTCGCGATGGTGGGCCCAGTGCAGGGCGCGGGCGGCGAGCAGGGCCACGAGGAGGACGAGGGACAGGGCCCAGACGGCGGTGAGCACGGGGCGCAGCCCGGGCACGCGCACGGGCAGTGCGGCTCCGGCGCCGGCCACGACGGCGGTGCCCATGACGCAGGCGTACCAGTTGGGTCCGAGGTGACGGACGGCCGTGGCGCGCGCGGGCCGTGCGGTGGCACGGGGGTGAGGAGGCCGGGAAGGGGCTGCGAGGACCATGGTCATACGGTCGTACCGGGGAAGGACGGTCACCAGGGAGCACGCCTCTATGGCGACATAAGCTGGCCTTATGAGCATGACGGACGACCACGCCGGTGACCGGCACCCGGGCACCGCGTCCCTGGCCCACCGGGTGCCGGACCTCGGGGCGCTGGAGCTGCTGCTGGCGGTGGCGCGTCTGGGGAGCCTGGGCGGGGCGGCACGGGAACTGGGCATCACCCAGCCCGCGGCGAGCAGCCGGATCCGGTCGATGGAACGGCAGCTCGGCGTGGCGCTGGTGGACCGCTCGCCGCGGGGGTCGCGGCTGACCGACGCGGGGGCGCTGGTCACCGACTGGGCACGGCGGATCGTGGAGGCGGCGGAGGCCTTCGACGCGGGGGCCCAGGCCCTGCGGGACCGCAGGGACTCACGGCTGCGGGTGGCGGCGAGCATGACGATCGCCGAGTACCTGCTGCCGGGCTGGCTGATCGCCCTGCGCGCCGAGCGGCCGGACACGGCGGTGTCGCTGCTCGCCGGGAACTCGGCGGTGGTGGCCGAGCGGCTGGTGTCGGGGGAGGCGGACCTCGGGTTCGTGGAGGGGCTCACCGTGCCGGCCGGCCTGGACTCCGTGGTGATCGCGCACGACCGGCTGATCGTCGTGGCGGCGCCCACGCACGCCTGGGCCCGCCGCCGGCGCCCGGTCGCCGCGCGGGAACTGGCGGCCACCCCGCTGATCCTGCGGGAGAAGGGCTCCGGCACCCGCCAGGTCCTGGACGCCGCCCTGGGCGGACCGGCCCGCCCGCTGATCGAGCTGTCCTCCACCACCGCCGTGAAGGCGGCGGCGGTGAGCGGCGCCGGCCCGGCGGTCCTCAGCGAGCTGGCCGTGGGGGAGGAGCTGGCGATGCGCCGCCTGGTCCGCATCCCCGTGGACGGCATCGCGCTGGCCCGTGACCTGCGGGCGGTCTGGCCGACGGGCCACCGCCCCACGGGCCCGGCGCGGGACCTGCTGTCGCTGACCCGGGGGTGAGGGAGCGCGTCCGCTCCTCCGGACCCCTCCCGGGCGGGGGCGCCGGCCGCGGGTCGTGCCGGGCGGTGGCTGCCGCCGCGGGGTGACGGGGGCCCCGTCGCTCCGGCCGCCCCCGGCGCGGGTGCCGGCCACGCCCCGCGCGCGGAGCCGCGGGGCCGGCGGGCCCCGCAGCCCGGCACGCGGCCGGCCGGCTAGCCGACGGCCGGCCGCGCCGCGTCGACCAGCGCGCGCATCACCCGCACGTCGTCGCCCATCTCCGGGTGCCACTGCACGCCCAGGACCCAGGGGGACGCCGGGAGTTCGACCGCCTCCACCGTGCCGTCCTCCGCGTGGGCCGACACGACCAGGCCCTCGCCCAGGCGGTCCACCGCCTGGTGGTGGAAGGTCGGTACGGAGGTCTGCTCCGGGACGAGCCCGGCGTAGCGCGTGCCCGGCACCGGCTTGACCGGGTGACGGCCGAAGACGCCCGGCGCCTCGGCGTGGCCGTCGACGTGCTGGACGAGCGTGCCCCCGAGGGCGACGTTCAGCAGCTGCATCCCCCGGCAGACGCCCAGCAGCGGCAGACCCCGCTCCAGGGCCGCCCCGATCAGCGCGAGCTCCCAGGTGTCCCGCGCCCGCGCGGGCGGCCCGGTGCGCGGGTCGGGTTCGGCGCCGTAGCGGACGGGCTCCACGTCCGGGCCGCCCGCGATCACCAGACCGTCGAGCCGCGCCACGGTCGCCGCGGCGTGCTCCGGCGCGTCCGGCGGGAGCATCGCCGCCAGTCCGCCCGCCCGCTGCACCAGGCGCGGGTAGCCGGCCGGCAGCAGCACGGCGTCCAGTCGCCACACCCCCCAGCGCACACCGGACTCCGCGTACGTACTGACGCCGATCAGCGGCCTGGCCGCCATGCCGAGCACCTCCTCGCGCCTCAGTCCCGTGACAACTCCGCCTCGGCCGCCGCCAGCGCCGCGAACTCCTCCTCCGGCGCCTTCGCCACCAGGTGCTTGCGGCTGTAGAGGCCGAAGTACGCCACGGCCACGATGTACACGGCCAGCGCGATGAACGCCGCCGTCACGTCCACCAGGAACGTCGCCACCAGCGCCGCGCAGGCCAGCACCAGCGCCACCGAGGAGGTCAGCACCCCGCCCGGCGTGCGGTACGGCCGCGGCAGTTCCGGCTCCCGGCGGCGCAGCACGATGTGCGAGAGGGACATCAGCGCGTAGGAGATCGTCGCGCCGAACACGGCGATGTTCAGCATGCGCGCGCCGTCGCCCGACCCGGCGGCCAGGGCGAAGCCGATCGCGCCGGGCACGAGCAGTCCCAGGTACGGTGCCCTGCGGCTGCTGGTGAGGGACAGGAACTTCGGCAGGTAGCCCGCGCGGGACAGCGCGAAGAGCTGGCGCGAACCGGCGTAGATCAGCGAGAAGAACGACGCGACCAGTCCCGCGAGGCCCGCGTAGTTCACGATCCGGCTCAGCGCCGTCGCCTCGCCGTCCGGCTGGAGCGCCGCCACCAGCGGGTTGCCCGCGTCCTGCACCGCGGCCGAGCCGCGCGCCCCGGCCGCCGCGAAGAAGGTCACCACGGCCAGCACCGCCAGGATGCCCATGGACCAGCGGATCGCCCTCGGCAGCGTACGGGCCGGTTCCCTGGTCTCCTCGGCGGCCAGCGGTACGCCCTCCACACCCAGGAAGAACCACATCCCGAACGGGAACGCCGCCCAGATGCCCAGCAGCCCCATCGGCAGCCAGGAACTCGCGCCGAACGCCGAGGAGTCCACCGGGATGTCGTCGAGGGAGGACGCGTCGAACCCGGGCAGCGCCCCCACGGCGAAGACGACCAGCGCCGCCACCGCGACGCCCGTGACGACGAAGCTGAACCGCAGCGCCTCGCCGACGCCCCACAGGTGGATGCCGATGAAGAGCACGAAGCAGGCCAGGTACACCGGCCAGCCCGACTCCAGTCCGAACAGGCCCAGGGACTCGACGTAGTCGCCGATGAAGATGGAGATCGCGGCGGGCGCGAGGACGTACTCGATGAGGATCGCCGTGCCGGTGAGGAACCCGCCCCAGGGGCCGAGCGCCCGGCGGGCGAAGCCGTAGCCGCCGCCGGCCGTGGGCAGGACCGAGGACAGCTCGGCCAGGGCGAAGACCATGCAGGTGTACATGGTGCCCATCAGCACCGTGGCGATCGCCAGGCCGCCGAAGCCGCCCTCGGCCAGGCCGAAGTTCCAGCCCGAGTAGTCGCCGGAGACGACGTAGGCCACGCCGAGACCGGTCAGCAGCAGCCAGCCGGCGCTGCCGCGGCGCAGTCTCCTGCGCTCCAGGTAGTCGTCCGCCGCACCGGCGGTCTCACGGGACGCGGATGGAAGGCTCACGGGCGGCTCCCCAGGGGGCGGCGGCGATGGAGGGTGCAATGGAACGGATCCAGACCTTTGTGGGCCCATACCTTCGCGGCGTGGACGGTGCGAGCGCAAGGCCCGTGCGCCAAGCCGCGGTAAACCCTGCCCCGGCACCCGGCGTGTCACGCCCGGCGCGCCCCCGGTTCCCTCACGCCAGGAACCCCCGCAGCAGCGCCGCCGTCCCCGCGCAGTGCTCGCGCATCACCTCCCGCGCCCCGTCCGCGTCCCCCTCCAGCACCGCCTCGACCAGCGCGGTGTGCTGCCGCTGCGAGTGCTCCAGGTTGCGCACCAGCAGCGGGATGCAGTCCAGCAGGTCGTTCACCGTGGCCCGCACCGCCGCGTACTGCGCGGTCAGCGTCGGCGAGCCGCACAGCTCGGCCAGGGTGAGGTGGAAGAGCGTGTCCAGGCGCCGGTACTCGGCCAGCGGGGCGTCGTGCGTGCCGGCCAGCGCCGCGCGCAGCCGCGCCGCCTGCCCGTCCGTCAGCCCGTGCGCCGCGCACAGCCCCGCCGCGCCCACCTCCAGCACCTCGCGGAAGCGCAGCACGTCCTCGATGTCGGTCCCCGCGATCCGCCGCCGCAGCTCCGCCTCGCCCGTGTCCGTCGGCCGGGGCAGCACGAACGTGCCGCCGTAGCGGCCGCGCCGCGACTCCACCAGCCCCTGGTCCTGGAGCACCTTCAGCACCTCGCGCAGCGTCACCCGGCTGATGCCCAGCCGCTCCGCCAGCTCCCGCTCGGCCGGCAGCCGCTCCCCGCCCGCCACCAGGCCGAGGCGCACCACCTGGAGGATCTGCTCCAGCGCCTCCTCGAAACCGTTGCCCGCGCGGACCTGCCGCAGCACCGGCGCCAGACGGTCCCCGACCCCGCCGACCGCTTCCTGTGCCATCCGGCCGTGCCCCCTTCCCAAACAATGGTTCTCGGCAATACCTTATGGCTCCCGGCTGGCCGAAGAAGCCCGAGGAGGCTCTCCCGTGGCAGACCGCACACCCCCGCTCACCGTCGAGGAGCTGCACGCCCTCGTCGCCGGCGGTGAGATCGACACGGTCGTCCTGGCCTTTCCCGACATGCAGGGGCGGCTCCAGGGCAAGCGGTTCGCCGCCCGCTTCTTCCTCGACGAGGTGCTCCACCACGGCACCGAGGGCTGCAACTACCTGCTCGCCGTCGACGCCGACATGAACACCGTCGACGGCTACGAGATGTCCTCCTGGGACACCGGCTACGGCGACTTCGCCATGTACCCCGACCTCGACACCCTGCGCCGCCTGCCGTGGAACGAGGGCACCGCCATGGTCGTCGCCGACCTCGCCTGGGACGACGGCTCCCCGGTCGCCGCCGCCCCCCGCCAGATCCTGCGCCGCCAGCTCGACCGGCTGGCCGGGCTCGGCCTCACCGCCCAGGTCGGCACGGAGCTGGAGTTCATCGTCTTCGAGGACACCTACGAACAGGCCTGGGACGCCGGCTACCGCGGCCTCACCCCGGTCAACCGGTACAACGTCGACTACTCCGTGCTCGGCACCGGACGCGTCGAGCCGCTGCTGCGCCGCATCCGCAACGAGATGGCCGGCGCCGGACTCACCGTCGAGTCCGCCAAGGGCGAGTGCAACCCGGGCCAGCACGAGATCGCCTTCCGCTACGACGAGGCCCTGGTCACCTGCGACCAGCACGCGGTCTACAAGACCGGCGCCAAGGAGATCGCCGCCCAGGAGGGCGTCTCGATCACCTTCATGGCCAAGTACAACGAGCGCGAGGGCAACTCCTGCCACATCCACCTCTCCCTCGCGGACGCCGACGGGAACAACGCCATGGCGGGCACCGCGCGGGACCCGGGCGGCATGTCCGGGCTGATGCGGCACTTCCTCGCCGGGCAGCTCGCCGCGCTCCGCGAGTTCTCCCTGCTGTACGCCCCGCACATCAACTCCTACAAGCGGTTCCAGCCGGGCTCCTTCGCCCCGACCGCCGTCGCCTGGGGGCGCGACAACCGCACCTGCGCCCTGCGCGTGGTCGGCCACGGCCGCTCGCTGCGCTTCGAGAACCGGCTCCCGGGCGGCGACGTCAACCCGCACCTGGCCGTCGCCGGCATGGTCGCCGCCGGCCTGTACGGCGTCGAGCGGAAGCTGGAGCTGCCCGAACCCTGCCCCGGCAACGCCTACACCGCCGGCTTCGAGCACGTCCCCACCACCCTGCGCGAGGCCGCCGAGCTGTGGGAGAACAGCGCGATCGCCGAGGCGGCCTTCGGCGACGAGGTCGTCGCGCACTACCGCAACATGGCGCGCGTCGAGACCGACGCCTTCGACGCCGCGGTCACCGACTGGGAGCTGCGCCGCTCCTTCGAACGCATGTGAGGCCCCCCGTGTCCGAGCAGTCCCCCGAGCTCCAGGTGCAGAACCCCGCGACCGAGGAGGTGATCGCCACCGTCCCCGCCGCGACCGCCGCCGACGTCGACGCCGCGGTCGTACGCGCCGCCCGCGCGCAGACCGCCTGGGCCGCCCTCGCCCCCGGCGACCGGGCCCGGCTGCTGCGCCGGTTCGCCGCCGCGGTCGACGAGCACCTGGGGGAACTCGCCGCCCTGGAGGTCCGCGAGGCCGGCCACACCGTCGGCAACGCCCGCTGGGAGGCGGGCAACGTCCGCGACCTGCTCGACTACGCGGCCGGGGGAGTGGAGCGCCTGACCGGCCGCCAGATCCCGGTGTCCGGCGGGGTGGACGTCACTTTCCTCGAACCGCTCGGCGTGGTCGGCGTGATCGCCCCCTGGAACTTCCCGATGCCCATCGCGGCCTGGGGCACCGCCCCCGCGCTCGCCGCCGGCAACGCGGTGATCCTCAAACCCGCCGAGACCACCCCCCTCACCGCCCTGCGCCTGGCCGAACTCGCCCTCCTGGCGGGGCTCCCCGAGGGCCTGTTCCAGGTGCTCCCCGGACACGGCCCGGTCGCCGGGAACGCGCTCGTGGAACACCCCGGCGTCGCCAAGATCGTGTTCACCGGGTCGACGGCCGTGGGCAGACAGGTGTGGGCGAAGGGCGCCGCGCACCTCAAACGCGTCACCCTGGAACTCGGCGGCAAGAGCCCCAACATCGTCTTCGCCGACGCCGACCTGGCCACCGCCGCGGCCGCCGCCCCCATGTCCTTCCTCGACAACGCCGGACAGGACTGCTGTGCCCGCACCCGCATCCTCGTCCAGCGCTCCGTGCACGACCGGTTCCTGGAACTGCTGGCGCCCGCGGTCCAGTCCGTCCGGGTCGGCGACCCCGCCGACGAGAACGTCCAGATGGGCCCGCTGATCTCCCGCACCCAGCTGGAGCGCGTCCGCTCCTACGTCACCGACGACCTCGACGGCATCCGCGGCAAGGCCCCCGAGGGCCCCGGCCACTGGTTCCCGCCCACCGTCCTCACCGGTGTCGACCCGCACGCCCGCGTCGCCGTCGAGGAGGTCTTCGGCCCCGTCGCCGTCGTCCTCCCCTTCGACGACGAGGCCGACGCCGTACGCCTGGCCAACGCCACCGACTACGGCCTGTCCGGCTCGGTCTGGACCCGGGACGCCGGCCGCGCCCTGCGCGTCTCCCGGGCGGTCCGCGCGGGCAACCTGTCCGTCAACTCCCACTCCAGCGTCCGCTACTGGACCCCCTTCGGCGGGTTCAAGCAGTCCGGTGTCGGGCGCGAACTCGGCCCGGACGCACTGGCCGCCTTCACCGAGACCAAGAACGTCTTCATCAGCACGGAGGCCTGACCGCACATGAGCGAGGAAAACATCTGCCGCCGCCTGGTCGGCCGCACCGCCGTCGTCACCGGCGCGGGCAGCGGCATCGGCCTGGCCACCGCCCGCCGGCTCGCCTCCGAGGGAGCGCACGTGGTCTGCGGCGACGTGGACGAGACACGCGGCAAGGCGGCCGCCGAGGAGACCGGCGGCGTTTTTGTCGGCGTCGACGTCACCGACCCCGAGCAGGTGGAAGCCCTGTTCCGGACCGCGTACGACACCTACGGCAGCGTCGACGTCGCCTTCAACAACGCCGGGATCTCGCCGCCCGACGACGACTCCATCCTGGAGACCGGCCTGGAGGCCTGGAAGCGCGTCCAGGAGGTCAACCTCACCTCCGTCTACCTGTGCTGCAAGGCCGCCCTCCCCTACATGCGGCGCCAGGGCAAGGGCTCCATCATCAACACCGCGTCCTTCGTCGCCAGGATGGGAGCGGCCACCAGCCAGATCTCGTACACCGCCTCCAAGGGCGGCGTTCTCGCCATGTCCCGGGAACTCGGCGTGCAGTTCGCCCGCGAGGGCATCCGCGTCAACGCCCTGTGCCCCGGCCCGGTCAACACCCCGCTGCTGCGGGAGCTGTTCGCCAAGGACCCCGAGCGCGCGGCCCGCCGCCTGGTGCACATCCCGCTCGGCCGGTTCGCCGAGGCCGAGGAGATCGCCGCCGCCGTCGCCTTCCTGGCCAGCGACGACTCCTCCTTCGTCAACGCCACCGACTTCCTGGTGGACGGCGGAATCTCGGGTGCGTACGTCACACCGCTGTAGCGCTCGCCCTACAGTGCCGGGATGAGCATGACGCCTCCGCCCGGCTGGTACCGCGACCCGCACGCCCCGCACCTGGAACGCTGGTGGGACGGCACGGCCTGGACCGAGCACCGGCGCGCCCCCGGGCCCGCCGCCGGACCGGTGCCCCCGTCCCCGGGCGGCGCCGGCGGCCGCGCCGGAGCGGTGGCCCTCACCACCGCCGGGGCCGTGCTCGTCGCCGCGATCGTCACCGGAGCGGTGTTCCTCGGCGGGGACGACGACGGCCCGCGGGCGGGGGCCGGTCCGACGGCGGCCACCTCCGTCCCCGCACCGCGGACCCCGTCGCCGTCCGCCTCCCCTTCCGAGGACCCGGGGGTGGTCGTGGACCAGCTCAACGGCATCACCTTCCCGCTCCTCGACGGCTGGGTCCGGCCGGAGAACGTCGTCGAGGAGGACGCCGTCATGACCACCGAGGGCACCTACGACTGCCCCGGCGACGGCACCGTCTGCCGCCACGGCCTCGTCATCTCCCGCACGGTGACCGAGTCCGACGAGACCTCGCCCGAACTGCTCGCCGAGGAGGACATCGCCGAGGCGGCCGACGAGGCCTTCCACGAGGACGCCACCGGCCGGCGCCCCTACGGGGGCATCGAGTCCCACCGGGTCGTCGGGGCCGGGCCGGTCGCGGTGGCGGGGCGCGCCGGGTACTTCGTGCGCTGGCGCGTGACGACCGCCGAGGGGCCCGGCGGCTACGTGCAGTCGCTGGTCTTCCCGTCCAGCGTCGGCACCGAGTCGCCCGTCGTCGTCCGGTACGTCTTCGACGCCGGCGAGGACGGACCGCCCCTGGCCGACATGGACCGCATCACCGAAGGCATCCGCTCCCTCACCGACGCCGACTCCGGCGGCGGCGTCGGCAGCAGCATCGGACCGGCGGACTGAGCGGTCACAGGAACGTGCGGCCCTCGCCGCGGTACGTCGGCACCGTCGCCGTCACGGCCGCGCCCTCCACCAGGTGCAACGCGTCGAACCGCTCGCACAGTTCACCCGCCTTGGCGTGCCGGAACCACACCCTGTCGCCGATCAGCAGATCGTCGGCGGGCGAGCCCAGCAGCGGCGTCTGCACCTCGCCGGCCCCCTCCTGCGGGTCGTAGCGCAGGCCCTCGGGCAGGTACGGCACCGGCAGCCGGTCCGCGCCCGGCGCGCCGGAGGCCGGATACCCCCCGCCGAGCACCGTCACCACCCCCACGCCCGGCCGCCGTACGACGGGCTGGGCGAAGAGGGCCGCCGGGCGCCCCGAGAACGACGTGTAGTTGTCGAACAGCCGGGGCACGTAGAGCCCCGACCCGGCCGCGATCTCGGTGACCGCGTCCTCCGCGGCGGTGTGCTGCACACTGCCCGTGCCCCCGCCGTTGACGAACTCCAGATCCGGCACCACCGCCCGCACCGCCCGCACCACCGCCGCGCGCCGCTCGGCGAGTTCGCGCCGGGCGGCGGCCTGCATCAGCCGCACCGCGCGGGACCGCAGCGGCCGTCCGGCCACCGCGTCGCCGACCCCGGCGACATGCCCCTCGTACGCCATGATCCCCACGACCCTGAACCCCGGCCGCCGGGCCACCGCGCGCGCCACGTCGGCGACCTGGGCGGGGGAGTGCAGCGGGGAACGCCGGGCGCCGAACCGCACCCGCCCGCCCAGCAGCTTCAGTGAGGTGTCCGACTCCAGGCAGACCCGCACCACTTCACCGCCACCGGCGCGCGAGGCGTCGATCAGGTCCAGTTGCGCCGGATCGTCGACCATGACCGTGACGGCGGCGGCGAGCTTGGGGTCGGAGGCGAGTTCGGCGTACCCGGCGCGGTCGGCGGAGGGGTAGGCCAGCAGGACGTCGTCGAAACCGGAGCGGGCCAGCCACAGGGACTCGGCCAGGGTGAACGACATGACGCCCGCGAAACCGTCACGGGCCAGGACCCGTTCGAGCAGCGCACGGCAGCGCACGGACTTGCTGGCCACCCGGACCGGTTTCCCGCCGGCCCGGCGGACCAGGTCGTCCGCGTTGGCGTCGAAGGCGTCCAGATCCACGATCGCCAGGGGGGCGTCGAGGTGGGCGGTGGCCTGGTCGTAACGGGCCCGGTCGGAGGCGCGCGCAGTCATGGGCGCAGCCTGCCAGACGGAATTACCGCAGGGTAGGGGATGTTCCGGGCAGATGCCGCGGTCCTGCGGACTGGTTCTCGTCCGGGCGGGGGCACGCCGTAGAGTGACGCGCACGCACGGCGGAGCGGCACCGGCCGGAGGTCCGGGCCGGGATGACGCGCCGCCGGTGCGGGTATCTGTGCCCGGGACGCGTCCGTGCCGGGCCCCTGGCAGGAGAACACCGGCCCGCAGGTGAAGGAGCGGCCCGGACACGAGGAAACGGGGGGTGCATGAGCACGGAAGCGCGGCACGCCTCCCACCCCCCGCGTCCCACGACGCCCCCGTCCGCGCCCCCGCGTCCGTCCGCGCCCCCGCGCCCGGTGCACCCGCCGAGGACGGCGCAGGACGGCACGGCCGATCCGGACCGCCGGCGGCAGCCCGTCCCGCAGGAGCCGCCCCGCGCGGTCCCCGCGCAGGACCCGGCCGTGGACGCCGCCCCCCGGGGCGGGGCGCCGGACGACGACGCGCCGGCCGGCCCGGCCCCCGTGACGCCTCCGCCTCCGCGCGCCTCCGCCCGCTTCCCGGACGCGCCGCCGACCGTCGGCCGGGGGACGCGGCCCGCGAGCCCCTCCCGCCCGGGCGGTTCCACCGCCGTGCCGCGGCAGCCCGGTCACCGCCCCGCCGGGGGCGGCACGGACACGCCCCCGGAGACCTCCTCGGAGCGGACCACCCGCCTGCGCCCGGTCCCCGCGGCCCCGGCTCCCGAGCCGGCCCGCCGCCCGGGCCCCGGTGCCCCCGACCCCGCCCTCTCGTGGAGCGCCCCCGCGGCCCCGGACGGCACGCACCCCGGGGCCGGACGGCCGGCCGTGTCGTTCGGGGAACCGGAGGGGTACGACGGGGACGCACGGCCGCGCCCGCTCGGGCGGCGCGGCCGGTCCCAGGCCGTCGCCGCCGCCGTCTGCCTCGTCCTGGGGGCGGGCCTCATCGGCGGTGCCGTCACCGGGAGCTGGCTCGCCGGGGACTCCGGCGGGTCCGGGGCCCCCAGCGGCTTCGCCGCCGCCGGGGACCTGTGGCACAGCGTCCCGGTCGACCGGCTGTTCCCGCCCACCGTGCGGGGCGGGGGCGCGGGCCCCGGCGACGCCGACCGGACCTGGACCCGCATCGCCGTGGCCCCCGACAGCGGCTGCGAGGGCGCCTTCGACCCCCTGCTGCGCAAGGTCCTCGCCCCCGCCGGCTGCGCACGCCTGCTGCGCGCCACCTACACCGACGCCACCCAGAGCCACGTCACCACCGTCGGCCTGCTGTTCACCAGGGCCGACGCCGCCGGCATGGCCTCCCTCGCCCGCCGTTTCGACACCGAACGCCTGGACCGCCGTACCGACCTGATGCCGCTGCCGTACGCGGCGAAGGACACGGCCGCCGCCGGGTTCGGCGCCCGGCAGCGCGCGTCCTGGACGATCTCCGTCCTCCAGGACGCCCCCGTCGTCGTCTACGCCGTCTCCGGCTGGGCCGACGGCCGTACCGTCGACACCCCGCAGCCCGCCGAGGAGGCCATGGAGTCCGGCGCCACCACCGCCCCCGCGCAGGCCGGCCTCGGCCACGAGGCGCGGGGCCTGGCCGACCGGGTCGAGCGGGGCGTGCGCAAGCACGCCGGCACCGCCACGGAGCGTCCCTCATGAGGCCGGCCGCCGGCCGGCGTCCCGCAGCGGCCCTCGGTGTGCTGCTCGCCGCCTCCCTCGCCCTCCTGCCCGCCACCCCCGCGCACGCCGACGGCATCCGCGCCCGGCAGTGGGGCCTGGAGGCCATGCACACCCAGGAGGCCTGGCGAACCACGAAGGGTGAGGGCGTCACCGTCGCCGTCCTGGACACCGGCGTCGAGGCCGACCACCCGGACCTGGTGGGCAACGTGCTGCCCGGCAAGGACATGATCCGCTTCGGAGCCGGGCCCGGCGACCGCGCCTGGGCCCGCCACGGCACCGCCATGGCCGGGATCATCGCCGGTCACGGACACGGCCCCGGGAACGCCGAGGGCGTCATGGGCATCGCGCCCGAGGCCCGGATCCTGCCCGTCCGGGTGATCCTGGAGGACGGCGACCCCTCCCGCGCCAAGGCCCGCAGCACCCGTGGCAACGCCCTCGCCGAGGGCATCCGCTGGGCCGCCGACCACGGCGCCGACGTCATCAACCTCTCCCTCGGCGACGACTCCGAGTCCGCCCACCCCGAACGCGGCGAGGACGAGGCCATCCAGTACGCCCTGCGCAAGGGCGTGGTGGTCGTGGCCTCCGCCGGGAACGGCGGCGAGAAGGGCGACCGCGTCTCCTACCCGGCCGCCTATCCGGGCGTCATCACCGCCACCGCCGTGGACCGCTACGGCACCCGCGCCCCGTTCTCCACCCGCCGCTGGTACGCCACGGTCAGCGCACCCGGGGTGGACGTGATCATCGCCGACCCCGACCACCGGTACTACGAGGGCTGGGGCACCAGCGCGGCCGCCGCGTTCGTCTCCGGCGCCGTCGCGCTGGTCAGGTCGGCCCACCCCGACCTGACCCCGGCCCAGGTCAAGCGGCTGCTGGAGGACACCGCCCGCAACGCCCCCGCCGACGGCCGCGACGACTCGCGCGGATTCGGTCTCGTCGACCCGGCCGCCGCGATCGAGGCGGCCGCCCGGCTGGAACCGGAGGGCCTGAAGCCGGCGGCCTACGGCGACCGCTACTTCGGTCCCGGCCCGGAGGCCGCCGGATCCGGCGACGACACCGCCGACCGGGCGGCCCCCCTGGCGGGCGGCGCCGGCGGGGTGCTGCTGGTGGCCACGGTGGTCCTGTGGCGGAGCCGCCGCGCACACGGCGAGGACTTCTGACCGCTCCCCCGGGGGAATCACCCCGAGCCTCCGAGCCGCCGCCCCCTCGGCCCCCGGAGTCACCCGAGTCGGGCCCCGGAGCCACCCGGCTCCTCCGGGCTTTCCGGGGAGCGCCGGACGCTCACCCGCCCGCCGCGGGGCGTTCCCCGAACGCCACCCGCACCGCCGCCGCCGCGCGCTCCACCAGGGCGACGCCCCGCGCCCTGGTCGCGTTGCCGTCGGACAGCACCGCCATCAGGCACACCCGGCCGCCGACCGTGACGCACCCGGTGCTGTGCACGACCCACAGCCCGGTCGCGTCACGCGGCAGCCAGCCGTTCTTCACGGCCCACACCGTGCCCGCGTCCGCCGCGGCCGGCACACCCCACGCCTGGTCCGCGACCACCCGCTCCATCAGCCCCCGCGCGAACGCCCGTGACTCCGCGCCCAGTTCGGACTCCTCACCGAACACCTGCCGCAGCAGCCCCAGCCGGTCCACGGCCGTGGTGCGGGTCAGACCCCACAGCGTGCCGTCGCCGCCCGCCGTCCCGGTCAGCCCGAAGCGGGCGTTCGCCGCGTCGAGACCGGCCGACCGCCCGATCGCGTCCCACAGCGCCGACGCCGCGTCGTTGTCACTGCGCACGATCATCGCGGCCGCGTACGACCGCTCCGCCGCGGTGAGTTCCCGGCCCGCGTCCTGCGCCCCGAGGAGCAGCGCCGCCAGGATGTCGACCTTGACCACGCTCGCGGTGACGAACGCCCGCCCGCCGTACGAGACGGTCTCACCGGTGCCCGGATCGAGCGCCGCCACCGACAGCCCCGTACCGTCCGCCGGCCGCGCCGCCTCCACGGCCGCCGCGAGCCGCTCGTCCCGTCCCACCGCAGTCCCCCTCCGAAGCCGCCCGCGTCCGAGCCCGCCACGGACGGCCGCTAAGGTCGGTGACCGTGGCGAACAAGAACATTCCCGACCCCGGCTTCCGCGACGACGACGGCTCCGCCGACCCCCGGCTGAGCGCCGCGCTCGCGGCCTGGGCCGAGGACGGCTCCGCCGTCGGCCCCGTCCTGGAGGCGCTCAGGGGCGCCCGGCTGCTCGTCCCCGTGGTGGCCGTGCTCGGCGAGGTCGAGGAGGACGAGAACGGGCTGCGCCGCGAGAAGACCAGCGACATGGCCGTCCCCACCCTCAAGGCGGGGGACCGCACCGCCCTGCCGGCCTTCACCTCCACCGACTCGCTCGCCCGCTGGGACCCGGCCGCCCGCCCCGTCGCCGTACCGCTGCACCAGGCCCTGCAGGCCGCCGCGCACGAGAAGGCCGACACGGTCGTCCTGGACCTGGCCGGCCCCGTGCCGTTCGAACTGACCGGGCCGACCCTGCTGGCGCTCGCCGAGGGCCGCACGAGCACCGACCCGCTCGCCGACCCGGCCGTCGTCGAGGCCGTACGGGCCGCGGTGGCCGCCGAACCGGCCGTGCTGCGCGCCCACCTCGGCCCCGGGCAGGCCGACGGCACCCTCGCCCTCGTCCTCGACCCGGCCCTCCCCGCCGCCGAGAGCGCCCGCGCGGTGGCCCGGCGGCTGGCCGACGACGAAACGCTGAGGGCCCGCCTGGTGCGCGGCCTCGACCTGGCGGTCCTGCCGGCCGAGGCGTCGCCGCCCGGCGAGCCCCTGTACGTCCGTACTCCCGGAAAGCCCTAGCCGTAGACCGGGCCCGTGTACTTCTCGCCCGGGCCCTGGCCCGGCTCGTCCGGGACGAGCGAGGCCTCGCGGAAGGCCAGCTGGAGCGACTTCAGGCCGTCGCGCAGCGGGGCCGCGTGGAAGGAGCTGATCTCGGTCGCGGAGGCGTCCAGCAGACCGGCCAGCGCGTGCACCAGCTTGCGCGCCTCGTCCAGGTCCTTGTGCTCGTCGCCCTCCTCGGTCAGGCCGAGCTTCACGGCGGCGGCGCTCATCAGGTTGACGGCGACCGTGACGATCACCTCGACGGCCGGGACCTCGGCGATGTCGCGGGCCATGGCGTCGAAGTCGGGGTTGCCGGGGGCCTCGGGGTGTCCGAGGGGGAGGTCTCACTCATGCCCCACACGATAGGCGTACCGCGCGTGTCCCCTTGACGGCAGGAGGCGCGGGACGGACGGTTAGCGCACCCCCTCGGGAGCTGCTAACCTTGTGTAACGACCGGTCGGACCCGTATGCCTCGCGGCTCACGAGCCCGACCCACAAGTGGAGGCTTCCGAACTCCCACCTGGCCGCCCTGAGGGCGGCGGGTCACCGGTCAGGCGGTCCCGTCCCCGTGACGGCGATCCGCCCGAAAGCGCGCCCCGCGGCCATCGCGGCGGTGCTCCGGTAGTTCGAGGAGCCCCGCCTGTGATCGTCCGGGGCATTTTTTCTGCTTCGGCGCGGTTAGGTCTATCGAACACAGACGTTACGCGGCTGTCCGCCAGACCGTCGCGTGGTGCTACCGAGGAGGATCCATCAGCGCCGAGCCCCGCATCAACGACCGGATTCGCGTTCCCGAGGTGCGACTTGTCGGTCCCAGTGGCGAGCAGGTCGGCATCGTGCCGCTCGCGAAGGCACTGGAGCTTGCGCAGGAGTACGACCTGGACCTGGTCGAGGTCGCGGCGAACGCCCGTCCGCCCGTGTGCAAGCTCATGGACTACGGGAAGTTCAAGTACGAGTCGGCCATGAAGGCCCGTGAGGCGCGCAAGAACCAGGCGCACACGGTCATCAAGGAGATGAAGCTCCGGCCGAAGATCGACCCGCACGACTACGACACCAAGAAGGGTCACGTCGTCCGGTTCCTCAAGCAGGGCGACAAGGTCAAGATCACGATCATGTTCCGCGGTCGCGAGCAGTCCCGGCCCGAGCTGGGCTACCGGCTGCTGCAGCGTCTCGCGGAGGACGTCCAGGACCTCGGGTTCGTCGAGTCGAACCCGAAGCAGGACGGCCGCAACATGATCATGGTCCTCGGTCCGCACAAGAAGAAGACCGAGGCGATGGCCGAGGCTCGCCAGGCGCAGGAGGCCCGCAAGGCGGAGGCGAAGGCCAACCCCGGCCGCTCGCAGAACCCCGCGGACACCGAGGCCCAGGCGGCCGCCGAGGAGCCTGCCGAGGCGTGACTCCCCGGGGCGCGAGCCCCAGGAAGCAACCGAAACAAGTACGACGCTCCACCGTGCCCGGTTTTCGCGACCGGGCACCGGAGCGCCACCGACGAGGAGAGAACGGCGCTATGCCGAAGAACAAGTCGCACAGCGGTGCCAGCAAGCGCTTCAAGGTCACCGGCTCCGGCAAGGTGCTCCGTGAGCGCGCCGGCAAGCGCCACCTGCTCGAGCACAAGTCGTCCCGCGTGACGCGTCGCCTCACCGGCAACGCCGAGATGGCCCCGGGCGACGCCGCGAAGATCAAGAAGCTTCTCGGCAAGTGACGCCCCGGCGCGCGAGCGCCGTACGCACGTCAGACCGGGACCCAATCGATTTCGGGCCGTGTGAGCACGACAACGGCCCCGCTACAAGGAGTTAAGAAGTGGCACGCGTCAAGCGGGCAGTCAACGCCCACAAGAAGCGCCGGGCGATCCTCGAGCAGGCCTCCGGCTACCGCGGTCAGCGTTCGCGCCTGTACCGCAAGGCCAAGGAGCAGGTCACCCACTCGCTGGTCTACAACTACAACGACCGCAAGAAGCGCAAGGGTGACTTCCGGCAGCTGTGGATCCAGCGCATCAACGCCGCCGCCCGCGCCAACGGCATCACGTACAACCGCTTCATCCAGGGTCTGAAGGCCGCGAACGTCGAGGTCGACCGCAAGATCCTGGCCGAGCTGGCCGTCAACGACGCCACCGCCTTCGCCGCGCTCGTCGAGGTCGCGCAGAAGGCGCTGCCGGCGGACGTGAACGCGCCCAAGGCCGCGTGACGCCGCGCAGGCCCTAGCCGACGCACTTGGACGGACCCGCGGGTTTCCCGCGGGTCCGTCGTCTGTGCCCGTGCGGTGTGCCGGCGGGCTCGGCACCGCCGGGACCCGCCGCCGTGGCCGAACGCCGTCGCGGTGGGAAGACCGAAGGCCGCGGCGGCCGTCGACAACGAACTCCCGAGGTGAAACACCCATGCCCCCCGCCACCCCCGAGCCGATCTCCCCCCGCTCGCCCCGTGTCGCCGCCGCGCGGCGGCTCGGCAAGCGGAACTTCCGGGGGAAGGAACGGCTGTTCCTCGCCGAGGGGCCGCAGGCCGTGCGGGAGGCCGCGGCGCACCGGGACGGGCACACCGCCACGCTCGTCGAGCTGTTCGCCACGCCGGAGGCCGCCGAGCGGTACGCCGACATCGTCGGCGGGGCCCGGGCCGCCGGGGCCCGCGTCCACCTCGCCTGCGAGCAGGTCATCGCCGACATCTCCACCACCGTCACCCCGCAGGGACTCGTCGGGGTCTGCCGGTTCCTGGACACGCCCTTCGAACGGATCCTCGCCGCCCGGCCCAGGCTCGTCGCCGTCCTCGCGCACGTACGCGACCCCGGGAACGCCGGCACCGTGCTGCGCTGCGCCGACGCCGCCGGAGCCGAGGCCGTGGTGCTCACCGACGCCTCCGTCGACCTGTACAACCCCAAGGCCGTCCGCGCCTCCGTCGGCTCCCTGTTCCACCTGCCCGTCGCCGTCGGCGTCCCCGTCGAGCAGGCCGTGGCCGGGCTGCGGGACACGGGGGTGCGGGTGCTCGCCGCCGACGGCGCCGGCGACCGGGACCTCGACGACGAACTGGACAAGGGCACCATGGGCGGGCCGACCGCGTGGGTGTTCGGCAACGAGGCCTGGGGGCTCCCCGAGGAGACCCGCGCCCTCACCGACGCCGTCGTGCGCGTCCCGATCCACGGAAAGGCGGAGAGCCTGAACCTGGCCACCGCCGCCGCCGTATGCCTGTACGCGTCGGCGCGTGCACAGCGCGCCGCCGGAGGGTGCCGCTCCGTCACCGGGAACTAGTAGGGTGACCAGCCCGGGGACCCTCCCCAAGCTCTCCGCTGGGCTCGAGCACGGGGCGCCCCGAGGAAGGTCCGAGAGGTGGGATACGGGGATGAGCGTCGGCACGAGCAGCGCACCGGGAGCACGGCGGACGGCGCGCCCGCCCGGGCCCCGGCCCGGTGATCCGGCCGGCCTCGGCATCGACCCCGACCAGCTGCCCGACGGACTCGTCGTCGCCGACGAGCACGGGCGGGTGATCTGCTTCAACGCGGCGGCCGTCCGCATCACGGCCGTCCCCGCCGACCAGGCCCTCGGGCAGCGGCTCGAGGAGGCCCTGCCGTTAGAGGACCTGGAGGGCCGCCGCTGGTGGCAGCTCACCGACCCCTACGGCGGCCTCGCCATCCGGGTGGGCCAGCCCGAGCGCAACCTGCTGCTGCCCGGCGGACGCGAGGTCCTCGTCTCGGCGCGTTACGTCCGCGCCCGGCCCACCGGACCGGTCCGCCGCGTCGTCGTCACCCTGCGCGACACCGAGGCCCGGCGCCGCACCGAGCGCAGCCACGCCGAGCTGATCGCCACCGTCGCCCACGAGCTGCGCTCCCCGCTCACCTCCGTCAAGGGCTTCACCGCCACCCTGCTCGCCAAGTGGGAGCGGTTCACCGACGACCAGAAACGGCTGATGCTGGAGACCGTCGACGCCGACGCCGACCGGGTCACCCGGCTCATCGCCGAGCTGCTCGACATATCGCGCATCGACTCCGGGCGCCTGGAGGTGCGGCGCCAGCCCGTCGACATCGGCGCCGCCGTCGGACGGCACATCCAGGCCTACGTCGCCGCCGGGCAGCCGGCCGACCGGTTCCTGCTGCGGGTCCAGCACCCGCTGCCCGACCTGTGGGCCGACCCGGACAAGGTCGACCAGGTGCTCAGCAACCTGCTGGAAAATGCGGTGCGCCACGGCGAGGGAACCGTCACGATCGACATCACGCCCTCGGCGTCCCCGCGCGAGCGGGAGGACGCCGGTACGTCGGTCACGGTGAGCGACGAGGGGCCCGGCATCCCGGAGGAGTCCATGAACCGCGTCTTCACCCGCTTCTGGCGGGGCAGCAAGCGCGGCGGGACGGGCCTCGGGCTGTACATCGTCAAGGGAATCGTCGAGGCCCACGGCGGCACCATCACGGTCGGACGCGCCCCCGAGGGCGGCGCCGAGTTCCGATTTACGCTGCCCGTGGGGGCACCGGCGTATCTCGCCTGACGAACCACGGGCGCATCCGCGTACGTCAGCCCCGTTAGACTCGGCCTTTGGCACCTTTGTGTCCCGAGAACCGTGACGAACCGTCCACGAGTCGGTGACGGGGACCATCAGCCAGCCAATCGGAAGCACGGGAAGAGATGTCGGCACCCAATAAGTCGTACGACCCTGTAGAGGTCGAGGCGTTGAAACCGGAAGAGATCGAGCGCATGCGGGACGAGGCGCTCGCCGCCTTCGCCGCCGCGGACTCCCTCGACGCGCTCCACGAGGCCAAGGTCGCCCACACCGGCCCCACCTCTCCGCTGGCCCTCGCCAACCGCGAGATCGGCGCCCTGCCCCCGCACGCCAAGGCCGACGCCGGCAAGCGCGTGGGTCAGGCGCGCGGCGCCGTGAACAAGGGCCTCGCCGCCCGCCAGACCGAGCTGGAGGCGGAGCGGGACGCCCGCGTGCTGGTCGAGGAGGCCGTGGACGTCACGCTGCCCTACGACCGCGTACCGGCCGGCGCCCGCCACCCGCTGACGACCCTGTCGGAGCGCATCGAGGACATCTTCGTGGCCATGGGCTACGAGGTCGCCGAGGGACCCGAGGCCGAGGCCGAGTGGTTCAACTTCGACGCCCTCAACATCGGCCCGGACCACCCGGCCCGCGGCGAGCACGACACCTTCTTCGTGCAGGGCCCCCGGGGCGGCACCGAGTCCGGCGTCGTGCTGCGCACCCACACCTCGCCGGTGCAGATCCGCTCCCTGCTCGACCGCGAGCTGCCGGTCTACGTGATCTGCCCCGGCCGCGTCTACCGCACCGACGAGCTGGACGCGACCCACACCCCCGTCTTCCACCAGGTCGAGCTGCTCGCCGTCGACGAGGGCCTCACCATGGCGGACCTCAAGGGCACCCTGGACCACATGGTCCAGTCCCTGTTCGGCGAGGGCATGAAGACCCGGCTGCGGCCGAACTTCTTCCCCTTCACCGAGCCGAGCGCCGAGATGGACATGCTCTGCTACGTCTGCAAGGGCGAGTCCGTCGGCAACCCCGACCGGCCCTGCCGCACCTGCTCGTCCGAGGGCTGGATCGAGCTCGGCGGCTGCGGCATGGTCAACCCGCGGGTGCTCACCGCCTGCGGCGTCGACCCGGAGAAGTACAGCGGCTTCGCCTTCGGGTTCGGCATCGAGCGGATGCTGATGTTCCGCCACAACGTCGAGGACATGCGAGACATGGTCGAGGGTGACGTCCGGTTCACCCGGCCGTTCGGGATGGAGATCTGATGCGGGTCCCGCTTTCCTGGCTGCGGGAGTACGTCGACCTGCCGGCGACGGAGACCGGCCGTGACGTACAGGCCAAGCTGATTTCGGCGGGCCTGGAGGTGGAGACCGTCGAGCACCTCGGCGCCGACCTCAAGGGCCCCCTCGTGGTGGGCCGGGTCGCGACCATCGAGGAGCTGGAGGGCTTCAAGAAGCCGATCCGCTTCTGCACCGTGGACGTCGGCCGGGCCAACGGCACGGGTGAGCCGCAGGAGATCATCTGCGGCGCCCGCAACTTCGCCGTCGGCGACAAGGTCGTCGTCGCGCTGCCCGGTGCCGTGCTGCCCGGCGACTTCCAGATCGCCGAGCGCCAGACCTACGGCCGGATGTCGCGCGGCATGATCTGCTCCAGCGACGAGCTGAACATGGGCGACGACGGCTCCAAGGGCATCATCGTGCTGCCGCCGGAGACCGAGGTCGGCAAGGACGCCGTCGAGCTGCTCGAGCTGGTCGACGAGGTCCTCGACATCGCCGTCACCCCGGACCGCGGCTACTGCCTGTCGATGCGCGGCGTGGCCCGCGAGACCGCCACCGCCTACGGCCTGCCGCTGCGCGACCCGGCCCTGCTCGACGTGCCCGCCCCGAACGCCTTCGGCTACCCGGTGCGGGTCTCCGACCCCGTCGGCTGCGACCGCTTCACCGCCCGCACGGTCACCGGTCTGAGCCCCGAGGCGCGCTCCCCGATCTGGCTGAAGCGCCGGCTGCAGAAGGCGGGCATGCGCCCGATCTCGCTCGCCGTCGACGTCACCAACTACGTGATGATGGAGCTCGGCCAGCCGCTGCACGCCTACGACCGCAACCTGGTCCGGGGCGCCATCGGCGTGCGCCGCGCCGAGCCGGGGGAGAAGCTCACCACCCTGGACGGCGTGGTGCGCACCCTCGACGCCGAGGACCTGGTCATCACCGACGAGCGCGGCCCGATCGGCCTCGCCGGCGTGATGGGCGGCGCCGACACGGAGATCGCCGACCACGACGACCTGGAGAACGCCACGACGGACGTGGTGATCGAGGCCGCGCACTTCGACGCGGTCTCCATCGCGCGCACGGCCCGCCGCCACAAGCTGTCCTCCGAGGCGTCCCGCCGCTTCGAGCGCGGTGTCGACCCGCAGGCCGCCGCGGCCGCCGCCCAGCGCACGGTGGACCTGCTGGTCCTGCTCGCGGGCGGTACCGCCGAGGCCGGCGTCACCGAGGTCGTCGCCCCGTCCGCGCCGCGCACCATCACCGTCCCGGCCGACCACCCGGACAAGGTCGCGGGCGTCGCGTACGGCCGCGAGACCGTCGTCCGGCGGCTCCAGGAGGTCGGCTGCGACGTCCACGGGCAGGACGAGCTGATCGTCACCGTGCCGTCCTGGCGGCCCGACCTCACCGACCCGAACGACCTGGCCGAAGAGGTCATCCGCCTGGAGGGCTACGAGAACCTGCCCTCCACGCTGCCCAGGCCGCCGGCCGGACGCGGTCTGACCGGGCGGCAGCGGCTGCACCGCCGGATCGGCCGGGCCCTGGCCGGTGCCGGATACGTCGAGGCGCCGAACTACCCGTTCCTCAGCGAGCAGGTCTTCGACCAGCTCGGCCTGGACGCCGACGACCCGGCCCGCCGCGTGGTGAGGCTGACCAACCCGCTCAGCGACGAGGAGCCGGCCCTGCGCACCTCGCTGCTGCCGGGCCTGCTCGGCGCGCTGCGCCGCAACGACGGACGCGGCAGCCACGACCTCGCGCTGTTCGAGACCGGTCTGGTCTTCCACCCGCGTCACGAGCAGCGGACCGCCGCCCAGCCGCCCGTCGACCGGCGGCCCACCGACGAGGAGCTCGCCGGGCTGAACGCCGCGCTGCCGGACCAGCCGCGGCACGTCGCCGTGGTCCTCGCCGGCGCCCGCGAGCAGGCCGGCTGGTGGGGCAGGGGCCGGCCGGCCGACTGGGCCGACGCGGTGGAGGCCGCCCGGACCGTCGCCCGCGAGGCAGGGGCCGAACTCGTCGTCCGCAAGGGCCAGTACGGCCCGTGGCACCCGGGCCGCTGCGCCGAGCTGGTGGTCACCGTCGACGGCACCGAGCAGGTCGTCGGCCACGCCGGCGAGCTGCACCCGGGCGTCCTGAAGACCCTGGGCCTGCCCGCGCGCACCTGCGCGATGGAGCTGAACCTGGACGCCGTCCGGCAGGTCGGCGACGACACCCCGCAGGCGCCGGGCATCTCCACCTTCCCGGTCGCCACGCAGGACGTCGCACTGGTCGTCGACGCGTTCGTGCCCGCCTCCGACGTCGAGGCCGCGCTGCGCGAGGGCGCCGGTGAACTGCTGGAGTCCATCCGCCTGTTCGACGTGTACGAGAACGCCGAGCAGTTGGGGGAGGGGCGCAAGTCCCTGGCGTACGCGCTGCGGTTCCGCGCGGGCGACCGGACGCTGACCGTCGACGAGGCGTCGGCGGCCCGGGAGTCGGCGGTCGCCCTCGCGGGCGAGCGCACCGGGGCCGTCCTGCGGGGTTAGCGGACGCGGGGACCGCGTCGGCCGGCGGCACGCGTGCGCCGTCGCCGGCCGCGCGGTCCCCCGCGCCCCTTCCGGGGGCGTGCGCCCCGCACGCCCCGACACCACCGGTCACCTCACTCGTTCGGGTGACAATTCCGGGCGATACGTCCGGATCGGGTCATGCGGTCGACAGAATCGGACCGGCCTTTCTGGGCCGGTCCGCGCTGTCAGGGCCTATATGGGGGGCCATCCGCATGATCCGCTTCAAGGCCGGGACTTCCTGCGGGGTGCCGCCCCGGTCCGTCCCACGGACTCCGGCGCCCTTCCGCCTGCCGCTCCGGGCCCGCACGGCCGACCACCGTGCCGCCGTCCGGCGGGGCGGCCGGCACCCGCTGCGCCGCGTGCTCGACCTCGCACTGCCCACGACCCTGGGCGCCACCGCGGTCGTCTACCGGCTGACCTGCCCGCTCGCCCGGGACGACGCCCTCAGCGCGCGCCTCGTCAGCAGCGCCGTGCTGTGTGTGGTCGGCACCGGGCTGGTGCTGCACGCCCGGCGCGGGCTGCTGCGCGAACTGCGGCGGGTCCGCCGGGTCGCCGACGCGGCGCAGGGCGCGCTGCTGCGGCCGCTGCCCCCGCGCGTCGACGGGCTGGCCGTCGCCGCCGTCCAGCTGTCGGCCGACCAGGACGCCCGGATCGGCGGCGATCTGTACGAGGTGGCCACCACCGAGCACGGCGTACGGGCCGTCATCGGTGACGTCCGCGGGCACGGACTCGGCGCCGCCGGGACCGTCGCCGCCGTCCTCGGCAGCTTCCGCGAGGCCGTGCACGACGAGGCCGAACTGGCCGGGGTGCTGCGCCGGCTGGAGCGGGCGGTGGCCCGGCACCTGCGGGAGCGGGCCGGTGACGAGGACGCCGCCGACGGCCCGGCCGCCGAGGAGTTCGTCACCGTACTGGTGCTGGAGATCCTCCCGGACGGGGAGGTGCGGGCCCTGAACTGCGGGCACCCCTGGCCGCACCTGCTGAGCGGCGCGCGCGCCGAACCGCTCGCCCGCGCCGATCCGCTCCCGCCCCTCGGCCTGTTCCCGCTGCCGCCCGAACTCCCCGTCGTCGCCTGCGAACGCCTGCTGCCCGGCGACACACTCGTCCTGCACACGGACGGAGCCGAGGAGGCACGGGACGCCGACGGCCGGTTCTTCCCCCTGCGCGACGTCCTCACCGACGCCGCACGCGAACACCCGCGCACCCCCCGGGGCGTGCTGCACACGGTCCTCGACGCACTCCTGCACCACACGGCCGGGCCGCCCAAGGACGACGTGGCCCTGCTGGTCCTCGCGAACGAGCGTCCGTCTCCCCGCGCTCCCTCGGGGGCGCGGGGACCCACGCGAGCGACCACGGCGAGCCTGCGCCCGACCGGTCACCTGCGGTTCCCGGCGTGACCGGGGGAGCCGTCGGGGCCGCACGCCGTCCGCCCCGCCACGGAGTGTCGGGCAGGCAGCCGGGCGGACGGCGCGGAGACGGGCCGCCGCACTGTACGAGGGGGAGCCGGCGGCCCGGCCGGCCTCTTTCGAGGCAATTCAGTCAACCGGCCGGGAACTCTCCGCGACAGCGCGCGCACCCTATGGATTCGAGCACTCCGTTCACACCCCGTGTGAACGGCCGGCCACTACTCTGACGGCACCGATTCACCGGGGGGCCCGAATGCAACCCAACACCCTCCTCGACGCGATCCTGGACGAGGCCGGGATCTCGCACGCGGGTCTGGCCGCGCACGTCAACCAGGCCGGACGGGCGCGCGGCCTGTCGCTCAGGTACGAGCACACGGCCGTCGCCCGGTGGCTGAAGGGACAGCGGCCCCGGGGGCAGGTGCCCGACCTGATCTGCGAGGTGCTCGCCGCCCGGCTGCACCGCCCGGTCACCCTCGACGACATCGGGCTCGGCGTGCCCGGCGAACCGCCCGCCGCGCACACCGGCTCGCTCTGCGGATTCGTCGAACGGGCCACCGCCCTGTGGCGCTCCGACCAGCAGCGGCGCCCGCACGTCCTCGACGCGCCCGCGGTCACCGGGACGCCCGCCGTGATGCCCGTGTGGGAGTGGGAGAACCCGCCCGAGGACGTGGACGTCTCCCGCGGCGGCCGGCACCGGGTCACCCCGGGCGACCTCGACATGCTGCGCGCCGCCCGCACCCACTACGAGCAGATGTACCGCAAGGCCGGCGGCATCGCGACGCGCGCCCGGATCGTGGGCTTCCTCAACGCCGAGGCCGCCCCGCTGCTGCGCGGCAGGTACACCGACGCCACCGGCCGGCAACTGCACCGGGCCACCGGCGGGCTGGTGGCGATCGCCGGCATCTGCGCGTACGACTCCGACGCGCACGGTCTCGCCCAGCGCTACTTCCACCAGGCGCTGAGGCTCGCGAAGGCCAGCGGCGACCGGGGGCTCGGCGCGTACGTGATAGCGCTGCTGGTCAACCAGTCGCTGTACATGCGGGAGCACCGGCAGGCCGTCGCGTTCGCGGAGGCGGCGCTGCGCGCGGCCGGCAGGCACATCACCCCGGCGCTCGCCTCCGACCTGTACGCGATGCAGGCCAAGGCCTACGCGCACCTCGGCGACGCCACGAGCGCGCTGTCCTGCATCCGGCGGGCCGAGCAGGCGGCCGAGCGCATCCGGCGCGGACACGAACCCGACGAGACCGGCTACGTCCAGCCCGGCCTGGTCAACGTCCAGGTGGCGGAGGCGCTGCTGAGCCTCGGTGAGCTGGCGGCGGCCGGCGAGCACGCCGCGGCGGCCGTGGACACCCCCGCGCACGACCGGGGCCGGGTGCACCGGCTGGCCATGCTGAGCACCATCGAACTGCGCCAGGGCAACGCCGACAGCGCGGTGGCCATCGCGGTGCGGATGGCCGAACAGGCCCGCGGCATGGAGTCGCGGCGGCTGCGCGACAGACTGAGAGCGGTGCGCGAGCACCTCGTGCGCAGCGGCTGCGCCGGCACGGCTGAGGCGGCCGAACTCATCGACGGGGCGCTGCGCGTACCCCTGTAGGACGGGCGCAGGACGGGCGCGGTCCGGGGACACCGCGCCCGGCACGCGCCTCCACCGCGCCCGGCGCGCGCCTTCGCTGCACCGCGGGCGGCCTCCCGTGCGCCTGCTGCCGGACCCTTCCTGCTGCGATATTCCCCCTTACCCGTCGGAAGGTGGCAGAACTGTGCAGTGGACGAAGCGGAACGAACAGACCGTGTACGCGAATCGCTGGTTCAGCGTCAATCTCGCGGATGTCGAACTGCCGGACGGCCGGCATCTCGACCACTTCCTCCTACGGCTGCGGCCCGTCGCCGCGGCCACGGTGGTGAACGAGGCCAACGAGGTCCTCCTGCTCTGGCGCCACCGCTTCATCACCGACAGCTGGGGGTGGGAACTCGCGGCCGGCGTGGTCGAGGACGGCGAGGACATCGCCGGGGCGGCCGCCAGGGAACTGGAGGAGGAGACCGGCTGGCGGCCGGGCCCCCTGCGCCACCTCGTGAGCGTGGAGCCGTCCAACGGCCTCACCGACGCCCGGCACCACGTCTACTGGGCCGACGAGGGCGAGTACGTCGGCCACCCCGTGGACGACTTCGAGTCGGACCGCCGGGAGTGGGTGCCCCTCAAGCTGGTCCCCGACCTGGTCGCCCGCGGCGAGGTCCCGGCCGCCGGCATGGCGGCCGCGTTACTCCTGCTGCACCACCTCAGGATCTGACGCCGCGGGCCCGGCACCCCGACGGGGTGCCGGGCCCGCGGGGCGCCTCTCCTCGTGATCAGCCGTAGGTGTAGAACCCCGAGCCGGTCTTGCGGCCCAGGCGCCCCGCGTCGACCATGCGCTGCAGCAGCGGGGGAGCGGCGTACAGCGGCTCCTTGTACTCCTCGTACATCGAGTACGCCACCGAGGCCACCGTGTCCAGGCCGATCAGGTCGGACAGCTTCAGCGGGCCCATCGGGTGGGCGCAGCCCATCTCCATGCCGTTGTCGATGTCCTCCCGGCTGGCGATGCCCGACTCGAACATCCGGATCGCGGAGAGCAGGTACGGGATCAGCAGCGCGTTGACCACGAAACCGGAGCGGTCCTGGGCGCGGATCGCGTGCTTGCCCAGCACCTTCTCGGCGAACACCTGGGCACGGCTCAGCGTGCCCTCGGAGGTGGTGAGCGCCGGGATCAGCTCCACCAGCTGCTGCACCGGCGCCGGGTTGAAGAAGTGGACGCCGATCACGTGGTCGGGCCGCGAGGTGGCGACCGCCAGCTTCACCAGCGGGATGGAGGAGGTGTTGGAGGCCAGGATCGCGTCCGGCCGGCTCACCACCTGGTCCAGCACCTGGAAGATCTCCGTCTTGACCTGCTCGTTCTCGACGACGGCCTCGATCACCAGATCACGGTCGGCGAACTCGCCGAGGTCCGTGGTGAAGCTCAGCCGCGTCTGCGTGGCCTCGAGCTCCTCCGTGGTGATCTTGCCGCGCTCGGCCGCCTTGGACAGGGAGGTGAACAGCCGGGTACGGCCGATCTCCAGGGCTTCGCCGGTGGTCTCGGCGACCTTGACGTCCAGTCCGGCCCGGGCGCACACCTCGGCGATCCCCGCGCCCATCTGACCGCAGCCCACCACTCCGACGCGTTCGATGTCGGTCACATCGTCCCTTTCGCTACTGCTTACGGCTGTGGCAGGTCCGCCGGGTCCCGGTGCCTGCTCCGTCCGTGCACGTTACTCCGAAGTATCGATGATCGATCGCAGGGGTGGGAGATCCCCGCGGAACGGGCCGTGACCGGGCGGCCCGGTGGGGTGCCGAGGGGGTGCGAAGGGAGGGCGCGGCGCAAGGCGTCCGCGGCGAGGGCGCGGGTGGCCGCCGACCGTCACCGGCGGCCGGCGAAACCCCCGCGCTGATCTACCGCCGGGTCGTCGGGGTCGTCGTCCGGTGCCGGATCTCGGTGTCGGGGCCGGGCGAGCACACGCCCTCGTGGCCGTCCTCGAAACGGACGCGGTAGGGCGGGTTGCCCTCCTGCCCCATCACTTCGACGATCTCGCCGACCTTGTCGTGCTGGCCGACCACCCTGCCGTGCTGGACAAGCTGGTCACCCACGGTTGCGTGCATCGGGGCCTCCTCACAGGTGCGGGAGCAGCGGTCCGTGGCGTCGAGTCTACGGCGGAGCGCGCCGCCCGGCAGCGGGCCGTGGACGCTCCTCATCCGCGCGCCCGTTGCGTGACGGCGATGCACACGAGCACGGCCGCGGCCGTCAGCGGGGCGGCCACCGTCAGGTGCTCGTTCAGCAGCAGCACCGACCACACCAGTGTGAGCAGCGGCTGGGCCAGCTGCAACTGGCTGGCCTTGGGGATGCCGATCGCCGCCATGCCCCGGTACCACACGATCAGCCCGAGGAACTGCGAACCCGCGGCCACCCACAGCAGTCCGGTCACGCTGTGCGCGGTCAGCCGCACCGGCTCGAGCGTCAGCGCGATCGCGGCGGCGGGCACGGTGAGCGGCAGGCACAGCACCAGGGCCCAGCCGATCACCTGCCAGCCCGGCATCACCCGGGCCAGCCGGCCGCCCTCGGTGTATCCGGCCGCGCACACCAGCAGCGCCGCGAAGAGGTACAGGTCGGCCGTGGTCAGCGCGCCGCCGCTCTGCTGGACGGTGAACGCCACGACGGCGGCGGCCCCGGCGAGGGCCGCCGCCCAGAAGGTGCGCGAGGGGCGGGCGCCGACGCGCAGGGCGGACAGCAGCGCCGTGGTGAGCGGGAGGAGGCCCACCACGACGGCCGCGTGCGCGGTGGTCGAGGTCTGCAGCGCCAGCGTGGTCAGCATCGGGAAGCCGAGGACCACCCCGGCGCCGACCACCGCGAGCCCGGGCCGGTGGCGCCGGGCCGGCGGCGGGACGCGCAGGGCGAGCAGACAGCCGCCCGCGATCACCGCCGCGAGCACGCTGCGCACGGCCACCAGCGACCAGGGGCCGAAGCCCTCCAGGCCCCAGGCGGTGGCCGGGAAGGTGAGGGAGAAGGCGACGACGCCGAGGGCGGCCTGGAGGGTGCCGAGACCGGCGCGGTCCCGGTGTGCGGTGACCGCTATCGGGGACGGGGCAGTAGCGCTACTCTGTGCTCTCATGCATGAGCGTAGCAGTGTCGGTGAACTGGCGGATCAGTTGCGGCGGGAGCTCGACCGCTACTCTCCCGGTGGAAAGCTCCCGTCCAGCCGGGCCCTGGTGGAGCGGTTCCGGGTGAGCCCCGTGACGGTCTCCCGGGCGCTGGCCCGGCTCGCCGCCGAGGGGCTGGTCGTCACCCGGCCCGGCGCCGGCACCTTCCGCGCGCGGCCCCGGGCCGCGGCCGCCCCCGCCGGGGACACCTCCTGGCAGGAGGTCGCCCTCAGCGCGGAGGGCGCCGCCGACCTCGTGCCGCGCTCGGTGGACGCCTCCGGGGTGCTGGTCTCGCTCGCCGCGCCGCCGCCCGGGGTGATCGAGTTCAACGGCGGCTACCTGCACCCCTCCCTGCAGCCGGAGCGGGCGATGGCGGCGGCGCTGTCCCGGGCCGGGCGCAGGCCGGGCGCCTGGGGCAGACCGCCCGTGGAAGGGCTGCCGGAGCTGCGCGAGTGGTTCGCGCGCAGCGTCGGAGGCCCGGTCACGGCGGCGGGGGTGCTGGTCACGTCGGGCGGGCAGTCCGCGCTGACCACCGCCCTGCGCGCGCTCGCGCCGCCCGGCGCGCCGGTCCTGGTCGAGTCGCCCACCTACCCGGGCATGCTGGCCATCGCCCGCGCGGCCGGACTGCGCCCGGTGCCCGTCCCGGTGGACGCGGACGGCGTGCGGCCCGAGCTGCTCGCGGACGCGTTCCGGGCGACCGGCGCCCGGGTCTTCGTCTGCCAGCCGCTGTTCCAGAACCCCACGGGCGCCGTGCTCGCGCCCGCCCGGCGCGGCGAGGTGCTGGACATCGCCCGCCGGGCGGGCGCCTTCGTGGTCGAGGACGACTTCGTCCGGCGGCTGGTGCACGAGGACGCGGGACCGCTGCCGCGCCCGCTCGCCGCCGACGACCCCGACGGGGTCGTGGTGCACGTCTGCTCGCTGACCAAGGCGACCTCGCCCAGCTTCCGGGTGAGCGCCCTCGCCGCGCACGGCCCGGTGCTGGAGCGACTGCGGGCCATCCAGGTCGTCGACACCTTCTTCGTGCCCCGTCCCCTCCAGGAGGCCACGCTGGAGCTCGTCGGCTCGCCCGCCTGGCCGCGCCACCTGCGCGCGATCTCGGCCGGGCTGCGGGCCCGCCGGGACGCCATGACCGCCGCGCTCCGCCTCCACCTGCCCGAACTCGCCCTGCCGCACATCCCGTCCGGCGGCTACCATCTGTGGCTGCGGCTGCCCGACGGCACGGAAGGCGGCTCCCGGGCCTTCGGCCCCGCAGGGGAGTCCGCCCTGACGGCCGCCGCCCTGCGCGCCGGCGTCGCCCTCGCGCCCGGCCGCCCCTACTTCAGCGCCGAGCCCCCGGCCGGACACCTCCGGCTGAGCTTCGCGGCGGTGGCGGGCACCGGAGAGATCACCGAGGGCGTGCGGCGCCTGCGCGCCGCCTGCGACGAGGTGCTGGGATAAGCGCTCGACGCCGTCCCGCCCGGCCTGCGAGCATCCCGTCATGACCGACATCCCGCGCCTCCCCGAGGACTACGAGATCTCCACCGACCCCGGCCGGATCGACGCCGAGCGCGTGCACCGGTGGCTGTCCACCGACGCGTACTGGGCCCTCGGACGCCCCCGGGACAAGCAGGACGCGGCGATCGCGGGCTCGCTCAACTTCGGCGTCTACGCGTCGGTGTCGGGGGAGCAGGTGGCCTACGCCCGGGTGGTCACCGACCGGGCCACCTTCGCCTGGCTGTGCGACGTGTACGTCGACCCCTCGGTGCGGGGGAAGGGGGTCGGCACGGCCCTGGTGGCGGCCGTACGGGAGGAGCTGCGGCCGTACGGACTGAAGCGCGTCATGCTCGCCACGCACGACGCGCACGGTGTCTACGAGAAGCTCGGGTTCCGGGCCCTGGAGCGGCCCGACCGCTGGATGGTGCTCGCCTCGGGGTGACCGCTGCCGCCGGTGCGCGTCACGGGCGACTTGTCCGGCAGGTCCCGACCTGGGGGCGGGGTGCGGCGCGCCTCGGGCAATGTTCATGGTGGTACCTCTTGACCTGCGCACTTCGGCGACTCACGATCCCCGCATGGCACTTCGGGTCACGTTCGTCGCCGCCGCGGGGAGCTCCTCGGTGCTCGCCGAACGCTTCGAGGACGACCGGCCGCTGGACCGGGCGGGCTGGGGCGAGGTGCAACGGGCCGCCCACGAGCTGCTGCCGCTCGCCGCGGCCGATCTGCGCTACTGCTCGCCGACCCCGCGCAGCCGTGCCACCGGGGACGGCCTCGGCTACGCCCCGCTGGCGCAGCTCGCCCTGCGCGACTGCGACATGGGCCGCTGGCGCGGGCTGACCCTGGGCGAGGCGATGGCCCGGGAGCCGGAGGCGGTGGACGCCTGGCTCGCCGATCCGCGGGTCACGCCGCACGGCGGGGAGTCGCTGCTGGACTTCATCGGGCGCGTCGGCGGCTGGCTCGACACCCGGCCCCTGGAGGACGGCTCCGGGGCGGTGGCCGTGGCCGAGCCGTCCGTGATCCGCGCGGCCCTGGTGTACGCGCTGAAGGCGCCGCCGGCGACGTACTGGAACATCGACGTCCGCTCGCTGTCGACGATCAGCGTGGCCGGCCGGCCGGGCCGCTGGAACCTCCGCCTCGACGGGGTGTGCGCTCAGCCCACGCGCGCGTAGCCGGTGGTCAGCTCCAGGTCCTTGGCCGGCCCGCGCACCCGCCAGACCGTCCGCCAGTGGTCCTCGTCGCGGACGGTGAACTCGCCCCGGTAGAGGTCCGCCGCGCACGGGTGGCCGACGACGTGCCGGCCCGTCGTGAGGTCCAGGTCGTGGAACGGGCGGCCGTCCGCGAACCGCACGTGCGCCGTGCCGCCCGGTCCCGGAAGGAAGCGCAGGGTCCGCTCGGCGGGCCGGGCGACGCCCCGCCAGGTGAAGGTGCCGGACTCCCGGTGCAGCAGGCCGCCGCCCTCCAGCGGGCCGAAAACGGTCGTCCCCTCGAAACGCCCCCGGTCGCCGACGGCCAGGTCCCGTACGGTCCGCTCCACTCGCCAGTGGCCGCTCAGGTAGGCCAGCACGTCGGGCACCGGCCGGAACTCGCCCATCCCACCTCGTCCTCGAGTGATCTCCGTCGTCGCACGCCCCATTGACGTGCTCCTGCCTCCTCTCTATCTTGCCGTTCGAAGTGCTGACCAATGGTCGAGATATCGAACAGCTCCAGAGTCCCCCTCCCGAGAGAGCCGCGGAGTACCCATGTCACGCACCGCACGAAGCCGCGCCCGCCTCAGACTCGGCCTCGCCGCCACCGCCCTCCTGACGGCCGCCGCCCTGGTCCCGGCCCCCGCGCACGCCGAGGACGTCACCGACTACACGATCACCGTCGACCCGGACGCCCGGGGTGCGGCGATCGACGACACGATGTACGGCGTCTTCTTCGAGGACATCAACCGGGCCGCCGACGGCGGCCTGTACGCCGAGCTCGTGCAGAACCGCTCCTTCGAGTACTCCACTGCCGACAACGGCTCCTACACCCCCCTGACCTCCTGGACGGTCACCGGCACGGCCGAGGTGGTGGACGACTCCGGCCGCCTCAACGAGCGCAACCGCAACTACCTCTCCCTGGGCGCCGGTTCCTCCGTCACGAACGCCGGCTACAACACCGGCGTCCGCGTGGAGGAGGGCAAGCGGTACGACTTCTCCGTATGGGCCCGCGCCGCGAGCGGCACCACCCTCACCGTCGGCCTGAAGGACGCCGCGGGGCAGCTCGCGACCGCCCGCCGGGTGGCCGTCGAGGGCGGCTGGGCCAAGTACGACGCCACCTTCACCGCGTCCCGCACCAGCAACCGCGGCCGCCTGACCGTCGCCTCCTCCGGCGCCGCGGCCCTCGACATGGTGTCGCTGTTCCCGCGCGACACCTACAAGAACCAGCCGGGCGGCCTGCGCAAGGACCTCGCCGAGAAGATCGCCGCCCTGAAGCCGGGTTTCGTGCGCTTCCCCGGCGGGTGCCTGGTCAACACCGGCTCCATGGAGGACTACAGCGAGGCCAGCGGCTGGCAGCGCAAGCGCTCCTACCAGTGGAAGGACACCGTCGGCCCGGTCGAGGAGCGCGCCACCAACGCGAACTTCTGGGGCTACAACCAGAGTTACGGCCTCGGCTACTACGAGTACTTCCGCTTCGCCGAGGACATCGGCGCCATGCCGCTGCCCGTCGTCCCGGCCCTGGTGACCGGCTGCGGCCAGAACAGGGCCACCGACGACGAGGCGCTGCTGAAGCGGCACGTCCAGGACACCCTCGACCTCATCGAGTTCGCCAACGGCCCGGCGACCTCCACGTGGGGCAGGGTGCGCGCCGAGATGGGCCACCCGAAGCCCTTCGGCCTCACCCACATCGGCGTCGGCAACGAGGAGAACCTGCCCAGGGAGTTCTTCGCCCGCTTCCAGCGGTTCCGGGCCGCCGTCGAGGCGAAGTACCCGGACATCACCGTGATCTCCAACTCCGGCCCGGACGACTCCGGCACGACCTTCGAGACCGCCTGGCAGCTCAACCGCGAGGGCCGGGTCGACATGGTCGACGAGCACTACTACAACAGCCCGCAGTGGTTCCTGCAGAACAACGACCGCTACGACACGTACGACAGGCAGGGCCCCGAGGTCTTCCTCGGCGAGTACGCCTCCCAGGGCAACGCCTGGAAGAACGGCCTGGCCGAAGCCGCGTTCATGACCGGCCTGGAGCGCAACGCGGACATCGTCAAGCTGGCCTCGTACGCGCCGCTGCTCGCCGACGAGGACCACGTCCAGTGGTCGCCGGACATGATCTGGTTCAACAACCACGCCTCCTGGGGCTCGGCCAACTACGAGGTCCAGAAGCTGTTCATGAACAACGTCGGAGACCGCGTGGTCCCGTCGGAGTCGACCACCACGCCGGACGTCAGCGGCCCCATCACCGGCGCCGTCGGCCTCTCGACCTGGGCGACCAGCGCCGCCTACGACGACGTGAGGGTGACCGCCGCCGACGGCACGACGCTGCTGAGCGACGACTTCTCCGGTGACGCGTCGCGGTGGACCCACAGCGGCGGCGGCAGCTGGAGCGTCCAGGACGGCCGGTACGTCCAGACCGACGAGGCCGCCGAGAACACCCTGGTCACGGCCGGCGACCCGGCCTGGCGCGACTACGACCTGCACGTGAGGGCCACCAAGAAGTCCGGCAAGGAGGGCTTCCTCGTCGCCTTCGGCGTCAAGGACACCGGCAACCACTACTGGTGGAACCTGGGCGGCTGGAACAACACCCTGTCCGCCGTCGAGCGGGCCGTGGACGGCGGCAAGTCGACGCTGGTCTCCAGGGCCGGGTCGATCGAGACGGGCCGCGCCTACGACATCGACATCAAGGTGCGGGGCCGCCAGGTCACCCTCTACCTCGACGGCCAGGAGTGGGGGAGTTTCACCGACGACAAGCCGGCCGAGCCGTTCCGCCAGGTGGTCACCGAGGACGCCCGGACCGGTGAGCTGATCGTCAAGGTGGTCAACGCCCAGCCGGCCGAGGCCCGCACGGCGATCGACCTCGGCGGTGCGAAGGTCGGCTCCCGGGCCCGCGTGACCACGCTGGCCGCCGACGCGGACGCGGTGAACACCGAGACGGACACCCCGGTCACCCCGGTGACGTCCACCCTCCGGGGAGTCGCGGACGAGTTCACGTACACGTTCCCGGCGAACTCGGTGACGTTCCTGAGGATCGGGCAGAGGTAGCGCGTCCGGCCCGCGCCACGGGGTCCCCGGCCGCGCGGCCGGGGCCGGCCGGGAGACCGACGTGCTCCGGCCCCCGCACCGCCGTGCGGTGCGGGGGCCGCAGGGGTGCCGCCCCCGGTCCGGCCCGGGTCACCGGATCCCGGCGGCGCCGGTCACCACGTGCCGATGACCGGCGCGTCGGCCTCGTGCCGCCGCCAGAGCTCGTCGAGGCGCGCGAGCCGGTGCGCGGCGGCGATGCCGCACAGGGACGCGACCCTGCCGTCGCGCACTTCGAACGCCACGGCGCCCACGACCCGGTCGTCGACCACGGCGAGGACGGCCGGGGAGCCGTTGACCAGCGCGACGTGGAGCACGGGCGTGCCGCCGGCCAGCCGCCGCTTCGCCGGCGTGGGCCGGAAACCGGCCCGCACGTAGGAGGCGACCCGCTCGCGCGTCCCGTACCGCAGCAGCCGCCTGGCCAGTCCGGCGCCGTCGGAGACCGCGGTCACGTCGTCGGTGAGCAGCGCCACCAGCCGTTCGACGCGCCCCGACACGGCGGCGGCGAGGAACTCCTCGACCACCCGGCGCGCGGACGCGGGGTCCACCTCGGCGCCGCCGCGGCGCGCCGCGGCGATCCGGCGCCGGGCCCGGTGGACGTGCTGCTGGCTCGCGGACTCGGTGATGCCGAGGATCCCGGCGATCTCGGCGTGGGGGTACGAGAAGGCCTCGCGCAGGACGTAAGCGGCCCGCTCGACCGGTGAGAGGCGCTCCATGAGGGTCAGCACGGCCAGGGACACCGATTCGCGCTGCTCGAAGGTGTCGGCGGGGCCCAGCATGGGGTCGCCCTCGAGGAGCGGCTCGGGCAGCCAGTCGCCGACGGCCCGCTCGTGGCGCGCCTGCGCCGAGCGGAGCCGGTCGAGGCAGAGACGGGTGACGACCCTGGTCAGCCACGCCTCCGGCACCGCGATCCGCTCGCGGTCCGCGGCCTGCCAGCGCAGGAAGGTGTCCTGCACGGCGTCCTCGGCGTCGGCGGCCGAGCCGAGCAGACGGTACGCGAGCGAGGCCAGCCGGCCCCGGCCGGCCTCGAACCGATCGACGGCTGCACTGTCCATGCCGAGGAGCCTATGCGGCGACCCTCACACCGGCCGGGCCGGACGAGGCGGCCAGGCGGCGCCGGCGCTTCGGCATGCCGAAGGTCGGGTGGGCGATGCCCAGCGCGGCTCCCTTCAGCACGCCCGACTTGAGCCGCGCGGCGGTCCGGCCGCCCAGGTACCAGGACTTGGACCGGACGTCCCCGTCCACCATCTGGAAGATCGCGTCCCGCCGCCCGAGGCTGATGTGGTTGCCGTAGTACTTCAACCCGACAGCCGGGACCTCGCTCCCCGTCAGGCGCGCGATGATCGCGGCCGTCGCCTGCATGTTGGTGAAGCCGGCCGAGGCGCAGGACATCGGCAGCGGCCGGCCGTTGTCACCGATGGCGTAGGCGCAGTCACCGGCGGCGTAGACGTCCGGATGCGAGACCGAACGCATGGTGCGGTCGACGACGATCTGGCCGGTTGCGGCGACCTCCAGGCCGCCGGCGGCCGCGATGGGGTGCACGGCGAACCCGGCCGACCACACCGTCACGTCGGCCGGGAGGGACGTACCGCCGGCGGTGATCGCCCGTGTCGGCTCGACGGCTTCGATGCCGGTGTGCTCGTGGACGGTGATGCCGAGCCGGCCGAAGGCCCGGTGCAGGTGACGGCGGGCCTTCGGGGAGAGCCAGGCGCCCGGCTCGCCGCGGGCGGCGAGTGCGACCGAGAGGTCGGGCCGGGACTCGGCGATCTCGGTGGCGGTCTCGATGCCGGTCAGCCCCTCGCCGACGACCAGTACGGTGCCGCCCTCGCCCAGGCCGGCCAGGCGCTCGCGCAGTCGCAGCGCCGAGGACCGGCCGGTCACGTCGAAGGCGTGCTCCGCCACGCCGGGGACGCCGTGGTGGGCGACGGAGCTGCCGAGCGCGTGGAGCAGGGTGTCGTAGGCGAGTTCGCCGTCCTCGCCGTCCTCGCCGGTCACGGCGACGGTCCTGCGCTCGGGGTCGACGGCGGTGACGCGCGCCAGGCGCAGCCGCACCCCGGTGCCCGCGAACACGTCGGCCAGCTTGCGGAACGTGATGTCCTGGCCGGCCGCGAGCTGGTGGAGCCGCATCCGCTCGACGAAGTCCGGCTCGGCGTTGACGACGGTGATCTCGGTGTCGGCGGGGGAGAGCCGGCGGGCGAGGTTGCCGGCGGCGAAGGCCCCGGCGTACCCGGCGCCGAGGACGACGATGCGGTGCTTCATGGCGTTGCTCCTGTCTCGTTCGCGTGCCCCTTGAACGAGACGGCGCCCCGATTGCTGACAGGGATCGATGTGATGTGGGTCACTCGATCGGGGCGGGCGGCCGGGTCCCGGGCGGGTGCCCGGGTTCGCCCGGGGCGGCCGGGGCGGGGTGGGGGCCGGGTGCGGATCGAGGCGGCCGGCCGCCGGCCGGGATCGCGCCGGCCCGGCGGTCCACGGTCTCGTGACATTGCATAAAACTGCGACGAAACGTATAGTCATGCCATCGAGGAGGAGGTTCCATGACCGTACGTGCCGCAGTGGCCGGAGCGAGTGGATACGCGGGCGGGGAGCTGCTGCGTCTGCTGCTCGCGCACCCCGAGGTCGAGATCGGCGCCCTGACCGGCAACTCCAACGTCGGGCAGAGGCTCGGTGCGCTGCAGCCGCACCTGCTGCCGCTGGCCGACCGCGTGCTCGAGCCGACCTCCCCGGACGTCCTCGCCGGACACGACGTCGTCTTCCTCGCCCTGCCGCACGGACAGTCCGCCGCCGTCGCCGAGCAGCTCGGCCCGGACGTGCTCGTGATCGACATGGGCGCCGACTTCCGGCTGAAGGACGCGGCCGACTGGGAGCGGTTCTACGGCTCCCCGCACGCCGGCACCTGGCCCTACGGCCTGCCCGAACTACCGGGTGCCCGCGCCGCGCTGGAGGGGTCCAGGCGCATCGCGGTACCCGGTTGCTACCCGACCGCCGTCTCGCTGGCCCTCTTCCCGGCGTACGCGGCGGGACTCGCCGGGAACGAGGCCGTGATCGTGGCCGCCTCCGGCACCTCCGGCGCGGGCAAGGCGCCCAAGCCGCACCTGCTGGGCTCCGAGGTCATGGGCTCCATGTCGCCGTACGGCGTGGGAGGCGGGCACCGGCACACCCCCGAGATGATCCAGAACCTCTCCGCGGTGGCGGGCGAGCGGATCTCCGTCTCCTTCACCCCCACCCTCGCACCGATGCCCCGCGGCATCCTCGCCACGTGCAGCGCGAAGGCCGGGCCCGGCGCCACCGCCGAATCCGTCCGCGCCGCCTACGAGAAGGCCTTCGCCGACGAGCCCTTCGTCCACCTGCTCCCCGAGGGCCGGTGGCCCGCCACCGGATCCGTCCACGGTTCCAACGCCGTTCAGCTGCAGGTCGCGTACGACGAGGGCGCGGGAAGGATCATCGCGATCAGCGCCATCGACAACCTGACCAAGGGCACCGCGGGCGGTGCCGTCCAGAGCATGAACATCGCCCTGGGGCTCGACGAGACCACCGGGCTGACGACGATCGGAGTTGCGCCGTGAGTGTGACGGCAGCGAAGGGATTCACGGCGGCGGGCATCGCCGCCGGGATCAAGGAGAACGGCAACCCCGACCTGGCCCTCGTGGTCAACAACGGCCCCCGCCGCGCCGCCGCCGGCGTCTTCACCTCCAACCGCGTCAAGGCCGCCCCGGTCCTGTGGTCCGAGCAGGTCCTCAAGAGCGGGCAGCTGTCCGCGGTCGTCCTCAACTCCGGGGGAGCCAACGCCTGCACGGGGCCCAAGGGCTTCCAGGACACCCACGCCACCGCCGAGAAGGCCGCCGAGGTGCTGGGCACCGGCGCCGGCGAGATCGCCGTGTGCTCCACCGGGCTCATCGGCGTGCTGCTCCCCATGGACAAGCTGCTGCCGGGAGTCGAGACGGCCGCCGCCCAGCTCTCCGAGCACGGCGGCGAGAAGGCCGCCATCGCCATCAAGACCACCGACACCGTCCACAAGACGTCCGTCGTCACCGGGGACGGCTGGACCGTCGGCGGCATGGCCAAGGGCGCCGGCATGTTCGCCCCCGGCCTCGCCACCATGCTCGTCGTCCTCACCACCGACGCCGACCTCGACTCCGGGACGCTCGACAAGGCGCTGCGGGACGCGACCCGGGTCACCTTCGACCGCGTCGACTCCGACGGCTGCATGTCCACCAACGACACCGTGCTGCTGCTCGCCTCCGGCGCCTCCGGCATCACCCCGGAGTACGACGAGTTCGCCGAGGCCGTACGGGCCGTCTGCGACGACCTCGGCCGGCAGCTCATCCGCGACGCCGAGGGCGCCAGCAAGGACATCAAGGTCGAGGTGATCAACGCCGCGACCGAGGACGACGCCGTCGAGGTGGGCCGCTCCATCGCCCGCAACAACCTCCTCAAGTGCGCCCTCCACGGCGAGGACCCCAACTGGGGCCGCGTGCTCTCCGCGATCGGCACGACCCGGGCCGCCTTCGAGCCGGACCGGCTGAACGTCGCCATCAACGGCGTCTGGGTCTGCCGGAACGGCGGCGTCGGCGAGGACCGCGAGCTGGTGGACATGCGCTACCGCGAGGTGCACATCGTCGCCGACCTCGCCGCCGGCTCCGAGACCGCCACCATCTGGACCAACGACCTCACCGCCGACTACGTCCACGAGAACAGCGCCTACTCCTCATGACCACCACGCGCAAGCACACCGCCCTCCCCAAGGCGCAGATCCTCATCGAGGCGCTGCCCTGGCTGACCCGGCACCGCGGCAAGACCGTCGTCATCAAGTTCGGCGGGAACGCCATGGTGGACGAGGAGCTGAAGGCCGCCTTCGCCCAGGACGTGGTCTTCCTGCACCACGCCGGCCTCAAACCGGTCGTCGTGCACGGCGGCGGCCCGCAGATCAGCGCCGCGCTCGACCGGCACGGCATCGTCAGCGAGTTCAAGGCCGGCCTCCGGGTGACCACCGAGGACGCCATGGACGTCGTGCGGATGGTGCTGGCCGGACAGGTGCAGCGGGAGCTGGTCGGGCTGCTCAACCGGCACGGACCGCTCGCCGTCGGCATCACCGGCGAGGACGCGCACACCCTCACCGCCACCAGGCACCGGCCCGAGATCGACGGCGAGCCGGTCGACATCGGGCGGGTGGGCGAGATCACCGAGATCGACACCGGCGCGATCGAGGCGCTGCTGGCCGACGGCCGCATCCCGGTCGTCTCGTCGATCGCCCGTTCCCAGGACGACCACCATGTCTACAACGTCAATGCTGATACGGCGGCTGCGGCACTCGCTGCTGCACTGGGCGCCGAGACCCTCATGGTCCTCACGGACGTCGAGGGCCTCTACGAGGACTGGCCGAACTCCGACGAGGTGATCAGCCGTCTCACCGCGTCCCAGCTCGAGAAACTCCTGCCGGAGCTCTCCTCCGGCATGGTGCCGAAGATGGAGGGCTGCCTGCACGCCGTGCGAGGCGGCGTGACCAACGCCCGCGTCATCGACGGCCGGGTCCAGCACTCGATCCTGCTGGAGATCTTCACGGACGAGGGCATCGGCACGATGGTCGTGCCCGACGAACAGGGGGAGTCGTGACCAACGCAGAGCTGACCGCACGGTGGCGGGGCGCGCTGATGAACAACTACGGCACGCCGCGCCTGCCCCTCGTACGCGGCGAGGGCCCGAAGGTCTGGGACGCCGAGGGCACGGAGTACCTCGACTTCGTCGGCGGCATCGCGACCAACGCCCTCGGCCACGCCCACCCGGCGATCGTCGAGGCCGTGAGCCGGCAGATCGGCTCCCTGGGCCACATCTCCAACTTCTTCATGGCCGAGCCGACCGTCGCCCTCGCCGAACGGCTGCTCCAGCTCTTCGGCCGGGACGGCAGGGTCTTCTTCTGCAACTCCGGCGCCGAGGCCAACGAGGCCGCCTTCAAGATCGGCCGGCTCACCGGGCGGACCCACGTCGTCGCCACCGAGGGCGGCTTCCACGGCCGTACGATGGGCGCCCTCGCGCTCACCGGGCAGCCCGGCAAGCGGGAGCCGTTCCAGCCGCTGCCCTCCGACGTCACCCACGTGCCCTTCGGCGACGCGCAGGCGCTGGACGCCGCGGTCACCGAGGAGACGGCCCTGGTCGTCATCGAACCCATCCAGGGCGAACTCGGCGTGGTCGTCCCGCCCCCCGGCTACCTGAAGGCGGCCCGCGCCATCACCGCCGCCAAGGGCGCGCTGCTCGTGCTGGACGAGGTGCAGACCGGCATCGGCCGCACCGGGCACTGGTTCGAGTACCAGGCCCACGAGGGCGTCCTGCCGGACGTCGTCACCCTGGCCAAGCAGCTCGGCGGCGGCCTGCCGCTGGGCGCCACCGTCGCCTTCGGCCGCGCCGCCGACCTGTTCGAGCCCGGTCACCACGGGACGACCTTCGGCGGCAACCCGGTCGCCTGCGCCGCCGGACTCGCCGTCGTCGACACCATCGAGAACGAGGGGCTGCTGGAGAACGCCAAGCGGCAGGGCGAGAAACTCCGCGACGGGATCGAGGGTTCCGGCCACGCCCTGGTCGACCATGTCCGGGGCGCGGGCCTCCTCCTGGGTATCGTGCTCACCGAGCCGCTCGCACCCCGGGTGCAACAGGCGGCTCAGGACGCCGGATTCCTCGTGAACGCGCCCGCCCCCGATGTCGTACGGCTGATGCCGCCGCTGAACCTCGGGGACGACGCGGTGGACGCCTTCCTCGGGGCGCTGCCCGGCATCCTGGACCAGGCCGGCACGGCGGGCGGGGAAGGACGATCCGGAGAATGAGACGACGATGAGCCAGGAGCAGGACCAGGGTCAGCACGCCGGGCCTGCCGTGCCGCAGACGCGCACCGCACGCCACCGCCGGATCGTGGACATCCTCAACCGGCAGCCGGTGCGGTCGCAGAGCCAGCTGGCGAAGCTGCTCGCCGACGACGGGCTGAGCGTCACCCAGGCGACGCTCTCCCGCGATCTGGACGAGCTGAACGCGGTGAAGATCCGCAACACCGACGGCGACCTGATCTACGCGGTGCCCAGCGAGGGGGGTTTCCGCACCCCCCGGGCGCCGCTGGGGGAGTCGGCGAAGGAGGAGCGGATGCGGCGGCTCTCCCAGGAGCTGCTGATCTCGGCGGAGGCCTCCGCGAACCTGGTGGTCCTGCGCACCCCGCCCGGTGCCGCGCAGTTCCTGGCCTCGGCGATCGACCAGGCGGAACTGCACGACATCCTCGGCACGATCGCCGGCGACGACACGCTGCTGCTGATCAGCAGGGAGCCGACGGGGGGCCAGGCGCTGGCCGACCACCTGCTGCGGCTGGCCCAGAACGGCCACTGAAGGGGCCGGGGCGGTGCTCCGCCGACCGCGGGGCGCCGTCCGTGGCCGGCCGCGCGGTTCCCCGCGCCCCTGAGGGCGTCGCGGCACCACCCCCGGCCGCGGGCAGTCGTGCCTCCCCCCAGCGCCCCAAGGGCCCGGGGGCAGCCCCGCGGACGCGGGTGAGCGGCACGCCGGTACCTCGAGCCGCAGCGCCGGTCACCCCAGCCAACCCGCCAGACCCCCGGTGCACCGCACCTCGTCGCCCGCCGTGATGAGCAGCCCCTCGACGTCCGGGAGGGACTCCAGCCACCGCAGCCCCTCCCGCGACCCCATCGCGAAGGCGGCCGTGGCCCAGCAGTCCGCCCACGTCAGTCGGGGGGCGACGACCGTCACCGCGACCAGGTCGGTCACCGCGGAGCGACCCGTGCGCGGGTCGACGATGTGATCGCCGCGTTCGGCGGTGCCGGACGTCGCCACCGCCAGTTCGTCCGCGCCGGCCGCGGAGACGACGGCGGCGAGACCGCCCGGACGCAACGGGTCCGACACACCCACCCGCCACGGCCGCCCCGCCCCCGGCACCCCCAGCAACTGGACGTCCCCGCCCCCGTTGACGCTCACCCCCGTCGCCCCCGCCGCCGCGAGCCGCCGCGCCGCCCGCTCGGTGGCCCAGCCCTTGACGATGCCCGTCGGGTCCAGACGCCCCCGGTACCGGGTGCTGAACCAGCCGTCGCTCACCCGCTCCGCCTCCGCGGCCAGCTCCAGCACCTCGGCGACCTCGGCATCGCACTCCCCGACGCCCCGCTCGCCCCGCGCCAGCCGGGAGATCTGGCTGTCGTCGCGGTACGTGCTGAACACCTCGTCGACCCGGCGCAGCCCCGCGACCGCCTCCTCCAGCGCCGCGCGCACCACAGCGGGTTCCCCGCCGCGGACGTCGAGGGAGAAGACGGTCCCCATGGTCTCCTCCGCGTGACGCACCGCGGCGGGAGCCTCGGCGGGTTCGGCCACCGTGTCAGCCACCGGCCCGGTCCAGCGCCGACTGGAGCGACTGTCTGTACCCCGCGCTCGTGTACGTGGCCCCCGACACCGCGTCGATCTGCGCGTCACCGGCCGCCACCGCCGCCCGGTTGAGCCTGGGCACGGCGTCGGAGGTGATCCGGTCGCTCTGTCCGCCCCCGGGCGCCCGCACCGCCTCGGCCCGGGTGATCTTCCCGCCGCTGACGGTGATCCGCACCTGTACCGGCCCGTACTGCGTCTGCGCCACGTCCCCGGTGACGGTCCGCGCCTGCGCGCTCCCGGCACCGCCCGAGCCGGACGACTCCGGGGACCCGGCCGCCCGCGCCTTGTCCAGCGCCGACTGCAGCGACTGTCTGTACCCCGCGCTCGTGTACGTGGCCCCCGACACCGCGTCGATCTGCGCGTCACCGGCCGCCACCGCCGCCCGGTTGAGCCTGGGCACGGCGTCGGAGGTGATCCGGTCGCTCTGTCCGCCCCCGGGCGCCCGCACCGCCTCGGCCCGGGTGATCTTCCCGCCGCTGACGGTGATCCGCACCTGTACCGGCCCGTACTGCGTCTGCGCCACGTCCCCGGTGACGGTCCGCGCCTGCGCGCTCCCGGCACCGCCCGAGCCGGACGACTCCGGGGACCCGGCCGCCCGCGCCTTGTCCAGCGCCGACTGCAGCGACTTCTTGTAACCGGAACTCGTGTAGGTCGCCCCCGACACCGCGTCGATCTCCGCGCTCTGCGCCGCGACGGCCGCCCGGTTGAGCCTGGGCACGGCGTCGGAGGTGATCCGGTCGCTCTGTCCGCCCCCGGGCGCCCGCACCGCCTCGGCCTTGACGATCTTCCCGCCGCTCACCGTCAGCCGGACCTGCACCGCGCCGTACCGGGTCCGCGCCGCGTCACCGGTGACCGTGCCGTTCCCGATGGGCCGGGCGCCGCCCTGCGGCGACTGGGCCGCCGCGGGCGGGGCCGCGCCGCCGGCCGCGGCGGCCGAGCCGGGGTCGGACGCCGGTTTGAGCGACAGCAGCAGCACGATGCCGGACACGGTGGCGGCGGTCGCGAGCACGGCACGCCGGACGGGGTGACTCTTCCTCATCGCTTCTCAGGCTCCTGATGGGTGTGGATGACCCGTCGCTCACATCTCGAACGACTCGTGATGGATACGGCGCGCGGGGACCCCGGCGCCGCGCAGTGCCTCGTACACCGACTGCGCGAACCCGGGCGGCCCGCACAGGAAGACGTCGTGGCGGTCGATGTCCGGGATCTTCCGTTGCAGGCTCTCCGCCGAGATGTCGGGGCGCTCCCCGTCGGGGCTGTTCACCGCGTACATCAGCCGGGCGCCGCGCTCGTCGGCGATCCTGGCCAGCTCGCCCCACAGCGCCAGGTCCTGCGTGCTGTTGGCGCGGTAGAGCAGCGTGATGTCGCCGGAGGCGCCGGGCAGCGTCTCGAACAGCGCCCGCATCGGGGTGATGCCCACGCCGCCCGCGACCAGCAGCACCTTGCCGCGGCTGCGGCGCTGCGCGGTCAGCGCCCCGTAGGGGCCCTCCGCCCACACCCGCGTGCCGGGCTCCAGTTCGCGCAGCCGGGAGCTGTGGTCGCCGATGGCCTTCACCGTGATCCGCAGCATGTCCGGGCGGGGCGCCGCCGACAGCGAGTACGGGTGGGAGCTGAACCGCATCCCGGGCGCCAGGAACCGCCAGCGGAAGAACTGCCCGGCCTCCGCGCCCATCCGGTGCAGCCTGCGCCCGCCGATCAGCACCGACACGATCCCCGGCGTCTCCTCGACGACCGCCTCGACCCGCATCCGGTGCCGCAGGTTCAGCCGGACGGGGGTGATGACCCGGTACCACAGGACCAGCGCGGTCACGGTGCCGTAGAGCCCGTACCAGAAGGTCTTCGCGGACGGCTCGACGGCGAACTCGTTGCCGGTGGTGATCTGGTGCCAGAACGTCAGGAAGACCGCCGCGTACGTCAGCAGGTGCACGTGGTACCAGCCGTCGTACGGCAGCCGGCGCCGGATCGGGCCGACGGAGAGGAAGGCGATCACGAACAGCAGACCGGTGCCGATGGCGGCCTTGCCCATGTCCGGCAGCGTGTTGATGGAGGTGATCGTCTGCTGCACGATGTCGCCGAGGCCCTTGCCCGCCTGGAGGGCGTAGCCCCACATGATGAGGAGGACGTGGGCGACGACCAGGCAGACGGTGTAGCGGCCGCTCATCGCGTGCCAGCGGGCGACCCGGTCCGAGCCCACCCGCCGCTCCAGCGCGGGCACCCGCGCCATCTGCAGCACCACCAGGGCCATCAGATAGCCGGCGAGCAGGCCGGTGATCCGGCCGGCGGCGACGATCCTGCCCGTGGTGTCCGCGATGGACGGCGTGTTGTCCCACCACAGCCACAGCACGGCCACCGCGCCCGCTCCCACGGCGAGCAGCAGGGGCACGGCGGGGGAGCGGCGCGGACGGATGCGGCGCATCGTCTGGCGGCGGGCGGCACGGCCGCCGGCGAGCGTGGTGGTCACGGTTCCTCCGTGGGACTCGGCCCTTGGCCCACAGATACGTGCCGTGACGCGGGAGTGTTCAGCGGGGGAGCGCGCCGCGCTCCGCCTCAGTACCGGGTGATCGCCGTGGGCCCGCCCCGCGTCCCGATCGCGATGTGCGGCCTGCGCGCGGGATCGGCCCAGCGCAGGATCTCGCGCATCGACTCCTCGGGCACGGACACGCATCCCGCCGTCGCCCCGCGCCCGTGGACGTGCAGGAAGACGCCGGCGCCCCGGCCGCGCACCGGACGGTGGTAGTTGAAGTCGACGACGAGGGCGTGGGCGTACTGCGTCCGGTAGGTGATCAGGTGCTCGGCCTCCGCGGCCCGGCAGTCGGCCGCCCGGGGCTCGGTCCAGCGGTTGTAGGAACGCGAGTCACCGTCCTGGCACCACCAGGAGTCCCGGCGCACGGGCCGGTACGTGTACGCCGTCCCGCGCGGCGCCGCCTTGGTGCCGAAGGCGTACGGCATGCCGTAGAGCCCGGTCGGTGTCGTGTGCGTGCCCTGCCGCCGTGCGGTGCCCTCGACGAGCCCCTTCGCCCCGAAGCGGGCCGGGGCCGTGCCGGCCGCCACCCAGCGCCCGTCCCTGCGGTCCCACCAGGTGACCGTGCCGGAGGTGGAACCGGTTCCCGGGGCGACGGCCGTGATCAGCTGGGTGCCGCCCCCGGTGTCCGCCATCCGGTCCGGCAGCGCGGCGGGCGGCTGTCCGGAGCCGGGCGCGAACAGGGACAGGGAGACGAGGACGGCGGCGGGGACGGCACCTGGGCGCATGGCTCAGACCGTAGACGGGGGCAGCGGCAACGGCAGCCCGGGCAGTCCGTCCAGGCTGGTCGCGATGTGCTCCTTCCTGGTGAAGTACTCGTTCAGGGAGGCGTCGTCCTCCCGGGCGAACCGCTTGCCGTGCAGGTCCCGGTCCGCCTCGTAGGCCATGAAGGGGACCGCGTACCCGCAGGTGTCCCGGATCAGTTCGGCCGTCACGACGACGATCGCCCGCAGTCCGTGGACGGCCGGGTCGATGCCGGGGAAGCGGGTGAGCAGCTCGGCGAAGCGGGGGTCGTCCCGGAAGACGGGCTCGCCGCGGCCGTGCACGCGCACGATGTTCGGCGGGCCCTGGAAGGCGCACCACATCAGGGTGATCCGGCCGTTCTCCCGCAGATGGGCGACGGTCTCGGCGTTGGAGCCGGCGAAGTCGAGGTAGGCCACGGTGAGGTCGTCGAGGACCGCGAAGGAGCCCTTGAGCCCCTTGGGCGAGAGGTTGACCGTGCCGTCGGCGGACAGGGGAGCGGTGGCGGTGAAGAAGACGGGCTGTTCCTCGATGAACGTGCGGAGGCGGCCGTCTATGCGCTCGTATGTCTTTCCCATGTTCAACGATTATGGGCGCAATTATTTCGCCTGTCTAAGGAATCACGGGACGTGCCGGAGGAACCCGTGGCCGCCCCGGCCGGCGCGTACACGGGGCGGCCACGGTGCCTGTCACCTCACTCGGTGAGGGTGCAGGCGGCCAGGGAGTCCGGGCCGGAGGGCCGTTCGGCGGTGCGGCCGATGGCGGTGGCGATGCGGTTGACGGCGGCGACGCGCTTGTCCTCGAGGGGGCCGGGGACGGCGTTCCGGACGAAGTCCGGTCCGCCCTGTCCGGCGGTGTCGGCGAGGCGCCGGCCGGCTTCGTCGAGCTGGGTGCCGAGCTGTTCGAGGGTGCGTCGGACCTCGGCCTGCGCGGAGGCGGGGACGACGGGGACGACGGGGACGGCGGGGAGCCGGGAGGCGGCGTCCGGGCAGGAGATCGTGCCCGGACCCGCCGGTGTCCGGGCGTTCGCGTCGCCGCCGTCCCCGGCCGGCTCGCCGGCGAGGGCGGAGCCGGCGATCACCGCGCCGGACGGCACCAGCGCGGCGGCGCCGCAGACGAGGCCGGCGCGGCGCTTGCCGTACTTCGGAAGGGCCCTGGACATGCGGATGCCTCACTCGGTTCGGGGGCGTCTCGGGGTCGACGCGGCGCCTGCGTCCGGTGAGGGGTACGGGAAAGCGATTTCCCGCGTTCAGGCGTCCTCGGATCCGGCCGCGACATGGCCGGAACCCGCACCTCCGAGGGAGCGGATTGACGAATCATGCGGACTCCTGCATACTCATGCATGTCAGCGAATGCACTGTGAGGAGAAACCCGTGACCGAGCGCGTCGTACTCGCCTATTCGGGCGGTCTGGACACCTCCGTCGCCATCGGCTGGATCGCCGAGGAGACGGGCGCCGAGGTCATCGCCGTTGCGGTCGACGTCGGCCAGGGCGGCGAGGACCTGGACGTCATCCGCAAGCGCGCGCTCGCCTGCGGCGCCGTCGAGGCCGAGGTCGCGGACGCCAAGGACGAGTTCGCCGAGGAGTACTGCCTCCCGGCGATCAAGGCCAACGCCCTCTACATGGACCGCTACCCGCTGGTCTCCGCGCTGTCCCGGCCGACGATCGTCAAGCACCTCGTCGCCGCCGCGCAGAAGCACGGCGCCACCACCGTCGCCCACGGCTGCACCGGCAAGGGCAACGACCAGGTCCGCTTCGAGGCCGGCATCGTCGCCCTCGCCCCCGACCTGAAGTGCATCGCCCCGGTCCGCGACTACGCCATGACCCGCGACAAGGCCATCGCCTTCTGCGAGGCCAAGGGCCTGCCGATCGCGACCACCAAGAAGTCCCCGTACTCCATCGACCAGAACGTCTTCGGCCGCGCCATCGAGACCGGCTTCCTCGAGGACATCTGGAACGCCCCGATCGAGGACATCTACGAGTACACCCAGAACCCGGCGCTCGCCCGCGAGGCCGACGAGGTGGTCATCTCCTTCAAGGAGGGCGTGCCCGTGGCCATCGACGGCAAGCCCGTCACCGTCCTCCAGGCCATCCAGCAGCTCAACGAGCGCGCCGGCGCCCAGGGCATCGGCCGGATCGACATGGTCGAGGACCGCCTCGTCGGCATCAAGTCCCGCGAGGTCTACGAGGCCCCCGGCGCGATCGCCCTGATCACCGCCCACCAGGAGCTGGAGAACGTCACCGTCGAGCGCGAGCTCGCCCGCTACAAGCGGGGGGTCGAGCAGCGCTGGAGCGAGCTGGTCTACGACGGCCTGTGGTTCTCCCCGCTCAAGCGCGCCCTGGACGGCTTCGTCGACGAGGCCAACCAGCACGTCACCGGCGACATCCGGATGACCCTGCACGGCGGCCGCGCCGTCGTCACCGGCCGGCGCTCCGAGTCGTCGCTGTACGACTTCAACCTGGCCACCTACGACACCGGCGACACCTTCGACCAGGCCGCCGCCAAGGGCTTCATCGACATCTACAGCCTGTCGTCGAAGATCGCGGCCAAGCGCGACCTCGCGTAACCGGCCGGCACACCCTCACCCGCACCCGCCTGACAGCCGCCTCCTCACCCGACCGTGGGGAGGCGGCGGCACATCGACAGTCTTGAGGAGCAAACCGAGTGAGCAGCAACAGCGGTGACGTACGGCTCTGGGGCGGCCGCTTCGCCGACGGTCCCGCCGAGGCCCTGGCGAAGCTGTCCGCGTCCGTCCACTTCGACTGGCGGCTCGCGCCCTACGACATCGCCGGTTCGCGGGCGCACGCGCGCGTGCTGCACAAGGCGGGCCTGCTCACCGAGGACGAGCTGCGGCGCATGATCGCCGGGCTCGACCGGCTCGAAGCGGACGTGGCGTCGGGCGAATTCGTGGGCACCATCGCCGACGAGGACGTGCACACGGCGCTGGAGCGCGGCCTGCTGGAGCGGCTCGGCCCCGACCTCGGCGGCAAGCTGCGCGCGGGACGGTCGAGGAACGACCAGGTCGCGACCCTGTTCCGGATGTACCTGCGCGACCACGCCCGCGCGATCGGGGGCCTGATCGCCGACCTCCAGGACGCCCTGATCGGCCTCGCCGAGGCCCACCCGGACGTCGCGATGCCGGGCCGCACCCACCTCCAGCACGCCCAGCCCGTGCTCTTCGCCCACCATGTACTCGCGCACGTGCAGTCCCTGTCCCGGGACGCCGAACGCCTGCGCCAGTGGGACGAGCGGACGGCCGTGTCGCCGTACGGCTCGGGCGCCCTCGCGGGCAGCAGCCTCGGCCTGGACCCGGAGGCGGTCGCCCAGGACCTCGGCTTCGAGCACGGCAGCGCCGGCAACTCCATCGACGGCACGGCCTCGCGCGACTTCGTCGCCGAGTTCGCCTTCATCACCGCGATGATCGGTGTGAACCTCTCGCGCATCGCCGAGGAGGTCATCATCTGGAACACGAAGGAGTTCTCCTTCGTGACCCTGCACGACGCCTTCTCCACCGGCTCGTCGATCATGCCGCAGAAGAAGAACCCGGACATCGCGGAGCTGGCGCGCGGCAAGTCCGGCCGCCTGATCGGCAACCTGACCGGCCTGATGGCCACGCTCAAGGCCCTCCCGCTCGCGTACAACCGTGACCTCCAGGAGGACAAGGAGCCGGTCTTCGACTCGATCGACCAGCTGGAGATCCTGCTCCCGGCCTTCACCGGAATGATGGCCACCCTCACCGTGCACCGCGAGCGCATGGAGGAACTGGCCCCGGCCGGGTTCTCGCTCGCCACGGACATCGCGGAGTGGCTGGTCAGGCAGGGTGTGCCGTTCCGGGTCGCGCACGAGGTGGCCGGTGAGTGCGTGAAGGTCGCCGAGGCCGAGGGCAAGGAGCTGGACGAGCTGACCGACGAGCAGTTCGCGAGGATCTCCGCCCACCTGACGCCGGAGGTGCGGACGGTCCTCGACGTCCCCGGCGCCCTCGCCTCCCGCAACGGCCGGGGCGGCACGGCGCCGAGCGCGGTCGCCGTCCAACTGGCGGAGCTGAAGCAGGACGTGGCGGCCCAGCACGAGTGGGCCGACAAGAAGCGATAAGGGGAACGCCCTCCGGGGGCGCGGGGAACCGCGCGACGAGCCACGACGCACCCGCACTCGCCGCACCACCGGACAGACCGAATCCTGAGGCGAAGGTCATCCCGGGTTACGTTGGTCGGCAGCCGCACCGCAGCCGACCGAAACGGAGCCCGCGATGCCCTTCGCCCGCCTCGCGTCAGCGACGACCCCGACCTGCCACATCGGACTCGGCCTCGCCGCCGTCGGCCGCCCCGGCTACATCAACCTCGGCCGAGAACAAGACCTGGGGGACGACCGGAGCGTCGAGACGCTACGGACCCGCACCCACGAACTGCTCGACGCGGCCCACGCCCAGGGCGTGCGCTACTTCGACGCCGCCCGCTCCTACGGCCGGTCGGAGGAGTTCCTCGCCGACTGGCTGAAGAACCGGCCCGACGCCGGCGACGTCGTCGTCGGCAGCAAGTGGGGCTACACCTACACCGCCGACTGGTCGACCGACGCCGAGCGGCACGAGGTCAAGGACCACTCCCTCGCCGCGTACGAGCGGCAGCGCGCCGAGTCCGAGGCGCTGCTCGGGGAACGGCTCGACCTCTACCAGATCCATTCGGTGACCCCGGACAGTCCCGCCCTCACCGACGAGGCCCTGCACGCCCGCCTCGCCGAGGCCGCCGCCCAGGGCCTCACCGTCGGCTTCTCCACCAGCGGTCCGGCCCAGGCCGACGCCGTCCGCGCCGCCCTCGCCGTCACGGTCGACGGCGAGCCCCTCTTCCGCACCGTCCAGTCGACGTACAACGTGCTGGAGACCTCCGTCGCCCCCGCCCTCGCCGAGGCGCACGACGCCGGGCTCACGGTGATCGTCAAGGAGGGCATGGCCAACGGCCGCCTCGCCGGACCCGGCGCACCGGAGGCGCTGAAGTCCGTCGCCGCGGAGACCGGCCTGGGCCACGACGCCGTCGCCCTCGCGTTCGTCCTCCGCCGGCCCTGGGCGGGCGTCGTCCTGTCCGGTGCGGCGACCACCGCCCAGCTCGCCTCCAACCTCCACGCGGCGGCCGTCGACCTCACCGACGAACAGGTGTCCCGCCTCGCCGGGCTGGCCGAGGAACCGCGCGCCTACTGGGAGCGGCGCGGACGGCTGCCCTGGCACTGAGCGAAGACCGGACCGGCACCACAGTCGTGAGACTCGCATGCCTTGTATGAGACATTGATGTCTCATCTGGTCTATGTTTGTCTCATGGCTGTCGATCGTGACCACGTTCTGCGCTCCGCCGCTGCCCTGCTGACCCGCAAATCCACCGCGACCATGGACGAGGTCGCCAGGGCGGCGGGGATCAGCCGCGCCACGCTCCACCGGCACTTCGCCGGCCGGGACGCGCTCGTGCGCGCGCTGGAGGCGCTCGGCATCGCGGAGTGCGAGGCCGCCCTGGAGGCGGCCCGGCCGGACGAGGGGCCCGCCGGTGACGCCGTGCGGCGGCTCGTGGCCGAGATCGAGCCGCACGCCGGCCTGCTCGCGTTCCTCTACACCGAGAACCAGCTGTTCGAGGGCGAGGGGCAGAACGAGGGCTGGGCCAGGATCGACGAGCGCATCGCCGGTCTGTTCCGGCGCGGCCAGGCGGGCGGGGAGTTCCGCATCGACCTCACCCCGGCCTGGCTCACCGAGGCGCTCTACGGGCTGCTCGCCTCCGCCGCCTGGGCGGTGGCCGAGGGCCGCGTCGCCCCCAAGGACTTCACCCACATGATCGTCGAGCTGCTGCTCGGTGGCGCACGACGTCAGGACGACACCTCACGGAGGAAGGAATCATGACCGGCACCCTGCGGACGGCGGGTCCCACCGAGGCGGTGAAGCGGCCGGGCCGGTGGCTCGCGCTCGGCGTCCTCGTGCTCGCGGTGCTGCTGGTGGCCGTCGACGCGACCGTCCTCGGCCTCGCGACCCCGTACATCAGCGAGGACCTCGAGCCCTCCGGCACCCAGCTGCTGTGGATCGGCGACGTCTACTCATTCGTGATCGCCGGCCTGCTCGTCTCCATGGGCAGCCTCGGCGACCGCGTCGGCCGCAAGCGGATCCTGCTCTGCGGCGCCACCGCGTTCGGCGCGATGTCCGTGCTCAACGCCTATGCGACGACGCCCGAGACGATGATCCTCGCGCGGGCCCTGCTCGGTGTCGCCGGAGCGACCCTGATGCCCGCCACGCTCGCCCTGATCCGCAACCTCTTCCACGACCCGCGCGAGCGCAGCCTCGCCGTCGGCATCTGGGGCGCGACCGCCTCGGCGGGCACCGCCGTCGGGCCGGTCCTCGGCGGCTTCCTCCTCGAGCACTTCTGGTGGGGCTCGGTCTTCCTGATCAACCTGCCCGTGATGGCCGTCCTGGTCCTCGTCGGCGCCAGGACCCTCCCGGAGTCCCGCACCCCGGACCCCGGCCCCTGGGACCTGGTGAGCGTCGTGCTGTCGCTGGCCGGCACGGTCGGCGTCGTGTACGCGGTGAAGGAGGCCGCCACGCACGGCTTCGGCCGGACCGCGCTGGCCGCCGGACTGCTCGGCGCGGGCGCCCTGTACGGGTTCGTGCGCCGTCAGCTCACCCTCCCGGCCCCGCTGCTGGACATGCGGCTGTTCCGGCACCGCGGCTTCAGCGGAGCCGTCCTGGCCGACCTGCTGACCATCCTCGGGCTGTCCGGGCTGGTGTTCTTCCTCTCGCAGTACCTGCAACTCGTCCAGGGAAGGCGCCCGTTGGAGGCGGGGCTGGCCGAACTGCCCGCCGCGATCGGCGCGGTGGCGGCCGGCCTGGTCGCGGGCCGGGCGGCCCGGCGCTTCTCGGTGCGCTCCGTCGTCGCCGGCGGACTCGCCGCCGTCGGCCTCGCGCTGGCCGCGCTGACGGTGATCGACCGGTCCACCGGCTACCCCCTCCTCGGGACGGCGCTGCTGGTGGTCGGCCTGGGAGCCGGATTCTCCTTCACGGTGACCGCCGACGTGATCCTCTCCAGCGTGCCCAGGGAACAGGCGGGCGCCGCCTCCGCCGTCTCCGAGACGGCGTACGAACTCGGCGCCGCCCTCGGCATCGCCGTGCTCGGCTCCATCGTGACCGGCGTCTACCGGGACTTCACCGGTCCCGCGGGCACCCCCGCCGAGGCGCACGAGTCGCTGGGCGGGGCCGTCGAGGCGGCCTCGCACCTGCCCGCCCACACCGCCGGGACGATGCTGGACGCGGCCCGGCAGTCCTTCGTCGACGGTCTCGCCCTCGCGGCCGGCGCGGGCGCGGCGGTGCTGCTCGCCGCCGCGGTGGCGGCCTGGTTCATGCTGCGCGGGCAGCGGCTGGAGGACCCGGTGGAACACCCGTGAGCCACGGGCCCCGGCGGGGCGCGGGCGCCGGGTGCCGCCGGCCGGCGGCCGTGTCCGACGAGCTCCGGGCAGGGGCCGCGGGAGGGACCGGCCTTCGGTGACCGGCCCGCCGTTCCTCCGCCGAGCGCACCGCCCCCTCCACACGGCGGCGGCGGGCCCCGAAGGGCCCGCCGCCGGGAACCCGCTCCGCGCGAGGACTACGCGGCCTTCGCCTTGCTCGCGTACATGTCCACGTACTCCTGCCCGGACAGCCGCATCACCTCGGTCATCACCGAGTCGGTGACCGCGCGCAGGACGTAGCGGTCGCGGTCCATGCCCTCGTAGCGGGAGAACTCCATCGCCTCGCCGAAGCGGACCGTGACCCGGCCCGGCCGGGGCAGGCCCGCGCCGCCCGGCTGGAGCTTGTCCGTGCCGATCATGGCGAACGGCACGACGGGCGCGCCGGTCATCAGGGTGAGCCGGGCGATCCCGGTGCGGCCCCGGTAGAGGCGGCCGTCGGGGGAGCGGGTGCCCTCCGGGTAGATGCCGAAGACCCTGCCCTCCTCCAGCACCCGGCGCCCGGTCATCAGTGCCGCCACGCCGCCCCGGCCGCCGTCCCGGTCGACCGGGATCATGCCGACACCGGTGAAGAACCAGGCCATCAGCCGGCCCTTGAGGCCCTTGCCGGTGACGTACTCGTCCTTGCCGATGAAGACGACCTGGCGGTCGCAGACGAGCGGCAGGATCATCGAGTCGATGAACGTCAGGTGGTTGCCGGCCAGGATGACCGGACCGTCACCCGGGATGTGCTCCGCGCCCTCCACCCGTGGGCGGAACATCAGGCGCATGATCGGACCGAGCACTGCCTTGATGAGCGCGAAGCGGGACAACGGGCCCTCCGGTGGGAAGCGGACGTCGATGAATGCCGTACGAGTCTGTGCAGGTGAGGACATTACTCGCGGTCCGGGGAATCGTGCACGTCGGACTCGTGGGGTTGACCGAGGTCTTACGTCCTCGTGACAGTGGACCCACCTGCCGGAGCCGGTCCCCGGACGGCCCGGGACACCACCGCCACACGGTGACGGAGCTCACCGGACCCGCACACCGACCGCGTGCCCCGGAACGCCCGGCCGAATCGGACGAGACATCAGAACCCCGGTGCAATACGACACATGTACGACGGACGTACGACGCGGCCCCCGGAGACGCACGACACTCAACATCACCCGTGCGTTCGGTCCGGGGTCTCCCGCCCGTCACACACGCCCCCCTACGATCGGCCCGCACTGAACGAGCCGACGGCAGGAGAGCGCTCATGGGAACGCGGGAGTCGAACGAACAGACGGGCGGAACCGGACGGCGGGCCCTGCTCGGCGCGGCGGTGCTCGGCGCCTCCGGAGCGGTCCTGGGTCCGGTCGGCACGGCGAGGGCCGCCGACGCCCGGCACGGCGGCCGGGGGCTGAAGGGCCTGCCCGTCCCCACCATCGTCGGCCACCGCGGGGCCAGCGGCTACCGGCCCGAGCACACCCTCGGCGCCTACCAGCTCGCCCTCGACATGGGTGCGGACATCGTCGAGGCCGGCGACCTCGTGCCCACCAGGGACGGCCACATCGTCTGCCGGCACGAGCCGGAGATCGGCGGCACCACGGACGTCGCCGACCACCCCGAGTTCGCCGACCGCAGGACCACCAAGACCCTGGACGGCGTCGCCGTCACCGGCTGGTTCACCGAGGACTTCACCCTCGCCGAACTGAAGCGGCTGCGCGCCGTCGAGCGCATCCCCGCCAACCGCCCGCACAACACCCTCTACGACGGCCGCTGGGAGATCCCCACCTTCGAGGAGGTGCTGCGCTGGCAGGACGAGCAGACCCGCAGGCGCGGCAAGCAGGTCTGGATCTACCCGGAGACCAAGCACCCCACCTACTTCCGCAAGCTGGGCCTCGGCCTGGAGGAGCGGGTCGCGAAGCTGCTGCGCAAGCACGGCAAGGACCGCCGGAACTCCCCGGTCATCCTGCAGTCCTTCGAGCCGACCAGCATCCAGCGGTTCAGCAGGCTCGTCGACAACCCGCTCGTGGTGCTCCTGTCCGGCGCGAACACCCGCCCCTGGGACTTCGTCGAGACGGGCGACCCGCGCACCGTCGCCGACCTCGTCACCCCCGAGGGCCTGAAGGAGATCGCCTCCTACGCCCAGGGCATCGGCCCCACCCTGGACCTCGTCATCCCGCGCGACGCCGGCGGCCGGCTCACCGAGCCCACCACCCTGGTCCGCGACGCCCACCGCGCGGGCCTGATCCTGCACCCCTACACGCTGCGCAACGAGAACCCCTTCCTGCCCGCCGACTTCCGCAGGGGCACCGACCCCGACGCCTACGGCGACGTCTTCGGCGCCTACCGGGCCTACTTCGCCACCGGCATCGACGGCGTCTTCACCGACCACCCCGACACCGGGCTGCTGGCCCGTGAGGACTTCGTCAACAACTGAGGCGCCCTGCCCCGTCCGGGGTGAGTTCCGGCCGCCCGGGGCAACCCCGCCCGGGGCGGCCGAGTCGTTGCGCATATGACACACGAGCCGGTCACGACGCACGACCCGGTCGCCCTGGACCTGGTCGCCTCCCTCCGTCCGCTGCTCACCGCGGAGGCCTTCGCCGAGGCGCCCGGCTCCGGGGCCGAACCGGGCGACCTGGAACAGGCGGTCTGGCTCCGCCTCCTCGAGCGCCTCGACGCCCAGGGCCCGCCGCACGACCCCCAGGGCTGGCTCCGCCGGGCCGTCCGCACGGAGGTCCGCCGCACCCGCCGTACCGCCCGCCGCGAGACGCCGCTCGGCCGCGACCCCGCCGACGACGGCCACGACCCCGAACGCCTCGCACTCGCCGCCGCCCGCCGCCGCGACCTGCGGGACGCCGTGCGGCGGCTGCCCGGCCGCTGCCCCCGGCTGATGGAGGCGCTGCTGTCCCCGCACGACCCGACATACCGGGAAATCGCAGGGGAGTTGGGTATCTCACAGGGCAGTCTCGGCCCGGAACGTTCCCGATGTCTGGGATGTCTGCGTCGTTTGCTCACACCGGAGGTTGCGACCCGCTGAGGACGGGGATAGGAGTGGGGGACGACAGGTGATCAGGTGAGCGGGAGGCATGCGCACATGGGCATGAGTGTGACCATCTCTGCGGCGACCGAGCAGGACGCGGAGCAGGTCTTCAGGCTGCAGTACCTCTGCTTCCAGAGCGAGGCGGCGCTCTACGGCAACTACCGCATCGATCCGCTCGTCCAGACCCTCGACTCGGTCCGCGAGGAGGTCGCCGCCGACTGCGTCTTCGTCGCCCGCCTCGGCGACGAGGTCGTCGGCTCGGTGCACGGCAGGATCACCGAGGACGGCGCCGCCGCCATCGGCAAGCTCTGCGTCCACCCCCGCCTCCAGGGGCACGGCATCGGCGCGCGTCTTCTCCGGGCGGCGGAATCGGCCCTCGCCGGCGAGCGCGGCGCCCGGACGTTCCGGCTGCAGGCCGGGCACCGCAGCGAGAGCAACCTGCGGCTCTACAGCAAGGTCGGCTACCAGCGGGTGGGGACGTCCCGGGGCGCGGACGGCGTACCGATGATCGTCCTGGAGAAGAACGCGGAGGCGTACGCGACGACGGCCTGACGCCCGGTCAGGACGCCGGCCGCCGCGTGCGCGCCCTGCGGAGCCAGTACACGGCCGTCAGGGGCAGCAGCACGGGGATGAAGAGGTACCCCATCCCGTAGTCCGACCACACGGTCGCGTCGGGGAAGGCGGACGGCTCCACCAGGGTCCAGGTGCCGACGGTCAGCACGCCCACGAGCTCGGCGGCGCAGCACACCAGCGCCGCCCTGCGGGCCGCCTCCCCGCCGCGCACCAGGGTGTACGTGATGAAGCCGTAGACCACACCGGCCACCGCCGACAGCGAGTAGGCGAGCGGGGCGCGGTCGAACTCGGTGGCGATCTGGTACGCGGAGCGCGACACGGCGCCGACCACCATCACCCCGTACAGCCACACCAGCAGCAGCCCGGGCCCGCCGATCAGCCGCGTCCGGTCCGGCTCCTGCTGCGTCCCGGCCATCTCAGCCTCCCCAGATGTCGTAGAGCCGCACCTCGAGCACCGCCAGCACGACACCGCTCGCGGCGACCGTCACCGAGCCCCAGCGGGTGCGCTCGGCCAGCGACATGAAGGCCGCCGCCGGGACGCACGCGAACGACCCCAGCAGATACGCCACGAAGACGGTCGTCCCCTGCGCCGGTTCCTCGCCCCGGGCCAGCTGCACGATCCCGACGACCAGCTGCACCAGCGCCAGCAGCGTGACCACGGCCATCCCGATGAAGTGCCAGTCCTTCGTCGGCTGATCACGGTACGCGGCCCAGCCGCACCAGGCGGCGAGCAACAGCGCGGCGACACCGGTCACCAGCGTCAGGACAACAAGCATGGCAGCGACCTTATTACGCCGGAGAACCCGGCCGTCCTCCGGCCCCGCCCCGGCGCCGGCGCGCCGTGTCCCGTGCTCCGCCGCACGCCCTCCGGCGCGGTCCCGGCCGGGCGCGCCCCGGTCCGGGAGGGGCCGTGGCGGCCGTCCGGACCGGGGCCTCCCGCCAGGGCTTTCGCCCCGGCGGCGACCGGTGGCCGCGCGATCGCCTCCGGCCGCCGCTGCCGCCGTCCGTTTCCGTCCTCGTCGGTTTCCGGTCAGAGCGGCACCGTAGGGTCGAGACATGACGATCCACGCACAAGCCCTCCTGTTCGACAACGACGGAACCCTCGTGTCCTCCCTCGAATCCGTGCGCCGCTGCTGGACGCGGTGGGCCGCGGAGTACGGGATCACGGCCGAGGAGTTCGGCCGGGTCGAGCTGCACGGCCGGCCGGCCGCCGAGATAGCCGCCGACCTGCTGCCCGCCCACGTCGTCCCGCAGGCCGTCGCGCGGATCGAGGACCTGGAGGTCGAGGACGTGCCGGACGGCGGTGTGCACCTGCTGCCGGGGACCGAGGACTTCCTCGGCGCGCTGCCCGCCGAGCGCTGGGCCGTCGTCACCTCCGCCACCCGGCGGCTGGCCGAGGCCCGGCTGAACGCCGTCGGCATCCTGCCGAAGACCCTCGTCGCGGCCGACGACATCACCCGGGGCAAGCCCGACCCCGAGCCCTATCTGCTCGCCGCCCGCATCCTCGGCGTCGACCCGGCCCACTGCGTCGTCTTCGAGGACGCCCCCGCCGGGCTCCAGGCCGGCCGTGCCGCCGGTATGACCACCGTGGCCTTGGCCACAACCCACCAGGCCCACGAACTCACCGCCGACCTCGTCGTCGAGGACCTCTCCGCCCTGTCCGTACTGGTCACGGACGCGGGCACGGAGATCTCCGTACGCCCCTGACGTGCGCACACCGGCGTCCACGGCTGTCCACTATGCGGACGGCCGTGTCCGGTCAGGGCCGAACGTCTGCTTTACTGACCGCATGACCACGACGAGCGACCGCATCCCTGCGACCGAGGCGACCACGACGCCCGGTGCTCGTTGTATGTGTCCGCGCCGAATGCGCGCCTTCTAGAGGGCCCCTGCACCATCCGAGCCTCGCGCCCCGAAGCGAGAGCCCGCTCATGTCCGCCCGTGCGCGCCCCGCACGCGCGACTGAGCCACGCCCCCCCACGCGCACGTTTCCCCGCGGCGCGGCCCCTCCCGCCGCGCCCACGGGAAACCCCTGCCGTGTCACGGCTGCCTTCGACCCTGAACGCCACGTGCCCGGTGCCCGACGACGCGCCGCGCACTCGACAGTGACGGAATCCCACGTGATCACCACCACGGGCCTCACCAAGGTCTACCGCTCACGCGGCCGCGAGGTCACCGCCTTGGACGGCGTCGACCTGCACGTCCGCGAGGGCGAGGTCTACGGCGTCATCGGCCAGTCCGGCGCCGGCAAGTCCTCGCTGATCCGCTGCGTCAACCTGCTGGAACGGCCCACCTCGGGCACCGTGACCGTGGCCGGCCAGGACCTCACCGCCCTCGCCGGCCGCGGCCCGCGGGCCGGCCGGGAACTGCGGCAGGCGCGCAGCCGCATCGGCATGGTCTTCCAGCACTTCAACCTCCTGTCGACCCGCACCGTGCAGGACAACGTCGAGCTGCCGCTCGAAATCCTCGGCGCGTCCGGGAAGGAACGTTCCCGCAAGGCGCTGGAGCTGCTCGACCTGGTCGGCCTCGCCGACAAGGCCAAGGCCTACCCGGCCCAGCTCTCCGGCGGGCAGAAGCAGCGCGTCGGCATCGCCCGCGCCCTGGCCGGCGACCCCAAGGTGCTGCTCTCCGACGAGGCCACCAGCGCCCTGGACCCGGAGACCACCCGCTCGATCCTGGCGCTGCTGCGCGACCTCAACCGGCAGCTCGGCCTCACCGTCCTGCTCATCACCCACGAGATGGACGTCGTGAAGTCGATCTGCGACTCGGCCGCCCTCATGGAGAAGGGCCGCATCGTCGAGTCGGGCACGGTCGGCGACCTCCTGGCCACCCCCGGGTCCGAACTCGCCGCCGCGCTGTTCCCCGTCGGCGGTGACGCCTCCGGCGACGACCGCACCGTCGTCGACGTCACCTTCCACGGCGACAGCGCGACCCAGCCGGTCATCTCCCAGCTGTCGCGCACCTACAACATCGACATATCGATCCTCGGTGCCGCCATCGACACCGTCGGCGGCCTCCAGGTCGGCCGGATGCGCATCGAACTGCCCGGCCGCTACGAGGACAACGTCGTGCCCATCGGCTTCCTGCGCGAGCAGGGCCTGCAGATCGACGTCGTGGGCCGGGAAACGCCCGCACTGGTGAAGGAGGGGGCCAAGTGACCTGGTCCGAGATGCAGCCACTGCTCGAACAGGCGTGTACCGAGACGCTGATCATGGTGGGCTGGTCCACCCTGATCGCCGTCGTCGGCGGCCTCCCCCTCGGCGTCCTGCTCGTCCTCACCGACAAGGGCGGCCTGCTGCAGAACACCGTGGTGAACAAGGTCATCGGCCAGGTCGTGAACATCGGCCGCTCGATGCCGTTCATCATCCTCATGGTCGCCCTGATGAACTTCACCCGCTGGATCACCGGGACGACCATCGGCAGCGAGGCCGCGATCGTGCCGCTCGCCATCGGCGGCATCCCCTTCTTCGCCCGCCTCGTCGAGACGGCCGTGCGCGAGGTGGACCACGGGCTCGTCGAGGCCGTGCAGGCGATGGGCGGCAACACCTGGACCATCGTCCGCAAGGTCCTCGTCCCCGAGGCGCTGCCCTCGCTGATCGCCAGCACCACCACCACCGTCATCGCCCTCATCGGCTACTCGGCCATGGCCGGCACCGTCGGCGGCGGCGGACTCGGCGACCTCGCCGTCCGCTACGGCTACCAGCGCTTCGAGACCGGCCTGATGTGGATCACCGTCGCGATCCTCGCCGTGGTGATCTCCCTCATCCAGTTCGCCGGCGACTACGCGGCCCGCGCCCTGCACAGCCGCGGCGGACGCTCGGGCCCCTCGCCCAGGCTCCGGCTCCTGAAGGCCAAGGAGCCCGCCGCGGCCGACGTCGGCAAGGTCGCGTAACCCCGCCGGCCCCCGACCACCCCCCGACCACGGCGCTTCGCGCCGGCACCCCTTGACCCAAGGGGCCGTACCACCCAAGGAAAGGCACTTTTCGTGCGTAACACCGCCAAGATCACCACCGCCGTCCTCGCCGCAGGAGCCCTCACCTTCGGCCTCACCGCCTGCGGCTCCGAGCAGGACGCCGCCTCCGACACCTCCGGCCCGCTGGTCGTCGCCGCGAGCCCCGTCCCGCACGCCGAGATCCTGACCTTCGTCAAGGACAACCTGGCCGAGAAGGCGGGCCTGGACCTCGAGGTGAAGGAGTTCACCGACTACGTCACCCCGAACACGGCGACGGAGGACGGCTCGGTCGGCGCCAACTACTTCCAGACCCAGCCGTACCTCGACGACTTCAACAAGAAGAACGGCACCCACATCGTGTCCGTCGTCGACGTCCACCTGGAGCCGCTCGGCCTGTACTCCAACAAGGTCGACAAGGCCGACGAGCTGAAGAGCGGCGCGACGATCGCCCTGCCCAACGACACCGTCAACGAGGGACGCGCCCTGCAGCTGCTCGCCGCCAACGGCCTCCTCACCCTGAAGGACGGCGTCGGCACCGCGGCTACCCCCGCGGACATCACCAAGAACCCGAAGAACCTCGAGTTCAAGGAGCTGGAGGCGGCCCAGACGCCGCGCTCCCTGGACGACGTCGACGCCGCGGTCGTCAACGGCAACTACGCCATCGAGGCCGACCTCGAGCCCGCGAAGGACGCCCTCGTCCTGGAGTCCGCCGAGGGCAACCCGAACAGCAACCTCCTCGCCGTCAAGGAGGGCAACGAGGACGACCCGCGCGTGAAGAAGCTCGCCGAGCTCCTCACCTCCCCCGAGGTGAAGAAGTTCATCGAGGACAAGTACGCCGGTTCCGTCGTCGCCTCCTTCTGAACGACGTGACCCGCACGGGGTCCGCTCCGCTCAGCGGAGCGGACCCCGTGGTGCGGCGCGGTGCTTCCATGCTGCATGCTGGGCAGTTCAGCAGCACCCGACGGTCTCTCAGGTTACGGAGCGGCGCATGACGAGCACCTTCCCCAACATCTCCATCAGCACGGAGCGGTTGGTGCTGCGTCCCCTCGACACGGACGACGTGCCCGCCCTGACCGAGATGATGAACGACGAACAGGTCGCCGCCTGGACCGACGTCCCCCGGCCCTTCACCGAGCAGGACGCCCGCACCTGGATCACCGAGCACGCCCCCGCCGAGCGGGCGGCCGGACGCGGACTCGACCTCGCCGTCACCGAGTTCCTCACCCAGCGCCTGGTCGGCGTCGTCCGGCTCACCGGGACCGACTGGCACGTCCGGTCCACCGAGATGTCGTACATCATCGCCCCCTGGGCGCGCGGCGAGGGCTACGCCTCCGAGGCCGCGCTCGCCACCGCCCAGTGGCTCTTCGGCGACCAGAAGCTCGAACGCGTCGAGCTGCGCACCGCCGCCGACAACACCGCCTCGCAGCAGGTCGCCCAGAAGATCGGCTGCATCAACGAGGGCGTGCTGCGGGGCGCCTGCATAGCCCACGTCCGCACCGAGGACGGCGGCTGGACCGACGTGCGCACCGACTTCATCGTGTGGAGCCTGCTGCCCGAGGACATCGAGGGCGCGGACGGACAGCCGGCCGACGCGGACGGGTTCGCCGCCTACACCGACTGGAACTGACCTTTCCGGGGCCCACGGACCACGACCGGCGGTACCGCCCGAGCCGTCCACCGCCCGCACCAGGTACTCTCACCGAACCCGCCCCGGGCGGGAAAAGCCGACGACGACCTGCGAAGACCCCAGGAGACTGACGACGATGGCCGACCGGGTCACGGTGATCGGCTGGGACGGTTCGCCGCTGACCGCCGCGGCACGCGCCGCGCTGGGCGCCGCCACGCTGGTGGCCGGAGCGGCCCACCATCTGGCACTCCCCGAGGTGCCCGCCGGCGCCGAGCGCGTCCGGCTCGGGTCCGTCGCCCTCGCCGCCCGCCGCATCGCCGCCCACCGCGGCACCGCGGTCGTCCTCGCCGACGGCGACCCCGGGTTCTTCGGCGTGGTACGGACGCTGCGGGCGCCCGAGTTCGGCCTGGAGGTCGAGGTCGTCCCCGCCGTCTCCTCCGTCGCCGCGGCCTTCGCCCGCGCCGGCATGCCCTGGGACGACGCCCACGTGGTCGTCGCACACCCGCGCACCCTGCGACGCGCGGTGAACGTGTGCCGGGCCCACGCCAAAGTGGCGGTGCTCACCTCGCCCGGCGCCGGCCCCGCGGAACTCGGCCTGCTGATGGAGGGGGTCCACCGCACCTTCGTCATCTGCGAGGAGCTCGGCACCGAGCGCGAGCGGGTCACCGTCGTCACCTCCGACAAGGCCGCCGACCACACCTGGCGCGACCCCAACGTCGTCATCGTCATCGGCGGCCCGGTCGGCGCCGGTGAGTCCACCGGCTGGATCGCCGGGCGCGATCCCTCCGTCGGTCCGCGCGGCTGGTCACTGCCCGCCGGGGCGTACGGCGGCGAACTCGGCGAGGGCGAGCGGGAGGCCCTGCGCATCTCCCAACTCGCCCGGCTCGGACCGCGCCTGGGCGACCTCGTCTGGGACATCGGCTGCGGCAGCGGCGCCTTCGCCACCGAGGCCGCCCGCGCCGGAGCCGCCGTCATCGCCGTCGACAGCGACCCGGGGGCCTGCGCCCGCACCGAGTCCGCCGCCCGCTGGCACGGCGTCCCGCTCCAGATCGTCCACGGCACCGCCCCGCACGTACTGGAGAACCTCCCCGAGCCGGACGTCGTCCGGGTCGGCGGCGGGGGAGCGGCCGTGGTCTCCGCGGTCGCCGACCGCCGCCCGCAGCGCATCGTCGCGCACGCCGGCACCCGCGACGAGGCCGAACTCATCGGCCGGAACCTCGCGGAGCACGGCTACCAGGTCGAGTGCGCCCTGCTGCAGTCCCTCGAACTCGACACCCGGGACTGGACGGAGAAGGAGCGGAGCGTCGCGTTCCTGCTCAGCGGGGTGCTGCCCGCGCGCGACGGCTGATCCGGTGACCGTCCCCGTGATCGGGTTGTCGTACCACGCGCGGTAGGCTGGCCGATCGTTGTACCGCACTCGGGCCCCGGCGCTTCGTCGGTCAATGTCCGGAAAACGCGTCCGTTTTGGGCCGGGTCGTGGTACGGCAGAACCGGAGGACGCGCAACGTGGCGCAGTCCACAGCGGAACCGTCGCCGATCAAGCTGACGCGACGGCCGTGCGGCCGCGACAATGCCAGTGAATGGCTTTGTCGCCTTTTCGGACGGGCCGTTCGTGCCGCTGGGGACGCACGCTCGTTCTTCAGTGTGGGGCGGTCGGTGCGCCGTTCCGGGAGAGCTGGTCGTAGGAAGCACTAACCGATGGGCGAGGGGTACGCATGACCGACACCGGCCAGGTCCCGGCCGAGGGACAGCCGGAGAACACAGGCATGGTGGAACAGCCGGGCCTTCCCGCGCCCGACCCCTACGCCTACCTCTCCGACGCTCCCGCCGCGGACGAAGACCTGCTGCTGCCCGGAGCCCAGGGCGCCTGGGGCAACGAGGTCGCCCCGCCCGCCCCGGAGCCGGTCGTCGAGACCGTGCACGAGCCGGGCCCGCACGAGATGTCCGGCCGCGACAGCGGCTCGGTCGACCTCGGCGGCGTCCGCCTGCCCGAGCCCGGGCAGGCACCGGCGCCCGGGTTCGCGGCCCCGCACGAGCAGCCGGCGCCGGCCGCGCCGCGCCGCCCGCTGCACCTCGGGCCGCCCGTTCCCAACGTCTCCGCCGGCCCGGTCCGCTCCCTCGCCGACCGCGGTCCCGCCCAGGTGCCGGTCCGTCAGTCCGGGCCGCCGACCCTCGGCCCCGAATACCTCGACGTCCCGCGTACCCGGGAGGCGACCGCCCCGCAGGAGGCGGCTCCCTGGGGCGCGCAGGCCACGGTGGGCGCGGGGGCGGCCCCCGTGGAAACGGTTGTGCCACCGGTGGAGCCGGTGGGCGCGGCCCAGGCGGTCGTCGCCCGCGTCGCCACCGAGGCGGGCGCCGGACGGGCGCAGGTCTCCCCCGCGCAGGCGGGGCAGGGCACGGAGGGCGCCTTCGACGCGGGCGCCGCCGCCGACGGGGAGGCCGGGCACGCCGCCGGCGTTCCCGTGGCGGGAACCGCTGAGGCCGGGCAGGCCACGGCCGCCGGTGCCGCCGCCGCGCAGGACGGAGAGGCGCCCACCCCGGTCCCGGACGCGGCACCCGGGCCCGCCCCCGCCGCCGTGACCGCACCGGCACCCGGGCCCGCGCCGTCCGTCGGGCCCGCCGCCGCGCCGGACCAGGTCCAGGCGCCCGCGGCGGTTCCGGCCGCCGGGACGCCGGACGCCGAGCCCGCGGCTCACCCCGTCGCGCCCGGCACCACGTCCCCCGAGGCGGCCGCCGCCGGACCGGGCGTCACCGAGCCCGCCGCCGCGGCACCGGAGGCGGAACCGGCCCCCGGGACGGCGGACGAGGCACCCGTGGCCCGGCCCGCCCCGGAACCGGCCCTCTCCGAGGACGTCGAGCCCGCCCCCGGAACGACGGGGGAGGAAGCCGCCGCGCAGGCCGCCGCCGAACCCGGTGCCGGGACGGCCGCCGAGGCCCCCGCGGCGCAGACGGCCCCCGAGCCCGAGGTCCCGGCCGCTGCCGGCCCGGACGCGTCCCCGGCCCCCGCCGGGGCGGCCGACGCCGTCCCCGCCGCCGAGCCCCTCCCCGCCGCCGAGCCCGTCGGCACCCCCGGCCCGGCCGCGGACGCGCCGGCCCCCACCGCCGACGCCGTGTCCCCGGCCCCCGAGGCCGCCCCCGCCCCCTGGCCGCAGGAAGCCGCCGCCGAGGCCGGACCCGAGGCCCCCGCCGCCGGGACCGCGCCGGCCCCGGAGACCACCGTCACGTCCGAGGCCGCCGTCATGTCCGAGGCCGCCCCGTGGCCCGCCGACGGCCCGCCGGTCGCGGCTCCGTCCGAGCACGCTCCCGCCGCGCCGACCGAGCCGTCCCGGCAGCAGGCCGGCGCCGAGGGGCCCCACCAGCCGGCGGCGGCGGAAGCGGAGCCGGCCGCGCCCCCGTTCCAGGGCCCCGGACAGGCTCCCGCCGCCCCGGACGCACAGCCCGCACAGCCCGGGCCGCAGGGCGCGTGGGGGCCCGTCCCCGCGCAGCCGGGCCCCGTGGACCCCGAGCCCACCGGCGCGGACGCGGCCGCTCCCGTCGTACCCGGCGCCGACGCCCCCGGGACGCCCGCCGCGATCCACGACGCACCCGGTGCCGCGCCCGGCCCGTCCGACGAGCCCGCGTCCGCCGACGCCACGGCCCCTCTCCCCGGTCTCCCCGGCACCGTCCGCCCGGAGCCCGGCCCGGACCAGCCCCTGGGGCGGTCCGCCCCCGCGGAGGGAACCGCGCCCGCCGCCCCGCAGCCGACGCCGGCCCCGGCCGTTCCCGCGGAGGAACGCCCCGCGCCGGAGGCCACCGCCACGGTGCCCGCCCCCCGCGAGGCCGGATCCGGCGCCGTACCGGCCGCACCCGGCGCGGAGCCGGACCCCGACCGCGTGCAGAACGCGGACGACCTGGACACCCGGGGCGCCGGAGTGGAGGACGGACCCGCGCCGGAGGAGGAGAGCGCGGCCGCGGCGGAAGCCGCACGGCCCGCGCATCCGCCCGCCCCCGGCTACGACGACGCCGAGCGCGAGGCCGTCCTGAAGGTCATGCGCGAACGCCGGGACATCCGCAACGGCTTCCGCGGCGACCCCATCCCGCACGAGGTGCTGCTCCGCGTCCTGGAGGCCGCCCACACCGCGCCCTCCGTCGGCCACTCGCAGCCCTGGGACTTCGTCGTCATCCGCTCCGCCGAGACCCGGCGCAGCATGCACGAACTGGCCATGCGCCAGCGCGACGCCTACGCCAAGTCGCTCCCCAAGGGCCGGGCCAAGCAGTTCAAGGAACTGAAGATCGAGGCCATCCTCGACACCCCGGTGAACATCGTCGTCACCGCCGACCCCACCCGCGGCGGCCGGCACACCCTGGGCCGCCACACCCAGCCGCAGATGGCGCCGTACTCCTCCGCGCTCGCCGTCGAGAACCTCTGGCTCGCCGCCCGCGCCGAGGGCCTCGGCGTCGGCTGGGTCAGCTTCTTCGACGAGCGCGAGATGGTCCGCGTCCTCGGCCTGCCCGAGCACCTGGAGGTCGTCGCCTACCTGTGCGTGGGCTACGTCGACGAGTTCCCGGACGAGCCCGAGCTGATGCAGGCCGGCTGGTCCAAGCGCCGCCCGCTGTCCTGGGTCGTGCACGAGGAGACGTACGGCCGCCGCGCCCTTCCCGGAGAGGAACCCCACGACCTGCTCGCCGAGACCGTCGCACAGATCCGCCCGCTGGACGCCAAGGCGCTCGGCGAGGCGTGGGAGCGGCAGAAGCGCATGACCAAGCCGGCCGGGGCGCTGGGCATGCTGGAGATCATCTCCGCCCAGCTGTCCGGCCTGTCCCGCCAGTGCCCGCCGCCCATCCCGGAGCCCGCGGCCGTCGCGATCTTCGCCGGCGACCACGGCGTGCACGCCCAGGGCGTCACCCCCTGGCCGCAGGAGGTCACCGCCCAGATGGTGGCCAACTTCCTCGGCGGGGGAGCGGTCTGCAACGCCTTCGCGACCCAGGTGGGCGCCGAGGTCTGCGTCGTCGACGTCGGCGTCTGCGCCGACCTGCCGGCCACCCCCGGTCTGCTGCCGCGCAAGGTCCGCGCCGGCACCTCCGACATGACCACCGGCCCCGCGATGACCCGCGAGGAGGCCAAGAAGGCCATCGAGGTGGGCATCGAGACCGCCCGCGACCTGGTCGCGGCCGGCAACAAGGCCCTGCTCACGGGTGAGATGGGCATCGCGAACACCACCGCGTCCGCCGCCCTCATCTCCGTCTACACGGGCGCGGACCCGGCCGAGGTCACCGGCCGCGGCACCGGCATCAACGACGAGACGCTCGCCCGCAAGACCGAGGTCGTGCGCCGCGCCCTCGAACTGCACCAGCCGGACCCGGCCGACCCGATCGGCGTCCTGGCCGCGGTCGGCGGCTTCGAGCACGCGGCCATGGTCGGCCTGCTGCTCGGCGGCGCGTCCCTGCGGACGCCGGTGATCCTGGACGGCGTCAGCGCCGGTGCCGCCGCCCTGGTGGCCCGGGCCATCGCCCCCGAGGTCCTGGCCGCCTGCATCGCGGGACACCGCAGCGCCGAGCCCGGCCACGTGGCCGCCCTCAACAAGCTGGGCCTGCGCCCCCTGGTCGACCTCGACCTGCGCCTCGGCGAGGGCACCGGCGCCCTGCTCGCGCTGCCGCTGGTGCAGAGCACGGCGCGGGCGATGCACGAGGTGGCGACCTTCGACTCGGCGGGAGTCACCGAGAAGTAGCCGAGAACACCGGCCGGGGTGGGCACGGGCGGGGCGAACACCGCCGCCGCCGGGCCCACCCCGCCGTACGCTGAACCCCACCCTTAGAATCCGCACGTCAGGGCCGCTCCAGTGCCGTAGCGCCCCGCGTCGCCCCCGCGCGCCGTACCCCGCACGCCGCTCGTACGAGGAGCCGTACCCTCATGGCCGAACACCCCGCCTACCCCGTGGGCCTCCGTCTCACCGGCCGCCGAGTGGTCGTGCTCGGCGGCGGCCAGGTCGCCCAGCGCCGCCTCCCGGCCCTCGTCGCGGCCGGCGCGGACGTCCTCCTCGTGTCCCCCGAGGCGACCCCCTCCGTGGAGGCGATGGCCGACGCGGGCGAGATCGCCTGGGAGCGGCGCGGATACGCCGACGGCGACCTCGCGGACGCCTGGTACGCGCTGATCGCCACCAGCGACCCCGACGCCAACGAGCGGGCGTCCGCCGAGGCCGAGCGCCACCGCGTCTGGTGCGTCCGCTCCGACGACGCCGACCGGGCGACGGCGTGGACCCCGGCGACCGGACACAGCGAGGGCGTCACGGTGGCCGTGCTCACCACCGACGCCAAGGGCCGTGACCCCCGCCACACCGCCGCCGTCCGCGACGCCGTGGTCGAGGGGCTGCGCGACGGCACCCTCGTCGCCCCGCACCACCGCACCCGCACCCCCGGCGTCGCCCTGGTCGGCGGCGGTCCCGGCGACCCGGACCTGATCACCGTGCGCGGCCGCCGCCTGCTCGCCGAGGCCGACGTCGTCATCGCCGACCGGCTCGGCCCGCGCGACCTGCTCGCCGAACTGCCGCCGCACGTCGAGGTGATCGACGCGGCGAAGATCCCCTACGGCCGTTTCATGGCCCAGGAGGCCATCAACAACGCGCTGATCGAGCACGCCAGGCAGGGCAAGTCGGTGGTCCGGCTCAAGGGCGGCGACCCGTACGTCTTCGGCCGCGGCATGGAGGAGCTCCAGGCGCTCGCCGAGGCGGGGATCCCCTGCACCGTCGTCCCCGGCATCTCCAGCTCCATCTCGGTCCCGGGCGCGGCCGGCATCCCGGTCACCCACCGCGGTGTGGCCCACGAGTTCACCGTGGTCAGCGGCCACGTCGCCCCCGACGACGAGCGCTCCCTGGTCGACTGGCCGTCGCTGGCGAAGCTGACCGGCACGCTCGTGATCCTCATGGGCGTCGACAAGATCGGCAAGATCGCCGAGACCCTGGTCGCGCACGGCAAGTCCCCCGGCACTCCCGTCGCCCTCGTCCAGGAGGGCACGACGTCCGCCCAGCGCCGGGTCGACGCGACCCTCGCCACGGTCGCCGAGACCGTCGTCGCCCGGGACGTCAGGCCGCCGGCCGTCATCGTCGTCGGCGACGTCGTCGGTGTGGGCCCGCACGGGGCGGTGTGACATGGCCGAACCCATCACCGTCGAGGACCCCGACGACCCGCGTCTGCACGACTACACCGGCCTGACCGACGTCGAACTGCGCCGCCGGCGCGAACCCGCCGAGGGCCTGTTCGTCGCCGAGGGCGAGAAGGTCATCAGGCGCGCCGGCGAAGCGGGCTACGCGATGCGGTCGATGCTGCTGTCGGCGAAGTGGGTCGACGTCATGCGGGACGTCATCGACCGGGCCTCCGCCCCGGTGTACGTCGTGGAGCCCGCGCTCGCCGAGCAGGTCACCGGCTACCACGTGCACCGCGGCGCGCTCGCCTCCATGCAGCGCAAGCCGCTGCCCGCGGCGGCCGAGGTGCTCGGGACCGCCCGCCGGGTCGTGATCATGGAGTCGGTCAACGACCACACCAACATCGGCGCCATCTTCCGCTCGGCGGCGGCCCTCGGCATGGACGCGGTCCTGCTCTCCCCGGACTGCGCCGACCCCCTCTACCGCCGCAGCGTCAAGGTCTCCATGGGCGCGGTCTTCTCCGTGCCGTACGCCCGGCTGGACTCCTGGCCCAGGGGGCTCGACCCGGTCCGCGAGGCGGGCTTCACCCTCCTCGCCCTCACCCCCGACGACAGGGCCCGCTCCCTCGACGAGGCGGCGCCCCACCGGATGGACCGGGTGGCCCTGATGCTGGGCGCGGAAGGGGAGGGGCTTTCCTCCCGGGCCCTGGCCGCCGCCGACGAGTGGGTCCGCATCCCGATGTCCCACGGCGTCGACTCCCTCAACGTGGGCGCCGCGGCGGCGGTCGCCTTCTACGCGGTGACCGCGGGGCGCCCCCGGGCTTAGGGCCCGTCCGGCGGGGGACCGGGAGCCGGAGCGCTCAGTCGTCCCGCTCCATCGTCGAGACGTACCGCTCGGACATCAGGCCGTCCGGGGCCGGCGGTTCGTAGCGGGCGCGCACCTGCTCCCGCTGCTCCCGCACGCCGTCCCCGTCGCCGCCGAGCCCCCGCGACGGACCCTGGCAGCCCTGCACCAGCGCGATGCCGAGCGCGACCACCAGCGTCACGACGACGAACACGAACAAGCGCTGCCTGAGCAGCCGCGGATTGGCCGGGCGCAGGCCGGTGCCCGTCGTCCGGGGCCCCTGACGGCGGGGGCCGGTGCCGGACCGGCCGGAGCCGCGGGGCGCGGGGGTGGGCCGGGACGGCGTACCACCGCGCGAGGCGCCGCCCCGGGACGAGCTGTCGCCCCGCGCCGGCGGGACGCCGCGGGTGCCGCGCCGGGGCGTGGACCCGCCCCCCGTCGAGGGGGAGACCCGGCCGGCGGACGCGCCGCGCGGTGCGGGGGTCCCCTGGCCCGGCCGTGCGCCGCGCGGCCCCGGCCGGCGCCCCTGAGCGCGGTCCGGGGAGGAGTCCGGGTAGGCGCCGGCGAGGCGCCCGGTGGGCCGCTCCGCCTCGGCGGCGCGCGGCGCGGGCGGACGGACGTCGGTGAGTCCCTGGGCCTCCCGGGCCGCGATCTCCTTGAGCCGCAGCGAGAGTTGGAGCGTGCTGGGCCGATCCTCGGGGTCCTTCGCCAGGCAAGCGCGCACGAGCGGGGCCAAGGCGTCCGGGACGCCGCGCAGTTGGGCCTCCTCGTGCACGACGCGGTACAGCATCACCTCGGAACTGCCGTGCCCGAAGGGGGAGTCGCCCATCGACGCGTACGCGAGCGTGGCGCCCAGCGAGAACACGTCCGTGGCCGGGGTGACGGCGGCGCCGCGCACCTGCTCCGGGGCGAGGAAACCGGGCGAACCGACCGCGGTGCCGACGTGCGTGAGCGTCGAGGCGCCGGTCGCCCAGGCGATGCCGAAGTCGATGATCCGCGGCCCCTTCGGGGACAGCAGGATGTTGGACGGCTTCAGGTCCCGGTGCACCACGCCGGCCTCGTGCACGGCGACCAGTCCCTCGGACAGGGCCGCGCCGACGGCGGCGACCTCGGCCGCGCCGAGCGGCCCCTCGTCCACGACCTTGTCGTGCAGCGACGGGCCGGGCACGTACTGCGTGGCGAACCACGGCCGGTCCGCCTCGAGATCGGCTGCCACCAGCCGCGCCGTGCAGCCCCCGCGGATGCGCCGCGCCGCCGAGACCTCGCGCGCGAACCGTGAACGGAACTCCTGGTCCTCCGCCAGATCAGGCCGGATGACCTTCAGTGCGACCCGCTGCCCCTTCTTGTCGGAGCCCAGGTAGACCACGCCCATCCCGCCCGCGCCGAGCCGTCGGTGAAGCCTGAAAGAGCCGACGACGCGCGGGTCCTCGCGCCTCAGGCGCATCATCGCCATGTTCATCCCCGCTGCCCGGTCCTGTGACGTGCCACAGCTTACGTTTCCACGGCCGTCCGTGCGCAGAGGCCGCGCCCTCTCGGGCCGATCGATTGTCAGTGCCGGGTGGGAGACTTGAAGGGTGGACGGGGAGCGCGTGAGCAGGCCGGGTTCACGCGGCGAGCGATCCCAACCACCCGACGCCGAAGGGGGATTGATCGCGTGAAGGGTGATCGCGTGGAGATAGTCGTGGACGCGGGGGACACGACGCGCACGTACGAGGTGGTGGCGAGCAGGGCCGGACGCCGGGTGGAGACGGCGGTCCGCCGAGGGGTGGTGGAAGTGAGCGAAGTCACCCGAACCGGGGCCGTCGTGCGAACGGCCCGTTTCATGGCGAACCGGGTGCTCGCGCTGGTGGAGCAGCCGGTGCCTCGGGAGGACACCTCGGAGAAAGCCGGACAGAGCGGCCGGCCCTTCCGGGATGTCCCTGAGACGTAGGTCCCCGTCTCCACCCAGGGGAGTACACCGCAGGTCACGGCTCATCCTCCGGGAGGCCCGGCAATCGGTACGAGGGCATGACGTCCGGAGGGCGCCGGGCCCCTAGATTTGAGGTCAAGCGGCGGGTGCAGCACTCGTCCCCCGAGGTCGGACGCCCGCCGCTGCCAACGACACCACATGAGAACACGGCAACCGAAACGGTCAGGAGAGGGACCATGGCCCACACGGCACCGCGGACCCCGGTCCGCGCGCGGGAACGACTGGCGGACACCGCCGGGTTCCGGCCGCGCCGTGAGGGCCGTCGCCACCCGCTGGTGGCGACGCTGATGGCCCTCCCCCTGGCGGTCCTGCTCCTCCTCGTCTTCGACGGGTGGGAGACGGTGGCCACACAGGCGTCGTCCGTGGGCGAGATGCTGGGGCGCTGAGCGGCGACCCCAGGCCCGGAAGAGCGGTCCGGGCGGGGACATCCACCCATGAAACCCCGTGGGGACGGGGGTGCGGCGGACGGCACAGATGCCGGCGCAGCTGGGGAGCTGCGCCGGCATTGCTCTTGCCTCCCGCCGTCCGGCGAAGACGCCGCTCTCCTCCGCGTACCCTCCCTCCAGACCCGCACCGCAGGGAGTCCCGTGACCGCCGACACCCTTCTCGCCGACCTCACCGCCCGCGTCAGGGGCATGGCCCACTCACGCGCCCCGGCCTGCCCCTGCGGTGCGGCCGGCACCCTGGCCGACCGTCCCGACGGCACCGTCGTGCGCCACGCGGACACGGTCGCGAAGGCCCACGCCCCGGACACCGACCCCGTCGCCCTGACCCGGCGCCTCGCCGCGGCCGCACACCTCCCGGACGTCTTCCTGCCCCCGCTCGGCCCCGGCCCGGCCGGCCTGCACGGCCGGCTGGTGACCTTCTGGCCGTACGGCGTCCCCGTCGACCCGGACGATCCCGACGCCGCCCCGTGGGAGGCCGCCGCCGTCCTGCTCGCCCGGCTGCACCGCACCCCCGCCTCCGCGCCGCTGCCCGTCATGCGGGGCCCGGCGAAGGCGGCCCGCGCCGTCACCCGGCTGCGGGCCCTCGGCTCCGCCCCGGCCGCCGCCCCCGTCCTGCGCGCCTGGGCCGCCCTGCCCCCGTGGGCCCGGGCCGAAGGCCCCATGCCGGACCGTGCCACCCTCTGCCACGGCGACCTCCACCTGGGCCAGCTCGTGCGCCTCCCCGGCGGCTCCTGGCGGCTGATCGACGTCGACGACCTGGGCGTGGGCGTCCCCGCCTGGGATCTGGCGCGTCCGGCGGCCTGGTACGCGTGCGGGCTGCTGCCGGCGGAGGAGTGGGGGCGGTTCCTCGACTCCTACCGGGCCGCGGGCGGGCCGGCCGTCCCCGACGGCGCCGACCCCTGGGCCGTGCTGGACGTCCCGGCCCGCGCCCTCACCGTGCAGACCGCCGCGCGGGCGATCGTCAGGGCCGCGGCGGACGGGCGGCCCCCGGACGAGGTGGAACAGTCAGTGATCGACGCCTGTGCGCGCATGGCCGCGATCCCGCCCCGCTCGGCGTACACCTCCACGGACTAGGGTGCAACCGACCGAAGCCGGACAGAGTCTGTCCTGGCGACATGTGAAGCAGGGCCGACCGGCGAGGAGTTGAATCGATCATGCAGTGTCCGAAGTGTCGTGCGCCGATGCACACCTACAACCGCAACGGCGTCCAGATCGAGCAGTGCAGCGGGTGCCGAGGGATCTTCCTCGACTACGGCGAGCTGGAGTCGCTGACCCGGCTGGAGGCCCAGTGGTCCCAGCCCGCACCGCCCGCGCCGCCCGCTGCTCCGCAGGCGTACCCGCCGGCCCCGCAGCCCCCCGCCTGGGGCGCCCCGCACGGTGGCCACCACGGTCACCACCGGCACAAGAGCTTCGGGCACATGCTGTTCTCGTCCTGAGGTCCCGGAGACGACCGAGCCCCCGGCCGCTGCGGCGGCCGGGGGCTCGGTGTGATGTGGACGATACTGGGATTGAACCAGTGACCTCTTCCGTGTCAGGGAAGCGCTCTCCCGCTGAGCTAATCGTCCTCGGGACCGCGGTCACTCCGGGGAGCGGACCGTGGGCACTGCGTGCGCGATACTGGGATTGAACCAGTGACCTCTTCCGTGTCAGGGAAGCGCTCTCCCGCTGAGCTAATCGCGCGGGGGATCCGAAGATCCAGTGGACGATACTGGGATTGAACCAGTGACCTCTTCCGTGTCAGGGAAGCGCTCTCCCGCTGAGCTAATCGTCCTTGGAGGTGGAGACGGGATTTGAACCCGTGTAGACGGCTTTGCAGGCCGTTGCCTCGCCTCTCGGCCACTCCACCAGGAGTGTAGGGGACCGGGAAGCCCCCTCTTCCTTCGAGCGGACGACGAGGCTCGAACTCGCGACCTCAACCTTGGCAAGGTTGCGCTCTACCAACTGAGCTACGTCCGCCTGTCGTTTCGGTCGGCTTGCGCTTCCCGGCGACGAGTTGAACTCTAGCGGATTCCGGGGCCAGTACAAAAACGCGTTTGTGCAGCGTGCTGCGTTGCGCCTGTTCACGGGCGTCGCCGGGGTGCCGCGGCGGACACGGCCAGGTCACCCGAAGGGCACCGGTCATACACTCGTCGCGTGTCTGACCTGCCCCCTCTCGCCCGCTTCGGCAACCGCGTCGCCACCGGACTCCTCGACGTCACCGACGACCCCGCGGCCCTGGACTCCACCGGGTTCTGGGCCGTCGCCGCCGACTTCGAGGGCCGTCTGACCTGTGCCCGCTTCCGGGACGTCCGGGAGCAGCCGGTGCCGACGCCCGTGCCGGGCGCCTGGCGGGGGCCGGGCGTCGCCGGCTGGACGTCCTCACTGGACCGTGACGCGTACACGGCGGCCGTCCGCCGCATCCGCGAGCACATCGCCGCCGGCGAGGTCTACCAGGCGAACCTCTGCCGCGTGCTGTCCGCGCCCGTGCCGTCCGGCGCCGACGTGGACGCCCTCACGGCCCTGCTGGCCCGGGGCAACCCGGCGCCCTACGCAGGAACGATTCGTCTGCCCGGGCACGGGGTGGAGATCGCCACCGCGTCGCCCGAGCTGTTCCTGCGCCGCGACGGACGGACCGTGGAGTCCGGGCCGATCAAGGGCACCGGGCGTACCGAGGCGGACCTCCTGGAGAAGGACTACGCCGAGAACGTCATGATCGTCGACCTGGTCCGCAACGACATCGGGCGGGTCTGCGCCACCGGCACCGTGACGGTGCCGGACCTGTGCGCCGTCGAGAAGCACCCGGGACTGGTCCACCTCGTGTCGACGGTGCGGGGCGAGCTGCGTCCCGGGGCCGGCTGGCCGGAGCTGTTCGACGCGGCCTTCCCGCCCGGCTCCGTCACCGGCGCGCCCAAGTCGAGCGCCCTGCGGATCATCGACGCGCTGGAGACGGCGCCCCGCGGCCCCTACTGCGGGGGCGTCGGCTGGGTCGACGCCGACCGCGGCACCGGTGAGCTGGCGGTGGGCATCCGCACCTTCTGGATCGACCGGGACGCCGGTGGCGCCGTCCTGCGGTTCGGCACCGGCGCCGGGATCACCTGGGGCTCCGACCCCGAGGGGGAGTGGCGGGAGACCGAACTGAAGGCCTCCCGGCTGCTCGCGGTAGCGTCGGGAACGTACGAGGTGAGTGAAGGGATCTAAAAGGTGCAGATCTGGCTCGACGGCGGGCTGCAGGACGCCGAATCCGCCCGCGTCTCCGTCCTCGACCACGGACTGACCGTGGGCGACGGCATCTTCGAGACGGTGAAGGCCGTGGACGGCCGTCCGTTCGCGCTCACCCGGCATCTCGACCGGCTGACCCGGTCCGCCCGGGGGCTCGGGCTGCCCGACCCCGACCTGGACGAGGTCCGCCGCGCCTGCGCCGCCGTCCTCGAGGCCAACCCGATGCCGCTCGGCCGGCTGCGCATCACCTACACGGGCGGCCACGGCCCCCTCGGCTCCGACCGCGGTGAGCACGGCACCACCCTCGTCGTCGCGCTCGGCGAGACCACCCGCCGCCCCGACTCCACCGCCGTCGTCACCGTCCCCTGGACCCGCAACGAACGCGGCGCGCTCACCGGCCTGAAGACCACCTCGTACGCCGAGAACGTCGTCGCCCTCGCCCGCGCCCGCGAACAGGGCGCCTCCGAGGCGCTGTTCGGCAACACCGTCGGACAGCTCTGCGAGGGCACCGGGTCCAACGTCTTCGTCGTCCTCGACGGCGAGATCCACACCCCGCCGCTCGCCTCCGGCTGCCTCGCGGGCATCACCCGCGCCCTGGCCGTCGAGTGGACCGGCGCCCGGGAGACCGACCTGCCGATGGACGTCCTCCAGCGGGCCGAGGAGGTCTTCCTCACCTCCACCCTGCGCGACGTGCAGGCCGTGCACCGCGTCGATGACCGCGAACTGCCCGGCGCCCCGGGTCCGGTGACCGCCAAGGCCATGCGGATCTTCGACGAGCGCTCGGGCACCGACCTCGATCCGTGACGGTCCGGATGTCCGGCTGATCCGGGCGCGGCAGCGGGTAGAACACCCGTGATGACCACGACCCTGCGGCCGGCCGAGCCGCTTCAGCAGAATCCCGACGGCACGCGCTCGCGCCGCTACCGGGTGTGCGTCAACAGCCGTCCCGTCGGGGAGATCCACCTCGGCACCCACCCCGTCTTCGGCGACGCGGTGGCCCGGATCCTGCACCTGCGCGTCGAGGAACCGGACCGCCGGCGCGGCCGGGGCACCGTGGCCGCGCTCGCGGCGGAGGAGGTGGTGCGCGGCTGGGGCTGCCGCCGTATCGAGGCGACCGTCCCCGCCGACGCCGTACCGGCCCTCCGCCTGGCCACGGCGCTCGGTTACGTCGTGCGCAACCGGAACATGGAGAAGAGCCTCGGGGACGTCCCGCCCGTGCTTCCGGAGGGGAGCAGGGCCCGGCCGATGACCGAGGCCGAGTTCGGGCCGTGGGAGGCCAGGAGCGAGGAGAGCTACGCGCGGGACTGGATCGAGCGCGGGGTCCCGGAGGCCGAGGCACGGGCCAAGGCGCGGAAGGACCACGCCGCCCTGCTGCCCGAGGGCCGCGGCACCGAGGGCATGCTCTTCAGCGTTCTGGAACACGAGGGCACGCCCGTGGGCACCCTGTGGCTCTCGGTGCGCGGGGAGCGCGCCCACGTCTTCGACGTCGAGGCCGACGCCGCCCACCGCGGCCGGGGCCACGGCCGCTCCCTCATGCTGCTCGCCGAGGCCCAGTCGGTCGCCGCGGGCAGACGGATCCTCGGTCTCAACGTCTTCGCGGGCAACACGCCGGCCGAGCGGCTCTACGCGTCGCTCGGCTACGCGACGACCCGGTACGAGATGTACAAGCCGTTGCTCTAGGGCCCGGCCGGCGTGATCCGCCGGAGGGGCCCCGGCCGCCCGTGGGGTTCCCGGGTCACCCCTCCTGCCCGGCCAGCAGCCGGTCCGCGATCTCCTCGACGCGTTCGCGCAGGCCCTCCTGGCTCTTGCCGCCGTCGAGGCGCTCACCGCCGATGACGTAGGTCGGGGTGCCCGTCACCCCGATCGCCTTGCCCTCGGCCTGGTCCGCGTCCACGATCAGGATGTGCCGGCCGTCGATCAGCGCGGTGTCGAACTCCTCGGCGTCGAGTCCGAGTTCCCGGGCGACCTCGACCAGGAACGGCTCTCCCCGGCGGTCCAGCTCCTCGACCCGGTCCAGCACCGCCTCGACGTAGGGCCAGCCCCGCCCCTGCTCCAGCGCCTCCTCGGCGGCCTGGGCGGCGGCGAAGGAGTGCTTGTGCTTCTCCAGCGGGAAGTGCCGCAGCCGCAGCTCCAGACGGTCCCCGTAACGGGCGCGCAGGGCACGGAGGTCGTCGAGGGCGCTGCGGCAGTCCGGGCACTGGAGCTCGCACCACACGTCGAGGACGGGGGCGGCGGGACGGTCGGGGGAGGAGTCGCTCATGGCCCCAGTCTCCCAGTCCCGCCCCGGGACCACCCAACCGGACCTCGCGCGGTCCGCGGAACCCCCGGAAACCGCTCCCGGTCCGGTCGGCCGGCACCGGCACCTGCGGAGGAGCCGACCCGGAGATGTCCCTGATGTCCGGCCGGAACATGGCCCGGCGGGGTCGGGCGGGTGCAGGATGGAAGGGACGAAGCACCCGTTGCGACCGCACGCCGCCTGGAGGACCGGATGATTGCCGAGACCGTCTGCTCCGCCGTCTCCGCGGCAGGCCTGGGCATCGCGGTGGTCACGGCCTACCGCAGGCGTTTCCTCGCCGCGGCCCGCGTCGCCGCCTACTCGCTCGTCCCCGTCGCGCTGGTGATGACCGGCGTCGTCGACTGGCTGGCCGGCACCGCCTTCAGCCCGACGGCCTGGGCGGGCTTCGGCCTGCTGGGGCTGTCCTGGGTGCTGTTCGCGACCACGCGCGCCGTGGAGCGCCGGCGCGGCGGCACGCGCGGGGAGCGCAAGGCGGCCCGGGCGGCGGCACGGCCGGAGGCGGTGGCCCCGGCGGCCTCGGCGCCCTCCCTGGGCCAGGGCTCCCGCCCGGCGGCCCGGCCGGCGCCCGCCTCCCGGGGCGACGACGACTTCAGCGACATCGAGGCCATTCTCAAGAAGCACGGCATATGACGGTGGGCCGCACCGCGGGTGAGGGACGCAAGCGGGCTGAAACGTCATAGAAGATCCCGCGACGTCCGGAAACGATCACAACCCGAACCGTAGATCACGGAATCGGCGAACCCGCGTTCACTCCGTGCGTCTTGATCGCGTCCGGTGCTCCCGATGCGTCATCATCGCCGCGAGATGCTGGACACGACACAGAGCGATGCCGCGCCGCCCCAGGACGAGCCGCGCGGATGCCTTTTCGCCCTTTCCCAGCCACCGCTGATGATCTTCCTTGCGGTGATCGGGTGTCTGCTGCTCACGGCCGCCCTGCACGACCTGCTGTGGCTGTGAACCGTACCCGTGGTACCCGGCGTCACCCGTCGGGACCGCGTCGGCACGTGCTCGAGAAGCACCGGGGGGTTCCTCTCCCCGGCCTCCCTGCGCGCCGGACCCCGCCGGGCCGCCGGCGGTCAGCCCGCCGCCTCCTTGCGCCGCGCCCGGTACGCGGCGACGTGCAGGCGGTTGCCGCAGGTGCGGCTGTCGCAGTAGCGGCGCGAGCGGTTGCGGGAGAGGTCGACGAAGGCGTGCCGGCAGTCCGGGGCCTCGCAGCGCCGCAGGCGCTCCTGCTCGCCCGCGACCACGAAGAACGCCAGTGCCATCCCGCAGTCCGCGGCCAGGTGGTCGGCGACGGAGGCACCGGGCGCGAAGTAGTGCACGTGCCAGTCGTAGCCGTCGTGGTCCGTGAGCCGGGGGGTGGTGCCCGCGGCCGCGATCAGTTCGTTGATCAGTCCGGCGGCGCTGCGGGCGTCGGGAGCGGCGAACACCGCCGCGAACCGTCCGCGGATCTTGCGCACCGCGGCCAGGTCGAACTCCGTGAGCACTCCGACCTCGCTGACTTCGTGCTCCCGCACGAAGACCTCGAGAGCCGCGACGTCCGGCAGTCCGTCCGGTGTCGAGTCGTCCTCCGGCGCGGTGTTCACCAGATCCACCACGGTGTCCAGCGCGCACCGGGTGTCGTGGGTGATCAGCACGATTCGCTCCCTGGCCTGGGGGTCGGGCGGGCGCCCGTCGATGCTGGCCGATGGTAGTGGCTCCGGCGAGCACCGCACCGCTCCCGTTCCGCACATGGCTTCGAATACAACGCCGGACGGCCTTCGAGCGTTCCCGGACGGTCACGTGTCGCATGCGGCCGGTCATGGCGGCACACAGCACACCGGCGCCGCCCGCGGTGGTGCTCCGCGGCGTCGGCGCCGGTGTATGCCGTATGCGGTTGTCCGTGATGCGACGGTCCGGGCCCGAGCCGTCTCCCCGAGTCGACGGCGCCGGGCGGCTTGGTGAGTCTCGCCTAGCTTTCCGCCAGGATGTGCGAGAGCTCCTGGTCGAGATCGAAGTGCCGGTGTTCCGTGCCGGGGGGCACGGCGGCGTCGGTGCGCTTCAGGAAGGACTCCAGAGCCCGTGCCGGGGCCTCGAGCAGGGCCTCTCCCTCCGGGGAGCTCAGGGCGATGCAGACGACGCCCTGACCGTGGCTGCGCGACGGCCAGACGCGGACGTCGCCGGTGCCGGTGGGACGGTGAAGCCCCTCGGCGAGGAGGTCGCGGGCGAACACCCACTCGACGGTCTCCTCGGCTCCGGTGTGGAAGGTGGCGTGCACGGCGTAGGGGTCGGCCGTGTCGTACCGCAGGCCTGCGGGGACAGGCAGGGAGGACTCGCTCGACACAACGAGGCGCAGGTGCAGCTCGCAGCTGACCGTGGTGTTCATAAGCGCCAGGGCCTTTCGCTCAGTGTGCGCTCGGGGATTCGCACGTCGGCGAAATCGACATGCCACCTACGGTGCCGTTGTAAACCCCTCTGAGTGTTTTGCGTGTGTTTACGTAACTCTTCCGGCCGAAAGATCGTTCGCGGCGTGCGCCCATTCCGGTGATGTGATTCGCTCAGGTAGGGTTTGGCTGTATGAACACGGGGACTGGCAAGCCCGGCGAGGCCGTCGTGGCGGCTCGCGGGGCGACGGCATCGGACGAGAGCCGGGACGAGGCGCGAGGTCTCGGCTCGCGGGCGCCGGAATTCATCAAGGCGCGTCGCGTCCTGCACCTGAGCTGGCAGGTGGGCGTCTTCATCGTGGGCCTGGCGGTCGTGGCGGCCGGCGCCGCGATGCTGGTGCTGCCCGGGCCGGGCTGGGTGGTGATCTTCGGTGGCATGGCGATCTGGGCGACCGAGTTCGTCTGGGCCCAGCTGGTCCTCCGGTGGACCAAGCGCAAGGTCACCGAGGCGGCGCAGCGCGCGCTCGATCCCAAGGTGCGGCGCCGGAACATCATCCTGACCACGGTCGGTGTGGTGATCGTGGCCGGGCTGGCCGGCGTCTACCTGTGGAAGTTCGGCCTCCAGATGCCCTGGAAGATCGAGGACCAGTGATCCCCGGCGGGGGTGCGGCGGTCCGGCTCCCGCTGGTCACGGGCACCCCCTGACATGGGGTAATGTTCTTCCTGCACCCGGGCGATTAGCTCAGTGGGAGAGCGCTTCGTTCACACCGAAGAGGTCACTGGTTCGAACCCAGTATCGCCCACCGGATCACACGGCGGCCCGGCTCACACATCGTGAGCCGGGCCGCCGTGATGTGTGTGGGGGGCGGGGGATCCGCTCCTCCCGCACCCCCTCCGTACCGGGCGCCCGCGTCGCCCGTGTCCCCCTTCCCCGGGCGCCCGTGCGCCGGTCCCGGCCGCGGTTCGTGTGACGGCCGGCCCGTTCCGCTTCCGGTCGTCTTCATCCAACCGTGACCTTCCGCGCCGCCCCCTCCCCGCGGTCCGCCGGTGTTCGGCCGGTCGGCCGCAAGGCGTCCACCTGCGCGTTCGGCATCACGCGCGGACGCGTGCCCGAGAAGGCCGCCGTCCTCGTGCGGTCCGGGCGGCCATCAATTCCTGTCCGAATCATTGACGTGCCCGTGGGCCCTCCGTAACTTGTGCCAGCAAGCGCTTACTTGAAACGATTCATGAGGCGGACGCGACGTCGCGGGGAGGCTCGTATGCAGCAGGACAGGAATGCGGAGGGGCGGACCGGGAGGCGGACGATCCTCAAGGCTGCGGGGGCTTCGCTGGCCGTCGCAGGGCTGGGCGCGACGGCCACCGCCTGCGGCGGCGGCAGTGGCTCGGGGGACGGGACGGTGACGATCCGCTACTCCTGGTGGGGCGCCGAGGACCGGGCCGAGCGCATCAACAAGACCATCGCGCTCTTCGAGAAGAAGTACCCGAAGATCAAGGTGAAGACCGACTTCCAGCAGTACACCGACTTCTGGAAGAAGTTCAACACCCAGGCCTCCGGCGGGAATCCGCCGGACGTCTTCCAGAATGCCATCGGCTTTCTCCGCAAATACGATGCGAAGAATGTGCTGCTCGATCTCGGTGAGCAGGTGAAGGCGGGCAACCTCCGCATGGAGGGCTTCCGGGCGGGCCTGGAGAAGTTCGGCGAGATCGACGGCAAGCTCCTCGGCGTGCCCGTCGGTTCCAACTCGATGGCCCTCGTCATCGACAAGCCCGTCTACACCCGGGCCGGCGTCAAGCCCGAACAGGGCTGGACGTGGGACGACTTCGACGCGGCGATGGCCAGGATCCGCGACAGGGCAGGCCGCGCCGGCGACAGCGGCATGTACGGCGTCATGTACCTCTACGACCTGTACCTGCGCCAGAACGGCAAGGCGTTCTTCACCGAGGACGGTCTCGGCTTCACGGAGGCGGACCTGACCGAGTGGTGGACCAAGGCGGAGAAGGGCGTGAAGTCCGGCCTCTTCGCGGACGCCAGGAAGGTCGTCCAGGTCAAGCCCAAGTCGGCGCTCTCCGCCGAACTCGCCGGCAGTGAGTTCACCTGGGACAACTTCACCGTCCGCTACACCTCCGAGGGGAAGAGCGAGTACGGCCTCGCGCCCATCCCCACCACGGACGGCAAGAGGACCGGCCAGTACCTCGGCTCCCTGATGCTGAGCGCCTCCAAGCGCACCCAGCACCCCAAGGAGGTCGCCCAGTTCATCGACTTCATGGTCCACGACCCCGAGGTCGCCAAGATCATGGGTTACGACCGCGGTGTGCCCGCGACGCAGGCCCAGTACGACGCGTACCAGCCGACCGACCCGGTCAACCAGGCCATCGCCGCGTACGAGGAGTCCCTGGTGGAGGCGGGCGTGCTGGAGTCCATCACCCCGCACCCCAACGGCGCCGACATCTGCGAGGCCGCCTTCCTGCGCATCGCCGAGGAGATGGCCCTCGGCAAGCGGTCCGTGGACGACGCCGTCAAGCAGTTCTTCACCGAGTCGAAGACGGCCCTGAGCAGCTGATGGGAAGCGCCGTGACACACGCCCCCGCGACGGAGGACCTGACGAAGGACTCCGAGCCGCGGCACGGTCCGGTGAAGTCCCCGCGTCCCGCCGCGTCGAAGCGGCGGGACCGCCGGGAGAACCTGGCCGGCTACCTCTTCATGTCCCCCTGGATCGCCGGTTTCCTGCTGCTGACGGCGGGACCGATGGTCGCCTCGCTCTACTTCGCGTTCACCGACTACAACCTGTTCGACGCCCCCCGCTGGATCGGCCTGGACAATTTCTCCGAGATGTTCGCCGACCCGCGCTGGCGCCACTCGGTGCAGGTCACGCTCTGGTACGTCGCCGTCGGCACCCCGATCAAGCTGATCGCGGCGCTCGGCGTGGCCCTGCTGCTGGCCCAGAAGAGGCGCGGACAGGCCTTCTACCGGGCCGCGTTCTACGCGCCGTCGCTGATCGGCGCGAGCGTCTCCGTGGCCATCGTGTGGAAGGCGATCTTCTCGGACGACGCGATCGTCGACCGTACCCAGAAGCTCTTCGGCATCGACGTCGGCGGCTGGACCGGTGACCCGGACCTGATCATCTACAGCCTGGTGGCGCTCACCGTCTGGCAGTTCGGCGCCCCCATGGTCATCTTCCTGGCCGGCCTGAAGCAGGTGCCGCGCGAGCTGTACGAGGCGGCCGACGTCGACGGGGCGGGCAGGCTGCGGCAGTTCTGGAACATCACACTGCCGATGATCTCCCCGGTGCTGTTCTTCAACGTCCTGCTGGAGACCATCCACTCGTTCCAGATCTTCAGCTCGGCGTACATCGTCGGCGGCGGCGCCGGGGGCAACGCCTGCGGTCCGGCGGACGGGACCATGGTCTACACCTGTTATCTCTACGTCCAGGGTTTCGAGAACAGCCGGATGGGCCTGGCCTCCGCCATGGCGTGGATGCTGCTGGTCGCGGTCGCCCTGGTCACGGCGGTGCTGTTCTGGTCCCAGAAGCGCTGGGTGCACTACGAGGAGGACGGCCGATGAGCGCGCAGGCCACCGACGTCACGCCGGTCCCGTCGACGAAGCGGGCCGCCCTGCGGCGCAGGCTGCCGGGCTCGCTCGCCTGGCACCTCGGGTCGCTGGTGATCCTCGCGGTCATCCTCTACCCGGTGGTCTGGGTCGTCGGCGGTTCCTTCAAGAGGAGCGAGGACATCATCGGCAGCCTGGATCTCTTCCCGGGCGACCCGATCGTCTCCAACTACACGAGCCTCGCCGACGGGATCGCGGACATCCCGATCTCCACGTTCTTCTTCAACTCGCTGTTCCTCGCGGTCGGTTCGGTGATCGGGATCCTGGTGTCCTGCTCGCTCACGGCGTACGCCTTCGCGAAGATCAGGTTCGCGGGCCGCAATCTGCTGTTCACGCTGATGATCGGCACGCTGCTGCTGCCGTACCACGTGCTGCTGATCCCGCAGTACGTGCTCTTCCGCAACATGGACATGATCAACACGTACACCCCGCTCCTGCTGGGGAAGTACCTGGCCACGGAGGCGTTCTTCGTCTTCCTGATGGTGCAGTTCATGCGCAACCTGCCCAGGGAACTCGACGAGGCGGCCCGCCTCGACGGCTGCGGGCACTTCCGCATCTACTGGTCGATCGTCCTCCCGCTGAGCCGTCCGGCCCTGATCACCAGCGCCATCTTCACCTTCATCAACGCCTGGAACGACTTCATGGGCCCGCTGATCTACCTCAACGAGCCCGGCAAGTACACGGTCTCCCTCGGTCTGAAGATGTTCGTCGACCAGGAGGCGCTGGCGAACTACGGCGGCATGATCGCCATGTCGCTCGTCGCCCTGCTGCCCGTGCTCGCCTTCTTCCTGGCCTTCCAGCGCTATCTGATCGACGGCATGGCGACGTCCGGTCTGAAGGGCTGAGGTGAGCCGACGATGTCCCAGGCGCGCACGGAGTCGAGGACGTGGGGGAGGTTCGCGCTCTTCGCCGAGTGCCTGCTGACCGGTGTGTGGATCACGGTGGCCGCGCTGCCGCTGGTCACCTACCCCGCCGCGCTCGCGGCCGGCGCACGGCACCTCGGGCGGCACCTCTCCCACGAGGGCGGAGGATGGCGGGAGTTCGCGGCCGACTTCCGGTCGGCGGTGCGCGGCGGCTGGGCCGTCGGGCTCGCCGGCTGGATGACCGCCGCCGCCGTGTGGTTCGACGTGCGGGCCGTACGGGCGGGTCTGCCGGGAGGGCCGCTGGTGGGCGCCGTCGGTGTGTTCGCCCTCATCGGAGCGGTGGTCGCGCTGCTGCGCGCGGCGGCGCTCTGGCGGCCCGGCGTCCCCTGGCGGCCGCTGCTCGCACAGGCCGGCCGCCGCACCGTCCTCGACCCCGCCGGGTCCTTCCTGATCGTCGGCGGGCTGGCCGTGGTGGTCTGCTCCGCCTGGTTCAGCGCACCGCTGGCCGTCCCCGTCCTGGGGGCCGTCGTGGCGGCGGCCGTCGCCGTGGAGGAGCGCCACCGGCACCGCTGACCGGCGGTGCCCGCGCCCCTCGGGGCCGGCGCCCCGGCGCCGTACCCCTGTCTGTCATGCCCCTGACATATCTTTGTCCCCGCACCCGCACGGAAAGGAAAGGCCATGTCCCCCCTTCCCCGCAGATCCCTCCTCAAGGCGGCCGCCGTCGCCGGAGCCGCCGCCCAGTTCAGCTGGGCGCTGGGGGAGCGGAACGCCGCCGCCGCGCCCCGGGCCGAGGCCGCCGCCGCGGACCCGGTGACCCTGGACTGGCTGGAGGACGGCGGCCTGGGCGCGGCGCCCGGCTCCACCGTCGGCGTGCCCTGGCCCAAGGGCGCCCACCAGGAGGACCAGACCTTCGCGCTGACCGACGCCGACGGGAGATCCGTCCCCGTGCAGTCCTGGCCGATCGCCTACTGGCCCGACGGATCCCTCAAGTGGACCGCGCACGCGGTGAGCTCGGGCTCCGGCAGGCTGACCCTGACCGCGGGGACGCCCGCCGCACCCGAGAAGAGGGTCACCGTCGACAGGCGCGGCGGCACCGTCGACGTATCGACCGGAGTCATCACCGCGAGGATCGGCACCTCCGGCGCCACCCTCGTCAAGTCGGTCACCCGCGGCGCGACCGAGATCGCCCGCGACGGCCGCCTCGTCGTGCTGCGCCAGCCCGAGTACGAGGACGGCGACCAGACCACCGTCCGCACCGAGCGCTTCGACGGCGCCGTCTCCGAGGTCACCGTCGAGCAGGAGGGCCCGGTCCGCGCGGTCGTCCGCGTCGACGGCAGGCACCGCAGGGGCAGCCGCGGCTGGCTCCCCTTCTCCGTCCGCCTCTACTTCTACGCGGGCGCCGACTCCTTCCGCATGGTGCACACCCTCACCTACGACGGGAAGCAGGAGCCCGGCACGGCGAGCGGCGACTTCGTCCGCGGCATCGGCGTCCGCTTCACCGTCCCCCTGCGCGACGCGTCCTACGACCGGCACATCCGCATCGGCGGCGAGGGCACCGGCCTGCTCCGCGAGGCCGTCAAGGGCATCACCGGACTGCGCCGCGACCCGGGCCCCGCCGTGCAGCAGGCCCAGTTCGAGGGCAGGAAGCTGCCCGACCCGTCCACCTGGGACCAGCGCGTCACCACCCGCCTGCAGTACATCCCCGAGTGGGGCGACTACACCCTCTCCCAGCTCTCCGCCGACGGCTTCACCCTGCGCAAGCGCACCAAGAAGGGCCACGGCTGGATCGGCGCGGGCGGCGGCCGGCGCGCCTCCGGCTTCGGCTACGTCGGCGGCGTCAGCGGCGGGCTCTCCTTCGGCCTGCGCGACTTCTGGGAGAAGCACCCCGCCCAGCTCGACATCCGCGGCGCCCACACCGACGAGGCCGAGGTCACCCTCTGGCTCTGGTCCCCCGAGGCCCAGCCCATGGACCTGCGCTTCTACCACGACGGCATGGGCCAGGACACCTTCCCCGAACAGCTCGAGGGCCTCAACATCACCTACGAGGACTACGAGCCCGGGTTCGGCACCCCCCACGGCATCGCCCGCACCTCCGAACTCCTCTTCTGGGCCAACGAGTCCACCCCGAGCGCCGAGGAGCTCGCCCGCCAGGTCGAGGCCGTCCGCGTCCTCCCGCAGCTCGCCGCTCCGCCCGGGCAGCTCATCGGGGCGGGCGTCTTCGGCAAGGGCCTGTTCGCCGAGCCGGACCGCTCCACCCCGGCCAAGGCGAGGATCGAGGACCACCTCGACTTCCTCTTCACCTACTACAAGGACCAGGTGGAGCAGCGCCGCTGGTACGGCTTCTGGGACTACGGCGACATCATGCACACCTACGACACCGTCCGGCACCAGTGGCGCTACGACGTGGGCGGCTACGCCTGGGACAACTCCGAGCTCTCACCGGACCTGTGGCTCTGGTACGCGTACCTGCGCTCCGGCCGCGCCGACATCTTCCGCTTCGCCGAGGCGATGACCCGCCACACCGGCGAGGTCGACGTCTACCACCTGGGCAGGTGGGCCGGCCTCGGCACCCGGCACGGCGTCCAGCACTTCGCCGACAGCGCCAAGCAGCAGCGCATCGCCAACACCACCTACCGGCGCTACTACTACTTCCTCACCGCCGACGAACGCGTCGGCGACCTCATGCACGCCAACGTCGACTCCGACGAGACCTTCCTCGCCCTGGACCCGCTGCGCAAGATCCGCACCGAGCCCTACACCCCCGACCGCAACGCCCTGTCCGTCGGCTTCGGCACCGACTGGAGCGGACTGGTCTCCGCCTGGCTCACCGAGTGGGAGCGCAAGGGCCCGAAGTGGGAGAAGGCCAGGGCCCGCGTGCTGTCCACCATGGAGACCATCGCCGCCCAGCCCAACGGTTTCGTCCAGGGCAGCGGACTGTACGACCTGGACACCGGGAGGTTCGCCGTCGCCGACACCCCGAAGGTCGAGGTCTCCCACCTGTCGGCCGTCTTCGGGCTCAACGAGCTGTGCGCCGAGCTCATCGACCTGGTCGACATGCCGGAGTTCGCGGAGGCGTACTACGACTACTGCCGCTACTTCAACGCCACCAAGGCCGAGCAGGCGGCGCGCTACGGCTCGAACTTCGGCAGCCTGATCCTCTTCCAGGGCCACTCCCGCCTCGACGCCTACGCCGCCGTGCGGACCGGGGACGAGAAGCTGGCCGAGCGGGCCTGGGAGAAGTTCTACAACTCCGACGGGTACAAGGAGTCGGCGCCCTGGAGGACCGAGAAGATCAGCGGCCCCACGGCCCTGGTCGCGGGCAGTGAGGCCACCTGGGTCTCCACCAACGACACCGCCCTCTACGGCCTCGCCGCCATCGAGAACCTGGCGCTGCTGGGGAACCGGATGCCGTAGCGGCACGTCCCGGGCGCGGGCGGGCACACTCCGTACATGGACTGGAACCATTACCGATTCCGCAGTCTGTGGACCCTGCCCGCGCCCGCACCGGTGGTCTACCGGGTCCTGGAGCGGGTCGAGGACTACCCCCTGTGGTGGCCCCAGGTACGGGAGGTCGTCCGGCTCGACGCCACCAGCGGGATCGTCCGGATCCGCTCCCTGATGCCCTTCGACCTGTGGACGACCCTGCGCGTGGGGCGGCGCGACGCGGAGGCCGGGATCCTGGAAGCGGGCCTGTCCGGGGACATCGACGGCTGGGCCCGCTGGACCGTCACCCGGCTGGGCCCCGGCGGCAGCCTCGCCCACTACGAACAGGAGGTGGACGTCCGCAAGCCGCTGCTGCGGCGGCTCGCCGTGCCGGGACGGCCCGTCTTCCGCCTCAACCACGCCCTGATGATGCGCTCGGGGCGGCGGGGGCTGGCCGCCCACCTGGAAGCGGTTTGAAGGAAGCCCGCCCGCACCTGTATTGTTCAGTGCGTTCCCGGGCGATTAGCTCAGTGGGAGAGCGCTTCGTTCACACCGAAGAGGTCACTGGTTCGAACCCAGTATCGCCCATGACGTCGACGGCGGCTCGTGCCTGCGAGAAGTGCAGGCCGAGCCGCCGTCGTCCGTTTCCGCACGGCTCCGCCCGCACGGCGGGTCTTCGCCACCCGCACCCCTTCCCGTGCGCGCCGTCGGCTCACAGGCTCACGCCGCCGCCGGCAGGTCCGGGCGCAGCGGCCAGGCCGGGTCCACCACCTCCTCGGTGCCGCTGCGCGCGAACCACGCCTGCAGCCCCCTGGCCTGCGCCGCGTGCCACACCGCCTGCAGGGTGTGCAGCTCACCGGGGGACAGCCGTTCCAGCCGCGCCGCGAAACGCCGCCCCACCGCCCGGGTGACCTCCAGCGCGGCCACCGCGTCCGCCGCCGCGTCGTGCGCCTCCTCCAGGGGGACGCCGTAGTGCGCGCACAGGTCGGTCAGCGTGCGGCGGCCCTTGCGGTAGCGGTCCAGGTGCTTGTCGAGCACCCGCGGGTCCAGCACCAGCAGCGGCGTCCGCTCGAGCCAGCGGCTCAGCGACGAGGCGCGGTGCCGGCGCAACTCCCGGTCCAGCAGGGTGAGGTCGAACGGCGCGTTCATCACCACCAGCGGGCGGCCCACCCCGGCCTGCTCCGCCAGCGCCTGGGCCACCTCGTACATCACCGGCGCCGGCCAGCGGCCGTTGCGCTGCAGGTGCTCCTCCGTCAGCCCGTGCACCCGGGCCGCCTCGGCGGGCACCGGCACCCCCGGGTTCACCAGCCAGCGGGTCACCCGGGGCCGGGTCCCCGGGGCGTCCTGGACGACGAGCGCGGCCGACACGATCCGGTCGGTCTCGACGTCCACACCCGTCGTCTCCGTGTCGAAAGCGGCCAGCGGCCCCTCGTACCAGCACGTCATACCCAACAACCCCTCGTTCACCTTCGGCAGTTGACGTCCCGCCCACTGCCCGATCCGGTGATACCCGGGCTGTTTGCGCCGTACGCCGGGAGGAGACAACAGGAGTACGGGTCTTCGCAGTTCACGGACCCGCAACGGGGACTCGACTGTTCTGGAAGGCTGTTGGCCATGGCCATCGCGCAGCCCGAACGGGGCGGGCTGCTGCCCGAGCGCACGCCACCCACCCGCGGCACCCTCGCCACCACCGCCTGCATGGAGACCCTGCAGGTCGGCTACCTGCACGCCGTCGCGGCCGCCGCGGGCTGCTCGCTGTCCCAGCCCTTCCCGGACAACGGCATCGACTGGCACGTCAGCCACAGCGCCCCCGGGCACACGGTCGACGACGAGGTCACCATCAAGGTGCAGCTCAAGGCGACCTACCAGATCGCACCCGGCCCGCCCGGCCGCTCCTTCCCCTTCACGCTCGACAACGCGCACCTGGTGAAGCTCGCCCGCACTCCGGTCTCGGTGCACAAGATCCTGGTCGTCATGCTCGTCCCGCGCTCGCAGGACGACTGGCTGCGGGCCGGTCACGACCGGCTCGACCTGCGGCACTGCTGCTACTGGACCAACCTCGCCGGGCATCCGGTCACCGGCCGGCACCGCACCACCGTGCGGATCCCCACCTCACGCATCTTCGACGACCGGGCGCTGTGCGAGATCATGACGCGGGTCGGGACGGGAGGAAAACCGTGACGCACCGCCCGACCGGGGAACCCCCGCGGTCCGTACGCCCGCACCCCGCCGACGCCGCCCACGACGGCCGGCCGCCCGAGCCCGCCGACACCGACCCCGTCGTGCTCGCCGCCCTCCTGCACCGGCACGGCTGGCAGCGGCGCGGCGGCGCCGCCGGACGCTACGGCCGCTGGACCCCGCCCGGACCGGGCAGCGGCACCAGCCTGCTGGTGCCGGAGAGCCGCGCCTTCCCCGACAGCGAGGACCTGCTCGCCGACGCCCTGCACGCGCTGTCCCGCAGCGACACCCCCGCCGCCCGCGAGATCCTGCTCGCCCTCACCGTGCCCAGCGACGAGATCCGCTGGTGGCGCGACGTACCGGCCGGTCCCGGCGGCACCACGGCCTGGACCTCCGAGGAGCAGCTGCGCTCCGCGGCCCGCCGCACCCTGCTCGCCGCCGCGCTCGCCACGCACGCGCGCGCCGGCTTCCACGGCGCCCGGCACCGGCGCCCGGCCGCCGCCGCGCTGGACACCGTCCTGGTCGGGCCCGCGCAGGGCGGACGCCGGCTGACCGCCTTCGCCCCCGTCGCCACCGGCCGCTCCCTCGCCGTACGTCTCCACCAGGCCCTGTACGCGACCCGCGAGGCCGTCGACTACCGCCGGGCCACCGGCGGCATGGACGCCTTCGACACGGCCGTCGGGGCGGGGGCCAGCCATGAGCTCACCGAGGCCCTCGTCGCCCTGGTCCGGGGCACGGAGGGCGCCCGGATCGCCGTGGAGTGGGCCCCGGCGGCCGGTGTCCCGGAAGGCTGCGCGGCCTCGGCCGAACCCGTCGAGTTCTCGCCCGGCGACCTGCCCGTCCTGCGCGAGGCCGGCGTCCGCTACCGGCGCGCGGAGCCCTCCGTACCGGTGCGGATCACCGGCACGGTGATACGGATGCGCAGGTCCGGGCCGCGCGGAGAGGGCACCGTACGACTGCGCGTGCTGGCCGGGGCCGAGGTCGGCCACGTCCGGGTCACGCTCGGCGAGGAGGACTACCGCATCGCCGGCCACGCCCACCTCGTCGGGCTGCCGGTGCGGGTGTACGGGCGGCTGGAGAGCCGGGGCGGCTTCCGCCGGGTGACCGGGGTCGGCGAGGTCGTACCGGTGCAGGTCGACGAGGCCGAGCGGGACCGGCTGATGAAGGCGATCCAGGAGAACGCCGAGACCGCGGCCTTCTTCGGGGAGGCCTGCGGTCCCGACTGCGAGGACTGATTTCGCTATGGGCGGGCCCGGGTCGGTACGATCGGGACTCGTGCGCGCGCTCCGGTATGGCGCCGCAGCCCCACCTTCAGTCAGGAGAGACCGGTGTCAGACGTCCGTGTGATCATCCAACGCGATTCCGAGCGGGAAGAACGCGTGGTGACGACGGGCACTACGGCCGCCGAGCTCTTCGCCGGCGAGCGCTCGGTCATCGCCGCGCGCGTGGCCGGCGAGCTCAAGGACCTCTCCTACGAGGTCAGGGACGGCGAGACCGTCGAGGGTGTCGAGATCTCCTCCGAGGACGGCCTCAACATCCTGCGCCACTCCACCGCGCACGTCATGGCCCAGGCCGTGCAGGAGCTGTTCCCCGAGGCCAAGCTGGGCATCGGCCCGCCGGTCCGGGACGGCTTCTACTACGACTTCGACGTGGACAAGCCGTTCACGCCCGAGGACCTCAAGGCCATCGAGAAGAAGATGCAGGAGATCCAGAAGCGCGGGCAGCGCTTCTCCCGCCGCGTCGTCACCGACGAGGCCGCCCGCGAGGAGCTCGCCGACGAGCCGTACAAGCTGGAGCTGATCGGCCTCAAGGGGTCCGCCTCCAGCGAGGACGGCGCGGACGTCGAGGTCGGCGCCGGCGAGCTGACGATCTACGACAACCTGGACGCCAGGACCGGCGAGCTGTGCTGGAAGGACCTCTGCCGCGGTCCCCACCTGCCCACCACCCGGAACATCCCGGCGTTCAAGCTGATGCGCAACGCGGCCGCCTACTGGCGCGGCAGCGAGAAGAACCCGATGCTCCAGCGCATCTACGGCACCGCCTGGCCGTCCAAGGACGAGCTGAAGGCGCACCTGGAGTTCCTCGCCGAGGCCGAGAAGCGCGACCACCGCAAGCTCGGCTCCGAGCTCGACCTGTTCTCCATCCCGGAGCAGATCGGCTCCGGCCTCGCCGTCTTCCACCCCAAGGGCGGCATCATCCGCCGGGTCATGGAGGACTACTCGCGGCGCCGCCACGAGGAGGAGGGCTACGAGTTCGTCTACACCCCGCACGCGACGAAGGGGAAGCTCTTCGAGACCTCGGGCCACCTGGACTGGTACGCCGACGGCATGTACCCGCCCATGCAGCTCGACGAGGGCGTGGACTACTACCTCAAGCCCATGAACTGCCCGATGCACAACCTGATCTTCGACGCGCGCGGCCGGTCGTACCGTGAACTGCCGCTGCGCCTGTTCGAGTTCGGCACCGTGTACCGGTACGAGAAGTCGGGTGTCGTGCACGGCCTGACCCGGGCCCGCGGCTTCACCCAGGACGACGCGCACATCTACTGCACCCGCGAGCAGATGTCCGAGGAGCTCGACAAGACCCTCACCTTCGTCCTGAACCTGCTGCGCGACTACGGCCTGACCGACTTCTACCTGGAGCTGTCCACCAAGGACCCGGAGAAGTTCGTCGGCTCCGACGAGGCGTGGGAGGAGGCCACCGAGACGCTGCGCCAGGTCGCCGAGAAGCAGGGCCTGCCGCTGGTCCCGGACCCGGGCGGCGCCGCGTTCTACGGCCCGAAGATCTCCGTGCAGGCCAAGGACGCCATCGGCCGCACCTGGCAGATGTCGACCATCCAGCTCGACTTCAACCTGCCGGAGCGCTTCGACCTGGAGTACACCGCCGCGGACGGCTCCAAGACCCGCCCGGTCATGATCCACCGCGCGCTGTTCGGCTCCATCGAGCGCTTCTTCGCCGTGCTGCTCGAGCACTACGCGGGCGCGTTCCCGGCGTGGCTGGCGCCGGTCCAGGCGATCGGCATCCCGATCGGCGACGCGCACGTCGAGTACCTGGAGAAGTTCGCGGCGGCGGCCCGCAGGCAGGGGCTGCGCGTCGAGGTCGACTCCTCCTCGGACCGGATGCAGAAGAAGATCCGCAACGCCCAGAAGCAGAAGGTGCCCTTCATGGTCATCGCGGGCGACGAGGACATGGCGAACGGCGCGGTCTCCTTCCGCTACCGCGACGGCTCGCAGGAGAACGGCATCCCCGTCGACGAGGCCATCGCGAAGATCGCGAAGGTCGTCGAGGAGCGGGCGCAGGTCTGATCGCACGGATGACGGAAAAGGCCCCCGGGAGCCACCCGGGGGCCTTTTCCGTGGCCCTCCGGCGACGCCATATGCTGCACGCATGACGAGTGAGCCGGAGCAGCAGTGGGGAGTGGGCACGCAGGACGCGTTCCAGCGTCTGTGGACGCCCCATCGGATGGCCTACATCCAGGGCGAGAACAAGCCGACCGGTCCCGGAGCCGACGACGGCTGTCCCTTCTGCTCGATCCCGGCCAAGTCCGACGAGGACGGGCTGGTCGTCCGGCGCGGCGAGCACGTGTACGCGGTGCTCAACCTCTACCCGTACAACGGCGGCCACCTGATGACGGTGCCCTACCGCCACGTCGCCGACTACACGGACCTCACGGCGGACGAGACCGCCGAGCTCGCCGAGCTCACCAAGCAGGCGATGACCGCCCTGCGCACCGCCTCCGGCGCGCAGGGCTTCAACATCGGCATGAACCAGGGCACGGTCGCGGGCGCCGGCATCGCCGCCCACCTGCACCAGCACATCGTCCCGCGCTGGGGCGGCGACACGAACTTCATGCCGGTGGTCGGCCACACGAGGGTGCTGCCGCAGCTGCTGGCCGACACCCGCAGGATGCTGGCGGAGGCGTGGCCGACGGCCTGAGGGGAACCGGCCCGGCGATCCGGGGACGCCCCCCGGCCGCCGGCCCGGCCTCCGGAGGCCTACGCGTCGTAGACGTCGGCCTTCCTCGGTGACGCGTCCTGCACCGCCGTGCTGAGGAACGACGACCGCGTGCCGAACTTCTCCGTGTTCACGCCGTTCTCCTCCAGCACCTTGATCGCCGCGGCGTGCACCACCCGCAGCACCGGCGCCGCCGCGCGGAGCGCGTCGTCGGCCATGAAGCGGTGCCGCCACGGCTGGTCCGCCCAGGCGTGACGCAGGCCGAAGGGCTCCGGCAGGCTCAGCTTGCCGCCCAGCCAGTACAGCAGCGGCGGGTACCAGGTCAGGGGCGCACGGGCCGCCAGGCGCACCACCTCGTCCGTGTCGACCAGGGGGAGCTTCACCTTCCGGGTCTCCCAGAACCTGATCGACTTCTGGACCTCCTTCTCCTTGGCCGCCGGCTTGGTGGTGAACAGGGGGTGCACCGGTCCCAGCGCGTGTCCGGTCACCTCGATGCGCAGCGTCTCGTGCAGCACGGTCACGGTGATCAGCATGGTGAGGACCAGCTGGCCGTCCCACAGCGTCCACTGCACGCCCAGGTAGTGCCGGTCGCCCGCGCCGAACTGCTGCTTGTTGCAGATGTCCTGTATGGCGTGCGACTTGATCTGGTACGCCTCGACGTCCGTGCCCTCGGGCCGGGAGACCGCCGTGGCGTTCTCCCCGATGGGCGTGACGATCCAGTGCCGTATCGACGGCTTGGGGAAGCCTCCGGTGTTCAGCGGACCGCGCTCCAGCATCCGCAGCCGGTCGTGGATGGACTTGACGACGTCCCAGCTGCGGAACGGGTGGATCTCCCGGTCCGGGTCGGCCTGCACCAGGTCCTCGGCGAGCTGCCAGCTGCCCCACCGCGTGCCCATGCCGAGTATCCCCTTGGGCCCGGCGTAGAACACGGAGTTGGACTGCTGCTCGGCGCTGAGCCGGGCCAGGGACTGGCGCAGCGCCTCGGCCGCCGTCTCGCCGGGACTGCTCGGCACCGCCTCGGGCACCTTGGCGCCGACGCTGCTGCCGGAGAGCAGGCTGTCCCAGCGCTCCCTGAGGTCCCTCGCGGTGCGTTCGCAGATGCGCTTGGCCCAGAACCAGCCCACCACCGGGGCGATCACCGCCGCGCGCGCGTACCAGCCCCAGAACCCGCCGAACGGCAGGCGGATCAGGAACAGCACCGCGAGCGCGCCCACCGCGACGAGCAGCGTCGTCGCGAGCGCGCCGGCCCGCTTGTCGTCCCGCTTGGCCACGGTGGTGCGGATCTGGAAGACCAGCAGCCACACGAGGAGGCCGGGCAGGAACAGCAGGCCGCACAGGACCATGACGGCGCTCAGCCAGTTGTCGCGCTCCCGGCGGATGCGGTGCGCCGCGAGCGCGTGCTCCACCACCACCTGCGGCTGGGTGCCGAAGGACTGGATGAGCGGCGCCCGCCCGGAGCCCAGCATCCGGTCGATGATCGCCCGGGAGAACGCCTCGCCCAGGTTCGGCCGGAACAGCTTCAGCCGGGGCGCGCTGACCGCCGACTGGTGCCACTCGTTGTTGGCCTTGAGTATCTCCTCGGCCTCGTTGTCCCGATAGGCGGCCGAGGCCAGCGCAAACGTCGGCGTCTGCCCCTCGTCGCCCGTGCGCGGCACCTGCGGACCGAAGAAGTCCGCGTAACCGCTCTCAACGGTCATTCCCGCCCCCGATCGCCGCGACTGTCGTCATGCGGCCTTCCCGACTTCCCTGCTGCGCACACCTGTTGATCAGGTCTTCAGCGTATCCGCAGCCCCCCGGCGTCCGTCGGCGGACGGCCGAAGCCGTCCGCCGGCAGGGAGCGAAGCGCTCCGAAGCCCCTGGGAAGCCCCGGGAAGCCCTCGGAGCGGGACCGGCGTGCGCGGGCGCCCGCGGGGAGTGGCCGCGGGCGCCCGGCGCCGGCTACGAGGCGGCGCGCGCCTCCTCGCGCACCCGTTCCGCGACCTGGGACGGCATCGGCTCGTGCCGCGCGTACCGGCGGCTGAAGCGGGCGGTGCCGTGCGACAGGGAGCGCAGGTCGACGGAGTACCGGCCGATCTCGATCTCCGGCACCTCGGCCTTGATCAGCGTGCGCCCGCCCGCCGACTGCTCGGTGCCGAGCACCCGGCCGCGCCGGCCGGACAGGTCGCTCATCACCGCGCCGACGTAGTCGTCGCCGACCAGGACGCTCACCTCGGCCACCGGCTCGAGGAGGTGGATCTTCGCGTCCGAGGCCGCCTCCCGCAGCGCGAGGGCACCGGCCGTCTGGAACGCGGCGTCGGAGGAGTCCACCGAGTGCGCCTTGCCGTCCAGCAGCGTCACCCGCACGTCGATCAGCGGGTGCCCCGCGGCGACCCCCTTGGCGGCCTGGGCCCGCACGCCCTTCTCGACCGACGGGATGAACTGCCGCGGCACGGCCCCGCCGACCACCTTGTCCACGAACTCGATGCCCGAGCCGCCCGGCAGCGGCTCCACCTCGATCTCGCAGATGGCGAACTGCCCGTGGCCGCCGGACTGCTTGACGTGCCGGCCGCGCCCGGCGGCCCTGCTCCCGAAGGTCTCCCTGAGCGGGACCCGGTGGGGCACGACGTCGACCTTGACGCCGTAGCGGCTGCGCAGCCGCTCCAGGGCCACGTCCGCGTGCGCCTCGCCCAGGCACCACAGGACCACCTGGTGGGTGTCCTGGTTCTGCTCCAGCCGCATCGTCGGGTCCTCGGCCACCAGCCGGGCCAGTCCCTGCGACAGCTTGTCCTCGTCGGGTTTGCTGTGCGCCTGGATGGCCAGCGGCAGCAGCGGGTCGGGCATCTCCCACGGCTCCATGAGCAGCGGGTCGTCCTTGGCGGACAGGGTGTCCCCGGTCTCCGCGCGGCTGAGCTTCGCCACACACGCGAGGTCGCCCGCGATGACGTGCGACACCGGCCGCTGCTGCTTGCCGAACGGCGTGGACAGGGCGCCGATCCGCTCGTCGACGTCGTGGTCCTCGTGGCCCCGGTCGGCCATTCCGTGCCCGGAGACGTGGACCGTCTGGTCGGCGCGCAGGGTGCCGGAGAAGACCCGGATCAGGGAGAGCCGGCCGACGTACGGGTCGGACGAGGTCTTCACGACCTCCGCGACCAGCGGCGCGTCGGGGTCGCACGGCTTCAGCTCGCGCGGCCGGCCGTCCACGGTGGTCACGCGCGGGGTGCCGTGCTCCAGCGGGGTCGGGAAGCCGCCCGTGATCAGCTCCAGGAGCTCGACCGTGCCGAGCCCCTGGCGGGCGCCCTCGGCCGCGGGGGCGGCGGCCAGGACGGGGAAGAACACCCCGCGCGCGACCGCCCGTTCCAGGTCCTCGACCAGCGTCTTGACGTCGACCTGCTCGCCGCCGAGGTAGCGGTCCATGAGGGTCTCGTCCTCGCTCTCGGCGATGATCCCCTCGATGAGCCGGCCGCGGGCCTCCTCCATCAGCGGCAGCTGGTCCTCGCCGGGCTCGGACTCCTTGCGCTCGCCGGTGGAGTAGTCGAACAGCTTCTGCGACAGCAGTCCGACCAGCCCCGTCACGGGCGCGTGCCCGTCGGGGCCCTCGGGGCCGCGCAGCGGCAGGTACAGCGGCAGCACGGCGTCGGGGTCGTCCCCGCCGAAGGCCTCCGCGCAGATCCGGGTCATCTCCTCGAAGTCCGCGCGGGCCGCCTCCAGGTGCGTGACGACGATGGCGCGCGGCATGCCGACCGCCGCGCACTCGTCCCACACCATCCGGGTCGAGCCGTCCACGCCGTCCGAGGCCGAGACGACGAAGAGGGCCGCGTCCGCCGCCCGCAGACCGGCCCTGAGCTCCCCGACGAAGTCGGCGTATCCGGGGGTGTCCAGGAGGTTGACCTTGATGCCGTCCCACTCGACCGGCACCAGCGAGAGCTGTACGGAGCGCTGCTGCCGGTGCTCGATGTCGTCGTAGTCGGAGACGGTGCCGCCGTCCTCCACGCGGCCCGCCCGGTTCACCGCCCCCGCGGTCAGCGCGAGAGCCTCCACCAGGGTGGTCTTGCCCGATCCGGAGTGGCCGACCAGCACCACATTCCGTACGGACGCGGGGTGGTCGGCCGCCTGTGCCCTGCCGGCGGCTCCGGGGTGTGTGTGCGCCTTGTCGCCCATGATCCTGCCTCCCGTGCACGGTGAGGTCGTTGTGGGCGCGGACCCGCGGAATCCGCGTGCGGTGCGGCTCCGGCGACGCCCGCGGTTCTTCGACCTTCCCACTCCCGTCACGGCACGTCCATACGAAGGACGCCGTCCCGTCGCCCGCCCCTGCTCGCGGGCTCGCGGGCCGCCGCCCCGGCGGCCCCGGCGCAGGCGCTCGGGTGCCCCGCCGCCGCCCGCCCGCGCGCGTGGCTACGATTGGGCCCGCCGGTGGCCAGCAGGGGCCACGCGGCCACACCGACCGTCGGGAAGGCCATGCTGAACAAGTACGCGCGTGCATTCTTCACGCGTGTCCTCACACCGTTCGCCGCGTTTCTCATCCGGCGGGGGGTCAGCCCCGACACGGTCACCCTCATCGGCACCGCGGGCGTGGTCGTGGGCGCGCTGGTCTTCTACCCCAGGGGCGAGTTCTTCTGGGGCACGGTCGTGATCACGCTGTTCGTGTTCTCCGACCTCGTCGACGGCAACATGGCCCGCCAGCTGGGCCGTTCCAGCCGCTGGGGCGCCTTCCTGGACTCCACCCTCGACCGGGTCGCCGACGGCGCGATCTTCGGCGGCTTCGCCCTGTGGTACGCGGGCGGCGGCGACGACAACGCCCTGTGCGCCGTCTCGATCTTCTGCCTGGCCAGCGGCCAGGTGGTGTCGTACACCAAGGCGCGTGGCGAGTCGATCGGCCTGCCGGTCGCCGTCAACGGGCTCGTCGAGCGCGCCGAACGGCTGGTGGTCTCGCTGGTCGCGGCCGGTCTCGCGGGCCTGCACGCGTTCGGCGTGCCCGGCATCCAGTACCTGTTGCCCGTCGCCCTGTGGATCGTCGCGGTCGGCAGCCTCGTCACGCTGATCCAGCGGGTCGTCACCGTGCGCCGGGAGTCCGCCGAGGCGGAGGCCGAGGCCGCGGACCGGCAGCGGGCCCGAGGCAGTGAGGCCGCCACGTGAGCGCCCGGGAGCGGCTGACCGACGCCCTGTACGGCGCCGGCTGGAGCACGGTGAAGAAGCTCCCGGAGCCGGTCGCCGTCCGGCTCGGCCGGACCATCGCCGACCTCGCCTGGAAGCAGCGCGGCAAGGGCGTGGAGCGCCTGGAGAGCAACTACGCGCGCGTGGTGCCGGACGCGGACCCCGCGCGGCTCGCCGAACTCTCGCGCGCGGGCATGCGGTCGTACCTGCGCTACTGGATGGAGTCCTTCCGGCTGCCCGCCTGGAGCGCCGAACGCATCGCGGACGGCTTCGCCCCCGAGGGCCTGCACCACCTGACCGACGGCATGGCGGCCGGCCGGGGCGTGGTCCTGGCGCTGCCGCACCTCGCCAACTGGGACCTCGCCGGGGCCTGGGTCACCACCAGGCTGGGCATCCCCTTCACCACCGTCGCCGAGCGCCTGAAGCCGGAGACGCTGTACGACCGGTTCGTCGCCTACCGCGAGGGCCTCGGCATGGAGGTGCTCCCGCACAACGGCGGCAGCGCCTTCGGCACGCTGGCCCGGCGGCTGCGCGACGGGGGACTGGTCTGCCTGGTCGCCGACCGGGACCTGTCCGCCTCCGGCGTCGAGGTCGACTTCTTCGGCGGGGCCGCCCGGATGCCGGCCGGCCCCGCCCTGCTCGCCCAGCAGACCGGTGCCCGGCTGCTGCCGGTGACGCTCTGGTACGACGACTCGCCCGTGATGCGGGGCCGGGTCCATCCGCCGGTCGAGGTCCCCGGATCGGGTACGCGGCCCGAGAAGACGTCCGTCATGACACAGGCACTGGCCGACGCCTTCGCCGCGGGGATCGCCGAGCACCCGGAGGACTGGCACATGCTGCAGCGCCTGTGGACCGAGGACCTCGACCCCGCGCGGGCCCCCGCGAAGGACCGGGAGGGGACCCCGTGAGGATCGGCATCGTCTGCCCGTACTCCTGGGACGTGCCGGGCGGCGTCCAGTTCCACATCCGTGACCTGGCCGAGTACTTCATCCGCCTCGGCCACGAGGTGTCCGTCCTCGCCCCGGCCGACGACGACACCCCGCTGCCGCCGTACGTCGTCTCCGCGGGCCGCGCGGTGCCGGTGCCGTACAACGGGTCGGTGGCCCGGCTCAACTTCGGCTTCCTGTCGGCCGCGCGGGTGCGGCGCTGGCTGCACGAGGGCGCCTTCGACGTCATCCACATCCACGAGCCGACCTCGCCCTCGCTCGGCCTGCTGGCCTGCTGGGCGGCCGAGGGGCCGATCGTCGCCACCTTCCACACGTCCAACCCGCGCTCCAGGGCCATGATCGCCGCGTACGCGATCCTGCAGGCCGCGCTGGAGAAGATCAGCGCCCGGATCGCGGTGAGCGAGTACGCCCGCCGGACCCTCGTCGAGCACCTGGGCGGGGACGCGGTGGTGATCCCGAACGGCGTCGACGTCGGCTTCTTCGCCGGGGCCGAGCCCCACCCGAAGTGGCAGGGCGACACCATCGGCTTCATCGGCCGGATCGACGAGCCCCGCAAGGGCCTGCCGGTGCTGATGAAGGCCCTGCCGAAGATCCTCGCCGCCCGCCCGGGGGCACGGCTGCTGGTCGCGGGCCGCGGCGACGAGAAGGAGGCCGTCGAGTCGCTGCCGCGGGAGCTGCACCCGCGCGTCGAGTTCCTCGGCATGATCAGCGACGAGGACAAGGCCCGCTTCCTGCGCAGCGTCGACCTGTACGTGGCGCCCAACACCGGCGGCGAGAGCTTCGGCATCGTCCTGGTCGAGGCCATGTCCGCGGGCGCTCCGGTGCTCGCCTCCGACCTGGACGCCTTCGCGCAGGTCCTCGACCAGGGGGCGGCGGGCGAGCTGTTCCCCAACGAGGACGCGGACGCGCTCGCCGAGGCCGCGGTGCGCCTCCTGGCGGACCCCGGGCGCCGCGCGGAGCTGCGCGCACGCGGCAGCGCCCACGTCCGCCGCTTCGACTGGTCCACCGTCGGCGCGGACATCCTGTCCGTCTACGAGACGGTGACGGCCGGAGCGGCGGCGGTGGCGGCGGACGACCGCACGACGGGCCTGCGGGCACGGTTCGGGCTGGCCCGGGACTGACGGCCGGGGAGGGGGACGGCCCCTCCGGAGGTCCCCCGCCCGTGTGGAGTCCCGGGGGACCGGGGACGGGGCCGTCCGGGCCGGAGGGGGTCCGGGGCGCGGCCCCAGGGACGGAACCCGCGGCCGGCGGTACTAGCCTTGCCGCCCGTGACCGCAACCCTCATCTGGATCCTCGTCGCCCTCGTCGCGATCGGCCTCTACCTGAGCTGGACGGCGGGGCGGCTGGACCGGCTGCACGCCCGTATCGACGCCGCCCGGGCCGCGCTCGACGCGCAGTTGCTGCGCCGCGCCTCCGTCGCCCAGGAACTGGCCACCTCCGGGGTGCTCGACCCGGCCGCCTCGATCGTGCTCTACGAGGCCGCGCACGCCGCGCGGCAGGCGGTGGAGGAGCAGCGCGAGGTCGCCGAGAGCGAACTGAGCCAGGCGCTGCGCGCGGTCTTCGCCGAGGCGCAGCAGGTGGACGTGGTCAGGGAGGCGCCCGGGGGAGAGGAGACGGCCCTGGAACTCGCCGAGGCGGTGCGCAGGGTGCCCATGGCCCGCCGTTTCCACAACGACGCCGTACGGGCCGCGCGGGCGCTGCGCCGGCACCGCAAGGTGCGCTGGTTCCGGCTGGCGGGACACGCGCCGTTCCCGATGGCCTTCGAGATGGACGACGAACCGCCGGCGGCCCTCATGGAGAGGGCGGCCTGAGGGCGGGATCCGGCCATCCGGAGAGCCGTCGCCGACCGAAAAGGATCCACCGCCTTCCCATTGGCCCTTGCTGTGGACTGGTCCGCTCGCGTTTCCTCGGTGCTGCAGAAACCCCCTTTCCCCCCCAGCGAGGTCATTCGTGTCCAGCACGCTCTCCGAAAACCAGGGTCCCGAGACCGGCACCGCGCGCGTGAAGCGCGGCATGGCCGAGCAGCTCAAGGGCGGCGTGATCATGGACGTCGTCACGCCGGAGCAGGCCAAGATCGCCGAGGACGCGGGCGCCGTCGCCGTCATGGCCCTGGAGCGGGTCCCGGCCGACATCCGCAAGGACGGCGGCGTGGCCCGCATGTCCGACCCGGACATGATCGAGGGCATCATCGACGCGGTCTCCATCCCCGTGATGGCCAAGTCCCGCATCGGCCACTTCGTCGAGGCGCAGGTGCTGCAGTCGCTCGGCGTCGACTACATCGACGAGTCCGAGGTCCTCACCCCGGCCGACGAGGTCAACCACTCCGACAAGTGGGCGTTCACCACCCCCTTCGTCTGCGGTGCGACCAACCTGGGCGAGGCCCTGCGCCGCATCGCCGAGGGCGCCGCCATGATCCGCTCCAAGGGCGAGGCCGGCACCGGCAACGTCGTCGAGGCCGTCCGCCACCTGCGCCAGATCAAGAACGAGATCGCCCGGCTGCGCGGCTACGACAACCACGAGCTGTACGCCGCCGCCAAGGAGCTGCGCGCCCCGTACGAGCTGGTCAAGGAGGTCGCCGAGCTCGGCAAGCTCCCGGTGGTGCTGTTCTCCGCCGGCGGCGTGGCCACCCCGGCCGACGCCGCGCTGATGCGCCAGCTCGGCGCCGAGGGCGTCTTCGTCGGCTCCGGCATCTTCAAGTCCGGCGACCCGGCCAAGCGCGCCGCCGCCATCGTCAAGGCGACCACCTTCTACGACGACCCGAAGATCATCGCGGACGCGTCCCGCAACCTCGGCGAGGCCATGGTCGGCATCAACTGCGACACCCTCCCCGAGGCCGAGCGCTACGCCAACCGCGGCTGGTAGTCCCCTCATGACCGAAGCACCCGTGATAGGCGTCCTGGCCCTCCAGGGCGACGTGCGGGAGCACCTCATCGCCCTGGCCGCGGCCGACGCCGTGGCCAGGCCGGTGCGGCGCCCCGAAGAACTCGCAGAGGTCGACGGCCTCGTCATCCCCGGCGGCGAGTCCACCACGATCTCCAAGCTGGCCGTCCTGTTCGGCCTGATGGAACCCCTCCGCGCGCGCGTGCGGGACGGCATGCCCGTCTACGGCACCTGCGCCGGCATGATCATGCTCGCCGACAAGATCCTCGACCCGCGCTCCGGGCAGGAGACCGTCGGCGGCATCGACATGATCGTGCGCCGCAACGCGTTCGGACGGCAGAACGAGTCCTTCGAGGCCGCGGTCGGCGTCAAGGGCGTCACCGGCGATCCGGTGGAGGGCGTCTTCATCCGCGCCCCCTGGGTCGAGTCCGTCGGCGCCGGGGCCGAGGTGCTCGCCGAGCACGACGGCCACATCGTCGCGGTCCGCCAGGGCAACGCGCTGGCCACGTCGTTCCACCCGGAACTGACCGGGGACCACCGCGTGCACGGCCTGTTCGTCGACATGGTGCAGGCGTGCCGGAGGGCCGAGTCCTTGTAGGATTCCTGCGTTCGTTGCAGAGATGGGTTACGCGAAGGAGACAGGCAGATGTCCGGCCACTCTAAATGGGCCACGACGAAGCACAAGAAGGCCGTGATCGATGCCAAGCGCGGCAAGCTCTTCGCGAAGCTGATCAAGAACATCGAGGTCGCGGCCCGGATGGGCGGCGCGGACCCCGAGGGCAACCCGACGCTGTACGACGCCATCCAGAAGGCCAAGAAGCAGTCGGTTCCGAACAAGAACATCGACTCCGCGGTCAAGCGCGGCGCGGGCCTCGAGGCCGGCGGCGCCGACTACGAGACGATCATGTACGAGGGCTACGGCCCGAACGGCGTCGCGGTGCTCATCGAGTGCCTCACCGACAACCGCAACCGCGCCGCCTCCGAGGTCCGCGTCGCCATGACCCGCAACGGCGGCTCCATGGCCGACCCGGGTTCGGTGTCGTACCTGTTCAACCGCAAGGGCGTGGTGATCGTCCCCAAGGGCGAGCTGACCGAGGACGACGTCCTCGGCGCCGTCCTGGACGCGGGCGCCGAGGAGGTCAACGACCTCGGCGAGTCCTTCGAGGTCATCAGCGAGCCGACCGACCTGGTCGCGGTCCGCACCGCCCTCCAGGACGCCGGCATCGACTACGAGTCCGCCGACGCCAACTTCGTGCCGACCATGCAGGTCGAGCTGGACGAGGAGGGCGCGAAGAAGATCTTCAAGCTCATCGACGCGCTGGAGGACAGCGACGACGTGCAGAACGTCTTCGCCAACTTCGACGTGAGCGACGAGATCATGGAGAAGGCCGGCGCGTAACGCCGCCGCGGGCGTCAGCCGGCTCGACGGGCCGACGGGGGCACACCCGTCGGCCCGTCGCTTTGCCCGCGCTGTCGGTGGCACCCGATAGCCTGCACAAACAGGCGATCGAAAAGGGAAGGGCCGGGCGTGCGCGTACTGGGGGTGGATCCGGGACTGACCCGGTGTGGCGTCGGCGTGGTCGAAGGTGTCGCCGGGCGGCCGCTCACCATGCTCGGGGTCGGCGTCGTCCGCACCCCGGCGGACGCCGACCTCGGCCGCCGTCTCGTCGTCCTCGAGCAGGGCCTCGAGCAGTGGCTGGACGAGCACCGGCCGGAGTACGTGGCCGTGGAGCGCGTCTTCAGCCAGCACAACGTCCGCACGGTCATGGGCACCGCCCAGGCCAGCGCCGTCGCCCTGCTGTGCGCCTCCCGCCGCGGCATCCCCGTCGCCCTGCACACGCCCAGCGAGGTCAAGGCCGCCGTCACCGGGTCCGGACGCGCCGACAAGGCGCAGGTCGGAGCCATGGTCACCCGTCTGCTGCGCCTGGCCGCGCCCCCGAAGCCCGCCGACGCGGCCGACGCGCTCGCCCTCGCCATCTGCCACATCTGGCGCGCTCCCGCGCAGAACCGCCTCCAGCAGGCGGTCGCGCTGCACGCCGCCCACGCACCGAAAGGCCGTACGACATGATCGCCTTCGTCAGCGGCACCGTCGCCGCCCTCGCCCCCGACACCGCGGTCGTCGAGGTCGGCGGCGTCGGCATGGCCGTCCAGTGCACGCCCAACACGCTGTCCACGCTCCGCGTCGGCCGGCCGGCCAGGCTCCACACGTCCCTCGTCGTGCGGGAGGACTCGCTGACCCTGTACGGCTTCGCGGACGACGACGAACGCCAGGTCTTCGAGCTGCTGCAGACCGCGAGCGGGGTGGGCCCGAGGCTCGCGCAGGCGATGCTCGCCGTGCACACCCCCGACGCGCTGCGCCGAGCCGTGTCCACGGGAGACGAGAAGGCCCTCACCGCCGTCCCCGGCATCGGCAAGAAGGGCGCCCAGAAGCTGCTCCTGGAGCTGAAGGACCGCCTGGGCGAGCCGGTCGGCGCACCGGCCGTCGGGGTTCCCGCCGCCGCCGGCTGGCGGGACCAGCTGCACGCCGCCCTGATCGGCCTCGGGTACGCCACCCGGGAGGCCGACGAGGCGGTGGCCGCCGTGGCCCCCCGGGCCGAGGCCGCCGGGGGCACGCCCCAGGTGGGCCAGCTGCTGAAGGCGGCCCTGCAGACGCTGAACCGCGCCCGATAGCCCGTACGGAGAGCTGAGGCATACGCACATGAACTGGGACGACACGACCGACACCCCCGCGGCCGAGCGGCCCGTCGGCCCCGCCGCGGAGCGGCTGGTGGGATCTGTCGCCGACGGTGAGGACCAGGCCGTCGAGGCCGCCCTGCGCCCCAAGGACCTGGGCGAGTTCATCGGCCAGGAGAAGGTCCGCGAACAGCTCGACCTCGTGCTGCGCGCCGCCCGCGCGCGGGGCGCCACCGCCGACCACGTGCTGCTCTCCGGTGCCCCGGCCTCGGCAAGACCACCCTCTCGATGATCATCGCCGCCGAGATGGGCGCCCCCATCCGCATCACCTCCGGCCCCGCCATCCAGCACGCCGGCGACCTCGCGGCGATCCTCTCCTCCCTCCAGGAGGGCGAGGTCCTCTTCCTCGACGAGATCCACCGCATGTCCCGGCCCGCCGAGGAGATGCTCTACATGGCGATGGAGGACTTCCGGGTCGACGTCATCGTCGGCAAGGGCCCCGGCGCCACCGCCATCCCCCTCGAGCTGCCCCCCTTCACCCTGGTCGGCGCCACCACCCGCGCGGGCCTGCTGCCGCCCCCGCTGCGCGACCGCTTCGGCTTCACCGCGCACATGGAGTTCTACGAGCCCGCCGAACTGGAGCGGGTCGTCCACCGCTCGGCGGCCCTGCTCGACGTCGAGATCGACACCGAGGGCGCCGCCGAGATCGCCGGCCGCTCCCGCGGCACGCCCCGCATCGCCAACCGCCTGCTGCGCCGCGTCCGTGACTACGCGCAGGTCAAGGCGGACGGCCTGATCACCAGGGAGATCGCCGCGGCGGCCCTCGCGGTCTACGAGGTCGACGCCCGCGGACTGGACCGGCTCGACCGCGCGGTGCTCCAGGCCCTGCTCAAGCTGTTCGGCGGCGGCCCCGTCGGCCTGTCCACGCTCGCTGTCGCGGTCGGGGAGGAGCGTGAGACCGTGGAGGAGGTGGCCGAGCCCTTCCTCGTGCGGGAGGGACTGCTCGCCCGCACCCCGCGCGGGCGGGTCGCCACCCCCGCGGCATGGGCGCATCTCGGCCTCACCCCGCCCCGCTCACAGGCCCCCGGAAACGGACAAGGAGACCTGTTCGGGGCGTGACGGCGAGCACGGTGGCCCGGGCAGGAACCCGGGTGCCATGCTGAGCGTTGTTCCCTGCGCGCGGACTCGCTTAGACTCCGCCGATGCCGCCGTTGTCGGCGGCATCACATACCCCCAACCAACAGGCCGTTCACCATCGCGGTCGTGTGAAGGAAGTTCCGACCCGTGAGTCTCCTGACCCTCCTCCCGTTCATTGTGCTCATCGGGGCCATGTTCCTGATGACCCGGTCGGCCAAGAAGAAGCAGCAAGAGGCCATCGAGATGCGGAACCAGATGCAGCCCGGTTCCGGCGTCCGCACCATCGGGGGCATGTACGCCACGGTCAAGGAGGTCAACGAGGACACGGTCCTCCTCGACGCCGGACCGGGTGTGGAGCTGATGTTCGCCAAGAACGCGATCGGTGCCGTGCTGAGCGACGACGAGTACAACCGCATCGTCCACGGCATCGAACACGACCTGAAGTCCGACGCCGACACCGTCCCCGACGACGCCTCCTCCCTCACCGAGGCCGACGGGTCCTCCGACGCTGCCGCCCCCGACGACAAGCCCGTCGACCTCGGCAAGAAGGACGCGGCCGACGAGCCGGCCGACGCCGACGACGCGAAGGCGGACGACCAGCCGCAGAAGACCGACGGCGACTCCGGGGCGAAGTAGTCGTCTCCCCGGGCGCACGGGCCGGACCCGCGCGCCCCGGGACGCGACCGGCTCGCACGGAATCCCGACACCATGTCATGGCCGCCCGCCCGTCGACCGGGCACGAAGCGGCCCGAGAGGGAGTACGAGAAGGTGGCCACAGCCAAAAAGGGACGGAACGCGAGCGCCCAGAGCAAGCCTGGGCGCTCGCTGGCCCTGATCCTGATCGCCATCGTGGCGCTCACCGGGGGCATGTTCGCCTCCGGGCACACCACTCCGCGTCTCGGTATCGACCTGGCCGGCGGCACGAGCATCACGCTCGCGGCGGTACCGGAGGCCGGCCAGGAGTCCGCGATCAACAAGACCAACATGGACACCGCGGTCTCCATCATGGAGCGGCGTGTCAACGGTCTTGGCGTCTCCGAGGCCGAGGTCCAGACGCAGGGCACCCGCAACATCATCGTCAACATTCCCAAGGGCACGAACTCCGAACAGGCCCGGGAACAGGTCGGCACCACCGCCAAGCTCTACTTCCGCCCGGTCGTCGCCACCGAACTCGCCGGCGGCGGGGCCGCCCCCACGCCGAGCGCCTCCGGGAACGCCTCGGGCGAGGACGCCGACAAGGCGACCGACAAGGCCACGGACAAGGCCACGGACAAGGCGACCGACGGCTCGTCCCCGTCCGCCTCCGCCAGCCCGTCGGCGAGCTCCACCACCCAGGGCCGCGCGCTCACCGACGCCCTGAAGGCCGACGAGACGCCCTCCGCCTCCGCGAGCGCTTCCGCCGAGGGCGGGGCCAGCCCCTCCCCGTCCGCGACCGGCGGCACCTCCGGGGACGCGGACGGCAAGCTCCAGGCCCAGTACGCCGCGCTCGACTGCACCAAGGAGACCGTCCGCGCCAAGGCCGGTGACGGTGCCAAGGCCACCGAGTCGACCGTCGCCTGCGGCCAGAACTCCCAGGGCCAGTGGCAGAAGTACATCCTCGGTCCCGCCGCCGTCGACGGCACGGACGTCGACGAGGCCCAGGCGGTCCTGAACACGCAGACCGGCGCCGGCTGGACCGTCACGATGGACTTCACGGACGGGGGCGCCAAGAAGTTCGCCGACATCACCGGCCAGCTGGCCCAGAAGCAGTCCCCGCAGAACCAGTTCGCCATCGTCCTGGACGGCGAGGTCGTCTCCGACCCCTACGTCAGCCAGGCCCTGACCGGCGGCAACGCGGAGATCTCCGGCAACTTCACCCAGCAGTCGGCCCAGGAACTGGCCAACATGCTCTCCTACGGCGCCCTGCCGCTGACCTTCCGCGAGGACAGCGTCACCACCGTCACCGCCGCGCTCGGCGGTGAGCAGCTGCAGGCCGGCCTGATCGCCGGCGCCATCGGCCTCGCCCTGGTCATCCTGTACCTGCTGTTCTACTACCGCGGCCTGTCCTTCATCGCGGTCCTGTCGCTGCTGGTGTCCGCCGCCCTGACCTACGTGATCATGTCGCTGCTCGGCCCGACCATCGGCTTCGCGCTGAACCTGCCGGCCGTGTGCGGCGCCATCGTCGCCATCGGCATCACGGCGGACTCGTTCATCGTCTACTTCGAACGGGTCCGGGACGAGATCCGCGAGGGCCGCACCCTGCGCCCCGCCGTGGAGCGGGCCTGGCCGCGCGCCCGGCGCACCATCCTGGTCTCCGACTTCGTGTCGTTCCTCGCCGCCGCGGTGCTCTTCATCGTCACCGTCGGCAAGGTCCAGGGCTTCGCGTTCACGCTCGGCCTGACCACCGTGCTCGACGTCGTGGTGGTGTTCCTCTTCACCAAGCCGCTGCTGACGCTGATGGCCCGCCGGAAGTTCTTCGCGAGCGGCCACAAGTGGTCCGGCCTCGACCCGAAGGCCCTGGGCGCCAAGCCTCCGCTGCGCCGCACCCGCCGTCCCGTCCATTCGGCCGCCGGCCCCGTCGAGACGAAGGAGGCCTGAGATGTCGAAGCTCGGCACCCTCGGCGCCCGACTGCACCACGGCGAGGTCGGCTACGACTTCGTCAAGAACCGCAAGATCTGGTACGGCATCTCGATACTGATCACCATCACGGCCATCGTCGGCCTGGCGGTGCGCGGCCTGCACATGGGCATCGAGTTCCAGGGCGGGGCGGTCTTCACCACGCCGAAGAACATGAGCGTCTCGGTCGCCACGGCCGAGGAGTACGCGGAGGACGCCTCCGGTCACGACGCCATCGTCCAGAAGCTCGGTGACGGCAGCCTGCGCATCCAGGTCGCGGGCATCGACACCGGCACCTCGGACAAGATCGAGGACAGGCTCGCCGAGGACCTCGGGGTCGACGCGGAGGAGATCAACGCCGAACTGGTCGGCCCCAGCTGGGGCGAGCAGATCGCCAACAAGGCCTGGCAGGGCCTCGGCATCTTCCTCGTCCTGGTCGTGATCTACCTGGCGATCGCCTTCGAGTGGCGCATGGCGCTCGCCGCGTTCGTCGCCCTGATCCACGACATCACCATCACCGTCGGCATCTACGCCCTCGTCGGCTTCGAGGTCACGCCGGGCACGGTGATCGGTCTGCTGACCATCCTCGGCTACTCGCTCTACGACACGGTCGTCGTCTTCGACAGCCTCAAGGAACAGACCAGGGACATCACCAAGCAGACCCGCTGGACCTACAGCGAGATCGCCAACCGCTCCATCAACAGCACCCTGGTGCGCTCCGTCAACACCACGGTGGTGGCGCTGCTGCCGGTGGCGGGCCTGCTGTTCATCGGCGGCGGTGTCCTCGGCGCCGGCATGCTGAACGACATCTCGCTGTCGCTGTTCGTCGGCCTCGCCGCCGGTGCGTACTCCTCGATCTTCATCGCCACCCCGCTCGTCGCCGACCTCAAGGAGCGCGAGCCGGCGATGAAGTCCCTCAAGAAGCGCGTCCTGGCCAAGCGGGCCCAGGGCGCGACCGCGGACGAGGCCGAGGACACCCGGGTCACCGACGACACGTACGACGACGAAGAGGCCGCCCCCGCCGTCGTCGGCCCGCGCGACCAGCCCGCGTCGCGCGGCCGCGGCCGCGGCCGGACCCCGGGGAAGCGCCGATGACCGATCTCGCAGACATCTCGTCGCTGCTGCTCAGCCGCATCCGGGACGTGGCGGACTACCCGGAGCCGGGCGTGATGTTCAAGGACATCACCCCGCTCCTGGCGGACCCGCCGGCGTTCGCCGCGCTCACCGACGCCCTGGCCGGGATCGCCGAGCGCACCGGTGCCACGAAGGTCGTCGGACTGGAGGCCCGGGGCTTCATCCTCGCCGCCCCGGTCGCCGTCCGCGCGGGCCTCGGCTTCATCCCCGTGCGCAAGGCGGGCAAGCTCCCCGGAGCCACCCTCAGCCAGGCGTACGACCTGGAGTACGGCTCCGCCGAGATCGAGGTGCACGCGGAGGACCTCAGCGGGGACGACCGCGTCCTGGTGATCGACGACGTCCTCGCCACCGGCGGCACCGCCGAGGCGTCGCTCCAGCTCATCCGCAGGGCGGGCGCCGAGGTCGCGGGCCTCGCCGTGCTGATGGAGCTCGGCTTCCTCGGGGGCCGCGCCCGGCTGGAGCCGGCCCTGACCGGTGCACCGCTGGAGGCGCTGCTCGTCGTCTGACCGGCGGAACGGACCGAGAGGCCCCTTTTCCCCACCACGCGGGCGGACCCGGAGGAATCCGGCGTCCGCCTCGTGCGTTTTCCGGGTAGACGGTCCTCACACCGCTCCGAAGGCGATCGGAAGACGCAGGATCGCTACCATGGGGTCTCCGGAGCCTGACCGGGGGACCCGGATCGCGCACGAGGAGTCCTCTTGCCAGACGAGGCCCAGCACCTGACCGCCGCCAAGCCCGAGTCCGCCTCGGCGGCCGCGGCCAAACCCGCGCCGAGCGCGCCCCAGGCGAAGAACGACACCCGCGGGCCGGTCCAGCACGCCCAGGCCGCCCCCGTCGACAAGCCCGAGCAGCCGCGCCCCAAGCCGTCCCCCGAGCGGGCCCGCCCCAACACCGGCCAGCCCGCCCGCTCCGGCTCCTCCAACCGCGTCCGCGCCCGCCTGGCCCGGCTCGGCGTCCAGCGGGCCAACCCGTACAACCCGGTGCTGGAGCCGCTGCTGCGGATCGTGCGCAGCAACGACCCCAAGATCGAGAACGCCACGCTCCGCCAGATCGAGCGCGCCTACCAGGTCGCCGAGCGCTGGCACCGCGGCCAGAAGCGCAAGAGCGGCGACCCGTACATCACGCACCCGCTCGCCGTCACCACCATCCTCGCCGAGCTCGGCATGGACCCGGCCACGCTGATGGCCGGACTGCTGCACGACACGGTGGAGGACACCGAGTACGGCCTGGAGCAGCTCCGCCGCGACTTCGGCGACACCGTCGCCCTGCTCGTCGACGGCGTCACCAAGCTGGACAAGGTCAAGTTCGGCGAGGCCGCCCAGGCCGAGACCGTGCGCAAGATGGTCGTCGCCATGGCCAAGGACCCCCGGGTCCTGGTCATCAAGCTCGCCGACCGCCTGCACAACATGCGCACCATGCGCTACCTCAAGCGCGAGAAGCAGGAGAAGAAGGCGCGCGAGACCCTGGAGATCTACGCGCCGCTCGCCCACCGCCTGGGCATGAACACCATCAAGTGGGAGCTGGAGGACCTCGCCTTCGCGATCCTGTACCCCAAGATGTACGACGAGATCGTCCGCCTGGTCGCCGAGCGCGCGCCCAAGCGCGACGAGTACCTCGCCGTCGTCACCGACGAGGTGCAGCAGGACCTCAGGGCGGCCCGCATCAAGGCGACCGTCACCGGCCGCCCCAAGCACTACTACAGCGTCTACCAGAAGATGATCGTCCGCGGCCGTGACTTCGCGGAGATCTACGACCTGGTGGGCATCCGCGTCCTCGTGGACACCGTCCGCGACTGCTACGCGGCCCTCGGCACGGTGCACGCGCGGTGGAACCCGGTCCCCGGCCGGTTCAAGGACTACATCGCGATGCCCAAGTTCAACATGTACCAGTCGCTGCACACGACGGTCATCGGCCCCGGCGGCAAGCCGGTCGAACTGCAGATCCGCACGTTCGACATGCACCGCCGCGCCGAGTACGGCATCGCCGCGCACTGGAAGTACAAGCAGGAGGCCGTCGCCGGCGCGTCCAAGATCCGCACGGACGCCCCCAGGTCGTCCGGCAAGGACAAGGACGCCATCAACGACATGGCGTGGCTGCGCCAGCTCCTGGACTGGCAGAAGGAGACCGAGGACCCCGGCGAGTTCCTGGAGTCGCTGCGCTTCGACCTGTCCCGCAACGAGGTCTTCGTCTTCACCCCCAAGGGCGACGTCATAGCGCTCCCCGCGGGTGCCACCCCGGTCGACTTCGCGTACGCGGTCCACACCGAGGTCGGCCACCGCACCATAGGCGCGCGGGTCAACGGCCGCCTCGTCCCGCTCGAGTCCACCCTCGACAACGGCGACCTGGTGGAGGTCTTCACCTCCAAGGCGGCCGGCGCGGGTCCCTCCCGCGACTGGCTCGGCTTCGTCAAGTCGCCGCGCGCCCGCAACAAGATCCGCGCCTGGTTCTCCAAGGAGCGCCGCGACGAGGCCATCGAGCAGGGCAAGGACGCCATCGTCCGCGCGATGCGCAAGCAGAACCTGCCGATCCAGCGCATCCTCACCGGCGACTCACTGGTCACGCTCGCGCACGAGATGCGCTACTCGGACATCTCCGCGCTGTACGCGGCGATCGGCGAGGGCCACGTCTCCGCGCAGAACATCGTGCAGAAGCTGGTCCAGGCCCTCGGCGGCGAGGAGGCGGCCACCGAGGAGATCGACGAGACGGTCCCGTCGGCCCGCGGCCGCGGCCGCAAGCGCCGTGCCAGCTCCGATCCCGGTGTCATCGTCAAGGGCGTCGAGGACGTGTGGGTCAAGCTGGCCCGCTGCTGCACACCGGTCCCCGGCGACCCGATCATCGGCTTCGTGACCCGCGGCAGCGGCGTGTCGGTGCACCGCAGCGACTGCGTGAACGTCGACTCGCTCTCCCGCGAGCCCGAGCGCATCCTCGAGGTCGAGTGGGCGCCCACCCAGTCCTCCGTCTTCCTGGTCGCCATCCAGGTCGAGGCCCTGGACCGCTCCCGGCTGCTGTCGGACGTCACGCGCGTCCTGTCCGACCAGCACGTCAACATCCTCTCCGCAGCCGTCCAGACCTCCCGCGACCGCGTGGCGACCTCCCGCTTCACCTTCGAGATGGGCGACCCCAAGCACCTCGGACACGTCCTGAAGGCCGTACGGGGCGTGGAGGGCGTCTACGACGTCTACCGCGTGACGTCGGCCCGCAACCGGTCGTAGCGGGCGGCTGACACACGCGGGAGGGGCTCCCGTACCCGAGGTACGGGAGCCCCTCCCGCGTGTGAGCGACGTGCGCGACCTCAGCCGCCGAACTCCTGGAGACCCTTCAGCGCCTGGTCCAGCAGGGCCTGGCGGCCCTCCAGCTCCCGCTCCAGCTTCTCCGCCTTGGCGGTGTTGCCCTGCGCCCGGGCCTGCTCGATCTGGCCCTTCAGCTTGTCCACGGCGGCCTGGAGCTGGCCGGTCAGACCCTCGGCACGCGCGCGTGCCTCCGGGTTCGTCCGGCGCCACTCGGCCTCCTCGGCCTCCTGCAGGGCCCGCTCCACGGTGTGCATCCGGCCCTCGACCCTCGGCCGGGCGTCCCGCGGCACGTGGCCGATGGCCTCCCAGCGCTCGTTGATCGCGCGGAACGCGGCCCGCGCGGCCTTCAGGTCCGTGATCGGCAGGAGCTTCTCGGCCTCCCCGGCCAGCTCCTCCTTGAGCTTGAGGTTCTCGGCCTGCTCCGCGTCGCGCTCGGCGAACACCGAGCTGCGGGCGGCGAAGAAGACGTCCTGCGCACCGCGGAAGCGGTTCCACAGGTCCTCCTCGTGCTCGCGCTGCGCGCGACCCGCGGCCTTCCACTCCGACATCAGCTCGCGGTAGCGCGCCGCGGTCGCACCCCAGTCCGTCGAGCCCGACAGCGACTCGGCCTCGGCGACCAGCCGCTCCTTGGTCCGGCGGGCCTCCTCGCGCTGCGCGTCCAACTGCGCGAAGTGCTGCTTGCGCCGCTTGGAGAACACCGAGCGCGCGTGCGAGAACCGGTGCCACAGCTCGTCGTCGGACTTCCGGTCCAGCCGCGGCAGGCCCTTCCAGGTGTCCACCAGGGCCCGCAGCCGCTCGCCGGCGGCCCGCCACTGGTCGGACTGCGCCAGCTCCTCCGCCTCGGTGACCAGCGACTCCTTGGCCTGGCGCGCCTCGTCGGACTGCCGGGCCCGCTGCGCCTTGCGCTCCTCGCGACGCGCCTCCACCAGCTTCACGAGCTTGTCCAGCCGGGCCCTGAGGGCGTCCAGGTCACCGACCGCGTGGTGGGCGTCGACCTGCTCCCGCAGGTGCTCGATCGCGGTCAGCGCGTCCTTGGACGACAGGTCGGTGGTCTTCACTCGCTTCTCGAGGAGGCCGATCTCGACAACCAGGCCCTCGTACTTGCGCTCGAAGTAGGCCAGCGCCTCATCGGGAGAGCCGGCCTGCCAGGAACCGACGACCTTCTCGCCGTCGGCCGTACGCACGTACACGGTCCCCGTCTCGTCGACGCGGCCCCACGGGTCGCTGCTCACAGCGCCTCCTCCACGTGATGCCGTCGAAGGGGCCTCGAAGCTCCCCCGGGCATCGTCCACAGTTTCGTCACGGCCAACATAGGCGACCGACGGGATGCCTGTCCGCATCCCGCGCGACCGAAATTCCGCAGTTGGGGGTCAGGATCCGGTGACGGTCGCCTTGTCGATGACGACCGTCGCGTTGGGCGCCCCGTCGCCCGCCCCGGTGCTCTCGCCGGCGTCGGCGATCTTCTTCAGCACCTTCATGCCGGCCTCCGAGACGGTACCGAACGGGGTGTAGCTGGGCGGGAGCTGGCTGTCCTGGTAGACCAGGAAGAACTGGCTGCCGCCACTGTTCTTCTGCCCGGTGTTGGCCATCGCGACCGTGCCCGCCGGATAGACGTTGTCCTTCAGGGTTTTGTCCTTCAGGTTCTCGTCCGGGATCGTGTAGCCGGGACCACCGGTGCCGGTGCCCGTCGGGTCACCGCACTGCAGCACGTAGATGCCGTTGGTGGTCAGCCGGTGGCACTTGGTGTGGTCGAAGTAGCCCTTCCCGGCGAGGAAGTCGAAGGAGTTGACGGTGTGCGGCGCGGCCGACGCCTTCAGCGCCACGTCTATCGTGCCGCAGGTCGTGTCGAGCTCCAGGGTGTACTTCGCCGACTTGTCGATGGACATCGCCGGCTCCTTCTTCCAGGTCTGCGTCTTGACCTTGCCCGCGGCCGGCTTGTCGCACGGGTCCGGCGCCTTGCTGGGCGCGCTCGGCGTGGCCTCCGCGCTCGCGTTGGCCTGGTCGTCGTCCTGCTCGAGCGCCCCGGTCGTGTACAGCGCGACGCTGCCGATCAGGACCACACCGAGCACGGAAGCGATCACCGAGTTGCGCATCCGCGCCTTGCGCCGCGCCTCGGTGCGCCGCTGCTGCTGCCGCAAGAACTTCTCCCGGGCGAGCTGACGCCGCCGCTGTTCCTGGCTGACCACCGGGTTGTCTCCTCATGCGTCTCGTGTGCCGGCCGGTACGCGTGCGTGCGTGCGGTGAGCCGACCGCCTGCGTGTGCCCCGTACCGTATATGGGTTCGCTGAGGAATCGGCAGCGCCGGTAGGCTCTGACCACGGGCGCAGTCCCGCCGCAAGCCTCCCGTACCGACACAAACGAAGGACGATCGTGCTCATTGCCGGGTTCCCCGCCGGGGCCTGGGGGACGAACTGTTATCTCGTCGCCCCCGCCGCCGGTGAGGAGTGCGTGATCATCGACCCCGGCCACCAGGCCGCTCCCGGAGTGGAGGAGGCGGTCCGCAAGCACCGGCTCAAGCCGGTCGCCGTCATCCTCACCCACGGCCACATCGACCACGTCGCCTCGGTCGTCCCGGTCTGCGGAGCGCACGACGTGCCGGCCTGGATCCACCCCGAGGACCGGTACATGATGAGCGACCCCGAGAAGTCGCTGGGCCGCTCCATCGGGATGCCGCTGATGGGCGAGCTGACCGTGGGGGAGCCGGACGACGTCCGCGAGCTGACCGACGGCGCGAAGCTGGAACTGGCGGGCCTGGAGCTCACCGTCGCGCACGCGCCCGGCCATACCAAGGGGTCGGTGACCTTCGGCCTGCCCGAGGCGGCGGACATCCCGCCGGTGTTCTTCTCGGGCGACCTGCTGTTCGCCGGCTCCATCGGACGCACCGACCTGCCCGGCGGTGACATGGCCGAGATGCTCGACTCGCTGGCCCGCGTGTGCCTGCCGCTCGACGACTCGACCGTGGTGCTGTCCGGCCACGGCCCCCAGACGACCATCGGCCAGGAGCGCGCCACCAACCCGTACCTGCGGCAGGTGGCGGCAGACCGCCAAGGACGCGGCGCCGCCGAGGCTCCCCGACGAGGAATGTGACGAGAGACTTCCGTGAGCACCTTCAAGGCCCCCAAGGGCACGTACGACCTGATCCCGCCGGACAGCGCCAAGTACCTCGCCGTGCGCGAGGCCATCGCCGCCCCGCTGCGGGGCTCCGGCTACGGCTACATCGAGACCCCCGGCTTCGAGAACGTGGAGCTCTTCGCGCGCGGTGTCGGCGAGTCCACCGACATCGTGACCAAGGAGATGTACGCCTTCGAGACCAAGGGCGGCGACCGGCTCGCCCTGCGCCCCGAGGGCACGGCCTCCGTGCTGCGCGCCGCCCTGGAGGCCAACCTGCACAAGGCGGGCAACCTCCCGGTCAAGCTCTGGTACTCCGGCTCGTACTACCGCTACGAGCGCCCCCAGAAGGGCCGCTACCGCCACTTCTCCCAGGTCGGCGCCGAGGCGATCGGCGCGGAGGACCCGGCCCTGGACGCCGAGCTGATCATCCTGGCCGACCAGGCGTACCGCTCGCTGGGCCTGAGCGACTTCCGCATCCTGCTCAACAGCCTCGGCGACAAGGAGTGCCGCCCGGTCTACCGGGCCGCGCTGCAGGACTTCCTGCGCGGCCTGGACCTGGACGAGGACACCCTGCGCCGCGCGGAGATCAACCCGCTGCGCGTGCTGGACGACAAGCGGGAGTCGGTGCAGAAGCAGCTGACCGGAGCCCCCCTGCTGCGCGACTACCTCTGCGACGCCTGCAAGGCGTACCACGAGGAGGTCCGCGAGCTGATCACGGCCGCGGGCGTGGCCTTCGAGGACGACCCCAAGCTGGTGCGCGGCCTGGACTACTACACGCGCACCACCTTCGAGTTCGTCCACGACGGCCTGGGCTCGCAGTCCGCGGTGGGCGGCGGCGGCCGCTACGACGGCCTGTCCGAGATGATCGGCGGCCCCGCGCTGCCGTCCGTCGGCTGGGCGCTCGGCGTCGACCGCACCGTGCTGGCCCTGGAGGCGGAGGGCGTCGAGCTCGAACTGCCCGCCACCACCAGCGTGTTCGCCGTCCCGCTCGGCGAGGAGGCCCGCCGGGTGCTGTTCGCGAAGGTCACCGAGCTGCGCAAGAACGGCGTCGCCGCGGACTTCTCCTACGGCGACAAGGGCCTGAAGGCCGCGATGAAGGCCGCCAACCGCTCGGGCGCCCGCTACGCCCTGGTGCTGGGCGAACGCGACCTCGCCGAGGGCGTCGTCCAGCTCAAGGACATGGAGTCCGGCGAGCAGACGGCGGTCGGGGTGAACGAGATCGTCGCGGAACTGGAGTCACGGCTCGGCTGACACGGCGCGCGAGGCGCCGGACGCCCGGGCGTCCGGCGCCTTCGTCCACTCCCCGCACGCCGGATCACCCTCCCGGGGACGCCGGATGGAGCACGTGTGCGGTCGTGCCGCGCGCGTCGGCCGAAACCGGACGCCCACGGCGAACGTCCGTGTGCCCTTGTGCCCGGCGAACGGCGGATCCACAGCCCCGTGCGGCACAATGGCCCTGCCCGAAGCAGGTCCACACTCTCTAGTGACGGAATCGGCGTGATGAGCAAGACGACAGTCAAGGACGTCGCCATGGAGCCCGAGTCCTCCCCCTCGCCGGAGCGCGCCGCCGCGCCGCGGAAGGAGGGCGCGAGCCGGGCCCTCGCCCTGCTCCTGGTGATCACCGGTGCGGCCGGTGTGCTCGCCGCGTGGGTGATCACGCTCGACAAGTTCAAGCTCCTCGAGGCCAAGGTCAAGGGCGAGACGTTCACGCCCGGGTGCAGCCTCAACCCCGTCGTCTCCTGCGGCAGCGTGATGGAGAGCGACCAGGCCTCCGTCTTCGGGTTCCCCAACCCGATGCTCGGCCTGGTCACCTACGGCATCGTCGTCTGCGTCGGCGTGAGCCTGCTCGCCGGCGCCCGCTTCCCGCGCTGGTACTGGCTCACCTTCAACGCGGGCACGCTCTTCGGCACCGTCTTCTGCGCCTGGCTGACGTTCCAGTCCCTGTACCGGATCAACGCCCTGTGCCTGTGGTGCTGCCTGGCCTGGGTCGCCACGATCGTCATGTTCTGGTACGTGACGTCGTTCAACGTCCGCAAGGGGTTCCTGCCCGCCCCCGGCTGGCTGAAGGGCTTCTTCGGCGAGTTCACCTGGGTCCTGCCGGTCCTGCACATCGGCATCATCGGGATGCTGGTCCTGACCCGCTGGTGGGACTTCTGGACCAGCTGACCGCGCCCCGCGCCGCCGGCGCGGTCCTTTAGGGTTTCAGCGTGGAGCCCGACCTGTTCACCGCCGCAGCAGAAGAACGCCAGGAGAAGGACCCGACCGGCAGCCCCCTGGCGGTCCGGATGCGCCCGCGCACCCTCGACGAGGTGGTGGGCCAGCAGCACCTGCTGAAGCCGGGCTCCCCCCTGCGCAGACTGGTCGGAGAGGGCGCCTCGGGTCCCGCGGGACCCTCCTCGGTGATCCTGTGGGGTCCGCCCGGCACCGGCAAGACGACCCTGGCCTACGTCGTCTCCAAGGCCACCAACAAGCGCTTCGTCGAACTGTCGGCGATCACCGCGGGCGTCAAGGAGGTCCGCGCGGTCATCGACGGCGCCCGCCGCGCCTCGGGCGGGTACGGCCAGGAGACCGTCCTCTTCCTCGACGAGATCCACCGCTTCAGCAAGGCCCAGCAGGACTCCCTGCTCCCGGCGGTGGAGAACCGCTGGGTCACCCTGATCGCCGCGACCACCGAGAACCCGTACTTCTCGGTCATCTCCCCGCTGCTGTCCCGGTCCCTGCTGCTCACCCTCGAACCCCTCACCGACGACGACATCCGGGACCTGCTGAAGCGCGCGCTCACCGACGAGCGGGGCCTGAAGGGCGCCGTCACCCTCCCCGGGGACACCGAGAGCCACCTCCTGCGCATCGCCGGCGGCGACGCCCGCCGCGCGCTGACCGCGCTGGAGGCCGCCGCCGGGGCCGCACTCGACAAGGGCGAGGCGGAGATCGCCCTGACCACCCTGGAGGAGACGGTCGACCGGGCGGCGGTGAAGTACGACCGCGACGGCGACCAGCACTACGACGTCGCCAGCGCCCTGATCAAGTCCATCCGCGGCTCCGACGTGGACGCCGCCCTGCACTACCTGGCCCGCATGATCGAGGCCGGCGAGGACCCCCGCTTCATCGCCCGCCGCCTGATGATCTCCGCCAGCGAGGACATCGGCCTCGCCGACCCGAACGCCCTGCCGATCGCGGTCGCCGCCGCCCAGGCCGTGGCCATGATCGGCTTCCCCGAGGCCGCCCTCACCCTCAGCCACGCCACCATCGCCCTCGCCCTGGCGCCCAAGTCCAACGCGGCCACCACCGCGATCGGCGCCGCCCTCGACGACGTGCGCAAGGGCCTGGCCGGACCCGTGCCGCCGCACCTGCGCGACGGGCACTACAAGGGCGCGGCCAAACTGGGGCACGCCCAGGGGTACGTGTACCCCCACGACCTGCCCGAGGGCATCGCCGAGCAGCAGTACGCCCCGGACGCCCTCAAGGACCGCCAGTACTACGAACCCACCCGGCACGGCGCCGAGGCCCGGTACGCGGACGCCGTGGCGTGGACCAGGAAGCACCTCGGTCGGAAGCGGTCCTGACCACCCTGTAGAATTGCGTGGAGTGCTGCGTCCCGCGTCCGGTCCCCGCGAGGGGAGCCGGCACCACCAGAGCGGGACATCCAGCCGGAGCCCCACCGCCGCGAGGCGGCGGGACCTCCAGGAGCGTCGCGCACCGGCGAACGGTGTCGCGGGCAGCCCACCACCACCCGGGTCCCCGGGAGCGGTCGGTGGGCCACTCGCGTGCTGCACGTATGTGCCCAGATCAGGGGAGCGGCTGCCCGGCAGGTCCTCACGACGGACCCGCGGGGTTTCCCCGGCTGCGGATGCGACCTCCCCTAACCCTGGTGAAGCCGTATTCGCACAGAAAACACGAGGTGTCGGTTCCATGGCGAACCAGTCCCGCCCCAAGGTCAAGAAGTCGCGTGCCCTCGGCATCGCGCTGACCCCGAAGGCCGTCAAGTACTTCGAGGCCCGCCCCTACCCGCCGGGTGAGCACGGCCGCGGCCGCAAGCAGAACTCGGACTACAAGGTCCGTCTGCTCGAGAAGCAGCGTCTGCGCGCGCAGTACGACGTGTCCGAGCGCCAGCTCGTCCGCGCCTACGAGCGTGCCTCCAAGGTCCAGGGCAAGACCGGTGAGGCCCTGATCATCGAGCTGGAGCGCCGCCTCGACGCCCTGGTCCTGCGTTCGGGCATCGCCCGCACGATCTACCAGGCCCGCCAGATGGTCGTGCACGGCCACATCCAGGTCAACGGCAAGAAGGTCGACAAGCCCTCCTTCCGTGTCCGCCCGGACGACGTCGTGCAGGTCCGCGACCGCTCCAAGGAGAAGACCCTCTTCACGATCGCTCGTGAGGGTGGCTTCGCCCCCGACGGTGAGACCCCGCGCTACCTCCAGGTGAACCTCAAGGCCCTGGCGTTCCGCCTGGACCGCGAGCCGAACCGCAAGGAGATCCCGGTGATCTGCGACGAGCAGCTCGTCGTCGAGTACTACGCCCGCTGACCCCAGCAGGCACGCGGTACCTCAGTCCGCCGTCTCCCCGCCCTTCCGGGTGGGCGAGGCGGCGGTCTCGTGTGCGGGGGCATCCGCGGCCGCCCGCCGCACCGGCCCGCGCGGCGCGGGCGCGGCGGCCGGCGCCCCGGGCCGGCGCAGCGCCCGGCGGACGGCCTCGTCCCGGCCGAGCCGCGACCCCGCCCGCCGGCACTCCTCGTACCGCTCGTCGCCGAGGCACTCGCGGGCCCGCGCCTCGCACAGCTCGTGCGGCACGTTGTAGTGGGCCGAGCCGAACAGCGGCAGTCCCACCGACGGCCACATCCGGTCCGCCGCCCCCTGGAGCACCGCCGCCTCGGCCGCTTCCCCCTCCGTCGCCGTGACCAGGGCCAGCAGCTCCAGCGACAGCACGGCACCGAGCAGGTCGCGGAAGGCGTGGGCCCCCTCCAGACAGTCCGTCAGCAGCTCCCGCGCCCCGCCCGGGTCGCCCCCGCTCCAGGCCGCGTACGCCAGGACGTAGAGGGCGTAGGCGCGGGCCCACCGCTCGCCGTGGTCGTCGCAGACCCGGCGCACGTCCTCGCACAGCCGCACCGCCTCCGGCAGATCGCCCCGGAAGGCACGGACCATCGCCAGCTCGACCTGGCCCATCAGGACATTGCTGTTGAGCTCGCCGATCCTCGCGTAGCGCTCCAGCGCCGAGCGCAGCAGCGTCTCCGCGCGCGGCATGTCGTCCGTGACGAGGGCCAGACAGCCGATGCGGTGCTCGGCGTACGCCAGCGCCTTGTCGCTCGCGACCCGCTCCGCCTCCTGCCGGCACTCCTGGAGCGCCGCCAGCGCGGACGCCTTGTCGCCCTGCAGGACCGCCACGTAACCCAGCACCCACAGGGCCTTGAGCCGCGCCTGCTCATGCCCGGAGTCCAGCCGGACCGCCTGCTCCAGCCAGTGCCGCCCCTCCGACAGCCGTCCGCAGCCGACCCAGTAGAACCACAGCGAGCCCGCGAGGAACTGCCCCAGGCACGCCTCCTCCGGCTCGGCCAGAGCCACCTCCAGGGCACGGCGCAGATTCGGCAGCTCCGCCTCCACGCGCGCGGCGATCTCACTCTGCCGCGGCGAGAACCAGTCCAGCTCGCACCAGGTGGCCAGCCCCACGTACCAGTCCCGGTGCCGCCGCCCGACCCGCTCCGCGTCGCCCGTCCCCTCCAGCCACTCGGCACCGTAGGCGCGCAGCGTGTCCAGCATCCGGTAGCGCACACCCGCCGCCGTCTCCTCGCGCGTCAGCACCGACTGCGCGAGCAGCGAGGACAGCACGTCGAGGACGTCGGCGGCGGGCAGACCGTCCCCGCCGCACACGTACTCGGCGGCCTCCAGGTCGAACCGCCCCGCGAACACCGACAGCCGCGCCCACAGCAACCGCTCCTCGGGAGTGCACAGTTCGTGGCTCCAGCCGATCGCCGTGCGCAGCGTGCGGTGCCGGGGCGGCGCGTCCCGGCAGCCGCCGGTCAACAGCCGGAACCGGTCGTCGAGCCGTTCCAGCAGCTGCCCCGGGGACAGCGTCCCCAGCCGCCCCGCGGCCAGCTCGATCGCGAGCGGCAGCCCGTCCAGCCGCCGGCACAGTGCCCGCGTCTCGGGGCCGTCCCCGGCCCGCACCCCGCGCTGCCCGGCGCGCACCTCCAGCAGCGCCACCGCCTCGTCCTCGCCCAGCGGAGACAGCGGGAACAGTGTCTCCCCGGCGACGGACAGGGCCCGCCGCCCCACGGCGAGCACCCGCAGACCCGGCGCCCGGCGCAGCAGTTCGGCCACCAGCGAGGCACAGGCGTCCACCAGGTGCTCGAACCCGTCCAGCACCAGCAGCACCCGGCGCCCGGCGAGATGGGCGAGCAGCGTCTCGCGCGGTGACCGGGTGGTGTGGTCCGTCAGCCCCAGGGCCTCCACGACGGCGTGGTCCACGAACTCCGGGTCCCTGACCGGAGCCAGTTCCACCCGCCACGTCCCGTCCGGGGGCGCGCACCGCGCGGCGGCGCGGGCGGCCAGACGCGACTTGCCGACCCCGCCCGTCCCGGTCACCGTCACCAGCCGGGAGGCGCCGAGCGCCCGGGACAGCCCGGCCAGTTCCGCGGAGCGCCCCACGAAGGGGTCCGGCTCCAGGGGCAGATCGCCGTGTCCCGGCGTGGAAACGTGCCGAAGGTCCCGCATGGGATACGCAGCGTACTGAACCGTATTCACTCCGTACAATCGCTTCGCGCAACTCCACCGGCGCCGGGCGGTAATCCGGTACGGACTCCCATCACCGGCGCGATAGGCTCGGTGACACGACTTTCTCGATGTTCAGGCACGTTTTCAGGGAGCGGGTGCACACAGTGTCCGGTGGAGAGGTGGCCGGAATCCTGGTGGCCGTCTTCTGGGCGATCCTGGTCTCCTTCCTCGCGGTGGCCCTCGCGAGGCTGGCCCAGACGCTCAGGGCGACCACCAAGCTCGTGGCGGACGTCACCGACCAGGCCGTCCCGCTGCTGGCCGACGCCTCCGCGGCGGTGCGCTCCGCGCAGACCCAGATCGAACGGGTCGACGCGATCGCCTCCGACGTGCAGGAGGTCACCTCCAACGCCTCCGCGCTGTCCACCACCGTGGCCTCCACCTTCGGCGGGCCGCTCGTCAAGGTGGCCGCCTTCGGCTACGGCGTGCGCCGGGCCGTCAGCGGCCGCAAGGAGGACGCCGAGGCCAGGACGCCGAGGCGCACCGTGGTCGTGGGCCGCACCGTACCGGGCACCCGGCGGGAGAAGCGCACCCGTGGAAAGAGGGACTGACCCGCCATGTTCCGCCGTACGTTCTGGTTCAGCACCGGCGTCGCCGCCGGCGTGTGGGCCACCACCAAGGTCAACCGCAAGCTCAAGCAGCTGACGCCCGAGAACCTCGCCGTGACCGCGGCGAACAAGGCGATCGAGACCGGCGGCAGGCTCAAGGACCGCGCCGTGGACTTCGCGCTCGAGGTCCGCGACCACATGGCCCGGCGGGAGGCCGAACTGGGCGACGCGCTCGGGCTCAACGCCCCCGTCGACCGCGAACTGCCCCCGCCGCGGCGCTACGCCGTCATCGAGAACCGCAACACCCCTCCGTACGTCGAGGGCCCTGCGCGTGAACCGGCGCACGAGCCGACGTACGAACCGACGCACAAGACGTACCCGTACAACCGGAATGAGGACCACTGATGGAGTCGGCCGAGATCCGCCGCCGCTGGCTGAGCTTCTTCGAGGAGCGCGGGCACACCGTCGTCCCTTCGGCGTCGCTCATCGCGGACGACCCGACTCTGCTGCTCGTCCCGGCCGGCATGGTGCCCTTCAAGCCCTACTTCCTGGGTGAGGTCAAGCCGCCCTTCGAGCGCGCCACCAGCGTGCAGAAGTGCGTGCGCACGCCCGACATCGAAGAGGTCGGCAAGACCACCCGGCACGGCACCTTCTTCCAGATGTGCGGCAACTTCTCCTTCGGCGACTACTTCAAGGAAGGCGCCATCAAGCTCGCCTGGGAGCTGCTCACCAGCCCCCAGGACAAGGGCGGTTACGGCCTCGACCCCGAGCGCCTGTGGATCACCGTCTACAAGGACGACGACGAGGCCGAGCGCATCTGGCACGAGGTCGTCGGCGTGCCGAAGGAGCGCATCCAGCGCCTCGGCATGAAGGACAACTACTGGTCCATGGGCGTCCCCGGCCCCTGCGGCCCCTGCTCCGAGATCAACTACGACCGCGGCCCCGAGTTCGGCGCCGAGGGCGGCCCCGCCGTCAACGACGAGCGGTACGTGGAGATCTGGAACCTCGTCTTCATGCAGTACGAGCGGGGCGAGGGCACCGGCAAGGACAACTTCGAGATCCTCGGGGACCTGCCGAGCAAGAACATCGACACCGGCCTCGGTCTCGAGCGGCTCGCCATGATTCTGCAGGGCGTGCAGAACATGTACGAGATCGACACCTCCATGGCCGTGATCGACAAGGCCACCGAGCTGACCGGCGTCCGCTACGGCGACGCCCACGCCTCGGACGTCTCCCTGCGCGTGGTCACCGACCACATGCGCACCGCCACCATGCTCATCGGCGACGGCGTCACCCCGGGCAACGAGGGCCGCGGCTACGTGCTGCGCCGCATCATGCGCCGCGCCATCCGCAACATGCGCCTGCTCGGCGCCACCGGCCCGGTCGTCAAGGACCTGATCGACGTCGTGATCGGCATGATGGGGCAGCAGTACCCCGAGCTGATCACCGACCGCGAGCGGATCGAGAAGGTCGCCCTCGCCGAGGAGAACGCCTTCCTCAAGACGCTGAAGGCCGGCACCAACATCCTCGACACCGCCGTCAGCGACACCAAGGCCGCCGGCTCCACCGTGCTGCCCGGCGACAAGGCCTTCCTGCTCCACGACACCTGGGGCTTCCCGATCGACCTCACCCTGGAGATGGCCGCCGAGCAGGGGCTGTCCGTGGACGAGGAGGGCTTCCGCCGCCTGATGAAGGAGCAGCGGGAGCGCGCCAAGGCCGACGCCCAGGCCAAGAAGACCGGCCACGCCGACCTCGGCGCCTACCGCGAGATCGCCGACCGGGCCGGTGCCACCGACTTCATCGGCTACACCGACACCGAGGGCGAGTCGACGGTCGTCGGCATCCTCGTCGACGGCGCCTCCTCGCCGGCCGCCACCGAGGGCGACGAGGTCGAGATCGTCCTCGACCGCACCCCGTTCTACGCCGAGGGCGGCGGCCAGATCGGCGACACCGGCCGCATCAAGGTGGACACCGGTGCCGTCATCGAGGTCCGCGACTGCCAGAAGCCGGTCCCCGGCGTCTACGTCCACAAGGGCGTCGTCCAGGTCGGCGAGGTCACCGTCGGAGCCAAGGCCCACGCCTCCATCGACGCCCGCCGCCGCACGGCCATCGCCCGCGCCCACTCGGCCACCCACCTCACCCACCAGGCCCTGCGCGACGCCCTCGGCCCGACGGCCGCCCAGGCCGGTTCCGAGAACCAGCCCGGCCGCTTCCGCTTCGACTTCGGCTCCCCGTCCGCCGTGCCGCAGACGGTCATGCTCGACGTCGAGCAGAAGATCAACGAGGTGCTCGCCCGCGACCTCGACGTGCGCGCCGACGTCATGGGCATCGAGGAGGCCAAGAAGCAGGGCGCCATCGCCGAGTTCGGCGAGAAGTACGGCGAGCGCGTCCGCGTGGTCACCATCGGCGACTTCTCCAAGGAGCTGTGCGGCGGCACCCACGTGCACAACACCGCCCAGCTGGGTCTGGTGAAGCTGCTCGGCGAGTCCTCCATCGGCTCCGGCGTGCGCCGTATCGAGGCCCTGGTCGGCGTGGACGCCTACAACTTCCTCGCCCGCGAGCACACGGTCGTCAACCAGCTCACCGAACTGCTCAAGGGCCGCTCCGAGGAGCTTCCGGAGAAGGTGGCCGGCATGCTGGCCAAGCTGAAGGACGCCGAGAAGGAGATCGAGAAGTTCCGCGCCGAGAAGGTGCTCCAGGCCGCCGCCGGTCTCGCCGAGTCCGCCAAGGACGTCCGCGGCATCGCCGTCGTCACCGGTCAGGTCCCGGACGGCACCACCGCCGACGACCTGCGCAAGCTGGTCCTCGACGTGCGCGGCCGCATCCAGGGCGGACGGGCCGTGGTGGTCGCCCTGTTCACCACGGTCAACGGCAAGCCGCTCACGGTCATCGCCACCAACGAGGCCGCCCGCGAGCGCGGCCTGAAGGCCGGTGACCTGGTGCGCGCCGCCGCCAAGACCCTCGGCGGCGGCGGTGGCGGCAAGCCGGACGTCGCCCAGGGCGGCGGCCAGAACCCCGCCGCCATCGGCGAGGCCGTCGACGCCGTCGAGCGGCTCGTCGCCGACACCGCGAAGTAGGGCCGGAAACGATGCGCAGAGGACGTCGTCTCGCGATCGACGTCGGGGACGCCCGGATCGGGGTCGCCTCGTGCGACCCCGACGGGATCCTCGCCACCCCGGTCGAGACCGTCCCCGGCCGGGACGTCCCGGCCGCCCACCGGCGGCTGAAGCAGCTCGTCGAGGAGTACGAGCCGATCGAGGTCGTCGTCGGCCTCCCTCGCTCCCTCAAGGGGGGCGAGGGTCCGGCCGCGGCCAAGGTCCGCGGCTTCGCCCAGGAACTGGCCCGCGTGATCGCGCCCCTTCCGGTGCGGCTCGTGGACGAACGCATGACCACGGTGACGGCGAGCCAGGGGCTGCGGGCCTCGGGGGTGAAGTCCAGGAAGGGACGGTCCGTCATCGATCAGGCGGCCGCTGTGATCATCCTCCAGCAGGCACTGGAATCCGAACGGGTGTCAGACGAACCACCCGGCGAGGGCGTCGAAGTGGTCATCTGATCGCGATACGGTAACGTTCCGCGCGATGCGGTGGCATTCGAACAGCCTCCGCACAGAGAGAGGCGGGACGGAAGCCGGGGTCGTCAGGCGGCCGGGTGACCGCCCCCTCGCGGCTCTAGGGGATCGATGACTGAGTATGGCCGGGGCCAAGGCTCCGAACCGTGGCATCCGGACGATCCGTTGTACGGAGACGGCGGATGGGGAGGACAGCAGGCCGGGCAGCAGGACCGGCAGTCCCCCTACGGCGGCCAGCCGCAGCATTACCCGCAGCAGCCGCACGCCCAGCAGCAGTACGGCGACTGGGGCGCCGCCGAGCAGGACGGTTACCCCCAGCCGCAGCAGTACCCGCAGCACGACCAGCAGTACCCCCCTCAGCAGCAGTACGACACCGGCGGCTGGCAGACCGGCGCCCACCCGCAGGACCCGTACGCCGCCGGCCCGGCGGACCCGTACGGGCAGCAGACCGGGGCGTACGGCGGGGAGCAGGCCGACCCCTACAGCACCCCCGACGCCTATCCGCCGCCGGCGCCCGGCCGCCGGCGTGCCGAACCCGAGCCGCAGACCGACTGGGACCCGGGCCCCGACCAGGGCGAACACGCCTTCTTCGCGGGCGGCGGCGACGACGGTGACGGCCGGGACGGCGAGCCGGGCGACCGCCGCGGGCGCGGCGAGCGCCGGGGCCGCAGCGGCAAGGAGAAGAAGCGGCGCAACGGCTTCGCCTGCCTCGTGGTGGTCATGGTCTTCGGCGGCGGCATCGCCGGAATCGGATATTTCGGGTACCAGTTCTACCAGGATCGTTTCGGCAGCGCCCCGGACTTCGCGGGGGACGGCAACGGCCAGCAGGTCACCGTCACGATCCCCAAGGGCGCCGGCGGGTACGCCATCGGCCAGGTGCTCAAGGAAGAAGGCGTGGTCAAGAGCGTCGACGCCTTCGTCGCGGCCCAGCAGAGCAACCCCCAGGGCAAGACGATCCAGGACGGCGTCTACACGCTGGAGAAGGAGATGTCGGCCGCCAGCGCCGTCGAGCTGATGCTCAGCCCGAAGAGCCGCAACAACCTGATCATCGCCGAGGGCAAGCGCAACGTCGACATCTACAAGCTCATCGACAAGCGCCTCAAGGTGAAGGAAGGCACCACCGCCGAGGTCGCCGAGACCGAGTGGAAGAACCTCGGCCTGCCCGAATGGGCGATGAACCACGAGAACGTCAAGGACCCGCTGGAGGGCTTCCTCTTCCCGTCGAGCTACGGCGTGACCAAGGGGCAGAAGCCCGAGGACGTGCTGAGGAAGATGGTGGAGCAGGCCGTCGCCAAGTACGAGGCACTGGACTTCGAGGAGAAGGCGGAGAGCCTCGGTCTCGAAGGGCCGTGGGAGCTGGTGACGGTCGCCAGCCTGGTGCAGGCCGAGGGCAAGACCCACGACGACTTCCGCAAGATGTCCGAGGTCGTCTACAACCGGCTCAAGCCCACCAACACCGAGACCAACCAGCTGCTCCAGTTCGACTCGACCTTCAACTACCTGCAGGGCGAGAGCAACATCCACATCAGCGAGTCCGAGATCAACAGCAACCAGGACCCGTACAACACCTACACCAACAAGGGCCTGCCGCCCGGACCCATCGGCAACCCCGGCGAAGAGGCCCTGCGGGCTGCGCTGGACCCCACGGAGGACGGCTGGATCTACTTCGTGGCCACCGACGGCGTGAACAAGACCGAGTTCGCCAAGACGCACGACGACTTCCTGAAGCTGAAGGAAAAGTTCAATGCCAGTTAGGGCCGGGGCGCAGCGGGCGGCCGTGCTCGGCTCCCCGATCGCCCACTCCCTCTCCCCGGTGCTGCACCGCGCCGCCTACGCGGAGCTGGGACTCGGGGGCTGGACGTACGACCGCTTCGAGATCGACGAGAAGGCACTGCCCGGGTTCTTCGAGACGCTCGGTCCCGAGTGGGCGGGGCTGTCGCTGACCATGCCCCTGAAGCGGGCCGTGATCCCGCTGCTGGACTCGGTCAGCGACACCGCCGCCTCGGTCGACGCGGTCAACACCGTCGTCCTCACCCGGGACGGCCGCCGGACCGGCGACAACACCGACATCCCCGGCATGGTCGCCGCCCTGCGCGAGCACGGCATCGACGCGGTGGACACCGCCGCGATCCTCGGCGCGGGCGCCACCGCCTCCTCCGCGCTCGCCGCACTCGCGCGGATCTGCACGGGCGAGATCGCCGTCTACGTCCGCAGCGAGGCCCGCGCCGCCGAGATGCGGCAGTGGGCCGAGCGGCTCGGCGCGACGGTGCGCATCGCGGACTGGGACGACGCCGAGCAGGCCCTGCACGCCCCGCTGGTGGTCGCCACGACCCCGGCGGGTGTCACCGACGGCCTCGCCCGGGCGGTCCCGGAACGCCCCGCGGCCCTCTTCGACGTGCTCTACGACCCGTGGCCGACCGCCCTCGCGGCCCGCTGGTCGGCGTACGGCGGTGCCGTGGTCGGCGGGCTCGACCTGCTGGTGCACCAGGCCGTGCTCCAGGTCGAGCAGATGACGGGGCGGGCACCGGCCCCGCTGGAGGCCATGCGAAAAGCGGGCGAGCAGGCCCTGGCCACCCGCTAGGATCCCCCCGGTTCCGCAGGGGGCGGAACCGGGGAGGGGAACGCGTTCCATGTCCGCAGCCATGCCGTCGGCGTCGGTGAAGTCCCAGGTGTTCGAGTCCGTGCTGGGCTTCCTGCCCGACTGGGTGCAGATCACGGTGCTGGTCCTGATCGTGCTCGCCGTGGTGGCGTCCTGGGCGATCAGGATCAGGCGCAGGACCGCGCACCGGCGTGCCGTCCGCGCGGGCCGGCCGGTCCACGCGGCGGCCGGGTACGGGCAGGGGAGCGGAGCCGACCACCTCGGTCCGTACGCCCCCCGGCCGCAGGGGAGCGGAGCCGACCACCTGGGGCAGTACGCGCCGCCGCGGCAGCAGCCGAGCGGAGCCGACTTCCTCGGCGCCCACGCGCCCCGGCAGCAGCGACAGGGCGACGGCCCGGCCTGACTCCCCGGCCGTCCGGCCCGTGCCCCCGCCCGTCCGCCTGATGGACCGGCGGCCTGATCCGCGGCCCGGACGTGGGAGGATCGGAGGTGGCGGACCGGGGCCGCGCACCCCGTCACGCCGCAGCCGTACGCGAGGAGACGCGTACGCAGGCAGTACCGGGGCGCGAGCACGGAGGAGCACCGTTGAGCAGGTTGCGCTGGCTGACCGCGGGGGAGTCCCACGGTCCCGCACTCGTCGCGACGCTGGAGGGTCTTCCCGCCGGCGTGCCGATCACCACGCGGATGGTGGCGGACCACCTGGCGAGGCGGCGGCTGGGCTACGGGCGCGGTGCCCGGATGAAGTTCGAGCAGGACGAGGTCACCTTCCTCGGCGGTGTCCGGCACGGCCTCACGCTCGGCTCTCCGGTCGCGATCATGGTGGGCAACACCGAGTGGCCGAAGTGGGAGCAGGTCATGGCGGCCGACCCGGTCGACCCGGAGGTGCTGGCCGGCCTGGCGCGCAACGCCCCGCTGACCCGCCCCCGCCCCGGCCACGCCGACCTGGCCGGCATGCAGAAGTACGGCTTCGACGAGGCCCGGCCGGTCCTGGAGCGCGCCTCGGCCCGCGAGACCGCGGCCCGGGTGGCGCTGGGCGCGGTGGCCCGGTCGTACCTGAAGGAGACCGCCGGCATCGAGATCGTCAGCCACGTCGTCGAACTGGCCGCGGCGAAGGCGCCGTACGGCGTGTACCCGACCCCGGCCGACGTGGTGAAGCTGGACGCGGACCCGGTGCGCTGCCTGGACGCGGACGCCTCGAAGGCGATGGTGGCGGAGATCGACCAGGCCCACAAGGACGGCGACACCCTCGGCGGTGTGGTGGAGGTGCTGGCGTACGGCGTGCCGGTCGGGCTCGGCTCGCACGTGCACTGGGACCGGCGTCTGGACGCCCGGCTCGCCGCCGCGCTGATGGGCATCCAGGCGATCAAGGGCGTCGAGGTCGGTGACGGCTTCGACCTGGCGCGGGTGCCCGGCTCCCGGGCGCACGACGAGATCGTCGCCACCGGCGAGGGCATCAAGCGCGCCTCGGGCCGTTCCGGCGGCACCGAGGGCGGGCTGACCACCGGTGAGCTGCTGCGGGTGCGGGCGGCGATGAAGCCGATCGCGACCGTGCCGCGGGCGCTGAGGACCGTGGACGTCGCCACCGGCGAGGAGGCCGCGGCGCACCACCAGCGCTCGGACGTGTGCGCCGTGCCGGCCGCCGGCATCGTCGCCGAGGCGATGGTCGCCCTCGTCCTCGCGGACGCGGTGGCGGAGAAGTTCGGCGGCGACAGCGTCACCGAGACCCGCCGCAACGTGACGGCGTACCTCGAGAACCTGGCCATCCGATGACCCCACCGCTGATCGTGCTGGTCGGCCCGATGGGCGTGGGCAAGTCCACCGTCGGGCGGCTGATGGCCGAGCGGCTGGGCGTTGGCTACCGGGACACCGACGACGACATCGTCGCCGGTGAGGGCCGCAGCATCGCCGACATCTTCGTCGACGAGGGCGAGGGCGCCTTCCGGGCGATCGAGAAGCGGGCGGTGCGCACCGCGCTCACCGCGCACGACGGTGTCCTGGCGCTGGGCGGCGGCGCGATCCTCGACGCCGACACCCGCGCGCTGCTCGCCGGGCAGCGGGTCGTCTACCTGTCGATGGACGTCGAGGAGGCGGTCAGGCGCACCGGCCTCAACACCGCCCGGCCGCTGCTCGCGGTCAACCCGCGCAGGCAGTGGCGCGAGCTGATGGAGGCCCGGCGGCACCTGTACGAGGAGGTCGCCACGGCCGTCGTGCCCACGGACGGCCGCACCCCCGAAGAGGTCACCGAAGCCGCCCTGGACGCACTGGAGTTGAAGGAAAGATGAGCAGCGAGGCAGTGACCCGGATCCCCGTCGGCGGCACGGCGGGCACCGAGCCCTACGAGGTGCTGGTGGGCCGTCAGCTCCTGGGCGAGCTGGCCGGGCTGATCGGCACCAGGGCCAAGCGGGTGGCGATCGTGCACCCCGAGGCGCTGGCCGAGACCGGCGACGCGCTCCGCGCCGACCTGGCCGAGCAGGGCTACGAGGCGATCGCCGTCCAGGTGCCCAACGCGGAGGAGGCCAAGACCGCCGAGGTCGCCGCCTACTGCTGGAAGGCGCTGGGCCAGTCCGGGTTCACCCGCACCGACGTCATCGTCGGCGTGGGCGGCGGCGCGACCACCGACCTGGCCGGGTTCGTGGCCGCCACCTGGCTGCGCGGCGTGCGCTGGATCGCCGTCCCGACCACCGTGCTGGCCATGGTGGACGCGGCCGTCGGCGGCAAGACCGGCATCAACACCGCCGAGGGCAAGAACCTGGTGGGGGCCTTCCACCCGCCCGCCGGCGTGCTGTGCGACCTGGCCGCGCTGGACTCCCTCCCGGTCAACGACTACGTCTCGGGGCTGGCGGAGGTCATCAAGGCCGGCTTCATCGCCGACCCCGTGATCCTGGACCTCATCGAGGCCGACCCGCAGGCCGCCCGCACCCCGGCCGGCCCGCACACCGCCGAGCTCATCGAGCGGTCCATCCGGGTCAAGGCCGACGTGGTCTCCTCCGACCTGAAGGAGTCGGGCCTCAGGGAGATCCTCAACTACGGCCACACGCTGGGCCACGCCATCGAGAAGAACGAGCGCTACAAGTGGCGTCACGGCGCGGCGGTGTCGGTGGGCATGCACTTCGCCGCCGAACTGGGCCGCCTGGCGGGCCGTCTCGACGACGCGACCGCGGACCGCCACCGCACGATCCTCGAGGCGGTCGGCCTGCCGCTGCACTACCGCTACGACCAGTGGCCCAAGCTGCTGGAGACCATGAAGGTCGACAAGAAGTCCCGCGGCGACCTGCTGCGCTTCATCGTCCTCGACGGCCTCGCCAAGCCCACCGTGCTGGAGGGACCGGACCCGGCCGTCCTGCTCGCCGCGTACGGCGAGGTGGGGGAGTAGCCCGGGAGTCCCCGTGCGCCCGGCGCGCCGGTCACCGGCGCGTCGCGGCGGGCACTCCTGACCGCTCCCGGTCGTTCACACAACGACGACAGGGGGCGGTACCGTTCGGTGGCACGCGGGGTACCCCCCTGCTGTCAGCGCCCATCGCCCGCGGCGAGTGAGCCGAAGGGACGCGCCGGTGTCGAGGGGGCGAGCGCGCAGGCCCGAGGGCCGAGCGCGCTCGCCCCCTCGACACCGGCTGAAGCGCCCCGGAGGCGGACCGAGCCCAGAAGAACGAGACGGAGTGGCACCGGATGCAGCACGCAGTGGGTTCACCGCTGCCGCCGCCCCATCAGCCGGGGCACGGACCGGCCGCCGGCTGGTCACCGGCCGCACACCACCCGGGAGCGCACCAGGGACCCGCTCCCGTGCCGCCTCCGGCACCGGGTTATCCCGCGCCTCCGCCCGGGCCCACCCCGCCCCCCGCGGGCCCGCGGCACGCCTCGATGCCCCCGCCGCCGGACACCACCGGCCACGTGCCGCTGCCGCCCGGCGGCCCGGTCGCCATGCCCAGCGCCCCGCAGGCCGCCGCTCCCCCCGACCCGGCCGCCACGACCATCGCCGTGCTGCTCATCGGACCCGCGGGCGCCGGGAAGACCAGCGTGGCCAAGTACTGGGCGGACCACCGCCGGGTCCCCACCGCGCACATCAGCCTCGACGACGTGCGCGAGTGGGTGCGTTCGGGCTTCGCCGACCCGCAGTCGGGGTGGAACGACAACTCCGAGGCCCAGTACCGCCTGGCCCGCCGCACCTGCGGCTTCGCCGCGCGCAACTTCCTCGCCAACGGCATCTCGTGCATCCTCGACGACGCCGTCTTCCCCGACCGCCCGGTCGTCGGCCTCGGCGGCTGGAAGCGGCACGTGGGTCCCGGTCTGCTGCCGGTCGTCCTCCTGCCGGGCCTGGACATCGTCCTGGAACGCAACGCGGAACGCTCCGGCAACCGCCGCCTCGGCGACGAGGAGGTCGCCCGCATCCACGGCCGCATGGCCGGCTGGTACGGCTCGGGGCTCCCGATCATCGACAACTCCCAGCTCGACATACCGGAAACGGCCCGAATACTGGACGACGTCCTGGCGAGGGCCATCGCGAGCCCGCCGCAGTGGTGAGAGGGGCCCCTCCCCGGCATCCGCCGCCGACGCCGACCGCACGGGCGTGACCTCCTCCGCCGGCGCGGTGCGGCCGGCGGCCGGGCACCGGGACCGCCGCCCGCGGCACCGGGACCGCCGCCCGCGGCACCGGGATCCCCGTCCGCGCGCCCCGCGGCGCCCCGGCGTCCCGAGGCGCCACCGCCGCACGACGCGTCCATGACGGCGGGGCGCACCGCACGGCGGCCCGTGCCGCGCGGCGCACGACCCGCGCCACACGCCCCGCGGTTCCCGGGGCACCGCCGGAGCCCGACGCCCACTCGGACGTCTCGACCGGCGGTATCCGGCCACCGCTCATAGGCTCGGGTCATGTCAGAGGTGTACGCGGTCCGCCGGACGCGGGTACGGGAATGCTGCAACGCGGGCGGCAGCGCGGCGGCGCTGGTGTCCCGGCCCGCCAATGTGCGCTACCTCGCGGGTACCGCCCCCGAGGACGCCGTGCTGCTGCTGGGCAGGACCGAGGACGTGCTGGTGTGCGCCGGTCCGCCCGACGACCGGGCACCGCAGGCCCGGCCCGACGAGGCGCTGCGCGTGCACGTCGTGCCCGGGACCGGCGGTGACGCCGCCGTCGCGGCGGCCGCTCTCGCCGCCGCCCAGGGCGCCGACTCCCTCGCCGTCGAGGAGCACCACCTCACCGTGACCCGGCACCGCGCCGTCCGCTCGGCCGCCCCCGGGCTGCGCCTGGCGGGCGTCGGCTGCGCGGTCGAACAGCTCCGGGTGGTGAAGGACGAGGAGGAGATCTCCTGTCTGCGCATCGGCGCGGAGATCGCCGACCAGGCCCTCGGCGAGCTGCTGGAGTCCATCCTGGTCGGCCGCACCGAACGTCACCTCGCCCTGGAGCTGGAGCGCCGCCTCGTCGACCACGGCGCCGACGGCCCCGCCTTCCCCACCTCCGTGGCCACCGGCCCGAACGCCGGGCGGCCGGGCCACCGGCCCACCGACCGCCGGGTCGAGGAGGGCGACTTCCTCTCCGTCTGCCTCGGCGCCACCTACCGGGGCTACCGCTGCGAGATCGGCCGCACCTTCGTCATCGGCACGGCCCCGCGGACTGGCAGATAGAGCTGTACGACCTCGTCTTCTCCGCCCAGCGCGCCGGGCGGGAGTCCCTGGTGCCGGGCGCCGCCTGCCGCGACGTGGACCGCGCGGCACGCCAGGTGCTGGACTCCGCGGGGTACGCCGACGCCCTCCCCGTCCTCACGGGGCACGGCGTCGGACTCGAAATCGACGAGGACCCTCGGCTGACCCCTGCGGCCATGGGTAAACTGGACGCTTGCGTGCCGGTCACCGTCGAACCGGGGGTCCACCTCCCGGGCCGGGGTGGTGTCCGGATCGATGACACGCTCGTCGTACGCCCCGAGGCGGACGGCGGACCCGAGCTACTCACCATCACGACCAAGGAGCTGCTCGCGCTCTAGCCTCGCGCTGTGCGCCGCCCCGGGGTCGTCCACGTCAGTCCAGTCCAGGAGATTCCTCAACCGTGGCTTCCACGAACGACCTCAAGAACGGCATGGTGCTCAAGCTCGAAGGCGGCCAGCTCTGGTCCGTCGTCGAGTTCCAGCACGTCAAGCCCGGCAAGGGCCCGGCCTTCGTGCGCACCAAGCTCAAGAACGTGCTCTCCGGCAAGGTCGTCGACAAGACCTTCAACGCAGGCGTCAAGGTCGAAACGGCCACCGTCGACAAGCGGGACATGCAGTTCTCCTACATGGACGGCGACTACTTCGTCTTCATGGACATGGAGACCTACGACCAGCTCATGGTCGACCGGAAGGCCGTCGGCGACGCCGCCAACTTCCTCGTCGAGGGCTTCACGGCCACCGTGGCCCAGCACGAGGGCGAGGTGCTCTTCGTCGAGCTGCCCGCCGCCGTCGAGCTGACCATCCAGGAGACCGAGCCGGGCGTCCAGGGCGACCGCTCCACCGGTGGCACCAAGCCCGCCACGCTGGAGACCGGCCACCAGATCCAGGTCCCGCTCTTCATCACCACCGGTGAGAAGATCAAGGTCGACACCCGCACCAGCGACTACCTCGGCCGGGTGAACAGCTAACCGTGGCTGCCCGCAACACGGCCCGCAAGCGCGCCTTCCAGATCCTCTTCGAGGGCGACCAGCGCGACGCCGACGTCCTGACGGTCCTCGCGGACTGGATCCGGCACTCCCGGACCGACACCCGGCAGCCGCCGGTGAGCGAGTACACGATGCAGCTGGTCGAGGGCTACGCGGAGCACGCGCGCCGCATCGACGAACTGATCGGCCAGTACTCGGTCGGCTGGACGCTCGACCGGATGCCGGTCGTCGACCGCAGCATCCTGCGTCTCGGCGCCTACGAGCTGATCTGGGTCGACGAGACCCCGGACGCCGTCGTCCTCGACGAGATGGTGCAGCTGGCGAAGGAGTTCTCCACGGACGAGTCGCCCTCGTTCGTCAACGGCCTGCTCGGCCGGCTCAAGGAGCTCAAGCCGTCGCTGCGCCGCGACGAGGTCTGACGGGCTCGGGGACGGATGCGCCGGAGGGCCCGCAGCGTGAGTCGCTGCGGGCCCTCCGGCGCATCGTGCTCCCCGGTGAACCGGGACGCCCGTCAAGCGCCGCCGGGGTGGCCGGACCGTGCAGGTCCGGCCACCCCGGCGGTACGTTTCTGCTCGTCTGCTCGATGTGCGGAGCGCCGTGCGCTCAGGCCTCCTCGTGGGAGGCCACCGCGCGCCGCGCGTCCGCGTCCAGGACGCCCCAGCTGATCAGCTGTTCGGTGAGGACCGAGGGCGACTGGTCGTAGATGACGGCGAGGGTGCGCAGGTCGTCCTGGCGGATCGAGAGCACCTTGCCGTTGTAGTCGCCGCGCTGGGACTGGATCGTCGCCGCGTAGCGCTGCAGCGGGCCCGCCTTCTCGGCCGGCACCGTGGCCAGCCGCTCCAGGTCCAGGACCAGCTTCGGCGGCGGCTCGGCGGCGCCTCCCGGGGTGGTGCCCGGCAGCAGCTCCTGCACCGGAACGCCGTAGAAGTCCGCCAGCTCCGCGAGGCGCTGCACGGTCACGGCGCGGTCGCCGCGCTCGTACGAACCGACCACGACCGCCTTCCAGCGGCCCTGGGACTTCTCCTCGACACCGTGGAGGGAAAGGCCCTGCTGGGTGCGGATCGCCCGGAGCTTGGCCCCGAGCTGTTTGGCGTATTCGCTGGACATATAGCTCCCCGGCACTGTGTCGACGCGACTGGTTGGGTTTCCATGCCGCGCGGCTGGTAACTCACTGTGAGGTTACGCAGCGTTACTCTCATGCGTCAAGCCGAATGGTCCACGCCGACTCTTCCGTGGTAGCGAAGGTCGGTTACGCCATAAGGGTGATCGGGGGTGTCGTTCCGCCCGGACGGCGACCTGATAGCCTGAGTCACGCAATCCGACGTCCTTTAAGGTCCGTCCCGTGAGGCGGAGAAGGAGGTCCGTTTCACATGGACACGCAGTCCGATGCGCGGCCCGTTCTCGAGGGTCCCGACATCGCGCGGGTGCTGACCCGCATCGCCCACGAGATCGTCGAACGCGCCAAAGGCGCCGACGACGTGGTGCTCCTCGGCATTCCGACCCGAGGCGTCTTCCTCGCCCAGCGGCTCGCCGCCAAGCTCGAGCAGATCACCGAGCGCAAGGTCCCGGTCGGCTCGCTCGACATCACCATGTACCGCGACGACCTGCGGATGCACCCGCCGCGTGCGCTGGCCCGCACCGAGATCCCCGGTGACGGCATCGACGGCCGCCTGGTCGTCCTCGTCGACGACGTGCTCTTCTCCGGCCGCACCATCCGCGCCGCCCTCGACGCGCTGAACGACATCGGGCGTCCCCGCGCGGTGCAGCTCGCGGTCCTCGTCGACCGCGGCCACCGCGAACTGCCCATCCGCGCCGACTACGTCGGCAAGAACCTCCCCACGTCGCTGCGGGAGACGGTCAAGGTCCTGCTCGCCGAGGAGGACGGTCGCGACACCGTCCTGCTCGGTGCGAAGCAGACCGCCCAGTAGCACATCGGGCGCACGTCGACGGCGTGCGCCGGCTCGGCACGCCCTCGCGCGTACCCGTCTGCCCGATTTCGCCTCAATGAACTGCCCTACGGAGCCTGACAGATGCAGCGTCATCTCATCTCGGCCGCCGACCTCACCCGCGACGACGCCGTCCTGATCCTCGACACCGCCGAGGAGATGGCCCGGGTCGCCGACCGGCCGATCAAGAAACTGCCGACCCTGCGCGGCCGGACCGTCGTCAACCTCTTCTTCGAGGACTCGACGAGGACCCGGATCTCCTTCGAGGCCGCCGAGAAGCGGCTGTCCGCGGACGTCATCAACTTCACCGCCAAGGGCTCCAGCGTCTCCAAGGGCGAGTCCCTCAAGGACACCGCCCAGACCCTGGAGGCCATGGGCGTCGACGCCGTGGTCATCCGGCACGGCGCCTCCGGCGCCCCGTACCGCCTGGCCACCTCCGGCTGGATCGACGCCGCCGTCATCAACGCCGGCGACGGCACCCACCAGCACCCCACCCAGGCCCTGCTCGACGCCTTCACCATGCGGCGCCGGCTCGTCGGCCGGGACGCCGGGCTCGGCCAGGACCTCTCCGGCCGGCGCATCACCATCGTCGGCGACGTCCTGCACAGCCGGGTCGCCCGCTCCAACGTCGACCTGCTGCACACCCTCGGCGCCGAAGTGACCCTGGTCGCCCCGCCGACCCTGCTGCCGGTCGGCGTCGGGTCCTGGCCCTGCGAGGTGTCCTACGACCTCGACAGCAACCTGCCCAAGTCCGACGCGGTGATGATGCTGCGCGTCCAGCGCGAGCGGATGAACGCCGCGTTCTTCCCCACCGAGCGCGAGTACTCACGGCGCTACGGCCTCGACGGCGACCGCATGGCGCGGATGCCCGAGCACGCCGTCGTGATGCACCCCGGCCCGATGGTCCGCGGCATGGAGATCACCGCCGAGGTCGCCGACTCCGACCGGTGCACCGTCGTCGAGCAGGTCACCAACGGCGTCTCCATCCGGATGGCCGTCCTCTACCTGCTGCTGGGCGGCAACGAACCGGCGCTCACCCGGACCCGCCCGTCCGCCGCCCACCCTTCCGACGAGCAGTCCGCACCCACCCCTTCCGCGGCCGAGGAGAAGTAAGAACGATGAGCAAGATCCTGATCCGCGGTGCGAAGGTGCTCGGCGGGGACCCGCAGGACGTCCTGATCGACGGCGCGACGATCGCCCGGGTCGGCACCGGGCTCCCGGCGGAGGGCGCCGAGGTCGTCGAGGCCGGCGGCAAGGTGCTGCTGCCGGGCCTGGTCGACCTGCACACCCACCTGCGCGAGCCCGGCCGCGAGGACTCCGAGACCGTGCTGACCGGCACCCGCGCGGCGGCGAGCGGCGGCTACACCGCCGTGTTCGCCATGGCCAACACCTTCCCGGTCGCCGACACCGCCGGCGTCGTCGAGCAGGTCTGGCGGCTCGGCCGCGAGCACGGCTACTGCGACGTGCGGCCCGTCGGCGCCGTCACCGTCGGCCTGGAGGGGCGCAAGCTCGCCGAGCTGGGCGCCATGCACGAGTCCGCGGCCGGCGTCACCGTCTTCTCCGACGACGGCAAGTGCGTGCACGACGCCGTGATCATGCGCCGGGCGCTGGAGTACGTGAAGGCCTTCGACGGCGTCGTCGCCCAGCACGCGCAGGAGCCGCGGCTGACCGAGGGCGCCGAGATGAACGAGGGCGTCGTCTCCGCCGAGCTGGGGCTCGGGGGCTGGCCGGCCGTCGCCGAGGAGTCGATCATCGCCCGGGACGTGCTGCTCGCCGAGCACGTCGGCTCCCGCGTCCACATCTGCCACCTGTCCACGGCGGGCAGCGTCGAGATCGTCCGCTGGGCCAAGTCCCGCGGCATCCGCGTCACCGCCGAGGTCACCCCGCACCACCTGCTCCTCACCGACGAGCTGGTGCGCACCTACAACCCGGTCTACAAGGTCAACCCGCCGCTGCGCACCGAGCGGGACGTGAGGGCGCTGCGCGAGGCGCTCGCCGACGGCACGATCGACATCGTCGCCACCGACCACGCCCCGCACCCGCACGAGGACAAGGACTGCGAGTGGGCCGCCGCCGCCATGGGCATGGTCGGCCTGGAGACCGCGCTGTCGGTGGTCCAGGAGACCATGGTCGACACGGGCCTGCTGGACTGGGCCGGCGTCGCCGACCGCATGTCCTTCACGCCCGCGCGGATCGGCCGCGCCGAGGGCCACGGCCGGCCCGTCTCGGCAGGTGAGCCCGCCAACCTCACCCTCGTCGACACGGCATACCGTGGTCCCGTGGACCCCGCGGGCTTCGCCTCGCGCAGCCGCAACACCCCGTACGAGGGCCGCGAGCTGCCGGGCCGTGTCACGCACACCTGGCTCCGGGGCAAGGCCACGCTCGTCGACGGGAAGCTCACGTGACACCTGTAATCCTGCTGGCCGCCGAGAAGGAATCGGCGGAAGTGACCGACTGGGCCGCCCGGATCGGCTGGGTCCTCGGACTCGCCCTCTTCGTCGCGCTCGTCTACTGGCTGATGCGCGAGGGCTGGAAGTGGCGCGGCACGCTCCAGGGCGACCTGCCCGAGCTGCACAGCGCGCCGGACGACCCCGGCCCGGCGAAACTGAGCATGAGCGGCCGCTACCACGGCTCCACCACCGCCGGACAGTGGCTCGACCGCATCGTGGCGCACGGCCTGGGCACCCGCAGCCGGGCGGAGCTGACGCTCACCGAGGCGGGACTGGACGTCGTACGGCCCGGAGCGGACGACTTCTTCGTCCCGGCCCACGCGCTGCGCGGCGCCCGGCTCGACAAGGGCATCGCCGGCAAGGTCCTCACCGAGGGCGGGCTGCTGGTCGTCACCTGGGCGCACGGCGAGCGGCTGATCGACTCCGGCTTCCGCTCCGACCGGGCGGCCGAGCACAACGAGTGGGTCGACACCCTGAACCAGATGATCTCCAAGACGGAAGGCGCACGATGACAACCTCCACCAGGGGAACCACCAGGGTTCCCGCCGTTCTCGTCCTGGAGGACGGCCGGACCTTCCGCGGCCGTGCCTACGGGGCGGTGGGGGAGACCTTCGGCGAAGCGGTGTTCTCCACCGGCATGACCGGCTACCAGGAGACCCTCACCGACCCGTCGTACCACCGCCAGGTCGTGGTGATGACCGCCCCGCACGTCGGCAACACCGGCGTCAACGACGAGGACGCGGAGTCGAAGCGGATCTGGGTCTCCGGCTACGTGGTGCGCGACCCCGCACGCGTGCCGTCCAGCTGGCGCTCCCGCCGCTCGCTGGACGAGGAGCTCGCCGCGCAGGGCGTCGTCGGCATCAGCGGCGTCGACACCCGGGCGCTCACCCGGCACCTGCGCGAGCGCGGCGCCATGCGCGTCGGCATCTTCAGCGGCGACGCCGTGCGCGACGACGCCACGCTGCTCGCCCGCGTCCGGGAGGCGCCCGAGATGAAGGGCGCCGACCTGTCCGCCGAGGTCGCCACCACCGAGCCGTACGTCGTCCCCGCGATCGGCGAGAAGAAGTTCACCGTCGCCGCCGTCGACCTCGGCATCAAGGGCATGACCCCGCAGCGCATGGCCGAACGCGGCATCGAGGTCCACGTGCTGCCGGCCACGGCGACCGTGGACGACGTCTACGCCGTGAACCCCGACGGCGTGTTCTTCTCCAACGGCCCCGGCGACCCCGCCACCGCCGACCACCCGGTCTCCGTGATGCGGGGCGTGCTGGAGCGCGGCACCCCGCTGTTCGGCATCTGCTTCGGCAACCAGATCCTCGGCCGCGCCCTCGGCTTCGGCACCTTCAAGCTGAAGTACGGCCACCGCGGCATCAACCAGCCGGTGCAGGACCGCACGACCGGCAAGGTCGAGGTCACCGCGCACAACCACGGCTTCGCCGTCGACGCCCCGCTCGACAAGGTCTCCGACACCCCCTTCGGCCGCGCCGAGGTCTCCCACGTGTGCCTGAACGACGACGTGGTGGAGGGCCTCAGGCTGCTCGACCGGCCGGCCTTCAGCGTCCAGTACCACCCCGAAGCGGCAGCGGGCCCGCACGACGCCGCCTACCTGTTCGACCGCTTCGTTTCCCTGATGGAGGGCCAGCGTGCCTAAGCGCACCGATATCCAGTCCGTCCTGGTCATCGGCTCCGGCCCGATCGTCATCGGCCAGGCCGCCGAGTTCGACTACTCCGGCACCCAGGCGTGCCGCGTCCTCAAGGCCGAGGGCCTGCGCGTCATCCTGGTCAACTCCAACCCGGCGACGATCATGACCGACCCGGAGATCGCCGACGCCACCTACGTCGAGCCGATCACCCCCGAGTTCGTCGAGAAGATCATCGCCAAGGAGCGGCCCGACGCGCTGCTGCCCACCCTGGGCGGCCAGACGGCCCTGAACACCGCGATCTCGCTGCACGAGAACGGCGTCCTGGAGAAGTACGGCGTCGAGCTGATCGGCGCCAACGTGGAGGCCATCCACAAGGGCGAGGACCGCGACCAGTTCAAGCTGGTCGTCGAGGAGGTCCGCAGGAAGATCGGGCACGGCGAGTCCGCCCGCTCGGTCATCTGCCACTCCATGGACGACGTGCTCGCCGGCGTCGAGGAGCTCGGCGGCTACCCGGTCGTCGTCCGCCCGTCCTTCACCATGGGCGGCGCCGGCTCCGGCTTCGCGCACGACGAGGACGAACTGCGCCGCATCGCCGGCCAGGGCCTCACCCTCTCGCCGACCACCGAGGTGCTCCTGGAGGAGTCCATCCTCGGCTGGAAGGAGTACGAGCTGGAGCTGATGCGCGACAAGCACGACAACGTGGTGGTCGTCTGCTCCATCGAGAACTTCGACCCCATGGGCGTGCACACCGGTGACTCCATCACCGTCGCCCCGGCGATGACCCTCACCGACCGCGAGTACCAGATCCTGCGCGACATCGGCATCGCGGTCATCCGCGAGGTCGGCGTGGACACCGGCGGCTGCAACATCCAGTTCGCGGTGAACCCCGAGGACGGCCGCGTCATCGTCATCGAGATGAACCCGCGCGTGTCGCGCTCCTCGGCGCTCGCGTCCAAGGCGACCGGCTTCCCGATCGCCAAGATCGCCGCCAAGCTCGCCGTCGGCTACACCCTCGACGAGATCCCGAACGACATCACGCAGGAGACCCCGGCCTCCTTCGAGCCGACCCTCGACTACGTGGTCGTCAAGGCACCCCGGTTCGCCTTCGAGAAGTTCCCCTCCGCCGACTCCACGCTGACCACCACCATGAAGTCGGTCGGCGAGGCCATGGCCATCGGCCGCAACTTCACCGAGGCCTTCCAGAAGGCGCTGCGCTCGCTGGAGAAGAAGGGCAGCCAGTTCACCTTCGTCGGCGAGCCCGGCGACAAGGACGAGCTGCTGCGCGAGGCGGTCCGCCCGACCGACGGCCGCGTCAACACCGTGATGCAGGCCATCCGCGCGGGCGCCACCCCCGAGGAGGTCTTCGCGTACACGAAGATCGACCCCTGGTTCGTCGACCAGCTCTTCCTCATCAAGGAGATCGCCGACGAACTGGCCGAGGCACCCGAGCTGACCGCCGACCTGCTCGCCGAGGCCAAGCGGCACGGCTTCTCCGACCAGCAGATCGGCGAGATCCGCGGCCTGCGCGAGGACGTCGTCCGCGAGGTCCGCCAGGCGCTCGGCATCCGCCCGGTCTACAAGACGGTCGACACCTGCGCCGCCGAGTTCGCCGCGAGGACCCCGTACTTCTACTCCTCCTACGACGAGGAGACCGAGGTCGCGCCCCGCGAGAAGCCGGCCGTCATCATCCTGGGCTCCGGCCCGAACCGCATCGGCCAGGGCATCGAGTTCGACTACTCCTGCGTCCACGCCTCCTTCGCGCTGAGCGACGCGGGCTACGAGACGGTGATGGTCAACTGCAACCCGGAGACCGTCTCCACCGACTACGACACCTCCGACCGGCTGTACTTCGAGCCGCTCACCCTGGAGGACGTCCTGGAGATCGTCCACGCCGAGCAGCAGGCGGGACCGGTCGCCGGCGTCGTCGTCCAGCTCGGCGGCCAGACCCCGCTCGGCCTGTCGCAGGCGCTCAAGGACAACGGCGTGCCGATCGTCGGCACCTCCCCGGAGGCCATCCACGCCGCCGAGGACCGCGGCGCCTTCGGACAGGTCCTCAAGGAGGCCGGCCTGCCGGCCCCCAAGCACGGCACCGCCACCACCTTCGCCGAGGCCAAGGCCATCGCCGACGAGATCGGCTACCCGGTCCTCGTGAGGCCGTCCTACGTGCTCGGCGGGCGCGGCATGGAAATCGTCTACGACGAGGCCCGGCTGGAGGCGTACATCGCCGAGTCGACCGAGATCAGCCCCTCCCGGCCGGTCCTGGTCGACCGCTTCCTCGACGACGCCGTCGAGATCGACGTCGACGCCCTCTACGACGGCGAGGAGCTCTACCTCGGCGGCGTCATGGAGCACATCGAGGAGGCCGGCATCCACTCCGGCGACTCGGCGTGCGCCCTGCCCCCGATCACCCTCGGCGGCTTCGACATCAAGCGCCTGCGCGCCTCCACGGAGGCCATCGCGCGCGGTGTCGGGGTGCGCGGCCTGATCAACATCCAGTTCGCGCTGTCCGGGGACATCCTCTACGTCCTGGAGGCCAACCCGCGCGCCTCGCGCACCGTCCCCTTCACCTCGAAGGCGACCGCGGTGCCGCTGGCCAAGGCCGCCGCCCGCATCTCGCTGGGCGCCACCGTCGCCGAGCTGCGCGCCGAGGGACTGCTCCCGGCGCACGGCGACGGCGGCGAGCTGCCCCTGGACGCGCCGATCTCCGTCAAGGAGGCCGTGATGCCGTGGTCGCGCTTCCGCGACATCCACGGCCGCGGCGTGGACACGGTCCTCGGCCCGGAGATGCGCTCCACCGGCGAGGTCATGGGCATCGACTCCGTCTTCGGCACGGCCTACGCCAAGTCGCAGTCCGGCGCCTACGGGCCGCTGCCGACCAAGGGACGCGCCTTCATCTCGGTCGCCAACCGGGACAAGCGCTCGATGATCTTCCCGGCGCGCGAGCTGGTGGCGCACGGCTTCGAGCTGCTCGCCACCTCCGGCACCGCCGAGGTCCTCAAGCGCAACGGCATCAACGCCACGGTCGTGCGCAAGCAGTCCGAGGGCACCGGACCGAACGGCGAGAAGACCATCGTCCAGCTCATCCACGACGGCGAGGTCGACCTCATCGTCAACACCCCGTACGGCACCGGCGGCCGCCTCGACGGCTACGACATCCGTACGGCCGCCGTGGCCCGCTCCGTGCCCTGCCTGACGACGGTCCAGGCGCTCGCCGCCGCGGTCCAGGGCATCGACGCCCTGGGACGCGGGGACGTGAGCGTCCGTTCGCTCCAGGAACACGCGCAGCACCTGACCGCGGCCCGCGACTAGCAGCCGGCGAGGGGGACACCGGAAACGGTGTCCCCCTCTTCACGAGGACACAGGCATGTACAAGTACTTCTTCTCTCTGGTGTTCAAACGGATGGACCCGGAGCAGGCCCATCACCTCGCCTTCCGCTGGATCCGTCTCGTCGCGCGCGTCCCCGTCCTGCGCACCCTCGTCGCCGCCGTGCTCGCGCCGCGCCACGAGGAACTGCGCACCGAGGCCCTCGGGCTGCGCCTGCACAGCCCCTTCGGGCTCGCCGCCGGCTTCGACAAGAACGCCGTCGGCATCGACGGCATGGCGATGCTCGGCTTCGACCACGTCGAGATCGGCACGGTGACCGGGGAGCCGCAGCCCGGCAACCCGAGGAAGCGGCTGTTCCGGCTGGTGGCGGACCGGGCGCTGATCAACCGCATGGGCTTCAACAACGAGGGCTCGCTGGCCGTCGCCGCCCGCCTGGCCTCCCGCACGCCCGTCTTCAGGACGGTCGTCGGCGTCAACATCGGCAAGACCAAGGCCGTGCCGGAGGCCGAGGCCGTCGCGGACTACGTGAAGTCCGCCGAGCGGCTGGCACCGTACGCGGACTACCTGGTGGTCAACGTCTCCTCGCCGAACACGCCCGGCCTGCGCGACCTCCAGGCCGTCGACCACCTGCGCCCGCTGCTGACCGCGGTCCGCGAGGCCGCCGACCGCACCTCCTCCGCACGTCGGGTGCCGCTGCTGGTGAAGATCGCCCCGGACCTCGCCGACGAGGACGTCGACGCGGTCGCCGACCTGGCCGTGGAGCTCGGTCTGGACGGGATCATCGCCACGAACACCACCGTCGCGCGCGCGGGACTCGGTCTGCGGTCCGACCCCGCCACCGTCCAGGAGACCGGCGGCCTGTCCGGCGCACCCCTGAAGGCACGCTCCCTGGAGGTGCTGCGCCGCCTGTACGCGCGCGTGGGCGACCGGATCACGCTGGTCGGCGTCGGCGGCATCGAGAGCGCCGAGGACGCCTGGCAGCGCATCCTGGCCGGAGCCACCCTGGTCCAGGGCTACAGCGCGTTCGTCTACGAGGGCCCCTTCTGGGCCCGCACCCTCCACAAGGGGCTCGCCGCGCGCCTGCGCACCAGCCCGTACGCAACGCTCGCCGACGCGGTGGGCGCCGACGTGAGGACAACGGCATGAGTGGTCCGCAACCCTTCGGCGCGCGACTGCGCCGGGCCATGGACGAGCGCGGCCCGCTGTGCGTGGGCATCGACCCGCACGCCTCCCTGCTCACCGAGTGGGGCCTGAACGACGACGTGGCGGGCCTGGAGCGGTTCAGCCGCACGGTCGTCGAGGCGGTCGCCGGCCGGGTCGCCGTGCTCAAGCCGCAGAGCGCCTTCTTCGAGCGTTTCGGCTCGCGCGGCGTCGCCGTCCTGGAGAAGACGGTCCGGGAGGCGCGGGCGGCCGGGGCGCTGGTCGTCATGGACGCCAAGCGCGGCGACATCGGCTCCACCATGGCCGCCTACGCCGAGTCCTTCCTGCACGAGGACGCGCCCCTGTTCTCCGACGCGCTCACCGTCTCGCCGTACCTCGGCTACGGCTCGCTGAGCCCGGCCGTGGCGCTGGCCCGGGAGAGCGGCACGGGACTGTTCGTGCTGGCGCTGACCTCCAACCCGGAGGGCGGCGAGGTGCAGCACGCGATCCGTCCCGACGGGCGCACCGTCGGGGCCACCGTGCTCGGGCACCTGGCCCTGGAGAACGCGGGGGAGGAGCCCCTGGGGTCCTTCGGCGCGGTGGTCGGGGCGACGCTCGGCGACCTGTCCTCGTACGACCTGGACATGGGCGGCCCGATCCTCGCCCCCGGCATCGGCGCCCAGGGGGCCACGGCGGCCGATCTCCCGGCGGTCTTCGGACGCGCGGTGCGCAACGTCGTGCCGAACGTCAGCCGGGGTGTGTTGCGTCACGGTCCCGACGTCGTCGCGCTGCGTGACGCCGCGGACCGCTTCGCGGAGGAGATCCGCACCGCCGTGACGCCGGCCTGAACCGGCCGGCGGGGGATTCCGTGCTCCCCGGACCCTGGATACATGCTCAAATCAGAGGCAGTATGTCTTAAATGTCCGGCCTGACGGAGGCTGACCAGGACTTTTCCGCTGTTCTCGCTGACTCAGACGGAGTTGGCCGCTAGTCTCCGACGGGTGGGGGAACCTCCCACGCCCTTCAGGCAGTGGGGGAGGACGGGCAAGCGTGTTGCTCGTGCCTCCCCAGGTGTGGGGCGACTAGGTTCCTCACCGGTCCGTATCCGACAGTTCGACATCCGAGGTGACGTAGGCGTGGCTCTTCCGCCCCTTACCCCTGAACAGCGCGCAGCCGCGCTCGAAAAGGCCGCCGCGGCTCGCCGGGAGCGGGCCGAGGTCAAGAATCGACTCAAGCACTCCGGCGCCTCCCTGCACGAGGTCATCAAGCAGGGCCAGGAGAACGACGTCATCGGCAAGATGAAGGTCTCCGCCCTGCTCGAGTCCCTGCCGGGCGTGGGCAAGGTCCGCGCCAAGCAGATCATGGAGCGACTGGGCATCTCCGAGAGCCGCCGCGTGCGCGGTCTCGGTTCCAACCAGATCGCCTCCCTGGAGCGCGAGTTCGGCAGCACCGGCTCCTGAGTCCCGGTCGGCCCGGGACCGGCGTCCCGGGCAGTCCGCGATTGCTGGAATAATCGCTGCATGGCTGCAACACCCCGGGGGACGACCCCCGAACCCCCGGACGCACGTCCGCGGCTGACCGTGCTCTCCGGCCCCTCCGGGGTCGGCAAGAGCACGGTCGTCGCCCATATGCGCAAGGAACACCCCGAGGTCTGGCTCTCCGTGTCGGCGACGACCCGGGGGCCCCGTCCCGGCGAGCAGCACGGGGTCCACTACTTCTTCGTCACCGACGAGGAGATGGACAAGCTGATCGCCAACGGCGAGCTGCTGGAGTGGGCCGAGTTCGCGGGCAACCGCTACGGCACGCCCCGCGCGGCGGTGCTGGAGCACCTGGAGGCGGGAGTGCCCGTCCTGCTGGAGATCGACCTCCAGGGCGCGCGGCAGGTCCGCGAGTCCATGGCCGAGGCCCAGCTGGTGTTCCTCGCCCCTCCCTCCTGGGAGGAGCTCGTGCGCAGGCTCACGGGCCGCGGCACCGAGTCGCCCGAGGTGATCGAGCGCCGTCTGCGGGCCGCGAAGACCGAACTGGCGGCCGAGCCGGAGTTCGACACGACCCTGGTCAACACCTCCGTCGAGGACGTGGCCCGCGAGCTGCTAGCCTTGATGAACGTCGTGTGATCGTCGCCGGTCCGTCCAGCGGAGCCGGCCAGCGGTCACACGGACTGAATCTTTCCCATCCATCGGAAGGTAGAGCGTGTCCTCTTCCATCTCCGCGCCCGAGGGCATCATCAACCCGCCGATCGACGAGCTCCTCGAGGCCACGGACTCGAAGTACAGCCTCGTGATCTACGCGGCCAAGCGGGCCCGCCAGATCAACGCGTACTACTCGCAGCTCGGTGAGGGTCTCCTCGAGTACGTCGGTCCCCTCGTCGACACCCACGTCCACGAGAAGCCGCTCTCGATCGCCCTGCGCGAGATCAACGCGGGACTGCTGACCTCCGAGGCCGTCGAAGGCCCCGGTCAGTAAGTCGTACCAGCTGGTCGCAGCTGACTTTTCCACAGGCCCGGCAGCACGTCTGCCGGGCCTGTGGTGTCTCATGGGGGGTGGTCGTACGTTTTCCGAGGTCCGGGGAGAGACGGTGGACAAGCCGAAGGTCGTTCTGGGGGTCAGCGGCGGCATCGCCGCGTACAAGGCCTGTGAGCTGCTCAGGCGGCTGACGGAGTCGGGGCACGACGTCCGTGTCGTCCCCACCGCCTCCGCGCTGCACTTCGTCGGCGCCGCCACCTGGTCCGCGCTGTCCGGCAACCCGGTCTCCACCGAGGTCTGGGACGACGTCCACGAGGTGCCGCACGTCCGCATCGGGCAGCACGCCGACCTGGTGGTCGTCGCCCCGGCCACGGCGGACACGCTCGCCAAGGCGGCCCACGGCCTGGCCGACGACCTCCTCACCAACACCCTGCTCACCGCCCGCTGCCCGGTGGTCTTCGCCCCCGCCATGCACACCGAGATGTGGGAGCACCCGGCCACCCAGGACAACGTGGCGACCCTGCGCGCGCGGGGCGCCGTCGTCATCGAACCGGCCGTCGGCCGCCTCACCGGCGCCGACACCGGCAAGGGACGGCTGCCCGACCCGGCCGAGATCTTCGAGCTCTGCCGCCGGGTGCTGGCCCGCGGGGTCACCGAGCCCGACCTCAGGGGCCGGCACGTCGTCGTCAGCGCCGGAGGCACCCGCGAACCCCTCGACCCCGTCCGCTTCCTCGGCAACCGCTCCTCCGGCAAGCAGGGCTACGCCCTCGCCCGCACCGCCGCCGCCCGGGGCGCCCGCGTCACGCTGATCGCGGCCAACACCGCACTGCCCGACCCGGCCGGTGTGGACGTCGTCCCCGTCGGGACCGCCGTGGAACTGCGCGAGGCCGTGCTCGCCGCCGCCGCCGACGCGGACGCGGTCGTCATGGCCGCGGCCGTCGCCGACTTCCGCCCGGCGGCCTACGCGACCGGGAAGATCAAGAAGAAGGACGACCAGGAGCCCGAACCCGTCACCCTGGTGCGGAATCCGGACATCCTCGCCGAGATCTCCGGCGACCGGGTGCGGCCCGGACAGGTGATCGTCGGCTTCGCCGCCGAGACCGACGACGTGCTCGCCAACGGCCGCGCCAAGCTGAAGCGCAAGGGCTGCGACCTGCTGGTCGTGAACGAGGTGGGGGAGCGCAAGACCTTCGGTTCCGAGGAGAACGAGGCCGTGGTGCTGGGCGCCGACGGCAGCGAGACCCCCGTCGCCCACGGCCCCAAGGAAGCCCTGGCCGAAGCCGTGTGGGACCTGGTGGCCGAGCGCCTCGGATGAGCGGTTCCCCCGCCGTCCGACCCCCCGAAACCGCGCCTCCCCCGGCGCGGTGCCTCTGGCCAACGTCGCTCGGCATGGGCAGAATGCCCGTGCCGCAGGTCACAGCGCTCCCGAGAGGCGAGACAGGAGGGCCGGTGGCGAAGCGCGACCGATAAACTGTTCCACGGACGGCGTCGGGTGCAGCCCCCGCCGTCCGCCAATGATCAGCCAGCAGCCGCTGCAACCCCAGGGAGCGTTGTGTCCCGTCGTCTGTTCACCTCGGAGTCCGTGACCGAGGGTCACCCCGACAAGATCGCTGACCAGATCAGCGACACCATTCTCGACGCGCTGCTGCGCGAGGACCCGGCCTCCCGGGTCGCCGTCGAGACCCTGATCACCACCGGTCTGGTGCACGTGGCCGGCGAGGTCACGACCAAGGCGTACGCGGACATCGCGACGCTGGTCCGCAGCAAGGTCCTGGAGATCGGTTACGACTCCTCGAAGAAGGGCTTCGACGGTGCCTCCTGCGGCGTCTCGGTGTCGATCGGGGCGCAGTCCCCGGACATCGCGCAGGGCGTCGACACGGCGTACGAGTCCCGCGTCGAGGGCGACGACGACGAGCTGGACCGGCAGGGCGCCGGTGACCAGGGCCTGATGTTCGGCTACGCGACGGACGAGACGCCGACGCTGATGCCGCTGCCGATCTTCCTCGCGCACCGCCTGTCCAAGCGCCTGTCCGACGTGCGCAAGAACGGCACCATCCCCTACCTGCGCCCGGACGGCAAGACCCAGGTCACCATCGAGTACGACGGCGACAAGGCGGTCCGCCTGGACACCGTGGTCGTCTCCTCCCAGCACGCCTCCGACATCGACCTGGAGTCCCTGCTCGCCCCCGACATCCGCGAGTTCGTCGTGGAGCCGGAGCTGAAGGCGCTGCTGGACGACGGCATCAAGCTGGACACCGAGAACTACCGTCTGCTGGTCAACCCCACCGGCCGGTTCGAGATCGGCGGTCCGATGGGCGACGCGGGCCTGACCGGCCGCAAGATCATCATCGACACCTACGGCGGCATGGCCCGCCACGGCGGCGGCGCCTTCTCCGGCAAGGACCCGTCCAAGGTGGACCGCTCGGCGGCGTACGCGATGCGCTGGGTCGCCAAGAACGTGGTCGCCGCGGGCCTGGCCTCGCGCTGCGAGGTGCAGGTCGCCTACGCGATCGGCAAGGCCGAGCCGGTCGGCCTGTTCGTCGAGACCTTCGGCACCGCCACGCTCGACACCGAGCGGATCGAGAAGGCGATCGACGAGGTCTTCGACCTCCGCCCGGCCGCCATCATCCGCGACCTGGACCTGCTGCGTCCGATCTACTCCCAGACCGCCGCCTACGGCCACTTCGGCCGTGAGCTGCCCGACTTCACCTGGGAGCGCACCGACCGCGTGGACGCGCTGCGCAAGGCGGCGGGCCTGTAGGGCGTACGGCCGCACCGGAGCCGGCCGCGGGGCCCGGCGTTCCCTCGGGGACGCCGGGCCCCGGTCGTTCCCGGACCGGGGCCGCTGTCAGCGGCGTTTGGTAAGAATGCAGGCGTGAGCAGCGAGAACGGACAGGCGGGCGGGGGCGCCGAGGGCGCGCCGCCCGAGCAGCTCGCGCTCATCCGGGAGAGCGTGCGCAAGGCCAAGGCGCCCCGGGCCAAGCCGCGTACCTGGCGGGGCGCGGCGCTCGCCAAGGACCTGCCCGTCGCCCGGGTCCTCGTCGACAAGGGCGTGCTCCATCTCGACCGGTACTTCGACTACGCCGTGCCCGAGGAACTGGACGCCGACGCACAGCCCGGGGTGCGGGTGCGGGTGCGGTTCGGCGCCGGACGGCACCGGGTGCGCGAAGGGCGGCGCGAGGGCGGGGGACTGATCGACGGGTTCCTCGTCGAGCGGCTCGCCGAGTCCGACTACTCGGGGCCCCTGGCGGCGCTGGCCCAGGTCGTCTCCCCCGAGCGGGTGCTCAGCGGGGAACTGCTGGGGCTCGCCCGGGCCGTCGCCGACCGGTACGCCGGCAGCCTCGCCGATGTGCTCCAGCTCGCCGTGCCGCCGCGCAACGCCCGCGCCGAGCAACGGCCCTCGCCCGCCCCGCTGCCGCCGCCCCCGGCGCCCGAGCCGGGCTCCTGGGCCCGTTACGAGCAGGGGCCCGCGTTCCTGGAGTCACTGGCCCTCGGGGGCGCCCCACGGGCGGTGTGGAACGCGCTGCCCGGGCCGCGGTGGAGCGAGGAACTGGCGCGGGCCGTCGCCGCGACGCTGGCCTCCGGGCGCGGCGCGCTGGCCGTCCTGCCGGACGGACGGGCCGTCGCCCGCGTCGACGCCGCGCTCACCGCACTGCTGGGCCAGGGACGGCACGCGGTGCTCACCGCCGACGCCGGGCCGGAGAAGCGGTACGCGCAGTGGCTCGCCGTGCGGCGGGGATCCGTGCGGGCCGTCATCGGGACGCGCGCGGCCATGTTCGCGCCGGTGCGGGACCTCGGACTGGTCGCCGTCTGGGACGACGGCGACGACAGCCACAGCGAACAGCACGCCCCGCAGCCGCACGCCCGCGAGGTGCTGCTGCTGAGGGCGGCGCAGGACAGGTGCGGGTTCCTCCTGGGGAGCTGGAGCTGCACCGTGGAGGCCGCCCAGCTCGTGGAGACGGGCTGGGCCCGGCCGCTGGTCGCCGGGAGGGAGCGGGTGCGCAGCGCCGTACCGCTGGTGCGCACCGTGGGGGACGGGGACCTCGCGCGCGACGAGGCCGCCCGCGCGGCGCGCCTGCCGACGCTCGCCTGGCAGGCCGTCAGGGAGGGGCTGCGGCACGGGCCGGTGCTCGTCCAGGTGCCCCGGCGGGGATACGTGCCGCGGATGGCGTGCGCCCACTGCCGGACGCCGGCGCGCTGCCGGCACTGCTCCGGGCCGCTGGAGGCACAGGACTCCGGCGATCTGCGGTGCGGCTGGTGCGGACGCGGGGAGGACGGCTGGCACTGCCCCGAGTGCGGCGGGTCCCGGCTGCGGGCCCAGGTGGTGGGCGCGCGGCGGACCGCCGAGGAACTGGGCCGCGCCTTCCCGGCCGTCCCGGTGCGCACCTCGGGGCGCGAGCACGTGCTGGACACGGTGCCGGCGGCGCCCGCGCTGGTGGTGAGCACGCCCGGCGCGGAACCGGTCGCCGAGGGCGGGTACGCGGCGGCCCTGCTGCTGGACGGGTGGGCCATGCTGGGCCGCCCCGACCTGCGGGCCGGGGAGGACGCGCTGCGCCGCTGGATCGGCGCGGCGGCGCTCGTCCGTCCGCAGTCGGAGGGGGGCGCGGTGGTGGTGGTCGCCGAGCCGACGCTGCGGCCCGTGCAGGCGCTGGTGCGGTGGGACCCGGTCGGGCACGCGGTGCGGGAGCTGGCCGAGCGTGCCGAGCTGGGGTTCCCGCCGGTGTCGAGGATGGCGGCGGTGTCGGGGCCGGGGCAGGCGGTGGCCGACTTCCTCGGCGCGGTCGAACTGCCCGGGGAGGCGGAGGTGCTGGGCCCGGTGCCGCTGCCGGTCACCGCCGCGGGACGGCCGCGGCGACCGGGAGGACCGCCCCCCGGGGAGCACTGGGAGCGAGGGCTGATCCGGGTGCCGCCGGGCAGGGGCGCCGCCCTGGCGGGTGCGCTGAAGGCCGCGCAGGCGGCGCGGATGGCGCGGGGCGGGGGCGACCCCGTGTGGGTGCGGATCGATCCGCCCGACATCGGCTGAGGCCCGCCCGGCGGACCGAGCCGGAGGAGACCGGCGGCGCTCTGCCGGGCCCGGGCGAGCGGGGGCGACGGGACCGCCCCGCTCGGAAGGGCCCGGGGGAGAGAGCCCGGCCCGGGACGTGCCGACCGCCCTCCCGGACGCGGTGCGTCCGGGAGGGCGGGGCCGGGGTGCGCGGACGGCTCAGCCGTTGCGGGGGCCGGGAAAGGCCGTCGGCCGCGGCTCGTCGCGCAGGGACGGGCTGCCCGCGGTGGGCTGGGTCGGCATGGAACGGGTCTCGGGGACCGCAGGCATCGTGGAGAGGCCGGCGCCCACACTGACCGTACGGGTGCCCGACGGATCCGCCGCGTGCTCGGCCTCGGCGGCCTTCGGCGCCTGCGCGGGGGCCCGGCGGGAGCCGTAACGGCGGTGCACCGCCTGCTTCGTGACGCCCAGCGCGGAGCCCACCGCGTCCCACGAGAAGCCCAGGGAACGGTCGAAGTCCACGGCCGCCGTGACCAGGGTCTCGACACTGTCCCGCAGTTCCTGGGCGAGACGGACGGTCGGGGCGGGGGCGCGTCCGTAGACGACGAAGCCCGTGGAGGGGCCGGAGCGGCGCGGGCGGTAGACGTTGCCCAGCTGGGCGGTGAGTGTGCGCAGTGCGTCCACCTGCCGGCGGACCCGCTCGATGTCCCGCACCAGCAAGTGCAGGCTGGCCCGAGCCTGGGCGTCGTGGGTTGCGTGGTCGGCCATGAACAAGCCTCTCGAACCGGCGTTGAAAGGAACGGGCCCGTGTCGGGGGCCCCGGGTCAACTCTTTCTTGACCAACGCGGATCCGCTCCGCGGGTCACGGGGTGGGGCGCGGCGGCATATGCGTACGCCCCCGCGCACCACCCGTTTCCGGCGGGACGGGAGGCGGACGCCCCGTGCGGGGATCGCCCGCCGCCGGCGGTTCTCCCCGCACGGGCGCTTCCGCCACCGCCCCATAGACTGGTGCGCTGCCCGTGTCCGTCCCCGCCCGAGAGGCCCGAAGCACCCCATGAAGCTCGTCTTCGCCGGTACCCCCGAGGTCGCCGTTCCCGCACTGGACGCACTCCTCGCCTCCGGGCGGCACGAGGTGGCCGCCGTCGTCACGCGGCCCGACGCGCCGGCCGGGCGGGGACGCAGGCTGGTCGCCTCCCCCGTCGCCGAGCGGGCCGAGGAGGCCGGGATCGAGGTGCTGAAGCCCGCCCGGCCCAGGGACCCGGAGTTCCTGGAGCGGCTGAAGGAGATCGGGCCCGACTGCTGTCCCGTCGTCGCCTACGGGGCCCTGCTGCCCAAGGCGGCCCTGGACATCCCGGCCCGGGGCTGGGTCAACCTGCACTTCTCGCTGCTGCCCGCCTGGCGCGGGGCCGCCCCCGTGCAGCACGCCGTCATGGCGGGCGACGAGATCACCGGCGCCTCCACCTTCCTCATCGAGGAGGGCCTGGACTCCGGGCCCGTCTACGGCACCGTCACCGAGGAGATCCGGCCCACCGACACCAGCGGCGACCTGCTCACCCGGCTGGCCTTCGCCGGCGCCGGGCTGCTCGCCGCGACCATGGACGGCATCGAGGACGGCGCCCTGGAGGCCGTGCCGCAGCCCGCCGACGGCATCAGCCTCGCCCCCAAGGTCACCGTCGAGGACGCCCGCGTCGACTGGACCGCCCCGGCGCTGCGCGTCGACCGCGTGGTGCGCGGCTGCACCCCCGCGCCCGGCGCCTGGACCACCTTCCGGGGCGAGCGGCTCAAGATCGTCCAGGCCGTCCCCGTGCCCGGGCGGACCGACCTCGCGCCCGGGCAGCTGGCCGCCGGCAAGAACAACGTATACGTCGGCACCGGTTCGTACGCCGTGGAGCTGCTGTGGGTGCAGGCCCAGGGCAAGAAGCCGATGCGGGCGGCGGACTGGGCGCGCGGGGTGCGGATCGCCGCCGGCGAGAGCGTCGGCGCCTGACGCCGCGGGGCGGCGGTCCGCCCCGACGACGTAGGCTGGACCGCGCACCCCACCCCACTTCCGGAGCACCTTTTTCGTGAGCGACCAGCCCCGTCGGCCCCGCAAGCCCGCCAAGCCCTACCGCCGGCCCCAGAAGGACCCCGTCCGCATCCTCGCCTTCGAGGCCCTGCGGGCCGTGGACGAGCGGGACGCGTACGCCAACCTCGTCCTGCCGCCGCTGCTGCGCGCGGCGCGCGAGAAGGGCGACTTCGACGCGCGGGACGCGGCGCTGGCGACCGAGCTGGTGTACGGGACGCTGCGCCGGCAGGGGACGTACGACGCGATCGTCGCGGCCTGTGTCGACCGGCCGCTGCGCGAGGTGGACCCGCCGGTGCTGGACGTGCTGGGCCTGGGCGCGCACCAGCTGCTCGGGACGCGGATCCCGACGCACGCCGCGGTGTCCGCCTCGGTCGAACTGGCCCGGGTGGTGCTGGGCGACGGGCGCGCCAAGTTCGTCAACGCCGTGCTGCGCAGGATCGCGCAGGACGACCTCGACGGCTGGCTGGAGCGCGTCGCGCCGCCCTACGACGACGATCCCGAGGACCACCTCGCCGTCGTGCACTCCCACCCCCGCTGGGTCGTCTCCGCGCTGTGGGACTCCCTCGGCGGCGGACGGGCCGGCATCGAGGACCTGCTGCGCGCCGACAACGAGCGCCCCGAGGTCACGCTCGTCGCCCGGCCGGGGCGGTCCACCACCGGCGAACTGCTGCGCGAGGAGGCCGCCGTACCGGGGCGCTGGTCGCCCCACGCGGTGCGGCTGACCGAGGGCGGGGAGCCGGGCGCCGTACCGGCGGTCGCCGAGGGCCGGGCCGGCGTCCAGGACGAGGGCAGCCAGCTCGTCGCGCTCGCGCTCGCCCACGCGCCGGTCGAGGGCCGTGACCGGATGTGGCTGGACGGGTGCGCCGGGCCCGGCGGCAAGGCCGCGCTGCTCGGGGCGCTCGCCGCCGAGCGGGGCGCCGTGCTGCTCGCCTCGGAGAAGCAGCCGCACCGGGCCGGGCTGGTGGCGAAGGCACTGGCCGGCAACCCGGGGCCGTACCAGGTGATCGCCGCCGACGGGACGCGTCCGGCGTGGCGGCCCGGCAGCTTCGACCGGGTGCTGGTCGACGTGCCGTGCACCGGCCTCGGCGCCCTGCGCCGCCGTCCCGAGGCGCGCTGGCGGCGCCGGCCGGAGGACCTGGACGGCTTCGCCCCGCTCCAGCGCGGGCTGCTGCGCACCGCCCTGGAGTCCGTGCGGGTCGGCGGTGTCGTCGGCTACGCCACCTGCTCGCCCCACCTCGCGGAGACCCGGGCGGTGGTCGCCGACCTCCTCAAGCAGTTCCCGGACACCGACCTGATCGACGCCCGGCCGCTGCTGCCGGGCGTGCCGGATCTGGGCGAGGGCCCCGACGTGCAGCTGTGGCCGCACCTGCACGGCACCGACGCGATGTACCTGGCGCTCATCCGCCGGACCGGCTGACGCCCGCCTCCGGCTTCCTCGCCCCGCCCCCGCCGTCCTCGCGGGCCAGCCGGTGGGGCCACCAGACGCCGGGGCCGATGTCCAGGAACAGGGAGGTCACCAGCACCGACCGGACCACGAAGGTGTCCAGCAGGACGCCCAGGGCCACCGCGAAGCCGATCTCGGCGAAGGCGACGCCGGGCAGCGTGCCCAGGGCTGCGAAGGTCCCGGCCAGCACCAGGCCGGCCGAGGTGATGACCGCGCCGGTGGCGGCGAGCCCCGTGACGACGCCCGGCCGCGTGCCCTGGCGGACCGCCTCCTCGCGGATCCGCGTGGTGAGGAAGATGTTGTAGTCGATGCCCAGGGCGACCAGGAAGACGAAGACGAACAGCGGGAAGTCGGTCGTCTCGCCCGCGTAGTCGAAGACGTGCCGGAAAGCGAGCGCGCTGAGGCCGAGCGCCGCCGCGAAGGACAGGATCACCGTCGCGATCAGCAGCAGCGGCGCGACGAGCGCGCGCAGCAGGGCGCACAGGATCAGCAGCACGACCAGCAGCACCAGCGGGATGACCAGCATGTTGTCGTGCGCGGTCGCCCGGTCCATGTCGAGCAGGGCCGCCGACCCGCCGCCGACCAGGGCGTCGGCGTCCGGCACCGCGTGCACGGCGTCGCGCACCCGCTCCACCGTCTGCTTCGCGGCGTCGCTGTCCGCCGGGTCGCCGAGGGTCGCCTCGAACAGGACCCGGCCGCCGGCCTCCGGTTCGGCCCCCGGCGGCAGGCGCAGCGAGCCGGGGACGACGCCCTCGGTCCCGGCGACGGTGCGGCCGACCTCCTCGGCCTGCGCGCGGTCGCTGACGACGACGAGCGGATCGCCGCTGCCCGCCGGGAAGTAGCGCGCGGACACCTCCTGGCCGACGATCGAGTCCGGCTTCTCGGTGAAGGCGTCCGCGTTGCCGATGCCTTCGGCGCGCATCTGCACCAGGCCGAGGGAGCAGACCGCCAGCACCACGGCGGTGACGCCCCAGATCATCCGCGGCCGGCGGGCGATCCTCCGTCCGGTGCGCGCCCAGACGCCGCGCCCGGTCGGGTCGGGCGCCCCGAAGTGCGGGACCACCGGCCAGAAGATCCACCGGCCGAAGACCACCAGCAGGGCCGGGAACAGCGTCAGCATGGCCAGCAGGCCGACCGTGACGCCGATCGCCGCCACCGGGCCGAGGCTGCTGGTGGAGTTCATCTCGGCGGCCAGCAGCACCAGCATGCTCAGCACGACCGTCGCGCCGGAGGCGATCACCGCCGGGCCCGCGCGGTGCAGCGCCAGCGCCATCGCCTCGTGCCGGTCCTCGTGCCGGCGCAGCTCCTCCCGGTAGCGGGCGACCAGCAGCAGGGCGTAGTCCGTGCCCGCGCCGAAGACCAGCACGGTCAGGATGCCCGCGCTCTGGCCGTTGACGGTCAGGCCGCCGTACTCGGCCAGGAAGTAGACCAGCGCCTGCGCGGTGAACAGGGCCGCGATCACGCTGAGCAGCGGCACCAGGAGCAGGGCCGGGCTGCGGTAGGTGACGAGCAGCATCACGACGACCACGCCCATGGCCGCGAACAGCAGCGTGGAGTCGATGCCCTCGAACACCTCGGCGAAGTCCGCGGAGGTGCCGCCCGGACCCGTGACGTGCACGGCCAGTCCGCCGCCGCCCGTGCCGACCTCGCCCCGGATGCCGGCGACCGCCGGTGAGATGCGCTCCCAGCCCTTCTCGTCCATCGTGACCGGGACGAACACCTGGGCCGCCCGCGGACCGGACGCGCGGTCGAACACCGGGCCCTGGGTCTCCGCACCCCGGATGCCGTGGTCGTCCATCCGCTTCAGCCGCTGCACGTCCTCGGCGATCCGCGCCCGGTCACCGGCGGTCAGGCCGGCGTCGCGGGCGTAGACCACGATCGCCGGGATCTGCTCGGGCCGGAAGTCCCGGGAGATCTCCAGGACCCGGGTCGACTCGGCGGAGCCCGGAAGCCAGGAGGCGGCGTCGTTGTCCTGGGCGTCGGTGAGCTTCTGCGCGAACGGCGCCATCAGGAAGAGGACCACCAGCCACAGCGCCAGGACCAGCCACTTCGTGCGCGGGCCGCAGACCAGCCGCCCGACGCCCCGGTTCCCGGTCATGCGCACCCCCGTGGCCGCCGTGCGGGACGCCGGCCCGCCCGGCGCGGCACGGGGGAGGACGCCGGAACATCCGGGGAGTGACTCAGGTCTGGACCGGGGCGAACATCCGGGCGCGGACATGGCAGGCTTGGTCCATGGCCGTGCAGATCAACCCCAGCATCCTGTCCGCCGACTTCGCCCGCCTCGCGGACGAGGCGAAGGCGGTCGAGGGAGCCGACTGGCTCCACGTCGACGTCATGGACAACCATTTCGTCCCGAACCTCACGCTCGGCGTGCCGGTCGTGGAATCGCTCGCCCGTGCGACGGACACTCCGCTGGACTGCCATCTGATGATCGAGGCCCCCGATCGGTGGGCGCCCCAGTACGTGGAGGCGGGGGCCGGTTCCGTCACCTTCCACGTCGAGGCGGCCACCGCGCCGGTGCGGCTCGCCCGGGAGATCCGGGCCAAGGGCGCCCGCGCCTCCATGGCGCTCAGGCCCGCGACTCCCGTCGAACCGTACGAGGACCTGCTCCCCGAGCTCGACATGCTGCTGATCATGACGGTCGAGCCGGGCTTCGGGGGCCAGGCGTTCCTCGACATCATGCTTCCGAAGATTCGCCGCACCCGCGAGTTGATCAACAAGCACGGCCTGGAGCTCTGGCTCCAGGTCGACGGCGGGGTCTCGGCGTCCACCATCGAGCGCTGCGCCGACGCCGGCGCCGACGTCTTCGTCGCGGGTTCCGCCGTGTACGGGGCGTCGGACCCGGCCGAGGCGGTACGTGCATTGCGCACCCAGGCGGAGGCCGCCACGGGCAAGGCGTCGTGGGCGTGCGACCACTGAGCGTCAGGAACGTGAACGGCTCCCCAGCAGGGCTGATCGACCGCGCCGGATCTGCAAGGATGAACGGCGAATCCAGAGTGTGAACAGCAGTGAGGAGATCGCCGTGTCGGGTATGTCGGCGGGCCGGTCAGCCATGCGGATGGGACCCGCTGAGCTGGTGCAGGCGGCGGCCATGGCCCGCCGCTTCTACCTCGAGGGCAAATCCAAGATCCAGATTGCCGAGGAGTTCGGCGTCAGCCGCTTCAAGGTGGCCCGGGTCCTGGAGACCGCCCTCGAACGGGATCTCGTACGGATCGAGATCCGCGTGCCGGCCGAGCTGGACGCCGAGCGCTCCGACGCGCTCCGCGCCCGCTACGGCCTGAGGCACGCCGTCGTGGTCGAGTCCCCGGCCGAGGCCGAGGAGACGCCCGACCCCGAGAACCTGGGAGAGGTGGCCGCCGACCTGCTCGGCGAGCTGGTCAACGAAGGGGACGTGCTGGGCCTGGCCTGGGGCCGGTCCACCATCCACATGGCGGCGGCCCTGGACCGGCTGCCGCCCTGCACGGTCGTACAGCTGACGGGCGTGTACGACGCCGGGACCGCCGAGCGCGGCTCGGTGGAGGCCGTGCGGCGGGCCGCGCAGGTGTCGGGGGGCGACGCCCACCCCATCTACGCGCCGATGCTGCTGCCGGACGCGGCCACCGCGGCGGCGCTGCGCCACCAGACCGGGATCGCGCGCGCCTTCGAGTACTTCGACAAGGTCACCGTCGCCTGCGTCTCCATCGGCTCCTGGGAGCCGGGCATCTCGACGGTGCACGACATGCTCAGCGACGAGGAGCGGGCGCACTACGCCTCCCTCGGCGTCGCCGCCGAGATGTCCGCGCACCTCTTCGACGCCGAGGGGCGCCGGGTCGGCCGGGACCTGGGGGAGCGGTGCATCACGGTCAAGACCGACCAGCTCCGGCGCGTCCCCGAGGTCGTCGCGATCGCGGGCGGACAGCGCAAGGGACCCGCGATCGACGCGGTGCTGCGCTCCGGACTCGTCACCAGCCTGGTGACGGACACCTCGGCCGCGGACTACCTGATGACGGCGGGGCCCGCGCCGAGGCCGGCGCTCAACCGGAACGACCCCGACGGGAACTGACGCCCGGCCGGGAGGGGGCGGTCGCCGCCGCCCCCTCCGCCGGCGGCCCCCTCCACGGACCCTCTTGGAGGTTCCTCCCAGCACCCCTCTGACCTGCTTGGACGATGTGCCCGGGGACCGCGTACCGGTCGACATGGGACAATGAAGTACGTGCTCTTCCCCCTGGCTGACCTGTCCGGGGGCCACCTCTGATCGACTGGGATGTGCAGCACGTGCGTTTCCTCAACGACATCCAGCCCGCGTACGACCTGACGTACGACGACGTCTTCATGGTGCCGAGCCGCTCCGCGGTCGGCTCGCGTCAGGGCGTGGACCTCAGCTCCCCGGACGGCACGGGCACCACCATCCCGCTCGTCGTCGCCAACATGACGGCCATCGCCGGGCGCCGCATGGCCGAGACCGTGGCCCGCCGCGGCGGTCTCGTGGTCATCCCGCAGGACATCCCGATCGAGGTCGTCACCGAGGTCGTCGCCTGGGTCAAGAGCCGCCACCTGGTGCTCGACACCCCCATCGTGCTGGCCCCGCACCAGACCGTCGCCGACGCGCTCGCCCTGCTGCCCAAGCGCGCGCACAACGCGGGCGTCGTCGTGGACGACGACCACAGGCCGGTCGGCGTGGTCACCGACACCGACCTGTCCGGCGTGGACCGCTTCACGCAGCTCACCGAGGTCATGTCCCGCGACCTGCTGCTCATCGACGCGGACATGGACCCGCGCGAGGCCTTCAACACCCTCGACGCGGCCAACCGGCGCTACGCCCCCGCCGTCGACGCGGACGGCCGTCTCGCCGGCATCCTGACCCGCAAGGGAGCCCTGCGCGCCACCCTGTACACCCCGGCCACCGACGACCGCGGGCGGCTGCGCATCGCCGCCGCCGTCGGCATCAACGGCGACGTGGCGGGCAAGGCCGAGCAGCTGCTCGAGGCGGGCGTCGACGCCCTCGTCATCGACACGGCGCACGGCCACCAGGAGTCGATGATCAACGCGCTGAAGCTGGTCCGCGACCTCGGCCCGCGGGTCCCGCTCGTCGCGGGCAACGTCGTCGCCGCCGCGGGCGTGCGCGACCTCGTCGAGGCGGGCGCGGACATCGTCAAGGTCGGGGTCGGCCCCGGTGCCATGTGCACCACCCGCATGATGACCGGCGTCGGCCGTCCGCAGTTCTCCGCCGTCCTGGAGTGCGCGGCGGAGGCGAGGAAGTACGGCAAGCACGTGTGGGCCGACGGCGGTGTCCGTCACCCGCGCGACGTCGCGATGGCCCTCGCGGCCGGCGCGTCCAACGTGATGATCGGCTCCTGGTTCGCCGGGACGTACGAGTCCCCGGGCGACCTCCAGCACGACGCCGACGGCCGCGCCTACAAGGAGTCGTTCGGCATGGCCTCCGCACGTGCCGTGCGCAACCGCACCTCCGAGGAGTCGGCCTACGACCGGGCCCGCAAGGGGCTGTTCGAGGAGGGCATCTCCACCTCCCGCATGTTCCTCGACCCGGCCCGGCCGGGCGTCGAGGACCTGATCGACTCGATCATCGCGGGCGTCCGCTCCTCCTGCACCTACGCCGGTGCCGCCTCGCTGGAGGAGTTCGCCGAGAAGGCCGTCGTCGGCATCCAGAGCGCCGCCGGCTACGCCGAGGGCAAGCCGCTGCACGCCAGCTGGAACTGACGGCGACCGGCTTCCCCACGGCCCCCGTCCTCCCGCGGCCCCCGTCGATCCCGCCCGCCGGGAGGAACGGGGGCCGCGGCGTGTCCGGATCCGGACGCCGCCGTGCGGGCCGCCGTCCGCCGGGGCGCCGACGGGCCGGGCCGCGGGCGCGCCGATCCGCGGACCCTCCCGGCCGGGGACCTGCCCGCCCCGGAGCCGGACCGCCCCGCGGCCGGACCGGTCCGGGCGCAACGGACGAAAGCCCCGGCGCAACGAACACCCGCCCCGGCGCGAGGAACGCAACGATCTTACGGATGTGCGCAAGGTTGCTGCATTTCAGCAGCAACGCCGGACCTCGTAGGGTTACGCGCTGTACGTGGTGCGGCGGGGACCCCGCTCGACGGGTCCCGGCTGTCGCGGGGCGCCGTCGGTCCCTGCCGCGGAAGACCGGCAGTGACGAAGGAGTCAGCGCGTGCTCGACCAAGGCGCACCCCCGCACAACAGCAGGCCCACCGCGCCGCCCGCCCCGGGCGTCGGCGCGCGCCTGATGCGTCGCAAGCCCGTGGAACGCCTGGTCGCAGAGGGCGGCCAGGGCGAGGGGGGCTCGCTGCGCCGCTCCCTCGGGCTGTGGCAGCTGACCATGATCAGCATCGGCGCCACCCTCGGCACCGGCATTTTCGTCGTCCTCGGCGAGGCCGTCCCCAAGGCCGGTCCGGCCGTCACCCTCTCCTTCGTCATCGCCGGTCTGACCGCCCTCTTCTCGGCCCTCTCCTACGCCGAGCTGGCGGGCACCATCCCGGTCTCCGGCTCCTCGTACTCGTATGCGTACGCAACGATGGGCGAGCTGGTCGCCTGGGTCTGCGGCTGGTGCCTGATGCTGGAGTACGGCGTGTCGGTCGCCGCCGTCGCCGTCGGCTGGGGCGAGTACCTCAACGAACTGCTCGACGGCACCATCGGCGTCACCATCCCGGCCGCGCTGTCCGCCCCGCCCGGCGACGGCGGCGTCTTCAACCTGCCCGCGCTGATCGTGGTCCTGCTCGCCATGGCGTTCCTGATGGGCGGCGCCCGCGAGTCCGCCCGCGCCAACACGATCATGGTCGTCGTGAAGATCGGCGCGCTGGTGCTGTTCTGCGCCATCGGCGTCCAGGGCTTCCGCTCCGGCAACTACGAGAACTTCATGCCGCTCGGCATGGCCGGCGTCAGCGCGGCCGGGGCGACGCTCTTCTTCTCGTACATCGGCTTCGACGCCGCCTCCACCGCCGGTGAGGAGGCGAAGAACGCCCAGCGCGACCTGCCCCGCGCGATCCTGCTGTCGCTCGCCATCATCACCGCGCTGTACGTCCTGGTCGCCGCCGTCGCCGTCGGCGCCAAGCCCTGGCGGAACTTCACCGACTCCGAGGCCGCGCTCGCCCAGATCATGCGCGAGGTCACCGGCCAGACCTTCTGGGGCACCCTGCTGGCGTTCTGCGCCGTCATCGCCATCGCCAGCGTCGTCCTAACCGTGCTCTACGGCCAGACCCGCATCCTGTTCGCCATGTCCCGGGACGGGCTCGTGCCCAGGGCGTTCGCCAAGGTCAGCCCGAAGACCGGCACGCCCCGCACCAACACCCTGATCGTCTCCCTCTTCTGCGGCGTGCTGGCCGCCGCCATCCCGCTCGGCCAGCTCGCCGACGCCACCAGCATCGGCACCCTGTTCGCCTTCGCGCTGGTCAACGTGGCCGTCGTGGTGCTGCGCCGGACCCGTCCCGACATGCCCCGCACCTTCCGGGTGCCGCTGTCGCCGGTCCTGCCCGCCCTCGGCTTCGCGTTCTGTATCTGGATGATGGGCAGCCTGTCCACGATCACCTGGGTGGTCTTCGGTGTCTGGATGGCCGTCGGGATCGTGTTCTACTTCCTGTACGGCTACCGCCGCTCCCGGCTCGCCGCCCCGGCCACACCAGAAGCGAAGTGAACCACCCGCAGTGCTGAACGATCTCGACGAACGCATCGTGCACGCCCTCGCCGAGGACGCCCGCCGCTCCTACGCGGACATCGGCCAGCTGGTCGGCCTGTCCGCGCCCGCCGTGAAACGGCGCGTGGACCGGCTGCGCGCCACCGGGGCCATCACCGGATTCACCGTCCGGGTGGACCCGGCCGCCCTCGGCTGGGAGACCGAGGGGTTCGTCGAGATCTACTGCCGCAGCAACACCTCCCCGGAGACCATCCAGCGGGGCCTGGAGCGCTACCAGGAGGTCGTGGCCGCCTCCACCGTCACCGGCGACGCGGACGCGGTGGCCCAGGTCTTCGCCTCCGACATGCGCCACTTCGAACGGGTCCTGGAGCGCATCGCCGGGGAGCCGTTCGTCGAGCGCACCAAGTCCGTGCTGGTGCTGTCCCCGCTGCTGCGGCGGTTCTCGTCGGGCTCGCCCACGTAGGCGGATGCGTTCCGGCGTACGCTGACGGCATGCTGCATCATGCTGATTCCGGACATAAAGGGATTGGCTCGTCGACCGATGCGGGCGTCCCCGTGTTCGTCGACTCCTCCGGCCGGCGGGCGCGCGTGCTCCGGCGCACCGGACACGGCGTGGCCGGACTGGGGGCCGCGTACATGGCGGTGCTGGGACTGAGCCTGATGGGAGCGACGCCCTTCGCGCCGGAGGCCATGCTGCCGCCGCTGCCCGCGGACCTCGCGGCGCCGTCCGCACCGGAACGGCGGAGCCCGGACGAGGAGCCCCGGCTGCCCGGCGACCCGACCGGTCCGGGCCGCCCGGGACTCGACGGCACGACGACCGCGGCCGGCCCGGGCTCCCCGCCGGTCCCGCTGCTCGTCCCGCCGAGCCCGCCCGGCGTCCCGCTCCTCACTCCCGGAGCGCCGCTCCTCGCGCCCGGCGTCCAGCTGCCCACCGGCGGGCCGGCGCCCCCGGCCGGACCGGAGGCACCCGTGACGGGGGCGCCGCCCTCGCCGGAGCCGCCCGCCGCTCCGGCCCCCGGCGACCCGGCCGCTCCCGGGCCCGGCACGGGAAGCGACCCCGCCCCTCCGCCGCCGCCCCCGCCCGCTCCCGGAACGGACGACCCGCCCGCCCCCGGGACGGACGGCCCGCCGGCACCCGAGCCCCCGCCCGGAACGCCGCAGCCCGCCCCGCCCTCGACCCCGCCCGCGCCCGCCCCCGAGACGCCGTCCGAGGTCCCGGACGCCCCGGGCGCCTCCCCGACCGGCGACACACCGGCGGCCGGGGTCCCCTGATGCGGCGGCGCCCCCACCGGCCGGTCCGCCCCCCACCGACGACGCCCGGTCCGCGGCGGGCCCGGGCACCCCTGCCGCCCCGGCACCGCTTCCGCGTCACCGTTCCGCTCGTCCTGCTGGCCCTCGTCGTCTCGGTGCTCCTGGCCGAGGGGTACACGACCCGTGACTTCTCCGGCGACCAGGAGGGGCACACCGGACGGCCGACCGCCGGCGTCCCCCGGGAGGTCACCGGCGGCGGCCCGGTCGTCGACCTCACCCGTGGCCGCCCGAGCACCTACCGGGCACCGGACCGGACGGTGGTCCTGACCTTCGACGACGGCCCGGACCCCGTCTGGACGCCCCGCGTCCGGGCCGTTCTGGACCGCCACGGCACACCCGGCACCTTCTTCGTCACCGGCCAGCAGGCCGTGCGCCACCCCGGGGTCCTGCGCGAGGTGATCCGGTCCGGCCACGAGATCGGCGTGCACACCTTCTCCCACCGGGACCTGAGCACCCAGCCGACGGGCGACGTCGACCGCGAGCTGGCGCTGACCCAGCTCGCCCTCGCCGGGGCCGCGGGCGTCAACAGCTCGCTCATGCGGATGCCCTACTCCTCGACCACCTCCGCCCTGGACGCGCCGGCCTGGTCCGCCGCCCGGCACCTGGGCGACAAGGGCTACGTCCTGGCGTTCATCGACCAGGACACCCGGGACTGGCAGCGGCCGGGCGCCCGGGCGATCGCCGACGCGGCCACGCCGAGCGTGCCGGGCCGGGGAACGGTCGTCCTCCTGCACGACGCGGGAGGGGACCGGTCGCAGACCGTCGAGGCGCTCGAGATCCTCATTCCCCGGCTCCAGGCCCAGGGCTACCGCTTCAGCACCCTCGCGGACCTCCTCGGCGCCGACAGCCTCACCAGCCCCGTCGACACCGCGACCCTGTGGAAGGGCCGGGTGTTCGTGGCCGCCGTGACCGTGTCGCAGACGGTGGTGTCGGTCGTCGGCGTGCTGCTGCTGGCCGTCGGGGCGCTCGTCCTCGCGCGGTGCGTGCTGCTGCCGGTCCTCGCCCACCACCACGCCCACCGGCGCCCGCGCCCCGGCCCCGGCCGGCCCGTCACCCGGCCGGTCAGCGTCGTCGTCCCCGCCTGCAACGAGAGGCTGTGCATCGCCAAGACGCTCCGCTCGCTCGCCGCCGGCGACCATCCCGTCGAGATCATCGTCGTGGACGACGGCTCCGACGACGGCACCGCCGACATCGCGGAGTCACTCGGCCTCCAGTCGGTCACCGTCGTCCGCCGGCCGAACGGCGGCAAGGCGTCCGCCCTCAACACCGGTGTCCTGCGGGCCTCCCACGACCTGGTCGTGATGCTGGACGCCGACACGGTCTTCGCCCCCTCGACCGTCCGCCGCCTCGTCCAGCCGTTCGCCGACCCCGCCGTCGGCGCCACCGCCGGGAACGCCAAGGTCGGCAACCGCCGGAGCCTGCTCGGCCGGTGGCAGCACATCGAGTACGTCATGGGCTTCAACCTCGACCGCCGCATGTACGACCTGCTGCGCTGCCTGCCCACCGTCCCCGGCGCCGTGGGGCCTTCCGCGTCGCGGCCCTGCGGGACGCCGGGATGATGAGCGGGGACACCCTCGCCGAGGACACCGACATCACCATGGCCCTCCACCGGGCCGGGTGGGAGATCCGCTACGCCGAGGACGCACTCGCCTGGACCGAGGCGCCGGCCACGCCGCGGCAGCTGTGGCGCCAGCGCTACCGGTGGAGCTACGGCACCATGCAGGCCGCGTGGAAGCACCGGCACGCGCTGTTCGAGCGCGGCCACGCGGGCCGCTTCGGCCGCCTCGGCCTGCCGCTGCTGGCCGTCTTCCAGATCCTCACCCCCCTCCTCGCCCCGCTGATCGACCTGCTGACCCTCTACGGCCTGGTGTTCGGCGACCCGCTCGGCACGCTGCTGGCGTGGACCGGCGTGCTGGCCGTGCAGGCCGCCTGCGCGGCCTACGCCTTCCGCCTCGACGGCGAGAGCCTGCGGCCCCTGTGGGCGCTCCCGCTGCAGCAGATCGCCTACCGCCAGCTGATGTACCTGGTGCTCATCCAGGCGTGCCTCACCGCGGTCAACGGATACCGGCTGCCCTGGCAACGGCTCAAGCGCAGCGGGGACGTGGTGCTGCCGCCCCAGCCCTCCGCCCGGGAGCCGTGAGCGGCCGGCCGTGCGGGAAAGACGGGGCCGGCCCCGTCCGGCCCGGCTAGTATCGGTGTCATGACCTGGCGACATTGATCCACCAGCCGCGCCTCCCGAGGGCCGCCTCGGGCGCCGTACGTCCTCCACGTCCGGTGTCCGAACCGCCCCTACGGGAAGGCCTCATGACTCTCACGCCCACGCGCGGGCCCGACGTCCGCGTGCGACGGCTGACGACCACGCTGTACGCCTACGCGTTCCTCGAAGACTTCGTCCTGCTCTACCCGGTGTACGCGCTGCTGTTCCGCGACACCGGGCTCACGGTCTGGCAGATCTCCTCCCTGTTCGCCCTCTGGTCGGTCACCGGCGTGGCCCTGGAGGTGCCCTCCGGCGCCTGGGCCGACGCCGTCTCCCGCCGGCTGCTGCTGTGGCTCGGCCCGCTGCTCACCGCCGCCGGCTTCGCCCTGTGGGTGCTGCTGCCGTCGTACGGAGCCTTCGCGGTCGGCTTCGTCCTGTGGGGCGCCGGCGGCGCGCTCGGCAGCGGCGCGCTGGAGGCACTCGTCCACGACGAGCTGGAACGGCTCGACGCGGCCGACCGCTACGCCCGGGTCATGGGCCGGGCCCGCGCGGCCGGACTGGTCGCCGTCATGGCGGCCATGGGACTCGCCGGCCCCGTGCTCGCCCGGGGCGGCCACACCGCCGTCGGCGCCGCCAGCGTGCTGGCGTGCCTGCTGGCGGCGGCCACGGCCACCCGCTTCCCCGAACACCGCTCCCCGGCCGCCGGGCACGACGGCTGGACGGCGACCCTGCGCGCCGGACTCGCCGAGGCCCGCGCCGACCGGTCGGTGCGCGGGGCGCTGCTGCTCGTCGCGGCCGTGAGCGCCGTGTGGGGCGCCCTCGACGAGTACACGCCCCTGCTGGTCCGGGGCACCGGCGTCGCCGACCAGACGGTTCCCTGGCTGCTCCTGCTGATCTGGACCGGTGCCACCGCCGGCAGCCTGCTCGCCGGGGAGGGCGAGCGCCTCGGCACGACGGGACTCGCGGTCCTGCTCGCCGGAGCCGGCCTCGCCCTGGCGGCCGGCTCGGCCGCCGGCACCCCGGCGGCCCTCGCCCTCGTCGCCCTCGCCTTCGGCGGTTTCCAGGCGGCGACCGTGCTGGCCGACGCCCGGCTCCAGCGGCGCATCGAGGGCACCGGGCGCGCCACCCTCACCTCGGTCGCGGGACTGGGCACGGAGCTGGCGACGGTCGCGGTCTACGGCGGCTACGCGGTGATCGCCTCGGGGAACGCCCACGGCACCGCCTTCGCGGTGTTCGCGGTGCCGTACCTGGTGACGGCGGCGCTGCTGCTCACGGGGCCCCGGGCCCGGGCCGCCGGGACACGGCCGTGAGGCCGCCGGTCCCCCGCCTCCCGTACGGCGGGGGACGCCCGCCCCGGCCCGCGATCCGGGGCGGGTGCGCGGTGCGGCGGGGGCCGCGCAACGAATCGCCGCCGACCCCGGCCGGGACGCAACGAACCGCTCACCGGCGCGCAACGGCTCCTCCTTGTCCGGCCGAGCCGGCCGACCGTACCGTCTATCTGGCCCCCGAACCCCCGCGTACCGGTGAGGAACACGCATGCGCACCGCCCTGCTCCAGAGCTCCGGACGGCCCGGATCCGTCGCCGAGAACCTCAAGGTCCTCGACGAGGCCGCCGGCCGCGCCGCCGCCGCGGGCGCCGGGCTGCTCGTCACCCCGGAGATGTTCCTGACCGGGTACGCGATCGGCGACGACATCGCCCGGCTCGCCGAACCCGCCGACGGCGACGCGGCCGACGCGGTCGCCGAGACGGCCGCCCGCCACGGGATCGCCGTCGCCTACGCCTACCCGGAACGCGCCGGCGACACGGTGCACAACTCCGTCCAGCTCGTCTCCGCCGACGGCGCGCGCCTCGCGAACTACCGCAAGACGCACCTCTTCGGCTGCTTCGAGCGCGACCACTTCACCCCGGGCGACCGGCAGGTCGTGCAGGCCGAGCTGAACGGCCTCACCGTCGGCCTGATGATCTGCTACGACGTGGAGTTCCCGGAGAACGTGCGTGCCCACGCCCTGGCCGGCACCGACCTCCTGCTGGTGCCCACGGCCCAGATGCACCCGTTCCAGTTCGTCGCCGAGTCGGTCGTGCCGGTGCGGGCCTTCGAGAACCAGATGTACGTCGCGTACGTCAACCGGGTCGGTCCCGAGGGCGAGTTCGAGTTCGTGGGCCTGTCCACCCTCGCCGGACCCGACGGGGTCGCCCGCACCCGGGCCGGCCGTGCGGAGGAGCTCGTCCTCGCCGACGCGGACCCCGTCCTCCTCGCCGCCTCCCGCGAGAACAACCCGTACCTGAAGGACCGCCGCCCCGGCCTCTACGGGTCCCTCGTCTGACATCCCCCCCCCGCAGTCTTTCTTGTGCAAGGAGTCCGTACCCCATGACGTCCACGGTGCCCAACGCCGTCGAGCACGCCGACGAGCAGCAGCCGCCGATCACCATGTTCGGCCCGGACTTCCCGTACGCGTACGACGACTTCCTCGCCCACCCGGCGGGCCTCGGGCAGATCCCCGCGACCGAGCACGGCACCGAGGTCGCGGTCATCGGCGGCGGTCTGTCCGGCATCGTCGCCGCGTACGAGCTGATGAAGATGGGCCTCAAGCCGGTCGTGTACGAGGCCGACCGGATCGGCGGCCGGCTGCGGACCGTGGGCTTCGAGGGCTGCGACCCGTCCCTGACCGCCGAGATGGGCGCGATGCGCTTCCCGCCGTCCTCCACGGCGCTCCAGCACTACATCGACCTGGTGGGCCTCGAGACCCGCCCGTTCCCCAACCCCCTCGCCGAGGCGACCCCCTCGACCGTCGTCGACCTCAAGGGCGAGTCGCACTACGCCGAGACCCTGGACGACCTGCCCCAGGTGTACCGGGACGTGGCCGACGCCTGGGCCAGGTGCCTGGAGGAGGGCGCCGACTTCTCCGACATGAACCGCGCCCTGCGGCACCGGGACGTCAAGCGCATCCGGGAGATCTGGTCGAAGCTCGTCGAGAAGCTCGACAACCAGACCTTCTACGGCTTCCTCTGCGACTCCGAGGCCTTCAGGTCCTTCCGGCACCGCGAGATCTTCGGCCAGGTCGGCTTCGGCACCGGCGGCTGGGACACCGACTTCCCCAACTCCATCCTGGAGATCCTCCGGGTCGTCTACACCGAGGCCGACGACCACCACCGCGGCATCGTCGGCGGCTCCCAGCAGCTGCCGCTGCGCCTGTGGGAGCGCGAGCCGGAGAAGATCGTCCACTGGCCGTACGGCACCTCGCTGAGCTCCCTGCACGCGGACGGCGAGCCGCGTCCGGCCGTGACCCGGCTGCACCGCACCGCGGGCAACCACATCACGGTGACGGACGCGAACGGCGACATCCGCACGTACCGGGCGGCGATCTTCACCGCCCAGTCCTGGATGCTGCTCTCGAAGATCGCCTGCGACGACTCGCTGTTCCCGATCGACCACTGGACCGCGATCGAGCGCACCCACTACATGGAGAGCTCGAAGCTCTTCGTGCCGGTGGACCGGCCGTTCTGGCTGGACAAGGACGAGGAGACGGGCCGGGACGTCATGTCGATGACGCTCACCGACCGCATGACCCGCGGCACCTACCTGCTGGACGACGGCCCGGACAAGCCGGCCGTGATCTGCCTGTCGTACACCTGGTGCGACGACAGCCTGAAGTGGCTGCCGCTGTCCGCGAACGAGCGGATGGAGGTCATGCTGAAGTCGCTCGGCGAGATCTACCCGAAGGTCGACATCAGGAAGCACATCATCGGCAACCCGGTCACGGTCTCCTGGGAGAACGAGCCCTACTTCATGGGCGCGTTCAAGGCCAACCTGCCCGGCCACTACCGCTACCAGCGGCGCCTGTTCACCCACTTCATGCAGGACCGGCTGCCCGAGGACAAGCGGGGCATCTTCCTCGCCGGCGACGACATCTCCTGGACGGCCGGCTGGGCCGAGGGGGCCGTGCAGACCGCGCTGAACGCGGTCTGGGGCGTCATGCACCACTTCGGCGGCGAGACCGATCCCGGCAACCCGGGCCCCGGCGACGTCTACGACGAGATCGCCCCGGTGGAACTGCCCGAGGACTGAGTCCTCGATTCCCGGCGCGGGCGTGGCCGGCGGTGCGGCGCCGTCCCCTCGCGCCGCCCCCGGCCGGCCGGGCTCCCGGCCCACCGCCGCCGAACCGCGCGCAGGCCGGGGAACCACCCCGTTGCCCGGTCAGCCGGGCAACGGGGTGAGCAGCATGCGCCCGGCGAAGCCCACCGCCGTGTCCAGGCGTTCGGTGAACTCCCCCGCGACGTCCGGCAGCCGGCGCAGCGCCCACAGGGCACGGGCCGCCGTCCAGGCGGCGTCCCGGGCGCGCTCCAGGCTCCACGCCCCGAGCAGGTGGGTCAGCGGGTCGGCGATCCGGAGCAGATCGGGGCCCGGCGTCAGCTCCTCGCGGATGTGCTCCTCCAGCGAGAGGAGGAGGTCGCCCACCCGGTCGAACTCGTCCTCGAGCTCGGCGGGTTCGCAGGCGAGGGTACGGCAGGTGTCCACGACGGCGAGCGCGAGGTCGTGGCCGATGTGCGCGTTGATGCCCGCCAGCGCGAACTGCAGGGGACGTACTCCGGGATGGCGGCGGAACTGGAACAGCGGACGCCAGCAGGCCGGCGGACGCCGCTCCCGGGCCACCGCGTCGACCGCCGCCAGATAGCGCTCCGCGAACCGCACGTCCAGCGTGATCGCCGCCCGGGCGTCCGTGAAGCGGCCCGCGTCGACGCACCCGTCCACGGCCTCGGTGACCGCGAGGTAGACGCGGTTGAACACCGCGACCCCGTCCCGCGCGGGCAGGGCCGCGTCGAGGGCGCGCATACGGGAGAGGACCCCGTCCACGGGGGTGAGGACTTGTTCGCACTGCGCCATGAGCGCAGAGTCGCACCTTTAGGCTGGGGCCGACGGCGACGGGCCCGGCGCTTCCCCGGATCGGGGGAACCCGCCCGTCGTGGGGGAGGGGGAGCAGTACTGTGTCAGGCTCGCGTGCCCGGCGCCTGGCCGCGCGGAGGGCCGAGCGCCGACGCGCCGCCCGGCGCGGCGCGATGGCCGCGGCGGCTTCCGTGGTGGTCGCCGTCGGCAGCGTCACCGGCATGATGACGGCGGTCGGCGACGGGAGCGGCCCGGACACGGCGAGGCCGGCGGCGACCTCGTCGCCGCGCCTGGAACCGCCGCCCGCCGTGCTCCCGCCCTCCCCGCCGGCGACCCGGTCCCCCTCACCGTCCGAGGCGGAGGCGAGCCCGCAGAGGAGGGCGAGTCCCGGGCCGTCCGCGTCGAGGCCCCGCCGGAAGCCGCAGGCGGTCCCCGCGTCCACCGGTCTCTACCTCCACCCCCGGTCCCAGGTCCTGGACTGGGTGCGGGCCAACCCCGACGACCCGCGCCGCGCGGTCGTGGACTCCCGGATCGCCGGCCGGCCGGCCGCGGTGTGGTTCGCGGACCACTCCCCGGACACGATCACCGCCCGGGTGCGTGCCGTGGCGTCCGGCGGTGCGGCGCAGGGGCGCGTGCCCGTCCTCGTGCCGTACGCGATACCCGACCGCGACTGCGGCGGGCACTCCCAGGGCGGGGCGCCCGACCTCGGCGCCTACGACGGCTGGATCGACCGGTTCGCCGCCGGGCTGGGGACCGGCGAGGTCATCGTGATCCTCGAGCCGGACTCGGTCGCCCAGGCCGAATGCCTCCCCGCCGGCCGGCGTGCCGACCGCTTCGCCTCGCTGGCCCGCGCCGGCCGGGTGCTGAAGGAGGCCAACCCCCGGGCCCGGGTCTACTTCGACGCCGGGCACTCCGGCTGGAACGCGCCCGCGAAACAGGCCGGCTGGCTGCGCCGGGCCGGGGCCGCCTCGGCCGCGTCCTCCGACGGCATCTTCAGCAATGTCTCCAACTTCCACCGCACGGCCGACGAGGTGGCCTACGACCGGGCCGTGCTCGACGCCCTCGACGGGCCGCCGGGCCTCGGCGCGGTGATCGACACCAGCCGCAACGGCGCCGGCGCCCCGGCCGACGGCGAGTGGTGCGACCCGGCCGGCCGCAAGCTCGGCCGGACCCCGACCCTCAGCACCGGCGAGCCGGGGATCGACGCCTACCTGTGGGTGAAGCTCCCGGAGGAGTCGGACGGCTGCAGGGGCGCGCCGGGCACCTTCACCCCGTCGTACGCCTACGACTTGGCGCGCTGAGTGCCCTCGCCGCCCGCCTCGTCCTCGCCGGCCGTGTCGTAGGAGGACGTGCCCTCGTCGAGCAGCGGCTCCTGCGTCTTGAGGTGGGCGGGCGCGAAGGCGCGCAGCGCGTGGTAGCCGGTGATGACGACGAGCGTGCCGAGCGCGATGCCGCTGAGGGAGAAGGTGTCGGTGAACTCCATCGTCACGTTGCCGACGCCGATGATGATGCCCGCGGCGGCCGGCACGAGGTTCAGCGGGTTGCGCAGGTCCACCTTGGCGTTGATCCAGATCTGGGCGCCGAGCAGGCCGATCATGCCGTACAGGATGACGGTGATCCCGCCGAGCACGCCGCCCGGGATGGCGGCCACGACCGCGCCGAACTTCGGGCACAGACCGAACATCAGGGCGAAGCCGGCGGCGGCCCAGTAGGCGGCGGTCGAGTAGACGCGGGTCGCGGCCATCACGCCGATGTTCTCGGAGTAGGTGGTGTTCGGCGGACCGCCGACGGCGGTGGACAGCATCGAGCCGACGCCGTCGGCGGAGATCGCCGTGCCGAGCCTGTCGTCGAGGTCGTCGCCGGTCATCTCGCCGACCGCCTTGACGTGCCCGGCGTTCTCGGCGATCAGCGCGATGACCACCGGCAGGGCGACCAGGATCGCCGACCACTCGAACGACGGGCCGTGCAGGGTCGGCAGGCCGATCCAGTCGGCCTGTCCCACGGCGGACAGGTCCAGGCGCCAGTGGTCGGTGACCTTGCCGCTCGCGTCCGCCGAGTGGATCATCCCGAAGATCCGGTCGAGCGCCCAGGACAGGGCGTATCCGAAGACCAGCCCGAGGAAGATCGCGATCCGGGACCAGAAGCCGCGCAGGCAGACCACCGCCAAGCCGGTGAACAGCATCACGAACAGGGCGGTCCACTGGTCCTGCGGCCAGTAGGTGGCGGCGGTGACCGGCGCCAGGTTGAAGCCGATCAGCATCACCACCGCACCGGTGACGACGGGCGGCATCGCGGCGTGGATGATCCGCGCCCCGAACCGCTGCACGGCGAGCCCCACCAGGAACAGCGCGGCACCGACCACGAACACCGCGCCGGTGACGGTGGCGCTCGACCCGCCCTGGGCCCGGATGACCGCGGCGACGCCGACGAAGGAGAGCGAGCAGCCCAGGTAGCTGGGCACCCGGCCGCGGGTGGCCAGCAGGAAGACGACGGTCGCGACGCCCGACATCATGATCGCCAGGTTGGGGTCCAGGCCCATGAGCACCGGGGCGACGAAGGACGCCCCGAACATGGCCACGACGTGCTGGGCGCCGAGCCCGGCGGTGCGGGGCCAGGAGAGCCGTTCGTCGGGGCGGACCACCGCCCCCGGCGCCGGGGTGCGTCCGTCGCCGTGCAGTGTCCAGCGGACGCCGAGATCCATGAGTTGTCGCTTTCGTCGTGCGTGCAGCGTGTCCGGACCATTGTCGGGGGTGGGCGGGGGTGCTCCGGACCGCCCGCCGGGCCCGTCCGCCTCGGGTGAGCGTCTGCTTAGGATGAGGGCGCGCCGCTGTTCGTTGTAGGCGGCACTCATCCCGTACCTCCCAGGAGCCCCGTCGTGACCGCCGAAGCCCCGACCGCCCCCGCCCTGTCCTACGGCCGGCTGATCCCCGTGACCGTCCACTTCGACGACCTCGACGCGCTGGGGCTGCTGCACAACGCCCGCTATCCGCTGCTGGTCGAGCGGGCCTGGACCGAGCTGTGGCAGGAGAAGGGCGTCCGCTTCGAGGGCGACTGGGCCGCGGCCGGTGACGCCTGCAACGCGGTCAGGGAGTTCCGGATCGGCTACGAGGCGCCGGTCACCCGGCCCGGCGCCTACGCCGTCCACCTCTGGCTGGACCGGCTCGGCAGGACCGGGCTGACCTACGGCTTCCGCTTCTGCTCGCGGGACGGCGCGGTGACGTACGCGCGGGGCAGCCGGGTGCTGGTGCGCCTGGACGCCGGGACGCTGCGCCCGGCGCCCTGGAGCGAGGCGTTCAGGGCCGCGGGTCGGGAACTGCTGCGTCCGGACGCGTGATCTTCGTGCGGTCGCCGGCGCGCAGGACGCCCGCGAAGCCGGCCAGACCGCACGACAACACCGTGACCAGGACGAACGACACCATCAGGCTGGTCGCCTGGGCCAGCAGCCCGATCGCGCTCGGGGCGATGAGCCCCGAGGTGTAGGTGATGGTCGCGACGCCCGCGATGGCCAGGCTCGGGTTGGCGCCGCTGCGGCCGGCGGCCGCGAAGCACAGCGGCACGACCACCGCGATGCCGAGCCCCATCAGGGCGAAGCCGCCCATCGCCACCGCGGGATGCCGCGCGAGAACGATCAGCAGTCCGCCGAGGACGGCGAGGACACCGCTCGCCCGGACCGTGCGGACGGCGCCGTAGCGGTCCACCACCCGGTCGCCGGCGATCCGGGCGACCGCCATGGTGAGCGTGAAACCGGTCGTGCAGGCGGCGGCGAGACCGGCCGAGGTGTCGAGCTGGTCGCGCAGGTAGACCGCCGACCAGTCCAGGCTCGCGCCCTCCGCGAAGACCGCGCAGAACCCGATCGCGCCGATCAGCAGCGCGGAGCGCGGCGGCAGCGCGAACCGCGGCGGCGGCTCCTCGTCCTCGGCGGGCTGCAGGTCCAGCACCCAGGCGCAGGCGGTGACGCCCACCGCCGTCAGGACGGCGGCCGCGAGCCCGTGGTGCAGCCGGGCGTCCGCGCCGAGGTGCGCGGCGAGCGTGCCGGCCGCCGAACCGATCAGGGCGCCGGCGCTCCACATGCCGTGCAGCCCGGACATGATCGACTTGTCGAGGCGGTTCTCCACCTCCACGCCCAGCGCATTCATCGCCACGTCGGACATCCCGGCCGTGGCGCCGTAGACGAACAGGGCCAGGCAGAGCGTGAGCAGGTTCGGGGCGAGCGAGGGGAGGACGAGCGCGAGCGTCCACAGGGCGATCAGACCGCGCAGGGCGGTGCGGGCGCCGAAGCGGTGGCTGACGCTCCCCGCGAGCGGCATCGCGACGGACGCGCCGAGCGCGGGGAAGGCGAGCGCCAGCCCGAGCTGGCCGGCGCCGATCCCGGCGTGGTCCTGGATCCAGGGGACGCGGGTGGCGAACGAGCCGGTGACGGCGCCGTGCACGGCGAACACCGCGGCCACGGCGTACCGCGCCCGCCTCACCTCGTGCCGCCCGTGGACCACTTCACCCATCGTCCCGCCCCCTTCGGCCGTCCGTTCCGTGCGTGCGGCCGTAAACTATCAGGGAACCTGCCTGAAAGATAAGGGGTGCACGGCTGACCCCGTCCCGCCGGTCCCGCGCCCCGACCGGTCCCGCCGATCTGGAAGGATCCCGGCATGGCCGCATCCCCGAGCACCGCCAGAGCCATCAACGACCGGCTCGCCCTGCGTCTGCTCCAGCGGGAGGGTCCGCTGACGGCGGGTCGGCTGAAGCAGCTGACCGGGCTCTCCCGGCCGACCGTCGCCGACCTCGTCGAGCGCCTCACCGCCGCCGGTCTGATCGCGGTGGTCGGGGAGGCGGGGGAGCAGCGGCGCGGACCCAACGCCAAGCTGTACGGCATCGTCGCCGGCCGGGCCCACCTGGCCGCGCTCGACGTGCGCACCGAGGGCGTCGCCGTGGTCGTCTCCGACCTCGTCGGCGAGGTACTGGCCGAGGCGTCCGTGCCCATCACCGGGGACGCGGGGACGGGACCGGCCGTGGAGCAGGCGGTGGCGCTGGTCGAGCGGACGGTGAAGGAGGCGGGCGCCGACCGGCTGCACACCGTCGGGATCGGCGCGCCGGGACTGATCGACCCCGCCAGCGGCGAACTGCGCGACTCCACCGGCCTGCCCGAGTGGCACCGCCGCCTGGTCGCCGCGCTCCAGGAGCGCCTTCCCCGGACCCGCGTCAGCGTGGAGAACGAGACCAACCTCGCCGCACTGGCCGAGCAGCGCGACGGGGCGGCCCGCGACCGGGACACCTTCGTCCTGCTGTGGCTGGGCCACGGCACCGGCGCGGCCGTGGTCCTCGACGGCACCCTGCGCCGGGGCGCCTCCGGCGGCACGGGCGAGATCGGCTTCCTCCCGGTCCCGGGCACGAACGGCCTCCCGTCGGCCACGGACTGCGCGGGCGGCTTCCACTCCCTGGCCGGGGCGGCGGCGGTCGCGGAGCTGGCGGGGGAGTACGGCCTCGTGGCCGAGCCCGGCATCGAGCCGGTGGCGGCGGGGGCGGTCCGCGCGGCCGTCCTGGGAACCGGACCGGCGTCCGCCCGGGCGGGTTTCCTCGACGCGCTGGCCGGCCGGATCGCCGTGGGCGTCGCGTCGGTGGTCGCACTGCTGGATCCCGGGTGCGTGGTGCTGGGCGGGGAGGTCGGGCAGGCCGGCGGGGAGGCGCTCGCCTCCCGGGTGCAGGACCGCCTGGCCGCCCTCTCGCCCCTGTCCGCCGAGGTGCGGCCCAGCGCCCTGGGGGGCGGCGCGGTCCTGCGGGGCGCGCTGCTGACCGCCCGGGACCGCGCCCAGGACGAACTCTTCGGGACCCCCGTGCCCTGGCGCTCCGACGCCGTGTGACGCCGCCCGGCGGTTCCGTCCGGCCGGTCCGCGCCCGCCGGAGGGCCGCGTGAGGACCCCGGCATCCGCCGCGGCCTCGGACGGTGACGACTCCCCGCCCGTCGCGGGCGTGCCCGCCCGGTCGCGTCCGCTCGCCGCGGGTGTCGGTCGCCCCGCACCCCCGCGCGGCGCGGGGCCGTCCGCCCGGCGGGGGCGGACCCGCTCACCGGCGTCCCGCGCCCCCGGACCGCTCCGCCAGGAACTCGTCGAACGTGCGCCTGCCCACCGCCCGCTCCGGGGCGAGGTGGCCGCCGCCGCGGAAGGCGTGGTACGCCGCGCCGCGCAGGGGGACCTTCACCACCGGGCGCCGGCGGCCCGTGGCCCGCAGATACGCGCGGGCCAGCGAGTCGAGCGTCCGCACCTCCGGGCCGCCCATGTCCTGCACGCGGCCCGCCGGCGCCCCCCGGGCCAGCTCGGACAGGCGCTCGGCCACCTCGGCGGTGTCGATCGGCTGGTCCTTCACCCGGGCCGGCAGCAGCAGGACCGGCGCCCTGGCCAGGCCCTGGAGGAGCGTGAGCACCAGATCGTGGAACTGGGTGGCGCGCAGCACCGTCCAGCCCAGCCCCGACTCCTCGACCAGGCGTTCCACCGCCAGCTTGGACCTGTAGTAACCGAACGGCACCCGGTCCACGCCGACGATCGAGACGTACACGAGGTGACCCACCCCGGCCCGCCGGGCCGCCGCGATCAGGTTCCTCGCCGCCCTCTCGTCGCCGCCGCGCGGTGACGTCGCGCAGTGCACGACCGTCCGCGCGCCCGTGAGGGCCGCGTCCAGGCCGCTCCCGCCCTCCCGCAGGTCGACGGCGTACGGCCGGGAGTGCCGGCTGAGGACCCGCACCTCGTGCCCGTCCGCCCGCAGCCGCTCGGTGACGAGCCGGCCGAGTGTTCCGGTACCGCCGGTCACCAGGATCGTGGTCATGCCGTTCCGTCCCTCCGGACGCCGGGCGCTCCCCGCTGGAGCGCTCCTCGCCGACCAGGACCGTGCGGCCACCGCGGCATGTGACATCGGACCGGAGGACCGCCCCGCGGGACGCGCGTGCCCGGGCCGGCCGGCGTCGTACCAGGTCCAGCCTGACGGGACTCGCCGCGGCCCGCACCCGCACCGGTGCGCCGCCCTCCTGGTGAGGCCCGGCGGCGGGCAAGGGCCGTCGTCACCGCCGCCGGGCCGGTCTCGCACGAGGGTCAGCAGGCTCCCTGGTCCCGCCAGACCCCCCATTCGCCGGTGGTGCCGGGCTCCTCGCCCCTCGTCCACCACTGCGCCTTCCAGGTGTGCCCCTCGTGGGACACCACGCTGCCGCCGCCGTACGCGGTCGAGGCGTCCCAGGCCGGCTCCGCGCAGTCACCGGGCTCACCGGGCGGCGTGGTGGGCGGGTCCGTCGGCGTCGTGCCGGTGCCCGGCTCGACGACGGTCGTCCCGCGCGCCAGGTCCCCGGCGAGGGCGTACGCCTTGCCGCCGATCGTCACCGTCCAGTTCGACGGGGTCGACACGGGCAGGTAGTAGTTGAACGCCAGGTCGACGCTCGCCCCCGGCGCCAGCGACTGCCACGCCGGCAGCTTCAGCGACACCCGGTGGAAGTCGCCTTCCAGCCCGCCCACGTTGTCGCCCGTGTGGTCGCTGGCGATGACCCTGGTGCCGAAGCCGGACTGGTCGGAGGCGTTCCCCGGAGCGGCGGTCGCGTAGTCGAACCGGAACTCCGTGCCGCCCGGCAGCGCGGTCTTCGTGTTGTTCGTGATCCGCAGCCTGGGCGTGATCGGGTAGTTGGAGTCGCCCAGCTTGAAGTCCGTGAACTCCACGCCCACGTCCACGGCCTCCGCCGGCAGGTCCGCGTTCGACTTCCTCGCGCCGTACGGCGGGGCCGCCCTGAACTTCTCGTACATCAGCGAGGTGAGCGTGTCGCCCGTCTCGTACTGGCCCTTGGCGGCGTTCCAGGCGTAGTCGCCGGCCAGTTCCCAGACCATCGTGCCGCCGATGCCGCGGTCCACGACGTAGTCGGCCTTGGCCGCGACCGACTGCTCGTCCTCGGTGGAGAGGAAGACCTTCTTCTCGGCGTTCCACAGCCAGGGGGCGACCAGCGTCGGGTCGTACCTGCGGGCGTACGTCCCGGTCAGCTCGGTGTCCGCCGGGAAGCCGTAGTCGGTGACGTAGTCGCCGACGATCCCCTTCTCGAGGTTCTTGGCGTGCCACATCGGGTTGGAGCCCGCCGGGGACTCCTTGCCGTCGGTGTCGAGGTCGTGCCAGAGGTTGTCGATGCCGACGGCGCCGTCGCCGCACTTGGCCAGGCCGGAGCCCGCCGGGCAGGAGGAGGCGGCGGCCCTGCCCCACAGGCCGTCGGTTCCGCCCTGGACGTTTTTGTGGCCGCGGGTGTAGTACGGCAGGCCGATGTTGATGCGGCCGGCCGGCATGGAGCCGCGGAAGTAGTGGTAGGCCCAGTCGGTGTTGAGGTAGCCGATGCCGCCGTACTGGGCGCTGCCGTAGACGTTCGCGGCGGCCAGCTCGGCGTCCCTGCCGTCGTCGAAGAGGGAGGCGTTGGGGCCGACGTACTCGTTCCAGGCGCCGTGCAGGTCGTACGACATGATGTTGACGTAGTCCAGGTACTTCTGGACCTGGAAGGTCTCCATGCCGCGCAGCAGGTAGCCGGACGAGGGGGCCGCCACCGTCAGCAGGTAGTGCCTGCCGTCGGCCGTGCCCGCGCGGTCCAGCTTCTCGCGCAGCGTCCTCATCAGCGCGGCGTAGCCCTTGACCAGCCCGGCCCGGCGGCCGTTGGCGAGGGACCAGTCGAGCGGGTTGCCCGCGTCCTTCATGGTCGTCGGGTACTCGTAGTCGATGTCGACGCCGTTGAAGCCGTACTCGCGGACGAAGGCGACCGCCGAGTCGGCGAAGGTGTCGATGCCGGCCTGGTTGACCGAGCCGTCGGCGTGGGTGGCCATCGAGTAGAAGCCGCCGGAGTCCACGCGGTTGCCGCCGTCGTCGAAGTAGCCGCCGGTCTCGGCCCAACCGCCCACCGAGATCAGCGTCTTGACGTCCGGGTGCTGCTTCTTGAACTTGTTGAGCAGGTTGAAGTGGCCCTGGTAGGGGAGACCCGGGTCCATCTCCGCGCCGGCCACGCCCGGCCAGGTCATGCCGGTCGCCGGGTTGGCGGGGCCGTCGGCGCCGACGGAGATCCTGTTGCCCTTGTCGATGTGCGCGAACGCGTAGTTGACGTGGGTGATCCTGTCCCACGGGATGTCGGACGCGAGGTAGGCGGGCTTTCCGTCCTTGCCGGTCCGCCAGCCGGTGAAGTAGCCGATCACCCGGCGCTGGTGGTCGGCGCCCATCCTCTCCCGCCCGGCCGAGTCGTACACCGAGCAGTACGGGACCTCCACACCCGGGGTCCGGTACAGGCCGTCGGGACGGCAGGACTCCTGGTCGGCGGCGTGCGAGACGGTCGCCGGCAGGGCCGCGAGCAGCAGGCCCGCGACGGCGGCGGCGGAGGCGAGCAGGGCAGGTCTCGCCCCGGGACGTGAGGGGGACGGCACGGTGGGTTCCTCTCCACGGAAGTTGGCGCAGACCCTAAGAGGACTAGACCACAGCGTCAATAGGTATGGACCAATCTCGCGGTCCGTCAAACGCGGACGACGGGGCGGGAGTTGGACCCCGGGCTCCGCCGGGCGGACCGGGAGCCGGCTCCCCGCACCCCGCCCGGCGCGCCGGGCGTCACCGGTTGTGAGCCACCCCACACCCCCCGTCCGCATGGACGGCGACCGGGCGTGGCACACTGGCCCTGTACCAGTAGCAGCGCACTCCGGGGTCGGTGAAAGTCCGAACCGGCGGTTACAGTCCGCGACCCGGTCGCCTCCAGCGGCCGGTTGACCAGGTGAAATTCCTGGACCGACGGTTAAAGTCCGGATGGGAGGCAGTGCGCGGCGGGCGGGCATCCATGCGCGCTGCCGTACCGGTTCGCCGTCGGGGCGAACTCTGTCCGGCGTCGTTCCCGGTGTCCTCGCCCGTAGTCTGTCGTCATCGACAGCCCCGGAGTCCGTGCCCGAAGAGGCAGGAGGACCCGGGAAGTGTTCACCGGAATCGTCGAAGAGCTGGGCGAGGTCACCGCCGTCGAGACCCTCGACGACGCCTGTCGCTTCCGGCTGCGCGGCCCCGTCGTCACCGAGGGCGCGAAGCACGGTGACTCCATCGCCGTCAACGGCGTCTGCCTCACGGTCGTCGAGCACGAGGGCGACGAGTTCACCGCCGACGTGATGGCCGAGACCCTGAACCGCTCCAGCCTCGGCGCCCTCGCCGTCGGCTCCCGCGTCAACCTCGAACGCCCCATGGCCCTGGGCGCCCGCCTCGGCGGCCACATCGTGCAGGGGCACGTCGACGGCACCGGCGAGATCCTCGAGCGCAAGCCGTCCGAGAACTGGGAGGTCGTGAAGATCTCCCTCCCCGCGGACCTCTCCCGCTACGTCGTGGAGAAGGGCTCCGTCACCGTCGACGGCATCAGCCTCACCGTCGTCGACGCCGGACCCGACTTCTTCACCGTCAGCCTGATCCCCACCACCCTCGCCCTGACCACCCTCGGCCTCAAGCAGCCCGGCGACCCGGTCAACCTCGAGGTGGACGTCATCGCCAAGTACGTCGAGCGGATGATCGGCGACCGGGCCCTCGGTGAGGGGGCGGCCAAGTGAACTGGCTCAACTCCGAGGCCTTCACCCTCTTCGGCCAGCACATCAAGTGGTCGGACATGATCGGCAACGTGATCGGCCTGGTCGCCCTCGCCCTCGGCTGGCGCCGCTCGATCTGGACCTGGCCCGCCCAGTTCGTCTCCGGTCTGATCCTCTTCGCGGCCTTCGCCACCGCCCACCTCTCCGGCAGCGCCGGCAAGCAGGTCGTCGTGATGCTCGTCGCCGCCTGGGGCTTCTGGCAGTGGAACCGCGGCCGCCGGCAGGCGCAGGACGGCTCCGTCGCGATCCGCTTCGCCACCCCCTTCGAACGGATCCTGCTGGTGGGCGCCGCGGCCGTCGGCACCCTCGCCGTCGGCGGGCTGTTCACCCTCCACCCGTCCCTGTCCTGGGACCCCTGGCCCGACGCCTACATCTTCGTCGGCACGATCGTCGCCATGTACGCCCAGGCCCGCGGCATGGTCGAGTTCTGGTTCGCCTGGCTGCTCGTCGACCTCGTCGGCGTCCCCCTGAACTTCGCCAACGGCTTCGCCTTCTCCGGCTTCGTCTACGTCATCTACGGCGCGCTGGTCCTGTGGGGCCTGCGCGACTGGTGGCTGCGCTCCCGCGACGCGCGGCCCGCACTGGAAGGAGCGCCCGCATGACCGCGGCACCCGTCCTCTACCCCACCGACGGCGCCGAGGACCTCGCCCTCGACCCGGTCGAACAGGCCATCGCCGACATCGCGGCCGGCCGCCCGGTCGTGGTCGTCGACGACGAGGACCGCGAGAACGAGGGCGATCTCGTCATCGCCGCCGAGAAGGCCACCCCGAGATCGTCGCCTTCATGATGAGCGAGTGCCGCGGTCTGATCTGCGCCCCCATGGAGGGCGACGAGCTGGACCGGCTGCGGCTCCCCCAGATGGTGGAGGACAACACCGAGTCGATGCGGACCGCGTTCACCGTCTCCGTGGACGCCTCCGCCGCCCACGGCGTGACCACCGGCATCTCGGCCGCCGACCGCGCCACCACGCTCCGGCTGCTGGCCGGCGGCACCGCCGGACCCGCCGACTTCGTCCGCCCCGGCCACGTCTTCCCGCTGCGCGCCCGCGAGGGCGGCGTGCTCGTGCGCAACGGCCACACCGAGGCGGCCGTCGACCTCGCCCGCCTCGCCGGGCTGCGCCCGGCCGGCGCCATCGTCGAGATCGCCGGCGAGGACGGCACCATGCTCCGGCTGCCCGAGCTGATCCCGTTCGCCCGCAAGCACGGCCTGACGATCATCTCCATCGAGGACCTGATCGCCTACCGCCGCAGCTCCGAGCCCACCGTCCGCCGCGAGGCCGAGGTCCGCCTGCCGACCTCGCACGGCACCTTCACGGCGTACGGCTACCGCTCCACCGTCGACGGCGTGGAGCACGTCGCCCTCGTCCACGGCGAGATCGGCGACGGCCAGGACGTCCTCGTCCGCGTCCACTCCGAATGCCTCACCGGCGACGTCTTCGGCTCCCAGCGCTGCGACTGCGGGCCCCAGCTGGACGCCTCCCTCGACCGCATCCAGGCCGAGGGCCGGGGCGTGGTGGTCTACCTGCGCGGGCACGAGGGGCGCGGCATCGGCCTGATGTCCAAGCTGCGCGCCTACGAGCTCCAGGAGCGCGGCCGGGACACCCTCGACGCCAACCTCGAACTCGGCCTGCCCGCCGACGCCCGCGACTACGGCGCCGGCGCGCAGATCCTCGCCGACCTCGGGGTGCGCGGCGTCCGCCTGATGACCAACAACCCCGACAAGTCCGACGCGCTCGGCCGGCACGGCATCGAGGTCACCGGACGCGAGCCGATGCCCGTCACCGCGGGCGAGCACAACCTCCGCTACCTGCGCACCAAGCGGGACCGGATGGGCCACGACCTGCCCTGGCTGGACACGCCGACCGTGCCCGCCTGCGGCAACCAGTAGAGAGAACCACCGAGGAGACACGTGAGCGGCAAGGGTGCACCGGAGTTGTCCGTACGCAATGTGGGTGACCTGCGGGTCGCCGTCATCGCGGCGCAGTGGCACGAGAAGGTGATGGACGGACTGGTGGACGGCGCCCTGCGCGCCCTGCACGACCTGGGCATCGACGAGCCGACCCTGCTCAGGGTCCCCGGCAGCTGGGAGCTCCCGGTCGTCGCCAAGGTCCTGGCCGGCCGGGGCTACGACGCGGTCGTCGCCCTCGGCGTCGTCATCCGGGGCGGCACGCCCCACTTCGACTACGTGTGCCAGGGCGTCACCCAGGGCCTCACCCAGGTGTCGGTCGACACCGGTGTGCCCGTCGGCTTCGGTCTGCTCACCTGCGACAACGAGGAGCAGGCCCTGGACCGCGCCGGACTGCCCGGTTCCAGCGAGGACAAGGGGCACGAGGCGGTCACCGCGGCGGTGGCGACCGCGGCCTGCCTGCGTTCGGTGTCCGAACCCTGGCGGTGAGCAGTCCCCGTCACCGCGTAGGGTAAGGACCACCATGTCCAAGAAGACGTTCGAGGAGCTCTTCACCGAGCTCCAGCACAAGGCCGCTCACGGCGACCCCGCCACCTCCCGCACCGCCGAGCTGGTGGACAAGGGCGTCCATGCCATCGGCAAGAAGGTCGTCGAGGAGGCCGCCGAGGTCTGGATGGCCGCCGAGTACGAGGGCAAGGAGGCGGCGGCCGAGGAGATCTCGCAGCTGCTGTACCACGTCCAGGTGATGATGGTCGCCCGCGGCATCTCCCTCGACGACGTCTACGCCCACCTGTGAACCCGAAGCCCCCGCAACAGCCCTCCCCACAGAAGGAAGCCGACCTCATGCTGCGCATCGCCGTCCCCAACAAGGGTTCACTGTCCGGCCCTGCGGCGGAGATGCTGCATGAGGCCGGCTACCGGCAGCGCCGCGAGTCCAAGGAACTGCGGATCGTCGACCCGGCGAACGACGTCGAGTTCTTCTACCTCCGCCCCCGTGACATCGCCCTCTACGTCGCCTCCGGGCAGCTCGACATCGGCATCACCGGCCGCGACCTGCTGATCGACTCCGGCGCCGACGCCGAGGAGATCCTGCCGCTGGGCTTCGCCCGCTCCACGTTCCACTACGCCACCAAGCCGGGCACCATCGGCGAGCCGGCGGACCTGAAGGGCAAGACGATCGCCACCTCGTACGAGGGCATCGTCGCCAAGCACCTCGCCGACCACGGCATCGACGCCTCCGTCGTCCACCTCGACGGCGCCGTCGAGACCGCCATCCAGCTCGGTGTCGCCCAGGTCATCGCGGACGTCGTCGAGACGGGCACCTCCCTGCGCAACGCCGGCCTGGAGATCGTCGGCGAGCCGATCATGAAGTCCGAGGCCGTCGTCATCCGCCGCACCGGCGCGGACGGCGAGGAGCCCAAGGTGCAGCAGTTCCTGCGCCGCCTCCAGGGCGTCCTGGTCGCGCGGACGTACGTGATGATGGACTACGACTGCCGGGTCGAGCAGCTGGAGAAGGCCGTCGCGCTCACCCCGGGCCTGGAGTCCCCGACCGTGTCCCCGCTGCACAACGAGGGCTGGGTCGCCGTCCGCGCGATGGTCCCGTCCAAGGACGCGCAGCGGATCATGGACGACCTGTACGACATCGGCGCCCGCGCCATCCTCACCACGGCCATCCACGCCTGCCGCCTCTGACCAGGACCCGGAGCACCACCATGTCGGACGCCAGCCGGGGCGGGCCGCCCGCCCTGCCCGTCACCTTCCGGCCGGGGCGCACCCGTGCGGTGCTGCTCACGGCCGCCGCCGCGATCTTCGTGGTCATCACCCTGGTGGCCCTGCTGCTGGAGCAGCTCGGCCCGGGCGAGCGGATCAGCTTCGTGTTCACCGCCGCCCTGCTGGCCGGCGTGCTGTACCTGCTGGCCCGGCCGAAGGTCGTCGCCGACGAGGCGGGCGTCACCGTCGTCAACATCACGAGCAGGCGCCGCCTGGAATGGGCGGAGATCCTTCAGGTGAATCTCCGGCCGGGTGATCCGTGGGTCTTCCTCGACCTCAGCGACGGCACCAGCCTGCCCACGCTCGGCATCCAGCCGGGCATCGCCAAGCAGCACGCCATCGCCGACGCGCGGGCCCTGCGGGCGCTCGTCGAGGCCCGCTCCACGGCCGGCCCCGAGTCGCCCCGGGGCTGAGGCGCGGGACGCGTCGGAGCCGTCCACCCTGCCGCGCTCACCCCTGTCGTGATTAATCTGGTGGGCGGAGGCGCGACGACCGCGCCTCCGCCCCTGCCGCTCCGCCCGGAGCGCCAGGGGCTCCTGCTACCCGAGGAGTGACCCTCTCCGGCGATGGACGGATCGTCCTGCAGTACCTGCGCCGCCCCCTGCCGACATAGCGCGCACCGGCTCCACGAGGTGCGCACCCATGTGGAGGCGGCGGCATCATGACCACCCCCCTGCTGCTCCTGGCAGCCGCTTTCCTGCTGATCCTCGCCAACGGATTCTTCGTGGCCGCCGAGTTCGGCCTGGTGACCGTCGAGCGACCGGACGCCGAACGGGCCGCGGCCGACGGCGACCGGCGCGCCCGCCGCGTCGTCGAGTCCCTCAAGGAGCTGTCCTTCCAGCTCTCCGGCACCCAGCTCGGCATCACCCTCACCTCCCTCGTCGTCGGCATGCTCGCCGAGCCGGCGCTCGCCCGGCTGCTGGGCGGCCCGTTCAGGGCGGCCGGGATCCCCGAGGGCGTCGTACCCGGCGTCTCGGTCGTCGTCGGCATGCTGCTGGCCTCGGCCGTGCAGATGGTGATCGGCGAGCTCGTCCCCAAGAACTGGGCGGTGTCCCGACCCCTGCAGGTCGCGCGCTTCGTCGCCGGTCCGCAGCACGCGTTCGCCCGCCTGTTCCGCCCGGTCATCGCCGGGCTGAACGCCGTCGCCAACCGCCTGGTGCGCGCCCTGGGCCTCGAGCCCGCCGAGGAGCTGGCCTCCGCCCGCACCCCCGGCGAACTGGTCTCCCTGGCCCGGCACTCCGCCCGGGCCGGTGCCCTGGAACAGGACACGGCGGACCTCTTCGTGCGCACCCTGTCCCTGGGCGAGCTGACCGCGCAGGCCGTCATGACCCCGCGGGTGAAGGTCAGCGCCCTGCAGTCCTCGGCGACCGCCGAGGACGTCGTCAACCTCACCCGGGCCACCGGTCTGTCCCGTTTCCCCGTCTACCGGGAGCGGATCGACGAGGTCGTCGGCATGGTCCACCTCAAGGACGCCCTCGCGGTGCCCGTGCACGACCGGCTGCGCACGCCCGTCGGCCGCATCGCCCGCCCCGCGCTGCTCGTCCCCGAGACCCTGCCCGTGCGGCCGCTGCTGACGCGGCTGCGCAGCGAGCAGCCCATCGCGGTCGTCGTCGACGAGTACGGCGGCACGGCCGGGGTCGTCACGCTGGAGGACATCGTCGAGGAGATCGTCGGCGAGGTCCGCGACGAGCACGACGGACAGGACGTCCCCGAGCTCGCCGCCGCCCCGCCGGAGGACGGCAACCCGGCCTGGGACGTCGACGGCGGCGTCCGCGTCGACGTCCTGCGGCGCATAGGCCTGGAGGCGCCCGAGGGACCGTACGAGACCGTCGCCGGTCTGGTCGCCGATCTGCTCGGCCGGATCCCGGCCGTCGGCGACCGTGCGGAACTGCCCGGCTGGCGGCTGTCGGTGCGCCGGGTCGGCCACTACCGCGCGGAACGGATCCGTCTGGTCAGAACGGCTCCGCTGCCGCTCGTGGAGGCGGCCGGATGAGCGTGCTGCAACTCCTCTTCGCCGCGCTGCTCGTGCTCGCCAACGGCTTCTTCGTCGGCGCCGAGTTCGCGCTCGTGTCGGTCCGCCGCAGCCAGATCGAACCGCTCGGCACCGCCCGCGCCCGCCAGGTCCTGTACGGCCTGGAGAACCTGCCGCAGATGATGGCGGCGGCCCAGTTCGGCATCACCGTCTGCTCGCTGACGCTCGGCGCGGTCGCCGAACCGACGGTCGCCCACCTGCTGGAGCCGGTCTTCCAGTGGCTCCACCTGCCGCACGGCATGGTCCACCCGCTCGGCTACGTCGTCGCGCTCGCCGTCGTGGTCTTCTTCCACCTCGTCGTCGGCGAGATGGTCCCGAAGAACCTCGCGATGGCGGCGCCCGAGAAGGCCGCGCTGTGGCTCAGCCCCGGCCTGGTCTGGTTCGCCCGCCTGTGCAAGCCGGTCACCCTCGCGCTCGGCGCCTGCGCCCGGGCCGTCCTGCGGCTCTTCCGCGTGGAGCCGAAGGACGAGGTCGAGGCCGTCTTCACCAGTGAGCAGCTCAACCGGCTGGTGGAGGACGCCGGCCAGGCGGGCCTCCTCGACCCCGAGGAGGCCGAACGCCTGGAGGACGCCCTGGAGCTGGGCTCCCGCCCGGTCACGGACGTGCTGCTGGGACGCGAGTCGCTGGTGACGGTCGACCCGGCGGTCACCCCGGCGCGGATCGTGGAGCTCACCGCCCGCACGGGGTACTCCCGCTTCCCGGTGGCCGCGGCCGGCGGCGCCTTCCCGGGCTACCTGCACGTGAAGGACGTACTGGACCTGGAGGACACCGACCGGGCCGTGCCGCAGCGGCTCTGGCGGCCCATGACGACCCTGAGGCCCGAACTCCCGCTGGACGACGCCCTCACCGTGATGCGCCGCGCCGCGACCCACCTCGCCCAGGTGGTCGACGCGTCCGGCAGGGTCCTGGGCCTGGTCGCGCTGGAGGACGTACTGGAGCTCCTGGTGGGCGAGGTACGCGATCCCGCGCACCGCGAGGAGCCCCGGACGGCACCGGGCGCCGGGCCGGAGGACGGGGCGGACGGCACCGCGGGCGGCACCGCCGGTGCCAAGCTGACCGAGCCCAGGAGCGGGGCCCAGGAGGGCGCGCTCACCGGCTGACCCGGGCCGCGGGGTCCGCCGGCGTCACATCGACGGCGGGTCCTGCGGCCCCCTGCCCGACAGCACCTCTCCGTACGCCTGCATCAGGTCCGGCAGCCGCAGCGTCGCCAGGTCCTCCCGCGTCAGCGTCCCCGGATACACCGACAGCCGCAGGTCCCGGTACGCGCAGCTCTTCTCGTACAGCGTCCGCAGGAACCGCCCGTTGCCCAGCTCGTCGATCCACCCCTGGTCCACCACGTGCCCGGCGATCGACCGCAGCTCGTCCAGCGCCTCCTCGTCCCACAGGTCGCCGTTCTCGGCGGCGAGCACCTTGCCGATCTCGGTGAGCTCGAGGGGGCGGTAGGAGGGGAAGTCCACGCGGGTGGTGAAGCGCGAGGACAGCCCGGGATTGGCGGCCAGCAGCCGGTCCATGCCCTCCGGATAGCCCGCCAGGATCACCACCAGGTGGTCGCGGTTGTCCTCGGCCCGCTTGAGCAGCACCTGGAGGGCCTCGTCGCCGTACGCGTCGCCCTTGCCGTAACCGGAGTTGGAGAGCGCGTAGGCCTCGTCGACGAACAGCACCCCGCCGAGCGCGGAGTCGATCAGCTCGTTGGCCTTCACGGCCGTCTGCCCGAGGTACTCGCCGACCAGGTCGGCCCGCTGGGCCTCCACCAGGTGGTCGCCGCCGAGCAGGCCGAGGGCGTAGAAGACGCGGCCCAGGATGCGGGCCACCGTGGTCTTGCCGGTGCCGGAGGGGCCGGAGAAGACGAAGTGGCGTTTCGGCGGCTGCACCGGCAGCCCCTGCCCGGCCCGCAACCGGGCCATGTTCAGCTGTGCCGACAACGCCTTGACCTGGCGCTTCACCGGCTCCAGGCCCACCATGCGCTCCAGTTCGGCGAGTGCCTCCTCCAGTAACGCGGGGTCGGTGGGGCCCGTGGGCAGGGACGACGCCGCGGCGCCCGCCTTCTCGCGCACCGCCGGGCCGATGACCGGCGGGAGGGGAGCGGGCGGCGGCTCGGGATCGGAGAGCCGCAGATCGCGGCCCTCGGTGCCGAAGAGCGGGTCGAGCGCGTCCGGACCGTCCACCGCGTCCTGGCCCGCGCCGGCGAGCGTGATCGTGGCGAGGTCGGCGGAGTCGTCGTACCCGTCGCCCTCGGTGATCGCGGCGAGCCGGGCCGAGGTGTCCATGAAGGCCGGATCGACCCGGTGCACGGCCCGGTACAGCGGGAGCGCCGCGGCGCTGCGCCCCGTCCCCTCGTGGGCGCGCGCCAGCCAGTAGCGCAGTTCCTTGCGCTGCGGCTGTTCGCTGCGGCACCGCATCAGGGCCGCCGACAGCAGCGGTTCGGCCTGCCCGTACATCTCCAGGCGGACCCGGGCCATGCCGCCGAACAGGCCCGCCTCGATGCCGAGCACCGGGTCGTCGACCAGCGGATCGGTGTGCCGGACGAGCTGCTCCCAGTCCTTGACCAGATAGGCGCGGCAGGCGTGCAGGAAGCGGACCTGCGGATCGCTGTCCACCGGGGGCAGCCCGGCGAGCGCCCGGTCCAGCTCGGGGACGTGCCGTCCGTCCAGCCAGTGGGAGGCGTGCGCCAGCAGCAGGTCGCGGGGGCTCTCCAGCACCGGCTGCACCCACCAGCCCAGCCAGTACCAGGAGTTGAGGGTGCGGCGGTGCCGGGCCCGCTGTTCGCCGAAGCGGCTCCGGTGCCGGAACATCCTCAGCAGCGCGGTCGTCGTGTCGACGCGCAGCGCGTGCAGCCCGAGCCAGCCGTCGGCCATCCCCGGATCCATCCGCACCGCGGCCCGGAACTCCTCCTCCGCCTGCGGATAGGCGCCCATCGTGTAGGCGTCCACGCCTCGCAGCCAGGCGAGGTCGGCCGGGGCCTGCGGGCCCTGCGTGCCGAAGTCCATCACGTCCCCCACAGACCGTGCCCCGTCGGTGTGCCGGCCGGTCCTCGCCCGTCGGCTCCCTTTGGCCGAACCGCCGCGCCGCGGACCGGAGTTGCAAGGTGCGCGAAGCGGCGTCCGTAGATCGCACCGAGGGCATCGTACCTGCGGGGGCGTCACCTCCCCAGGGTGCCGCGCACGCCACGGGGGCCCGGTGGGGAGGAAGGCACGGGGCGGGCGTCGTGACCGAGGGTGATCGTCATATGCCACTGGGCATCGCGGAACGCCGGGAGGGCAGAACGAAGCCCCCGATCACGGGGGAACAACCGGGGGCTTCGCGTCTGCCGGCGGCCTCGAACGACCGCACATTGAGAACGTAAGTCCTGTACGGCTCCCCGGTCAAGCCGCGTTGGGGGTACTCAGGCAACTTGTCCGACACCGTTCTTCACAGGACCATCACACCGCGGACGGCCCGTCACCGTGGGTGATCGGACGGCCGGATCCGGCGGTCGCGGCAGGCCCGGGAAGCAGCTCGTACCCCTCGTCTCCCTCGCCCGCCCCGTCCCCCTCGTTCCTCCCGTCGCACTGCCGCACCAGGAGATCGGCGAAGGGCCGCGAGGGATCGCCGGCGAAGTGTTCGCGCTCCGCCCCGACCCATCCGTCCCAGAACTCCCGCTGCTCCTCGCCGTCCCGTGCCCGTCCACGGGACCACGACTCCTCCCGGGGCAGGTCCATCCACAGCAGCAGCGCCAGGTGCGGGCGCACCTCCCGGCGTCCCGCACCGACGCCCTCCACGACGACCACCGGGGCGGGCGGCAGCGCGCGGGGCGGTCCGAAGCGGCGGGTCCGCCAGTCGTAGGGGGAGTAGTGCGCGGTCTCGCCGCGGCCGAGCGGCTCGATCACCTGGCTCAGCAGCCGTCCGGTCCAGCCGAACAGTTCGTCGTGGCTCGCGATGTCGTCGAGCCGCAGCACCGGGGCCCCGCCCAGCGCCTCGGCCAACCGCCCGGCGAACGTGGACTTCCCGGAGCCGGCGTGCCCGTCGACACCGACGAGCCGGACCGGGCCGCACGAGGGGGCGAGCCGGCGGATGCGGGAGGCGAGAGCGTGAATGGCGGGTTCCCGGGGGTGGGGAAGGGGCTGACGGAAGCACTCTAGGACGCCGCCCGGAAGGCGCCGCCGCGGGTCCCGCCATTGGTCGAGTCCCATGTCGACCGGTGCGGCGCGGCCCGGGGTGCTGGCACGATCCCCCCGCTGCGTTCATAGTTGGCGCACACCCGCTCCATCCGGCGGACGCACGCCGTCCGTCCGGCCGTGCACTGGCCCCGTCCCGACTCCGACACCTGGGGGACCTCCACCCATGAGCAGAGCCGAACTGCCGTCCCGCAGAACCCTCCTGGCCGCCGCGGTCGTCACCGCCGTCGCCGGATCCGTGGCCCCGGCGTCCGCCGCCACCGCGACCGGCGGTGCGACCGGTACCGCGACCGGCGGCGCCGCGGGCGCCGCCCGTCCGGTGGACAACCGGGCCTGGATCTCGTACAGCGACTGGCGCACGGGCCGTGCCGACGGGACCCGCGCCGTCGCCGGCGCCCGCCCCGGCCTCGTGATCGCGAAGCCCGCCGGCACCACGGACTACACCGACCCGCACACCGGCGCCACGGCCGCCTGGGAGTACGCGACGTGGACCTCGCCCGTCCACCGGCTCACCGTCCCGGCGACGGAGGCGATCGCCTCCTGGAACGCGCACACCCCCGACGGCACCTGGCTCCAGGTCGAACTGAAGGGCACGTACTCCGACGGCACGGACACGCCCTGGTACGTCATGGGCCGCTGGGCGGCCGGCGACCGGGACATCCGGCGCACCTCGGTGGACGACCAGGGCGACGGGAAGAGCAGCGTCTGGACCGACACCCTCGCCGTCGACGACCCGGCCTCCGGCCTGCGGGTCGTCTCCTACCGGCTGCGGCTGACCCTGTACCGCCGCCCCGGCACGAGGCTCACCCCGACCGTGTGGCGGCTCGGCGCGATGGGGTCCGACGTCCCCGACCGGTTCACCGTCCCCGCCTCCGAGCCCCGCCTGGCCGAGGAGCTGATCGTCCCGCGCTATTCGCAGGAGATCCACAAGGGCCAGTACCCCGAGTACGACAACGGCGGCGAGGCCTGGTGCAGCCCGACCTCCTCGCAGATGATCATCGAGTACTGGGGCGGCCGGCTCACGGCGGAGCAACTGGCCTGGGTGGACCCGTCGTACGCCGACCCGCAGGTGTGCCACGCGGCCCGCTTCACGTACGACTACCAGTACGCCGGCTGCGGCAACTGGCCGTTCAACGCCGCCTACGCGGCCACCTTCGAGGGGCTGCAGGGCGTGGTGACGCGCCTCGGCTCCCTCGCCGACCTGGAGACGCTGATCGCGGCCGGCATCCCGGCCATCACGTCCCAGTCCTTCCGCGAGGAGGAGCTGACCGGGGCGGGGTACGGCACCTCCGGGCACCTGATGACCGTGATCGGCTTCACCGCCGACGGCGACGTGATCGCCAACGACCCCGCCTCGGACGACAACGAGGCCGTGCGCCGCGTCTACAAGCGGCGCGAGTGGGAGAACATCTGGCTCAGGACCAAGCGGTACAACGCCTCGGGCAAGGTCGTCTCCGGCACCGGAGGGGTCTGCTACCTGTACTTCCCGGCACGCCCGACCCCGCGCCAGCGCAAGGCGCTCGCGGCGGTGGGGGTGCGCTGAGCCGACCCGGCCGGCGGGCCCCGCGAGGCCGGGGCCCGCCGGCCGTGTGACCAACGTCCCGTCCGCGGAGGCCGCCGACGGTGGCAAGGTGGACAGGGCCGCAGGGGGGAGCCCACCGCACCACCGAGACCAGTGAGAGTCCATGAGCGCGAACACAGCCACCGTCACCCGTGTCCGTACCGGCGGTCCCCAGGAGGACGGCCCGGAGATCCTCGAGCACGTCATGGGATGGACCCTCGTCGTGGTCGTCGCGATGCTCGTGACCCAGCTCGGACTGCTGTGACCCGCACCGTCATGGCGATGTGACCTGCCCCGCGCGGTGGCCTGCCGCGCCGCGGACGCCCCGCGGGGCCCTGCGCGAACCGCTGGTGAGGGCGCCCGGCGGGGCCCTGCGCGCCGCCGGGAAACGGATCCCCGCAGCCGTCCCCGCACCCGTCCCCCTCACACACCCGTCCCCCCGCACCCGCCCCCGCGACCCGCCCGCCGCGACGCCTGGGACACCCGGTGCCCGGGTCCGGTCGCCCGGTGGAACGCGGGACCCGTGGGGCGGTGGCGTGCACCGGTCCGGGGGGGGCGACGATTTCTTGAAGTAAGCGGTCGTTAACTGGTGACGCGATGCCGCCGATCGGGCATACTCACAGCGCACAGCCGCTGGTCAACAGCTTCCGAGACCCGGGAGTGCGAGCATCGGCCTGGCACCGATACGACCCCGGCGGAGCCGCCCCCCACCCAAGGCGCACGTCCGCCGATGTGCCCGAACAGGGAGGAGAGCGTCGCCATGCCCGACCGCGCCCCGCAGCCGGTGGACCGACAACTGCCCACGGACGAGGCCCGGGACCTGATCTCGCTCGTCCGCGACATCGCGCAGCGCGAGATCGCCCCCGGGGCGGCCGAGGAGGAGGACGCCGGGCGCTTCCCGCGCGAGCTCTTCACCCTGCTCTCCGAGTCCGGTCTGCTCGGCCTGCCCTACGACGCCGAGTACGGCGGCGGCGACCAGCCGTACGAGGTCTACCTCCAGGTGCTCGAGGAGCTCGCCGCGGCCCGTCTGACGGTCGGCCTCGGCGTCAGCGTGCACACCCTGGCCTCCTACGCGCTCGCCGCCTACGGCGCCAAGGAGCAGCAGGCCGAGCACCTGCCCGCGATGCTCGGCGGCGGTCTGCTCGGCGCCTACTGCCTCTCCGAGCCCGGCTCCGGCTCGGACGCGGCCTCCCTGCGCACCAAGGCGGTGCGCGACGGCGACGACTGGGTGATCACCGGCACCAAGGCGTGGATCACGCACGGCGGCATCGCCGACTTCTACACCGTCATGGCCCGCACCGGTGAGGAGGGCCCGCGCGGGATCACCGCCTTCCTGGTGCCCGGCGACGCCGAGGGGCTGAGCGCCGCCGCGCCGGAGAAGAAGATGGGCATGAAGGGCTCGCCCACCGCCCAGGTCCACCTCGACGGCGTCCGGGTCCCCGACAGCCGGCGCATCGGTGAGGAGGGCCAGGGCTTCGCGATCGCCCTGTCGGCACTGGACGGCGGCCGGCTCGGCATCGCGGCCTGCGCGATCGGCCTGGCCCAGGCGGCCCTCGACGAGGCACTCGGATACGCGGCCGAGCGGCGGCAGTTCGGCAGGCCGATCGCCGACTTCCAGGGGCTGCGCTTCATGCTCGCCGACATGGCCACGCAGACCGAGGCGGGGCGGGCGCTGTACCTCGCGGCGGCCCGGCTGCGCGACGCGGGGCGGCCGTTCGCCAAGCAGGCGGCCATGGCCAAGCTGCACTGCACCGACACGGCGATGCGGGTCACCACCGACGCCGTCCAGATCCTCGGCGGCTACGGCTACACCGCGGACTTCCCGGCCGAGCGCTACATGCGCGAGGCCAAGGTCCTGCAGATCGTCGAGGGCACGAACCAGATCCAGCGCATGGTCATCGCCCGCCACCTCGCGGGGCCGGAGTCGCGCTGAACCGGTCGAGTCCCCGCCAGGGCGCCGCGAGCCGCGTCCACTCCGGGTCGTGCCTCCCGGGCAGGGTGCGGCCCCGGTCCGCCCAGGACCGCATCAGGTCGCGGTAGATGGGCGGATCCGGAACCCGGGGTGGCGGGGCCGCCTCCGCGGGCGGCGGCACGAAGACACCGGGTTGACGCCCGGTCGTCGAGTACGTGGGGGCCGTCATGCCCGGGCAACGCGGGAGCGGCCGGGCGGGTCACCGGCCGCCGGAATAGGGCGTGCGTTCGCGGCCGCCCCGTACGGCGGACCGACGGCGACCGTGAACCGGACGTCCCCCGGCGCGTCCCGTCACCGGCGGACGCGTCGCGGGTGCGCGCGGTGGACGGGGCGGCGGGATCGCACCGCCCCGCTGCGGCGCGCGCTCAGGCGGCGTGGCGCCGCATCGACGGCACCCTGATCGGCCGCGAGCCCGGACCGCCGACGTGCGAGAAGGGCTGGGTGCGCCAGTCGAGTCCCTGAGGCAGCGTCAGCAGCAGGGCGGTGTCCTGCTCCTGGGGCGCGAAGGACTCGTCCGCCGGCCGCGCCTCGGAGGCACGGCGGCCGGTGCCGGCGCAGACCGTGAGTCCGAACGGGTTCCACGGCGAAGCGCACAGCGCGTGCTCCGGCAGGACCTCCTCGTCCGCCAGCAGGGCGATGGGCTGTGCGCAGTCGGGGCACACCACCCGGTACATCTCGAAGGTGTCGTAGGCGTCGAGTTCGTCGTCGAGTGCGTCGGGTTCGACGCACTCCGGCTCGGGCTCGACGACCGGCTGCTGCCGCTTGGACGTGGTGCGACCAAGGCGCTTGAGACTCTGCATGGGTTTTCTCCCCCTCGGGCTGGGCCGTGAAAGGCGCTGCGGCCTCGACCACAGCAAGCACTTCCCCCCGGCTCCGGGGGGTAATCACGAGAACATCACGGAGACCGGGCAAGGGGTGTGGTGTTCGTCACATGCCGCTCGCAGGTGCCCCGTGCGGCGGTTTTGTCCCCTCCGGCCGCTCGCGGCGGGCCGCCGCGCATCACGAACCGGGCATGACCCGGGCCGCTCAGGTATCCGCGGAGATCAAGCGCACTGTAGGTTCTAGCGCCATGGAGGAGCTGGACCGACAGATCGTGCAGCTGCTCGTCAAGGACGGGCGGATGAGCTACACAGACCTGGGCAAGGCCACGGGCCTGTCCACGTCGGCCGTGCACCAGCGGGTGCGCCGGCTGGAACAACGTGGCGTCATCCGCGGCTATGCCGCGGTCGTCGATCCGGAGGCCGTCGGCCTGCCCATGACCGCCTTCATCTCGGTCAAACCGTTCGACCCCAGCGCCCCCGACGACATCGCGGACCGCCTCGCCGGAGTTCCCGAGATCGAGGCCTGCCACAGCGTCGCGGGCGACGAGAACTACATCCTCAAGGTGCGCGTGTCCACACCGCACGAACTGGAGGAACTCCTCGCGCGCGTGCGCTCGCTGGCGGGCGTGTCGACCCGGACGACGGTCGTCCTGTCCACGCCGTACGAGGCCCGGCCGCCGCGCATCTGAGGCGGCCCCGGCGGACCCGCGGGCGACCGCCCCGCGGGCGGCGGACCCGAGCGGCGGCCGTGCGTCGCGGGCGGTCCTTGCCGCGCCGGCCGGACCGGGGCCGGGGACCTGACGGCGATCCGGGCCCGCGCCGGGCGGACGCGGCGAGCCGGACCTGCGTGCGGCTCGGCCGGTCCGACGCGCGAGACTGTGGGGCATGAGTGAACGCACCGCCCCGCCGCACACCGTCCTGCTCCGCCGCGGAGAGGTCCACAGCCCCGCCGATCCCTTCGCGACCGCGATGGTCGTCGAGCGCGGCCAGGTCGCCTGGGTCGGCTCCGAGGGCGCCGCCGACGCCTTCGCGGACGGCGTCGACGAGGTGATCGACCTCGACGGGGCGCTGGTCACCCCGGCGTTCACGGACGCGCACGTCCACACCACGGCCACGGGTCTCGCCCTCACCGGCCTCGACCTGTCCGGCGCACCCTCGCTGGAGGCCGCGCTGGTCCGCGTACGGGAGTTCGCCGCCGCCCGCCCGGACGACCGGGTGCTGCTCGGCCACGGCTGGGACGCCGCCCGCTGGCCCGGCGGCCGGCCCCCGACCCGCGCCGAACTCGACGAGGCCACCGGCGGCCGTCCCCTCTACCTGAGCCGGATCGACGTCCATTCCGCGGTCGTCACCACCGCGCTGCTCGACCTCGTCCCGGGCGGGGCCGCGCGCGAGGACCGCCCGCTCACCGGGGACGCCCACCACGCGGTGCGCGCCGCCGCCCTCGGCGCCGTCACACCGGCCCAGCGCACCGAGGCGCAGCGCGCCGCCCTGGCCCACGCCGCCTCGCTCGGCATCGGCACGGTCCACGAGTGCGGCGGCCCGGAGATCTCCTCCGAGGACGACTTCACCGGCCTGCTGCGGCTCGCCGCCGAGGAGAGCGGCCCCCGTGTCGTCGGCTACTGGGCCGAACAGGACGTGGCCAAGGCCCGGGAGCTGGGTGCGGTCGGCGCCGCGGGGGACCTGTTCGCCGACGGCGCCCTCGGCTCGCACACCGCCTGCCTGCACGAGCCGTACGCCGACGCCGGCCACACCGGAACCGCCCACCTGGAGGCGGCCGCCGTCGCCGCCCATGTCGTCGCCTGCACCGAGGCGGGTCTCCAGGCGGGCTTCCACGCCATCGGCGACGCCGCGGTGAGCACCGTCGTCGACGGCATGCGGGCCGCCGCCGACAAGCTCGGCCTCGCCCGCGTGCGCGCCGCCCGCCACCGTGTCGAGCACGCCGAGATGCTCACCCCCGAGACCGTCGCCGCCTTCGCCGAACTCGGCCTGACCGCCTCCGTCCAGCCCGCCTTCGACGCCCTGTGGGGCGGCGAGGACGGCATGTACGCCCGGCGCCTGGGCCCGGAGCGCGCCCGCACCCTGAATCCGTTCGCCGCGCTGCTGCGCGCCGGCGTCCCGCTCGCCTTCGGGTCCGACAGCCCGGTCACGCCCCTGGACCCCTGGGGCACGGTCCGGGCCGCCGCCTTCCACCGCACGCCGGAGCACCGGGTCTCCGTGCGCGCCGCGTTCACCGCGCACACGCGCGGCGGCTGGCGGGCCGTCGGGCGCGACGACGCGGGCGTCCTGGTGCCGGGAGCGCCCGCCGACTACGCCGTCTGGCGCACCGGAGAGCTCGTCGTCCAGGCCCCGGACGACCGGGTGGCGCGCTGGTCCACCGACCCCCGCTCCGGCACCCCCGGCCTGCCCGACCTCACCCCGGGGCGCGACCTGCCGGTGTGCCTGCGCACCGTGGTCGGCGGACGCACGGTCTTCGTACGGCCGGGTGAGTGATCCGAGCGGGCGGCGCGAGGGACGGGGCGCCGCCACCGGGAGCCGGGCTCGGCGTCGGCGACGCGCCGGGGGGACGTTCCGGCCGGTGGGGGAGGTGTGACCCGGGCGGGGCCCGGGCGCTCGGTGGACAACGGCCTCGGCCGGCCCGCAGCCGGCGGGCCGGGGCCGGCCCGAGGGGCGCCGGGCGCCTCCGCCGCCGTACGCCGCCCCGTCCCGTCCCGCACGCCGGGGGTCCGCTCCTGCCCGATCTTCGGCAAACGACACCACCATACGAACGTCCTGTCACGTCGGCACAGGCCGTGACCACTATGGTGGGATCCTGCGCACAGGAGATGAAGGGGCAGCAGTGAACGACGGCGACGGGACCCTCGCGGCAGGAGCCCAGGGGAGGAGCTTCGGCCCGCTCGGCACGGCTTTGGTGATCATCCCGACCTACAACGAGGCGGAGAACATCAAGGCGATCGTCGGCCGGGTGCGCAGGGCCGTTCCCGAGGCGCACGTCCTCGTGGCCGACGACAACAGCCCCGACGGCACCGGCAAGCTGGCCGACGAGCTCGCCGCCGAGGACGACCGGGTCCAGGTGCTGCACCGCAGGGGCAAGGAGGGCCTGGGCGCCGCCTACCTCGCGGGCTTCCGCTGGGGGATGGAGCACGGCTACGGCGTGCTGATCGAGATGGACGCCGACGGCTCCCACCAGCCCGAGGAACTGCCCCGCCTGCTGACCGCCCTCAAGGGCGCCGACCTGGTGCTCGGTTCGCGCTGGGTGCCGGGCGGCCGGGTGGTGAACTGGCCGAAGTCCCGTGAGTTCATCTCGCGCGGGGGCAGCCTCTACTCGCGCATGGCGCTCGACCTGCCGCTGCGCGACATCACCGGCGGATTCCGCGCCTTCCGCCGCGAGACCCTGGAGGGCCTCGGCCTCGACGACGTGGCCTCCCAGGGCTACTGCTTCCAGGTCGACCTCGCCCGCCGCGCGGTCAGGGCCGGCTACCACGTCGTCGAGGTGCCCATCACCTTCGTCGAGCGCGAACTCGGCGACTCCAAGATGAGCCGCGACATCCTCGTCGAGGCGCTGTGGCGGGTCACGGCGTGGGGCGTGGGGGAGCGGGTCGGCAAGGTGCTGGGGCGCGGTGACGACAAGGGCCCCAGGCCGTAGGCGCACGACCGCGGCACACCGGACGCCCGCGCGGCACGGCGTGCCGGCGCGAAGCGCCCGGTCGTCCCCCGCCCCGCTTATCCCGCGCTGAGCCGGGCCCAGGCACACTGGGTGCATGACGACTGGCGCTCAGACCCCGTATCCCGTCCGGCCCCGGCGCTCCCGGCTGCGCACGTTCCTGCCGCTGGGCGTCGCCGCGTGGCTCGTGCTGGAGATCTGGCTGCTCACGCTGGTCGCCGGGGCGTCGAACGGGCTGGTCGTCCTCCTGCTCCTGGTGGCCGGCCTGGTCCTCGGCTCGGCCGTCGTCAAGCGGGCCGGCCGGCGGGCCTTCCGCAACCTCAGCGAGACGCTGCAGCAGCAGCAGAGCGGGACGACGCCCGCGTCCCGGCCGAACAGCGAGGGCAACGGCCTGACGGTGCTGGGCGGCCTGCTGCTGATCCTCCCGGGGCCCGTCTCGGACGCGCTGGGACTGCTCCTGCTGGTGCCGCCGGTCCAGAAGGCCGTGAGCCGCCGTGCCGAGCGCACCTTCGAGCGCAAGCTGCGCGAGGCGGCGCGGGGTTCTGTGGGCGAGGCCTTCCAGCAGGCCCGCATCCACCGGCCCGACGGCAAGGTCGTCCAGGGCGAGGTCGTCCGGGACGAGCCGGGACACGCGCCGGAGGACGCCTCACAGGGGCCGCGCCCGCCCCTGCCGCGCTGAGGGCGCTCGAGCGACGGGCGGACACAGGACCGCGGGCGCCGTACGGAGAGTACGGCGCCCGCGGTCCTGTGCCGGTGTGCGCTGTGATGGCGCCCGAGCCCTGTCGGGATCAAGCCGACTTGCGGCTGTCCCGGGGGTGAACCGCGATGTTCATCGCACCGGACCGCAGAACGGCCAGACGCTCCTCGAGGACCTCTTCGAGCTCCTCTCGGGTGCGCCGCTCCATCAGCATGTCCCAGTGCGTACGCGCGGGCTTGGCCTTCTTCTCCTCCGGACCGTCGCCGTCCACCAGGAGTGCCTGGGCACCGCAGACCTTGCACTCCCACTCCGGCGGGATCTCCGCCTCGACCGAGAAGGGCATCTCGAAGCGGTGCCCCTTCTCGCATGCGTACTCCACGGCCTGGCGCGGGGCCAGGTCGATGCCGCGGTCCGTCTCGTAGCTGGTCACCACGAGGCGCGTGCCGCGAAGAGCTCGCTCACTCATGAATCGTGCCTCCCGGGCTGGTCGCCCACAGGACAGGTGTCGCTGTCGTCGTCATCCGGTCAACGTCCGGTCGGCGGTAAAGATTCCCGTTCCGAGTCCCGTTCCGGGTCATGCGTCGCCGTCGTAGCCGCAGCCTTGTCAACCAGTGCAGTACCCACCGACGCCCGGTTTGTCACGTCTGTCGACAGATGTGACACCGCGTTTCGGCATCTTTGACGCGCAGTAACGGTACGCCTGGTAGGCCAAACGCGTACACTACCGCCCTTTCGCGTCCAGTGCTAAATCCTTTCGGGGACCGGATTGCCCGCGTCGGTGATCGCCCGCCGCACCGGGACCCGGGCGAGCAGCACGAACCCGAGCACGAAGAAGCCCACCAGCGAGACGATCGCGTCCCGGTAGCTGCCCGTCAGCTGGTAGGTGAGCCCGAACAGCAGCGGCCCGAGCCAGCTCATCCCCCGGTCGCTCACCTCGTACGCCGAGAAGTACTCGGCCTCCTTGCCGGGCGGTACGAGGTGGGAGAACAGCGACCGGGACAGCGCCTGGCTGCCGCCCAGGACCAGGCCGATCCCGGCAGCCAGCACGAAGAACCACACGGGGGCACCGGCGGGCAGGAAGTACCCGGCGGCCAGCGTCAGGGTCCAGGCGACCAGCGAGCCGAGGATCGTGCGCTTCGCCCCGTACCGCCGGGCCAGCCGCCCCAGCGCCAGCGCACCGGCCACGGCCAGCACCTGGACCAGCAGCACGGCGACGATGAGCGTCGACTGCCCGAGCCCCAGCTCCTTGGAGCCGTAGACCGAGGCCTGCGAGATCACCGTCTGGATGCCGTCGTTGTAGACCAGGTAGGCCAGCAGGAAGGCGAGCGTCAGCGGGTGGCGGCGCATGTCGCGGACGGTCGCCGCGAGCTGCCGGAAGCCCGGCAGGGACGCCTCCCGCGCGGGGGTGCGGCGGTCGCGCAGCCGGCGCAGCGGTATCAGCGCGAAGGCGCCCCACCACAGACCGGCCGACGCCAGGCAGATGCGGACCGCCGTGCCCTCGGAGACGCCGAAGGCGTCGTGACCGGTGTAGAGGGCGAGGTTCGCGACGAGGACCAGGGCCCCGGCCGCGTATCCGAAGGCCCAGCCGCGGGAGGAGACCGCGTCGCGCTCCTCGGGCGGGGCGATCTGCGGCAGGTACGCGTTGTAGAGCATCATCGCCACGGACTGCGCCGCGTTCGCCACGATCAGCAGCGCCCCGCCCAGCAGGTAGCGCTCACCGCCGAGGAAGAACATGCCCGTCGTCGCCGCGGCCCCGGTGTAGGCGGCCGCCGCGAGGAACGGCTTCTTGCGGCCGGTGCGGTCGGCGGCGGCGCCCACCAGCGGCATCACCAGCACGGCCAGGATCACCGACAGGGACACCGCGTACGCGAAGAAGGACCCCGCGCGCACCGGGACGCCCAGCGGGTGGACGAACCCCTCCGCGTCCGCGGCCGACTCGGCCACCGACGTCAGATAGGGGCCGAGGAACACGGTGAGCACGCTCGTGGAGTACACGGAGCACGCCCAGTCGTAGAAGTACCAGCCGCGCTGCTCGCGCCGCCGGCCGGCGGCCTCGTCCGCCGCCGGTGACCGCACGGTGTCGGTGCCCACCCGTGCCCCTCGCTTCCCCGTGAACGCGCGGAACCGTCGGGGACCGGGTCTCAGACCCAGACGCCGCGGTCCTCCATGACCTTGCGCAGTGTGTCGATGTGATCGGTCATGATGCCATCCACTCCGAGATCCAGGAGCCGGTGCATCCGGTCGGGCTCGTTGACCGTCCACACGTGCACCTGCAGCCCGCGCGCGTGGGCCGCGCGCACGAAGCGGCGGTCCACCACCCGGATGCCCGACTGCGACTCGGGGACCTGGGCGGCCACGGCCGACGGGCGCACCGCGGCCGGCAGCCCCCACGAGCGCAGCCGCAGGTTCAGCACGCCCCGCGTCCCGTACGAGGTGGCCAGGCGCGGACCGGCCAGCCGCTGCGCGCGCACCAGGCGGGCCTCGGAGAACGAGCCGAGGCAGACCCGGTCCCAGGCGTCCGTGCGCCCGACCAGGTCCAGGAAGGGCAGGAGGGCCGCTTCGGCCTTGACGTCGACGTTCCAGCGCACCTCGGGGAAGGTCTGCAGGAGCTCCTCGAACAGCGGCACCGGTTCCTCGCCCGCCACGCGCGCCTGCCGCACCTCCCGCCACGGCAGGTCGGCGATCCGGCCCGCGCCGTCGGTCACCCGCTCCAGGGTCGCGTCGTGGAAGGCGACGAGCCGGCCGTCGCGCGTGGCGTGCACGTCGGTCTCGACGTACCGGTAGCCCGCCTCGACGGCGCACCGGAACTGGCGCACGGTGTTCTCCAGGCCGTCCGCCGCCCCGCCCCGGTGGGCGAAGGCGATCGGGCCGGGATGGTCGAGGTAGGGGTGGCGTATCCGCGGGGTCACGGACGCAGTATCGCGCGCCGCGGTTGACCCGTGGCAACGAGCGTGCTGCCGCCGGATGCCGGGGGGACGGCGAAGACCCGCAGGAACAGCTGGGCGAGCGGGCCGATGGTCACCGCGTACAGCAGGGTGCCGGCGCCGACGGTGCCGCCGAGGACGAAGCCGGTGGCCACCACCGTGATCTCGATGGCCGTGCGGATCAGGCGGACGGACGCCCCCGTGCGCTGGTGCAGCCCCGTCATCAGCCCGTCGCGCGGGCCCGCGCCGAAGCGCGCCGCGATGTACGACCCGGTCGCCGCGCCGTTCAGCACGATGCCCGCCGCCATCAGCGCCACGCGGGCGGCGGGACCGTGCGCGTCGGGCACCACGGCCAGCGTCGCGTCCATCGCCGCGCCGATCACCAGGACGTTGGAGACCGTGCCGAGCCCCGGCCGCTGCCGCAGCGGGATCCACAGCAGCAGCACCGCCGCGCCCACCACGGTCAGCACCACGCCCATCGACAGCCCGGTCCGCTCCGACAGGCCCTGGTGCAGCACGTTCCACGGCTCGAGTCCGAATCCCGACCTGACGAGCAGCGCCGAACTCGCGCCGTACAGCGCCAGTCCGGCGTACAGCTGGAACAACCGGCGTGCGAGATGCCCGCGCCGGGGCGATTGGCTGGACAACGCGTGCCCCCCTGTGGTGGAAGTGGACCGATGCATGACACCCTGTGGCGTGGACGGAGACGTCATCCATGGCCAATCCGGGAAAGGTGGACTGATTCTCATGGCGCAGTGGACCTCTGCGGTGGGCGCCGCGCAGCTCGCCCGGCTGCTCACCTCCCAGCAGGACCGCCCGGCCGGCCCCGGAACCCGCCGCCCGCCCGCCTACCGCGCGCTCGCCGACGGCATCCGGCTGCTGGTGCTCGAGGGGCGCGTCCCGGTCGCCGCGCGGCTGCCCGCCGAACGGGAGCTCGCCCTCGCCCTGTCCGTCAGCCGCACCACCGTCGCCGCCGCCTACGAGGCGCTGCGCACCGAGGGGTTCCTGGAGTCGCGGCGCGGCGCGGGCAGCTGGACCGCCGTCCCGGCCGGCAACCCGGTGCCCGCGCGGGGCCTCGAACCGCTGCCGCCCGAGGCCCTCGGCTCGATGATCGACCTCGGCTGCGCCGCGCTGCCCGCGCCCGAGCCGTGGCTCACGCGCGCCGTGCAGGGAGCCCTGGAGGAGCTGCCGCCGTACGCGCACACCCACGGCGACTATCCCGCCGGGCTGCCCGCGCTGCGCTCGATGATCGCCGACCGCTACACCGCGCGGGGCATCCCGACCATGCCCGAGCAGATCATGGTGACGACCGGGGCGATGGGCGCCATCGACGCCATCTGCCACCTCTTCGGCGGGCGCGGCGAGCGCATCGCCGTCGAGTCGCCGTCCTACGCCAACATCCTCCAGCTGATGCGGGAGGCCGGTGCCCGGCTCGTCCCGGTGGCCATGGCCGAGGGCCTCACCGGCTGGGACGTGGACCGCTGGCGGCAGGTGCTGCGGGAGGCGGCGCCCCGGATCGCGTACGTCGTCGCCGACTTCCACAACCCGACCGGTGCGCTCGCCGACGAGGACCAGCGGCGCCGGCTGGTGGACGCGGCGCGCTCGGCGGGGACGGTGCTGGTCGCCGACGAGACGATGAGCGAGCTGTGGCTCGACCCCGGCGTGGAGATGCCGCGCCCGGTGTGCGCCTTCGACCCGGCCGGGTCCACGGTGATCACGGTCGGCTCGGCGAGCAAGGCCTTCTGGGCCGGAATGCGCATCGGCTGGGTGCGCGCGGCCCCCGACGTGATCCGCAGCCTGGTCGCCGCGCGCGCCTACGCCGACCTGGGCACCCCCGTGCTGGAGCAGCTGGCGGTGAACTGGCTGTTCGGCACGGGCGGCTGGGAGCGGGCCGTCGAGGCGCGGCGCGCCCAGGCCCGGGAGAACCGGGACGCGCTGGTCGCGGCGGTGCGGCGGGAGCTGCCCGACTGGGAGTTCGAGGTCCCGGCGGGCGGGCTCACGCTGTGGGTGCGCACCGGCGGGCTCTCGGGCTCACGGCTGGCCGAGGCGGGGGAGCGGGTCGGGGTGCGGGTGCCGTCCGGGCCGCGCTTCGGGGTCGACGGGGCGTTCGAGGGGTACGTGCGGCTGCCGTTCACCGTGGGCGGCGCGGTGGCGGAGGAGGCCGCGGTGCGGCTGGCCGCGGCGGCACGGGTGGTGGAGACCGGCGGGACCTCCGGGGCGGAGGCGCCGCGCACGTTCGTGGCGTAGCCGCGGGGCGGTCACGGCGGGGCGGGCTAGGAGGACTCCGCGACCGCCGCTTCCTTGGGGGCCGCTGCCGCGGCCATGTCCTTCGGGCCGGCGGCCTCGGCGGGCACCTTCTGCGAGGGGGCCTCCAGGGGGGACGGCTCGTCGGGGAGCGGCTTCTCGAGCGGTGACTCCTCGAGCGGCGTCCTCCCGGGCGGTGCCTTCTCCACTTCCACCGGCGCCTTCTCCAGGGGCACGGGATCCACGGGCAGCTTGTCCAGGAGCACGGACCCCGCCGGAACCGCCTCCGGGGCCGTCCGCTCCGGTTCCGGGCCTTCCGGTGCCGGCCGCGGCGGGACCGCGTCCTCCGCCGGGGTCGTGCGCGGCGGCAACAGCTCCAGCACGGCCCGCCGGTGGGCGTCGCTGGTGGCGTCGTCGTACGGGTCCGGCGTGGCCGGCACCTGGAGGCGGTGGACCGGCCCCGCGCCCAGGCGGGCGTAGCCGCGGCCCGGGGGGACCTGGTCGACGGGGGTGGTGTGCGGGGGCGCGCCCAGGACGGCCTCCAGCTGCTCCGCCGTCGCGGGACCGAGGACGACCCGCGCACGCGTGTGCTGCCGCACCGGCGCGCTGAGGGCGTCCAGGCTGTCGAGCTGGTCCGCGACGACCACGGTGACGTTCGCCGGGCGGCCGTGCCGCAGCGGGACGTGGAGCAGCGACTGGGGATCCTCACGGCCCTCCGCGGCGGCCAGGTGCGTGAACGCGCTCGGCCGGTCCAGCAGGATCCACAGGGGCCGCCTGGTGTCCTCGGGCGGCGGATCGCCCGCCTGGTGGGCGCGGTTCGCGGCGTTCAGCCGGCGCTCCGTCTCGTGCGCGGCCCACTCCAGACTCGCCAGCGCCCCCGTCAGCCCGCACTCGACGGCGAGCACGCCGTCCCGGCCGGTCAGACAGGCGTACTCACCGGTGCCGCCGCCGTCGACGATCATCACGTCGCCGTGGTGAAGGGCCTGGAGGGCGATGGAGCGCAGCAGGGTCGAGGTGCCGCTGCCCGGCTGGCCGAGCGCGAGCAGATGGGGCTCGGTGGAGCGGACGCCGGTGCGCCAGACGACGGGCGGAACGTCGCGCCGCTCCTCGCCGTGGGTGAGCGGCAGCGTCCGCCGCACCCGGGTGGGGTCGGTGAAGCCGAGGACCGTCTCGCCGGGGGACGTGACGAAGGGCTGGGCGGTGATGTCGGTGGGCAGGGGCGCGAGGACGCGGACCGTGAGCCGGTTGCCCTCCTCGTCCCACGCGAAGTGGTACTCGCGGCCGCGCCCCGACTTGGCGCTGAGCAGGTGCTCGATCCGCGCCCGGGACTCCGGTTCGCCGTCGGCGAAGTAGGCGGGATAGCTGATCACCAGGTGCGTGACGCGGCCGGTGCCGTCGAACTCGTACCGGGGGAAGGCCTTCTCCCAGTCGCCGCCGTGGGCGTAGAGCGGTTCCGGGTCCTCGGCGGCCGAGAAGTACGGCACCAGGGCCTCGTAGAGCGACTTCAGGCGCAGGGCCTGGGCCTCGTCGGGCCCTTCGGGTGCCGCCGGGGCGCGGTCCCGTCCCTGCCAGGCCGCGGCGGCCATCAGGGTGATGACGGAGAGCAGCGGACCGTACGGCGCGAGTGCCACGACCAGGACGACCGACGTCATCAGGAAGAGCAGCGGGCCGCGCTTGTCCTTGGGTGTGCTGGCCCACCTGCGCCGCCCGGCCGAGGCCAGCCGGCGCAGACCGCGCGCGATGGTGATCAGCGGGTGGAGGACGTCCGTGGCGCTGTCGGCCGCCGTCCTGGCCAGCTCCCGGCTCCGGGCGAGCTGCGCGCTGCCGTTGCTCAGAATGCGGGGGAGGGGGCGCCGGGCCACTGCTGCCTCCAGAGGGTGCGTACGGGCGGGCGGGGCGTGGGGAGGCGGATCAGAACTTGAATCCGCCCAGCAGGCTGGCCAGGCTCTCGCCGCCCGCCTTGATGCTGGGTGCGATGGCCGTACTGGCCAGATAGAAGCCGAACAGCATCGCCACCAGCGCGTGTGACGCCTTCAGTCCGTCCTTGCGGAAGAAGATGAAGACGACGATGCCGAGCAGGACCACGCATGAGATCGAGATGATCATGTGAGTTCTCCTGGTTCGCGGGGACAGTCACCATGAGTACTTCCAGGATCACAGGATGTGTCTATACGATAAAAGGTGCAACTGGGTGGATTTTTGACGTTTTCGCCCGATCGGAGGATCGCCCTCCGATCGTTCGTCCGACCCGCGGGCCGGTGCGCTTGCGCCCGGGCGGCTCTGCCGTGATCTTTACCTCGGGCACATCGGCTCATGTGCCGCGCGAGCCAGTACCCTGGCGATTCACCCGTACGGCTCTGCACCGCTCGCAGACGTACGCCCCGTCCCCGGTGCACGATGTGCCGCGTAATGAGAGGTGGTCCGGCCGATGACCGATGCCCCCGACCCCGAGGTCGTGGAGCTGGCGACCAAGATCTTCGATCTGGCCCGGCGCGGCCGGACCGAGGAGCTCGTGGCCTACGTCGACGCGGGGGTCCCGGCCGACCTCACCAACGACCGGGGCGACTCGCTCGTGATGCTCGCCGCCTATCACGGCCACGCCCGGACGGTGAGCGCGCTGCTGGAGCGCGGCGCCGACGCCGACCGCGTCAACGACCGGGGCCAGACCCCCCTCGCGGGGGCGGTCTTCAAGGGGGAGGCCGAGGTGATCGAGGCTCTCCTGAAGGGCGGCGCCGACCCGTCCGCCGGCACCCCCTCGGCCGTCGACACGGCCCGGATGTTCGGCCGGACGGAACTGCTCGACCTGTTCGGCGAGCACTGAGCGACACGCTCTGACCAGCGAAAACGAGGAAAACGGGGGAGGCGGTACGGGGCCGCCGAAATTTCGGTCGCGGGAGATGTGACCGCCGGGTCATCATGACGACGTGATTCACGGACGCGAGGGCTGGGCAGGTGTTGCCGCACCGCGCGGGCCGTGATGCGGCCCGCACGGGCCACCGACGAGAGGCAGAGAGAGATGGTCTACAGCAAGCAGGAAACGGCGGGCGCCCCGACGTGTTGTCACGCGGCCAGGTAATGCACGTCCCCGGTTGCGTCGACGCTTGATGTGAGGCTGTTTCCCATGTTCGATCCGGTCATAGCGCCCAGCGGTACGCTGCTCGGCCTGCTCCAGCGGGGTCGTGGCGACGGCACGCTGCACGCGCTCACCGCCCCGCGCGCCGAAGCGCTCGCGGCGCTGAACCACTGCGTGCTGCGCGACCCGCGCCACGACTGGCAGGTGGAGAACCGCTCCCTCTACTACGCCCGCCTCTACCTCGATCTGCACGGTGAACTGGACGCGATCGAGGCCCACCTCTTCGACCCCGAGGACGTCCTCGACACCGACGAGTCACGCACCGGACTCGCCCTCGCGGTCCTCGGGCACCTCGCCTCCTACGGCAGGCGGGACGCGCTCGAGCTGTTGCGCAGGTACGCCGCCCACGGCACCAACTGGGCCTGGGCCCTGGACGAGCTCGCCCTCAGGGACGACGACGCGGGCCTGCGTGCCCTCGCCGCCCCGGTGCTGGCGCGGTTCGCCACCGACGCCGAGGGCGAAGCGGAACTGGCCGCCACCGTCCGCGACGCCTTCGAGCCGAGGCCCTGGCGGCTGTGGGCCGACGATCCGCGCCCCTTCGTCGCCACGCGCGTGCGCGCCGCCCAGGAGGCCGGCTGCTTCGACCGCTGGCAGCGGCAGATGCGCCCCACCGGGCCCCGCCCCGGGTGGAGCGTGCGCGCCGTGTTCGAGTGGGCCCAGCAGGGCGTCGAACGCGGCACCGCGCTGCACGTCCCGGCGGCCCGCTGTCTCACCGCCGTGGCGGGCCCCGAGGACCGGCCCGAGATCGTCCGGGCAGCCGAGGACGGCACCGAGGGAGCCCGGTGCACCGCCCTGCGGTACCTCGCCGACAGCAATGACCCCGACGCCCTCGAGCTGATCGAGGGCGCCGTGGCCACGGGCTCGCCGGCCGTCGTGGAGGCCGCCGTCGACGCCTTCGAACGCATGCGCAGCCTCGCGGCCGTCGACCGGGCGCGCGGCTGGGTCCGCCGGCCCGACCCGCTGGGCGCCGCCGCCGGCCGCGTCCTCGCCTGCCGGGGCGGGGGCCAGGACCGTGAGCCGGTGCTCGCGGCGCTCCGCGAGGCGGTGCGGGGAGAGGGCCCCGACGCCCCCACCCTGTGGACCCTCGTCGACGGCGCGGGGCGTCTCGGCATCACCTGCGCCGCCCCCGTCCTGCGCCACGTCTACCGCGAGACCGCCTCGTCCCATCTGCGGGGCCGCGCCGCGCGCGCCCTCGCCGCCACCGACCCCTCCTTCGGCACCGGCTTCGCCGTCGAGTGCCTGTGGGACTGCGAGGAGTCCACCCGCGAGATCGCCGCCCGGCACGCCGAGACCGGGGACACCCGGGTCGTCGAGCGCCTGCGCCGGCTCGCCGCCGACCCGGCCGAGGAGGCCGAGGTGCAGACCGCGGTGCGCAGCCGGATCGGTCCCGAGGAGACCACCGTGTGACCCGCCCGGAGGCGCGCAGTGTGAACGAGGGATGACCCGCGGGTCAGGTGTGCGTGGATGCCGCCTGGCCTGCCCGGGTGCGGGGCGCAACGCTCACGGCGCGTTCCCCGCCTGGAAAGATCCACTTTGACGTGACCACGTCCGGCGCGGCGACAACACCGGTATGCGTGTCGTCATCGTGACCGAATCCTTTCCCCCCGATGTGAACGGCGTGGCCCACTGCGCGCTCCAGACCGCCCGGCACCTCGTCGACCGCGGTCACACCCCCGTCGTCGTCGCCCCCGCCACCGCCGGCGGCGCGCCCGACGACGAGGCACCGTGCCCCGTCGTCCGTGTCCCTTCCCTCCCGCTCCCCGGCTACCCCCAGGTCCGCGTCGCACTCCCCAGCCGCCGGCTCGCCGCCACGATCGCCGAGCACCGGGCCGACGTCGTCCACCTGGCCGGGCCCTTCGTCCTCGGCGTGCGCGGCATGGCGGCCGCCACCCGCCTCGGCCTGCCCGCCGTCGCCGTCTACCAGACCGACCTCGCCGGATACGCCCGTACGTACATGGGCGCGGGGGAGGCGGCGGCCTGGCGGCGCCTGCGCTCCGTGCACGCGGCCGCCGACCTCACCCTGGCTCCGTCCGGCGCCGCCCTGCGCGACCTGGAGGCGCACGGCGTGCCCAGGGTCAAGCTGTGGCCGCGCGGTGTGGACACCGCCCGGTTCCGGCCCGGCCTCCGCGACGCGGCGCTGCGCCGCACGCTCGCCCCGAACGGCGAACTCGTCGTCGGCTACGTCGGCCGGCTCGCCCCCGAGAAGCAGGTCGAGCTGCTGGCCGGGGCGTGCGCCCTGCCCGGGGTGCGGGTCGTGGTCGTCGGCGACGGGCCCAGCCGGCCGGGACTGGAGCAGGCGCTGCCCGGCGCGCTCTTCCTGGGCCGCCGCACCGGCGACGAACTCGCCCGGCTCTTCGCCTCGCTGGACGTCTTCGTGCACACCGGACCGTTCGAGACCTTCTGCCAGACCGTGCAGGAGGCGATGGCGAGCGGTGTGCCCGTGGTGGCGCCCGCGGCGGGCGGTCCGCTGGACCTGGTCGCCCACGGGCGCACCGGACTGCTCGTGCCACCGCGCGACGCCGACGCCGTGCGCGACGCGGTGTGGGCCCTGGCCGCCGATCCCGGGCTGCGGGCCGCGTACGGCGCGACCGGACGCGCGACGGTCGAGGGGCGCACCTGGGCCGCCGTCGGCGACCAGCTGATCGGACACTACGCGGATGTGCTCGCCGGGCGCAGGACGGCGGTGGCGGCATGAGCGGGACGCCGGCGGACGGCGGTTCGCCGCGCACCACCGCTCCGGTGCGCGCCGGCGGCCGGACGGGCCCCCGCGGGCGGGTGCGGACCGACGGGCCGCTGCGGATCGTGCGGCTCGCGAACTTCGTCGCACCCGCCTCCGGCGGACTGCGCACCGCGCTGCGGGAGCTCGGCAAGGGCTACCGCGCGGCGGGCCACCAGCCCGTGCTCGTCGTCCCCGGTGAGCGGGAGAGCGACCGCGAGACCGAGCAGGGGAGGGTGATCACCCTGCCGGCCCCGCTGCTGCCCGGCACCGGCGGCTACCGCGTCCTCACCGACCGGGCACGGATCGCCGGCCTGCTCCAGGAGCTGGCCCCCGACCGCCTCGAGGTGTCCGACCGCACGACCCTGCGCTGGACCGGCAAGTGGGCCCGGCGGGCCCGGGTCCCGGCGGTCATGGTCTCCCACGAGACCGCCGACGGGGTGCTGCGCACCTGGGGACTGCCCCGGGGCGCCGCCCGGCGCGCCGCCGACGCCCTCAACACCCGTACGGCCCACACGTACGCGCGCGTGGTGTGCACCACCGAGTTCGCCGAGCGGGAGTTCGTGCGCATCGGGGCCCGCAACGTCGTCCGCGCCCCGCTGGGCGTCGACCTGGTGGAGCGGCACCCCGCCCTGCGCGACCCGGGACTGCGGGCCCGGTACGCGGACGCGGCGCAGACGCTGCTGGTGATGTGCTCCCGGCTGTCCCCGGAGAAACGTCCGGGCACGGCGCTGGACGCGCTGGAGGCACTGCGGCGGCGCGGACGGCGGGCGGTGCTGGTGGTGGCCGGCGACGGGCCGCTGCGGGCGCGGCTCGAACGGCACGCGCGGGAGCGCGGCCTGCCGGTGACCTTCCTGGGCCACGTCCGCGACCGGAGGCTCCTCGGCGCGCTGCAGGCCACCGCCGACGTGTGCCTGGCGCCGGGGCCCGCCGAGACCTTCGGGCTCGCCGCACTGGAGGCGATGGCGTGCGGCACGCCCGTCGTGGCGAGCGCGTCGTCGGCCCTGCCGGAGGTGATCGGCACCTCGGGCGCGGTCGCGGAGGACCGGGGCGAGGCCTTCGCCGAGGCCGTCGAGCTGCTCCTGGAACGGCCCGGGCCGGACCGGCGCGAGGCGGCACGCGCGCGTGCGCGGCGCTTCGGCTGGGACACCTCGGTGGCGGCGTTCCTCGCGGCCCACGACGCACCGGCCACCGCGGTGCGGACGGCGGGCCCGGTCCGGCCCGCGGCACCGGACGAGCGGACGGGCGCGACTCCGGTACGGCCCGCCGTGCCCGGGGGGTTCTCATGAGACCCCCGCGGTTCGTGGCCCTCGGGGACTCGCTGACCGAGGGCGTCGGGGACCGCGTCGGCGGCCGGTGGCGGGGCTGGGCGGCGCTGCTCGCCGAGTCGCTGGGGCCGGAGCCCGCGCGGTTCACCAACCTCGCGGTGAGCGGGGCGCAGACCCGCGACGTGCTCGAGGGGCAGCTGCCCGCCGCGCTGGCGCTGCGGCCCGACCTCGTGTCCGTCGTCGTCGGCGTCAACGACACCCTGCGCCGCACCTTCGACATCCACGCCGTGGCCGCACGGCTCGACCGGGTGTACGCGTCCTGCACGGGACAGGGCGCCGTGCTGCTCACCGCGTGCCTGCCCGACCCCGGCACGATGCTGGGACTGCCCGGGGCGCTGGCCCGCCCGCTGGCCCGCCGGCAGCGGGCGGTGAACACCGTGGTCCACGCGCTGTCCGACCGGTACGGCGCGGTGCACCTGCACGCGTGCGAGGGCGAGTGGACCACCGACCGCACGATGTGGAGCGCGGACCGGCTGCACCCCGGGGAGCCGGGGCACCGGCAGCTGGCCCTGCGGTTCCACGCGCTGCTGGCGGCGCGCGGGATCGCGACCGGGCCCGCGCCGTCGCCCGAACCCGGGTCCCCGGCGCCCACCCCGGCGGCGAGCCTGTGGTGGCTGGCCACGGCCGGCACCGGCTGGGTGGCCCGCCGGTGCACGGACCTGCTGCCGCAGCTGCTCTCGCTCGCCGCCGACGAGATGCGGCACCGTGCGCGGGGCACGAGCATCCGGCTGGACCTGCGGGCCGGTGCCGCCGTGTCGGCGGCACTGGCCGCGCTGTCCCCCGGGGAACAGCGGCCGGACACCGCCTGAGCGTCCGGGCGGACACGGCCCGAGCGCTCAGCGGCGGCGTACGGCGACGAAGCGGACCGGGGTGCCGGGTACCGCCTGGGCGGCGGCCGGGAGGTCGGTGGGGCGGACGACCGCGATCACGGGGTAGCCCCCGGTGGTCGGGTGGTCGGCCAGGAACACCACCGGCCTGCCGTCGGGCGGCACCTGGACCGCCCCCAGCACCATGCCCTCGCTGGGGAGTTCGTCCGTCCGGGCCCGCTCCAGGGCCGGCCCGGTCGTGCGCAGCCCGATGCGGTTGCTCGCGGGGGACACGTGGTACGTGCGGGACGTGAGGAGCCGGACCGCCTCCGGGGTGAACCAGTCGTCGCGCGGGCCCGGAGTCACGCGCAGCACGAGTTCGTCCGGGGGCGCCGGCTGCGGGGCGACGTCCACGCACGCGTGGCGTCCCCGCGGAATCCCGAGGGGGAGGACGGCGCCGTCCGCCAGGGGCGCCGGGCCGAGGCCCGAGAGCAGGTCGGTGGAGCGGCTGCCCAGCACCGGCTCGACGGCGATCCCGCCGGAGACGGCGACGTAGGCGCGCACGCCCGAGGCCGCCGCTCCGACCTCCAGGACCGACCCGGCACGCACGCGCACCGGCGCGCCCCAGGCGGCCGGGCGGCCGTCCACCGCGACGGGGCAGGGGGCGCCGGCGACCGCCACGACGACCGTCGAACGCGGACGCAGCGCGCAGCCGTCGAGGGTCGTCTCCAGGACGGCGGCGTCGGGCGGGTTGCCGGCCAGCCGGTTGGCGAGCGCCGCCGCCGGCCCGTCCAGCGCCCCGGAACGGGGCACGCCCAGGTGGGCGTGCCCGGGGCGGCCCCGGTCCTGCACGGTGGTCAGGGCTCCCGCCCGGACGACGGCGAGCGCACGGTCCGTCATGCCGCCGTCCCCGTCCCCGTCGCGGTCACGGGGACGAACCGCACGCGCGTGCCGGGGGAGAGCAGCGCCGCAGGCTCGCGCGCGGGGTCCCACAGCACGAGGTCGGTCGTGCCGATCAGCTGCCAGCCGCCCGGCGAGGACCGCGGGTACACGCCCGTGTACGGCCCCGCCAGCGCCACCGAGCCGGCCGGCACGGCCGTGCGCGGGGTCGGCCTGCGGGGCACGTCGTAACGCGACGGCAGCCCCGTGAGGTAGCCGAAGCCGGGCGCGAAACCGCAGAAGGCGACGCGGAACTCGGCGCCCGCGTGGATGCGCGCCACCTCCCGCGCGGGCACGCCCCAGTGCGCGGCCACGTCGGCGAGGTCCGGGCCGTCGTAGCGCACCGGGACCTCGACCGTCTCCGGCGCGCCCGGGGGCACGGGCGGCAGCGCACGGGCGGTGAGCTCGGCGGCCAGCCGGGCGGGGTCGGCCAGGCCGTCGAGCAGGACCGTGCGCGCGGCCGGCACGATCTCGCCGACCGGCAGCGAGCCCTCCGCGCGGCGCCGCAGCAGTTCCGCGTGGAGCGCCCGGGCCTCGTCGCCCGAGGAGACCTCGACGAGCAGGGCGTCCTCGCCGACGGGGAGCACCCTCATGCGAACGCCTCCACCCGGACCCCCGACGCCTCCAGGCCGTCGCGCACCCGCCGCGCCAGGTCCACCGCGCCGGGCGTGTCGCCGTGCAGGCACAGGGAGCGCGCCCGCACCCCGATCCGCCGCCCCGAGCGGGCGGTGACCTCGCCGGAGCGGGCCAGCCCCACCGAGCGCGCCACGACGGCCGCGGGGTCGGTGACCACGGCGCCCTCCTGGCTGCGAGGCACCAGGGTGCCCTCGTCGGTGTACGCGCGGTCGGCGAACGCCTCCGTGACGGCCGGCAGCCCCGCCTTCGCGGCCAGTTCCAGCAGCCGCGAGCCGGGCAGACCGAGCACGGGCAGCGCGGCGTCCGCGAGGAGGATCCCGTCGACGACCGCGCCGGCCTGCTCCTCGTCGCGCACCACCCGGTTGTACAGCGCCCCGTGCGGTTTGACGTACGCCACGCGGGCGCCCGCCGCCCGGGCGAACACCTGCAGGGCGCCGATCTGGTAGGCCACCTCGGCCGCCAGCTCGGCGGGCGGCACGTCCATCGCGCGCCGCCCGAACCCCGCCAGGTCCCGGTAGGAGACCTGGGCGCCGATCCGCACCCCGCGCTCGGCCGCGAGCGCGCACACCCGGCGCATGGTGGCCGCGTCCCCCGCGTGGAAACCGCAGGCCACGTTGGCGCTGGTGACGACGGACAGCAGCCGTTCGTCGTCGGTGAGCCGCCAGCGGCCGAAGCCCTCGCCGAGGTCGGCGTTCAGATCGATGGAGGTCATGGATCCCTCGTCTCCCCTTCCCGGTCGCGCGGGACCGTCGGGCCGCGCGGAACTGCTGGTCACGGGCGCCGCCGGGGAACGTCCGCCCCGGTGCGCGGGCGGCACCGGCCGCACGGACACCACCGTCGGACCGCGCGGCCGCCCCGCCGGGCGGCACCGCCGGCCCGGCACGTCCCGCGGTTCACTCCAGCTCCTTTCCGCGCGTCTCCGGCAGCCCCAGCAGCGCCAGCGCCGCCAGGCCGTAGCCGATCGCGCCGAAGACCAGCGCCCCGCCCACGCCCCAGCCGTCGGCGAGGAAGCCGACGGTCGTGGGGAAGACGGCGCCCACGGCGCGTCCGGTGTTGTACGTGAAGCCCTGTCCCGTACCGCGCACCGCCGTCGGGTACAGCTCGCTCAGATAGGAGCCGAAGCCGCTGAAGATCGCCGACATGCAGAACCCGAGCGGGAAACCGAGCACGAGCACCAGGGTGTCGGCGCCGCTCGGGATGTTCGTGTACGCGACGATGCAGACGGCCGACAACAGGGCGAAGAGCCAGATGTTGCGCCGGCGGCCCAGCCGGTCGGTGAGGTGGCCGCCGGTCAGGTAGCCGGCGAAGGCGCCCGAGATCAGGAACGTCAGGTAGCCGCCGGTGCCGACGACCGACAGGCCGCGCTCGGTCTTCAGGTAGGTCGGCACCCAGGTGGCCAGGGTGTAGTAACCGCCCTGCACGCCGGTGGAGAGCAGCACGGCGAAGAGCGTGGTGCGCAGCAGCCCCGGCGCTCCCGCCCGGCCCGGCCGGAAGATCGCCGCGAACGAGCCCCGGTGGGCGCTCCCTTCCCGCGCGGCGGCCGCCTCGGGCGCGTCCCGCACACTGCGCCGCACCCACACGACGAGCAGTGCCGGCAGCGCGCCGGTCCAGAACATCACGCGCCAGGCCAGGTCGTCGCCGACCAGCGAGAAGATCGTCGTGTACACGATCACGGCCAGCGCCCAGCCCACGGCCCAGGAGCTCTGGACCGCGCCGAGGGTTCGGCCCCGGTGCCCGGCGCTCGCGTACTCGGCGACCAGGATGGCGCCGACCGCCCACTCGCCGCCGAAGCCGAGGCCCTGCAGGGCCCGGAACACCAGCAGCGTCTCGTAGTCGGGCGCGAAGCCGCAGGCCACGGTGAACACCGCGTAGGTGATCACCGTCAGCAGCAGCGCCCTCACCCGGCCGACGCGGTCCGCCAGGACGCCGGCGAGGGCGCCGCCGATCGCGGAGACCACCAGCGTGACGGTCGTGAGCAGGCCGGTCTGGCCGCTGTCCAGGCCGAAGTACGCGGACAGCGCGACCATGGTCAGCGGCAGGGTGAAGTAGTCGTACGAGTCCAGGGCGTAACCGCCGAACGCGCCCCCGAAGGCCCGTCGGCCCTGCGGCCCCAGCGCACGCAGCCAGCCGAACGCCCCCTCGTCGTCGGCGCGTCCGGTCGCCGCGGGGCGTGGCCGGCCGGTCGGCGCCTGCGGTGGAGGGGGCGTGCTCATGGGCACCTCGCAGTGGGGGGCGGGAGGAAGCGGTGAGTCGTGCGGAGCACGGTAGGGGATCGTTGAACGATCCTTCAATACCCCTGTTGTCCGGCCCCTCCCCGTGCGATTGAATTCCGGGCATGGCAGAGGAGCTGAGGGGACTGGCCGGCGACCGTGCCCTGCTGGGCCGCACCAGTACGGCCGAGCGGGTCTCGGACATCCTCAGGAGCCGGATCGCCGAGGGGTACTTCCCGCCCGGGACGCGGCTGTCGGAGGACAGCGTCGGCGGGGCGCTGGGGGTCTCCCGCAACACGCTGCGCGAGGCGTTCCGGCTGCTCACGCACGAGCGGCTGCTCGTCCACGAGCTGAACCGGGGGGTGTTCGTCCGGGTGCTGACCGTCGAGGACGTCGAGGACATCTACCGCACCCGCCGACTCGTCGAGTGCGCCGTCGTGCGCGGCCTCGGCGATCCCCCGTACGGACTGGACGCACTCGCCGAGGTGGTGGAGGAGAGCCGCCGGGCGGCGCGCGAAGGTGACTGGAAAGGGGTGGGTACGGCCAACATCCACTTCCACCGGGAACTGGTGGCCCTGGCCGCCAGCGAGCGCACCGACGAACTGATGCGCAGCGTCTTCGCCGAGCTGCGGCTCGCCTTCCACGTCGTGGACGAACCGAGGCAGCTGCACGAGCCGTACATCGCGCGGAACGCCGAGATCCTCCAGGCCCTGCAGGCCGGCGACCGGGAGAAGGCCGAGCAGTTGCTCGCGGCCTACCTCGACGTCTCGCTGGAGCGGGTGGTGGAGGTCTACCGGCGCCGGGTCGGGGAGGACGGGCGGGGAGGCTGAGCCGCGGCCGCGCACGGCCGCGGAACACCGGCGCGACGACCGCGGCGCCGGGGCGCAACTGCCTCGTTTGGGTCGTTGTCAGAGCGAGGACCTAGTCTGTGCATCGTGACTTCACCTGCATCGACGGAGAGCGCTCCGCCCCAGCTCAGCGCGGGGCCGCGGCCCGCGCCGGGCCCGGCCGCCGATGAGGGGCTGGCACGGCGGCTGCGCGCGCTCGCCTGCACCGCGCCGCTGCACGACCTGGACGCGCGCAAGGTCAACCTGGCCGGTGAGTACTCGGTCTACGGCATGGCGGAGATCGCCCTGGCCGCCATCGACCTCGTCACACTGAACATGGACTTCGACACGGGCGCGGACCACGACCAGGTCGTCGCCCGGCTCGTCCCGCGCATCGCCGCCCAGGCCCCGCGCCGTTCCGCCGCCGAGCACGAGCGGGTGGCCCGCTGGGTCCTGGAGAACCTGATCAACGTCGGCAGCGTCGACCGCGGCTTCCGCGCGGTGTACGGCGTGTTCGGAGCGGACGGCACCTACGTGCGCCGCGACTACGACTTCAAGCTGATCGAGGAGGTACCCGGCCCCGGCGGCACGGTGTACCTGCGGACCACCGACGAGGCCGTCAACGTCCTGGTCGGCGCCCTGGACACCGACGTCACCAGCGCGCAGATCGCCGCCGAGGTCAAGCTGGAGGTGCTGATCAGCCGCGGCCGGCTCGCCGACGCCCAGCTCGCCGCGGAGCAGGCCCGCTACCGGACCGTGCAGTACTCCGAGACCCTGCGCCGGGCGCTGGAGGCCACCCGGCGCAACGTGCGCGCGGTGGACTGGCTGAGCGCCGTGCCCGACATGATCGCCGAGGCCCTGGAGCACGTGGCGGACCGGTACCGCCACGAGAACGCGATCCTCACCAACATCCGCAAGGCCCGCGACGAGTCCGAGGACCCCGAGCACAAGCGGCGGGCCGCGGAGCTGGTGGACATCGTCAAGGACTGCATCCGGCGGCACACGCAGCTGCAGTCCCGGCTGCTGGAGGCGGGCCCGCTGTTCCGCGCCGAACAGGACCGGCAGGCCTTCGCCACGCCCACGGCCACCTCGGGCACGGACCTGTACGGCCACCTCCTGGCGCCCCTGCTGCCGCTGCCCGTGGAGCGGGCGGCCCGGGTCACCGACGCCTTCTTCGCCCACGGCACCGGACTGCGCACCCCGGTGTCCGTCCGGGTCGCCGACCTCGTCGAGATCCTGCTGACGCCGCCCGTGGAGCGGGAGCACCTCGGCGCCGAGATGCCGGAGCCCGACCTCATCGCCACACCGGACGACAGCCGTTTCAGCGAGGAGCAGCTGGCGGCCGCCACGGAGCTGCTGGACCTGCCCGCCGACGCGCCGCGCCGGCTGTCCGGACTGCTCGCCGACGCGCGCCGCCGGGACCCCGAACTGCCCTATCTGGTCGCCCTGCTGGCGATCCACGCCGCCAGCCCGCCGGTCGGCACCGCCTACCGCCAGGGCGAGCGCAAGCTGCTGTTCGCCGTGGACGACGGCACCGAACTCGACGACCCCGAGTTCGGCGGGGCCGACCTCGTCGTCGGTACGGCGCTGCTGGACGCGGCGGGGATGGCGGCGGACCGGACGGAGGCGGCGTGACGGCCGCGCAGGAGGCCCGCCGCCGCGAGTTCGCGGCGGCGGGCCGGGCCCGCCCGGCGCAGCCGCGGTCGATGCGGCCCCGCGGGCCCGGAGGGGCCGACCGCACCGTTGTTTTCCAGAACGAGGAGCCGAAACCGTGACCGAGCACGTCGAGTGGAGCGAGCCGGAGGCCGCAGCCGCACCGGCCGGTGCCGCCGTCACGCCCGCCGACGCCGCCGACGCGGCGCGGCTCGTCGCCTTCGGCCTCCAGCCCAAACTCCAGCCGGCCCGCGACCAGGAGTACGCGGACCTGCTGCGCCGCTACCGCGAGGACCCGCCGTTCGCACGGCTCGCCGACGCCGTGGCCACCGGCCTCGGACTGATCGTGCTGGAGGTGTCCCCGCGCGCGGGCATGGCCGTGACCGCCGCCGAGGGCTCCGTGTTCGCGGTGCGCATGGGCGACTACGCACGGCGCACCTCCGCCGACGGCAGTGACCGGTTCCTGCACGGACTGGCCCATCTCGCCGTCGCCGCCATGGCCTTCCCGCGCCCGGAGGACCTCGCCGACGACGGCTACATCGGGCGCGTCACGGTCAACGGCGTCGACGCCTTCGTACGCCAGGCCTGCCACCGGCTGGAGGAGCGGGCCGCGCGGCAGGGCGAGAACACCGACCCGGTCAGCGACGCCCCCGGCCTGGAGGCCGCCTGGCGGATCTGGGCCAGGCGCAGCGCGACCGGGGCCACCAAGGACGCGCGCCGGCTCGCCGGATCGACCACCGGCATCGTCGCCAAGGCCGTCGGCTTCCTCACCGACTCCGGCTTCCTGCAGCGCACCGGCGACGACAACGGCGGCACGTACCGCACCACGGCCCGCTACCAGCTCCAGGTGCGCGACATGGCGGGCAGCGCCGCCATGACCGAGCTGCTGGAACTGGGCGTCGTCCCGGTCACCGACGGCACGCCCACCCTGCTGCCCCCCGAGGACGCCGACGACCTGGAGCTCGTCGCCGACGCCGGCCTGCCGTTCCACTCCTCCTGACCCCCCCCGTTTCACGAAGCCTCACGAGAGTCCGCCATGTACGAGCTGTCCCGGGTCCGCCTCTACTCCATCGGGCCCGCCGGCGCGCGCTACGCCGACACCGTGCTCGACCTGCGCGGTGTGGGCGAGCCCGTGCCCGACCCCGCGCCGACGCAGGCGGAGTTCTTCGAGGAGGAGCCCGTCGGCCCGCCGCGCCGGCCCGCGCCCGCCGGCGTGCTCTTCCTGGAGAACGGCGGCGGCAAGTCCGTCCTGCTGAAGCTGATCTTCTCCGTGATGCTCCCGGGCCACCGCAACACCCTCGGCGGCGCCAGCTCCGGCGTCCTGCGCAAGTTCCTGCTCGCCGAGGACTGCGGCCACGTGGCGCTGGAGTGGCAGCACGTGCAGACCGGCGAGTGCGTCGTCGTCGGCAAGGTCAGCGAGTGGCGGGGCCGCCAGGTCTCCAACGACCCGCGGAAGTTCGCCGAGGCCTGGTACTCCTTCCGGCCCGGTCCCGGCCTCGGTCTCGACAACCTGCCCGTCGCCGAGTCCACGGCCGTACGGCCGCCCGTCGAGGGCCAGTCGGGCGCGCGGGGGCGGCGCCGCACCATGAAGGGCTTCCGGGACGCCCTCACCGAGGCGGGCAGGACGTACCCGCACCTCGAGGTGCACTGGGAGGAGGTCCACGAGCGCTGGACCGAACACCTCGGCGAGCTGGGACTCGACCCCGAACTCTTCCGCTACCAGCGGGAGATGAACGCCGACGAGGGCGAGGCCGCCGGCCTCTTCGCGGTCAAGAAGGACTCCGACTTCACCGACCTGCTGCTGCGCGCCGTCACCGACACCCGGGACACCGACGGGCTCGCCGACCTGGTCGGCGGCTTCGGCAACAAGCTGGGCCGGCGCGCCGAGCTGATCGCCGAGCGGGACTTCACCGCCGGCTCCGTCGACCTGCTCGGCCGGATCGTCGAGGCCGCCGACGCCCGCACCCGCGCACGGGAGATCCACACCGCCGCCGAGCGACGCACCCGCACCCTGGCGCGCCGGCTCTCCGCGCGCGGCGCCCAGGAACGCGTCCGCGCGGCCGACCTGGCCGGGCGGGTCACCGGCGCCGCGTACGCCGTCACCCACGCGGAGACCGCCCGCGAGCGCAGCGCCCTGATCTCCGCCGAACTCGCCTACCGGCACGCCTCCCTGGCGCTCACCGCCGCCGAGAAGTCCGCCGCCGCCCAGAAGCGCGAACTCGCCGACGCGCGCACGCTGTACGCGGCCTGGCAGGCCGCCGAGGCCGTGCTGCGCCACCGCGCCGCCGCCGACCGCGTCGCCCGCGTGTCCGCCGCGATCCAGGAGGCCGAGCGGGACGCGGCGCCCGCGCTGGCCGCGCGCGCCAAGGCCGCCGTCGACCTCGTACGCGCCCTGCACGCCGCCGCGCGGGACGCCGAGGACCTCGCCAACGAGGAGGAGGAGCGGTCCGCCGCCCTCCAGGAGGCCGGCGACTCCGCCTACCGCGACTCCACCGCCGCCGCCACCGAGGCGCAGCGCGCCCGCAGCGAGATCGGGCACCTGCGCCAGCGCCTCACCGAGGTCGAGCAGGAGACCGCCGAGGCGGTCCGGGCCGGCTGGCTCGACGACAGCGCCCCCGACGCCGACCCCGCCCGGGCCGCCCTCGCGGCCAGCGACGCCGAGAAGACGGCGGTCGCCGCCTGGGACTTCGCCCGCGAGGCGTCCCGCCGGGCCGGTGAGCACGCGCGCGAGGCGGCCGCCGCCGAGAGCCGCGCGGAACTGACCGCCGCCCGCGCGGCGGACGCGGCCACGGCCGCCGAGCGGGCCCACGAGAGCGAGCGCCGCACCGCCGAGGCCCTCGCCGCCGAGGAGCGGCTGGCGGAGCTGCTGAGCCTGACCGGCACCGCTCCACGGCCGTCGGTCCCGCGGCCCCGGCACGACACGGACGCCGGGCCGGGCGACACCCCGCCCGGCGGCGCCCTCACCGCCGAGGAACTCGACCGCTTCGCCGACGACCTGCGCGAACTGCTCGACGACGCGGTCTCCTCCGCCGAGCGGCAGCTGTTCGAGCTGCGCACCGCCGCCGCCGACGACGCCCGCATCCTCGGCGCCCTCGGTGACGGCGGGCTGCTGCCGCCCGGCCCGGACGTGCTGGCGACCGTCGAGTTCCTCGGCGAGCACGGCATCCCCGCGCTGCCCGGCTGGCGCTACCTCGCCCAGGCCGTCGACCCCGCCGACCACGCGCGCGTCCTGGCCGCCCGGCCCGAGCTGGTCGACGGCGTCATCATCACCGACCCGGACTCCCACGTCCGCGCCCGTGAGGCGCTGAGCGACGCCGCCCTGCTGCCCCGGTCCGCCGTGGCCGTCGGCACGGCCGCCGCCCTGCTCGCCCCGACCCCGGCGCCGGACGCGGACACCGGGGACGTCTTCCTCGTCCCGCCGAACCCGGCCATGCACGACGAGCACGCCGCCGACGAGGAGCGGCAGGCGCTGCGCGCGCGGGCGACGGCGCGGGACGAGGAGATCCGGGCGCTCGCCGCCCGTCTGGGCAAGGACCGCGAGCTGGCGGCGCGGCTCTCCTCCTGGCGCACCGGCTGCCCGGCCGGCCGGCTCACCGAGCTGGCGCGGGCGGCGCACGAGGCGCGGCTGTTCGCCGAGGAGTCCGAGGCCGAGCTGGCCGAGGCACGCACCGTGCGCGCCGAGGCCGAGGAGGCCGCCACCGAGGCCGCCCGGATCCGTGACGAGCGACAGGAGGCCGCACAGAAGGCCCGGCGCGCCGCCGACGCCCTCGCCGGGCTCGCGTTCCGGCTGCGCGAACGGGCCGGATGGCAGGCGAAGCTCCGCGAACTGGCCGACGACGCGGCCGAGGCCGAGGCGCGCGCCCAGGTCTGTCTGGAACGCGCCCGTGCCGCCGACGAGGACCGGCGCGCCGCCCAGCGCGCCGCCGACGACGCCCGGCGCACCGCGCGTGCGCTGCGCGCCGAGCGCTCCGAGATCGCGGGCGCCCCCGACGACGTGCCCGAGGACGACGCCGGGGCGCCGCAGGCCTCGCTGCCCGCCCTGCGCGAGGCGTACCGGGCCGCGTCCCAGGTGTACGAGAAGGTCGGCGTCGGCGCCGACCTGCGCGCCGAACAGGCCCGCGCGGAGAGCGACGAGAGCGCGGCCCGCGCCGAGCTGGACCGGCTCAGCAACAAGGTCCGCACCCGCGCGGAGCAACTGCTCCAGTCACCCGACGGATCCGACGGGCCCAGCCGGCAGGCCGCCGCCGCCCGCGCCGAGGAACTGGTGCAGCTCCTGGAGACGCGCATGTCGGGCGCGAGCGAGCAGCTCGGGCGGCTGCGCGGCGAAGCCGAGCGGCTCGCGCCCGAGAACGGCGAGGCGCACACCGGGCTGCCCGACGAGCTGGTGCCGCGCGACGCCGAGCACGCACAGGCCCTCCTGCGCACCGCCACGGCCGAACTCGCCTCCCGCAGCGAGGCGTTGAACCAGGCCCGGGAGGCCCACGCCGAACTGCTCGAGGCGCACCGCGCCGCCGAGGACGCGGCCGGCGGCTTCGACGAGATCGCCGCCATGCTCCGCGACCTGCTGCGCGAACACGCCTCCGAGGAGGAACAGGAGCAGCCCGAGCCCTACCCCGGCAGCCTGGAGGAGGCCCGGCAGTCCGCCGCCGAGGCCCGCCGCTCGCTGCGCGGCTGCGCCGCGGACCTGTCCGCCGCCGAGTCCGCCGTGCGCGAGGCGAGCGACGTCCTCGTCCGGCACGCCAACTCCACGCGTTACGAACAGGTCCGCACCCCCGCGCGGCAGCAGATCCGCGAGCTGCCCGCCTCCGCGCTGCCCGAGCACGCCCAGAAGTGGGCGGACGCCTTCGCGCCCCGGCTGCGCGTCCTCACCGACGAGCTGGAACAACTGGAACGGAACCGCGACTCCATCGTGGACCGGCTCAGGGGACTCGTGGAGTCGGCCCTCGCCACCCTGCGCTCCGCCCAGCGGCTCTCCCGGCTGCCCGAAGGGCTCGGCGAGTGGTCCGGGCAGGAGTTCCTGCGCATCCGTTTCGAGGAACCCGACCAGGCCACGCTCACCGAGCGGCTCGGCGAGGTCATCGACGAGGCGACCCGGTCGGCCGTCAGGAAGAACTCCGACCTGCGGCGCGACGGCATGTCCCTGTTGCTGCGCGGCGTCGCCGCCGCCCTCCAGCCGAAGGGCGTCGCCGTCGAGATCCTCAAGCCCGACGCGGTGCTGCGCGCCGAGCGCGTCCCCGTGGGGCAGATGGGCGACGTGTTCTCCGGCGGCCAGCTGCTCACCGCGGCCATCGCCCTGTACTGCACGATGGCCGCCCTGCGTTCCAACGACCGGGGCCGGGACAAGCACCGGCACGCGGGCACCCTGTTCCTCGACAACCCCATCGGCCGCGCCAACGCCACCTACCTGCTGGAGCTCCAGCGGGCGGTCGCCGACGCGCTCGGTGTGCAGCTCCTGTACACCACGGGTCTGTTCGACACGACGGCACTCGCGGAGTTCCCGCTGGTCATCCGGCTGCGCAACGACGCCGACCTGCGGGCCGGCCTGAAGTACATCAGCGTGGAGGAACACCTCCGGCCCGGTCTGCCTCAGCAGGACCCGGGGGTGGAGGCGCACAGTGAGATCACGGCGACACGCATGTTCAAGCGGCCCGCGCCGACGAGCGGGTGACCTCGCGTCCCCCTCCCTCGCACGGCTCGGACACGTGGCTCAGAAGCCGTAGCCCATGCGCCGGGACAGCTCGTCCGCCGCTGCCGCCGTCCGCCTGCCCAGCTCGGGCAGGCGGTCCGGAGTCAGCCGGTACACCGGTCCGGAGACGCTGATCGCCGCGATCACCTCGCCGTCGTGCGAGCGGACCGGCGCCGCGACGGCCGCGAGTCCCAGCTCCAGCTCCTCGAGCGTGACGGCGTACCCCCGCGGGATCACCGTCTCCAGCTCACCGCGCAGAACGGACGCGTCGGTGGCCGTGCGTTCCGTGAACCGGTGCAGCGGGCCGGCGAGAACGCCTTCGCGCAGGGCGGGCGGCATGAGCGCCAGAAACACCTTGCCGCTGGAGGTGGCGTGCAGCGGGGTGCGCCTGCCGAGCCAGTTCTGCGCCGTGACGGACGCCGTGCCGCGGGCCTGCATGATGTTGACGGCGGCGTCGTCGTCCAGGACCGCGATGTTCACCGTCTCGCCCAGTTCGTCGGCCAGTTTCCGGCAGACCGGGACGCCTTCCTGCGAGATGTCCAGCCGCACGGCCGCGGCTCCGGCGAGACGCAGTACGCCGGCCCCGAGGTAGTACTTGCCGCGGTCCTCGGCCTGGGCCACCAGACCGCGGTTCTCCAGGACGCCGAGCAGCCGGAAAGCCGTGGACCTGTGCACCCCCAGCGCGTCCGCGATCTCGGTGACGCCCGCCTCACCGCGGCGGGCGAGCAGCTCCAGCACGCTCACGGCGCGGTCCACCGACTGGACGGCGCTCGCCGCGCTCCTCCCGCTCCGCCGCGCCGGGTCCGCCGCGCGGCGTCCCGACTGTCCGCGCGCGCCGGTCATGGATCGGCCCTCACCACCTGTCGCGCCGGTGCGGGCCGCATCCGAGGTCCCTCGGTGCACCGGTCGCCCGCCCGGATCCTGTTGCACATGACGCTCACTCGTGCGCCATGTGCACCATCATGCCACCGGGTGACCGGATGCCCGGGAGGCGCCGTACGGCCGCACTCCCGGTACCGCAGGGGCGGGACGGATACGGGCGCCGGTGTCAGGAGTGCGACAGCTGCCCGGCTCCGCCCCGCCGGCGTATGCGGGCCCGCGTCCGCTCGGCGGACCGCTCCTGACGCCGGGCACGGCGCCGCTCACGCCGCAGGGCCCGCGCGGTGCTGCTGGGGGTGGACACCACGCCGTGGCGCTGCTTCCAGACCTGACGGGTGACCCACACGTCCAGGGCCGCCCACGTGGCCAGGATCGTGCTGACGATGCCGCTGACGACCATGGGGAAGGCCAGCCACGACCCGGCCAGCGTGCACAGGAAGGCCACCATGGCCTGAATCAGGGTCACGGCGATGACGAGCACGGCCCGCACGGCCGCCGTCCGCACCGGATCCGGCAACCGGGGCCTGCGCGCCGGCTCCTCGACCCACAGGGGCCGGTGGTACACCTGCTCGTGGGCGCCGGAGGCGACCGCGTCCCCCGCGGTGCCGTACGTCCCGTCGTCGGCCCGGTCCGCCCGTCCCTCGCCGTCGTGCCCGCTCGCCGGAACGTCGCGTCCGCCGGTCGCCCCGTGCCCGGCTGAGGAGGTACCGCGCTGCGGTATCCCGGCATCCGACCGGATCGTCACCTGCGCCGCCGCGCCGTCCTCGGGCGCCTCGCGCCGCTCCGCCGTGCCCATCAACGTGTCACTCCCCACCGCCAGCAGACCGCTCGCTCGTGTCCGAAGACCCGGTTCCCCAGTGGCTGCCCGGCTTGCGCTGTTTTACGCCGCCCGGAGGCGGGACACGGCTCCTGTGGCCGATTCCGCCCCCATCTCCCACAGAGAAGGACGAACGGAACGTCAGGAAGATTCCCGGGCGAGGAAAGAATTCGGCCAACCGTCTCCGCGGCCCCGGTGGCCGGTCCGCGGAACACCCTTCCGAACGCGGGCGGCAATCTCCCGCAATGACCGGACAACTCCCCATGTCTCGCCGCTGGTGCGGAACTTCAGCCTCCGGACAGTTCTTCGAGTCGACCGCGCCTCGGTAGTAGGCTCGCGCCGTTTGTTGACGCACATGTGTGCCCCCGGCCGGCCGGGGGGCGAGCTGGGGGAGGCCATGCGCTTTCGCGGGAAGTCCGTCCGCCGGAAGATCGTGGCGCTGCTCCTCGTGCCGTTGGTGTCCCTGACGGCGATCTGGGCCTTCACCACGGTGCTCACCGGCCGCGAGGCGAGCCACCTGTTCGATGTGTCGTCGGTGATGGAGGAGATCGGCTACCCCGTCGAGGACACCGTCCGCGTCCTCCAGCAGGAGCGCCGGCAGACCCTCGTCCACCTCGCGGACCCCCGGGCCTCCGACGGACTCGCCGCCCTGCGGCGCAGTCGCGCCGCCACCGACAGGGCCGTCGCCCGCGTCCGCGAGAACGCGGCGGACCCCGATGTCCGCGAGGCCATGCACGAGGACTCCGGCGAGCTGAGCGCGGTGCTGGACTCCTTCGACGGCATCGACTCCCTGCGCCGCAGCGTCGAGGACGGCACCGTCGACCGCTCCCAGGCCCTCGACCTCTACAACCGGCTGGTCGACCCGTGTTACGTCCTGCTGGCCAATCTGCACGTGGTCGAGGACGTCGAGCTGGACAAGCAGTACCGGGCCCTCGTCAACCTGGCCCGCGCCCGCGAACTGCTCGCCCGGGAGGACGCCCTGCTCGGCTCCGCCCTGATCGTCGGCAGGCTGTCCCGCGCCGAAGTGCGGGACGTCTCCGACCTCGTGGCCCAGCGCACGCTGATGTACGACGCCAGCCTGCCGCTGCTGCCCGCGACCGAGCGCGACCGCTACGAGGCCTTCTGGAAGAACGCCGTGTCCGCTCCGCTGCGCGTGGGCGAGGAGGCGGCCCTCTCCTCCGGCACCGGGCCGCCCCGCGGGATCACCGCGAAGAGCTGGGACACCGCCGCCGGCCATGTGCTCGCCGAGCTGGGCACCCTCAACGACCGGGCCACCGACCGCTACCAGGACCGCGTGCGTCCCGTCGCCATGGGCGTCATCACCCGGGCCGTCATCGCCGGCACCCTCGGACTGGTCGCCCTCCTGCTCTCCCTCTTCCTCTCCGTGCGCATCGGCCGCGGTCTCATCCGGGACCTGCGGCAGCTGCGTCTCGAGGCACACGAGGCCTCCGGTGTTCGGCTGCCCAGTGTGATGCGCCGCCTCTCCGCCGGTGAACAGGTCGACGTCGAGACCGAGGTCCCGCGGCTGGAGTACGACAAGAACGAGATGGGCGAGGTCGGCCAGGCCCTCAACACCCTCCAGCGCGCCGCCGTGGAGGCCGCCGTCAAGCAGGCCGAACTGCGCGCCGGCGTCTCCGAGGTGTTCGTCAACCTCGCCCGCCGCAGCCAGGTCCTCCTCCACAAGCAGCTCACCCTGCTGGACACCATGGAGCGCAGGACCGAGGACACCGAGGAACTCGCCGACCTGTTCCGCCTCGACCACCTGACCACCCGCATGCGCCGGCACGCCGAGGGCCTCGTCATCCTCTCCGGCGCCGCGCCCTCCCGGCAGTGGCGCAAGCCCGTCCAGCTCATGGACGTCGTCCGCGCCGCCGTCGCCGAGGTCGAGGACTACGAACGCATCGAGGTCCGCCGCCTGCCGAGGGTCGCCGTCACCGGACCGGCCGTCGCCGACCTCACCCACCTCGTGGCCGAACTCCTGGAGAACGCCACGGTGTTCTCGCCGCCGCACACCGCCGTCCAGGTCCTGGGCGAGCGCGTGGCCAACGGCTTCACCCTGGAGATCCACGACCGCGGTCTCGGCATGGCGGCCGACGCGCTCCTGGACGCCAACCTCCGGCTCGCCGAGACACCCGAGTTCGAACTCACCGACACCGACAGGCTCGGGCTCTTCGTGGTCAGCCGCCTCGCCCAGCGCCAGAACATCCGGGTCTCCCTCCAGCCCTCCCCGTACGGCGGCACCACGGCGGTCGTCCTCATCCCCGACGCGCTGCTGACGGACGACGTGCCGGACACCAACGGCGTCGGCTTCCGCCTCGACCGGCCCCAGCGCGCCAAGAGCGGGGAACCGGAGGAGCGCCGCCACGCCGCGCTCTCCCAGACGCCCGTGCAGATGCCCGGGCTGCCCGCCTCGCTGCTGGACGGACCGGTGGAACTGGAAGCCCCGGTCGACCTGGACGTCCTCGACGACTTCCCCGGCGCGCTGGACGACGAGGACAGCGGGCGCGGCGGCCTCTTCCGCTCCCGCCGCTCCCACACCCGAACCAAGGACGAGCGGCCCGGTCGCCGCGGCGCGCAGCACCAGCAGGCCCCCGGCACCCGTGAGGGGCGTGACCGGGACGCGGACGACCGGACGGACGCCCCGGTCCCGCTGCCCCGCCGGAGGGCGCCCAAGCTGGTCAGCTCCCACGGCCGCCCGGTCGGGGACCGGAGCACCCGCCGGGAACGGACGGACGAGGACACGGCCGCCTCGCCGGACCGCCCGGGCCCGCAGGCACCGCCGGTTCCGGCCCCCGACCGCGGTGAGGACCCGGCGGGACGCCGGGGCGCCGGCCGCCCGGGCCCGGAGCCCGCCTCCCCGCTCCCCGCCCGCCGCGCCGGACGGCTCCCCTCGGACCGTGAGCAGGAGCGGCCGGGCACGGAGGCGCTGCCGGCGCTCCCCACCCGCAGAAGGGGCGCGGACCCCGCCCGTCCCGGGACCGGTGCCCGCGCCGGAGAAGGGAGCGAGACCCCGGCGCCCTCCGGCCGAGCGGACGAGGACCCGCCGAAGACGCCTGCGCTCCTTCCCCGGCGCACGCGCCGCCCCGCGACCGCGTCGAGCGACCCGGAGGGGCCCCCGCCGGCCGCGGACGCGGCAGCGGAGACCGGACCCGGCGGCGCGGCGCGGGAGACCGGCGCCGCGTGGCCCGGTGCCGGATCGCTGCCCCGGCGCACACGGCAGGCCAGCCTCGCCCCGCAGCTGAAGCGCGGCACCGGACGGCGGAACGAGGACGGGGCCCGGCCCGTTGAACGGGACGCGGAAGAAGTACGCAGCCGCATGGCATCGCTCCAGCGAGGCTGGCAACGCGGCCGTGAGGAGAACGCCGCGGGCGAGGACGCCGACGGCGGCACAGCACCACGACGAACGACTAAGGGGGACGGTCGATGACCGCACCGAAGGCCACCGGCCACACCGCGACCGACAAGGCCGGGCTGAACTGGCTCCTCGACGACCTGGTGGACCGCGTCGCCAGCATCCGCAAGGCCGTCGTGCTCTCCGGCGACGGCCTGGCCACGGGGGCGTCGAAGGACCTGACCCGCGAGGACAGCGAACACCTGGCCGCGGTCGCCTCCGGGTTCCACAGCCTCGCCAAGGGGGTGGGCCGCCACTTCGAGGCCGGTGACGTCCGCCAGACCGTCGTCGAACTCGACGAGGCGTTCCTGTTCGTCACGGCCGCCGGTGACGGCAGCTGCCTCGCCGTCCTCGCGGACGCCGACTCGGACGTCGGACAGGTCGCCTACGAGATGACGCTCCTGGTGAAGCGGGTCGGCGCGCATCTGGGCACCGCCCCACGCACCGATCTGCCCTCCGGCGGGTAGTGGGATGGCATGAGCGCTGACGGTCAGGAGAGAAGCCACTGGTTCGACGACGAGGCCGGTCCGGTCGTCCGTCCGTACGCCATGACGCGGGGCCGCACCACCAGTGCGGCCCAGCACCGCCTCGATCTGATCGCGGTGGTCGTCACGGAGCCCCACGCCGACGATCCGGAGACGGACCCGACGCTCTCCCCGGAGCATGTGGACATCGTCGAGCTGTGCCGTGACACCCCGCAGACGGTCGTCGAACTCGCCTCCGAACTCGACCTGCCGGTCGGAGTGGTCCGGGTCCTGGTCGGAGACCTCGTCGACACCGAATTGGTCCATGTGAACCGGCCCGTGCCCCCGGCCGAACTGCCGGACGAGAGTATTCTGCGCGACGTGATCAACGGCCTGCGGGCCCTGTGACCGGCGCGGAAGCGGAGCACTGACGTGACAGGCTGGCAGTTCTGGATCGACCGGGGCGGCACCTTCACCGACATCGTCGCGCGGCGCCCGGACGGCCGGCTGCTCACGCACAAACTGCTCTCGGACACCCCGGCCCTCCGGCCCCCGGGGCCGGGCCCGCACGCGGGGACGCCCGTCGCCGACGCGGCCGTCGCGGGCGTCCGCGCGCTGCTGGCCGGATCGGACGATCCCGTCGACGCCGTACGCATGGGCACCACGGTCGCCACCAACGCCCTCCTCGAGCGCAAGGGCGAGCGCACCCTGCTGATCGTCACCCGCGGCTTCCGCGACGCCCTGCGCATCGCCTACCAGAACCGCCCCCGCATCTTCGCCCGCCGCATCGAACTGCCCGACCCGCTGTACGAACGGGTCGTCGAGGTCGACGAGCGCATCGCCGCCGACGGCACCGTCCTGCGCCCCCCGGACCTGGACGCCCTCACCGAGCCGCTGCGGCAGGCGTACGACGCCGGTGTCCGCGCCGTCGCCGTGGTCTGCCTGCACAGCCACCTCCACCCCGCCCACGAACAGATGATCGGAGAATTCGCCGCCCGGATCGGATTCCCGCAGATCTCGCTGTCCAGCGAGGTCAGCCCGCTGATGAAGCTCGTCCCGCGCGGTGACACCGCCGTCGCCGACGCCTACCTCTCGCCCGTGCTGCGCCGCTACGTACGGCACGTCGCCGACGAGCTCGAAGGCGTGCGGCTGATGTTCATGCAGTCCAACGGCGGACTCGCCGAGGCCGGGCAGTTCCGCGGCAAGGACGCCGTCCTGTCCGGGCCGGCGGGCGGCATCGTCGGCATGGCGCGCATGTCGCAGCTGGCCGGCTTCGACCGCGTCATCGGCTTCGACATGGGCGGCACCTCCACCGACGTCTCGCACTTCGCGGGCGAGTACGAACGCGTCTTCACCACGCAGGTCGCCGGCGTCCGGCTGCGCGCACCCATGCTGGACATGCACACCGTGGCCGCCGGCGGCGGCTCGGTCCTCCACTTCGACGGCTCCCGCTACCGGGTGGGGCCGGACTCGGCGGGCGCGGACCCGGGGCCCGCCTGCTACCGGCGCGGCGGCCCGCTCGCCGTCACCGACGCCAACGTCATGCTCGGCCGGATCCAACCCGCCCGTTTCCCGGCCGTGTTCGGCCCGGACGGCGACCAGTCCCTCGACGCCGCGCTCGTCCGTGACCGCTTCACCGCCCTCGCCCGCGAGATCCGGGAGCGGACCGGCGACGACCGCACCCCCGAGCAGGTCGCCGAGGGCTACCTGCAGATCGCCGTCGCCAACATCGCGGGCGCCGTGAAGCGGATCTCCGTGCAGAAGGGCCACGACATCACCCGCTACGCCCTCACCACCTTCGGTGGCGCGGGCGGACAGCACGCGTGCATGGTCGCCGACTCCCTCGGCATCCGCACCGTCCTCGTCCCGCCCATGGCGGGCGTCCTGTCCGCGCTCGGCATCGGCCTGGCCGACACCACGGCCATGCGCGAACGCGCCGTCGAGGCATCCCTGGAGCCCGCCGCGATGCCCGGCGTCCGCGAGGCCGCCGACGACCTGGAGGCGGCGGCCCGCGCCGAACTCCTCGCCGAGGACGTCCCCGAGGAGCGGATCGAGGTCACGCGCCGCGCCCAGCTCCGTTACGACGGAACCGACACCACCCTCACCGTCGAGCTGACCGAGCCCGACACGATGCGCCGCGTCTTCGAAGAACGTCATCGCGCCACGTACTCCTTCACGCTCGACCGGCCGATCGTGGTCGAAGCCCTCTCCGTCGAAGCCACCGGCATCATCGAACCCCCCGATCTCTCCGCCCTCGCCCCTCGCGGGCACCCCTCCGAAAGCGGCACCGCCGCCCCGCGGACCGTCCGCCTGCACACCGGCGGCGCCTGGCGTGACGTACCCCTCCACCGCCGCGAGGACCTTCCCCCCGGCGGCACCGTCACCGGCCCGGCGATCATCACCGAATCCGGCGCGACGACCGTCGTCGACGACGGCTGGCGGGCCGCGGCGACCCACGACGGGCATCTGGTCATGGAACGCGTGGCGGTCACGCAGAGTTCCGACGTCGACACGGAAGTCGACCCGGTCCTGCTCGAGGTCTTCAACAACCTCTTCATGTCCATTGCTGAACAGATGGGCGCCCGCCTGGAGTCCACCGCCCAGTCCGTCAACATCAAGGAACGCCTGGACTTCTCCTGCGCCCTCTTCGACCCGGACGGGAACCTGGTGGCCAACGCCCCGCACATCCCCGTCCACCTGGGCTCGATGGGCACCGGCGTCAAAGAGGTCATCCGGCGGCGCGGCCCGTCCATGCGCCCCGGCGACACCTACGCCGTCAACGACCCGTACCACGGCGGCACCCACCTGCCCGACGTCACCGTGATCACCCCGGTCTTCGGCAGCGGGCCGACCGGCGACACGGAGCGTGACCGCGAGGTCCTCTTCCACGTCGCCTCCCGCGGCCACCACGCCGAGATCGGCGGCATCGCCCCGGGCTCGATGCCGGCCGGCAGCCGCACCATCGACGAGGAGGGCGTCCTCTTCGACAACTGGCTGCTCACCGAGAACGGCCGCTTCCGCGAGGAGGAGACCCTCCGGCTCCTCACCGAGGCGCCCCATCCGTCCCGCGACCCGAAGACCAACCTCGCCGACCTGCGGGCCCAGATCGCCGCCAACCGCAAGGGCGTCGACGAGGTCGGCCGCATGATCGAGGACTTCGGCCTCGACGTCGTCCAGGCGTACATGAAGCACGTCCAGGACAACGCCGAGGAGGCGGTGCGCCGCGTCGTCGACGCCCTCGACGACGGCGAGTACGCCTACGAGACCGACTCGGGCGCGGTCATCCGCGTGCGGGTGCGCGTGGACCGCGCGAGCCGCTCCGCGACCGTCGACTTCACCGGCACCTCCGCCCAGCTGCCCACCAACTTCAACGCCCCCCTCTCGGTCGTCAACGCGGCCGTCCTGTACGTCTTCCGCACCCTGGTCGCCGACGACATCCCGCTCAACGACGGCAGTCTGCGCCCGCTGAGGATCATCGTGCCGCCCGGCTCCATGCTGGCGCCCGAGCCGCCGGCCGCCGTCGTCGCCGGCAACGTGGAGACCTCCCAGGCGATCACCGGCGCCCTGTACGCGGCGCTCGGCGTCCAGGCCGAGGGCTCCGGCACGATGAACAACGTCGCCTTCGGCAACGCACGCCACCAGTACTACGAGACCGTCGCCTCCGGCTCGGGCGCGGGAGACGGCTTCCCCGGCGCGTCCGTCGTGCAGACGCACATGACCAACTCACGGCTCACCGACCCCGAGGTCCTGGAGTGGAGGCTGCCCGTCCGCCTCGAGGAGTTCGCGGTGCGCCGCGGCAGCGGCGGCGCCGGGCGGTGGCGCGGCGGGGACGGGGCCGTGCGCCGCATCCGCTTCCTGGAGCCCATGACCGTCTCCACCCTGTCCCAGCACCGCAGGGTCCCCCCGTACGGCATGGCCGGCGGCCGGCCGGGCGCACCGGGCGCCGGCCGGGTCGAACGGGCGGACGGCACGGTCACCCGACTCGCCGGGAGCGACTCGGCTGACGTCGGCCCCGGCGACGTACTCGTCGTCGAAACCCCCGGCGGCGGGGGATACGGCCCGCCGCCCGATCCCCATCGAGCAGGAGAAGAGATCGATGATCTTCGGGCGCTCTGAGCGCGGCAAGCCCCCGGTCGAGCCCGTCACCCTCAAGATCCTGGTGGCCGGCGGCTTCGGCGTGGGCAAGACCACGCTCGTCGGCGCGGTCAGCGAGATCAGGCCGCTGCGCACCGAGGAACTGCTCACCGAGGCGGGCCGTCCGGTCGACGACACCAGCGGTGTGGAGGCCAAGAACACCACCACCGTGGCCATGGACTTCGGCCGCATCACGCTGCGCGAGGACCTGGTGCTGTACCTCTTCGGCACGCCCGGCCAGGAGCGGTTCTGGTTCATGTGGGACGAGCTGTCCGAGGGCGCCCTCGGCGCGGTCGTCCTCGCCGACACCCGGCGCCTGGAGGACTGCTTCGCGGCCATCGACTACTTCGAGCGGCGCTCCATCCCGTTCCTCGTCGGCGTCAACTGCTTCGAGGGCGCCGCGCGGTACCCGGTCGACGACGTCCGCCGGGCGCTCGACCTCGACGACCACGTGCCCCTGCTGATGTGCGACGCCAGGGACCGCGAATCGGTCAAGGAGGTCCTCGTCGGTGTCGTCCAGCACGCCATGACCCAGGGCGCGCGGCACCGCCGGACGGTCACCGCCTGAGGCCGCGGACCGCGGCCCGTGCTCCGGCCGACCGGAGTCACGGGCCGCGGCCCGGGGAACGGCGCTCCGCGCGCGTGGTCAGCCGCCGTCCTCCACCCAGCCGAAGCTCTTCTCCACCGCCTTCCGCCAGTTGCGGTACTCGCGGTCCCGCACGGACGCCTCCATGCCCGGCGTCCACTCGGCGTCCTTCCGCCAGTGGGACCTGAGTTCGTCGAGGCCGCCCCACACGCCCGTGGCGAGACCGGCCGCGTAGGCGGCGCCCAGGCAGGTCGTCTCGGAGACCCCGGGACGGATCACCGGAACGCCGAGCACATCCGCCTGGTGCTGCATGAGCAGGCTGTTCCCCGTCATGCCGCCGTCGACCTTCAGGGCGGTGATCCGGACCCCCGAGTCCTGGTACATGGCGTCCACGACCTCGCGCGTCTGCCAGCTCGTCGCCTCGAGCACCGCGCGCGCGAGGTGCGCCTTGGTCACGTACCGGGTGAGTCCCGTGACCACACCGCGCGCGTCGGAGCGCCAGTACGGCGCGAACAGCCCGGAGAACGCGGGCACGATGTAGGCCCCGCCGTTGTCGTCCACGCTCGCCGCCAGCGGCTCGATCTCGTCCGCGCTGCGGATGATGCCGAGCTGGTCGCGGAACCACTGCACCAGCGCGCCCGTGACGGCCATCGACCCCTCCAGGCAGTAGACGGGCGCCTCGTCGCCGATCTTGTAGCCCATCGTCGTCAGCAGCCCGTTCTTCGACGGCACCGGCCGGTTGCCGGTGTTGAGCAGCAGGAAGCTGCCCGTGCCGTAGGTGTTCTTCGCCGTGCCCACGTCGTAGCAGGCCTGTCCGAACACGGCCGCCTGCTGGTCGCCCAGCGCCGAGGCCACCGGCACGCCCGAGAGCCGGCCCACGGCGGTGCCGTAGACCTCGGCGGAGGACCTGATCTCCGGCAGGACCGCCTCGGGCACGTTCATCGCGGACAGGACGGACGCGTCCCACTGGAGCGTCCGGAGGTTCATCAGCATGGTCCGCCCGGCGTTGGTCACGTCGGTGACGTGCCGTCCCCCGTCGGGGCCGCCGGTGAGGTTCCAGATCAGCCAGGAGTCGATGGTGCCGAACGCGATCTCGCCGTTCTCCGCACGGGTCCTCAGTCCGGGCACGTTGTCCAGCAGCCAGGCCGCCTTGGGGCCGGAGAAGTAGCTGGCCAGCGGCAGCCCCGTCCGTTCGCGGAAACGGTCCTGCCCGTCCGGGCCGCCCAGCTGGTCGCACAGCGCGGCGGTCCGCGTGTCCTGCCACACGATCGCGTTGTGCACGGGTTTGCCCGTGGTGCGGTCCCACAGGACCGTCGTCTCGCGCTGGTTGGTGATGCCGAGGGCGCTGAGCTGGTCGGCGCGCAGGCCGGCCCTGGCGAGCGCTCCGGCGACCACGGCCTGCACCTTGGACCAGATCTCGGTGGCGTCGTGCTCCACCCAGCCCGGCTTGGGGAAGATCTGGCGGTGCTCGCGCTGGTCGGCGGCGACGACCGCGCCGTTCCGGTCGAAGACGATGCAGCGGCTGGACGTGGTGCCCTGATCGATGGCGGCGACGAACTTGTCCGTCATGACGTCCCCTTCGTCGGTTCGTGCGGAGGTCCGTTCAGAAGGCTGCGTTGAAGACGATCCCGGACAGCGCTCCGCCGATGAGCGGTCCCACGACGGGAACCCACGCGTAACCCCAGTCCGAGGTCCCCTTGTCGGGGATCGGCAGCAGTGCGTGCACCAGGCGCGGCCCCAGGTCGCGCGCGGGGTTGATGGCGTACCCCGTGGGACCGCCGAGCGACAGGCCGATGCCCACCACCAGGAACGAGACGACGAGGATCGCGGTGCCCGACTCGCCGAGCCCCTCCGTCAGGCCGAAGGCCAGGATCGGCAGCACCAGGCCCACGGTGGCGATGATCTCGGTGACGAGGTTCGCCACGGGATTGCGGATCGCCGGTGCCGTGGAGAAGATCCCGAGCGTCGGCTGGGCGACGTCCTCCTCGGCGTTGGCCCGGAACTGCGCGTAGTAGACCAGCCAGCAGAGCACGGCGCCGAGCATCGCGCCGGCCATCTGCCCGGCGACGTAGACGTGGACCGTGTCCCATTCCCCGGTGTCCACGGCGATCCCGAGGGTGACCGCCGGGTTGAGGTGCCCGCCGGACAGCGGGGCGGCGGTGTACGCCCCGGCCAGCACGCCGAATCCCCAGCCGAACGCGATGACGATCCAGCCGGCGTCCTTCGCCTTGGAGTGGTTCAGCACGACGGCCGCGACCACACCGGCGCCGAACAGGATCAGGATCGCGGTGCCGATGACTTCCCCGACGAAGATGTCTCCGTTGCTCATGGCGGCTCCTGGGCCACGGCCCGGGACGATCCGCCCCGGGCCTCACGTGCAGGGTGCGTTTCCCATGGCGACTTCGGCCGGAGGCAGGGGGGTACCGCGCCCCGCCCGGCGTCCGTGACGAGCGTGCCGTCGCAGCCGGATCGCCGGTGGGGGAGTGGGCCGTGGCGCAGGAGGACCCCAGCGGCGGCGTGCCGGAATACACCGAGATGTACGGCGATGTCGGCTGACACCGGAAGTGTTCACCGGCACCCGGGGGGCGTCAAGGCAGCCGACCGGAACGGTTGTCGGCCCTCCGGCCGCGGGAGCGTCCTTCGCGACGGCACCGGCGGGATCCGGACGCGGTGGTGCCGTCGCGTGGTTCCCCGGCCGGCTCGCCGGTGAGAGCGGTGAGGCCCGTCCGCGGTCCGCCTCCGGCGCTCACCCGGCCACCACGGCGCCGGCCCCCTCCGCTCCTCGCGCACACGGACAGCGGCCCCGGCGCCCGCTCGGCCCCCGTCCGGAGCCGTCACCCCTCATCCCGTCGGCGCCGGTGCCCTCTCGGTGCCGCGGCGGATCTCGTGCCCGGCCGCGCCCGCCCTGCCCAGCACCCAACTCGTCCCGTGCAGCGCCTTGGCCGCCTTCTTCAGCGTGGCCAGACAAGCGGCCGCCTGCCGATGGTCCGTCACACTGCCCGGCGTGCACAGGACCGTGGCCAGCGACAGCGTGACCGGGTACCCGCCGGCCGACCAGGGCACGTCCAGGACCGAGGACACCAGCGGCTCGAGCTCCTCCGGAACGGAGAGCACCAGGAAGTCGTCCCCGCCGATGTGCCCCACGCCCGCGCTGCCCGACGCGGCCCGCTGCAGCGCCCGCCCCACCGCGCGGATGAGCTCGTCGCCCGCCGCGAACCCGGCCCCGTCGTTCACCTGCTTGAAGTGGTCGACGTCCAGCCAGCTGAGCGCGAACCCCCGGCCGTCCGCGATCCACCGGTCCACCTCACCGGTGATCGCGTCCGACCCGGGCAACCGGGTGAGCGGATTGAGCCCCGCCGCCTCCTCCACCCGGGTCTCGGCGAGCGCGCGCACCAGGTCCGCGAGCCGTACGACGCCCACGCACCGGCCGTGCCCGTCCACGACGGCCACGTCGTCCGACGTGCGGGCCCGGTCCCCGACCGCCACCACTTCCAGGACCTCCCAGGCCGTGGCGTCCACGCCCACCGTCCGCGGCGGGTCCCCGAGCCTGGCGGCCGGCCGGTCGGCGTACAGCGCGTGCCCGTAGCGCCCGGACATCGACAGCAGGAAGCGCGAGCGGTGCACCGACCGCACCGGAACCCCGGCCCGGTCCACGAGCAGCACCCCGGACACGTCGGGGGAGCCGGTCAGCAGGGCCCGCACCTGACCGGCGGACGCGGTGGCGGGCAGCAGCGCGGCCGGCCGTACGAACTCCCGCACCGACGGCCCGGACCGGGGCACCGCCACCGCGCCGGGGGAGCGCGGCGGAACGTACACGTCCGCGGCAGGCAGCCGGGCCGGCGGAGCGAACAGCTCGCCCTGGGCCAGCTGGGCCCCCGCCGTCAGTGCCGTCGCGCACTGTCCCTCGGTCTCGACGCCCTCGACGGACAACAGCGCCCCCAGCTCCTCGCACAGCGTCCGCATCGCCCGTATCGCCGCGGGCCGCGCCAGCAGCGACGCGTCCAGCTTGACCAGGTCGGGCGCGAGGTCCGTGAGCAGGCGCAGCGGGATCTCCCCGTCCCCGACCCCGTCCGCGCAGATGCGGAAGCCCTGGCCGCGCAGTACGGCGACCGCGTCCAGCAGCGCCCGCCGCGGCACGTGCGTGTACGGCGGACCGATGTCGATCGTCACCTCCCACGGCAGCCGGCCCGCCTCGCGCACCGCGTCGTGCACCGGGGCGAGACCGCCGAGATCGGCGAGGGTGCCCGCGAACACGTTGACGTACAGGGGGAGCAGCGTCTCCCTGCTGACCGCCGCCCGTACCGCCGACACCGCCAGCCGCCGGTCCAGTTCGGGGTCGCGCCGGGCCTCGGCCAGGATGTCGCCGGTCTCGGGGCGGGCCAGTATCTCCAGGCCCGCCACCCCGCCGGTCGTCAGGTTGACCACCGGTTGGAACGCGAAACGGAGACGGTCCGTCCAGGAGCTCACGGGAGCATGATGGCGCCGCCCGAGCCTGCCCGAGCGCAGTTCATGAGACGTTCACACACGGTTCCGGAGCGGTCACTCTGCCGTACCGTCGCCCCCGTCGGCTTCCCGCGCCGCGTCGTCCGGCTCCACCACGTTCACCGTTCAACGCGCGCGGCTCCCAGGGGAGTTCCGTGTCGGTCGCGCGGGGCGGCGAAGACCGCCCCGCGCCCCTCCTGACGCAACGCCAGGAGGGTGTCGTGAGCCGCCCCGGAAGGGCAGGGTGCTTCCCCGGCGCGGCCCATTCCTGATACATGCAGGAGACATGACACGACTCTCCACCGCGGTACGCGGACTGGTCACCGCGATCGCCGCCCTGCTGACCGCGACCGCCGCGTCCGCCCCCGCCCGGGCCGAGCCCGAGCCCAAGGCGCCCGAGGACTTCGTGGCGCTGCGCAGCGTGGACCCGACGATCATCGAGGAGATCCGTTACTTCACCCCGCACAACTTCGTGGGCGAGCGCATCGACGGCTACCGGCAGCCGCTGTGCATCCTCACCCGCCCCGCCGCCCGGGCCCTCCACGCGGCGCAGAGCAGGCTGCTGAGTCAGGGCTACTCCCTCAAGGTGTACGACTGCTACCGGCCGCAGCGCGCGGTGGACCACTTCGTGCGCTGGGCCGAGGACCTCGACGACCAGGCGATGAAGGACGAGTTCTACCCGGACGTCGACAAGAGCCGGCTGTTCGCCGACGGCTACATCGCGGAGAAGTCCGGCCACAGCCGCGGCTCGACGGTGGACCTCACCCTCGTGAAGCTCCCCGCGCGGCCGACCCGGCCGTACCGTCCCGGACAGCCCCTGACCCCCTGCTTCGCCCCCGAGGACGAGCGGTTCCCCGACAACTCCGTCGACATGGGCACCGGCTACGACTGCTTCGACACGCTCAGCCACACCCTCGACCCCCGCGTCCGGGGCCAGCAACGGGCCCACCGGCTGCTGCTCAAGGACACCCTGGAAGACCTCGGGTTCGTGAACCTCGCCGAGGAGTGGTGGCACTACACCTTCAAGCCCGAACCCCACCCGGACACCTACTTCGACTTCCCGGTGTCCCGCGCGTCGCTCACCGGCCGCCGCTGAGCGACCCCCCGGAGACGTCCTCCCGGCGATCGGATACAGTCCGCGCGTGTCCGAAACGCAAACACCCGTTCCCAACTCCGCGCCGGGCTCCCACTGTTCGAGCTGCGGCACGCCCTTCGGGGAGGGCGTCTCCGGCTGGCCCCGCACCTGCCCGGCCTGCGGCACCGTGGCCTACCGCAACCCGCTGCCGGTCGCGGTGGCCCTCCAGCCCGTGTACGACACGCACGGCACCGCCCTGGTCGTCATCACCCGGACCGTCGCTCCCGCGCGCGGGGGCACCGCTCTGCCCGGCGGCTACATCGACGACCGCGAGGACTGGCGCCAGGCGGTCGTCCGCGAGCTCAGGGAGGAGACCGGCATCGACGCGGCGAGCCGCGACGTACGGCTCGCCGACGCCATGAGCTCGCCCGACGGACACCTGCTGCTGTTCGGGCTCCTCCCGGAACGCCCCGCCGGGGGCCTGCCGCCCTCCGCCGCCACCGACGAGACGGAGGGCTGGCACCTCCTGCGCCGCCCGGAGGAACTCGCCTTCCCCCTGCACACCCTGGCCGTGCGGGCCTGGTTCGAGGGCCGCTACATCTGATCCCGGTCCGGCCCGAGCCCGCGGACGCGCACCGGACGGGCCGGCTCACCGGCGCCGTCCTCGCCCTCCCGCTCGACGACGAGCCGCGGACCCTCCCAACGGGAGGTGTAGCGCTCGGTCTCCGGCTCCTCCCACCCGTCACCGGCGTCCGGCACGACCAGCCCGCCCCCGGTCCGCCCCCGCGCGGGGGCCCACACCTCCAGCTCCGGCCCGCCCCCCTCGCCCCGCACGGGAAGGATCGCACCCGCGCGTGCGAACACCGGGATCCGCTCCGGCGGCGCCTCGACCAGCACCTGGGCCGGTCCCTCGTACGCCCGTTCCGTCACCGTGTCGTACCAGCGTCCCCCGGGCAGGCGGACGGCCCGCCGGTCCGCACCCGGGTCGAGCACGGGCGCCACCAACAGACAGTCGCCCAGCAGGAAGGCGTCCTCGCAGTCGCGCAGAGCGCGCTCCTCGGGAGCCGACCACCACAGCGGCCGCACGAGGGGCGCTCCGGTGCGCCGGGCCAGATGCGCCAGCGTCATGAAGTACGGCAGCAGCCGCCGGCGTTCGACGAGCGCCGCGCGCGCGTGCTCCAGGACCTCGGCGCCGAACTCCCACGGCTCCCCGCTCCCCGCACGCGGACCGGTGCGCGTGCGCAGCAGCGGCAAGTAGGCGCCCAGCTGCAGCCGGCGCAGATACAGCTCGGGTGACGGCTCCCCGCCGGAGCCGCCGACGTCCGGCCCCGCGCAGGGGACACCGCACAGTCCCAGCCCCAGGACCAGCGCCAGCCCCGCACGCAGCCCGGGCCACCCCGGCGCCACCTCGCCCGGCCACGTTCCGCCGTAGCGCTGCATACCGGCCCACCCGGAACGCGAGAACACGAACGGCCGCTCGTGGGGCGCCGCGCCCCGCACTCCTTCGAACGCCGCCCGGGCCATGCACAGCGCGTACACGTTGTGCGCCTCACGGTGGTCGCCGGCCCGTCCGTCCAGGGCGTGCCGGGCCGAGCGCGGGAGCGTCGACTCCCCGAAGGCCGTGAACGACGTCGGCTCGTCCAGGTCGTGCCGGAAACCGGAGAACCCCTGCGCCAGGCCCTCCGCGTACAGCCCGCCCCACCACTCGCGCACGCGCGCGTGCGTGAAGTCCGGGAAGACCGCCTCCCCGGGCCACGCGACCCCCCGCACGACCTCCCCGGAGGAGCCCCGCACGAACGCGTCCCGCGCCGTCCCCCCGTCGTACACGGTGCCGCCGGGCACGGGCTCCACCGCCGGGCCGACGGCCGACACCAGCCGGATCCCGTCGCGCCGCAGCTCGTCGGCGAGGACCGGCAGCTTGGGGAACCGCTCCTGGTCGACGCCGAACACCCGGCGGGCGTCGAGGTGGCCGATGCCGAGGTGCACGGCGTCGACCGGCAGCCCGTGCTCCTGACAGCCCGTGACGATCCTCCGCAGCTCCTCCTCGTCGCCGGCGCCCTCCGGCAGGAGGTGGTGGCCGAGCGCCCACGCGGGCGGAAGCGCGGGCGCACCGGTGAGCGACGCCCAGGTGAGCAGCACGCGTGCGGGAGCACCCACCATCACCCAGCAGCGCAGGGGGCCGCCGTCCATCCGCAGCTCACTCGTCCCGGCCCGGTCGTGCCCGGAACCGGCGCCCTCCTCCCCCTCCCGCAGCGTCACGGTGCCGTCCCACGAGTTGTCGTGGAACACCAGGTGCGTGCCCGCGTCGGCCACCACCAGCTGCACCGGCATCGTGACGCCCAGCGGACCGTCACCGGGTCCGGAGGCCCGGCCGGGGGCGGTGTTCCACAACCGGTACGTGCCGTCCCGCAGCCGGGGACCCGCCGCACGCCCCCCGAGCCCGAAGAAGCGGGCGTCCGCCGGCACCTCCGACCGCTGCATCCAGCGCGCCGCGCCACCGCCCACCGGCTCCCACCACCGCGGCGGCAGGTCACGCCGCAGCGTCACACCCCCGGGGGTGAGCACCTCCACCGCGCCGTGCCGCGAGACGACGACCGTCACCCGCTCGGCCACCACCCGCCAGCCGCCGTCCTTGTCCGGCTCCAGCGCCGCCCGCGGATCCGGATCGGGACAGCGGTCGGCCAGGGCGTAGGACGGCGCGGGAGCCGCCCCGTCCCAGCCCCAGAAGACGGCCCCGTTCACCGCCACGAAGATCCGCAGTTCCGAGCGGCCGAACCGGACGACGCCGCCACCGGCCTGCGACTCCACCTCCCGCACGGTCCCGGGCACCCGCGCCCGCTCCGGCCCCCGCGGCGGCAGCCCGGTGGCGTCGGCCCGCCACCTGCGCCACGCTGCCCGTACGGTACGCAACCCCTGAGCCGCCCCCACCGAACCGACCGACTTCACCGAACGCACCAGGTCACGACCGTCCATGGTGCTCACCCTGCCATCGACCGCACCCCGCACGAGTGTCGTTCAACTGCCGTTCACCCGTGATCGGACCACATCTTCACGCCGGGGACTATGTGGGGGGCACCCTGGTGCAGAAGTCGATCACATGGCATCGTCCCTGTCAGCCGCGTCACGCGCACACCCCAGCACGTGCGCGCAGACGCACACGACGCGCACAGTCCGGGAGCCGCCCCATGTCGACCGTGAACCCCCAGCCGCTCTGGCAGCCGGATCCGGAACGCATCGCCCGAGCACGGATCACCAAGTTCCAGGCATGGGCCGCCCAGCACCACGGCGCCCCCGCCGACGGCGGCTACGCGGCGCTGCACCGCTGGTCCGTGGACGAGCCGGACACCTTCTGGAAGGCGGTCACGGAGTGGTTCGACGTCCGCTTCTCGGCCCCCTGCACGCGCGTGCTGGGCGACCGCTCGATGCCGGGCGCCCAGTGGTTCCCCGGAGCCACCCTGAACTACGCCGAGCACGCGCTGCGCGCGGCCGCGTCCCGCGCGGACGAGGCAGCCCTCCTCCACGTCGACGAGACCCACGACCCGCGCCCCGTCACCTGGGCCGAGCTGCGCCGCCAGGTCGGCTCCCTCGCGGCCGAGCTGCGCTCCCTGGGAGTGCGCCCCGGAGACCGCGTCAGCGGCTACCTCCCGAACATCCCGCAGGCCGTCGTCGCCCTCCTCGCCACCGCGGCCGTGGGCGGCGTGTGGACCTCCTGCGCGCCCGACTTCGGGGCACGCAGCGTCCTCGACCGCTTCCAGCAGGTCGAACCGGTCGTCCTGTTCACCGTCGACGGCTACCGCTACGGCGGCAAGGAGCACGACCGGCGCGACGTCGTCGCCGAACTGCGCCGCGAACTGCCCACCCTGCGCGCCGTCGTGCACATCCCCCTGCTCGGCACCGACGCCCCGAGGGCGCGCTGGACTGGCCGGCCCTCACCTCCGCCGACACCGAGCCGGTCTTCGAGCAGGTGCCCTTCGACCACCCCCTGTGGGTGCTCTACTCCTCCGGCACCACCGGACTGCCGAAGGCGATCGTCCAGTCCCAGGGCGGCATCCTCGTCGAACACCTCAAGCAGCTCGGCCTGCACTGCGACCTGGGCCCGGAGGACCGCTTCTTCTGGTACACCTCGACCGGCTGGATGATGTGGAACTTCCTCGTCTCCGGCCTGCTGACCGGAACGACGATCGTCCTGTACGACGGCAGTCCCGGCCACCCGGACACAGGCGCCCAGTGGCGGATCGCCGAACGCACCGGCGCCACCCTCTACGGCACCTCCGCCGCCTACGTCATGGCCTGCCGCAAGGCCGGCGTGCACCCCTCGCGCGACTTCGACCTCTCGGCGGTGAAGTGCGTCGCCACCACCGGATCCCCGCTGCCCCCCGACGGCTTCCGCTGGCTGCACGACGAGGTCCGCGACGACCTGTGGATCGCCTCCGTCAGCGGCGGCACGGACGTGTGCTCCTGCTTCGCCGGAGCCGTGCCGACCCTCCCCGTCCACGTGGGCGAGCTCCAGGCCCCCTGCCTGGGCACCGACCTGCAGTCCTGGGACCCGGACGGCAACCCCCTGATCGACGAGGTCGGCGAACTGGTCGTCACCAACCCCATGCCGTCCATGCCGATCCGCTTCTGGAACGACCCCGACGGCAGCCGCTACCACGACAGCTACTTCGACACCTATCCCGGCGTGTGGCGGCACGGCGACTGGATCACCGTCACCTCCCGCGGCTCCGTCGTCATCCACGGCCGCTCCGACTCCACGCTCAACCGCCAGGGCGTCCGCATGGGCTCGGCCGACATCTACGAGGTCGTCGAGCGCCTCCCGGAGATCAAGGAGTCCCTCGTCATCGGCATCGAGCAGCCCGACGGCGGCTACTGGATGCCCCTGTTCGTGCACCTGGCGCCGGAAGCCGTCCTCGACGACGACCTGCTGAACCGCATCAAGCGGGCCATCCGCGAGCAACTGTCGCCCCGCCACGTCCCCGACGAGGTCATCGAGGTGCCCGGAGTCCCCCACACCCTCACCGGCAAGCGCATCGAGGTGCCGGTCAAGCGGCTCCTCCAGGGCACCCCCCTGCACAAGGCGGTCAACCCGGGATCCATCGACGACCTCGACCTGCTCGCCTTCTACGAGGACCTGGCCCGCAAGCGCGCCTGACCGCCCCGCGGGGACGACCGGTCCCCGCGGGGAAACCCCTCGTCACCGCGACCGTCACCGTCCTCTGCGGACGCCGTTGTCAGTGCCCTCGATTACTGTGAGTGAGCATTGATCGACTGTGCGGAGGGGGAGACATGGCGTACACCGACCACCGGACCCTGCGACGCGTCCTGCGCCGTGAGATGGCGGGCACCATCGGCCTGCTGACCGACGAGCACGACTTCCGGGCCATGCGGCGCTACCGGAGCTTCGTCTTCGACGACCACGCGGCCTACCTCAAACACGTGGAGGCCCTCCTCAGGACACGCGCACTGCAGGGAAGCCACACCACACTGGCCCTCTTCGACCCCGAGGAGTACACGGAGTTCTGCAGGAAAACGGGCCTCGACCCCGACAGCCGGACCAGCCGCACCCGGTTCACGGCCGAGATCGCGGCCACCGGACCCACGGTCCTCTACGAGGGCCAGCCCCTGGCCGAGCTGCTGCCCACCCTCGTCGACGAGGCCGTCCGCCGGACGACCTGGGAGTACGCGACCACGCTCCTCACCCGCCTCGGTCCCTGCGCCTCATGCGGCGAGGACCTGGGCCGCGCCGCCTTCGCCCGCGCCTCCCGGCTCCTCACCCGCATCCTCGACACGGCCCCACCCGGAGACCGGCACCTCGTGTGCAGCGTCTCGGGGCCGCCCGAGACCCTCATCGCCGTCCTGCACGCCGACGACGTCGCCGGCCGCATGGAACTGGACGAGGCCGAAGCCCTCGAGTTCACCACCGTCCTGGCCGTCGGCCTCGCCACCGAGAGCCCCGGCGGACTGGTCATGCGGACCAGCGCGCCCGGCACCCGCGACCGCATCCACGGCTGGCGCCTGCGCGCCCACGGGCTCGAACCCCTCACCGCCGGAGAGGTCTTCGACGCCTACTGCACCGACGCCGAATCCGGGGACCTCATCCCGCCGGAGTCCAACGTCGACTACTGCGAGCCGCCCGACCTGGGGGAGGAAGGTCCGGGCCCCGACCACCACCACTGAACCGAGAAACCGAGGAGGGGCGCCCCACCGCGGGTGGAGCGCCCCTCCGGACAGCCGGCCGCCCGCCGGCCGTCCGACTACTCGCCCGAAAGCACCGCCTGCGCGGCGTCACGGGCCTCCTCGGCGCTGTCCGCGGCCCGGGCCGCCGCCGCGGCCCGCTCACACTGCGCCAGCGTGAACTTCGACAGCGCCGCCCGTACATAGGGAAGGGACGCGGCCCCCATGGAGAGGGAGGTGACTCCCAGACCGACCAGCACACAGGCCAGCAGCGGATCCGACGCGGCCTCGCCGCAGACACCACAGCTCTTGCCCTCGGACTTCGCCGCTTCCGCGGACAGCGCCACCAGGTCGAGCAGAGCGGGCTGCCACGGATCCTGCAGCCGGGAGACGGCACCCACCTGGCGGTCGGCGGCGAAGGTGTACTGCGCGAGGTCGTTGGTCCCCAGGGACAGGAACTCCACCTCCCGCAGGATCGAGCGCGCCCGCAGCGCGGCCGAGGGGATCTCGACCATCGCACCGAACTTCGCCCGCAGGCCCGCCGCCCGACACGCGTCCGCGAAAGCCCGCGCGTCGGCCCGGTCCGCGACCATCGGCGCCATGACCTCGAGGTGGACGGGCAGCCCCTCCGCGGCCTTCGCCAGCGCCGTCAGCTGGGTGCGCAGCACCTCGGGGTGGTCGAGCAGCGTCCGCAGACCGCGCACGCCCAGCGCCGGGTTCGGCTCGTCGGCCGGAGTGAGGAAGTCCAGCGGCTTGTCCGCACCCGCGTCCAGCACCCGCACCACCACCCGGCCCTCGGGGAACGCCTCGAGTACCTGCCGGTACGCCGCGACCTGCTTCTCCTCGGAAGGAGCGTTCTTGTTGTCGTCCAGGAAGAGGAACTCCGTGCGGAAGAGGCCCACGCCCTCCGCACCCGCCTCGACGGCGGCCGCCACGTCCGCCGGACCACCTATGTTGGCCAGCAGCGGCACCTTGTGGCCGTCGGCGGTCGTGCCGGGCCCGGTCGACGCCGCCAGCGCCGCCCTGCGCTCGGCCGCCGCCGCCTCGAGCTGCGCCTTCTTCTCCTCGTTCGGGTTCACGAAGATCTCGCCGGTGCTGCCGTCGACCGCTATCACGGTGCCCTCGGCGAGTTCGCCGGCACCCGGCAGGGCGACCACGGCGGGAACACCGAGCGCACGCGCCAGGATCGCGCTGTGGCTGGTGGGCCCGCCCTCCTCGGTCACGAAACCGAGCACCAGGGTCGGGTCCAGCAGTGCCGTGTCCGCGGGAGCGAGGTCACGGGCCACGAGAACGTACGGCTCGTCGCTGTCCGGCACACCCGGCATCGGCACCCCGAGCAGCCGCGCGACGATGCGGTTCCGCACGTCGTCGAGGTCGGCCACGCGGCCCGCCAGGTACTCACCGGCACCCGCCAGCAGCTCGCGGTACGCGGCGAACGCGTCGTACACGGCACGCTCAGCGGTGCTGCCGACGGCGATGCGCCGCTCCACGTCCGTCATCAGCTCGGGGTCCTGGGCCATCATGGCCTGGGCCTCGAGCACCGCCTGGGCCTCGCCCCCCGCCAGGTTGCCGCGGGCCGTCAAATCGGCGGCCACGGCCTCCACGGCCTTGCGGGCGCGCCCCTGCTCACGCTCCGCTTCCTCCGCCGGAATCTGCTTGGCCGGCGGCTCGAGCACCGCCGTCCCCATGTGCCGAACCTCGCCGATCGCCACACCGTGGCTCACACCGACGCCTCGCAGCGTTGTCTCCATCTCACCCGTCTCCGCTAGTGCGGCGGCTCCCGCCGCCGCGTTGGTCGTCCTGTTCGCCGTCCGGGACGGCACCGGTGTCACTTCCAGAGGAAGAGACCGTCACCGACCTTCACATCGCCGTCGTCACGCAGCTCGGAGAGGGCGTCCGACGTGGCCTCGAGGGCCACGACCGGGCACACCGGGGACTTCCCGGCGGCTTCGACGGCAGCCGGGTCCCAGCGCACGATGCCCTGGCCGCGCGTGACGGTGTCGCCCTTGTTGACGAGCAGCTCGAAGCCCTCGCCGTTGAGCTGCACGGTGTCGATACCGAGGTGGGTGAGCACGCCGTGTCCGCTCTCGTCGACGACGACAAAAGCGTGCGGGTGCAGAGAGACGATGACGCCGTCCACGGGGGAGACGGCCTCGGAGGGCTCCCGCACAGGGTCGATAGCTGTACCCGGGCCGACCATGGCCCCGGAGAAGACCGGGTCGGGTACGGACGCCAGTCCGATGGCCCGTCCTGCAAGCGGGGACGTCACGGTGGTCATGGGAAGCCTCCCAGGGTGGAGATCTACAGGGGTGCCGTCACTGTCCCGCCCCGGACGGCGCGCTGTTCAGCAGCGTATGTCATATGACGTACCGGTTCCGGGCGACAGGTCCAGATCAGAGGTCTAGACCACCTAGCCTAATGGATTTGCATGCGGTCCGCGACCCCGTGTAGAGTCGTACTCCTGCCTGGGGGATGAGTGACACGCCGAGTGTCCTCGCCCGGCAGCAACTCAACTCGTTCAGATCCTAACTCTGGGTCTCCTCCTGCATGTCCGCAGGACGGTGGTCAGAGGGCCGGAAAAACACTGATAGAGTTTGAAACACCGAAGGGAAGCGCCCGGAGGAAAGCCCGCGAGGGTGAGTACGAAGGAAGCGTCCGTTCCTTGAGAACTCAACAGCGTGCCAAAAGTCAACGCCAGATATGTTGATACCCCGTCCATCCGGTTTCGGATGGTCGAGGTTCCTTTGAAAAAACACAGCGAG